>CAWKDX010000001.1:0-306157 GCA_963848485.1 uncultured Acidimicrobiia bacterium
CGGGTTGTCGGCCCACTCGCCGGTCGCATCGTCCCAGACCTGACGGGCCGGGAACTCCGTCGATCGGGAAGCGGCCGCCCGGCAGGCGGACCTTGATGCGGGCGTGCAGGCTCAGCTCGGGCTTGCCGGTGGCCGCGTCGCGCAGCTCGTGGGCCATGCGGGCTTCCTCGAGCGTGCCGAACTGACGGCCTTCACCCTCCGCGCCCTCGACCAGCTCGGTCAGGTAGAACGCGCCGATGATCATGTCCTGGCTCGGCACCGCGATCGGGCGACCGTGCGCCGGGGACAGGATGTTGTGCGCGGACAGCATGAGCAGCCGCGCCTCGGCCTGGGCCTCGGAGCTGAGCGGCAGGTGCACCGCCATCTGGTCACCGTCGAAGTCGGCGTTGAACGCCGCGCAGACGAGCGGGTGGATCTGGATCGCCTTGCCCTCGACCAGCACCGGCTCGAAAGCCTGGATGCCGAGGCGGTGAAGCGTCGGCGCCCGGTTCAGGAACACCGGGTGCTCCTTGATGACCTCTTCGAGGACGTCCCAGACCTGCGGGCGCGCGCGCTCCACCATCCGCTTCGCGGACTTGATGTTCTGCGCGTACTCGAGGTCGACGAGGCGCTTCATGACGAACGGCTTGAACAGCTCGAGCGCCATCTGCTTGGGCAGGCCGCACTGGCGCAGCTTGAGCATCGGGCCGACGACGATCACGGAACGACCGGAGTAGTCCACGCGCTTGCCGAGCAGGTTCTGGCGGAACCGGCCCTGCTTGCCCTTCAACATGTCCGAGAGCGACTTGAGCGCGCGGTTGCCCGGCCCCGTGACGGGGCGCCCACGGCGGCCGTTGTCGAACAGCGCGTCGACGGCCTCCTGGAGCATGCGCTTCTCGTTGTTGATGATGATCTCGGGCGCACCGAGGTCCAAGCAGGCGCTTCAGCCGGTTGTTGCGGTTGATGACCCGGCGGTAGAGGTCGTTGAGGTCCGAGGTCGCGAACCGGCCACCGTCGAGCTGGACCATCGGGCGCAGGTCCGGCGGGATCACCGGCACCGCGTCGAGGACCATGCCCATCGGGCTGTTCACCGCGTTGTCGTGGTCGTCGCGGCGGTTGAACGCCGAGATGACCTTCAGGCGCTTGATCGCCTTGGCCTTGCGCTGGCCCTTGGCGGTCGCGATGACCTCCTTGAGCAGCACCTCTTCCTCGCTGAGGTCGAGACGACCGATGAGGCTCTTGACCGCCTCGGCGCCCATGCCGCCCTCGAAGTAGTCACCGAAGCGGTCGCGCAGCTCGCGCCAGATGCGCTCGTCGTCGACGAGCTGCTTCGGCTTGAGGGTGCGGATGCCGTCGTAGACCGACTTCAGGAAGTCGAGCTCGAACTGCGCACGCTCGCGCAGCTCCTCGACGTCACGGTCCGACGCCTTGCGGGCCCGGTCGAGGTCGGCCTTCTTGGCGCCGCCCTCTTCCGCGGTCGTGAGCTCGGACTCGAGCTCCTGGAAGCGCTTCTCGATGTCGCGGTCGCGGCGCTGCTCCTCCTCGGTCATCTCGGCCCGGATGTCGGCCTCGATGGCGGGAAGGTCGGTGTGCAGCTTGTCTGCGTCGACCCACGTGATCAGGTGCGCCGCGAAGTAGATGACCTTCTCGAGGCTCTTCGGCGCGATGTCGAGGAGGTACCCGAGCCGGCTCGGGACCCCCTTGAAGTACCAGATGTGCGTGACCGGGGCGGCCAGCTCGATGTGGCCCATTCGCTCACGACGCACCTTCGAGCGGGTGACCTCGACGCCACAGCGCTCGCAGATGATTCCCTTGAAGCGGACGCGCTTGTACTTGCCGCAGTAGCACTCCCAGTCCTTGGTCGGACCGAAGATCTTCTCGCAGAACAAGCCGTCCTTCTCGGGCTTGAGCGTGCGGTAGTTGATCGTCTCCGGCTTCTTGACCTCGCCGTTGGACCAGGTGCGGATCTGGTCGGCGGTGGCCAGGGAGATGGAGAGCCGTGCGGAGTCGTTGACGTCGAGCACTCGATGCCTCGTCTTTCGTTGGTCGAGCAGGTGGTGATCCGGGCGTGCGTGCGGCGCGTGAGCGTCGTGGTTCGTCGTTGACCTACGTCTGCGCGCTGCGGCGCGCCTCGTCCTCTTCGTCGGTGCCCCGCTCCGGGCGGGAGAGGTCGATGCCGAGGGACTCCGTGGTCCGGAAGGCGTCCTCGTCGAGCTCACGGATCTGGATCTCCGCGCCCTCCTCGTCGATGACCTTCACGTTGAGGCAGAGCGCCTGCATCTCCTTGATCAACACCTTGAAGCTCTCGGGAATGCCCGGCTCCGGGATGTTCTCGCCCTTGACGATGGCCTCGTAGACCTTCACGCGGCCGAGCACGTCGTCGGACTTGATGGTGAGGATCTCCTGGAGCGCGTACGCGGCGCCGTAGGCCTCGAGGGCCCACACCTCCATCTCACCGAACCGCTGGCCACCGAACTGCGCCTTCCCACCGAGGGGCTGCTGGGTGATCATCGAGTACGGGCCCGTCGAGCGAGCGTGGATCTTGTCGTCGACGAGGTGGCTCAGCTTCAGGATGTAGACGTAGCCGACCGTCACCGGGTTGTCGAAGCGCTCGCCGGTCCGGCCGTCGAACAGCGTGGCCTTCCCGTCGTCGTTCACCAGGTTCTGGCGCTGGTTGCGGCGCTCCTCCGTCGAACGGCTTCTCGCCGGCCCAGTCGGAGTGCATGGTCTGGAAGAGGTGCTGGATCGTGCCCTGCGGGCCCGCTTCCTCCGCCTCGTCCCAGTGCGCACCGTCGAACACGGGCGTGGTGACCCACACCGCGGGCTCGGTGATCGTGCGGGTCTTGTTCGGGGCGGCCGGCTTCTCGCCCTGGCCTTCCCAGCCGTGACGGGCCGCGTAGCCGAGGTGCGCTTCGAGCACCTGGCCGACGTTCATGCGGCTCGGGACACCGAGCGGGTTGAGCACGATGTCCACCGGGGTGCCGTCGGCGAGGTGGGGCATGTCCTCGACCGGGAGGATCTTGGAGATCACGCCCTTGTTGCCGTGGCGGCCGGCGAGCTTGTCGCCCTCGCTGATCTTGCGCTTCTGGGCGACGTACACCCGGACCAGCTGGTTCACGCCGGGGGGCAGCTCGTCGCCGTCGTCGCGTGAGAACACGCGGACGTCGATGACCTTGCCGGTCTCGCCGTGGGGGACCTTGAGGCTCGTGTCCCGGACCTCGCGCGCCTTCTCACCGAAGATGGCGCGCAGGAGGCGCTCCTCCGGGGTCAGCTCGGTCTCGCCCTTCGGCGTGACCTTGCCGACGAGCACGTCGCCGGGGCCGACCTCGGCGCCGATGCGGATGATGCCGCGCTCGTCGAGGTCCTTCAGGATGTCCTCGGAGAGGTTCGGGATGTCCCGGGTGATCTCCTCGGCGCCGAGCTTCGTGTCCCGGGCGTCGATCTCGTGCTCCTCGATGTGGATCGACGTGAGCACGTCGTCCCGGACGAGGCGCTGGGAGAGGACGATCGCGTCCTCGAAGTTGTGACCCTTCCAGGGCATGAACGCCACCAGGAGGTTCTTGCCCAGCGCGAGCTCGCCGTTGTAGGTCGACGGGCCGTCGGCGAGGATGTCGCCCTGCTTGACCGCGTCGCCGATGTCGACGAGCGGCTTCTGGTTGATGCAGGTGCCCTGGTTGCTCCGGCGGAACTTCGAGAGCCGGTAGGTGACCGGGCGCTGGGCGTTCTTGTACTCGACCGTGATCGAGCTGCCGGTCACCTCGGTGACGGTGCCCTCGCTCTCGGCGATGACGAGCTCGCCCGCGTCGCGGGCGCACACGGCCTCGACGCCGGTGCCGATGTACGGCGCCTCGGGGCGCAGCACCGGGACCGCCTGGCGCTGCATGTTGGCGCCCATGAGCGCACGGTTCGCGTCGTCGTGCTCGAGGAACGGGATCAGCGCCGTCGCGATCGAGACGATCTGCTTCGGCGAGACGTCCATGTAGTCGACCTCGGCCGGCTCCACGTACGCGAGCTCGCTCAGCTGCATCCGGCCCTGCGACGCGGCACGCCCGGCGCGCACGAGCACGCGGTCGTCCGTGAAGCGGCCGTTCTCGTCGATGACCGTGTTGGCCTGGGCGATGACGTACCGGTCCTCGTCGTCCGCGGCGAGGTACTCGATCGTGTCGGTCGCGACCCCGTCGACCACCTTGCGGTACGGCGTCTCGATGAAGCCGAACCGGTTGATGCGCGCGAAGGACGAGAGGTAGCCGATCAGGCCGATGTTCGGGCCTTCCGGCGTCTCGATCGGGCACATGCGGCCGTAGTGGCTCGGGTGCACGTCTCGCACCTCGAAGCCCGCCCGCTCACGGCTCAGACCACCCGGGCCGAGCGCCGAGAGGCGGCGCTTGTGGGTGAGACCGGCGAGCGGGTTCGTCTGGTCCATGAACTGGCTGAGCTGGCAGGAGCCGAAGAACTCCTTGATCGCCGCGACGACCGGGCGGATGTTGATCAGGGTCTGGGGCGTGATCGCCTCGACGTCCTGGGTCGTCATGCGCTCGCGCACGACCCGCTCCATCCGGCTCAGGCCGACGCGCACCTGGTTCTGGATGAGCTCGCCCACCGAGCGCACCCGGCGGTTGCCGAAGTGGTCGATGTCGTCGGGGAAGTAGGCGTTCGGCTGGTCGTTCGAGTGCAGCTTCACCAGGTACGAGACCGCGGCGAGGATGTCGGCGCGCGACATCGTGTACTCGACCGGGCCGGCGTCGGGGTCCGCGTTCGGGACCTGGATGTCGAGCCGCTTCAGCGTGTCGGCTTGACCTTCTCGTACTCGCCGCCGAGCTTCTTCGTGACCTTGTGCCGGCCGACCTTGGCCATGTCGTAGCGCTTCGGGTTGAAGAACAGGTTCTCCAACAGGCCGCGCGCGCTGTCCGACGTGGGCGGCTCGCCCGGTCGGAGCTTGCGGTAGATGTCGATGAACGCGGCGTCGGCGTCCTCGGTGTGGTCCTTGTCGAGCGTGTTGCGCATCGAGTCGTACGGCCGACCCTCGGGGTCGAGGAAGAGGTTGAGGAGCTCCTCTTCGGTCTCGCCGAAGCCGAGCGCCTTCAGCAGCACCGTCACCGGCTGCTTGCGCTTCCGGTCGATGCGCACGTAGACGACGTTCTTCTTGTCGACCTCGAACTCGAGCCACGCACCACGGCCCGGGATCATCTTGGCGCCGACGATGTCCTTCTCCGGCGACGTCTTGTCCGGCGACACGTCGAAGTAGACGCCCGGCGAACGCACGAGCTGGGACACGACGATCCGCTCGGTGCCGTTGATGATGAACGTGCCCCGGTTGGTCATCATGGGGAAGTCACCCATGAAGACCGTCTGCTCCTTGATCTCACCGGTGCCCGCGTTCATGAAGCGGGCGGTGACGAAGAGCGGACGGGCAAAGGTCATGTCCCGCTCACGGCACTCGTCCTCCGAGTGCTTCGGCGGGTCGAAGACGTGATCGGCCAGCTCCAGCTTCAGCTGGCCGGTGAAGTCCTCGATGGGGGAGATGTCGCGCAGGACCTCGGCGACACCCTCCTCGAGGAACCACTCGAACGACTTGCGCTGGACGGCGATGAGGTCCGGGAGAGCCAGGACCTCGCGGTAGCTTGCCGAACGAAAAACGCTCACGGGACGCGAGACGAGCCAACGTCACTCCTCAGGGGTTCATGGTGATGTGCAGGCGCGCGAGAGCCCAGGCCTGGAACTTCAAGGGCGGGGCGAGCGAGTCGACACGGCTCGTTGGATCATAGCGGCGCGCGCCCGGCAACGCAATGCAGGCGCAGCGGCCCAGCGCCGAGAGGCGCGGCCGGAACCGTGGGGAGGATACGACGACCCCCCTCAGGGGTCAAGCATTCCTCCCGAAGATCCCCGGCCGAGACGCTGTCGAAGATCGCCCCGCCCGATGCGCGGTGCTACTTGAGCTCGACGGTGGCGCCGGCCTCTTCGAGCTGGCCCTTGGCCTTGTCGGCCTCTTCCTTGGCCACCTTCTCGAGGACGGGCTTCGGCGCCGAGTCGACCAGGTCCTTGGCCTCTTTGAGCCCGAGGCTCGTGAGCGCCCGGACCTCCTTGATGACCTGGATCTTCTTGTCGCCCGCGGCGATCAGGACGACGTCGAACTCGTCCTTCTCCTCGGCCGCGGCAGCCTCGCCGCCACCCCCGCCCGCGGCGGCCGCGACGGCCACCGGAGCCGCGGCGGTCACGCCGAACTCCTCTTCGAACGCCTTCAGGAACTCGTTCAGCTCCAGGACGGTCATGTTCTTGAACGTGTCCAGCAGCTCTTCAGTGGTCGGCATCTCGCTCAGCTCTCCCTCGGTGGTTGCGGTCTCAGCTGGTGCAGCTTCTTCGGATGGTGCGGAATCGGTGGCCGGCTTCGGCGGCTCGGGGCTCGGCGCCTCGGCGGCGGGCGCCTCGGGTGTCGGGCTGCGGGCTTCGGGCTCGGCCGGGACCTCGAGGGCCTCGCCCCCCGCGACCCGCTGGTCGACGAGCGCCTTGAGGCCGTACGCGAAGTTCCGGGTGAATGCCTGGAACAGGCCGGCCGCCTTGACCATCGGGGCCTGGAAGCCGCCGGCCAGGCTTGGCCAGCAGCACCTCGCGGGGCGGGACGTCGGCCAGGGCGATCGAGGTCGCCGGCGGTCATCGTGCCGGTCGCCGAGCAGGCCGCCCTTCACGATCAGCGCCTCGTGGGCCTTGGCGAAGTCGCGCAGCGCCTTGGCCGCGATCACCGCGTCGCCGGTCACGAACGTGATGGCGGTCGGGCCGACCGAGCATCGGGACCAGGTCGGTCAGCCCGGCCTCCTCGGCCGCCCGGCGGGCCAGCGTGTTCTTGAAGATCTTGAACTCGGCGCCGGCGGGCCGCAGGGCGCCCCGCAGCTCGGCGAGCTCGCCGACCTTCAGCCCGCGGTACTCCGTCGAGCACGGCGGCATCGGAGGCCGCGAGCTTCTCGCGGATCTCCTCGACGACCGCCACCTTCTCGGGCCTGGCCATGTGCTCCCCTGAACGACGAAGACGGGGCGCCGCGTGCGAGGGACGCCCCGTCAGTGTTCCGGGAGGTCGCCTCGTCCGGCGGGCCGGGGCCCATTACTGCCGCTCCCGGAGGAGGCGGCGACCGGAGGTCTGCGGCGCAGATTCGGTGGTGAACCGAGGACTCTACTCGGCGCGGACTAGCTTCCGACCAGCCGGTTCGAGCTCGTCGGGCCGGGTGCGGGACGGGTCGATCTTGACCCCGGGGCCCATCGTGGAGCTGACGCTGATCGACTTGAGGTACCGGCCCTTGGCCGACGCGGGCTTGGCCCGGTTGATCTCGTCGAGCACCGGCGAGGAAGTTCTCGACCAGCGCGTCCTGGTCGAAGCTGGCCTTGCCGACCGGCACGTGGACGTTGCCGAACTTGTCCGTGCGGTACTCGACCTTGCCCGCCTTGAACTCCTCGACCGCCTTGCCGACGTCGGTCGTGACCGTCCCGGTCTTCGGGTTCGGCATGAGCCCGCGGGGACCGAGGGTGCGGCCGAGCTTGCCGACCTGGCCCATCAGGTCCGGGGTCGAGATCGCGACGTCGAAGTCCAGGAAGCCGCCCTCGACCCGGGCGACGAGCTCCTCGGCACCGACGAGGTCCGCGCCGGCCTCCTCCGCGGCGCGGGCCGCGTCGCCCGGCGCGAAGACCACGACGCGCACCGTCTTGCCGCTGCCCTTGGGCAGCGACACCGTGCCGCGCAGCATCTGGTCCGCCTTGCGGGGGTCCACGCCGAGCCGGAACGCGGCCTCGACCGTCTCGTCGAAGTTCTTGCTGGCGAGGCTCGCACGAGCTCGAGCGCCGCGGCGGTGTCGTGGAGCTGCTCGCCGTCGAAGCGCCGGGCGGCGTCCGTGTACTTCTTGCCGTGGGGTGCCATGTCAGTCTGATCCTTCTCTCGACGGCTCGGCTGGCCCGTCTCCCTCGGTGTCACCCGCCGATCGGCGGGTGTTGCCGTGCCGGCGCCGCGGCGAGGTCCTCCGCGGTCGCCGTCGTGCATCGTGCGGCGCTAGCCGACGACGTCGAGGCCCATCGAGCGGGCGGTGCCCTCGACCTGGAGGATCGCGCCTTCGATGTCGACCGCGTTGAGGTCGGGCATCTTCTGCTCCGCGATCTGGCGGACCTGCGCCTGGGTCACCGAACCCGACTTCTCCCGGGGCGTCAGCGACGAGCCCTTCTCGACGCCCGCGGCCTGCTTGAGCAGGAACGGGGTCGGCGGGGTCTTCGTGATGAACGTGAAGGACCGGTCCTCGAAGATCGAGATCTCGGCCGGGATGATCTGGCCGCGCTGGCTCTCGGTCTTCTCGTTGTAGGCCTTGCAGAAGTCCATGATGTTGATGCCGTGCGGGCCCAGCGCGGTACCGACCGGCGGAGCCGGGGTTGCCTGCCCGGCCGGGATCTGGATCTTCACGATCGCAGCAAGCTTCTTCTTCGCCATCTCTCTTTGCTCCGTTCGCTGTTCCTCGATCTGCGCTGTGTTCTCAAGTCCTTGCGGGGCGGTCCCCGCTCACTCCGCGGTGCTCGCCTTCGGCTCGCGGCTCGTCTGCGTCCGGTCGGCCACTGCCCGGCTCGCCTCGCTCACCTGGCTGCGACCAGCGGTGGCCCGTTGCTTCGGTGTCTCTCCTAGAGCTTGGCTACCTGGCCGAACTCGAGCTCGACGGGGGTCTCGCGGCCGAAGATGTTCACGAGGACCTTGAGCTTCGAGCGGTCCACGTCGATCTCGCTGATCGCGCCGTTGAAGTCCGCGAACGGGCCGGCAACCACCCTGACCTGCTCGCCTTCCTCGTACTCGAGGCGCGGGCGGGCCTTCTTCTCGGGGGTGCCCTCCGCCTTGCCGCCGACGCCGAGGGTCTCCTCGACCTCCTTGCGCGACAGCGGGGTGGGCTTGGCGCCGCTGCCCACGAAGCCGGTGACGCCCGGGGGTGTTGCGCACCACGTACCAGGACTCGTCGTCGAGGCCCATGCGGATCAGCAGGTAGCCGGGCCACACCTTCTTCTGGACGACGACCTTGCGGCCGTTCTTGAACTCGATGACGTCTTCCATCGGGATGACGACCTCGAAGATGCGCTCCTCGACGTTCATCGAGCGCACGCGGCTGGCCAGGTTCTGCTTCACCTTGTTCTCGTAGCCGGCGTAGGTGTGCACCACGAACCAGCGGCCGGGCCGGTCGTACGGGCTCGGCTCGGGCTCTTCGTCCTCGTCGTCCTCGTCGAGGTCGACCACGTCGAGCAGCGCGCCGTCGGCCGGCAGCGTCACCTCTTCGGTGATCGTCGACCTCTTCGTCGACCTCGCTCGGCGGGCGCGCTGCCGTTGCTTCGGGCGCGTCGGGCGCGCGTCGGGCTCGGGCGCGTCGTCGTCGAAGGATTCGGGAGAAGTGTCAGTCATGGGGTGGCCTTAGCCGTAGAGGAAGAGGACGGCCTTGGCGGACGCGTAGTCGAAGCCGAAGATCAGCGACGGCCATCACGACGATCGCGATCAACACGACGATCGTCGAGTTGATGATCTCCTGGCGGGTCGGCCAGGCAACCTTGCGCAGCTCGCCGCGGACCTCGGAGAGGAAGTGCATGGGCGACGTGCGCTCGCGAGCCTGCTGCGGCGGCGCGCGTCTTGCGCTCGGGCGCGCGCGGCTTGTCGGAGCCCTGCTTCGCCATCATGCGCTTGGTCTGTCGGTTCGTCACCGAACGCGGCCTCTCGAAGGTCCTGGTCCGGGATGTTCGTGCAGGTGGAGATACGGGCGTCTGGTCGGGTCCAGTTATCCAGCAGGGCAGGAGGGACTCGAACCCCCAACCGTCGGTTTTGGAGACCGAAGCTCTACCAATTGAGCTACTGCCCTCCGGGCGCGCGCGGCCGGGAGATCCAGGTTAGCGCACAGGAATCCTCCGCTGCTTCAGTTCGGACTCGCCGAGGTCTTCGGGCGACCGATCGCCGGTTCGCAGCGACGCGCGGCGGGAGCGCGGCGAGCGAGGACGGCGGTGGCGGCGGCACCGGCGGCGGCGACGCCACCGATCGCGGCGCCCGGCGTAGGCCAGGCGCCTGCCGGTGATGATCGAGTGGACCACCCGGCGCTCGCCCTCCTCGGCGAGCGCGGTCAGCGTGGCCGCCAGCAGGCCCGGCGACGGCTCGAAGTAGCGGGTCCGGAGCTGCTCGAGCGTGCGCAGCAGCTTGCGGTAGCGGGCCAGCTCGGCCTGGCAGCGCAGGTCGGACTCGATGAACTCCTGGGTGCGCTCGTCGACCCGGACCGTGCCGTCGACCAGGCCCGGGCAGCAGGTCGGCGACGTCCTCAAACCGCACGGGAGGACCTCGTCTCCTCGTACAGCGCGTCGCGCAGGCGGCGCCGGCCCCGGTGGAGCCGCACCTTGGCCGCCGACACCGAGATGCCGAGCTCCTCGGCGATGGCCTCGTGGGGCAGCCCGTAGACGTCCTTCAGCACGACGACCGCCCGCAGCCTGGGCGGGAGATCGGCCAGCGCGCGCGCCGACCTGGTCCAGCTCCAGGCTCGACTCGAGCATCCCCTCGGGCTGGGACTCCGGGTGGAGGTCCGCCGGCTCGAGGTGGGTCGAGCAGCGGCTCGGTGCGGAGCCGCCGGCGCTTGGCGACGAACGTCGACGCGCAGTTCGCGGTGATCCGGTACATCCAGGTGCTGAACGCGGCGTCGCCGCGAAAGCGCCCGATGCTCTCCAAGCTCGAAGGTAAGCGTCCTGCACCACGTCCCGCGCGTCCTCCTCGTCGGAGCACAGCCGGAGCGCCAGGGTGTAGGTGTCGACGTAGGTCTGGCGCACCAGCTCGTCGAAGGCCGATCGGTCACCCGCCTGCGCGGCGCTGATCAGCTCGGCCTGGTCCACCATGGGCGCTCCGGTCGATCTCGCAGGGACTTCGACCCGATCGGGGTCCCCGAAGGTTACGCGTCCGGGACGCCCGGGTCCAGCGCGCTGCCGCTACGCGGGTCTCCTTGTGGAGGGTGTGCTTGCGCTCGAAGCGGCAGTACTTCTTCATCTCGATGCGCTCGCGGTTGTTCGTCTTGTTCTTCATGGTGATGTAGTTCCGCCGCTTGCAGTCTTCGCAGGCGAGGGTCACCTTCACCCGCTTGTCGCTGGCCATCTCTGTGCTCCGTTCGCTTGGCTGATCTGGTCTCGTACTCGGTCGCTACTTCTTGACCTTGATGACCCGGCCGGCGCCGACGGTGCGGCCACCCTCCCGGATCGCGAACCGCAAGCCCTCTTCCATCGCGATCGGCTTCTGGAGCTCGCACCACCATCTCCGTGTTGTCGCCCGGCATCACCATCTCGGTACCCTCCGGCAACATGATGTGACCCGTCACATCCGTGGTCCGGAAATAGAACTGCGGGTGATAGTTCGTGAAGAACGGCGTATGCCGCCCGCCCTCCTCCTTGGTCAGGATGTACACCTGCGCATCGAACTCCGTGTGCGGCGTGATGCTCCCCGGCTTGCTCAGAGCACCTGACCCCGCTCCACATCTTCCTTCTTCGTCCCCCGCAAGCAGCGCACCGATGTTGTCGCCCGCCCGACCCTCATCGAGGAGCTTGCGGAACATCTCCACCCCCGTACACGTCGTCTTGGTCGTGTCCCGCAGACCGACGATCTCGATCTCCTCACCCACCTTCACGATCCCCCGCTCCACCCGGCCCGTCACCACCGTGCCCCGACCCGTGATCGTGAACACATCCTCGATCGGCATCAGGAACGGCCGATCGATGTCACGCTCCGGCTCCGGAATGAAGCTGTCGACCGCTTCCATCAACTCGAGGATCTTCGGCGTCCACTCCGCATCACCCTCCAACGCCTTCAACGCGCGACACCCGGATCACCGGAGTGTCATCACCCGGGAACTCGTACTCGTTCAACAGCTCCCGCACCTCGAGCTCCACCAGCTCCAGGATCTCCTCGTCATCGACCATGTCCGCCTTGTTCAACGCCACCACGATCGACGGGACCCCCACCTGACGGGCCAACAGCACATGCTCACGAGTCTGAGGCATCGGACCATCCGTCGCCGCCACCACCAGGATCGCGCCATCCATCTGCGCCGCACCCGTGATCATGTTCTTGATGTAGTCCGCGTGACCCGGGCAATCCACATGCGCGTAATGCCGATTCGTCGGTCTCGTACTCCACATGCGAGATCGCGATCGTGATCCCACGCGCCTTCTCCTCCGGCGCCTTGTCGATCTGATCGAACGCCATCGCCGTCGCGTTCGGATTCCCCTCCGCCAACACCTTCGTGATCGCCGCCGTCAACGTCGTCTTCCCATGGTCAATATGACCAATCGTCCCAATGTTCAGATGCGGCTTGTTCCGCTCGAACTTCGCCTTCGCCATTTCGGTGTGCCGTTCCTGTCTCGAGGCGCCGGGGCGCCGGGTGGGCTGTTCGGTTGGTAGCGGGGGCGGGACTCGAACCCGCGACACCACGATTATGAGCCGTGTGCTCTAACCGACTGAGCTACCCCGCCAAGGGGTGTTGGGGCGCGTAACCCCTGGTGAGAGCCCCCTTACGGACTTGAACCGTAGACCCCTTCCTTACCATGGAAGTGCTCTGCCAACTGAGCTAAGGGGGCGGGAGCGCCAACAGGCTAGCAAGCCCGACGGCCTCCGGAAGGCCCGGAGCCCGACCGAGCGCCGCTCGGTACCGTCCGCGACCGTGGAACCGACGATCCGGCTGGCCGAGCCCGGCGACGCCGAGGCGATCCGGGCGATCTACAACGTCGAGGTCCTCGAGACCACGGTGACCTTCGATCTCGTCGCCCGCACCCTCGACGAGCAGCTGGCGTGGCTGGTCGAGCACTCCGGGCGGCCACCCGGCGATCGTGGCGGTCGACGATGCCGGGACGCTCATGGGCTTCGGCTCGCTCAGCCCGTACAAGGAGCGGCCGGCGTACTTCCCGACCGTCGAGGACTCGGTCTACGTGCACCGGGACCACCGGGGCGCCGGGCGTCGGCCGGGTCCTGCTCGGCCGAGCTGGTCCGGCTCGCCCAGACCTACGGCTACCACTCGGTCGTCGCGCGCATCGTGGGCGGCCACGACGCGTCGATCAGCCTGCACGCGGCGCACGGCTTCGAGCTCGTGGGCATCGAGCGGGAGGTCGGCCGCAAGCTCGGCCGCTGGCTCGACGTCGTCGTCATGCAGCGGATGCTCTGAGGCACCGGCGTCCGAGCCCCGGGGCCGTCGGCCGCGACTGGGTATGGTGGGCCCGGGAGGATTCGAACCTCCGTAGCTTGCGCAACAGGTTTACAGCCTGTCCCCTTTGGCCACTCGGGTACGGACCCGGGCGTACGTTAGCAGCCGTCTTCTCGCCGGAATCGGGGGTTCGACACCAACATGCCCAGCTTCGATGTCGTCTCAGAAGTGGACTTCCAAGAGGTCCGCAACGCGGTCGATCAGGCCGATCGCGAGGTCTCCACGCGCTTCGACTTCAAGAACACCGGGAGCACGATCGAGCTCAGCGAGAAGTCGATCGAGCTCGCGACCGAGAGCGACCAGCGGCTCAAGGCGCTCACCCAGGTGCTCGAGGAGAAGCTGGTCAAGCGCAAGGTGTCGCTGAAGCTCCTCAGCTACGGCAACGTCGAGGAAGCCTCGAAGGGCACCGTGCGCCAGACCGTCACGCTCAACGTCGGCATCAGCGACGAGAAGGCCCGCGAGATCGGCAAGTACATCAAGGGGCTCACGCTCAAGGGCGTGCAGCACCAGGTCCAGGGCGACCAGCTCCGGGTGAGCGGGAAGAAGCGCGACGACCTCCAGAAGGTGATCGCGGAGCTCAAGGAGAAGGACTTCGGCATCCCGCTCCAGTTCATCAACTTCCGGGACTGAGCTCCGGCGGTCCGTCGACGCGTCCCGGCAGGTGCGGGACGGTCGCCGCGAGACCCACGGGCTCGCTGGTCAGTCGCGCGGTGTTCGACTGGGCGCGGAGCCGGGCGATGCGCTCCTCGGTGGGCGGGTGGGTGGTGAAGAGGTTGGCGAAGTTGACCTTGCGGCCGCTCAGCGGGTTGATGATGTAGGCCGTGGCCTGGGCCGGGTCGACGTTCATCGGCACCTGCTTGGCGTAGCGCGTCGATCTTCTCGAGCGCGCGGGCCAGCGGCTCACCGTCGCCGAGGAGCTCGGCGCCGGAGCGGTCGGCCTCGAACTCGCGGGACCGGCTGAGCGCCATCTGGATCAGCGCCGCGGCGATCGGGGCGAGGATCGCCATCGCGAGCACGCCGAAGATGTTGCCGTTGTCGCGGTCGCTGCCGCCGCCGGTGAACATCGCACCCCACATCGCCATGCGGGCGACGAAGGTGATGCCCATCGCGAGCGCGGCGGCGACCGAGCCGATGAGGATGTCGCGGTTCTTCACGTGGCTCAGCTCGTGGGCGAGCACGCCGCGGAGCTCGTCGCGGTCGAGCACCTGGAGCAGGCCCTGGGTGACCGCGACGACCGCGTGGTCCGGGCCGCGGCCGGTGGCGAAGGCGTTGGGCTGGGCCTCGGGCGAGAGGTAGACGCGCGGCATCGGGATGCCGTCGCGCTGGGCGAGCTCCCGGACGATGGCGTAGAGCTCGGGCGCCTCCTGCTCGGTGACGGGCTGGGCACCCGCGGCCTTGACCGCGAGCGTGTCGCTGAACCAGTACGAGCCGCCGACGAAGACGAGGCCGATCGCGAGCCCGATGACCAGCCCGCCGGTCCCGAAGAACGAGCCGATGCCCATCAGCAGGCCGCCGAAGGCGGCGAGGAGGACGAAGGTCTTGAACGTGTTCTTGCTCATGGCGATCCATTCTGAGGGGGCTCGCTGTGAGCCCGCTGAACGTCGCAACGCCGCGCCCCGGCCGCGGCGTTCCCGACCGCCAATTCCGCGACCGGGCCGCGCCCGCGTTCCCTAGGTTCTGGTGCCATGACCTCTCCCGACACCCGCCTCGTCCTCATCCGCCACGGCGAATCCGACGCCCAGGCCGAGGGGTACGTGTCCGGTCACGACGCGTGCAAGGGCCTCTCGGATCTCGGGCGCACGCAGGCCGCGGCGCTGCGCGATCGCCTCGCCGCGACCGGCGAGCTCGGACCGGTCGACGTCGTCTACACGAGCATCCTCGAGCGGGCGATCGAGACCGCCGCGATCCTGGCCCGGTGCTCGGCGGCGATCGCGCCGAGCAGGAGTGCGACTGGTGCGAGATCCACCCGGGCGAGGCGGAGGGGCTGACCTGGCCCGAGTACCGCGAGAAGTACCCGTGGGCCGGCGACGCCGGCGAACCCGTTCCTCCGCCGGGCACCCGGCTCCGAGACCTGGGCCGAGTTCTACGTGCGCGCCGGGAGGCGGCTGCGGCGGATCGCCGACGAGCACCCGGGCCAGCGGGTCGTGGTCGTCTGCCACGGCGGGATCATCGGCGCGAGCTTCGTCGCGCTCGGCAACCTCCCGATCCGCGACGGCAACGCCGTTCACGCACGAGACGGCGAACACGTCGCTGACCGAGTGGCGATTCGCCGGCACCGAGTGGCGCCTCGTCCGCTACAACGACGCCGCCCACCTGCTCGCACTGTGGACGGCGCGCGGCCCGCGGGATGCAAGCGGGTCAGTCGTAGTAGCCGGAGTGGAAGTAGATGCAGGGGATGCCCTCGGCGCGCAGCATCTCGACGTTGCGGCGGTCGTCCTCGATGCCGAGGCGCAGGTCGAAGCCGTAGTCGCGGAGGTCCCAGACCGAGGACTGCTTGAAGTCCTTCGAGAGCTCGTAGTCGCCCCAGGGCCGCATGATCAGCAGGTTCCAGCGGATCTTGTAGCGCTCGAGCCAGGCCGCGGTCAGGTGGTGCACCCGGGCCGGGCGGGCGGTGAGGAGGATCACCCGGATCCCCGGCTCGAGCAGGTCGAGGAGCACCCGCATCTCCTCGATGACCGGGTCGTCGCCGCACGCGTCGAAGAACGCCTGCCAGTCGCGGCGCGGGGCCTCGAGGTAGTGCTGGCGGGTGGCGGCGTCGGAGAGCACGCCGTCGATGTCGACGACGACTGCGGGGCCCGGCTCGACCGGGCCGTCACGCCAGGTCCAGTGCTCGGGCGCTTGGCCCTTCACCCTTCGTCGTCGGTGCTCGTCGAGAGGTAGCGCGCCTTGATGCCCTCGACGACGCTCGGGTCGGCGAGCGTCGTGGTGTCGCCGAGCGACTCGTCCTCCGCGACGTTGCGCAGCAGGCGGCGCATGATCTTGCCCGAGCGCGTCTTCGGCAGGTCCTCGGTGAACAGGATCGTCTTGGGCTTCGCGATCGGCCCGATGGCGTGCGCCACGTGGTCGCGCAGCTCGCGCACGAGCGCTTCGTTCGGCTCGTTGCCCCCGCGCAGGATGACGAACGCGCTGACGGCCTGCCCGGTCATCTCGTCGGTCCGGCCGACGACCGCCGCCTCGGCGACCGCGGGGTGCGACACCAGCGCGGACTCGACCTCGGTCGTCGAGATGTTGTGGCCGGCGACGAGCATGATGTCGTCGACCCGGCCGAGCAGCCAGAAGTAGCCGCCCTCGTCGCGCTTGGCCCCGTCGCCGGCGAAGTACCGGCCGTCGAAGCGGGACCAGTAGGTGTCGCGGAACCGCTCGCGGGTCGCCCCAGATGCCGCGCAGCATCGACGGCCACGGCTCGGTGAGCACGAGGTAGCCCGCCGCCGGGGATCGGCACCGGCGACGCCTTCGTCGTTCACGATGTCGGCGCCGATGCCGGGCAGCGGGAACGTCGCGCAGCCCGGCTTCGCGACCGTCGCGCCGGGCAGCGGGCTGATCATGATGGCGCCGGTCTCGGTCTGCCACCACGTGTCGACGACCGGGACAGCGCCCGCCGCCGATGTTCTTCCAGTACCAGACCCAGGCCTCGGGGTTGATCGGCTCGCCGACCGAGCCGAGCAGTCGCAGCGACGACAGGTCGTGCGCGTCCGAGAACTGGGTGCCCCACTTCATGAAGGTCCGGATCGCGGTCGGCGCGGTGTAGAGCGTCGTGACCTTGTACTTCTCGACGATCGACCAGAACCGGTCCTTGTCCGGGAAGTCGGGCGTGCCTTCGTACATCACGCTGGTCGCCCGGTTCGCGAGCGGGCCGTAGACGATGTACGAGTGGCCGGTCACCCAGCCGCAGTCCGCGGTGCACCAGAACACGTCGGTGTCGGGGTGGAGGTCGAACACGTACTTGTGCGTGAACGCGACCTGCGTGAGGTACCCGCCGGTCGTGTGCATGATGCCCTTGGGCTTCCCGGTCGTCCCGCTCGTGTAGAGGATGAACAGCAGGTCCTCGGCGTCCATCGGCTCGGGCGCGCACTCGGGCGACTGCCCGTCGACGAGCTCGTGCCACCAGACGTCGCGGCCTTCCTGCATCTCGACGCCGTCGTGGGCGGTGCGCCGCACGACGAGGCAGCGCTCGATCGACGGCGTCTCGGCCATCGCCGCGTCGGCGATCTCCTTGAGCGCGACGACGTTGCCCGCGCCGCCACGCGCCGTCGCCGGTGACGAGCACCTTGCACTCGGCGTCGTTGATCCGGTCGCGCAGCGAGTCCGAGGTGAAGCCGCCGAACACCACCGAGTGCGCCGCGCCGAGCCGTGCGCACGCGAGCATCGCGACGGGGAGCTCGGGCACCATGCCGAGGTAGATCGCGACCCGGTCGCCCTTGCGGACGCCCAGCGCCTTGAGCGCGTTCGCGGTCCGGCTGACGTCCTCGAGCAGCTGCGCGTAGGTGATCTCGCGCGAGTCGCCGGGCTCACCCTCCCAGAGGAACGCGACCTGCTCGCCGTGGCCGGCCTCCACGTGACGGTCCACGCAGTTGTACGAGGCGTTCAGCTGCCCGCCGACGAACCACTTCGCGAACGGCAGGTCCCACTCGAGCACGGTGTCCCAGGGCTGCGACCAGTCGAGGAGCTCGCCCGCCTGGGCGGCCCAGAAGCGCCTGCGGGTCGGCGGCCGCGGCGTCGTGCACCCGACCGTCGGTGACCAGGCTCGAGCCGACGAAGCCCGCGGGCGGAGGGAAGGTTCGTCCCTCCTCGAGCAGCCCTTCGAGCGTCACATCGGCCATTTGGTTCCCCCTCCTCGGCCCGGACCCGAAATCTACCCGCCCCTCCGATTTTGGCGTCGCTTGCGGGCGCGAGACGCGGACCCGGCTGACGCCAGAACTGAGGGGGAGGGGCTCGGGGTCAGCGGGGCTTGGTGAGGACGAGGACCGTGTGCGCGCCGAGGCCGACCGGGGTCGGTGAGCGCCGCGGCCTCGGTGATGCGGCTGCGCCCGGCGAGCGCCTCGAGGTCGCCGCGCGCCGCGCCCGCCGCCCAGGCCCGCCGACCCTCCTCGACCAGATCGTCGATCCCGAGCGTGCGCAGCCACTCCGCCTGGCTGGACTCCCGGGTCACCGTGAACCCGGCCCGCCGGGCCTCGCGCCGTAGCGTCGGGAGCAGCACGTCGGTCGTGATGTCCTGGGACCCGGGATCGTCGAGCGGGTCGCCGCCCGCGAGCGTGGTCCCGGTAGGTCCGCAGCCAGTCCGCCGCCCCGCGCCACCAGCTCGTCGAGCTCGACGGCGTAGTCGAGGATCAGAACGACACCGCGGCGCAGGCGCGGTCGCGCAGTCGTCGACCCACTCGCCGGCCGCGTGCTGGACGGGGAGGCGGCCGCCGGCCGGGACGTCGAGGTCGCCGAGCCAGCTCACGATCTCCTCGGACGCCCGCACCGGGACCTCGTAGAAGCTCCCGACGCCGTCGACGCCGACGCGGATCTCGAGCCAGCCGTCGGCGGTGCGCTCGACGAGATCGAACGCGAGGTTGTCGAGCAGCTCGTTCGCGATGACGACGCCGTCCATCGTCAGCCCGGGCAGCTCGTCGAGAGCACTCACGATCGGTCCGCTCTCCTCGACCGGTTGCGGGAGGCCGTCGAGGTCGGGGGTCGACGGGCCGAGCGCGTACTCGAACGGCTCGACCTTCAGCAGGTCCCGCTGGGCCTCGCGCAGCGACGCGGACCGTTCCACCAGCACGTACCGCAGCGCCGCCGCACACTCGGGCGAGGCGCGCAGCACCTCGCGGCACAGACGACCGTTGCCCGCCCCGGCCTCCATGACGATGAACGGGTCGGGGGCGCCGAGCTCGTGCCACCACTGGTCGAGCGCCCGGGCGACGCAGGCACCGAACAGCGGCCCGACCTCCGGGCTCGTCACGAAGTCGTGGCCGACCCGCCCGGCGCCGCGACCACGCGCGAAGAACCCGGTCTCCGGGTCGTACAGCGCCGATTCCACGAAGGTGCTGAACGGAACCGGCCCGCCCCGGTGGATCCGCTCCGCGAGCCCGGACGTCGGACTACCCGCCTGCGGCGAGCTCGCCGATCCGGGCGAAGACCTGCGGGTAGACACCGACCACGAACACGATCACCGCGCAGATGCCCATCGCCGCATTGAGCGCGAACGGCACCTGCGCCGGAGTCGCGTCGACGGAGTCCGGCACCGGGTGGAACCACATCTCCCGGACCACCCGCATGTAATAGAAGAACGCGACCACGGACATGACCGCGGCGATGACGCCGAGCACGGTGGCGCCGGGGGTGCCGGCGTCGAGCACGGACCGGAACATCACGAACTTGGCGAACCATCCGGCGAGCGGCGGGATGCCGGCGAGTGACAGGAGGAAGACGCTCATCACGACCGCGAAGCCCGGCGCGTACGAGCCAAGGCCACCGTAGGTGGAGATCTCCGCGGAGCGGGTTCGGCGGGCGAACGTGATGACGCACGCGAACGCGCCGAGGTTCATCGCGCCATAGATCAGCAGGTAGATGACGACCGCCTCGAACGAGGAGCGGGCCGCGCCACCATCCGCCGCGACCGCGAACGGCACCAGGATGAAGCCGCCCTGCGCGATGGACGAGTACGCCAGCATGCGCACGATGTTCGTCTGGCGCAGCGCGGCGAGGTTGCCGAGGATGATCGAGGCCGCGGCAAGGACCCAGAGCACCGGCTGCCAGGTGTCCGGCACGCTGAAGAAGCCGAAGAAGACGAGGGAGAGCAACGCCACGAACCCACCGGCCTTGGAGGAGACCGACAGGAATGCGGTCACCGGGGTGGGCGCGCCCTCGTAGGTGTCGGGCGCCCAGAAGTGGAACGGGACCGCGCTGATCTTGAACGCGAAGCCGACAATGGTGAGGAAGACCGCGACGATCAGCAGCGACTGGTGCGGCGAATGGGGGATCTCGAGCGCGATGTCCCGCAGCATCGTGGAGCCGGTGAGCCCGAACACCAGCGACATGCCGTACAACATGATCGCGGAGGACAGCACGCCGATCAGGTAGTACTTGATCGCCGCTTCGTTCGACTTCGGGTCGTGCTTGCGCCAGCCCGCGAGCACGAACGTCGGGATCGAGATCGTCTCGAGCGCCACGAAGATCGTGATGAGGTCCCGTGCCGAGGTCATCACGATCATGCCGAGCAGCGATGTGAGCAACAGGACGTAGAACTCGCCCTGGTAGTAGTCGCCGTCGCCGATGTAGTCGACCGAGAGCAGCAGCGTCACGTACGCGGCCGCAAGGAAGAACCCGGTGAGCGCGATCGAGTATGGGTCCACGACGAACGCGCCGCTGAACATCTGCCGCGTCCCGCCGTCCACCGCGAGCGTCGCCACCGGCACGAGTGCAGCCAGCACACCGATCGTGGCGATCTGCGAGGTCTGGAAACGGCGCCGGTACTCGAAGAAGAAGTCGGCGATCAGGACGACGATGATCGTCGCGGAGATGATGATCTCCGGTGCGATCGCATGGAAGTCCCATCCCGTGTTCATGAGTGCACTACCTAGTGCCCGATGAGCTGGGTCAGGTGGGTCACGGTCGGGTCCGTGACGTGGAAGATGATGTTCGGGTAGATGCCGAGCACCAGGATGCCGACCAGCATCGGCGTCCACGCGATCCACTCGATGACGCTCACGTCGTGGATGTGCGCGTCCGCGAACTCGGCCTTCGGCTCACCGAACGCCACCCGCTGGTACATCCAGAGCAGGTAGCCCGCCGCGAGCACGGTGCCGATCGCCGCGATGACCATGTAGATGCGGAACGTCGGGTCCGGATCACCACCGAAGAGGCCCATGGCCTGCTGCGCCGGGCTGTACGCGGACAGCACGGCCGGGAACTCGCCCCAGAAGCCGGCCAGGCCGGGAAGGCCGAGCGACGCCATCACGGCGAAGCCCAGGATCCAACCCATCTTCGGGGCCTGCTTGAGCAGACCCCCGAGTCTGGAGATCTGTCTGGTGCCGTACGTGTGCTGCACGGATCCGGTGACGAAGAAGAGCATGCCGGTGATGAGACCGTGCGCAACCATCCCGAAGATCGCCGCGTTGATGCCGAACGTCGTGAGCGTCGCGATGCCGAGCATCACGAAGCCCATGTGCGCGACCGACGAGAAGGCGATGAGCCGCTTCATGTCCGTCTGGGCCAGACAGCAGAGCGCGCCGTAGATGATGCCGATCACCGCTAACAAGCCGATCCACGGTGCCCAGTCGTGCGCGGCCTTGGGGAGGATGGGCAGCGCGATGCGGATGAAGCCGTAGGTCCCGAGCTTCAGGAGGATCGCAGCCAGCAGCACCGAGCCCACCGTCGGTGCCTCGGTATGGGCGTCGGGCAGCCACGTATGGAAAGGGAACATCGGCACCTTGATCGCGAACCCGAGGAACAGCCCGGCGAAGATCAGGTCCTGGGTGACCCGGACGATGTCGCTGCCCCCCTTGAGCGTGAGCGCCGGGATCTGGAACGTGCCCTCGAGGAAGAAGAGGGCCAGGAAGCCCAGCAGCATCAGCGCGGAGCCGAACAACGTGAAGAGGAAGAACTTGATCGACGCGTACTCGCGGTTCGGACCGCCCCACACCCCGATCATGAAGAACATCGGGAGCAGCACGACCTCGAAGAAGATGAAGAAGAGGATGAGGTCCTCGGCGAGGAACGTGCCGTTCATGCCGACCTCGAGGAGCAGGATCAGCGCGAGGAAGGCCTTCGGGTTGTGCGGCTCGGGGAAGTGGTTCCACGAGTAGATGACGCAGAGGACCGTGACGAACATCGAGAGCAGGAGCAGCGGGAGTGAGATGCCGTCGATGCCGAGGTGGTAGCGGGCCTTGATCACGTCGATCCACGGCTCGTTCGCGACGAACTGCAACCGCCCCGAGTGGCTGTAGTTGAAGTCGAAGGCGACGCCGACGCCGACCCCCAACGTGACGAGCGTCGTCGCGAGCGCGACCGCCTTCGCCGCCGTCTCCTCGGCCTTGGGCAGCAGGAGGATGATGGCAAGCCCGACCGCCGGCAAGAAGATCACCAGGGTCAGCGCCCACTCCTGGAACCAGTTCATCTCTGTCCTTCCCACACGAGGAACACGAACGCCGCCTTGTTGCTCACGAGGTTCAACTGAAGATCACGAGCAGCAGGGCGAGCAGCCCCACTGATGCGAAGAGGATCAGCGCGTACCGTTGCACGCGCCCGGACTGGACGTAGCTGAGGAGGCCGCCGGCGTTGCCGGTCTCGTTGGCGATGCCGTTCACCGCACCGTCGACGACTTCCTGGTCGAGGATGCGATAGGTGCCTCGACCGAGCGCGGTCGCACCGCGCCCGGCAGAGTTCACCACGCCGTCGATGACGGTCTGGTTGACCCAGTACGCGGCTCGGGCGATCGGGCCCTTGATGCCGGCGACGATCTTTCCCTCGTACAGGTGGTCCAGGTAGTACTTGTTGACGAGGAAGGTGTGCCCGGCCTTCGCGGTCGCGCTGCGGTCAGTGAGGCCCTTCAGCGCCCGGAGCTCCTTGCGGTCGAGGAAGAACACTGCGGCGATGCCCAGCGCGATGACGACCGCGAAGAACGACACCGCGGCGAGCGCCACGTCGAAGTCCGGCGTGAGGACCGGGGGAACGCGTACGTCGGCTCGACGTACTTGGCGAACTCCTCGATCCCGAGGGCGCTCGCGTTCGCGAGTCCGGCGATGACACTGAAGCACGCGAGCACGATGAGCGGGATGGTGATCGAGCGCGGCGACTCGTGCGGTTCGCCGTGGCCGCGGAACTCACCGAAGAACGTGAAGTACACACACCGGACCATGTAGGCCGCGGTCATCACCGCACCGATCAGGCCGATGACCATGAAGGTCGTGTAACCACCCTGGCCCGCGCCGGCGAGGATCTCGTCCTTCGACCAGAACCCGGCGAGCGGAAACACCCCGGCGAGCGCCAGCGAGCCGATCATGAAGGTCCAGAAGGTGATCGGCATGTACTTGCGCAGGCCACCCATGTCCTTCTTCATGTCGAAGGAGTGGTGCGAGCCCGAGTGGCTGATCGAGCCGGCGCCGAGGAAGAGGAGCCCCTTGAAGAACGCGTGGGTGAACAGGTGGAAGACCGCACCGGTCCAAGCGCCGACGCCGAGACCCATCACCATGTAGCCGAGCTGGCTGATCGTCGAATACGCCAGGACCTTCTTGATGTCGTCCTGCACGAACACGAGCGCGGCACCGATGATGATGGTCACCCCACCGACGAGCGCCATCAGGTTGACTCCGCCGGACGAGATCGAGAAACCCTCCCAGAACACGCCGTAGACGCGCGCGCCGAGGTAGACGCCGGCGACAACCATGGTCGCGGCGTGGATCAACGCGGAGACCGGCGTCGGGCCGGCCATCGCGTCGGGCAGCCAGGTGTGCAGCGGGAACTGTCCGCTCTTGCCGATGATGCCGATGAGCAGGCACGTGGCACCGACCAACCAGATCGTGTGCCCGCCCTTGACCTGGAGCGCGGCCTGGTTGATGCCGACGATGTTGAAGGTCTGGCCGGCGGCGAAGAACGTGACGATGACGCCGAGCATCAGGCCGATGTCACCCGTTCGGGTGGTGAGGAAGGCCTTGAGCGCGGCGCTCGAGTTCGCGTGCTCTTCCCACCAGTGCCCGATGAGCATGAACGAGCAGAGGCCGACGAGCTCCCAACCGACGAGCAGCTCGAGGGTGTTCGACGCGACGACCAGCGTGAGCATCGACGCACTGAAGAGGCTCAACGCGGCATAGAAATAGGTGAAGCGGACGTCGCCGTGCATGTAGGCCGTGGAGTAGATGTGCACCAGCAACGAGATCAGCGTGACGACGAAGAGCATCATCACCGCGAGGCCGTCGATCTGGGTGCCGACGGTGAACTTCACTCCACCGTTCTGCCACCACGTGACGGTGTTGATGACCGGCTTGACGACCGTCTCGTGATCGCCGCTGTGCGCGAGGAAGCCCTTGCCGAATGCCTGCAGGACGCCTCCTGCAGACTTGCCCTCGGCGTCGTTGACGTGCTGGATCCACTGCACGGCCGTGATGCAGGACAGCAGGAACGACACGGCGAGGGCGGTGATGCCGATCTCCGAGCCGTGCCTCGGCATCTTCTTCCCGAAGAACAGGATGAGGACGAAGGAGACCGCGGGGATGGCAGGAATGATCCAGGCGTAATCGAGCATCAGTGCGTCAGCCCCTCAGCTGGTCGACCTGGTCGAGATCGGGACTGTGCAGGTTCCGATAGATGAGCAGGACGATGGCGAGGCCAACGCCGACTTCGGCGGCGGCGATGGTGATGACGAACAACGCGAAGACCTGCCCCGCGACGCGGTGCAGGTAGGCGGAGAACGCGATGAGGTTGAGGTTCACGGCGTTGAGCATGAGCTCGACGCTCATGAGCACGAGCACGCCGTTACGCCGGGCGAGCACGCCGTAGACCCCGATGCAGAAGAGCGCGGCGGCAAGGACGAGGAACTGGTTGAGGATCATCCCGCTAGTCCCTCCGCGCGATCACGACGGCGCCGACAAGCGCGGCGAGCAGCAGGATCGAGACGAGCTCGAACGGCACGACGTACGTCTTGAAGATGAGGTCCGAGACCTGCGAGGTCTGGGTCGGCGAGTGCAGGACGATCTTCTTGTCGGAGAACGCGTCGACGAGCAGCGTCGCGAGCACGCCGAGGAGGAACACGGAGACGACCGCGGCCGGCCACCGCTGATCGTTGTCGAGGTTCGTGTCGCCGCCCATCGGGGCCCGGGTGAGCATGATGCCGAAGAGGAACAGGATGATGACGGCGCCGATGTAGATCAGCACCTGCACCCAGGCGACGAACTCCGCAGCCAGCAGGATGTACTGCGCCGCGCCGCCACCGAGCACGACCACCAGGTACAGCGCCGCGTGGACGACGTTCTGCGAGCGCACCACGCCGATGGCGGCGAGCACCATCGCGACCGCGAGGATCCAAAAGACGACGTTCTGGACGACCACTACTTCTTACCCTTGACTTCCGCGCCGAGCTCGAGCGACTCGGGCTCGGGCACCGTGTCCATCCACTCGCCCAGCTTCTCCTTGTCGTGGAGCAGCTTGGCGATGTTGGGCTCGGAGTACTCGTACTCGGGGCTCCAGAAGAGCGCGTCGAACGGGCACACCTCGACACAGATCCCGCAGTACATGCAGAGCGCGTAGTCGATGTCGAAGCGGTCGAGGATGCTGACCGTGCGCGGCCTGCCGCCCTCGCGACGGGGCGGGCGCTGCTCCTTGTGGCCCTCGATGTAGATGCACCAGTCCGGGCACTGCCGCGCGCACAGCATGCAGACGGTGCAGTTCTCCTCCTTGAGCGCGATCACGCCGCGAGCGCGGGGCGCAACGTCTTCCTTCTCGTGGGGGTACTGAACCGTGACCGCACCCTCGAGCATGGTGCGGAACGTGACACCGAGTCCGCTGATGACGCCGGGGATCTTCGGACGGGCCATGGCTACAGCGCCACCTTGAGGATGCCGGTCACGACGATGTTGGCCAGCGCGAGCGGGATGAGGAACTTCCAGGCGAGCGCCTGGAGCTGATCTTCACGGAGCCGCGGGTACGTGAAGCGCACCCAGAACATCAAGAACGCGACGGCCATGAGCTTGGCGAAGAGGACGAACGGGCCGAGCAGGTCGGCCATGCCGCCGTGCACACCGGGGATCGCCCAGCCGCCGAGGAACAGCGTCGCCGCGAGCGCCGCGAACGCGAACGCGGTCCCGAACTCACCGATGAAGAAGAACAGGAACCGGAAGCCGGTGTACTCGACCATGTAGCCCGCAACCAGCTCGCTCTCGGCGACCGGCATGTCGAACGGGGTCTGGGTGAGCTCGGCCTGGGCGGCAACGAGGAAGAGGAAGAAGCCCACGAACTGGGTGAGGATGTACGGGTTCCCGATCCAGTCGAGTCCGAAGATCGAGCCGTTCTGCTGGGCGAGGACGATGCCCTGCAGGTTCATGGTGCCGGCCTGCATCACGACGCCCACGACTGCGAGCAGGAGTGGCAGCTCGTAAGCGATCAGCTGGGCCGCGGCCCGCAGCGCGCCGAGCAGCGCGAACTTGTTCGCGCTGGCCCATCCGGCCATCAGCACGCCGATCACCGAGAGGCTCGAAACCGCGAGCGCGTAGAAGACGCCGACGTCGAGATCCTTCACCACCAGCCGGGGGCCGATCGGGATCACGAGGAAGACGAGGAACGTGGAGAGCACGACGACGGCCGGCGCGAGCGCGAAGACCCGGCGGTCCGCCTCCGCCGGCATGATGTCCTCCTTCTGGAGGAACTTCATGCCGTCACCGACGAGCTGGAACCAGCCGTGGAAGCCGCCGGGGTCCATCGGACCGAGGCGGCTCTGCATGTGGCTCATCATCTTGAGCAGGAACGTGTAGCCCAGGATCAGCGCGCCGAGAGGAATGATCGCGAGCACGACCAACGTCTTGATCGCGAGCGTCGTCCCCCAGCCGATCTCCAGCGCGAGTGTCACCGATCAATGTCTCCGAGGATGAAGTAGAGCGATCCGAGGATCGTGATGACGTCGGGAACGTAGACGCCGCGCAGCAACCACGGCAGGATCGAGACGTTGCTGAAGCTGGCGGAGCGGATCTTCACGCGGAACGGGCCGGTCGCACCCTTCGAGACGATGTAGTAGCCCATTTGCCCGAGCGGGTTCTCGGTCTCGACCCAGACCTCGCCCTCGGGCACCTTGATGATGCGGGGAACCTTCGCCATGATCGGACCGGACGGCAGCCGGTCCAGCATCTGGAGCACCATCCGGGCGGACTCGCGGGTCTCCTGGAGCCGCACCCAGTAGCGAGCGAACGAGTCGCCGTCGCTGTGGGTCCAGACCTTGAAGTCGAGCTCCGGGTACACGAGGTAGGGCTTGCCGTCCCTGCGGAGGTCCCAGTCGACTCCCGAGGCGCGCAGGTTCGCGCCCGAGAGGCCGTAGGCCGCGCCGAGCTCGGTCGGGATGATGCCGATGCCCCGGGTGCGGGCTTCGAAGATCTCGTTGCCGACGAGGACGTCCTCGAAGTCGTCGCACCCGTCGAGGATCTTCTTCATCACCTCGCGGCACTCGGCGATCCAACCCCACGGCAGGTCGTCCTTCAGCCCGCCGATGCGGTTGAAGTTCGGGTGGAAGCGCCCGCCGGTGGCCCCCTCGATCAGGTTGAGGACGTGCTCGCGGTCGCGAAAGCCCCAGAACGCGGGGGTCAGTGCACCGACCTGCAGGCCCATCTCGCCGAGGAACAGGTAGATCGTCGCGATGCGCGACAGCTCGGTCAGGATCGTACGGATGTACTCGCGCGCGGCGGCGCCTCGATCTCCATCAGCATCTCGGCGCCGTGGATGAACGGCACCTCGTTCGCGAAGGAGCTGAGCCAGTCGATGCGGTTGATCAGGGTCGTGATCTGCGGGTACGTCCGGAACTCGGTGAGCTTCTCGTAGCCGCGGTGCATGTAGCCGATGACCGGGTCCGCAGCCACGACGCGCTCGCCGTCGAGGCGCACCACCAGCCGCAGCGTCCCGTGAGTCGCCGGGTGCTGCGGGCCGAGGTTCAGGATCATGTCGCCGGTGTCGAGCTCCACTCCCACGGCCGCGTCGGCCAGGTGGCGCAGCGCGGCCGGGTCGATCTCGAAGTCCGGCATCGTGGTGGCGCCGGTGGTCGTGCCGCCGTCGGTCGTGCTCATGCCTCCACCTCCGCAGGGGCTGGGGTGTCCTCGCCCGGCATGGGCTCGACGTCCACGAGACCCGGCCAGGGCTTGACCTCTCGCGCGAGCAGCGGGAAGTCCTTGCGCAACGGGTGACCCTCGAACTCCGCGGGGAGGTACAGGTGGCGGAGGCTCGGGTGACCGTCGAACACGATCCCGAACATCTCCCAACACTCCCGCTCGTGCCAGTCCGCACCCGGGTACACCGGCACCCAGCTCTCGAGGCGCGGCGACTCGTCGTCCACGTCGGCCTTCATCGTGATGCCCCAGTGCCTGGTCGTCGACTGGACGTGGGCCATGACCTGGAACCGGCCGGCGGACCCGACGTTGCCGAACGTCATCTCGCTCGGCTGCGCCGGCGTGGACGTGTCGCCCGTGTCCTCGGTCTCGGCCTTCGGCGCGGGCTGCCAGTCGATTCCCGCGACGTAGGAGAGGTAGTCGCAGCTCAGCGCGCGCTTCGCGTGCTCACCGGCCCGGCGCCAGTCCTCCGGGCGGATGCGCACGACGAGCGTTCCGAACGAGTCGGCGTGGGCGAGGATCGCGTCGCCGAGCCCCGCGCGCAGGCGCTCGAGGAGCTCCGTGACCACGGGGTCGAGCTCGGGCGCCGGCTCCGCTTCCGGCTCGGCGTCCGCCTCGGACTCGTCCACGGTCTCGGGGATGGGCTCGTCAGCCAATGAAGATCGGCTCCCCACGCCAACGAGCGGCGAGCTCGTCGTTGCCGATGCCCTCGTTCTGGATGCGCTCCTGCAACATGACGACGGCCTGGAGCAGCGCCTCGGGCCGGGGCGGGCAGCCCGGGATGTAGATGTCCACGGGGATGATCTGGTCGACGCCCTTGGTGACCGAGTACGAGTCCCAGTAGGGCCCACCACAGTTGGCGCACGAGCCCATGGAGATCACGTACTTCGGATCCGGCATCTGCTCGTACAGCCGCTTGATCGCCGGAGCCATCTTGTCGGTGACGGTGCCCGAGATCACCACGAGGTCGGCCTGGCGGGGGCTGGCCGGGAACGGGATCACGCCGAGGCGCATCATGTCGTAGCGCGGGCTGGCGAGCGCGGCGCCCATCTCGATCGCGCAGCACGCCAGACCCCATTGGAACATCCACAGCGAGTACTTCCGGCTGTAGTTCAGGAGCCAGGTGACCGGCTTGAGGGGCTTCTTGCCCATCACGCCCTTCTCGATCAGGCCCACCGCAGCACTCCCTTGCGCCACGCGTAGACCAAGCCGAGGGCGAGGATCCCGATGAAGACGATCATCGAGACGAGGGACTGGACGCCGAGCGCTTCGAGCCGGATCGCCCACGGAAAGATGAAGACCGCTTCGACGTCGAACATCACGAACAGCAGCGCGTACACGTAGTACCGCACGTTCGATTGGCCCCAGCCCCCGACCGGATCCGAGCCCGCCTCGTAGGTAACGTACTTCTCGGCCTGGGGACGCACGGGGCGCAGCATCTTCCCCAGGAGGAGGATGCCACCCACCATTGCCAGCGCGGCGCCCATCAGCACGGCGACCGCGAGGTACTCCCGGTAGTACTCGGTCACGCGAGCCCTCTCCACCACGAATGCGGCTGGTCGGGGCGAGTATACGTCCGCGCTTTCGCGAACCGACAAACCGGAAACCGGCCTGATTTTGCTGGCTCGACCACGCGCGGTCCGGGTCTAGAAGATGAGCTTGGCGTCGCGGGCGAAATCGAGGATCACCGTGGGCAGCACGCCGACCCAGAGCGTCATGGCCGTGCAGACGAAGAGCACGACGCCGGTCGGGAAGTCGATGCTGATCGCCGGTGCCTTCCCGCGGGCTGCCACCTCGCCCTCGGGCATCTCGGCCTCCGACGAGTACATGACGATGATCACCCGGAGGTAGAAGTAGGCCGAGATCACGGAGGCGATCACGCCCACGACGAGCAGCGAGTACGAGAGGCCCCGCTGGTCGGCGAACGCCGGGTTGTTGGCCACCGAGGCGAACACGCCCAGCTTCGCGATGAACCCACCCGTCGGCGGGATGCCCGCCTGGGCCAGGAGGAAGAAGGCCAGGAGGCCCGCGAGCAGGGGTTGGCGGGTCGCGAGCGCCCGATAGTCCGAGATCGCGTGGCGGTCGTCGCGCCGGCCGATCACCGTCACGATCGCGAACGATCCGACGGTCATGAAGGTGTAGACGAACAAGTAGAAGAGGGCCGCCCGGAGCCCCTGCGTGGTGCCGGCCTCGATGCCGATCAGGATGTAGCCGGCGTGGCTGATCGACGAGTAGGCCAGCATGCGCTTGATGTCGGTCTGGACCAGGGCGACCACGCTGCCGACGAGCAGGGTCAGGATCGCCAGGGCCCAGATCGCGGGGCGCCAGTCGGCCCGGTAGCTGTCGAACGCCGTGAGCAGGACCCGCAGGAGCGCCGCGAACCCGGCGGCCTTGGTGGCCGAGGACATGAACGCGGTGACCGGGGTCGGGGATCCCTCGTAGACGTCCGGCGTCCACATGTGGAACGGGACCGCACCGATCTTGAAGCCGAGCCCGACCAGGAGCAGCATCAGACCTGCAAGCAGGGTTCCGCTGTCCACCAGCGAGACCTGGGAGAGGAAGGTCGCGATGCCGGAGAGCGACGTGGTTCCCGTTGCGCCGTAGACGAGCGCGATGCCGTAGAGGAACACGGCCGACGAGAACGCTCCCAGCACGAAGTACTTCATGCCGGCTTCGAGCGAACGGCGCCGGTTCCGGTCGTAGGCGGCGAGCACGTACAGCGGGATCGAAAGCGCCTCGAGCGCGACGAACACGACGATCAGATCGTTCGCCGTCGTCATCACGAGCATCCCGGCGGCCGAGAAGAGCAACAGGGCCAGGTACTCGGGTCGGGACGCGATCCCGCGGCGCTCCAGGTACTCGCTCGAGAGCAGCAGCACCATGAGCGCGGCCGCGAGCACCACGGTGCCGAGGAACACCGAGAATCCGTCGACGGCCACCATCTTGGAGAGCGTCAGGTAGGGCCCCGTGTCGTGGATGTTGTGCCACAACCGCCACAGGAAGTACCCCGATGCGGCGATCCCGACCGTGGCCACGCCGATCGCGACGTCGTAGACCAGGGCGTCACGGCGGAAGACCGCCTTCAACATGATGATGATCAACGCGGCCGCGACGAGGCAGATGACCGGCGCGATGCCGAGCCAGTTGATCCCCGGGGTCGGCACGGCTGCGATCACGGCTGACCCCCCGTCGTGGCCGAACCGCGCTCGGCGAGGTGCCGCACGCGGTCCTGGGGCGGCTGCTGGTAATCGGTCTTCTGCTTGAAGTTGGCGATCACCCGCTCCACCGTGGGCTCGACCCGGTCGATCACGGGCTTCGGGTAGATGCCGATGAAGAGGCTGATGGCCAGCAAGGGCACCACGACCGAGACCTCGCGGATCGAGACGTCCTTCAGCTTGGCGTTCTCGCCGGTCGGCACCCCGGTGAACACCCGTTGGAACATCCAGAGCATGTAGACGGCGGCCAGGATGACCCCGACGGTCGCGACGATCGCCCACCAGCGGTGAACCAGGAACGCGCCGACGAGGGCGAGGAACTCGCCGACGAATCCGGAGAAGCCGGGCAGACCGATGCCGGCGAACGTCGCGACGAGGAAGAGCCCTGTGAGGATCGGCGCGGACTTCCAGATGCCACCGAACTCCGAGATCTCGCGCGTGTGGCGTCGTTCGTAGAGCATGCCGACGACGAGGAAGAGGCTGCCGGTGGTGAGCGGGTGGCTCAGCATGTTGAACGTCGCGCCGTCGAGCCCGAAGACCGTCAGCGAGAAGATGCCGAGCAGGATGAAGCCCATGTGCGCCACCGACGAGAACGCGATCACGCGTTTGATGTCGGTCTGCATGGCCGCGACGATCGAACCGTAGATGATCCCGATCACGGCCAACGTCATGATCAGTGGCGCGAAGTACACCGAGGCCTTCGGGAACAGCTCGAACGAGAAGCGGAGGAAGCCGTAGGCCCCCATCTTGAGGATGACACCGGCCAGCACGACCGAGCCCGCAGTCGGCGCTTCCGTGTGCACGTCGGCGAGCCAGGTGTGGAACGGGAACAGCGGCGCCTTGATCGCGAAGGCGATCATGAACCCGAGGAACAGCACCTTCTCGGTACTCGACGCGAGGCCGTTCCAGTCCGCGAGGACCCGGTAGTCGAACGTGAGGTGCCCGGTCGCGTTCTGGTGCAGGAATCCGAGCACGAGGATGGACGCGAGCAGGAACGCGGATCCGAACATCGTGTAGATGACGAACTTGATCGACGCGTACTCCCGGCGCTTGCTTCCCCAGCCGGAGATGAGGAAGTACATCGGGACGAGCATCGCTTCCCAGAACACGAAGAAGCAGATGAGGTCGAGGGAGAGGAAGATCCCCATGATGACGCCCTCGAGCAGCAGGAACCAGAAGGTGTACGCCTTCACCCGGATGTCCTGTTTGGCTGCCGCGAGCAGGCCGATCGGGAACAGCACCGCGGTGATCGCGACCATGAAGATGCTGAAGCCGTCGACGCCGACGATGTAGCCGACGCCCAGCGCGTCGAACCACCGGTTGTGCTCGACGAACTGGAACGTGCGCACACCCGTCTGGAAGTCCCAGAGCAGCCACCCCGCGAGGCCGAGCGTCGCCACCGACGTGAGGTACCCGACGGCGCGAGCGATGTCCGGCCGGCGTGCCGGAGTGAAGAGCACGATGATCGCGCCGATGATCGGCGTGACGATGAGCGCCGTGAGGATCGGGAAGCCGTTCATCTAGAAGCCCGTCCGCGCGAGCGCGTAGAGCAGCAGCAGTGCGACGCCGAGCACGATCCCGAGCGCGTACTGGCGCACGAGACCGGTCTGGACCCGGCGCAGGCTCGAAGCGGCGCCGCGCACGAGTCGGCCGAGGCCGTTGACCGCGCCGTCGATGATCCCGAGGTCGAACGTGGTGGCGAGCCAGTGCGCGCCGGCTCGCAGCGGACGGTCGACCAGCCGTGAGATGCCCTCGTCGTAGTAGTACGCGTGCCCGAAGAGCTTGCCGAACGGACCGAGCTTCTGGTCCAGCGGGTCCACCTCGGGATCTGCGAGACCGCGCCGGTAGAGCGTCCACGCGAAGAAGATGCCGACGCACGCGATCGTGACGGAGACGACGTCGAGCGTGGCCCCCTGGACGAACGAGCTGGCCCCCGGTTCGGACACGCCGCGGAACACCGGGTCGAGCCACTCGGTGAGGAACTCGAAGTTCGTGAACGGCAGATTGATGAACCCGATCACGGCCGCCAGCCCGGCGAGCATGATCGACGGGACGACCATCGTCCACGGCATCTCGTGCGGATCGTGGGTGAGCACCGCCTCGGCGGGTGGGTCGCCGTAGTCCACCGTCGGTGAGATGGGCGAGATCTCGTGGGCGCCGTCCGCCTCGTCGACCACCGTCCCGGCGTGCGCGGTGGCCGGCGCCTCGACCGGGTCCGCGCCGAGCGCGGCGCGGAAGCGCTCGTTGCCGAAGAACGTCAGCAGCGTCTCGCGGGTCATGTAGATCGCGGTGATCGCCGCGGCGGCAACCGCGATGATCCAAAGGATGTAGTCACTCGAGAAGAAGCTGTCCGAGATGATCTCGTCCTTGGCGAAGAAGCCGGAGAGCGGGGGGATCCCGCTGATCGCGAGGAACGCGAGCACGAACGCGAACGCAGTGAAGGGCATGAACTTTCGCAGCCCACCCATCCTTCGCAGATCCTGGTTGTCCTCGTTGCCGTGGATGACCGAGCCCGCACCGAGGAACAGCGTGCCCTTGTAGCAGGCGTGCGCCAGCACCATGAACACCGCGGCCTGGTACGCGTGCACACCGCAGGCGAGGAACATGTAGCCCAGCTGGCTGATCGTCGAATACGCCAGCACCTTCTTGATGTCCGGTTGGACGAGCGCGGCAGTGCCGGCGAGCAGCGCGGTGCCGGCCCCGATCCAGGCGACCACGGTGAGGGCATCTCCACTCGCGTCGAAGAACGGATGCGCCCGACAGATCAGGTAGACGCCGGCGGTGACCATCGTGGCCGCGTGGATGAGCGCGGAGACCGGCGTCGGGCCCTCCATTGCGTCGGGCAGCCAGATGTGCAACGGGATCTGCGCGCTCTTGCCCACACAGCCGACGAACAGGAGGAGCGCGATCGCCGTGACCGTGGTGTGCGGGAGGCTGCCGGCCTTCAGGCTCATCGCCGAGTAGTCGAGGCTGCCGACGCTCCCGATGATGAAGAACATCGCGATCATGAAGCCGAAGTCGCCGACCCGGTTCGTGATGAACGCCTTCTTGCCCGCGGCAGATGCTCGCTCGCGCTCGAACCAGTGCGAGATCAAGAGGTAGGAGCAGAGGCCGACCCCCTCCCAGCCCAGGAAGGTCACGATGAAGCTGCTGCCGAGGACGAGGATGAGCATCGACGCGGCGAACAGGTTCAGGTAGGCGAAGAACCGGGTGAAGCGCGCGTCGCCCTTCATGTAACCGATCGCGTACAGGTGGATCAGCGAGCCGACGCCGGTGACCAGCAGGATCCACGTGACCGAGAGCGGATCGGTGAGGAAGCCGAGGTCGACCCGCAACGCGCCCGCCGGGAACCAGGTGAAGAGGTTCACCGTGTTGCTCTGCGCACCGTCCGGCAGGCTCCGCATCGCCGCGAACATGACGACGGACCACACGAACGCCAGGCCGAGCAGACCCGTGGCGATCCAGCCCGCGCGGCGCGCCGATGCGCTTGCCGACGAGCAGCAGCAGCACCGCGCCGAACAGCGGGAGCGCGGGAACGATCCAAACGGTGTCGAGGAGATCGCGCGCGCTCACCAGCAGCCCCTGAGTCGATGCGCCACGTCAGCCTCTCAGCAGATCGATGTCGTCGGCGGTTGCTCCGCCCCGGCGGCGCCGGAAGATGGCCACGATGATGGCGAGCCCGACGGCGACCTCGGCGGCCGCCACGACGAGCACGAAGAACACGATCGCCTGGCCGCGGATGTCGTCCAGCGTCTTGGCAAACGTCACGAACGTGAGGTTGACCGCGTTGAGCATCAGCTCGACGCACATGAACATCACGAGGACGTTGCGGCGAATGAGCAGGCCGACCGCACCGATCGTGAAGAGGATCGCCGCGAAGGTCAGGAAGTAGGAGTCGGTGAGGTGCACCGAGGCGAGGATCACGGGGTCGTCACCTCCGACTCCGAGTCCTGGGTGCCCATCTCACCCTGCGTCGTGTCGTCGTCGTCGCGCTCGAGCTCGTACTCCGTCTCGGGCGCAAGTCCGCTGCGCCGGGCGAGCACGACCCCACCGACGACTGCGACGACGAGGAGGATCGCGGTGACCTCGAACGGCCAGAGGAACGTGGTGAACAGCGACCGGGCCACCCGTTCGACGTTGCCGCCCGCACCGGAGCTCAGCCCCGGTCCTGACGCCGCCCCCGTGGCCCAGTGGTGGCCGGCGAGGAAGAGGACCTCGGCGAGCGCGATCACCCCGAGCACGATCGCTGCGGGACGCTGGCCCCGGATCGGGTCGTGAATCGACTCGCTCTTGTCGACGCCGAGCAACATGATGACAAAGAGGAACAGGACCACGATCGCGCCGGCATAGACGATGATCTGCACCGCCGCGAGCAGCTGCGCGTCCTGGAGCAGGAACATCACCGCGATCGCGATCAGCACCGTGACGAGCAACAACGCCGAGTGCACCGGGTTGCGCGCGACCACCATGCCGATCGCGGCGCCCAGCGCGACGGCCGCCATGATGAAGAAGATCACGAACTCGGCCATCAGGTTCCCGACTGCTTCCGGCGCTGGCCCTGCTCGGGCTGGCGGTAGCCGAACCCGAGCTCGCTCGACCAGACGATCCGGCCCTCGTACGCGGCCGAGCCCGACGGCGAGGTCGCCCGCATCCAGGCGCTGGTCTCGTCATCCTCGCCGCCGAGCCACAGCTCCCACGGCTGGCGTTTCGCCCGCCCGGCGTCGTCCACGAGCAGCTCACGCTTCGTGTAGATCGCGTCCGCACGGTGCGCGAACGAGAACTCGAAGAGCTTCGTCTCGGTGATCGCCTCCGTGGGGCACGCCTCGACGCAGAGGTCGCAGTGGATGCAGCGCAGGTAGTTGATCTCGTAGACGAAGCCGTACCGCTCACCCGGCGAGACCGGCGCGTCCGGCGGGTTGTCGGCGCCGCGCACGTAGATGCAGCGCGCGGGGCACACCCCGGCGCACAGCTCGCAGCCGATGCACTTCTCCATGCCGTCGTCGTAGCGGTTGAGGACGTGACGACCGTGGAAGCGCTCGGGCTTCGGCCGCTTCTCCTTGGGATAGCGCGTGGTCACCGGCCGCTTGAAGATCTGCCGGATCGTGACGCCGAAGCCACTGAAGCGACCCATCAGTAGACCTCGTCCATGAGCTCGCCGGGTTTCGGCATGCACAGCCGCAAGAACCCGAGCACGAGGATCGCGCCGAGGATCGCGGCCGGGACCACCACGAGGCGGTCCCAGTTCTCTTCGCGACCGACGAGGATCACCGCGGACACCATGACCCAGAGGAACGCCAGCTCGATGAGCCACTTCCATCCGAGGTCCATGAGCTGGTCATACCGCAGGCGGGGGAGCGACGCGCGCACCCACACCGTGCCGTAGAGCAGGATCACGAGCTTCAGGAAGAACCAGAAGACCGGCATGATCCAGACGTTCACGGTGCCCGAGGCGGGCAGGAAGCCGAGCGCCGGGCCGGACGGCCCGCCGAGGAACAGCGTCACCGCGATCGCCGACATCGTGATCAGGTTCATGAACTCGGCGAGGAAGAAGATTCCGAAGCGGATGCCGGTGTACTCGGTGTGGAAGCCGCCGACCAGCTCCTGCTCGGCCTCGACGAGGTCGAAGGGCGGGTGGTTGGTCTCGGCGATCGCGGCGATGAGGAAGATGAGGAAGGCGACGATCGCCGGGGCCCAGTACCACTCGCTGACGAACGAGTGCCAGCTCGTCCACGCCTGGCCGTTGACGATGCCGCGGGTCGAGAGCGTGTTGGAGTACAGCAGCACGCCCACGATCGCGAGGCTGAACGCCGCCTCGTACGAGATGAGCTGCGCGGAGGCCCGCACCGAGCCGAGCAGCGGGTACTTCGATCCGCTGGACCAGCCGGCCAGCATCACCCCGTAGAGCCCGACGCCGGACATCGCGAGCAGGACCAGGACGCCGATCGCGGGATCGGCCAGCTGCAGGTAGGTCTCGTGCCCGGCGATCGACACCTCGCCGCCGATCGGGACGATCGAGAACGCGATGAACGCCGGGATCGCCGAGAGGTACGGCGCGAGCTTGAAGACGAAGCTGTCGGCCTGGTCCGGGACCGACTGCTCCTTGAAGAAGAGCTTGATGCCGTCGGCCAGCGACTGGAGCACGCCGAACGGGCCCGCCCGCTCGGGCCCGATCCGGTTCTGCATGTCCGCGATGACCTTGCGGAGGAACCAGATGTAGAGCAGGACGAGCACGAGGAGCAGCGCGAAGACGACGATCGTCTTGGCGATGACGATGAGCAGCACGCCACCGTCCACGCCGTCCTTGAAGAGCGGATCCGCCGCGAGGATCACTTGATCGACTCCACCCGGAGGTCGGTCACGCTCGCGCTCAGGTCCACGAGCTCGCCCACACCGCCGCCGGGGAGGTTGAACGGGAGGTACGCGGTCCCCGCGGTGATGGAGTCGTCGGCGCGCGACGGCGAGCGTCAGCGAGCCTCGGGCGGACGTCACCTTGACCTCGCCGCCGTCCCCGACCCCGATGCGATCGCGGTCCTGGGGATGGATCAACAGGACCGGCTCGGCCACGAGCACGGCGAGTGAGTCGGATGCCGCGACCGTGATTCCCCCGTCGTAGAGCGTGCGACCCGTCACGAGGCGGAGAGCGTAGGCGTCGCGGCCAGGAGTGTCGCCGCTCGGCACCTCCCCGGAGAAGCGGTGCAGCTCCGGCGGCGCACCCCGCTCGGCGAGCGCGTCGGCCGGGAGGTCGGTGTGCTCGAGCTCATCGGCCTCCGGCGGTGCCACGTTCTCCCGCGGCGCCACGTTCTCCTCGCCCGCGACCCCCGGGAGGATGGGCTCCCACGACGCGGCGGTGACCGGGATGCGCACCGGGCCGAGGACGAGCTCGCCACGGTGATCCGCGAGCGGGAGCACGATACCGTCACGAGCCCGGGTGAGCAGCTTGGCGTCGACCCCGGCGTGGGCGGGCGCGACCCGGGCGATCTCGTCCTGAACCTCTTCGACGGTCTCGAGATCGAAGTCGTGGCCCATCCGCAGCGAGAGCTCCGCCGCGACCCGCCAGTCGGGCATCGGGGTGCCGTCGGGTGAGACCTTCTGGCCGACGCGCTGCACCCGGCCCTCGAGATTCGTGACGCTCCCCGTCTTCTCGCCCCACATCGTGACCGGCAGGAACACGTCGGCCCGCTTGGTGCTGTCCGTGAGGAAGGTGTCGATCGCGATCGTGAAGCCCGCGGCGTTCAGCGCACCCTCGGCCAGCGTGTGGTCGGGACAGTCGTCCTGCGGGTCGGTGCCGAGCAGCATCAACGCGTGGATGCGGCCCTGCTCGGACGCCGCGAGGATGCCGGCCGCGTCGAGCCCGCGGCTCGCGGGCACCGAACCCCACGCGTCGCCGAACCACTCGCGGCCGGCGTCCAGGGTCACCCGGCCGGGCAGGAACCCCGGGGTCAGACCGAGGTCCAGCGCGCCCCGCACGTTGCCGCGCCGCAGCGCGACGAGGAACCGGGTGCGCTTCAGGCGCGCCAGGGCGGCGACCGCACGGACGGTCGCGTCCGCCGATTCGGCCAGATCTCCGCGACCGACGACGACCACGATGTGGCCGTCGCGACCCTCGAGGAGCGCCGCAGCCTCGGTGACGGCCGGATCGTTCGCGGCGGCTCCACCCAGTGCCGCGACGAGCCGGGCGGCGGTGTCGCCCTCCTCACCGGGGAGCGAGCGGATCGACGCGTTGGCGTACCGGGTCAGCCCCTGTTCACGGGGGGCGAGCTCGATGAGTGGGACCCCGAGGTCTTCCGCGGCCCGCTTGACCCGTAGATAGAGGACGGGGATCTCCTCTTTCAGGTCCAGGCCCAGGACGATGATCGCGGCGGCGGAGTCCAGATCCGGGATCGTCGCTTCGGGCAGGCCGAGCGCCACGTCCGCGGGAAGCCCGTCGCCGAGCTGGGCGTCGACGTTGTCCGTGCCGAGCACGCCCTTGGTGAAGCGGGCCCAGACGTACGCGTCCTCGTTCGTGCCGCGAGCGCCGCCGAGCAGCGCGATGGACTGCGGGCCGTGGAGGTCGAGCGCGCGCTGGAGCCCGGCGGCCGCGGCGTCGAGCGCCTCGGGCCACGAGCACTCGACGAGCTCGCCGCCCTCGCGGATCATCGGCTGGCGGATCCGCTCGTCGGAGTGGACGACCTCGTAACCGAACCGGCCCTTGTCGCAGAGCCAGCCCTGGTTCACCGGCTCGCTGTCCACCCCGAGCAGACGGACGAGCTGGTTGGAGCTCGACTCGAGCGCACCCCGGCAGTGCATCGAGCACGTCGTGCAGCTCGTCTCCACCGCGCTCGAGGTCCCACGGCCGGGCGCGGAAGCGGTACGGCGTCGCCGTGAGCGCGCCCACCGGGCAGATCTGGACGACGTTGCCCGAGAAGTACGAGGCGAACGGGTCCGCGGGGTTGGTGATCACCTCGGTGTGGTTCCCACGTCCCCCGAACGCGATGAGCGCATCACCCGCGATCTCGTCCGCGAAGCGAGTGCAGCGGCCGCACTGGATGCACCGCTCGCGGTCCAGCAGCACGAGATCCGAGATCGGGATCGGCTTCTCCCAGTGGCGCTTCTCCTCGACGAAGCGCGACTCGCCCGGGCCGAACGCCAACGTGGTGTCCTGGAGCGGGCACTCGCCGCCGCGGTCACAGACCGGGCAATCAAGCGGGTGGTTGATGAGGAGGAGCTCGAGCACGCCGTCCTGAGCCTGGCGCGCCGCGTCGGACGCGGTGTGCACGACCATGCCGTCGGCGACGACCGTCGCGCACGAGATCTGCAGGCCGCGCATGCCCTCGACCTCGACGAGGCACATCCGACACATCCCGACCGGCTTCATGCGCTCGTGGTAACAGAACCGCGGGATGTAGGTGCCGTTGTCCTGGGCCACCTTGATCAGCAGGTCACCCGTCTTCGCCTTCACCTCACGACCGTCCACGGTCAGCGTGACCTCGCCGGGCGCGCCCGTCGGCAGCACGTAGTCGTACGCCGACGGCCACTGGCTCATCGGGACACCGGGCGGCCGCTCCACGGTGCTCATCGGTTCCGCTCCCGGCCGCTCGGGCCCGCTCCGCTGGCGTTGCGGCACACGGCGCGGTTCTTCATCGCTGCACTCATGCGCTCGTCACCGGGATCAGGGGGCGAGCATCGGGGGCATTGCACATCTCGAGGATCTCCTCGCGAAAGAAGCGGTCGAGGCTGACCACCGCCGACATCGTGCTCGGACCCATCGCGCAGATGGTGGTCTGGGCGAACGGTGCGTTCAGCCCCGGCACGATCGTCGAGCCGAACGACAGCATCATGTCGAGGTCCTGGGGGCGCCCGAGCCCGTGCGAGATACGGAACAACACCTTCTCGAGCCAGGTCGAACCCTCGCGACACGGCGTGCACTTGCCACAGCTCTCGTGCGCGAAGAACTTCAGCAACCGCCACGCGACGAGCGCGGGGTTCACGTCCTCGTCGAAGACCATGATCGCGCCCGACCCGAGCATCGTCTTGAGCTCGGCGCCGACGTAGTCCATGTCGAGCGGAGCATCGAGGTGCTCGGGCATCAGCCACGGCGCCGACGCGCCGCCGGGGATGAAGAACTTCATCTGCTTGCCGCCACGCACGCCACCCGCGAGCTCCTCGATCAGCTCGCGGAACGTCATGCCCAGCTCGACCTCGTAGTTGCCGGGACGCTCGACGTGACCCGACACCGAGAAGATGCGCGTCCCGGTGGAGCGACCGACCCCGAGCTTGGCGTACTCCTCGCCACCCATGCGCAGGATGTGCGGGACGGTCGACATGGTCTCGACGTTGTTCACCACGGTCGGCTTCGCGTAGAGCCCCTGCACCGCGGGGAACGGAGGCTTGATGCGCGGCATCGCGCGCTCGCCCTCGAGGCTGGAGAGCAGGCCGGTCTCGTCCCCGGCGATGTAGGCGCCGGCACCACGGTGCACGATGACCTCGAGGTCGAAGCCCGAGTCGAGGATGTTCTTCCCGATGAATCCCTTCGCGTACGCGTCGGCGACCGCCTGCTCGAGCCGCTCGATGCCGAGAGCGAACTCGCCCCGTACGTAGATGAACGCGACGTGGGCCTCGATCGCGAACGCCGAGATGATGGCGCCTTCGACGATCTGGTGCGGGTCCCGCTCGAGGAGCATGTGGTCCTTGAACGTGGAGGGTTCGCCCTCGTCACCGTTCACCGCGAGGTAGCGCGGGTAGATGCCCTTGGGCAGGAACGACCACTTCTGACCGGTACCGAAGCCCGCGCCACCGCGGCCGCGCAAGCCGGATGCCTTCACCTGCTCGTCCTGGATCTGCGTCGGCTGCATCTGCAGGGCGCGACGCAGCTGCTCGTAGCCGCCGGTCGCGAGGTACCGGTCCATCGTCCACGAGTCTTCGGTGAACTCACGCAGTCGCTTCGTCACGATCCGCGTCTCGGTCGCTGCCATCAGGCGCGCTTCCCTCCGGACACCCCACGGGCCACGCGTGCGCCCGAGCGGTACTCGTCGATGGTCGCGACCGCCGACTCGTCGGTCGCATTGCCGTGGAACTCGTAGTTCACCTGGAACACCGGGGCGGTGTCACACGCGGCGAGGCACTCGACCTCTTCCACCATGACGTCGTCCGCATCGGCGTACTGCTCGCTGAGCGACTCGTACAGCTCGGGCCCGCCGTTCACCAGGCACGAGACATTGGTGCACACCGAAACGACGAGATGCTTCTTCCCGTCGCGCTTGTACATCGTGTAGAAGCTGCACGTCCCGAGCACCTGCGCGGGCTCGAGACCCGCGAGCTCGGCCACCTCGGCGATCGCTTCAGGGGACACCCAGCCGTCCTGTTCCTGCGCGAGGTGCAGCAACGGCAGCACCGCCGAGCGCGCAAACGGATAGCGACCGACGATCGCCAACGCGCGCTCGCGGTTCTCCGCGCTGAACGTCATGTCGCCCGCTCCTGGTTCCGCCGGGCCGCTCGGGCCTCGCTCGCGACCGGCGCGACCTGCATCTCGTCGCGCTCGGTCATCGATCTACCTCGCCCATGATCGGGTCCACGCTCGAGATCACCGCGACAGCATCGGCGACCAGCCGGTCCTCCATCATCGGAGCCATCGCGCCGAGGTTGTAGAAGGACGGACCGCGGATGTGCATGCGCGCCGGCTTCCCCGTGCCGTCGGCAACGAGATAGCAGCCGATCTCACCGCGCGGTGACTCCACCGCGGCGTACGTCTCGCCCGCGGGAACCCGGAAGCCTTCTGTGAAGAGCTTGAAGTGGTGGATGAGCGCTTCCATCGACTCGTTGATGCGGGCGCGCGGCGGGGGCGTCACCTTCTTGTCCTGCACGCGGTAGTCGCCGCGGGGCATGCGCTCCACGCATTGGCGCACGATCTTGATCGACTCCGCGATCTCGTAGAGCCGGATGCGGTACCGGTCGAAGCAGTCGCCGTTCTCGGTGTAGATGACGTCGAAGTCGACCTCGTCGTACGCGAGGTACGGCTGCGCGGTGCGCAGGTCCCACGCGAAGCCGGTTGAGCGCAGCAGAGGTCCGGTCACGCCGAGCGACAACGCCTGCTCCGTGGTGATGACGCCGACACCCACCATGCGCTCGAGCCAGATCGGGTTCTCGGTCAGGATCGCGTCGTAGTCCGAGATGCCGGCCTCGACGATGTCGCACACGTCGAGCACGGCCTGCTGCCAGCCGTCGGGCAGGTCGGCGGCGATCCCACCCGGGCGGATGAAGTTGTGGTTCATCCGGAGCCCGGTGATCATCTCGAGCACACGCAGGAGCTCCTCGCGCTCGCGCCACCCGTACAGGAGCATCGAGACCGCACCGATGTCCATGCCGTTGGTCGCCTGGAAGAGCAGGTGCGAGCCGATGCGGCCGAGCTCCTGGAGCATCATCCGCGCCCAGACCGCACGCGGCGGAACCTCGATGTCGAGGAGCTGCTCGACCGCGGTCGCCCACACGAGCTCGTTGCTCAGCGGCGCGGCGTAGTCCATGCGGGTGACGTTGGTCGCCCCCTGCACGTACGTGAGCTCCTCACCCGTCTTCTCCATGCCCGTGTGCAGGTAGCCGACGACGGGCTTGGCGCGCACGACGGTCTCGCCGTCGAGCTCCATCATGAGTCGCAGCACGCCGTGGGTCGACGGGTGCTGCGGGCCCATGTTGATGATCATCGTCTGGCTCTCGCCCTCGAGCTCGGGCCAGGGCGCGCCGGTGACGACGAGCTCGTGCTGCTGGTGAAGCTCCTGCGCGCCCTCGTCGGTCTGGCGCTCCAGCGGATCCGTCGAAGTCATCGTTGCCGCTCCACCGATCCGGGACGCTCCGGATTCCGCACTCGGTGCCCGATCCGTCGTGCGCTCATCTCGGCCCCGGGTCGCCCTTGAACGTCACCGGCACGCGCGCCGGTGAGTCGTCCTTGCGCAGCGGGTGGCCGATCCAGTCGTCGGGCATCAGGATCCGGGAGAGCTCGGGGTGGCCGTCGAACACCACGCCGAACAGGTCGTAGACCTCGCGCTCGGCCAGGTCCGCGCTCTGGTAGAGCGGCGCCAGGCTCGCGACGGTGACGTCGTCAGCCGGCAGCTCGGTGATCAGGCGGATGCGTCGGTTCCGCGGGTGCGACAGGTAGTTCGCGACGAGCTCGAAGCGCTCGGGCACGACTCCCGGGATCGACAGCCGCTCGACGTCGAGCAGATGGTCCACCGCGGTCACGTCGAGCAGCATGGTGAAGTGCTGCTCGTCGCGCAGGAACGCCGCGGCGTCGGCCCAGTGCGCACGGTCGACGTACACGACCGGCTGGCCGTGGGACTCGTGGAACGCCGCGCCATCGAAGCGCTCGAGCAGCGCGGCCGCGACCTCGTCGGGTGGCGGCGCGGGCGCCTCGACCCCGGCCTTGTGCTCATCTTCACGAGGTGCGTCGTCGGGCATCGTTCGGCCTTCTCGCGTGGGCTACGCGGACTGGGCTTCGGGGGTCGAACCGGCGGGCTCGGTGTCTCGGGTCGATGACAGCCCGACCGGGGTGAACGGAACGCCGTCACGCTGGGCGATCTCGATCCCTGCACCCCCCGATGCAGACGAGGCCCGGCGCTTCATCAGCTCGCCCGACTTGATCTGCTCGTGCAGTTGGAGGATGCCGTGCATCAGGGTCTCAGGACCGGGCGGGCAGCCCGGGACGTAGACGTCGACCGGCACCACCTGGTCGACGCCCTGGACGATCGCGTAGTTGTTGAACATCCCGCCGCTGCTCGCGCACACGCCCATCGAGATGACCCACTTGGGCTCGACCATCTGGTCGTAGACCTGGCGCAGCACCGGCGCCATCTTCTGGCTGACCCGACCGGCGACGATCATGAGATCGGCCTGGCGCGGGCTGGCCCGGAACACCTCCATGCCGAACCGGGCGAGGTCGTAGTCCGCGGCGCCGGTCGCCATCATCTCGATCGCGCAGCAGGCGAGGCCGAAGGTGGCGGGGAACACCGAGTTGCGGCGCGCCCACTTGACCAGATCCTCGAGCCGTCCGGTGGCGAAGTTGTGCGGGATCGATTCGAGGCCGGCCATCTACGCGGCCTCGTCTTCGCTCGGGTCCAGCTCCTCGGCCGTCGGGATGCCGGACGGCACCGTGGTCGTGCGCAGGATCGGCCCGAGCACCCGGCCCGTGACCTGGCGCACCGGACCCCAGTCGAGCGCGCCGACGGAGAGGAGATAGGCGAACGGCACGATCAGGATGAGCAGGAACGTGCCCATGAGCGCGAGGCCGTAGCCACCGAGCGTGCGGAAGATCGTGGTGAACGGGTAGAGGAAGATGATCTCGACGTCGAGCACGATGAACGTCAGCGCGACCAGGTAGAAGCGCACCGGGAAGCGCTCGACCGGCTCCTGCTCCGAGACGATGCCGCACTCGTACGACGCGGTCTTGGCCTTGGTCGGCCGCTTGTTCGTCAGCAGCTTCGAGGCCAGGAACGAGACCGCCACGAAGATCATGACCAGCACGACCATTGTGAGGATCGGCAGGTACTGCGCCACCGCTCGCTCCCCTTCGTTCACGCCTCCGGCCAGGTCCCGGCGAGGCTACCTCGCGAGCACCCCCCGCCCCCAAGTTCTCGCACCATTTCGGGTCACTCCGAGCATCCGCACCTTGTGCCCACTCCCTCCTCCGCTCCCACCGGCACTCCGGGTCACCGGTGCGCGCCGGTTCCGAGCCCGACCGGCGACGGGTCGGGGATCACCGCGACGAGCTGCTCGACCACCTTGTAGGCGGCTTCGGCCGGACCGATCTCGTCGGGGCGCAGCAGGTTGGCCATGATCCGCAGCACCCACTCCATGAGCGTGTGGGAGTGCATCCCGACCCGGGTGACCTCGCGCATGACCGCCGGGTTGCCGATGACCTTCACGAACGTGCGGGCCACCTTGAAGTACTGGCCGTAGCGGGCGTCGAGCTGGTTTGGGTACCGGGCCAGGGCCAGGCCGTCACCGGTGGTCAGGGCCTCGTGGACCGCGTCGGCCACCATCCGGCCGGTCTCGTAGGCGTAGGCGATGCCCTCGCCGTTGAACGGGTTGATCGAGCCCGCCGCGTCGCCCGCGACGATCCAGGTCGGGCCCGCCTTGGGGGTCACGGAGCCGCCGGTGGGGAGCTTCCCGCCGGTGGGCGGGCCGCAGGACGTCTCCGGCGAGATGCCCCAGCGGGCCGGCGCGGTGGCGACGAAGGCGTCCATCAATTTGGTGGTGTTCACCGTCTTGAACCCGGTGAAGGTGTCGAGGAGGCCCACACCGACGTTGATCGTGCCGTCACCAACCGGAAAGATCCACCCGTATCCGGGCATGAAGTTCCCGTCGCGGTCCCGGAGGTCGAGGTGGCTCTCGATCCAGGGCTCGTCATGGTACGGACTGGTGAAATAGCCGCGAATCGCCAGGCCCATCGGATACGAGCGGTCCCGCTGGGTCCCGAGCGCCCGGCCGAACCGGGAGTTCGCACCGTCGGCGACGACCACGATCTTGGCCCGGACGGTCTCGGTGACCCCGCTCTCGCGCCGCAGGATCGTGGCTCCGGTGACCAGGCCGCCCTCCACGACAGGGGCCAGGGCCTCGCTCGCGGGCCACAGAGAGTCGCACCGGCCTTCACCGCCCGGTCCGCGACCATCTCGTCCAGATCCCGGCGCCGCACGACGTAGCCGTGGTCGGGGAAGTCGGGGTGTTCCGGCCAGCGCAACTCGAGGGTGATCCCGTGGGCCATCGAGCGCAGGCCTTCGTACCGCTGGAACCCCTCGAGTGCGGAGGCGAGCCCGATGTCCTCGAGCTGGCGGACCGCCCGAGGCGTCAGGCCGTCACCGCAGGTCTTCTCGCGCGGGAACCGCTTCTTGTCCACGACGAGCACGGAATGCCCGGCCGCCGCGAGCCAGTACGCCGCCGCGGCACCGGCCGGTCCGGCTCCGACGACCAGAGCGTCGTAACGTGCGGTCTCCATGGGCAGCATCGTCGCGCACAACTCGGGTTCGGACGGCACCGGTCGTGACGCCATGAGGAGCGGGAGCGGAGCAGGGAGCGGGGACAAAGTGCGGACGTCCGGAGCGACCCAGAGCGACTGCACTCCGATGTGTCGCTGTGCCATCTAGCGTGGTAGAGAAATACCCCACAGAGGAGCTTCGGGAACGCAGCCGTGGGGTGCGTGACCCGGGGCCGATGGAGGACCGAGGGCCCGATGCCCCAGCTGCTACCTGACTGGCACTTCCTTCGGCCGGCAGGCCGGTTGATCTGGTTCTCGATCATCTTCATCATCCTGCTCATCCCGGTGTTCGTGATGCTCCGCCGACCCAAGCAGGAACGCCCCACCACCTGGGCCCAGGCGATGTTCGGGGCCTTCTACACGTTCGCGCTGATGCTGCTCGCCTACGCGATCCTGCCGCACGAGTACATCACCTTCTCGGACAAGTACCTCCAGTGGTCGACCGACAAGTACGTGATCAAGTCCACGACGCAGATCCCCTTCATGCACGCATGGAACTGGCCGACGAGCATCAACCTCCAGGCCATCCGCGACGTCGTCGTGGTCGGCATCTACCTCGTGTTCTTCGCCGGCAACATCGCGCTCATCGTCATGTGGCAGAACCGCAAGACGAAGACGGAGAGCAGCGAGGAGAAGCCGGCCGTGGTGGGCCGCTCCCGGTTCGGCCGTCCGCTGAAGGCGAAGGCATAGGGCCGTGGCGAGAAACGATGCCAACCCGCCCATGCCCGACTTCGCGACGGACTACCTCCTCCAGGAGGTGGACCCGAGCTTCCTCACGCAGGCGGTCAAGCCGAAGCAGTTCCTCCACATCGACCAGGCCGAGTGCATCCTGTGCGAGGGCTGCGTCGACATCTGCCCGTGGAAGTGCATCCACATGGTGTCGGTCAACGCGATCGACGAGGCGCTGGGCACCGAGCAGCCGGGCGAAGACCCCCACGACCACGTCGCGTTCATCGTCGACGAGGATGTGTGCACACGCTGCGCGCTCTGCGTCGACCGGTGCCCGACCGGCGTGATCATCCTCGGCAAGCTCTCACCGCAGGTCGCAGCAGGCGACCCGCACACCCGCACCAACCGCAACGGCTACGCGTACGGCGTTCGGTTCTAGCAACACCCCGGTCCGGCGAGGCGCCGGACACCACCCGCGACACCAAGGAGAGAGCGCTCGTGGCCAACGGCAACGGGAGCAAGGGAACGGGAACGGCGGAGGCATCGGCGTCAAGCTGCGCGAACGCGGCAAGAAGGTCGGTGACAGCGTCGGGAACTCGCAGGTCATGACCTCGATCTTCCGGCCCGGCTCCATCTTCCGGAAGGGCTACACCGACAGTCCCCGGAACCGCTCGTACGTGATCATGAACAACGTGCTGTACCACCTGCACCCGGTGAAGGTGAAGCGGCACACGGTAAAGGTGAGCTACACGCTCTGTCTCGGTGGGCTCAGCTTCTTCCTGTTCATCCTGCTCACCGTCACCGGCATCTTCCTGATGTTCTTCTACCGCCCGACCGAAGCGCTCGCATGGTCCAACGTGCAGCAGCTCGAGACCGCGGTGTGGTTCGGCTCGCTGGTGCGCAACATGCATCGATGGGGTGCGCACCTCATGGTGCTCACCGTCTTCCTGCACATGAGCCGCGTCTTCTACCACGGTGCCTACAAGGCGCCTCGGGAGTTCAACTGGGTCATCGGTGTGATCCTGCTCACGCTGACCCTGCTGCTCTCCTTCACCGGCTACCTGCTGCCGTGGGACCAGCTGGCACTCTGGGCCGTGACCGTCGGCACGAACATGATGGGCTACACGCCGGTGTTCGGCGGTCAGATCCGCTACGCACTGCTCGGTTCCAAGGAGATCAGCGGTGACACGCTGCTGCGGTGGTACACGCTGCACGTGCTGCTGCTGCCCTTCGTGATCGTGATCTTCATGGCCGTCCACTTCTGGCGAGTCCGCAAGGACGGCGGCCTCTCCGGGCCGTTGTAGGGGGAGGACGAGTTCGATGCCCGAGATCCCCGAACATCTTCTGAAGCGCAGCGCCGAGCGGCGCAAGCAGCTCGGTCTGCCGACCGGCGAGGAAGGCGAGTCAACGGAGGCCGCCGCGCCCGAAGGCGGCGAAGCCGAGGCCCCGGCCGAGGTCGAGGCACCCGCGGCGGCGAGCGTCGGGGCCGAAACCGGCGACGCGGTGACCGAGGACAAGGGCGGCGTTCCGGCCCACCTCCTCGAGCGGTCCCGCCGCCGCAAGGCTGCGCTCGCGAGTGGTGGTGGCGACGCCGCAGCTCCGGCCGCCGCGGCGGGAGGCACCGCGACCGCGACCGCGGTCAAGGCCGCACCCGTCCCGACCATGACCGGCCCGGGCGGCCACACCCAGCGCCTGCTCACGGTCGTGAAGTCGGGTTCGATCCAGCAGACCCGTGCCGAGGCTCAGGACAAGGTCCACACCTGGCCGCACCTGCTCGTCGTCGAGTTCGCGGCGATCCTCGCCATGACCGCGGTCGTGCTGGTCTTCTCCGCGATCGTGCGGGCCCCGCTCCTCGGCCTCGCCGACGTCAACCAGACGCCGAACCCGTCGAAGGCTCCGTGGTACTTCCTCGGTCTCCAGGAGCTCCTCACCATGTTCCACCCCATGGTCGCGGGCGTGACCATCCCCGGCATGGGCCTCTTCCTGCTGATCGTGGCCCCCTACATCGACAAGAACCCGTCCAACAAGCCCAACGACCGGAAGTACGTGATCTCGATCTTCACGATCTTCCTGATGTTCTGGGCGGTGCTGGTCATCATCGGTTCGTTCTTCCGGGGTCCGGGCTTCAACTTCGTGTTCCCCTGGAACGACGGCATCTTCTTCGAGTTGTAGGAGCAGACTTCCGTGTCCACCGTCCTCATCATCGCCATCCCGGTCCTGTTGATCCTGGCGGCCGTGATGATCATCGCCACCGGCCGCAAGCGGGCCACCTCCGACCCCGAGGGTCGGGTCACCGGGACCCTCAGCGCGGAGACCCGCCAGACCGACCAGAGCGTGGGCGGCGCCGACCGAGGCCGACGACGAGTCGACCGAGGCGCGCGAGCGGGCGGCCGAAACCCGCAAGGCGATCGGCTCGGGTGGGGCCGCGCCGGCGACGCGGGGCTCGACGCGCCGTCATGGAGCGGCCGCCGGTCGACGAGGAGGAGCTCGGCATCAGCCGGCGCCAGTTCTTCAACCGGGGAATCCTCATCACGATGGCGCTCAGCCTCGGTGCGTTCGGGGCCGCGGCGATCAGCTTCCTCTACGCCTCGTCCGCCGGTGGCTTCGGTGGCCGCATCGACGCCGGCGCCACCCTCGCCGCCATCCAGGCGTACTGGTCCAGCAAGAAGGCGCCGTTCTACGTGCCCGAGGCCCGCACCTGGCTGCAGCCGTACCCGAAGGCGGACCTCGAAGAAGGCCGCCGCGATCCCGCAGTACCAGAAGGTCCTGCCCGGGATGGAGCTGGGAATGGTCGCGCTGTACCAGAAGTGCCCGCATCTGGGCTGCCGGGTGCCCGTGGTGCCAGCAGTCGCAGTGGTTCGAGTGCCCGTGTCACGGTTCGAAGTACGACCGCGTGGGCGAGAAGCGCGGCGGGCCGGCGCCGCGCGGCATGGACCACTGGGTCGTCAGCATCAGCGGCCAGAAGGTCGTCATCGACACCTCCGGGCAGCCCGTGACCGGCCCGCCGATCGGCACCGACACGACCGGACAGGGCGCCGAAGGCCCGTTCTGCGTCGGGTGACCCGGACCCGTCCCGCTCCCGCCCACCCAGAGCCGAAGAGGAACCCGTGATCCTGGCCCTGACCTTCCGCACCATCCTGGTGATCATCAACATCGCCGCGGTCGTGGTGATCGTGGCGGTCATCGGGTACAAGGTGCTCAGCGTCCGGCGAGTCCCCAAGGAGAAGCCGGCCCAGAACCTCACACCGTTCTTCGACGACGAGATCATGGAGGGTCGTCACCTCGAGCGCGTGCTGCGGTGGGCGCTGCTCTTCTCGACGATCGTGGCCGTGGTGCTCCCCGTCTACTGGGTGCTCGAGCCCGGCCGCCAGACCGCCGAGGCCCAGGGCTTCGAGGCGCGCGCGGTCGAGCGGGGCGCGACGCTCTTCGCGAACGCGCAGATGCCCGCGTACGACCCGACCAAGTCGCTGCTCTGCGCGGACTGCCACGGCACCGACGCCGGCGGTGGCTCGGCCAACTACACGATCACCCCGGATGCGCTCGGCGACCTGAAGGCCCGGCCGATCGCTGGTCACCTGGAAGGCACCGGCGCTCAACACGGTGATGTACCGCTTCAACGAGTGCACCGCCGAAGACGTCACGAACAAGGCGCCGAACTGCACGCGCGCCGAGCAACAGGTCAGCCACATCATCACCTACGGGCGTGCGGGCACGCCGATGCCGGCCTGGGGCGTCGAGGGCGGTGGGCCCAAGAACGACCAGGCGATCAGCGACATCGTCGCCTACCTCAAGAGCATCCAGCTCTCACCGGCCAAGGCCAAGGCCCAGGTCCTCGAGAACGTCGCGACGCTGAAGGCGCAGGCCAAGAGCGCGGTCGGCCAGGCCGAGGACAACCTCGCCGCCGCGCAGAAGGCACTGACCATCGCCGAGACGGCCAAGGGCCGCGAGGCGGCCCAGATCACGATCGTCGCGGCGCAGCAGGCGATCGTGAACTCCAAGGCGTTCGAGACCCAGATCGCGAACGCCGGTCAGGGAGAGCTCCTCTTCGACGTCAACTGCGCCCGGTGCCACACCAAGGGCTGGTCCTACAACGACCCGGCCAAGCCGACCGTGCCGCCCCCGTCGCCGGCGGGCAGCGGTGCGTTCGGACCGTCGCTGCGCGGCGGCTCGGTGCTCGAGCAGTTCCCCGGGCTCCCGGCCGACGACACCAACACCCCCGGCTTCCAGAAGCAGTACGACTGGGTGGCCAACGGCGTCGAGGCGGACAAGGGCTACGGCGTGCGCGGCATCTCGAGCGGGAGCATGGCGCACTTCGGGCAGATCCTGAGCAAGGAACAGATCGACGCCATCATCAAGTACGAGCGGAACCTCTAGTGGGGGAGCACGCGTGAGATTTCTCGTCCTCGCCGCGGAGTCGGGGATCCCGAACCGCGACCTCTGGTACCCGACCATCCTCGGGGTGCTCGTCGTGGTCGCGGCCGTGAGCCTCTTCTGCGGCAGCGTCTACCTGCTGCTGGCCACGAACCTCGGCGCCCGCCTCGGCTTCCTCGTCGCGGCAGCCGGGCTCTCGGGGTTCATGGTGCTGCTGTCGTGCCTCTGGCTGACCACCGCCTCACCGCTCAACACGCTGAAGGGCCGCGTGCCGACGTGGAAGGCGGTCGAGTCCATCAAGGGCGGCGACCTGTCCAAGTCGACCATCCCCGAGGTGCGCGCCATCACGAAGGCCGACGAGGTCACGGACCCCACCGAGCAGTCGAACGTCAAGGCATCGGTCGACCAGGTCGTCGTGACCGCCGAGGGGACGCCGGGCTCGAACGCGGTGGCCGCCGGCAACAACTACGCGCTCTACACGAGCACGACCGACTACCTCGTCCCCAACTACTACGAGACCGGCGGCGGGAACATCTTCAGCGAGACCTCGGTCGAGGTGAACGGCCAGTTCCCCCTCCTGCACATCAGCTTGCACAAGCCCCACTACGCGGTCGTGAACATCTGCGCCGTCGACCAGGAGGCGTTGATCGTCCCGTTCGGCGAGCCGCCCCCGACGCCGAAGTGCGACACGACGAAGCCGATCAACAGCGTCGTGTTCGAACGTGACCTCGGCTCGGTCCGGGTGCCGCCGTTCGTCGCGCTCTGTCGCGTCGTCGATCCTCTTCGTGCTCACACTGCTCAGCCTGCACTGGCGGGAGCGGGACCTCGAGGAGCAGGCCGCCGCCGAGCAGGCCGAGGCGGACGCCAATGCCGGCACCGCCGTCGAACGCATCCCAGAGAAGGTCTAGGAGCCTCCGATGACCCGCACCCCCGGATCCTGGACGCGCGCCGCCCGCATCGCCGCGCTGGCGATGTTCGCCGTGCTCGCGAGTGGTTGCACGAACGGTCAGCTGGTCGACGCGGGCGGTGAGCGCGGCGCCGGTGGCCTCGCGTTCGTGCTGCTGGCGCTGTTCTTCTGGATCTTCATCGGCGCGATCTTCTACATGGACCGCGTACGGAAGCGCCGCTCCCCCGAGGAGTGAGCAGGCCGCGGAGGCTCAGCGCCCGCGCAGCCGGTCGACGACCGGTGCGAGCGCTTCCATCGCCGCACCGAAGACCACGATGTAGGAGATCCCGAAGCGCTCACGCCGCTCGAGCAACGCGTCGGCGATCTCCTCGTGCGTGCCGAGCAGCAGGAACGGCGAGTCCCCAGCATCTGCTTCGGACAGCTCCGCGACCTGGCGGCTGAGCTCGGCCGCGGCGCCGGCGCGGTCCTCGGTGACGATCACCGACTGCACCAGCACGTTGAGCTCGAGGCCACCGAACCGGTCTCCGGCTGCAGCCCGCACGATCGCCAGGCGGTCCTCGAGTCCGGAAGCCCGGAAGTGGCTGAGCGCGACCTCCGCGCGGCCCTCGACCTGGTGGAAGCCGACGAAGCTGACGATGTCGGCGTGGCGACCCGCCAGGGCGAGCACCCGGTTCCCGTTGCCGCCGACGAGGAGCGGCACCTGGGACCGGACGGGGTAGGACCGGTGCCCGGAGATCTCGTAGTGCTCACCTCGAACCTCGACCGCCTCGCCGTCGAGCAGGGCCCGCACGATCTGCACCGACTCCTCGAGCCGCCCGACCCGCGTCCCTGCGGGGACGAAGGGGATGCCGACCTCGTCGTACTCCCACCGCATGTGCCCGGCGCCGAGCCCGAGCTCGAAGCGGCCGTCGGTCAACAGGTCCACCGTTGCCGCCTCGCGAGCCACGAGCGCGGGGTGGCGGAAGTCGTTCGCCAGCACGAACGAGCCGATCCGCAGCGTCGTCGTTGCGTCTGCCGCGGCCATCAGGGCCGGGATCGGGGCGAGCGAGTCGGTGAGGTGATCCGCGACGAGGAGCACGTCGTAGCCGAGCGACTCCGCACGGCGCGCCTGCTCCCGCCACGCCGCGCGGTCGACCGCGTCGTCGACGGACACCCCGAAGCGGAACGGCCGACTCAGCGCGACGCCCCGATGGCTACGCCTGCGTGAGGGCGCGCGCGACGTCCTCCGCGGCCTCGGTCGCGAGCGCCACCGTGCGGGTGAGGTCCTCGTCGGAGTGCGCGAGGCTCACGAACATCACCTCGTAGCTGCTGGGTGCGAGGAACACGCCGCGGTCGAGCATCGCGTGGAAGAAGTGGGCGTACGCGGTGTGGTCACCGGCCTGCGCGTCGGCGTAGCTCCGGACAGGGTTCGACGCGAAGAAGAGCCCGGCGAGCGTCGCCGCGGTGGGGACCTGCACCTCCAGGCCGGAGCCCGCAATCCCGTCGCGCAGCGCGGCGGCGAACGCGGAGACCCGGTCCTCGAGCACGGTGTAATCGCCGGGATCGAGCGCGTGCAGCGCGGCGAGCCCGGCCGCGGTCGCCAACGGGTTCCCGGAGAGCGTCCCGGCCTGGTACACGTCGCCGACCGGTGCGAGGTGGTCCATGATCTGCGCCCGACCACCCACCGCGGCCAGCGGAAGTCCGCCGCCGATCACCTTGCCGAGGATCGTGAGGTCGGGGGTCAGGCCGAAGCGCCCCTGCGCACCGGCGGGACCGACCCGGAACCCGGTGATGACCTCGTCGCACACGAGCAGCGCGCCGTGCTCGGCGCAGCGGCGGGCCAGGTGGTCCAGGAACCCGGCGTCGGGCGGGACCAGCCCCATGTTGGCGGCCACGGGCTCCACGAGGGCGGCCGCGAGCTGCGGGCCATTGGCCGCGAACGCCTGGTCGAGGGCGTCGATGTCGTTGAACGGCACCACGATGGTGTCGGCGACCGCGCCCGGGGTGACCCCGGCCGAGCCCGGGAGCCCGAGCGTGGCCAGGCCGCTCCCGGCTGCCACGAGCAACGCATCGAGGTGACCGTGGTAGCAGCCGGCGAACTTCAGCACCTTGGTGCGCCCGGTGAACCCCCGAGCCAGCCGGACCGCGGTCATCGTCGCTTCGGTCCCGCTCGAGACGAGGCGCACCTTCTCCACGCTCGGGACCCGCTGCGCGATCAGCTCCGCGAGCTCGACCTCACCTTCGGTCGGTGCGCCATAGGACGTGCCGGCGCTCGCGGCGCGTTGGACCGCTTCGACGATCGCGGGATGTGCGTGCCCGAGGATCGACGCACCCCACGACTGCACGAAGTCGAGGTAGCGACTGCCCTCCGTGTCGTAGATGTACGCGCCCTCCGCGCGCTCGACGAAGAAGGGCGTGCCGCCGACCGCGTTGAACGCCCGCACCGGGGAGCTGACGCCACCGGGGATGCGCGCGAGCGCCCGCCGGTAGAGCTCGTCGCGACCGATCACGCGTGGAGCAGCTCGGCGACGTCGCGCGCGAAGTACGTGAGCACGAAGTCCGCACCGGCCCGGCGGATCGAGAGCAGGTGCTCGATCGCGACCGCCCGACCGTCGATCCAGCCGTTGGCCCCTGCGGCCTGCACCATCGCGTACTCACCACTGACGTGGTATGCCGCCACGGGCACGTCGAACTCCTGGCGCACGGCCGAGATGATGTCGAGGTACGAGAGCGCGGGCTTCACCATCACCATGTCGGCGCCCTGCTCGATGTCCAACGCGGTCTCCGTGAGCGCTTCGCGGGCGTTCGCTGCGTGCATCTGGTAGCCGCGCCGGTCGCCGAAGGTCGGCGCGCACTCGGCGGCGTCACGGAACGGCCCGTACAGTGCCGACGCGTACTTGGCGGAGTAGGCAAGGATCGCGGCCGACGAGTAGCCGGCGCCGTCGAGCGCGGCGCGGATCGCGCCGACCTGGCCGTCCATCATCCCGCTCGGCGCGATCACGTCCGCGCCGGCATCGGCTTGCGCGATCGCAACGCTCGCGTAGCGCTCGAGCGTCGCGTCGTTGTCCACCTCGCCATTGCGGTCGAGCAACCCGCAGTGTCCGTGATCGGTGTACTCGTCGAGGCAGGTGTCCGCCATGAGCGCCATCGAGGCGCCCACCTCGTCGCGCAGATGGCGCAGCGCGACCTGGACGACGCCGTTGGGATCGTCGGCACCGGAGCCGCGCGAGTCCTTGCGGAACGGGACGCCGAAGAGCATCACGCCGGGGACGCCGAGCTCAGCGAGCGCGCGCACCTCCTTGCGCAGGCTCTCCAGGGTGTGCTGCACGACGCCGGGCATCGAGACGACCGGCTCCGGATGGTCGATGCCCTCCTTGACGAAGAGCGGCGCGACGAGATCGTCGACGGAGAGCCGCGTCTCGGCGGTCAGGCGCCGCAGCGGACTCGTGCGGCGCATCCGTCGCGACCGGTGCTCCGGGAATCCCATGCGCGCCAGGCTACCCGTGGTCTGCGCTTTGTCCTAGTTCGGGGCATCGCGGTTCGGGGCATCGTGCAGCGCCGTGAGCAACGCGGCGACCAACCCGTCGATGGAGTGTGGATCGGCCTCGAAGTCCACGCTCAGCCCCTGCTCGACCGCGCTCCGCGACGTCACCGGGCCGATCGACACGACCCGTGGCGGTGGGTCGGGCAGCGCGCCGACGACCGCGCAGAAGCCGCTGACGGTCGACGACGACGTGAACGTGATCGCGTCGACCTCGCCGGCGCGCACCGCGCGAGCTCGTCGGGGGCGGGGGCCGCGGCACGGTGCGGTACACGGAAACGACGTCGACGGTGTAGCCCTTCGCCTCGAGGCCTTCCGGCAGCACGTCGCGGGCCTGCTCCGCACGGGCGAGGAGCACCCGCTCGGGCTCGGACCCCACCACCTTCGGGTCCGGGAAGGCGGCCAGCAGAGACTCGGCGACGAACCGCTCGGGGACGAGATCGGCCCGGATCCCGCGGCGCTCGAGCGCGGCGGCGGTCCCGGAACCAATCGCCGCGATCTTGACGGGCGCGAGGGCGCGGGCGTCGAGTCCCTGAGCAGCCAGGCCGCGGTCGAAGAACGCCTCGACCCCGTTCGCCGACGTGAGCACCAGCCAGCCGTACTCGTCCAGCTCCGGGAGCACGAACTCCATGGGCTCGAGCACGATCGTCGGGAGCTCCACCACTTCGGCGCCGAGGAGCTCGAGGCGCGCCCGCAGTGCGCTCGCCTGCTCGCGGGCGCGGGTGATGACGATGGTGCGCCCGAAGAGGGGCCGGGACTCGAACCACGCGAGGTCCAGCGCGGCGACCTGGCCGACCACGATCGCGCTCGGGGCCCGAACGCCGGCATCGGCCACCGTCGCCAGCGTCGCCCGGATGGTCCGCTGGCCCGGCAGCGTGCCCCAGCGCACGGCTGCGACGGGCGTGTCGGGGGGACGACCACCGTCGATGAGGCGAACTGCGATGTCGGCAAGGTGGCCCGCGCCCATCAGGATGACGAGCGTCCCACCGGCGCGCGCGAGCGCGCCCCAGTCGGTGTCGGTGGTGCCCTTCGCAGGATCCTCGTGGCCGGTGACCACGGTGACGTGCGTGGAGAGACCGCGGTGGGTGACGGGGATGCCCGCGTACGCGGGTGCCGCGATCGCGCTCGTGATGCCGGGAACGACCTCGAACGGAACGCCGGCCGCGGCGAGCGCCTCCGCCTCTTCGCCGCCACGCCCGAACACGAACGGATCGCCGCCCTTGAGCCGCACGACCGTCTTGCCGGAGGCGCCACGGTCCACGAGCACGGCGTTGATCCCGTCCTGGTTCATCTCGACCGCGCCCGGTGCCTTGCCGACGTTCACCCGCTCCGCGTCGCCGGCGCGAGATCCAGGAGCGATGGGTGCGCGAGCCGGTCGTAGACGACGACGTCGGCGACCTCGAGCAGCGCGGCGCCTCGCCGGGTCAGGAGACCGGGGTCACCCGGACCGGCGCCGACCAGGTAGACCGTCATCGCACCACCGGCTCGCCGTCGCTCTGGGGCAGCGCGGCATCCGTGCCCCGCTCCGATCGGCCGGAGGAGATCTCGGGGACGTCGAGGATCATGCGGCCGCCCTGCTCGTCGAGCAGCTCGCGGGCGACGGCGAGCACCGAGCGCCTCCGGGTCGGACCCGGCGGCGCCCACGCGCAGCACGACGCGACCGTCGAGCGTCGCGAGGAGCGCCTCGAGTACGAGCGATCCGTCTGCCTGGGTCCGGGCGAGCGCACCGCACGGCAGGCTGCAACCACCACCGAGGCGCGCGAGGAACGCGCGCTCGGCCCGGATCTCCGCGTGCGCGGCCAGCGTCGTCGATCTCGGCCAGAGCGGCAGCCGCGTCGTCGTCGTCCGCGCGGCACTCGACCGCGAGCCCGCCCTGGCCCACCTGCGGGAGCAGGACCGACGGCGCGAGACGCTCCGTCGCTCGCCCGGCCAGGCCGAGCCGGTCGAGCGCGGCCGCCGCCACGACGATCGCGCCGAAGCTCGACGGCGCGCTCGAGGCGGGTCGGGATGTTGCCGCGGAGCTCGCCGAAGGTGAAGTCCGGTCGGAACGACGCGAGCTGGGCGCGCCGGCGCACACTGCCGGTGCCAATGCGCGCGCCGGTGGGCAGGTCGTCGAGCCGCGATCCCACGAGCGCGTCGCGCGGGTCGGCCCGCTCGGGAACTGCAGCGAACGTGAGGCCCTCCGGCGCGATCGGCGGAAGGTCCTTCGCCGAGTGCACCGCGAGGTCCGCGTCGCCCCGCAGCACCGCGTCCTGCACTTCCTTCACGAAGACTCCGGTACCGCCCAGCGAGTGAATCGTCGACGCTGTGTCACGATCCCCGAGGGTGGACACGACGACGAGCTCTGCCGGTCGCGCCAGCAGCGCAACGATCCGTTCCGCCTGCCACCGGGCGAGTGCGCTGCCCCGGGTGGCGACCCGCAACGCCCCGGTCATTCCGAGGCAGGGTCGTCCGGGATGCCTTCTGGCAGGTCGAACAGCGCCGCCAGCGCGTCGGCGTAGAGCTCTCCGCGCGCGGTGCCCGCCGCGTCCTTCAGGCGGACGGTCGGCTCGTGCAGCAACTTGTTGAACATGGCCTGGGTCAGGGCCTCGACCGCGTTGCGCGCCTCGGGGTCGAGGCCGCCGAGCTTGGCCCGGGACCGCTCGAGCTCCGCGACGCGGATGGCGTCCGCCGCGCTGGCGCAGTGACGTGACGATCGGTGCCATCTCCCGCGCGGTGCGGTCGGTCTGGAACCGCTCGAGCTCGTCCATGATGATCGCCTGGACCCGGCTCACCTCACGGCGGCGTCCCTGCAGGGAGCTCTCCGTGAAGCGCTTCAGGTCGTCCATGTCGAGCAGCGTCACACCGGACACCTGCCGCGCGCCGGGGTCGACGTCGCGCGGCACGGCGACGTCGACCACGAGCAGCGGCGCGCCGTTGCGGCGGTCCATGACCGCTTCGATGTCCTCGCGCTCGACGTGGACCTCGGTCGAGTCCGTCGCCGTGAGCAGCACGTCGACAGAACCGAGCACGTCGGGAAGCTCACCGAGCGACACGGGTCGGCCCCCGACCTTGGCCGCAAGGTCAACCGCACGCGCGTGCGTGCGGTTGGCCACGACGACCTCGCCGACGCCCGCGCTGAGCAGTGAGCGCCCGATCCCCTGTGCGACCTCGCCGGCACCGAGCACGAGCACCGAGCGACCGCGCAGCGAGAACATCGTCTGCTCGGCAAGCGCGACTGCGGCCGACGCGATCGACAGGGCCGAGCGACCGATCGCGGTCTCGGTGCGAGCCCGCTTGCCGACGACGAGCGCCTGGCGGAACACCCGGTTGAGCAGCTGCCCGGAAGCACCCTCGTGCTCCGCGAGCTGCCACGCGTCGCGCACCTGGCCGAGGATCTCACCTTCCCCGATGATCATCGAGTCGAGCCCGGCGGTCACGCCGAAGAGGTGGGCCACCGCGCCGTCGTCGTAGTACGTGTACAGGTGCTCGGAGAAGTCCTCGGGCTGGGCGGACGCCTGCTCGGCCAGGAACTCGAGGATGTCCGACACCGCGGCGTGGAACTTCGTGCAGCGCGCGTAGATCTCGATGCGGTTGCAAGTGGAGAGCAACACGACTTCCGCCAGGTGCTCGCGCAGAGCGAGATCGTGCACGGCCTTGATCTGGCGCGAGGCCGGGACTGCGACGCGCTCACGCATCTCGACCGGCGCGGTCCGGTGGTTGAGGCCGACCACAATCACAGACACGAGCGCAGCAGCTCCCTCGCCTCGGACTCGCGACCCTCGCGGATCAGCTCGAGGATGCCGGAATCGATCGCCGCTCGCCAATCGGAGTCCTCGCTCGACCGGCCGGTGGACCGGATCTCCTCGCGAGCCTCGCTCAACAGCTCCAGCAGCGTCTCGTACTCCGGTCCCATCTCGTCTCGCACGTGCTCCTTGAGGAAGGTCGCGAGCGCAGGACTTCGACCGTTGGTACCGATGGAGACCACGATATCGCCGCGTCGCACGACCGACATGAGGGTGAACGAGCAGTTCGCGGGGTCATCGGCCGAGTTCACGAAGATGCGCCGAGCCTCACCGGCGTCGAACACGGCCCGATTCACCGCGGGGACGTCCGTCGCGGTCACCACCAGCCAGGCGTCCTCGACGTCGGTGGGTTCGAACGGGCGCTCGGCGAGCTCCAGGCGGCCCGCATCGGCCCAGGCCCGGACCTCGGTGCCGATCTCCGGCGCGACCACCGTCACGGTGGCGCCGGCCGCGAGCAGGGAGTCGATCTTGCGGGCCGCGATCCGTCCGGCGCCGACGACCAGGCAGCGGCGCCCGGAGACGAGCAGGTTCACCGGGTACCCCACCAGCGAGGGTCGCGGCTCCGGGCTCATCGCTTCGGGACCCGGCTCATGAGATCTTCTGCTTGGCGCGGGAGCGTTGGGGATGCGATTGGTAGAACGAGAGGATCTGGAGCTCGATCGCCAGATCCACCTTGCGCAGCGACACGGTGTCCGGCACCGCGACGACCGCCGGCGCGAAGTTGAGGATCGAGCACACGCCTGCGGCGACGAGCTGGTCGGCGACGTCCTGGGCGGCGGCGGCCGGCGTCGCGATGATCCCGATCTTGATGCCCCGGTCGCGCACGACCGTCGGCAGGTCGTCCATCGATTCGATCGCGAGCTCGCCGATGCGCTCACCGAGCTTCGACGGGTCGGCGTCCACCAGCGCGAGGACCCGAAAGCCCCGGGCCCCGAAGCCCCGGTAGTTGGCGAGCGCCTGGCCCAGGTTCCCGAGCCCGACGATGGCGACCGGCCAGTCCGCGGTCAGACCGAGCTCGGCGGTGATGCGGTCCATCAGGAACTCGACCTCGTAGCCGACCCCCCGGGTGCCGTAGGAGCCGAGGAACGAGAGGTCCTTACGCACCTTGGCGGCGTTGACCCCGGCCAGCTCGGCCAGGCGCTCGGAGGACACGGTGCCGACGTCCTGATCCGCCGCTTCGAGCAGAGCCCGGTAGTAGAGCGGAAGCCGCGCCACGGTGGCTTCCGGGATCCGCCTCGGGGTCCCGTCTGCGCTGCCAGCAGGGCGGTCGGGCACGTCCGCGAGATCCTCTCGACGGGGCCCGCGTCAGGGGCGGGGCCGGGACAAACACCCTACACCCACCCTCGTGCAACTCTTCACAAGCGGCCGCTCAGCAGCAGCGCGGCGCCGAGCAGGCTGAGGCCGGCGCCGTAGGCCCGTTCGAGGTGCACGGGGTTGGTCCGCAGGGCGGTCCGGGCCCCCAGGTACGAGAGCGGGATGGAGGTCGCGCCGAAGATCGCCACGACCTCCCAGTCGATGTGGCCGAGCGCCGCGTGCACCACCGTTCCCGGGATGGCCAGCACCGCGGCAACGGCCAACGAGGTCGCGAACGACTGCTTGATCGAGAGGCGCAGGACGACGACGAACAAGGGCGCGAGCAGGAACCCGCCGCCGTTCGCGAGCAGCCCCGAGAGGATCCCGACGGAGGCGGCGACGACGATCACCCGGCTGCGGTACGCCGGCGGCTCGGCCAGGACCTCGTGCGGGTCTCCCGGCCGGAGCAGGAAGCGGACGCCCAGGCCGGTGATGACCACCTCGGTGGCCGTCACGAGCAGGTCGCCCCCGATCCAGCGGGTGGCGTACGCCCCGATCGCGGTCGCGGGGACGCCGACGACCAGGCACCATCGGAACACCCGCCAGTCGATGAGCCGCTGGCGCCAGTAGGCGTAGGACGCCGCGAGCGTCGCCGGCACCGTCGCGGGCAGGGGGGATGCCACCGCCATGATCGGAGGGATCCCGACGAGGGCGAGCAGTGGCGTCGCGATCGCAGACCCACCCTTGCCGAACATCCCGCCGAGAAAGCCCACGAAGGCACCGATGAGCGCGACCGCGAGCACCGTCTCGATGCTCATGGGTGGGGCTCACGGGTCCGGTGCACGGCTCCATTGCACCCCTGGAAGCTTGGCCAGGTCCAACAGATTGTTCTGATCAAAGTCATAGGCTCTACCTATGGAGTTGCGCCAGGTCGAGTACGTCGTCGGTGTCGTCGAGCACGGTGGGTTCACCCGGGCCGCCCGGGCACTGCACGTCACCCAGCCGGCCCTGTCCGAGGGCATCGCCCGGCTCGAGACCGAGCTCGGCGTCGCCCTGTTCCACCGGGTCGGGCGCCGGGCGGTGATCTCGGCCGCGGGCGAGGCGTTCCTCGAGCCCGCCCGTCAGCTGCTGCGCGACCGGGCCGTCCTCACCACGTCGCTCGCCGCCGTCGTCGGGCTCGAGGCGGGCCGGCTCGATCTGGTGGCGTTGCCCACACTGGCGGTCGAACCGCTCTCGCCGCTCGTCGGGGCCTTCCGGCAGGCCCACCCAGGGGTGGTCGTGCACATCGAACAGCCCGAAGAGGCCGCCGCCGTGACGACGCAGGTCCGCAGCGGCCGCTCGGAGATCGGCCTCGCCGAGCTCCCGGTCTCGGGGCCCGGCCTCGCCAGCGAGCAGCTCCTCGTCCAGGAGCTCATGGTCGTGCTGCCCCCCTCCTCCCCGCTGGCCGGCCGGCGCCGGCTCACGATGACCGACCTCGCGGCGGTGCCCCTCGTCATGACCCCGCCGGGGACGCCGATGCGCCGCCTGATCGACGCGGCCTTCGACGAGGCCGGGACCGCAACCACGCTCGCGGTCGAGACCCAGCACCGGGAGGCACTCGTGGCCCTCGTGCTCGCCGGTGCCGGCGCCAGCATCCTGCCGGTCCCGCTCGCGGAGGTCGCCCGGGCCGCCGGGGCAGTCGCGGTCGCCCTCTCGCCCCCGCTGCGCCGCGCCGTCGGCCTCATCTGGCGCGACGGCCCCGTCTCTCCCGCCGCCCAGGCCTTCATCGCCATCGCCGGCGTGTCGCGTTGACGTCGGCGCCCGTCCGTTCGCCGCGTCCCTCGGTGCGCAGTCTTGCTCCGGCCGCTTCGGCATGCGGGCTTCGAGCCCGCTCCTGCCTACGCTCGTGTCCCTATGGTGATCGGGCTGGCGTTCCTGGCCACGGCGGTGGCAACCCTGTTCGCACAGGCCACGCTCGTGCGCTTCACGAAGGACCGGCGGCCCCAGGACCTCGCCTGGACGATCTCACTCGCGATGTTCGCCCTCGCATCGGCCTTCCTCGCCACCGGCGTCTCGACCGGCTGGGACAACGGCCTGTTCCGGCTGTTCTTCCTCTTCGGCGCCGTGCTCACCGTCCCCTGGCTCGCGCTCGGCACCGTCTACCTGCTCTGGGGCAGATCGCGCGGTCGTCGCGTGCAGTGGGGCCTCGTGTTCTTCTCCGGCCTGGCGGCCGGCGTCCTCTTCACCGCGCCGATCGACGGACCGCTGCACGGCACCGCGATCCCCGTCGGCAGTGAGGTCTTCGGCGCCTTCCCCCGCGTGCTCGCGGCGGTCGGCAGCGGCGTCGGCGCGGTCGTCATCATCGGTGGTGCGCTGTGGTCCGCGTGGCGCTTCGCCGCGCTCGACAGCCGGGCAACGGTCGGCGCGCGGCCGCCAACGTCCTCATCGCTTCCGGCACGCTCGTGCTTTCGAGCGGTGGGCTGATCCAGGGCTTCGCAGGCAAGGACGAGGCCTTCGTGATCACCCTCGCGTCCGGGATCGTCGTGATCTACGTCGGCTTCCTGGTCGCGTCGGGTGCCGGTGCGCGACGCAAGGCATCGGCGAGCGTCGGCACGCCCACGCCCGCGCCGTCCTAGCCGATGACGCGCAGCTCGCGCCGCAGCAGCTTGCCGGCTTCGTTGCGGGGGAGCCCATCGACGAGCTGGACCACCGCGGGGACCTTGTAGCGCGCAAGGTGGCGCGCGGTGTGATCCTTCACCTGCTCGGCCGTGAGGTGCACGCCGGGCTCGAGCACCACCCAGGCCGCGACCGCCTCTCCGGTGCGCGGGTTGGGGATCCCGATCACGGCGGCATCCGCGACGTCCGGATGCGCCAACAGGACCTCTTCGACCTCGGCGGGGAACACGTTGAAGCCCGAGACGATGACCAGATCCTTCTTGCGGTCGACGAGGCTCAGGTAGCCGTCGTCGTCGGCGATCGCGACGTCGCCGGTGCGGAGCCACCCGTTCACCAGGACGCGTGCGGTGGCAGCAGGGTCATCCCAATAGCCCGCGAACACGTTCGGGCCCCGGACCCAGATCTCGCCCGGGTCGCCGGCCAGCACGTCCTCGCCGTCCTCGCCGACGAGCCGGACGTCGACACCCGGCAACGGCGGACCGATCGATCCCCAACGGGGAGCGTGCTCGACCGCGGTCGTGGTCACGATCGGTGCCGCCTCGGTGAGGCCGTAGCCCTCGTAGACGGTGATCCCGAACCGGGTCCTGAACGCCTCCGCACGCTCGACCGGGAGCTCCGCCGCGCCGGAGACTGCAAGCCGCACGGACGCGAACGTGACGGGTGACGCGAGCTCGTCGGGTAGATCGAGGAACGCGCCGAACATCGTGGGGACGCCCACGATGATCGTGACGCTGTGCACGCGGATCAGCTCCGCGGCGCGCGCGGCGTCGAAGTGATCGAGCAGCACCGTGGTGAGCCCCGCCTGGAGCGCGACGCCGAGCCCGACGTTCAGCCCGAAGACGTGGAAGAAGGGGAGCATCGCCAGGCCGACGTCGGTCGACCGCACCGCGAGCCCCGGATGGCCCTGGACCTGGCCGATGTTCGCGGCCAGGTTGCCGTGCGAAAGCATCGCGGGAAGCGGCGCACCCGCAGTGCCGGAAGTGAACAACAAGACCGCGAGCTCGTCGTCGTCGCGTTCGACCTCGGCCGGCATCGGCTCGGTTCGGGGAATCTCGTCGATGGGGATCGCGCCCTGCAGCTCGAGCAGGTCCTCGGTGCCCGGCCCGCACAGCAGCACGCTCGCCTGCACCCGCTCGGCCTGGCCCGCGAGCACCGACGCCGGCGCCAACGGGTTGAGCGGGACCGCCACCGCGCCGGCCCAGAGTGCGCCGAGGTACACGGTCACGAACGCGACGTCGTTGTGGCTGGCGATCGCCACCCGATCGCCCGGCGTGACGCCGAGAGCCAGCAGCCCACCCGCGATTCGGGCGGCGAGCCCCTCGAGCTCTGCGAACGAGACGAACCGGTCCGCCTCGATGAGGGCCACCGATTCGGGCGTCTCCTCGACCGGGCGCAAGAGCAGCGACACCAAATTCACGGCGGGATTCTCGCAGCCTCCGGACCCGCGCGGGGGATCTCACGATCCGTGAGATTTTCACTCAAGGCTTCACTCTCCGCGGTCGATGCACAAACCGTTGCAATGGCGACGAACTGCAACGAAGACGAACAGGGAGGCACGGAGACTTCTCTCCACCGATCTCACCAGGTCCGGGGTTCCGGTACGTGGGCACAGGCGGCGTGAGCACCAACGAGGCGACCTTCGTCTCCGCGGTGCTTATGGAACCAGCCTCCCAGCCCGCCCCAAGCACGTCTGCGTCCGCTGCCGGAGCCCCGTCTTCACTGCCGCGAAGGGCGCGGCCGATCCGAACGCGCGTCGGCATCGGCTGCGCCCCCGGCAATTCCGGGCCCAACGCGAGCCTCGATTACACCCGGAACACGAACTGCAGCACCGCCGCCCCGAGGATCAGCAGGAGCAGGACCGCGAGCGCGATCGTGGTTCCGGGTCTCACCGAGCACCTCCGGGTGGGGGGACGACTGTGATGCCCGAGCCCGAGTGCAGCCCGAGCTCGGCGGCGGCCGACCGGCGATCGAGGGCAACGGCGAGCAGGCCGTACGAGTCCACGAGCACGACGAGCTCGGACGGTTTGGCCTCCGCGTACGTGCCGACCCAGCGCGCCAAGCGGGTCTGGCCGCCGAAGCGCAGCTCCAGCGGCCCGCCGACGTCGGCACCGAGTCGTTGGAGCTCGGCCGGATCGATGTTCAGCTCGCAGTTGCCGAAGCGGTCCACCCACCAGACCTCACCGACGATCGTGCCGTCCTCCTCGTTCGGCAGCGACACGAGACCCGGCACCATGCCGATGGGGTCGATCGCTTCGCCCAGCTCCTCGAACGGCACCCCACGCGCGAGGTGCCCGGCCGCGGGGGCGAGGATGTCGCGGCCGGCGAACGTCGGGCCCGGGGACGCCAGGTGGAACGCGTCGTTGGTGAGCGACACCGCCCGTCCGGCGCCTCCGATCATCGCGACCGCCGGCGCGAGCAGGCCGTTGTCGGGACCGAGGAAGTAGCCCGACTCGGTCTCGACGGCGATCGCGCGGCGTTCAGTGCCGACGCCCGGGTCGACGACCGCGAGCACGATGCCGTCGGGCAGGTACTGGACCGCGCGCACGAGGGTCAACGCGCCGGCCTTGACGTCGTGCGCCGGGATGTCGTGGCTCACGTCGATGATCGTGAGGTCGGCGGCGAGGCCGAGCATCACCGCCCTGCAAACCCCGGCGAACTCGTCGACATGCCCGTAGTCGGACAGGAACGAGACGAACTTCGGGACCTCGGGCACCGGCGGAGGATACGTCGGGCCGGGCTTCTTGCGTGCAGCGAAGGCCTATTGCGTGTAGCGGTCGCCGAGGTAGGCGTCGACGTCGACGTCGCGGACGCGAAAGGACCGGCCGACCCGGACGGCGGGAAGATCGCCTGCCTTGATGAGTCGGTAGACCGTCATGGTCGACACCCGCATCAGTTCTGCGACTTCCTGCACCGTCAGAAAGCGCGATGTCGAGAACGACTGCGCCACGCGGCCTGGCCCCTTCCTCCGTCCGAATCGTGAGCGTATGCGCCTGAGACCCACGCTGTCGAGAGTGGCGTCTGTGGCTCAGGTGGTCTCAGCGGGGACGGGAAGGGAGAGGAGAGGCTCGAGCGCGGTGTACGCCGACGCGGGCCGGCGCTCGTGCATCGGGACCACGGTCACGGGCAGGCCGCGGGACGCGGCCAGCCCGAGCGCGAGCGCATCGAGGTCGGCGAGCGCGACCACCTCGATCCCCGCACGCAGTGCACCGCCGGCGAACCCGCGGTCGGCCACCACGAGATCGGGGTAGGGCACGGTGAAGAGCAGCTCGTCGATCGCTTCGATCCCCGGGTCCGCGAGCAGCACGTCGCCGTCGGTGAGCACCGCGACGCCACCGATCCACCAGAGCCGCACGGACGCGCGCCCGGCCGCGGCGACCGGACCGGCCTCACCCGAGTTGAGCAGGTGGCCACCCGTCTCGAGCGAAAGTCGGGCGAGGTGCTGATGCAGCGGGAGCAACGACGCAGGCCGGCCGGTCGCGACCAGGATGCGGCCGCCGCGGCGGGAGACATCGACGACGCGGTCACGCGCGGCAAGGAGACCGGTGAGCACGCGTTCGGGTTCGATCGTGACCGTGGGCTCATTGCTGTTCCAGCCCCAGACCTCGGCGGTCACGGCCCGCAGCTCGGGGAGGTCGAGCCCACCGAAGCGCTCGAGCCCGAGGAGCGCGCCAGGGTCACCGCTCATGACCCGCCGCATCACCGAATGCAGCTCGGCGCGCCCGAGGCGGTCGTGGCGGCCTGCGACGCGAGACCGCACGACCCGTGAGCGCGGACTCGGCTCGCGAGGCTCTCGGTGAGCGCGGGCTGGGCGCACCGGGGCCGGCTCGAGGTGCGGGGGCCGGCGCGCCGCGCGCTTGCTCATCCCGGCGCGCGCATCAGGTCTGCCCCAGCTCTCGGGAGCGCTCGGTGGCTGCGGTCACCGCGTTCAGCAGCGCGCCGCGCATCGACCCTTGCTCGAGCGCGCGCAGCCCCGCGGCGGTGGTCCCCCCGGGAGAGGTCACCGCGGCCCGCAACGACTCCGGGCTTTCCTCGCTCTCGACGAGGAGCGCGCCCGCGCCAAAGATCGTCTGGACCACGAGGGTCGTCGAGACATCACGCGGTAGACCGTTGAGGACGCCGCCCTCGATGAGCGCCTCGGCGAGAAGGAACACGTAGGCGGGGCCCGAACCCGACAGGCCGGTGACGGCATCGAGCATCTTCTCGGGGACGCGCACCACGATCCCGACCGCACCGAGCAGGCGCTCGGCCAGTTCGAGGTCAGCCTCGGTCGCGGTGGTGCCCCCGGCGATCGCCGACGCACCCCGGCGGACGACCGCAGGAGTGTTGGGCATCGCCCGGACCACCGGCCGCCCGGGCGTCGCGGCCTCCAGCTCGCCAATCGTGATCCCCGCGGCGATCGAGAGCACCAGCGCGTCCGCGGGCAGCGACGGCGCGGCGGCCTCCAGCGCGGCCGAGACGTGCTGGGGCTTCAGCGCGACGATCACCACGTCGACGTCGGCCACCGCCCAGGCGGGGCTCGGGACCACCCGGATGCCCGAATGGAGCTGCTCGAGCGTGCGGCGACGGTCCGGATCGATCTCCGCGACGGAGATCCCGTCGGGCTCGAACCCGCCGTCGACGAGACCGGCGACGAGGGCTCCGCCCATGCGTCCTCCCCCGAGCAACGCGATGCGCATCACGCAGCGAGGGTACTGGCGCGCGTTGCTCGCGCCCTGCCAATCAACGAAAAATGGATGGGCCCGAGGAACGCTCGGCCGGCTTCGCACTTCCCCGAACGAAGCGGCTTCCTGCACCTCGGGCCGCACCCGGTCGGCGCCCGTCGGTGCCGACCGGCGTCACCGTACCGACCCCGCGACGCGAATGCAAACGGAGCCAACACGACGATTTCGAACGGAAACGAAGGCTACGAGGCGACCGCCTCGTCACCGCGAGGCCGGTAGGCGATCGTGACTGCGGCCTGGAACCAGCGTTCGGTCAGCTCGAACAGCACGCCGATCACCCGGTCGAGCTCCAGCTCCGTGAGGTGCTCGAGCGCGCTGCGACCAGTGAGATACACGTCGCCGTCGGGTCCGAGCGAGAACCGCGCCGCGTACAAGCCGTGGTTGCGGCGCAACAGGAACTCGTTCAGCTCGGCGCGGCGCGCGTCGTCCTCCGGGCTCGGCAAGAAGTACAGCTCGTAGCGAAGCGTGCGCTGATGCAGGTCGAAATAGATCGTCGCCGCGTCACGACCGTCGCAACCGAAGCGCACGTACCAACGCCGCAGCTCCGGGTCGTACTCGACGTGCTGCACCGACGGCTGCTCGAGTACCGGGCCCCACAGGTGCGCGTCGATGAGCGCATGCGCCGCGTCGAGATCGGACTCCAGTGGCGTCATAGGCACGAGACGAGCTCGCGGGCGAGCAGGTCCGCGTAGAGCCTCCGCAAGCGAGCGGCCGTGATGCTCCATGCGTAGCGTCGGGACCGGCGTTCGGCGTTCGCACCCATGGCCGCGCTGAGCTCCGGATCCGAGAGCAGCAGCGAGACCGGCCCGGCGAAGTCGACCGGGTCCCGCCGGCCGACGAGGAACCCCGTGCCGCCGTCGTCGACCAACGACCGCAGCCCTCCGACGCTGGCGGCGACGACGGGCGTGCCGCAGGCCGCGGCCTCGAGCGCGACGAGACCGAACGACTCTGTGCGGCTCGGGACCAGGCAGACATCCACCGCCCGGTAGAACGTGGCGAGGCGCTCGTGCGGCTGCGGGGGCACGAACCGGACCTGCTCGAAGACGCCGAGGGCTCGGGCGAGGCGGTGCAGCTCCTCGAGCTCCCCGGCGCCGGCCAGGCCGCTCGGGCCGCCGACGACCAGCAGCACCGCCCGGGGGTCGTCGAGCGCGGCGAGCGTCCTGACCGCGAGCCGGGCGCCCTTGAGCGGCTGGATCCGACCGACGAACAGCAGCGCAGGCCCGTCGTCCAGGTCGAGCGCGGCGCGTGCCGCCGCCCGCCCGCCCGGTTCTGCGGGGTTGAAGATCTCGTGGTCCACACCCGGCGAGACGATCTCGATCCGGTCGCGGTCTGCGCCGTAAAGGCCGACCAGCTGCTCGCGCTCGTCCGCGGTCGACGCCAGGATGAGGTCGGTGCAGCTGATGGTCTCCTGCTCGACGCGCGCCCGTTGCTCGGGGTCGTCGTCGACGCCGGCGTCGGCCTTCACGCGGGCGAGCGTGTGGAACGTCGCGACCAGGGGCACATCGAGCTCGTGCTTCAACTTGTGGCCGAGGGCGCCGGAGATCCAGTAGTTCGCGTGCAGCGCGTCGTAGCGGAGGTCCTCCGCCGCGAGGTGAGCCAGTGTTGCGTCGGCCAACGGATCGATGAGATCGATGAGCGCGTGTTTCGGCACGGCTTCGGGCGGACCGGCGTCCAGGTGGACCACGCGGAACCCGGGCTCGATCTCGACGACGTCGGGCTGGCCCGGATGATCACGGCGGGTCAGCACGTCGCACTCGACGCCCGCTCGCGCCAACCCGGAGGCGAGCGCACGAACGTAGACGTTCATCCCGCCGCCGTCGCCCGCCCCGGGTTGCGCGAGCGGCGATGTGTGCAGGCTGAGGACGGCGAGACGGCGCAGGGGCATGACGACCGGATCCTAATCGTGGGGTCCGGACGGCACTCGCTCGACCGGCCGGCCGGATTCAGGCGCCGAGGTCGGCCGTCCCGGGCTGCTCGCGCTCGTGCTGGAACGACCGGTAGACGTCGATCAGCGCCTGCTTCTGGCGCTCGTTGATGCTCGCGTCGGCCAGGATCCGGCCGACGAGGTCCGCGTCCTCCTCGCGCTCGTCGAGGATCCCGGCGCGCACGTACAGGGTCTCGGCCGAGATCCGAAGGCCCCTCGCGATCGCCTGGAGGATCTCGGCGCTGGGCTTGCGCAGGCCTCGCTCGATCTGGCTCAGGTACGGGTTCGAGATCCCCGCCAGCTCACTGAGCTTGCGCAGCGAGAGGCGGTCCCGCCGCCGCTGCTCCCGGATGAACTCGCCGAGGTCCCGCAGCCGTGCCTCGACCGCGTCCGCCGCGTCCGCCGGGGTCGGGGGCACCTTCAGGCCTTCCCGACCGACAGCCTCTGAGCGAGGTCGCGGCTCACGGTCTCCATGACCACGTGCAGCGCGCTGCGATTCGCGGACACCTCCTCCTCGAGCGCGCGGAGCTGGTCGAGCGCGGTCTGCAGATCGGCATCAGAGAGGGTCGGCAGGTTCGCGAGCGTCGCGTCCGAGATGAGGGACTCGAGGCCCCGCTTGAACTCGATCTCCGATGCGGGGGTGCTGGGATCGGCGAAGCGGGTGGCCGCGGGATCGGGCCGCGGCGATTCGTCCGAGAGGATCTTCGGGAGCGCCGCGATGAGGTCTCCGAGGGAGCCCCCCGCCGCGCGGCGGTCGATCTCCGCCTCGAGGATGTCGATGCGGCCCTGGGCCAGGCGCCGGATGTAGGACAGCTCGGTCTCGATCTCGGCGCACTCGCGCTCCATGTCGCGGACGGCGGCCAGGGGCTGTCCGTCGAGCCGAGTGAGGTAGTCGGAGCCGAGGACCCGATCGATGCGGCGCTGGTGCTGAGCCATGGTCCGGTCAGGCTACCTCGCCGGTTCGCGGGTCCCGGGCGAGTCCGTCGGGCTTCGAATACTCCGGCCTTCCGGGGGTACGGTCGAGTTCCCCGCTCGCAAGGAGGCCCTATGGCTGTCTATTCACTTCCCGACCTGGCGTACGACTACGCCGCTCTCGAGCCGCACTGCTCAGCCGAGATCCTCGAGCTGCACCACGACAAGCACCATGCGGCGTACGTCACCGGCGCCAACACCACCCTCGAGAAGCTCGACCACGCCCGCGCCGCCGACGACTTCGGCACCATCAACCAGCTGGAGAAGAACCTCGCGTTCCATGTCTCCGGCCACGTCCTGCACTCCCTGTTCTGGAAGAACCTCTCGCCGGACGGCGGGGGCAAGCCCGAAGGCGAGCTCTCCGCGGCGATCGACGACGGCTTCGGCTCCTTCGAGGCCTTCAAGCACCAGCTCACCGAGGCGGCGCTCGGGGTCCAGGGCTCGGGCTGGGGTGTGCTCGCGTGGGAGCCGCTCGGCGGGCGGCTCATCGTCGAGCAGGTCTACGACCACCAGAGCAATGTCGGCCAGGGTGCGTCACCGCTGCTCGTGCTCGACATGTGGGAGCACGCGTACTACCTGCAGTACAAGAACGTGAAGGCCGACTGGGTGAAGTCGTTCTGGGAGATCGCCAACTGGCCGGATGTCGCCGAACGCCTCGGGCGCGTCCGCGGGCTCGAGCTGCTCTAGTCACCCGCCGCTGACGGGAGGGAGGACGGCGACCTCGTCGCCGTCCTCCAATTTCGTCGCGTCACCGTCGACCGGATCATCGCCGTTGACCCAGACGCGCGACGTCTCGAGCACCGCCGCGAACTCCGCTCCGAAGCTCGACGTCGCGCGCGCGAGCAGCTGGCCCAGCGCCGCGGCTTCCAACTCGACCGTCGATGCACCCGCAGCCTCGCGGGCCCGGGCGAACAACCGGAGCTTGACGGACACCCGGGCGGGATCGCTACCGCGTCCGCACTTCGTGCCTGCTTCCGCCGGCACTCAAGGCGCGACCTCGACGAGCCCGTCCTTGATCACGACCTCACCGTCGCCGTTGCGCGTCTCGAAGCCGAACACCTCGTTGCCGTCGGCCTCGCCGGAGCGCCAGAAGGTTGTGGTGATCGTCTGGCCGGGGAGCACCGGGCGCGAGAAGCGCACCGCGAGGCGCTTCAGCCGCGACGGATCGCCCGCGCACACCTCCTGGATTGCCGCCCACGAGGTGAACGCCATCGTGCAGAGGCCGTGGATGATGATCCCCGGCAGCCCGACGGACTTCGCGATCTCCGCATCGAGGTGGATCGGCATGTTGTCGCCCGATGCCTCGGCGTAGCGGTAGGTCTGGTCGAGGTCGATCTGCTGGGTGACCGCGCCCACCGGCTCGCTCGACTTCGTCGCACCGTCGAGCTTGTGCTTCGGCGCTTCCTCACCCGCGCTCTCGCCTTCGCTGACGCCGCGGAAGAACGACGTCATGTACTGCTCGGCCACGAGCTCGCCGCCCTGGTCCCGGGTCTCCACCTTCGCGACGACGGTCGTCCCGTTCGGCTTGACGTGGATGCCCACCGACGCGGCCCGGGAGCTGAGCACCATCCCTGGCGTCATCTGCTTGTACAGGCGCATGTCCTGTTCGCCGTGCACGACGAGCATGAGCACCTCGGGCGGCACCACTGCGGCCATCGCGCCGGCGATCGTGTCCCAGATCGGGACGACCGCGAACACCGGCGGCGCCACCGCCCCGCTCTGATGCGCGGGGATCGGGTCGTTCGTCGCCGCCGCGTACGCCTTGGTCCGCTCGGCTTCGACCTTGAACTCGGGCCCCTCCGTCCACTGGCCCAGCTTGTCGATCGCGAACCCCATGGCAAGCTCCTCTTCGGTGCGGTTCCCGTGGCGGACGGGATCGTAGTGCGGGGGAGCGGAGGGGGGAGCGGGCACGAAGTGCGGGTGCCCGAGCGACCCCGCTGATGGACTAGCCCTCCGGGACGACGGTGTCCACGTTGGTGCGGGCGGCGGGGAGAACGTCGAGGCGAGCCGGGTCGATCGGATCGCCAGTCACCTCGTCGATCCCGTACGTGCCGTTGTCGATGCGCTCGATCGCAGCTTCGATCTCCGCCAGCTCGACCTCGAGGTCGTCCAGGATGCCGAGGTCCTTCTCGCGCTCGAACGTGGCCGAGCCGGAGTCGGCGTTGTCGTACGTGGTCGCCTCGACCTCGTCGCTCGCGGACTCCTCGTCCATTTCGGTGTGCTGCTCCGCGATCAACCCGGCCACCCGTGCCTTCTCCGCTTCGAGCCGCTTGCGTGCTGCTTCAGGATCCATGCCGGGAGGTTAGCGGCGCAGTCAGAACCCCTCGCCGAGCCGGAGCTCCAGCAGCTCGGTCGCATCGGCGAGGAGCGCACCCAACCGGGCGAGCCGCGCGGCGGGATCGTCGATCTCGAGGAGCCGCTGGGCGTCGAGCGACCCGATCGGCGCGAGGGCCGCTGCCTCGAAAGTGGCGCGCACCGGGTCGTCGTGGATCCTGACGTCGCTCGGCGCGCTCGTCGCGCCGAGGGCGGCCGCGAGCGCCAGGACTCGTCGTAGCGTGATCTCCACCTCGTGGCGCGCTGGTCGCGAGCTCCGGCGACGCCGCGGACTCGTCCACCACTTCGACGGCGGCCCGAGGGTACGGGGCATCCGGGAACCACTCGTGCACGCGCAGCCGGGCCGCGCCGACTGCGACCAATGCGTATCGGCCATCGGGGAACCGGCTGACCTCGACGAGGCGCGCGAGGGTCCCGACGTCGAACCGGGTGTCTCCGCCTCCCACCTCCGAGCCGCGTTCGATGAGGACCACGCCGAACTCCGGCTCACCCGCGAGACACTCTTCGACCAACGCGCGGTATCGGGGCTCGAAGACGTGCAACGGCAGCGCGGCGTGCGGGAAGAGCACCGAGCCGAGCGGGAACATGGGCAGCGTTCGCGTGGCCATCCGTTCAGTTCTCTCGCGCGCGCAGCGCCTGGGCCTCGACACTGACCTGGGTCGCGTTCGCACCGTCGAGATCCTCGGCCAGCGCGTCGAGCGCGGCCGCGGCTTCCTTGAACCGGCCGAGCGACCCGAGCAGCGTTGCGGTCTGACGTCGATCGGCCAGCGGCAGCTCCTCGAACCGGAGGCGCAGGCGCGCGGCCCAGACGGCGTCGACCGACCCGCGCTCGAGGTACGACCGCTGCAGGTTGTTGAGCACGCGCAGCAGGATCGCCCGAGGTCCGGTCGGCGCGAGGTAGGTGGACGGAAACGCGACATCGGAGCCCTGGAGCGCGGCGAAGACTCCGCGACATCCGTCGACGTCGAGGATGCGCCCCGCGTGGAACGGGTCCACGAAGACGCCGGGCTCCTCGTCCACCCCGACCAGGAAGTGACCGGGCATGCCGACGCCGTGAAGCCCGAGCCCGGTGCGCCGGCCGACCTCGATCATCAGGATGCTGAGACTGATCGGAATCCCCAGGCGCCGGTCGATGACGTCGTCGAGCAGCGAGTTGCGTGGGTCCGAGTAGTCCTCGAGGTTGCCAGCGAAGCCGTCGGCGACGAACAACGCCTCAGCGAGCGCGGGGGGTGCGGTGCGCCACGTGGCGACCCGCGATCTCGTCCAGCCGCACGAGCCACTCGTCGAGGTTCAGACCAGGATGCGTGTGGCCGGCGATGAGGAACGCGCCTTCATCGAGGGGAAGATCGACCTCGGGCAAGGCGAGCAGCGCGGTGAAGCGAGCCGAGGGTTCGTTCCACGCCGCCTCACGAGACGAGTCCACGATCGCCAATCAGGTCTTCCCGGCGGCCGCGTCGGCCACGGCGGCCTTGAACTGATCGGGGGTCAGGATCTCGCTGTCGGTCATCTGCCGGGTCTGCCCGTCGGGACCGGTGATGAAGACCGTCGGCGTCTGGTTGACCCCACGCTTGGAGGCGTTCTCCGCCGACCGGCGGACGAACCCGACGTAGGTCCCGGCCCGAACGCACTTCTCGAAGCCGTCGAACGCGGAGCCCGTGATCCCGGCCTGCTGCCCGAAGGCGACCAACTGCTTCGTGGTCAGGAAACCCGAGTTCTCGGGACGCTGCTCGTTGTAGAGCAGGTCGGCGTACGGAAAGAACTTGTCCTGGTCCCCGGCGCAGACGGCCGCGGCCGCCGCTTGCACGGACTCGTCGCCGATGAAGGGGAAGTACGTGTACGCGAATCGGATCTTGCCGCTCCGCACCAGCGCGTTGACCGTTGGGTTCATCCGGTCGTGGAACGCCTTGCAGGACGGGCACTGGAGGTCCGCGTACTCCTGCACGAGGACGGGGGCGGTCTTGTCACCTTCGAGCTCCGAGTCGTTCGGCCCGAGCGCGTGCTTGGGCGTGACCACCTTCGCGTTCTCGTTCTTCGAGCGGCTCGACTGCACGAGGACTCCGATCACGATCGCGGCGACGAACACCCCGATGACGACCCACCACTGCCACCCAAGGCCCGAGCGCTTCGCGGGCGCGCCCCGGGGTGGGCGCGGCTGGTTGGCCGGACCCGTGCGCTTCGCCGCGCCCGGCCGCGGCTTGGGACCTCTCGGCGTGCCGGACTTGCCCGACGTGCCTGAAGCCATCAGGAGGCCATCCTTCCGTCGACCGACATTGCGGAGCTGGGACCGAGTGCGACGAACACCGCGAGCCCGATCAGCACCAGGTCCCGAACCACCTCTTGCGCGTACTTCGCCGCATCGACGCCGCTCGTGGCACCACCACCACCGAAGCAGCCGCAGTCGATGGAGAGACCGCGGATCCACGCTGAGGCGATCATCACGATGAACGCGACGAAGAGTACTGCCGAGACCCACGCTGCCGGTCGGCAGGCCAGCCCGACGAGCAGCAACCCCGCCAGACCGATCTCGACGAACGGCAGACCCCATGCGATGGGTTTGACCAGCACTTCCGGAAAGACCTGGTAGGCACGAACGGCCCGCGTCCGCGACATCCGGGTCCGCGATCTTGGCCAGACCCGCCCAGGCCCACACCCCGGCCAGCACCAACCGCGCGACGAGGCTCGCGTACAAGCCCTTGCCCCTCACGATCCCCACCGGCCGACCTCGCGAGCGCGACCGAACCGCGGCCGGCGGCGGTTCCGGGTGCTCGGGGTTCGACGCTGACCGCGGGTGTGATCTCGATTCATCGCACCACCGTGTTGTTGGAGGTCTGCAGGTCCTTGAACTCGACCGTCTCGACGTTGACCGGGTCCGTCACCGCTCCACTCCGCGTCAGCGTGGCGGGGTGCTTCTCGTTCGCGCCGCGGCTCGCGGATCGATGATGCCGATGAACGAGATCCGCTCCGTGTTCAGGGTGGCGACATAGGGTCCGGCGTCGAGCCCGCGCGCCGACGCCGCGTTCACGCGCAATGCTGTCACGGCCAGGATCACGAACGCGAGCAGTGCCACCGCGAGGACTCGCCTCACCGCTCGCTTCGGTCCCCATCCTCCGACGCGCCGTTCGCCCCCGTCTCCGCATTCCGAGCACCGATCGAGCCGAAGGCGCCAGCTCAATCTGTCGTCCGACGGCGCCGTTTGGTTCCCGGCTTTCTTCTGGCCCCCGACCTCGGCTCGGGAGGGACGGAGCAGTATCGTCGACCGATGTGAACGAGCTGGCGCGGAGGCTGATCACTGCCCGCACCGCCGCCTGTCCATGACCTGCGGCGCGCTCGGACGCGCGGCCGCCGCGCTGGCTCTCGTGCTCGGGTTCCTGGTCGCCACCGCCGGTCCCGCGTCGGCCCACGGGGTCGGCGGGCTGCAACCGAGCAACTACACCACGACGGTCCGGGGGGTCCTTCCGCGCGTGCCCGGACTGAGCGCGCGCGCCGTCGACCTCGGAACGAGCATCGAGCTGCGCAACGACACGTCTCGCGACGTGATCGTGCTCGGTTACCAGAACGAGCCGTACCTTCGCGTCGGCCCGCACGGAACGTGGCGCAACGCACGGTCGCCCGCGGTCTTTCTCAACCGGACCGCGATCCCGAAGGCTGCCGCCCCGCGCAGCCAGTACGACGCCAAAGCTGCGCCGCGGTGGGAGAAGATCTCGGACCAGCCGGTCACCGTCTGGCACGACCACCGCGCGCACTGGATGGGCGGCGAGGACCCACCGGTCGTCCGACGCGACCCTGGCCGGAGCCACGTCGTGATCCGCGACTGGGAGGTCCCCCTCCGGTACCGGCATCAGAAGCTTGCGGTGGTCGGCAACGCGATCTGGGTTCCGGGACCGTCGCCGTGGCCGTGGATCATCCTGGCGATCGCGCTCGCGGTGGTCGTCGTCGCGTTGGCGCGGACCCGGCGGTGGGTCGTGGTGATGCAGGCCGCGCTCGCGCTACTCGTCGTGAGCGAGACCATCCATGTCATCGGCGCGTGGCAGGCGACCACTGCGTCGATCGGCAGCCGCGCGGTCTCCAGCATCTACTCGATCGGCGGGATCCTCGTCTGCATCTTCGCCCTGGTGTGGATGCACCGCCGAGACCCGTGGGCCGCGACCCCCGCGGTGCTCATCGCCGGACTGTTCGTGCTCATCGCGGGTGGGCTCGCGGACGTGACGGCGCTGACCAAGTCCCAGATCCCCACCACGCTGCCCGATGCGCTGGCCCGACTCACCGTCGCCACCGCGCTCGGTGTCGGGACCGGCCTGGTGATCGCCGCGGGGGCGCGACTGCGAGCGCCGCCGGCGCCGCGCCACGCTCGCCCCACCGAAGGGCTACCGACTCCCGTTGCCTGATCCGACTCGGGCAGTCCCAACCTGCAGCCACCGGTGCTCATGGGTCAGGCTGGGGGGATGCCGACGATCTTCACGCGCATCATCGAGGGTGAGCTCCCCGGGACGTTCGTGTGGCGCGACGACGTGTGCGTCGCGTTCCTCTCGATCAACCCGCTGAAGCCCGGTCACGCGCTCGTGGTCCCGCGGGCGGAGGTGGACCACTGGATCGAGCTCGATCCGGAGGTGAACGCCCACCTCATGCAGGTGGCCCAGCAGATCGGTGCGGCCCAGGAGCGGGCGTTCGCGCCGGAGCGCATCGGCCTGATGATCGCGGGCCTCGAAGTGCCGCACGTCCACCTCCACGTCGTCCCCATCGACGGCGTGCACGATCTGGACTTCGAACGCGCCGGCGAGACCACTCCGGACGCGTTGGCCGAAGCCGCGGCCCGTCTTCGCACCGCGCTACGCGAGGCCGGCGCAACCGGGGTGGCGGAGTAGGTGCGGCTCGACGGAGAGCTCGCACTCGTCACCGGTTCCACCTCTGGCATCGGCCGCGCGATCGCGCGGCGGTTCGCGGCCGAGGGCGCGCTCGTCGCGGTGCACGGTCGCAATCAGGAGCGCGGCGACGCGGTGGTGCGCGAGATCCGCGACGCCGGCGGCCACGCCGTCTTCATCCCGGCCGATCTCTCCGAAGAGGCTTCGTGTGACGGCGTCGTCGACGCGTCGGTCGAGGCCCTCGGTGGGCTGACGGTGCTCGTGAACAACGCCGTCGCGACCGTGGTCGACGAGGCCGATGGACCGGTGACCGCGCTCACCACGAGCGCGTGGGAAGCCAGCGTGAGGGTGAACCTGACCGCGCCGCTCTGGCTGAGCCGCCGGACCATCCCGCACATGATCGAGGCAGGCCACGGCGCGATCGTCAACATCTCGAGCCGGCAGGCCGAGCGATCGTCGCCAGGGCTCACCGCGTACGCGGCGTCGAAGTCGGGACTCAACGGCCTCACGCGCGCGATCGCGGTCGACTACGGCCGCGCGGGCATTCGATGCAACACGATCAGCCCCGGCTACATCCTCAACGAGCGCCGGGACGCATCGATGGACGCCGACGGCCGGGCCCGGCGCGAATCGCAGCACCTCACCCGGCTCGGTGTGGCCGACGATGTCGCCTACGCCGCGGTGTACCTCGCAAGCGCGGAGAGCGGCTTCGTGACCGGCATCAACCTTCCCCTCGACGGCGGGAGCAGTGCTGCACGCGGGTTGGTGCTGGGTTGAGCGCGCCACGGGTCGAGGCCGAACGCGTCTCCGTCAGCGCCATCTGCACCTTCGACTGGTCGCTCGAGCAGGATCTGGAGTTCTACGCGGCGAACGGGATCACGAACGTCGGGATCTCACTGGTCAAGCTCGAGCGGCACGGTTGGATCGACGGCGCCGCCCGCGTCCGTGACGCGGGGCTGCGGGTGACGAACCTGATCGGCCTCGGCCCGTTCCATCTCGCCAAACCCGAGCAGTGGGACCAACAACGCGAGCGGTTGATGCACGCGCTCGAGGCCGCGTCGACCGTGGGCGCCGAATGCCTCGTCGTCACGACCGGGCCCGCGGGCCCGCTGAGCTGGGAAGGCGCGGCCGACGCACTCGAGCAGGCCCTCGCGCCGGTGCTCGGTGCCGCCCGCGACCGGTCGCTGCCGTTCGCGCTCGAGCACACCAACTCGTTGCGCGTCGACGTCGGATTCGTGCACACGTTGGTCGACGTCGTGGACCTCGCCCGGCGCCTCGACGTCGGCGTCTGCATGGAGGTCAACGCATGCTGGGCCGAACGCGGCCTCGGATCGACGATCGCGGCGGCCATGGACAGGATCCGACTCGTACAGGTCAGCGACTTCGAGGTGGGCACCCTCTCGACGCCGAACCGGCTCGTGCCCGGCGACGGTGACATCCCACTCGCGCGCATCCTCGGTCAGGTGCTCGACGCGGGCTACGCCGGCTGCTTCGACCTCGAGCTCATCGGTCCGGCGATCGAGTCGGAAGGGTACGGCGCGGCGATCCCGCGCGCGGTCGACCGTCTGGCCGAGCTCCTCGCGTCACTCGAGTAGACCGGCGAGCTCTTCCAGTCGGCGTCAGCCGGTCCAGGTCACGGGGCCGTAGTGGAAACCACTGGTCGCAAGCCGACGGCTCTTCGCCCCGGTCGTCGCCTCGGGCCAGGTCGTGAGCCGCAGCTCGGCCGGAAAGTAGGTCTCCGGTGCGGGCTCGAGACGCAGGTACGCAAGTGGCGAATCGGCCGTGGCGCGCGCACCGGCTTCCGCCATGGTCGCGAGCACGGAGTCGCGGGTCGGCTCCGGGAGGTACTGCCACACGATCGAGTGGAACACCACGTTCGCGACGCCCGGAACCGGCGCGGCGAGCTGCTCGGGCAACCAGGCGTCGATGCTCGCCCGGGCGATGTCGACGGGGAAGTCCGCGGCGACCGCGAGCGCGGCTCGAGTGCGGTCGAGCCGGTGCTGCTGGTCGGGCCACATGTACGAGAGCAACGTGAGCGCGGCTTCCGGCTGAGCCGCATCGATCGGATCGTGGTCGCACCCGGCGCGCGAAACAATCGTGGCCGGGGTGCCGAGCGGCGGTGTCGCGTCTGGCCACAGGTCCTCGAATCGCACCGCCGATACGGGATCACCCCACCCGATTCCGCCCTGCTCGTACCGGTAGCGGTCGACGCGCAGGTTGAGCCCCGCGCTCGCACCGAGCTCGAGGAGTCGGAGTGGGAGTCCGGTCTCGGCGGCGATCGTGAGGAACCCCGGCACGAGGGATGCCGATCGACCGACCTCGTTGGTCTGGGGCGGCCGGGTCAGCGCGTCGAGGACCTCGGCCGGTTGCGCGGCCACGAGGTTGCGAAGGTGCCACCACGCGGATGCCGCGTCGCCGTCACCACCGGTCGACGGGTAGTGCACCGCGAGCTGCGGGGCGTCACCCGCCAGCACCATGCGGTGCACACCACCGAGCAGTCGAAGGGCCAGGGCGTCGTCGAACGGCGATCCTGCACGCGACTCGAGGACGGTCCAGATCGGTCCACCGGTCTCGACGTCGTCGGCCATCGCACGCTCGAGCTCCGCGTAGAACTCCGAACCGATCTCGCCGAGTCCGACCGCTTCGAGCCGAAGGTACTCGGCGAGCGCGCTCTGCTCGGCCTGTGTCATGCCCACATGAACGCGCCACCGTCGGCCATGAACGTGTGGCCGGTGAGGTAGCGGCAGGCGTCGGAGCAAAGGAACCAGGCGAGTGGGCCGATGTCGAGCTCGGGATCGCCCTGGCGACCCATGGGGCAGCTCTCGACGAACATCCGGTAGCCCTCGCTCTGCTTGCCCGCGTCACCGTGATGGTCCGCGGCCACGGGCGCGATGCAGTTCACCACGATGCCGTCCGGTGCCCACTCCCGAGCCGCGGTGCGGGTCAGCGCGCGCACCGCTTCCTTCGACGCGTTGTATGCGCCGAACCCCTTGCCGCCCGTGATCCCCATCGACGACGCGAAGTTCACGATGCGACCCCATCGCTGGTCGCGCATGTGCGGGTACACCGCCTGCATCGCCCACAGCGAGCCCTTGACCCCGGAGTCGTAGAAAACGTCGAGATCGTCGCCACTTACGCTCGCCATCGGCGCGAGTGCGCGGAAGGTCTGCGCGTTGTTGATGAGCCCGTCGACGCGACCGAACCGCTCGACGGTCGCGTCGACCATCGCATCGATCTCGGTGCGCTCCATGATGTTGCACTGGACGCCCATCACGTCGACGCCGTGGCCTTCGAGCTCAGCGACCGCCGCCGCCATGAGGTCGGCCTTCCACTCCGCGACGACGACCTTGGCGCCGCCGCGACCGAGGTGGACGGCCATGCCCTTGCCGACCCCGCGCCCCGATCCGGTGACGATGATGACTTTGTCCGCGACCGTGTGCATCGCGTTGGCCGAGTCGGTCACGCACGCTCCTTCGTTCGTCGGCGCCGAGCCGTCACGCTACCGGGCACGCTACGGTCCCAGCCATGAACGACCTGGCGGGACGGGTGGTGCTGGTGACCGGAGCCGGGAGCGGCATCGGCCAGGCGACCGCGCTCGAAGTCGCCGAGCGCGGCGGCTCGGTGCTCGGCTTCGACCGGTCGGAGACCGGGCTTGCGGAGACGCACGCGCTCGTGCAGGCCGCGGGGTCTGCGATGGAGGTCGCGGTGGGTGATGTCGGCGATGACGACGCGGTTGCCGCAGCCGTCGCGCTCGCCGTCGGAGCATTCCGTCGGCTCGACGGAGTCGTTACGAGCGCGGGGATCTTCGCCGGCGACGATCTCAAGCCGCTCGAGGACGTCACGCTCGACACCTTCCTCTCCGTGCTGCGGGTCAACCTCGCCGGCACGTTCCTCGCGATCAAGCACGCCCTCCCGCATCTGAAGCGCAGTGACGGGGAGCCGGCCGGCAGCGTGGTGACGATCGCGTCGACCGCCGCCATCCGCGGTCACGGGTTCGGCGCCGGTTACACCGCCAGCAAGGGCGGCGTCGCCGCGCTCACACGCCTCCTCGCGGTACAGGGTGGGCCGCAGGGGATCCGGGCCAACTGCATCTGCCCGGGTGGGGTCGACACCCCGATGGCTGCCGGGAGCTGGAGCACCGATGAGGCACGCGCCCGGCTCAAGCGCACCGTTCCGCTCGGTCGGGTGGCCCAGGGCGACGACATCGCCAGCGTCGCCGCGTTCCTGCTGTCGGACGACTCCCGCTACGTGACCGGTCAGGTGCTCGCCGTCGACGGGGGCGCCACAGTCACGTGACAGGCTGACGCCACCGTACGACGAGGAGGGTGTCGTGGTCGTGGTCGCGTCATCGTTATGGGGCCGGCTCGGAGAGTTCGGGAGCTGGAGCGTCCCCGAGAAGGTGCTCCGCACCGCGGTCGTGTACGTCGCGATCGTTGTGCTGCTCCGAATTTTCGGGAAGCGGGAGCTCGCGCAGTTGAACTCCTTCGACCTGGTGGTGCTCCTGCTGCTGAGCAACGTCGTGCAGAACGCCGTCATCGGGCCGGACAACTCGCTGTGGGGCGGTCTGCTCGGCGCGACGACGCTGCTGTTCCTGAACATGGTCGTCGTGCGGGTCGTCAAGCGTTGGCCCTGGCTCGACCGCCTCTTCGAGGGCAAGCGGAACGCGATCGTCACGAACGGCCGCTACGACGAGCACGAGCTCGCTCGGCTCGGTCTTCGTCACGGCGACGTCGAGACCGCGCTCCGGCGCCAGGGCGCCGATTCGGTGCGTGAGGTGAAGCTCGCCTCGATCTATCCCGGCGGTGCGATCGTCGTGGAGCTGTACGACGTCGACCAGAACGCGTCCCGCGGCGACATCGAGCGGCTCGAGTCCAAGCTCGACCAGCTGATCGCGAAGGGCGTCTGAGATGTGGTTCGGGTTGTTCCTGCCGCAGCTGCGGATGTCGTTCCCGACGATCCTGGAGCGGACGCTGGCCGCGGAGGCTGCGGGGTTCGACTCGCTGTGGTTGATGGACCACCTTGCGGCACCCGCGGCGACCGAGCAGGACACGTTCGAGGGGTGGACGCTCGCCGCCGCGCTGGCTGTGCGCACCACGACGATCCGCATCGGCCACCTCGTCACCTGCGACCCGTTCCGGCACCCGGCCGTCCTCGCCAAGATGGCCGCGACCGTGGACGTCCTCTCGGAGGGCCGGCTCGAGCTCGGCCTCGGCTGGGGCTCGGTCGAGCGCGAGCTCGAGACCTACGGGATCGGGGCCGGACCACCCCGCGAGCGTGCCGCGCGCATGCGCGAGACGATCGAGATCCTCGACCTCATGTTCGCGGGCGAACCCTTCGACCATGACGGCACCGCGCATCAGCTGCACGGTGCGATCGGACGGCCGCGTCCGCGCCAGCTGCCTCGCCCCCCGCTGCACATCGGTGGTGCCGGACCGAAGCTGACGATGCCGATGGTCCGAGACCACGCCGACTGGTGGAACTGCCCGACCTACGCCGTTGGCCGCCTCGCCGAGCTCCGGCCCCTCGCGGGCGACGCCCACGTCTCGGTGCAACACCCCGTCGGGCTCGCGGCCGGCGCCGCCGGCCGGGACGAGACGGTTGCGATCGCGCAGCGCCGGTTCGGCGGTTGGGGCGGTCTCGTGGCCGGCGCCGCGAACGAGGTGGCTGACACCCTCGCGGCGGAAGCGGCCTCCGGCGTCGAGGGCTTCGTCATCCAGCTCACCGACTTCGGAGAACCAGAGACCGTCGCCCGGTTCATGGCCGAGGTCGCCCCGATCGTGGCCGGCGCGTGAGCGCCGGCCACCTGTCGGTCGCGATCACCCGGCCGGCCGGCGGAGACCTTCAGGAAGGCGGGAAGCCGAGGTCGGGGCCCCGGCCGACGGGTTCCGACGCAGGATCGGACCAGCGACTCGTGACCACCTTGCCCCGCGTGTAGAAGTGCACGCCCTCGGGGCCGTGGACGTGGGTGTCGCCGAACAGGCTCTGCTTCCAGCCGCCGAACGAGTAGTACGCCATGGGCACCGGGATCGGCACGTTGATCCCGACCATGCCCGCGTCCACCTCGTGCTCGAACCGCCGCGCCGCTCCACCGTCACGGGTGAAGATCGCCACCCCGTTGCCGTACGGGTTCTCCGAGACGAGTCGCACCGCCTCGTCGTACGTGTCGACCCGGACCACGGAGAGCACCGGACCGAAGATCTCGTCGCGGTAGAGGTTCATTGCCGGCGTGACGCGGTCGAACAGGCAGGGTCCGAGGAAGAACCCCGAGTCCGGCACCGTGGCCGTGCGCCCGTCCACCACGAGCTCCGCGCCTTCCTCGAGCCCCCCATCGACGTACCCGCGCACGCGATCCCGGTGTCCCGCGGTGACCAACGGTCCCATCTCGGAGTCCGGGTCGGTGCCGGCGCCGATCTGCACCGCTCGCGTGCGGGTCGCGATCGCCTCGACCAGCGGATCCGCGACTTCACCCACCGCCACGATCACCGAGATCGCCATGCAGCGCTCACCCGCGGATCCGTATCCCGCGCTCACCGCCGCGTCGGCGGCGCCGGCCAGATCCGCGTCCGGGAGCACCACCATGTGGTTCTTCGCCCCGCCGAGCGCCTGCACCCGCTTCCCGTTCACGGCCGCGGTCTCGTAGACGTGACGCGCGACGGGCGTCGATCCCACGAAGCTCACCGCGCGCACGTCGGGATGGGCCAACAGGCCGTCGACTGCTTCCTTGTCGCCTTGGAGCACGGTGAACACCCCAGCCGGCAACCCGGCTTCGGCCCAGAGCTCGGCGATGAGCAGCGCCGCCGACGGGTCGCGGTCGCTCGGCTTCAGCACGAACGCGTTTCCGCACACGATCGCGACTGGGAACATCCACATGGGGACCATTGCGGGGAAGTTGAACGGCGTGATCCCGGCTACGACCCCGAGCGGCTGGCGGATGGAGTGGACGTCCGTTCCGGTCGACACCGACTCCGAGTACCCACCCTTCAGGAGGTGCGGGATCCCGCATGCGAACTCCACGACCTCCTGACCGCGGCCGACCTCGCCGAGCGCGTCCGACAGCACCTTGCCGTGCTCCGCGCTGATCAGAGCAGCCAGGTCGTCCTTGCGCCGCTCCAGCGCCTCACGGAACGCGAACAGGATCCGCACCCGGCGTGAGAGCGGCACCGCTTGCCATGCCGCGAACGCCTGGCTCGCGCTCTGCACCGCGGCGCGGATCTCGACCGGACCGGCCAGCGCGACCTGCGCCCGAACCTCTCCGGTCGACGGGTCGAAGACGTCACCGGTGCGCGCCGGCGCGCCATCCCACGACTTGCCGTCGATCCAGTGCTGCACGATGCGCATCGGTGGTCCTTTCGCGGCGCGGCGCGGCCGGGTCAGGTCGCCTGGTTGAGCCGGCGCTCCCGCCGTTGGCCCAACAACGTTCCCACCGCGAGCACGATGATGCTGCCGAACAGGATCATCGATGCAAGCACGTTGATCTGGGGCGGCGTCGCGGTCCGCGACTGGCCGAAGATCCGCACCGGGAAGGTCGTGGTGCTCGGGCCCGAGACGAAGTAGGTGATGATGAAGTCGTCGATCGAGAGGGCGAACGACAGCAGGAACGCGGCGAGGATCCCCGGAACGATCAGCGGGAGGGTGACCCGCATGAACGTACGGCTCGGGTTCGCGCCGAGGTCCATCGCGGCATCCTCGAGCGTCCAGTCGAAGCCCCGCAGCCGCGCCTTGACCGTGAGCGCGACGTAGCTCACGCAGAACATGATGTGCGCGATGAGGATCGTCGTGAACCCGAGCTTGAAGTTGATGTTGAACAGCACGAGGTGGGGCTCGAGGAACAGCGTGAGCAGCGACGCGCCGAGCACGATCTCCGGTGCAGTCAGGGGGAGCACGAGTGCGAAGTTGACGCCGGCCCCGCCCCGGAAGCGGTAGCGCACCAGTGCGATCGCGACGAACGTGCCGAGGATCGTCGCGATCGTCGCCGCGATGAGCGCGATCTCGAGGCTCAGGATGAGCGCCTTCACCAACGCCTGGTCCGCGAACGGATGCAGCCAATTCTCGAACGTGAACTTCTGCCAGACCGCATTGAATCGGCCCTTCGGCTCGTTGAAGCTGAACGCGACGATCACGAAGATGGGCAGGAAGAGGTAGATCAACGCGCCCGCGGCGGCGAGGTTCACGATGACTCGGCCGACCCGTCCGCCGGGTGAGGTGACGGTTCCGCTCGGCGCGCTCACGATCCCCCTGTCACGCGAGGTCCTCGGTGCCGAGGAGCCGCGCGTAGATGATGACGAGCACCATCACGATGGCCATGAACACGAACGAGAGCGCAGCCGCGACGGGATAGTCCACCTGCACCAGGAACTGGTTCTGGACGACGTTGCCGATCATCGTGGTCTTCGCGCTGCCGAGGTAGTAGGCGTTCACGAAATCACCCGCAGCGGGGATGAAGACGAGCAGGCTCCCCGCGAACACACCCGGGAGCGAGAGCGGGAACACGACCTTTCGAAACGCGCGCCACGTGTTGGAGTACAGGTCGCGCGCCGCATCGATCAGACGTGGGTCGATCTTCTCGAGCGCGACGTAGATCGGCAACACCATGAACGGCAGGAAGTTGTAGGTGAGACCACCGACCACCGCGATCGGGGTGCGGAGCAGGGCCTGCGTCGACCCGAGGATCCCGACGTCTCGCAGCAGCGCGACGACGGTGCCCTGGTCACCCAGGATCGTCTTCCACGCGAGCGTCCGGATCAGGAAGTTGGTGAAGAACGGCACCACCACGAGACCGAGCAGCACGCTCTTGAACTTCCCGCCCCGGAAGGCGATGACGTACGCCAGCGGGTAGGCGATGAGGAGCGCCAGCAGCGTGGAAACCGCGGCGTACTCGAACGAGCGGAAGAACTGGTTGCCGTACTGGGAGAACGCGTTCGAGTAGTTGCCCCACTCCCAGCCGAAGACCGGGTCGGAGAAGCGCGTCGGCGAGGCCGACAGCGACATCCGGAACAGCGTGTAGAGCGGGAAGAAGAAGAAGAAGAACAGGAACAGCAGGCCCGGGCCCAGCAGCAGCCACGGCGCACGCCTTGCCTTCTTTCTGCCTTGATCGTCCCGCTCGGCCATGGTCAGCCCGAACCGGTGATCTCCGCGAACCGCTTGTCGAACTTCTCCTCGTCGCCCGGGCTCAGCGGACCGAAGATCGCGAGCTGGTTGAGGAACTCGTCGGTCGGGTTGACGAGCGGGTTGTCGACCAGCTTCGCCGCATCGCCGCCCATCGCCGTGAGCTCGGCCGGGACTCCCTCGACCGGCGAGATGTACTGGATGAAGGTGGTGAGGATCGCCGCGTTCTTCGGCTCGTAGAAGTAGTTGATGAACTCGCTCGCGAGATTCGCTTTGTCGGTGGTGTACGGGATCATGAAGTTGTCGGACCAGAGCATCCCGCCGGACTCGGGTACCGCGAACCGCACGTCCGGGTTGTCCTTCGTGATCTGGGCGACGTCACCGGACCACGCGAACGCCGCGGCCAGGTTCCCGTTCCCGAGGTCGTTCACGTACTCGTTGCCGTTCGTCCCGTCGATCTTGTTGTCATTGAACGCGGCGTTGAGCTTGTCGAACGCGGGTTGCGCCGCCGAGTAGGTCGGCTTCGCGGTGTCGATGTTCAGCGACCGCATGAACAGCCCGACGGAGTCGCGCATCTCGTCGAGGATCGTCGTGGTCCCCTGGACCGCGAGGAACTCGTCGATCGTGCGGATCTCCTTCTTGGTGATCCCGATGTTGTAGGCGATGCCCGTGACGCCGCTCGCCCACGGCGCGCTGTACTTCCGGGTCGGGTCGAAGCCCGGCGACTTCAGCGCCGCACGCAACTTCGCCTTGTTCGGAAACTTGGCCTCGTCGAAGGGCTGAACCCACTTGACCTGGTTGATCAGGCGGTTCGCCATCCAGTCGGTGAGGACGAAGCCGTCCTTGCCGATGCTCTGGTGCTTGCTGAGGTTCGGGCGGATCTTCGCGAAGTACTCGTTGTTCGAATTGATGTCCTCGTCGTAGGTGAGCGCGATGCCGGTGTCCTTCGGGAAGCTCTTCTTCAGCTTCGGATCCATGTAGCTGGTCCAGTTGGAGATGGCGACGGACTTGCTCCCACCTCCGGACCCGGAGCTCGAGCTCCCGCTGCTCCCCCCACACGCGGCGAGCACCGCGGGCGCGACCGCGAGCCCACCGAGCAGTGCGCCACCTCGCCCGAGGAACTGGCGCCGGGACATGCCTGCGCGCGCGAGCCGCATCTGGTCTCGGCGGATCCGGTCATCACGGTTGCTCATGGCTCGCTCCTTGGGATCACGGGTTGTAGCGACTCGATCTCTTCGAGCTCCCGGTCGACGGCGACCCGCTCGGAACGGCGCAGCAGCCGACCGGCCTCGGGCTCCCAGCAGGCCCACACCCGGTCCCCCGGGCGGAGCAGCGGCAGGTCGTCCTCAGGTCCGACGTGCGCGACAAGCCTGGTCCCGTCGGCGGCCTGGAGATCGAACCGGACGAGGGGGCCTTGGAACACCAGGTCCACCACCTCGGCGGGCACCGACGTCCCGCCCGTCGCCGGCTCGGCGACCTGGAGATGCATCCGCTCGGGCCGGATCATCAAGGTCGCGACGCCTCCGACGTCGAGACCGTCCACGGCCGGGGCTCGGACCACCCGCTCGCCGGCCACCCGCGCGACGCTCAGCTCACCTTCGCGCCCCTCGATCTCGGCGGGGAGCAGGTTGGCCATGCCGATGAAGCCCGCGACGAACTCGGTCTGGGGCTCGTGGTAGATCTCCTCCGGCGAGCCGATCTGCTCCACCCGGCCCTCGTTCATCACTGCGATCCGGTCGCTCATCGTGAGCGCCTCCTCCTGATCGTGCGTGACGAAGATGAAGGTGATGCCGACCTCGCGCTGGATGCGCTTCAACTCGAGCTGCATCGCCTGACGGAGCTTGAGATCGAGCGCACCGAGTGGCTCGTCGAGGAGGAGCGCGCTCGGGTAGTTCACGAGGGCGCGGGCCAGGGCAACCCGCTGCTGCTGGCCTCCCGAGAGCTGTGCAGGCTTGCGAGCCGCGAAGTCCGCCAACCGCACGATCGCGAGGAGGTCGACGACCCGCTTCTCGATCTCGGCCTTCGGGACCTTCTTGGCCTTCAACCCGAACGCCACGTTGTCGCGCACCGACATGTGCGGGAAGAGCGCGTACTGCTGGAAGACGGTGTTGACGTTGCGCTTGTACGGCGGGACCTTCGAGACATCGCTGCCCTCGAGCCGGATCTGGCCGTCGGACGGCTGCTCGAAGCCGGCGATCATCCGGAGGGTGGTGGTCTTGCCGCAGCCGGACGGCCCGAGCATCGAGAAGAACTCGGCCCGGCGGATGTCGAAGTGAGCGTCGTCGACCGCGACGAAGGCTCCGAACCGCTTGGTGACGTTGTCGATCGAGATGACGACGTCGTTCTCGCCCCCCGTTGCGGCCGTCAGCGCTATCGCCTCCCCGAACCGAGCCGTACGACGGCGGTGTGCCCCCGCAGGACCTTCACGGCCGAGGCTCGCAGATGGGCACCGGCGATGCAATACCCCCGTTGCGGATTCCGTAACCTTGTTACACGATTGCAACGGTATCCCTTGCGCAGAGCCCAACGCGCAGCGCAACATCGTGGTCGAACCCGTCCGGACAGAGGGAGCAGCTCCATGCCCGACCAGAATTTCATCGGCGGCAGCTGGGTGGACGCCCGCGGCGGCGCCACCGACGAGGTCCTGAACCCGGCCACCGGCGAGGTGCTCGCCAAGGTGCCCGCGAGCGGAGCCGACGACATCGACGCAGCAGTCGAAGCGGCGGCGGGCGCCTTCGACGAGTGGTCGACCATGACCCCCCGGGCACGGAGCGAGCGGTTGCACAAGGTGGCCGACGCCATCGAGGCGGACCTCGACACCATCAAGCGGATCGAGATGGAGAACTGCGGCAAGCCCGCTTCGATGATCGAGTTCGAGATGGACCTGACCGTCGACAACTGGCGGTTCTTCGCCGGCGGTGCACGCTTCCTGGAGGGCCGGGCTGCCGGCGAGTACCTCGAGGACCACACCAGCTACGTCCGCCGCGATGCGCTCGGCGTCGTCGGTTCGATCGCCCCATGGAACTACCCGATCAACATGGCGACTTGGAAGCTCGGGCCCGCGCTGGCCGCGGGCAACACGATCGTCCTCAAGCCCTCGGAGCTGACGCCGCTCAGCGCGCTGCGGTTGGCCGAGATCACCGCCGACGTATTGCCGGCGGGCGTGCTCAACGTCGTCACCGGTCAGGGCGAGACGGCGGGTGATGCGCTCGTCCGCCATCCAAAGGTCGCGATGGTGTCGCTGACCGGGAGTGTGGAGACCGGCAAGCTCATCGCGCGGACTGCCGCGGAGACGCTCAAGCGGGTCCACCTCGAGCTCGGAGGCAAGGCACCCGTCGTGATCTTCGACGACGCGGACATCGAGCTCGCGATCACGACGCTGACGGACATGGCCTATTACAACTCCGGCCAGGACTGCACGGCACCGTGCCGGCTCATGGCCGGGCCGAAGGTGTTCGACGATCTCGTGAGCGGCCTGACCGACTCGGTGGGTCAGATCGTCACCGGCGACCCGTTCGACGAAGCCACCGCGATGGGTCCGGTCATCTCGAGCGACCAGCTGGACCGGGTTTCGGGCATGGTGGCGCGCGCGGTCGAGGCCGGCGCGGAGGTCACGGTCGGCGGCCACGCGGTGGACCGCCCCGGCTTCTTCTACGAGCCGTCCGTCGTCGCGAACCCCGCGCAGGACAGTGAGATCGTGCAGCGCGAGGTGTTCGGCCCGGTGGTCTCCGTCCAGCGCTTCAACGACGAGCACCAGGCCCTCGCGTGGGCGAACGACGTGGACTACGGGCTCTCGGCGAGCGTCTGGACGGCCGACGTCGGGCGGGCCATGCGGATGAGCAAGGCGCTCCACTTCGGTTGCGTGTGGGTCAACGACCACATCCCGATCGTCTCGGAGATGCCCCACGGCGGCTTCAAGCAGTCGGGCTACGGCAAGGACATGTCGATCTACGCGATCGAGGCGTACACCGAGCTCAAGCACGTGATGATCAAGCACTGAGGGCGCACCACTCGTGCGCCCTGCACCTCCGGCACCCCCAGATGAAAACGAGATGGCGATGGCAGACCTGAACGCTCGAGCGGCCGAGATCACCGAGGCCGAGAACATCACGCTCTGGGGCCGCACTCCGGGTTCGAAGTCCCTCTACACGCGGGCGCTCCAGCACATGCCCCAGGGGGTCCCGTCCTCGTTCCAGGCCTGGGAGCCTTACCCCGTCTACCTGCGCGAGGGGAAGGGCGCACGCGTCTGGGACGTGGACGGCAACGAGTACCTCGACTTCCACAACGGCTTCGGCTCGATGGTCGTGGGCCATGCGCACCCGAAGGTCGCCGAGGCGATCGAGCGTGCGGCCCGCACCGGGACCCACTTCGCCGCCCCGACGGAGGCCACGGTCCTCTTCGCCGAGGAGCTGTGCCGCCGCTTCCAGGCCGAGTCGGTGCGGTTCTGCAACTCGGGCACGGAGGCGACGATGAGCGCGATCCGAATCGCGCGTGCGGCGACCGGACGCGAGCACATCGTCAAGATCGAGGGCTCGTACCACGGGCACCATGACGCGGTGATGTTCTCGGTCGTGCCGAACTCCGACATGATGGGCGGGCGCGAAGCTCCCGCGACGACGCCGATGTCCAACGGCATCCCCGCGGTGATGGGCAAGTACACCCACGTCGTGCCGTTCAACGACCTGGAAGTGCTCTCCGGATTGCTCGATGCGCGCGGTGACGAGATCGCGTGCCTGATCCTCGAGCCGGTGATGATGAACATCGGCATCTGCCAGCCCGAGCCCGGATACCTCCAGGGTCTCGCCGACGTCCTGCACAAGCACGGCGCGCTGCTGATCTTCGACGAGGTGAAGAGCGGTGCGACGGTCGCGGCCGGTGGCGCGGTCGAGCGCTACGGCGTCGTGCCCGACCTCGCGTGCTGGGCCAAGGCGATCGGTGGCGGGACTCCGGCAGCCGCGTTCGGCGGTCGGGCCGACGTGATGGACGCGATCGATCATGGCGCGGCTCAGCAGGGGACGTTCAACGGCAACCCGCTCGTCGCGGCCGCCGGTCTTGCCACCCTCACCGAGGTGCTCACCCCCGACGCGTACGAGGGGCTGGCCAAGCTGGGCACCCGCCTCGCCGAGGGCTGCGCTCGGGCGATGGCGGACAGCTCGATACCCGGGCACGCGGTCGATCTCGGCGCGAAGGGCTGCGTGTCCTACCGGCCCGAGCCGTTACGCAACTACCGGGACTTCCTGGAGACGAACCCGGACCTCTACCTCGCGTCGTACCCGTGGGCCATGAACCGCGGGGTCTTCATGACGCCGGGCGACGAGGAGCAGTGGACGATCTCCGTCCAGCACACCGAGGCGGACATCGACCGCTACGTCGACCAATTCGCCGAGTTCTGCACCGCGCTCTCCAAGGCCTGAGGGACCGCCACCAACCTCGCGGTCAACGGGCATCGGCACGAAACGGCGAGGGCGCGGGGGTCGTAGCATCCGGGTCGTGGGTCAGCATGACGACTGGGTCAGCGCGCGATGCGGCAGTGGTGTGGCACGGCTTCACCCAGATGTCGAGCTTCGCGGACAACGCGCCCGTGCTCGTCGACCGGGCCGAGGGCCACGACGTCATCGACGTGGACGGCCGGCGCTACCTCGACGCGATCTCGTCGCTGTGGGTCACGACCCTCGGCCATGCGGTCCCCGAGCTCGACGAGGCGATTCGCGAGCAGCTGGCCCGGGGCGCACACACGACCATGCTCGGCAACGGGAACAAGATTGTCGTGGAGCTCTCGGAAGCCCTGGCCCGCGTCGTGCCCGTCGACGACCCGCACTTCCTCTACGCGTCGGATGGGGCGAGCGCCGTCGAGCAGGCATTGAAGATCGCGTTCCAGTACTGGGTGAACCGTGGGATCACCGGCCGCAACACCTTCCTCGGCTTCGGCGACGCGTACCACGGCGACACGATCGGCGCCCTCTCCGTCGGCGCGGGCGGATTCGGCACCGCCCTCTTCGATCCGCTGCGCTTTCCCGTCCTGCGCGCGCCCGCCTTCACCGACCCCGCGTGCTTCACGGCTGCGAGCGCGATGGTCGCCGACCATGCCCACGAGCTCGCCGGGGTCATCGTCGAACCGCTCGTACAGGGCGCCGCGGGCATGCAGCTGGCGGCCCCGCCGGACCTGGCCGTGCTCGCGGCCGCGTGCCGGGAGCACGACGTCCTGCTCATCTGCGACGAGGTCGCGACGGGCTTCGGCCGCACGGGGACCTTGTTCGCCTCCGAGCAGGCGGGGATCCGGCCCGACCTCATGTGCCTGGGCAAGGGCCTGACCGCCGGGTACCTGCCGATGTCCGCGACGGTCGCGTCGGGTCCCGTGTTCGAAGCGTTCCTCGGCCCCGACCTGTCGGAGCGCACGCTCTATCACGGTCACTCGTACAGCGGGAACGCACTCGCGGCCGCGGTCGCGCTCCGACATCTCGAGCTGATCGAGGCATACGACGTGCTGGCCAACGTGCGCGCCCGTTCCGACGAGCTGCGTGGCCTGCTCGACGACCGGATCGTGTCGCTCCCCGAGGTCGCCGATGTCCGGTTGCGCGGTCTGATGGGAGGCGTCGAGCTCGCACCTCCGACCGGGGGCCTGCGCTGGGGGCGTCGGGTCTGTGCCGCCGCGGTGGAGCGCGGGGTGCTCCTTCGCCCGCTCGGCGACGTCGTGGTGCTGATGCCCCCGCTCACCGTCACGTCGGAGGAGATCCACAAGATCGTGCACGTCCTCACCGAGTCCATCGACGAGGTCACGGGATTCGGAGCCACGACGTGAGCGGCCCGAAGCCTCGCGGCCCGAGCGGCCCGGGCTCATCGGGGTGGACGGACTGGTCCGAGGCGCAGTCCCGCATGATCCAGAGCGCCGGTCAGTGGCGGGCGCCCGTCGACTTCGACGCCGCGGGGCCGGAAGGCAAGCTCGAGCCGGAAGGCCGTGCGGTCATCGCGTTCGCGTCCAACGACTACCTCGGACTCACCCAGCACCCGTCCGTCATCGAGGCCGCCCACGCCGCGATCGACCGGTGGGGGACCGGTTCCGGTGCGGCCCGCCTGATCGTCGGCTCCCGGCCCGTCCACTCGGAGCTCGAACGCGAGCTGGCGGATTGGAAGCACACCGAGGCCGCCGTGCTGTTTCCGACCGGGTTCGCCGCCAACCTCGGCGTGCTCACCACGTTCGGCGGTCCAGGGACGTTCGTGTGCTCCGACGAGCTCAACCACGCCTCGATCATCGACGGCACGCGCCTTGCGCGTGGCGAGGTCGCCGTGTACCCGCACCGAGACATCGACGCACTCGACACGTTGCTGTGCGACAGGACCGAAGGACGACGGGCGCTCGTGGTGAGCGACACCGTCTTCTCGATGGACGGCGACGTCGCCGACATCGATGCACTGGCCGAGCTGTGCACGCGTCATGACGCCCTGCTCGTCCTGGACGAGGCCCACGCGGTCCTCGGTCCCGAGCTCGCCGACCCCGGCCCCGCAGTGCTGCGGATCGGCACGCTCTCGAAGACCCTCGGCGCGCTCGGCGGCTTCGTCGCCGGCCCTCGGGCGCTGACCGAGCTCGTCGTGAACCGGGCCCGCTCGTACATCTTCACCACTGCGTCCTCACCAGCGGACGCCGCCGCCGCGCTGGCTGCAGTGCGCGTCGTGCGCGGCTCCGAGGGCGACGAGTTGCGGCACCGGCTGCGGGCCAACGTCGACACGCTCCGGCCCGGTCATCCGTCGCCGATCGTGCCGGTGGTCTGCGGCGCGGAGGCGCGGGCGGTGGAAGCCGCGAGCGCCCTGCTCGAGCTCGGACTCCTCGTCCCCGCGATCCGCCCACCGACGGTCGCAACCGGGACGTCACGGCTCCGGATCGCGCTTTCAGCCGCGCACTCCGTCAACCAGGTCGCGGTGCTCCGGGCCGCAGTCGAAGATCTCGGCCTCGCGTGACGCGCGTGCTCCTCACCGGCACCGAGACGGATGTCGGCAAGACCTGGTGGGGCCGGACGACCATCGACGCGTTGCGCGCAACCGGGGCGACCGTCGCGGCGCGCAAGCCCGGTGCAGTCCTACGCGCCGGCCGAGCTCGGATCGACCGACGCGGAGATCCTCGGTCACGCGAGCGGCGAGGGCGCGGAGACGGTCTGCCCGCGCCATCGTTGGTACGCGGTGCCCATGGCACCACCCATGGCAGCAGACGTGCTCGGACTCCCGTCGTTCTCCGTGTCGGAGCTGGTCACTGAGCTGGCGCCGCTGCCGTCCGACCCGAACGCGATCACGATCATCGAGGGCGCGGGTGGACCGCGCTCGCCGATCGCTGCCGACGGTGACAGCATCAGCCTCGGCCGGGCGTTCGACGTCGACGTGGTGGTCCTCGTCGCCCCTGCCGGGCTCGGCACCATCAACGCGGTGCGGCTTGCGACCGCGGCGTTGCGGACCGGGCTGGACGACCCCGCGCTGCTGGTCGCGATGAACCGCTTCGACGGCGAGGACGAGCTGCACCGCCGGAACCACGGCTGGCTCGCCGAGGAGGGCTTCCACCTCGTGACGAACCCCGCCGACCTTGCCGATGCGCTCCTCCGGCTCGATCGCTGACCGCCGAGTTTCGCCCCGAATCCCGTAGGCTCTGCAGCTCGAGACTCCGGAATCCGCAGATTGGTCCCGCCGCTGCGACGGATTCCCTTGCAGTCGGCGAACACGACGGGCGACAATCTCGGAAGCCGAGGGAGGGACCGCATGACCAACAGCCGCCGGAGTGGCGAGCGCACGAGCTCGGAACGCGCCGTCGTCATCGACGACGTCGACAAGGCGATCATCGAGCAGCTCCAGGAGGACGGCCGCCTCCCATATACGAAGCTCGGCACGGCGGTCGGCCTGTCCGAAGCCGCAGTGCGCCAGCGTGTGCAGCGGCTGGTGGAGTCCGGCGTCGTGCAGATCGTCGCGGTGACCGATCCGCTCACCCTCGGGTTCCGGCGCGAGGCAATGATCGGGCTCAAGATCGAAGGCGACCTCCGCGGCGTCGCGGACGTCATCGCCGCGATCCCCGAGGTCTCCTATGTCGTCGTCGTGAGCGGCTCCTTCGATCTTCTGATGGAAGTCGTGTGCGAGGACGACGAGCACCTCCTCGCGCTCCTCAACGACAAGGTGCGCTCCATCCCGGGAGTGCGCAGCACCGAGACCTTCACCTATCTGCGTCTGTACAAGCAGACCTACGCATGGGGTACCCGATAGTGGACCACCGACCGCGCCACACCTACGACGTCGACCGGCTCAACGAGGCGGCCCAACAGCATCTCTGGATGCACTTCAGCCGGCTCGGCGCGTACTCCGGCGGCGAGATCCCGATCATGGCCGAAGGGAAGGGTTGCTACCTCTGGGACGCGCGCGGCAACCGGTACCTCGACGCGCTCTCGGGACTGTTCACCGTGCAGCTCGGTCACGGGCGGGTGGATCTGGCGGAGACCGCGCGAGCAGGCCGAGACGCTCGCGTACTTCCCGATCTGGAGCTACGCGCACCCACCCGCAATCGAGCTCGCCGCCAAGCTCGCCGAGCTCGCGCCGGGAGACCTCAACCGCGTCTTCTTCACCACGGGTGGGTCCGAGGCGGTGGAGTCGGCGTGGAAGCTCGCGCGCCAGTACTTCCAGGCCATCGGCCAGCCGGGCCGCTACAAGGTCATCGCCCGCGACACCGCGTACCACGGCACCACGATGGGCGCGCTCGCCATCACTGGCGTCGACGCTCTGAAGGCGCCGTTCGAGCCGGTGACTCCGGGCACCTCGCACGTGATGAACACGAATCGGTTCCGCCACGAGCTCGAAACGGACGACGACGCATTCCTCGCGTTGAGCACCGATGCGATCGAGCAGCAGATCCTGGCCGAAGGGCCGGAGACGGTCGCCGCGCTGTACCTCGAGCCGGTGCAGAACGCCGGCGGCTGCTTCGTCCCGCCTCCCGGATACTTCCAGCGGGTGCGAGAGATCTGCGACCGCCATGGCGTCCTGCTCGTCTCCGACGAGGTCATCTGCGCGTTCGGGCGGCTTGGCTACAACTTCGGCTGCGAACGCTACGACTACGTGCCCGACATCGTCACCGCAGCCAAGGGGCTGACGAGTGGATACTCGCCGCTCGGTGCCGTGATCTGTCGAGACTTCATCGCCGAGCCGTTCCTGGCGGGCACGGCGAGCTTCCTGCACGGCATCACGTTCGGAGGCCATCCGGTCAGCTGCGCGGTCGGCCTGCGCAACCTCGAGCTGTTCGAGGAGGAAGGCATCCTCGCGAACGTCCAGGCGAACGAGGGCGAGCTCCGGGCCCGCATCGAGAGCCTCCGCGACGTCCCGATCGTCGGCGACGTTCGCGGCGCGGGGTACTTCCTCGCGCTCGAGCTCGTCTCCGAGCCGGAGACCCGCGCCCGGTTCACCAAGCAGGAGGGGGAAGACCTGCTGCGCGGCTTCCTGGCGCCTCGCCTCTACGAGGCCGGCCTGATCTGCCGCACCGACGATCGCGGGGACCCGGTGGTGCAGCTGTCGCCCCCGCTGATCGCAGGCCCGGACGAGTTCGAGATCATCGAGACGACCTTGCGGACGTGCCTGGCCGAAGCCTGGAAGCAGCTCCAGAGCGCGTGAGCGCCGCGCTGGTCGTCGGGATCCCACGCGAGGTCAAGGACGGCGAGCACCGCGTCGCCATCACACCGGACGGCGTGCACGAGCTGACCGCCCACGGTGTCACCGTGCTCGTCGAGCACGACGCGGGCGCAGGCTCGTCGATCGCGGATGCTGAGTACACCGGCGCAGGTGCCGAGATCGTCACGGCGGCCGCGGACGTGTGGGCCCGAGCCGGGATGATCCTGAAGGTGAAAGAACCCCAGGACGCGGAGCTCGGCTTCCTGCGCCCGGGCCTCGTGCTGTTCACCTACCTCCACCTCGCCGCGTACCCGCAGTTGGCCGACGCGCTCCTCGAACACGAGGTCATCGGGATCGCGTACGAGACGGTGCAACCCGAAGACCGGAGCCTGCCGTTGCTCGCGCCGATGAGCGAGGTCGCGGGCCGGATGGCCACGCAGGTCGGCGCGCGCTTCCTCGAACGGGAGCTCGGTGGACGTGGCGTGCTGCTGGGCGGTGTCCCGGGCGTTCGCCCGCGCGCGTCGTGGTGCTCGGCGCAGGCAACGTCGGTTGGAACTCGGCGTGGATCGCGCAGGGAATGGAAGCCGAGGTCCTGCTGCTGGACCAGAACCTGGACCGGTTGCGCTGGGTCGATCAGATCCACCAGGGTCGCATCGTGACACTGGCGAGCAACCGCGGCGCAGTGAGCCGCGCGGTCGCCGATGCTGATCTCGTCATCGGTGCGGTGCTCGTGCCCGCCGGGCGCGCGCCGATCGTCGTCACTGACGACATGGTCCGCGCGATGAAGCCCGGCGCGGTCATCGTCGACGTCGCGGTCGATCAGGGCGGCTGCATCGAGACGACCCACGAGACCACGCACGCCGATCCCGTCTACGAGGTCCACGGGGTGCTCCACTACGCGGTCGGGAACATGCCCGGTGCGGTCCCGTTCACCTCCACCTACGCGTTGACGAACGCGACCCTCCCGTACACGCTCACGCTCGCAGTCCACGGGGTGGCGGCTGCGACCGCGGCGGACGCGGGGCTGTCCCTTGGCGTCAACACGGCGGCGGGGGTGGTGACCCACACAACGGTGGCCGAGGCCCTCGGTCGAAGCCCCGTCCCGCTCGAGGTCGCCCTGGCCCGATGACGAACCGGGTGGCGGTGGGCCCGACCGGGGGGATTGGTCGGCCCCACCGCCGCTCGGCGGTTCGTGCAGGCACCATGCTCACCGGCCGAGGTCACGGGGACGCGACGTCAACGTGAACGGAGCGCGAACGCTGTCACCCGGGCCCGACTTGATAAGGGAACGGTCAGATTGGCGGACCGATCAGGCGGACGGAGGAGCTTCGCTCTCGTGGAGGACCTCGAAGACCTCTTCGCGATGGACCTCGACCTCGCGAGGAGCCTTGATGCCGATGCGCACCTGCTCACCTCGCACCTCGAGCACGGTCACCACGATGTCCGTTCCGATCATGATGCTCTGGTTCGATCGCCGTGTGAGCACGAGCACCCGGGAACCCCTTCCGTGGAACGCAGATCCGCCTGTTGGTCAGCATAAGGCGACCGACCTGGAACTCCGCGGATGTCGAAAGCCCGCGTTTGGTCCCACGCGCTGACAAAGCGCGCCATCGGCGCGCCATGACGAACGTCCCTAGAGCAAACCCCGTGCCACCGCGCGACCGAGCGCTTCGTTGCGGTTCTTCGCCTCGAGCTTGGCGTAGATGTGCGCAAGGTGCGTCTTCACCGTGGGCAGCGACACGTAGAGCGACGATGCGATCTCGCGATTCGAGTTGCCGGCCGCCAGCAGCACGAGCACCTCGCGCTCGCGTGCGGTCAGGGCGTTCGCGCCGACCGAGTCCTCTGGCGCAACCTCGTCACCGGCCAGGATGCCCGGATCCACGACGCGCTCGCCGCGACACACACGCTGCACCGCATCGACGAGCACCGTCGCGTCGACGCCTCGCGGTACCAACCCTCCGACGTCGAGGCTCAACAGCTCCGCGATGGCATCGGGCGGAACACGGCCGAGCAGCACGACGATCTTCGCCGGCTCGGGCTGCGAGTGCAGACGGCGGACGAGCTCCACCAGCGGCAGGTCGGGAAGCCCGCCGACGACAACGATGTCGGCGTGATGGCGGGCCACCAGCTCGACGACCTCGGCGGCGGCGGCTCCCTCGGCCGGGATCTCGTAGCCCGCGGCTCGCAGGGTGCCCGCGACGCCGGCGCGCAACATCGGGGTGGCGTCCGCGACGACGCCGATCGGAGGCTCTGGGGGCATCGCGTCGGATCGTACCTGTGCCGCGCGCAGTTCCGACGGTGCTCACTCCGGGTCGGGCGATGAGCCGGCGCCCATGCCCAACACCAGAACCCCGGTGGGCCGCCAGGGACTCGAACCCTGAACCAACGGGTTAAAAGCCCGGTGCTCTACCTGTTGAGCTAGCGACCCCGAACCACGTTAACCCGCGGTCACAAATTCGATCCGGGCCGCGGCGCGCGCTTACGGGATGCCGATGGGGGCATCCGCGAGCCAGGTCGGGAGCGCGACCCCTGCACCCACCAGCTGCTCGGCGAGGCGCGCGTTCGGCTCGCGGAACCGTTCGGCGAGCTCGCGTCGGACCTCACCGCTGATGCGGCTGCCGGCCAGCTGGCCGTTCAGCCGGAGGTACAGCGCGCGGCACGCGCCGCTTCATCCGGGGATGGCGGCGCAGCAACCGTTCGAAGCGGTCGTTGGCGCTGAGCGCGAGCCGCTGGAAGCGCCGGCTCTTGAAGCCCATCGTCCGGTTCTCCGCCGCGAGCAGGTCGTCGGGGAGCAGCACCGGGTCGAGGCCGAGCCACGTAACCGTCTCATGCAACACGCGCGCCGGCTCCGCCGTGAGCTCCTCGAAGGTGAGGACCCGAAGCCGGTCGGGACCGAACGTCTCGAGCCACGCGGGAAGGAAGTCTGCGTAGCGGCCCCCGCCGACCGCGAAGTAGCGCTCGTTGCCGGGATCGAGGAAGTCGAGGTCGGTCAACGAGTCCGCATGGGCGAGATACTCCTCGATCGTGAGCTCGGGCGGGATGCGAAGTCGCGTCTTCTGGTACTGGAAGAACGAGATCGCGCGGGCGACCGGCTCGCGCAGAACCACGATGAGCCGGGCGCCGGGCAGCGTCCGGTCGATGACCGCGGCGAGCGCGCCGCCGCCGTAGAAGTAGGACGGGGTCGCCTCGAGGCGGGCGCGCGCGCCGTCGGCGCCCGCGAAGTACTCGTCGTAGACCGCCTTCGGCTCGACTGGCTGGCCGTAGCGCGCGGGCAGGAAGAACCGGGTCTCCTTCACGGCCGAGGGGACGATCTCGGGATGCGTGGCGAGCGAGACGAACAACGACGTGGTCCCCGCCTTGTTCACGCCGGCGATCACGACGTCAAAGGGGTTCGGGCCCATTGACGGTGCCTTCCTCGGCCGGATCGTCCCGACCGCCTCTCCTCTTCGACGGCGGTCACCGACGAAGTGCCGGCATGATGGTACGCCCCCTCGTGCAAGCGGCACCCCGCCGAAACGCAAAGATCACGTAAGCAATCGCGTCGATCTCGCCCCGTGTGCGCGCGGCGCAAGCTCGGCCAAAGGGAGCGACTGCTAGGATGCGCTGCCTCTCAGAGGAGCGAGCCCCCATCGTCTAGTGGCCCAGGACGCCGCCCTTTCAAGGCGGTAACGGGGATTCGAACTCCCCTGGGGGCACCTGCCACCGTGCGGAACCTCGAGCGGTGGTGCATTGGGTCCTGTGGTGCAGCTTGGAGTGCACGCCGCCCTGTCAAGGCGGAGGCCGCGGGTTCAAATCCCGTCAGGACCGCTGGACGAGCCACACGGGCTCGTCCTCCACGGCCGGGTAGCTCAGTCGGCAGAGCACACGCCTGAAAAGCGTGGGGTCACCGGATCGACGCCGGTCCCGGCCACTCGAGGAGGATGCGAGGCCCGGTCCCCGGACCGGGCCTTGCCTTCCGCGTGGGGTCATCGGGTGCAGTGACAGCAGCCATCACGACGACGTCGGCCCGCGCCTGCACGAGGCAGAAGCCCGGGAGGTTCCACGCAGTCTCGGGAACGGCCCGAGAATTACGAGAGCCCGGCCTCCTCAGACCGGGCTTCTCGTCGTGAAGCGTGTCTCCGCTGAGCTCAGGCTTCTTCGTGCTCCTCGACTTGCTCGAGAAAGCGACGAATCTCCGAAGCGCGGAACCGGCGGTGGCCGCCGAGCGTTCTGATGGCCGAGATCTTCCCAGCCCGGGCCCAGCGGGTCACGGTCTTCGGATTCACCCGGAACATGGCAGCCACCTCTGACGGCGTCAGCAGCGCGTCGTTTTCGGGCTGTCCCTGCATGTTTCCTCCAGTCGACCGGTCGAGCGATCGTCGAGCGGCTCTTGCATTTCCCCGTTGCTGCTGTCCGATTGCTCCCGGGAGCGTAACGTCTCGCACGTTCCAGGTGGTGTATTCAACCTAGCACCGTCGGTCCAAAACGGAAATGGGTGACGAGTACCCATTTCTCCGACCGCGCTCCGCGTTTCGGTCACCACCCACAGGACGTCATGCGCGCGCATCGCGAGCGTCGCGGAAGCCGGAGCGGTCGACCGGGATCGTGCGCGTCGGCGCTCGCCGCAGTGCTCGTCGGTACACTCCGCGCGATGGGTCGCGTGGTCGCGGTGGCGAACCAGAAGGGCGGCGTCGGCAAGACGACGACGGTGCACGCCCTCGGCACCGCGCTCGCACAGGCGGGACGGCGGGTGCTGCTCGTCGACCTCGACCCGCAGGCCTGCCTGACCTACTCGGTCGGACTCGACCCCGAGTCGCTGCCGCTCTCGCTGCACGACGTGCTCGTCGGGCGCAACAAGGCCGCAGAGGCACTGGTGGCCGCGGGTGACGTCTCGATCCTGCCCGCGGCGATCGACCTGGCCGGCTCCGAGGTGCACCTCGTCGGTCGCGTCGGTCGTGAGCACGCGGTCGGCCGCGCGCTCGAACCGATCAAGGACGCGTACGACCTCGTCCTGCTCGACTGCCCGCCTTCGCTCGGCATCCTCACGATCAACGGGCTCACCGCCGCCGACTTCGTGCTCGTCCCTCTGCAGTGCGAGACGCTCAGCCACCGTGGGGTCGGACAGCTGCTGGAGACCGTCGCCGACGTGCGCGCGTACACGCAGCCAGATCTGCGCGTCCTGGGCGCCGTCGCCACGATGTACAACGGCCGCACCCGTCACACCCGTGAGGTGCTCGCCGACGTCGAGGCCCGGTACGCGCTGCCGGTGCTCGAGCCGATGATCCCGCGCTCGATCCGCTTCGCCGAAGCGCCGGCCACCGGCCAGTCGATCCTCGCTCACGCGCCCACTTCGGTCGGCGCACTCGCGTATCGCGAGCTCGCGCGGACCGTCATCACGATGCTGGCCCCGTGAACTCCGATCCCGAGGGCAAGAACGCGCTGTTCTCCAGCGCGGTGCGCAAGCGCGGCACCCTGGTCGTCGAGTGCTCCCGGTGCCACGGCCGGACCCGGGTCAGCTACGCGGAGTTCGCGCAACGGCACCTGCCGTACTGGCTCTGGACGCCGTGGCGGCGCTACTCGCGCTACATGACGTGTCCCGCGTGCGGACGGCGCGCGTGGGTGTCGGCCCGGTGGCTCGAGTAGGGGCGCTCGACTGCTAGCGGGACGCCCGGTCGACCTGCACGCTTCCGTGCCCGTCGACGATCTCGCCGACCAGCCACGCGTCGAGCCCCGCTCCGTGCACGGCGTCCAGCGCGCGATGCGCTTCGCCCGTGGGTACGACCGCGACCATCCCGAGCCCGAGGTTGAACACCTGCTCCATCTCGTCGTCGCTCACATCACCCGCGGCCTGGATCTCGGAGAAGATGCGGGGTTCGTCCCATGCGCCGCGGTGTACGACCGCGTCGCAGTGATCAGGCAGCGACCGATCCAGGTTGTTGGGGATGCCGCCGCCGGTGATGTGCGCGAACGCGTGCACCGCGACCTGCTCGCGCAGCGCGGCCATGAACGGCGCGTAGATGACGCTCGGGACGAGCAGCTCCGCGCCGAGTGAGCGCGATGCCCCTTCCCACGCGGGCTCGTCGATCGTGCGACCGCGTCGCTCGAACAGCGCGCGCCGGGCGAGCGAGTAGCCGTTGCAGCGAAGCCCCGGGCTCGCGAAGCCGATGATCTGGTCACCCGGCGCCACGTCGCGGGGCAGCACGTCGGCCCGCTCGACGACCCCGACCGCGAACCCCACGAGGTCGAACTCGCTCGGCTCCATCAGGTCGGGGTGCTCGGAGATCTCACCACCACTCAGCGCCGCACCGGCTTGCCGGCACCCCTCGGCGACTCCGCTGACGATCTCCTCGACCGTCTCGGGGACGACCTTGCCCACCGAGAGGTAGTCGAGGAACGACAGGGGTTCGGCTCCCTGCACGGCGATGTCGTCCACGCTCATCGCCACGACGTCGAGCCCGATGGTGTCGTAGCGCCCCACCATCCGGGCGATCGCGGACTTCGTGCCGACGCCGTCGGTGGAGAGGACGAGCACCGGGTCGCAGTACGGCAGCTGACCGAGGGCGAAGAGGCCACCGAAGCCGCCGACGTCGCCGATGACCTCGGATCGGTACGTGGACCGGACGTGCGACTTGATGAGCTCGACGGCCTTCTCCCCGGCACCGATGTCGACGCCGGCGCCCGAGTACGTCAGGCCGACCGGGGAGCGATCGGTGCGGTTCGTGGACCGAGGGTCGTCGGAGTCCGTCACGACGGGCGGGACGCGCTCGACTCGGTGAGGTCGAGCACCGGCGCCTCGAGCAGGAGCTTCGAGTCCGTGCCGATCAGCGCCACCGGCACTGGGTACTCGCCTGAGAGGCACGCGGTGCAGAACGACTCCGGCGGTGCGCCGGTCGCGGTCCGCACCCGGTCGAGCTCGAGGTACGCGAGTGAGTCAACGTCGAGGTACTCACGGATCTCGCCCACCGAGAGGTCAGCCGCCAACAGCTCGCCCCGGCGACCGGTGTCCATCCCGTAGAAGCACGGCCAGCGGTACGGCGGCGACGACACCCGGAAGTGCACCTCGCGCGCCCCGGCCTCGCGCAGCATCTTGATCACCTCGCGCGTCGTGGTGCCCCGCACGATCGAGTCGTCGACCACGATCAGGCGCTTGCCCCGGATGCTCTCGGGCAGCGGGTTCAACTTCAGCCGGACCCCGACGCCGCGCATCTGCTGGCTCGGCTGGATGAAGGTGCGACCGACGTAGCGGTTCTTCACCAGCCCGTCGCCGTAGGGCACCCCCGACTCGCGCGAGAACCCCTGGGCCGCGGGGATCCCTGACTCCGGCACCGGCATCACCATGTCCGCGTCGACCGGCGCCTGGCGGGCGAGGGCCTCGCCCATGCGCGTGCCGCGCCGCGTGCACGCTGTGACCGTAGAGCCGCGTATCCGGTCGCGCGAAGTAGATGAACTCGAAGATGCACAGGCGGGGCTCCGGCTCCGCGTACCGGTACTCGCGGCGGAGGCCGGACGCGTCGATGACCACCATCTCGCCGGGCTGCACGTCGCGCACGTAGTGGGCCCCCACGATGTCGAGGGCCGCGGTCTCGCTCGCGAGCACCCAGCCACCGCCCTCGAGGCGGCCCAGCACCAGCGGCCAGAAGCCGTGTGGGTCGCGGACGCCGATGAGATGCGAGTCGTCCATGAGCACGAGCGAGAAGCCGCCGCGCAGCTCGGGCAGCACCTTCTCCAACGCGAGCTCGAGCTCCCGACCGTCGGAGCGAGGCTCACCGGGCCACTCGCGGGCAACCAGCTCGGCGATCAAGGCGGAATCGGTGGTCGAGTCGAAGCTGGTCTCGTCGGGCGTCATGCCCGGCAGCATCCCGAGCCCGGACGCGAGCCCGGCGGTGTTGGTCAGGTTCCCGTTGTGGCCGAGCGCGAAGCCTGCGTCACCCACGGAGCGGTAGACCGGCTGCGCGTTCTGCCAGGACGACGAGCCCGTGGTCGAGTAGCGGTTGTGGCCGATGGCCAGGTGGCCCTGCAGCGGAGCGAGCCGGCGCTCGTCGAACACCTGGGTGACGAGGCCCATGTCCTTGGCGACCGTGATCGTCTCGCCGTCGCTGACGGCGATCCCGGCGGACTCCTGACCCCGGTGCTGGAGTGCGAAGAGTCCCAGGTAGGTCAGCTGCGAGACGTGTTGGCCGGGCCCGTACACGCCGAAGACGCCACAGGCGTGGCCCGGGGTCTCTTCCGGAGAGTGAGCGGCGGGGTCGTGCCTTCGCGCGGGAAGCACTGGCTCATTATCCCACGACCGGAGCGGCGCGCATGATCGAAGGGATCGCCTCGCGCCACGCGTGGTCCGCGTCGGCCCACGGGACGGAGAACGCGCCGTCGGCATGCAGGTCCGCCCCGCCCGCGTCGCCCAGGATCACGGCCGGGACCCGGCCGGAACCGGCCCGCCCGAGCACTTCGTTCAGCCGGTCGGGCGCCACGGAGAGCACGACGCGCGACGCGGACTCCGAAAAGCACATCAGCGCGTCACCGATCGTCACCCGGAAGCCGACCTCGCCGGCGATCGCCATCTCGGCCAGCGCCACCGCGACGCCCCCGTCGGAGCAGTCGTGGAGCCCGCTCACCATCCGGTCCGTGACCAGACCGGCCACGAGCTCGTGGAGGAGCCGGCCGGTCTCGAGATCCGCGGCCGGCGGGCGGCCGGCGCGCAGGTCGTGTCGGGTCGCCCACTCGGAGCCCCCGAGCTCGGGCCGGGTCTCACCGAGCATGACGATGCGATCGCCGTCGCGAAGCCCGATGCCGGGCGGGGGCCGGAGGAGCTCGTCGATCAGCCCGATGACACCGACCACCGGTGTGGGGTCGATGTCGACCCCGTGCGACTCGTTGTAGAAGCTGACGTTGCCACCGACCACCGGCATGCCGAGCGCACGGCACGCATCGCCCATGCCGTCGATGGTCTCCGAGAACTGCCACATCACTTCCGGATGCTCGGGGTTCCCGAAGTTCAGGCAGTTGACGAGCGCCATCGGCCGGGCCCCACTGCACGCGACGTTGCGCGCGGCCTCCAGCACCGCGAGCTGCGCGCCCACGCGTGGGTCCAGCGCGGAGAACCGACCCTTGCCGTCGACGGACAACGCGAGCGCGCTCGCCGTCGTCTCCTTCAACCGAAGGATGCTCGCGTCGCCACCGGGGCCCGCGACCGTGTTGAGGAACAGCTGGTGGTCGTACTGGCGCCACACCCAGCTCTTGTCCGCGATGTTCGGGGACGCGAGCAGGTGCAGCAGCTCGTCGGACAGGTCCCGGCCAGAGGGGAAGCGGACCCGCAGCTCCGCACCCGGATCAGCGGCTTGGCGAGCCTCGAGGTCCTCGGGTGGCGCCAGCCGCCGGTGGTAGAGCGGGCCGTCGCCCAGGCTGCCGATCGGCACGTCCGCGACCGGTTCGTTGTCCGAAGACACACTCGGGGGATCGTCACCGAACGGGGGCGCGGGGTTCACACCGGGCACGCCCACCGCGTCGAACAGCCCGTCGTAGACGCGGAAGCGTCCCGAGTCGGTCACCCGGCCGACGACCGTCGCGCGGATCTCCCAGCGCTCGCAGAGCGCGAGCACCTCGTCCAGGCGCTCCGGCGTCACGATCGCCAGCATCCGTTCCTGGCTCTCGGACGTGAGCGCCTCGACCGGGTTCATCCCCGGCTCGCGCTTCGAGACGCGCGCCACGTCGACGTCCATGCCCGCGCCGGTCTTTGCCGCGGTCTCCGACGCCGCGCACGACAGGCCGGCGGCGCCGAGATCCTGCACGCCGATCGCGAGGCCGGCGTCGAGCAGCTCGAGGCACGCCTCGATGAGCTTCTTCTCCTCGAACGGGTCGCCGACCTGCACCGACGGGCGCTTGGCCTCGGACCCCTCGATGAAGCCAGCCGACGCGAGCACGCTCGCACCGCCGATGCCGTCGCGCCCGGTGGACGACCCCATCAGGACCGCGAGGTTTCCTGCGCCCTCGGCGCGGGCGAGGATGAGCCGTTCCTTCGGCAGGACCCCGAGGCAGAGCACGTTCACCAACGGGTTCCCCGAGTAGCACTCGTCGAACACGACCTCACCGCCGACGGTCGGCACGCCGACCGCATTGCCGTAGCCGCTGATCCCGCTGACGACGCCTTCGAACAGGTACCGGGTGCGCGGGTCGTCGAGCGGCCCGAACCGGAGCGGGTCCATCACCGCGATCGGCCGGGCGCCCATCGAGAAGATGTCGCGGATGATCCCGCCGACCCCCGTCGCCGCGCCCTGGTACGGCTCGACCGCTGACGGGTGGTTGTGGCTCTCGATGCGGATCGCGACCGCGATCCCCTCACCGACGTCGATGACCCCGGCGCCTTCACCGGGCCCGACGAGCACCCACGGCGCATCCGTCGGCAACCGGCCGAGGTGTGACCGTGACGACTTGTAGGAGCAGTGCTCGGACCACATGACCGAGTACATGGCGAGCTCCAGCCCGGTCGGCCGCCGACCGAGCTCGTCGACGACGGCCGCGAGCTCGTCGTCGGTCATGCCGAGCTGGATGTGGAGAGGTTGCTCTGCCGGGGTCACGAGCCGAACGCGTAGCCGAGGTCGGGAGCAAGCAACACCGGCCGGTAGACGATGCCTCGTGCTTCGAGCGTGGCATCGAGCTGGCCGCCGCGATCGAGCAACAGTGACGCAGCCACGATCTCGCACCCGAACTCGCTGATCGCGTCGACCGCCGTCAGCACCGCGGTCCCGGTCGTGGATGTGTCCTCGACCACGAGGACGCGGTCGCCCGGGTCAAGCGGGCCGGCGACGCGACCCCCGACACCGTGACCCTTGGGTTCCTTTCGCACCGCGAAGCTGCGCGTGCCGGTGACGTACGCGACTGCGAGCGCTACGGGAACCGCGCCGACCGCGAGCCCGCCCACGGCATCGAACTCGATTCCGTCGAGCGCTTCGACGATCGCCTCGCCGACGATCTCGATGCAGTCGCCGCGGAAGGTGACCTGGCGGCCGTCGAGGTACCAGTTCGAGGTGCCACCGGAGGACAAGGTGAACTCACCCTCCTCGATCGCGTGCTCGCGCAGCGCGGCGGCCAACGCGGCCTGCGCCGGTCTCATGAAGCGAGCAGCGCAGAACGCTTCGTCGCCGCGTCGAGCAGCGAGCGCAGGAGCACGACGCCGTCATCGGAGCCGATCAGCAGATCGCTCGCGCGCTCGGGGTGCGGCATGAGCCCGACGACGTTGCCTTCGGCATTGCGAATGCCGGCGATGTCGTCGAGGCTGCCGTTCGGGTTCGTCACGTAGCGCAGGACGACGCGGTTCTCGGCCCGGAGCTCCGCCAGCGTCTCGGGCGAGCAGACGTAGTTGCCCTCGAAGTGGTTGATCGGGATCCGCAGCACGTCGCCGATGGTCGACGCACGGGTCAGGACCGAGGCCGCGCTCTCGACCCGGACCTCGACGGTCTGGCAGAGGAACTTCAGCCCGGCGTTCTTCTGGAGCGCCCCAGGGAGCAGGCCCGCCTCGCAGATCACCTGGAAGCCGTTGCAGATCCCGACGACGGGGCCGCCCGCCGCGGCGAAGTCCGCCACCGAATCCATCACCGGCGAGAACCGGGCGATCGCACCGGTCCGCAGGTAGTCACCGTGGGCGAAGCCGCCGGGGACGACGACGGCGTCGACGCCGCCGAGGCTGCGCTCGGCATGGAAGAGGATCTCCGCCGAGCCGCCGAGCTGCTCGAGCGCGTGCTGGACGTCGAGCTCGCAGTTCGTACCGGGGAACTGGACGACCCCGATCCGCGCGCTCATGTCACCAGCTCCGAGATCGAGATGGTGAACGCTTCGATCACCGGGTTCGCGAGCAGGCGATGGCACATCTCGTCGACCTGAGCTCGCGCCGCGTCCTCGCTCTCGGCGTCGACCACCAGTCGGATGCACTTGCCCACCGAGACCTGCGTCACGTTCGTGTACCCGAGCGCCGGGAGCGCCTTCTCGACCGTCGTGCCCTGCGGGTCGAGGATGCCGGGCAGATGACTCACGTCGATGCGCGCCTCGTACTCCCGCGATCCGCTCATGCGTTCGAGACTATCCGCCGTACCAGTCGGAGAAGGACTGGCCGGTGAGGCGCTCGTAGGCCTCGACATAGCGCTGCCGGGTCCCCGTGATCACCCGGTCGGGCAACGGCGGTGCGGGCGCGGTGCGGTCCCAGTCGAGGGTCAGGTAGTAGTCGCGCACGTACTGCTTGTCGTAGGACGGCGGTGAGCCACCGACCGCGTAGTCCTCGGCCCGCCAGTACCGCGACGAGTCGGGCGTGAGCACCTCGTCGATCAGGAGGAGCTCCCCGTCGGGCGAGAGGCCGAACTCGAACTTGGTGTCCGCGAGGATGATCCCGCGGGCCTCTGCGAGGGCGGCCCCGCGCTCGTAGATCGCGAGCGCCGCGTCCCGCAGCCGGCCGAAGATGTCTGCGCCGACCGCTTCGATCGCCTCGGCATCCGTCATCGGCTGGTCGTGGCCTTCCTCGGCCTTCGTCGTGGGCGTGAAGAGCATCTCGGGGAGCCGTTCCGCCTCCTGCATCCCGGTGGGCATGGCCTGGCCCTGCACCGTGCCGTGCTCCCGATACTCGACCCACGCGCCGCCGAAGAGGTAGCCGCGAGCGATGCACTCCATCCGGACCGGCGTGGTGCGGCGCACGAGCATCGCCCGGCCGTCGGCATCGGGCCGTGCCGCCGCCGGGAGGTCCGCGGGGTCGACCGAGATGACGTGGTTGGGGAGCAGGTCCGCCACCTGGTCGAACCAGAACGACGAGATCGCGGTCAGGATCCGGCCCTTGTCGGGAATCGTGTCGGGCAGCACGACGTCGAACACCGAGACCCGGTCCGTTGCGACCATCAGCAGACGGTCGTCGCCTGCGTCGTAGAGATCCCGGACCTTGCCGGTGTACACGTGCGGCAGCGTGATCGTCATCGGCTGGGCGCGGCGCCGCTGGGCTGGTCAAGGATCTCGAACGTGCGCCCGACGTTCGAGATCGCGCGCTTGAGGTCGAAACACGCGACCAGCTGCTCGTCGGCCAGAACCTTCGTGATCTCCGGGTCCTCGCGCAACACGTCGATGAACGGCCGGCGTTCCTCCCAGGTCCGCAGCGCGTTGCGCTGGACAACCCGGTACGCATCGTCACGGGACTCACCCGCCTCGACCAGCGCCAGCAGCACCGGCTGGCTGAAGACGAGCCCGTAGCTCGCGTCCATGTTCTCGATCATGCGCTCGGGGTAGACGTGCATGCCCTCGACGATCGAGCGGAACTTGACCAGCAGGTAGTAGGCGAGCGCGCACGAGTCCGGGAGGATGATGCGCTCGACCGACGAATGGGAGATGTCACGCTCGTGCCACAGCGCGACGTTCTCGAGCCCGGCGCCGAGGTTGCCGCGCAGCACCCGTGCCAGCCCGCTCAGCTGCTCGCTCTTCACCGGGTTGCGCTTGTGCGGCATCGCGGACGAGCCCTTCTGCTTGCCCGCGCGGAACGGCTCCTCGACCTCGCGCACCTCGGTGCGTTGCAGGTGGCGGATCTCCGTGGCGAACTGCTCGATGCTCGCGCCGACGGTCGCACACGCGTAGAGCAGCTCCGCGTGGCGGTCGCGGGCCAGCACCTGGGTCGCCGGCACCGCGGTCAGGTTCAGGTGCTCGCAGACGTACTGCTCGACGAACGGATCGACGTTCGAGTACGTCCCGACCGCGCCCGAGAGCTTGCCGACCGAGATGGCGTCGCGGGCCCGGCGCAGCCGCTCGACGTCTCGCCGGACCTGGAGTGCCCAGAGCGCGAGCTTCACTCCGAACGTCGTCGGCTCCGCATGGATGCCGTGGGTTCGACCGACCATCGGCGTGTCGCGGTACTGGTGCGCCTGCTTCGTGATCGCCGCATCGAGCTCGACGGCCGCCTCGACGAGCAGATCGGCCGCGCGGGAGAGCTGCAACGAGAGCGCGGTGTCGACGACGTCACTGGACGTGAGCCCGTAGTGCACCCAGGTGCCCTCCGGCTGGCCGACCCGGTCCTGCACCACGTCGACGAAGGCCGCGACGTCGTGCTCCGTGATCTGCTCGCGCGCCTCGATCGCGGCGACATCGAACCCCGCCCTCTTGCGCACTGCCACCGCGGCTTCCTTCGGCACGACCCCGAGCTCGGCCCAGGCTTCGGTCGCGAGGATCTCCACCTCGAGCCAGGCGCTGAAGCGCGCCTCGTCGGTGAAGAGGCCGGCCATCTCGGGCAACGAGTAGCGGGGGATCATGAGAGCTCCGTGGTGGCGGCGATGTCGGTGCGGTACTGCATCCCGGGCCAGGAGATCCGGCTCACCGCGTCGTACGCCCGACTGCGGGCATCGGCGATCGACGGTCCGAGTGCGGTCACGTTGAGGACGCCGGCCCCCGGCGGTCTTGACCACGTCACCGTCACGCTTCGTGCCCGCGTGGAAGACCTGCACACCGTCGAGCGCGGCGGCCTCGGCAAGCCCTTCGATGACGTCGCCGGCTCGGGTCGAAGTCGGGTAGCCCTCGGTCGCAAGCGCGACCGTGACACAGGCATCGGCGACGAACCGCACCGGCGTCTCGAGCCGTCCGGTCGCCGCTTCCGCGCAGTGCACGGCGAGGTCGCTCGCCAACCGCGGGACCACGACCTGGCTCTCGGGATCGCCGAAGCGCACGTTGTACTCGATCACCTTCGCCCCGTCGGGCGTGAGCATCAGACCTGCGTACAGCGCACCGCGGTATTCGATGTCACGCTTCGCGAGCTCCACCAGCGTGGGCTCCACCGCGACGTTCATCACCTCGTCCACGAGATCCGGGCCCGCCAACGGAACCGGCGAGTATGCGCCCATGCCGCCGGTGTTCGGTCCGGTGTCGCCGTCGCCGAGCCGCTTGAAGTCCTGGGCCGGGGCCAGGGGGACACCCTGGGTCGAGCCGTCGCACAGCACGAGCAGCGTGACCTCAGGTCCGGTCAGCCCTTCTTCGATCACGAGGCTGCGGCCGGCGTCACCGAACGCTGCGCCGGAGAGGTACTCACGGACCGCGTCACGCGCGTCGGTGAGGGACTCGGTGACGCGCACCCCCTTGCCCGCGGCCAGTCCGTCGGTCTTGACCACGTAGAAGCCGGACATCGTCTCGAGATAGGCGAGCGCCTCGGCTTCCTGGGTCTCGTCGAACCCGCGGTACCGCGCCGTCGGGACGCCGGCGTCGGCGAGAATCTCCTTCATCCACGCCTTGGAGCCCTCGAGGTGCGCGGCGGCGGTGCTCGGGCCGAACACGTTCGCACCGCCCCCGCGGCAGATCGTCTGCGAGCCCGGCGACGAGTGGGGCCTCGGGTCCGATCACGACGAGCTCGAAGCCGTCGAGACCCTCGAGCGCCGCGTCGAGCTCCATGCACGCGCCGAGCTCCGCCATGCCGGGGTTCCCCGGTGCCGCGACCACCGCATCGACGACCGGCGAGCGCGCGAGTCCCCACATCAGCGCGTGTTCGCGCCCGCCCGATCCGACGACGAGGACGTTCACTACGCGGCGCGGGGCAGCACGACGCACTGGTCGCGCGCGGGGCCGACCGAAACGAAGCTCACGTGCACTCCGGTGTACTGCTCGATGAACTTCACGTACTCGCGTGCCGCGGGTGGAAGGTCCTCGATGCGCTCGGCCGTCTCGATGTCGACCTGCCAGCCGGGCAGGGTCTCGTAGATCGGTCGGACCTTGTGCAGCACCGACTGATGGTACGGCACGTGGTCGTAGCGGGTACCGGAGTCATCCTCGTACGCGACGCACACCTTCAGCTCCGAGAATGGGGAAAGCACGTCGAGCTTGGTGATGGCGAGCTCGGTGCAGGTGTTGAGGCGCGTCGCGTGCTTCAGCATCACCAGGTCGAGCCAGCCCGGCCGGCGCCGGCGGCCGGTGTTGGTACCGAACTCGCGACCCCGCTCGACGAGGACGTCACCGACCTCGTCGCCCTCGAACAGCTCGGTCGGGAACGGACCACTGCCGACGCGCGTGACGTAGGCCTTCACGATCCCGGTGATCCGTTCGATCGCGCGCGGACCCACCCCGGCTCCGGCGCCGACACCACCCGCGACCGGGTTGCTCGAGGTCACGAAGGGGTACGTGCCGTGGTCGAGGTCGAGGTACGTCGCCTGCGCACTCTCGAAGAGCACCCACTGGCCGACGTCGAGGGCCTCGTGCACCAGGTGCACGGTGTCGTCGATCAGGGGTGCGAGCCGGTCCACGTACCCGAGGTACTGGGCCGCGATGTCGTCCGCGCTCATCGGCAGGCGGTTGTAGACCTTCGTGAGCATGCCGTTCTTCTCACGCAGCACGAGGTCGAGCTTCTCGCGGAAGATCTTCGGGTCCAGGAGGTCCTGGACCCGCAACCCGACTCGCATCGCCTTGTCGGCGTACGTCGGCCCGATCCCGCGCTTGGTCGTGCCGAGCTTGTTCTTGCCGAGGTAGCGCTCGGTCAGGCGGTCGAGCTCCCGGTGGTACGGCATGATCAAGTGCGCGTTGCCGGAGAGCCGGATGCGGCGGCTGTCGATTCCCTTCGCGTCGAGCATGTCGAGCTCGTCGAGGAGGACCGCCGGGTCCACGACCACGCCGTTGCCGATGACCGGCACGACCCAGGGGTAGAGGACACCGCTCGGTACCAGCTGCAGCTTGAACACCTCGCCGTCCACCACGAGGGTGTGTCCGGCGTTGTGGCCGCCCTGATAGCGGACGCACAGCGAAGCTTCCTTGGCGAGATAGTCGGTGAACCGACCCTTGCCCTCGTCGCCCCACTGGGTCCCGACAATTACGGCCCCAGGCACGCAGCGCTCCTTGATCTGTTCGCGCTCACGTTGGGTACAGGCTAGTCGGCGCGTCGGCGCGACTTCTTCGAGCTCCCCCGGGTCAGCTCCCGACGGGTGCCGTGCGCAGGAACACCAAGCCGTCAGGTGACGCGTCGACGGTGATGGTGTCCCCCTCTCGGTACTCACCCTGGAGCACCGAGAGCGCGATCGGATCTGCTATCTCGCGCTGGATGACGCGCTTCAGCGGCCGAGCTCCGAAGTCGGGGTCGTAGCCCACCCGCGCGACGTGCTGGCGGGCGGCGTCGCTGAGCACGAGCCCGAGGCCGCGCTCCTCCAACCGCTTGCGCAGCTGATCGACCTGCAGGTCCACGATCTGCGCGATGTGGCGCTCATCGAGGCGGTGGAACACCACCAGCTCGTCGATCCGGTTCACGAACTCCGGCTTGAAGTGGTGGTTGACCGCGGTCATCACGACCGATTCGTCCCCACCACTACCGAGGTTGCTCGTCATGATCAGGACGCAGTTTGTGAAGTCCACGGTTCGACCCTGGCCGTCCGTCAGACGACCGTCATCCATGAGCTGGAGCAGCACGTTGAACACATCCGGGTGCGCCTTCTCGACCTCGTCGAGCAGGACGACCGCGTACGGCCGGCGACGCACCGCCTCGGTGAGCTGGCCGCCCTCGTCGTAGCCGACGTATCCGGGGGGCGCGCCGACGAGGCGTGACACGGAGTGCTTCTCCATGTACTCGCTCATGTCGATCCGGACCATCGCCCGCTCGTCGTCGAACAGGAAGTCGGCGAGGGTGCGCGCGAGCTCCGTCTTGCCGACGCCCGTCGGGCCGAGGAAGAGGAAGGTGCCGATCGGCTGGTTTGGGTCGGAGAGCCCGGCGCGGGACCGACGGATCGCGTCGCGACCGCGGTCACCGCCGCGTCCTGGCCGATCACCCGACTGTGCAGGACGTCCTCCATGCGGACGAGCTTCTGCATCTCGCCCTCCATGAGCCGGCTGACCGGCACGCCGGTCCACTTCGCCACGATCTCGGCGACGTCCTCCTCGTCGACCTCCTCCTTCAGCATCTGCTCGGTGTCCTGGAGCTCGTCCAGGCGCACGGTCTTCGTCTCGATCTCGGCCTCCAGCTCGCGCATGGTCCCGTAACGGAGCTCCGCGGCGCGCTCGAGGTCGCCCGAGCGCTCGGCCATCTCCGCGTCGGTGCGCGCCTGCTCGAGGCGCTCCTTCACCTCGCGGATCTCGGAGATCGCGTCGCGCTCGCCCTGCCAGTGCGCGACCATCCCATCGCGCTCCTCGCCCAGCTCGGCGAGCTCCGCCTCGAGCGCCTCGAGCCGGATCTTCGAAGCCTCGTCCGGCTCCTTGGCCAGCGCCGCCTTCTCAATCTCGAGCTGGCGGATCCGGCGCTCGACGACGTCGATCTCGAACGGCATCGAGTCGATCTCGATCCGCAGGCGCGACGCCGCCTCGTCGATGAGGTCGATCGCCTTGTCGGGCAGCTGCCGGCCCGGGATGTACCGGTTGGACAGCACCGCGGCGGCGACGACCGCAGCGTCCTGGATGCGCACGCCGTGGTGCACCTCGTAGCGCTCCTTGAGGCCGCGCAGGATCGCGATCGTGTCCTCGACCGACGGCTCGCCCACGAACACCTGCTGGAACCGGCGCTCGAGCGCGGGGTCCTTCTCGACGTACTTGCGGTACTCGTCGAGCGTCGTCGCGCCGATCATCCGCAGCTCACCGCGAGCGAGCATCGGCTTGATCATGTTGCCGGCGTCGACGGCGCCTTCCGCTCCACCGGCGCCGACGATCGTGTGCAGCTCGTCGAGGAACGTGATGACCTCGCCGTCCGAGTCGGCGATCTCCTTGAGGACCGCCTTGAACCGCTCCTCGAACTCACCCCGGTACTTCGCGCCGGCGACCATGGAGCCGATGTCCAACGAGATGAGGCGCTTGTCGCGCAGGCCGTCAGGGACATCACCTTCGACGATGCGGCGCGCCAGGCCCTCGGCGATGGCGGTTTTGCCGACGCCGGGCTCACCGATGAGCACGGGGTTGTTCTTCGTGCGCCGGCTCAACACCTGGATGACGCGCCGGATCTCCTCGTCGCGTCCGATGACCGGGTCGAGCCTGCCGCGGCGCGCGTCCTCGGTGAGGTCCCGGCCGTAGCGCTCCAGCGCCTGGTACTGCTCCTCGGGGTTCTCGCTCGTGACCCGGTGCGAGCCGCGGACCTTCTTCAACGCATCCAACACCGCGTCGGTCGTGACGCCCAAGCCGCGCAGCATGTCGCCCACTCCACCGATGACCTTCGTCATCGCGAGGAGAAGGTGCTCGGTCGAGAGGAAGTCGTCGCCGAGGTCCCGACGCTCCTCGTCGGCGGCCTCGAGGAGCTTGTACGCGTCGGGTGAGATCTGTGGCGCCGCCGCGGTCTCGCCGTAGACCTGGGGGAGCGCGCCCAGCGAGGCATCCACCTCGTCCTGGATGTTCTTCGGTGAGACCCCGACGCCCTCCAGCACGCCCGTGACCACGCCTTCGGGCTGGCCGATCAGGGCATGGAGCAGGTGCTCCGGGCCCACCTGGGAGTGGTGCTGGTCACGCGCCAGGGCCTGGGCGGCGCCAATGGCCTCCTGGCTCTTCCGGGTGAACTTGCTGGGGTCCAACGGCATGGATCCATCCTCGCGGGTTCGTGCTGGTCGGTCGTTGAAGTTGACAACGGGATTGTCAACCTGACCATTCCCGCTCAATCCCCGGCCCGGAACGGTCGACCCGGCTAGGTGGTGGTCTCGAACTCCCGGTCGAGGATGGCGATCGGCTCGTTCTCCCAGATGCCGTAGCGGAGGTGCCACCGCCGCAGCCAGGACGGGGACCACCAATTGCTCCGACCGGCCAGGCGCATGAACGCGGGGACCAGGGTCGCCCGGATCAGGAACGCATCGACCAGGACCGCGAGCGAGAGACCGACCCCGAACAGCTGGACGATCGAGACCTCGGACGTGGCGATCCCCGCGAACACGATCGTGAGCAGGAGGGCCGCGGCGGTGACGATCCGGCCGGTCTTCTGCAGCCCGACCCGGACCGCGTGCTGGTTGTCCCGGTCGAGGTCGTACTCCTCCTTGATGCGGGAGAGCAGGAAGACCTCGTAGTCCATCGAGAGCCCGAACGCGATGCAGAACATGAGGATGGGCGTGAAGATGTCAATGCTGCCGGTCGGCGTGAAGCCGAGGAGGCCCGAGAGATGGCCTTCCTGGAAGATCCAGACCATCGCACCGAACGTGGCGGTCAGGCTGAGCACGTTCAGCGCGAGCGCCTTGACCGGCACGAGCAGGCTTCCCGTCATGAGGAACAGCAAGACGAACGTGGCCAACGCGATCAGCCCGAGCGCCCACGGCAGCACCGAGAGCACCGACTCCTTGGTGTCGACGAGCGTCGCCGACTCGCCCGCCACGCTGAACGCGAACGGCGCCTCAGTCCCCCGGATGTCCTTGACCAGCTGCTCGCCCGCGGCCGAGTGCGGCTCGATGTCGGGCACGACCGACAGCCATGTGCCGACAGCACCGCGCTCGGGCACGAACCGGGCGCTCAGGTCGTTCGGCGGCGCGACGGCCACACCGTCCTTCGTCGGGAGGTAGGAGCCGTTGCTCGCGTCGACGCGGGCGACGCCGGGGAGCGCCGCGAGCGTCTTCGCGAAGGCCTGGATAGCGTCGGCATCGCGCTCGAGGTTCGCTTCGGGCATCAGGACCTGGAGCGCATCGGACTCGCGACTCGCGAAGTTCTCGCGGATCTGGTCCGTCGCGGCCCGGCTCGAGACGTGATCGGGAACCACCCGGTCGTCGATCAGCCCCGGGTTGAAGTTGAGGAACGGGATCGCCAGGACGACCATCACCGCGCTGACCCCGAGCGCGTACGGCACAGGGTGCTTCATCACCCGTGCGGCCTGACGGCCCCAGAACCCGTCGTCCGACGCGGGCTTCTGCTTGAACACGCGCAACGACTCCACTCGCGGGCCGAGCACGGCGAGGATCGCGGGCAGGACGACGACCGACGAGATCGCGGCGAGGAACACAACCGCGACACCGGCGTACGCGAACGAGCGCAGGTACGTCACGGGAAAGAGGAGCAACGACGCGAGCGAGATCATCACGGTCCCGGCGCTGAACACAACGGTGCGACCCGCGGTCTGCATCGCGCGTCCAACCGCGACGTTCGTCGACGCACCAGTCGCGAGCTCCTCGCGGTACCGGGACACGACGAACAGGCTGTAGTCGATCGCGAGCCCGAGGCCGAGCGCGGTCGTGAGGTTCAGCGCGAAGACCGAGACCTCGGTGAGGGACACGAGGAAGGTGAGGATGAGCAGGGTCCCGACCACCGCGAACAGCCCGACGCTGAGCGGCAGCAGCGCCGCGACCATCCCGCCGAACACGATGACAAGCGCGACGAAGGTGAACGGCGCGGTGAGCAGCTCGGATCGCTTGAGGTCTTGCTCGGCCTGCTGACTGATCTGGCGGGCGATCTCGGCCCGACCCGTGACCGCAGTGGTCAGCACGCGGTTCGTCGTCGTGTACTTGGCGGTCAGCTTCTTCGCGACCTCGACCTGGTCGTCGAGACCGCCCCGCACCGATCCGAACGCGAGGGCCTGCCTGCCGTCGTCGCTCTTGAGTGGGGCCAGGTTCCCGGCCCAGTACGACGACGCACCGACGATGCCCCGCTCGGCGGCCAGCCGCTTCGTGATCTCGAGGCCCGCGGCTCGGACCTCAGGGTCGTCGACGTTGCCGTGGCGGGCGGTGACGAGCACGACGAAGTCGGACTGACCCGCGTTGGCGAACCGGTGCTGGATCTCGACCGCGGTGCGCGCCGACTCCGCCCCCGGATCCTGCATCCCACCGACGGTCAGCTGCTTCTGGACGTTGCCGCCGACGATTGCGGCGAAAGGCAGGAACAACAGCGCGAGTGCGATCACCACCCAGCGGCGATGCACCACGAACAACGCGAGCCGACGCACCCCTGAACCCCCTGAACGCGCCGCACCTCCGCCGGGTGCCCTCCGGTCGCGTCGCCGGTACGCTACGCCGCCGCGAGCGCGGCGCTCGCAGGGGCACCGCGCGACCACGGGGTCGGGTGGGGGAGGCGGAGGATCGTGGCCGGCACGAAGCGGGAACTGGCGGAGCTGCTCACAGAGGTGGGCCTCTTCTCGCGCTGCACGAAGCGGGAACGCCAAACCATCGCCCGTCACGCCCAGACCGCGGACCTGCCCGTTGGGACGGATCTCGTGCGAGAAGGCGAGCCCGGCGACGCGTTGTTCATGATCATCGACGGTGAGGCGTCGGTCCTGCGCGACGGCCACGAGGTCGCGCGCGGTCGGCCCGGGCTCCCACTTCGGTGAGCTCGCGATCCTCGACGGTGCTCCTCGGAGCGCGACCGTCGTCGCCGCGACGGACGTCAAGGTTGCGGTGCTGGGGATCCGCATGTTCCGCACGCTCCTGCGCGAGTTCCCCGAGTTGGCCGAGCAGCTGCTGGTCGGGCTCGCCGGCGAGCTCCGAGCCGCGGAGGCCGCAGTCCAGGTGGCGGCCCACCCGCAATGACCGGTCGGTCGGGGGACGAGCTCGACCGGCTCGTCGAGGAGAACCGGGTCCTCGGCACGATGGATCGCGACGCGCGCGTCCAGCTGCGCGCCGCGCTGGAGCCGATCACCGTGCCCGGCGGGACGGTGCTCATCCGCGAAGGCGACCCCGCTGACTGCCTCTACCTCGTCGCGGCCGGCCGCCTTCGGGTGGTGACAACCGACGACGACGGGGACGAGATCCAGCTCGCCGAGATCGGGCGCGGTGACCTCGTCGGGGAGATGGCCCTGATCACGAACCGTCCGCGCACCGCCACCGTGCGAGTGCTGCGCGACACGCATCTGCTCCGGCTCTCGACCGCGGCGTTCAGCCGGCTCGTCTCCGACCACCCGGAATCCGGACGCCGGATCAGCACAGAGATGGTGGATCGCCTGCTGCGCTCGCGGTCCGTCGGTCGACCCAGCACCCCCGCCGTGGCCATCGCGCTGGTCCCGCTCGGCGCCGAGCCGGCAGTCCGCGAATTCGGTGAGCACTTCGAGCGCGCCCTCGCCCGCCTGCACGGCTCGGCGCGCGAGATCGACTCTGCCGCCGCGGCTGCCGCGGTCGGCGAGGGGCTCGACGCCAGCCGTCTCGCCGCCTGGTGCAGCGATCTCGAGACGGACCACGACGTCGTGGTCTACCGAGCCGACCCCGAGCCGACGGCCTGGACCCGCGCCTGCATCCGCCAGGCGGACCTCCTCGTGCTGGTCGCGGACGCGACCACGTCGCCCGAGCCCCGGCACCTCGAGCGCGTCGGGCTCCCATCACGGGCGACGTCGCACACCCGCACCGAGCTCGTCCTGGTACATCCGCGGTGGACGGAGGACCCACGGGGCACGTCGCGGTGGCTGGCGCCGCGTTCGGTCGAACGGCACCACCACGTCCGCCACGGCCGGCCGGCCGACGCAGACCGGGTCGCCCGGCTCGTGCTCAGCTGCGGCGTCGGCGTGGTCTACAGCGGCGGTGGTGCGCGCGGGATCGCGGAGCTCGGGGTGCTCAAGGCGCTGCGGGAGGCGAACGTGCCGATCGACGCCGCAGGCGGCACGAGCATCGGTTCGATCCTCGCCGGCGCGACCGCGAGCGAGATGGACCTCGACGCCACCTCACGCTCCTTGCGCGAAGCCCTCGTCGAAGGCAAGTCTCCCGTCGACTTCACGTTTCCGATCGTCTCGCTCGCGGGCGGCGCGCGCGTCTCGGAGCGGATGCAGGCCGCGGCACGCGGCCTCGATCTCGAAGACCAGTGGCTCAACGGGTTCTGCGTCTCGACCAACCTGACCCGGGGCGAGGTCGAGGTCCACCGCACCGGCCCGGCGTGGCTCGGCCTGCGCGCGAGCTTCTCGATCCCCGGAGTGTTCCCGCCGATGCGCACGACCGACGGCGACGTGCTGGTCGACGGAGGCGTGCTCGACAACATGCCCGTCGGCATCATGCGCAGCCTCCATGACGGCATCCGCGTCATCGCGGTCGACGTCGGCAGCAAGCGCGACATCCGTGCCGGCGAGCTCCCGCACTCGGGCATCGTCTCGGGCTGGAAGCTGTTGATGCAGCGCGCGGACCCGCGCGTCGCGACTCCCGAGATGGCGGGGATGATCCGCGTGATCATGCGCATCACCGAGCTCGGCGGGTCCGGGGCGACCGACCTCGGCGACCTTTACATCCGGCCCCCGGTCGACGACATCGCGATGCTCGAGTTCTCCGCCTTCGACCAGCTGGTGGAGCTCGGTTACCAGAGCGCGACCATCGCGATCGAGGAGTGGCTCAGCGGGAAGAACGCACCGAAGTTCTGACGGCCCTTCCTACCGGCGGCGGGTCGCGACGGCCGCGGTCCCCACCGGGACGAGGTCCCGCCGGTAGCTGCGGTGGACGCGCTCGACGGCCTCACGCGCCTGGCGGTGCGCGTCCTCGAGCTCGTCGGTGAGCCGGCCCACCGCCTCCTCGAGCTCGAGGATCCGCCGGACGCCCGCGAGGCCGACGCCGTCGTTCGTCAGCTCCTGGATCCGGCGGAGCAGCGCGATGTCGCGGTCCGAGTAGCGACGGCTGCGGCCAACAGTCCGGGCGGGCGCGACGAGGCCCTTGCGCTCGTAGATCCGCAGGGTCTGGGGGTGCACGCCGGCCAGCTCGGCGGCCACCGAGATGATGTACAGCGCGCGCTCGTCGTAGGCCACGGTCCTACACCTCCATGTGCTCGCGCGGGTTTCCGGGGAACACCGCGGCGAGCGCTTCGAGGGCCTGACGCTGTTCGTCGTTCACCTTCGCGGGGACGTCGACGTCGAACGTGACCAGCAGGTCGCCGGAGGATCCCTTCGCGGGGATGATCCCGCGCCCCTTCACCTTCTGGGTGGTCCCGCCCTTCGTCCCGCTCTTGACCTTCAACGTGACGGGATCGGTCAGCGTCGGCACCTTCACCTTCGCTCCGAGCGCGGCCTCGGTCAGCGTGAGGGGCACGTGCACCGTGAGGTCCAGCTTGCCCTTGCGCCCGAAGATCGGGTGCGGGCGCACGTGGACCACCACATAGAGGTCACCCGACGGGCCGCCGTTCGCGCCTGCGCCGCCCCGGCCCTTGACCCGGATGCGCTGCCCGTCGTCGACGCCGACGGGGATCTTCACCTTGACCTCGCGGGGCCGGACCTCGACGCCGCTGCCGTGGCAGTGGTGGCACGGCGTCTCGATGATCGCCCCGCGCCCACCACACGTCGGGCAGACCTGCGAGAACGAGAAGGGCCCCTGATCCACGGCGACCTGTCCCGAACCGTTGCAGGTCGGACAGGTCTGGGGCACGGTGCCCGGCTCCGCGCCGCTGCCGTTGCACACCGAGCACGCGGCCTCGGCGGTGAACGACACGGACGTCGTCACACCGTGAACCGCGTCCGTGAAGTCGAGGTGCAGCTCGGTCTCGAGGTCCGCGCCGCGCTGGGGCGCCTGGCGAGCGTTGCGGCCTCGGCCCCCGCGACCGCGGCCGAAGCCGCGTCCGCCCTGCGCACCACCGCCGCCGAAGAGGCCACCGAGCAGGTCCGAGAAGTCGACGCCCTCTTCGAAGGTGAAGCCACCGGGACCCGGGTTGAACCCGCCCCCGCCACCCGGCCCGGGCGCGCTGTACGCACCCGACGCGACCATGCGCCGAACCTCGTCGTACTCCTTGCGCTTCGCCGCATCACCGAGGACGTCGTTCGCCGCCGAGACCTCCTTGAACCTGTCCTCGGCGTCGTGGTTCCCCGGGTTCGCATCGGGGTGGTACTGCTTCGCGAGCTTGCGGTAGGCGCGCGTGATGTCCTTCTCGGACGCACCCTGGGGGACGCCGAGCACGGAGTAGTAGTCCTTGTCGAACCATTCGCGCTGTGGTGCCATCGAGCTATCTCGCTACCTTCACCATCGCCGGGCGCAACACGCGACCCTTGAGCCGGTAGCCGGTGCGGAGGATGTCCGCGACGATCGGGTCGCCATCGCCATCTTCTTGAAGCACCGCTTCGTGCTCGGTCGGGTCGAACCGCTTGCCCTCGGCGTCGATGCGCTCGATGCCCGCCTTTTCGAGCACGCCGAGCAGCTCGGCGTACACGAGCTCGACGCCTTTGCGGACGTTGTCGCCCACGTCGGCGAGCGCGCCGACCGCGAGCTCGAACGAGTCCAGCACCGGGAGCAACTGCTCGAGCAGACCCTCTGTGGCCCGCTCGAGGTGCTCGGTCTGGCGCCGGATCATCTGCTTCTTGTAGTTCTCGAAGTCGGCCTGGAGCTGCTGGGCGAGCGCGCGCATCTCGTCGCGCTCACCCGTCAGCCGAGCCAGGTCCGCTTCCAGGGTGGCCGCGGCGTCGGCCTCCGCGAGGTCACCGATCATCTCGGTGCTTCCCGCGTTGGCTTCCACCGCTCCGTCCTCGTCGCCGTGATCGTTCTCGGGTCCGGGCACGATCAGGCTTCCCTCGCCTCGCCCTCGTCGACGATCTCGGCCTCGGCGACATCGTCGTCGCTCGGCGGCGGAGACCCGGACCCAGAACCCGGGGCGCCCTGGCTGGCGTCAGCTGCGTTCTGCTGCGCGGATGCCGAGGCGTAGAGCCGCTGCGCGAACTCCTGGCTCGCCGACACGAGACCCTCGTGGGCCCGCTTGACGGCCTCGATGTCCGTGCCGGACAGCGCGTCCTTGAGCGCCTTGAGCTCGACGTCGATCTTCTCTCGCTCCGCCGGCTCGACCTTGTCGCCGTTGTCCTTCAACAGCTTCTCGGTCTGGAAGACGAGGTTGTCCGCGTTGTTGCGGACCTCGGCCTCCTCGCGCCGCTGGCGGTCCTCCTCGGCGTGCGCCTCCGCGTCCTTCATCATGCGGTCGATCTCGTCACGGCCGAGCGCAGTGCCACCCGTGATCGTCATCTGCTGCTCGCGTCCGGTCCCGAGATCCTTCGCGGACACGTTCACGATGCCGTTGGCGTCGATGTCGAACGTGACCTCGATCTGCGGGACACCGCGTGGTGCCGGCGGGATCCCGACCAGCTGGAAGGTGCCGAGCGTGTGGTTGCGGTACGCCATGTCGCTCTCGCCCTGGAGCACCTTGATCTCCACCGAAGGCTGGTTCTCGTCCGCGGTGGTGAACACCTCGGAGCGCTTGGTCGGGATCGTGGTGTTGCGGTCGATGAGCTTCGTCATGATCTGGCCCTTGGTCTCGATGCCAAGGGACAGCGGCGTGACGTCGAGGAGCAGCACGTCCTTCACATCACCCTTGAGGACGCCGGCCTGGATGGCCGCACCGACCGCGACGGCCTCGTCGGGGTTGATGCCCTTGTCGCCCTCCTTGCCGGTGAGCTCCGTGAGCAGATCCGAGACCGCAGGCATGCGAGTCGAGCCACCCACCAGCAGGACCCGGTCGATCTGGTCCTTGGTCAGCCCGGCGTCGCGAATGGCCTGGTCGAACGGGCCGCGGCACGCGTCGAGCAGGTCGTGGGTCAGCTCCTGGAACTTCGCCCGGGAGAGCGTCAGCTCGAGGTGCAACGGACCGTCGCTCGTCGCCGTGATGAACGGCAGGTTGATGCTGGTCTCGGCCAGGCTGGACAGCTCGATCTTGGCCTTCTCCGCCGCTTCCTTCAGCCGCTGGGTTGCCATCTTGTCGGCGCCGAGGTCCACGCCGTGCGCGTTCTTGAACTCGCCGACCATCCAGTCGATGATCCGCTGGTCCCAGTCGTCACCGCCGAGGTGCGTGTTGCCGGCGGTGGACTTCACCTCGAAGACGCCTTCACCGAGCTCGAGCACGGACACATCGAAGGTGCCACCGCCAAGGTCGAAGACCAAGACGGTGATGTCGTTGTCCTTCTCAAGGCCGTACGCCAACGACGCGGCGGTGGGCTCGTTGATGATTCGCAGCACCTCGAGGCCCGCGATCTCACCGGCCTCCTTGGTGGCCTGACGCTCGGCGTCGCCGAAGTACGCGGGGACGGTCACGACCGCCTGGGTCACGGTGTCGCCGAAGTACGCCTCGGCGTCCCGCTTCAGCTTCTGCAGGATCCGAGCGGAGATCTCCTGCGCGTTGTACTTCTTCCCGTCGATGTCGATCGTCCAGTCGGTGCCGATGTGGCGCTTCACGGACCGGATCGTGCGATCGGGGTTCGTGATCGCCTGACGCTTCGCGACCTCACCGACGAGGACCTCGCCGGTCTTGGAGAATGCGACGACCGAGGGGGTCGTGCGATTCCCCTCGGCGTTGGGGATGACCACGGGCTCGCCGCCCTCGAGTGCAGAGACGACCGAGTTCGTGGTGCCGAGGTCGATTCCTACGGCCTTGGGCATTGGGTTGAGCCTCCGGTTCAGGTGTTCGGGTGCGGGTGGGATTCTTGCCAGTGTCTGTAGGGGAAATCTTGAGTCGACCGTTAGCAACTTCTACCAGCCAGGTCGTATTCCCCCCGAAACGACAGTTCTTCGGGAGTCCCTTCCCCCGTGCACGCCGCTCGTTTAGATTCCTTCCCATGTCGCGCCGTGATGCTTTCCTCGACCACCTCGCCCAGGTGCCTCTCTTCTCGGCCCTCTCCCGAAAGGAGCTCGCCCTCGTGGCGCGCCGGGCCGAGGACGTCCAGGTCGAGCCGGGTCGGGTCCTGGTGACCGAGGGATCCACCGGCAGCGAGTTCTTCGTGATCATCGACGGGTCGGCGAACGTGAGCCGGCGGGGCCGCAAGGTCGCGACCCTCGGCCCGGGCGACGGCTTCGGTGAGCTCGCGCTGCTGGACAAGGCGCCCCGGAACGCGACGGTGACCGCTCAGACCTCCATGGAGATCGTCGTGCTCGGCCAGCGCGAGTTCGGCGGGCTGATCGACGAGGTCCCCGGGTTCGCGCGCAAGCTGCTCGCCGGCATGGCCCGCCGCCTGCGGGAGTCGGACGCAAAATCCGTCCAGTGAGTCGCTCCACCAACTCGTCGCGGTAGGTTCCCCGCCCATGCGCAGGTACCTGCCCCGGCCGCATCAGATCGTCCTGCTGATCGGCTTCCTCACGGCGCTCGGGGCGCTGGCCTCGGGGATCGCGCCGGAGCTCACCGGCTGGCATCACGACTCGCGCATCTCCCGCGAGGTCTTCATCAACATTCCGCGGCCGCTCGAGGTCGCCTTCTACCTCACCGTCGCCACGGGTCTGTTCCTCGTGTCGTGGCTCGTGTCGCTGCGCGTCCGCAACTACGAGCGGGGCAAGCCTGACAACCGGCGCACGAACAAAGGCAACATCCACCGGCGCATGCGCGACTTCCGCAAGGGCGTCTGGATGCGAACGCTGCTGCGCGACCCGGCCGCCGGCATCATGCACTCCTTCATCTACTTCGGGTTCCTCGTCCTCTTCATCATCACGGTGGTCCTCGAGATCGACCACCAGCTGCCGGGCTCGCTGAAGTTCCTCCACGGTCGCACGTACGAGGCCTACGCGTTCACGGGCGACCTCTTCGGGCTCATCTTCATCACTGGGATCCTGTGGGCGTTCGCCCGGCGATACGGCCAGCGGCCCTACAGGATCCGCATCAAGACCAAGCCCGAGCACCTCGTCATCCTCGTGACGTTCCTCGTCATCGCGGTCACCGGGTTCACCACCGAGGCATTGCGGATCGCCGCACTGCGGGAAGCGACCGGCTCCGCCGCCGACTTCGAGAAGTGGTCGTTCGTCGGCTGGGCCCTCTCCGGCGCCGTGAAGGGTTGGACGCTCGCGGGCCTGCACGACGCGCACCGGTGGTCGTGGATCGTCCACGTGATCGCGTTCCTCGGCTTCCTCGTCATCCTGCCCACCACGATGCTTCGCCACATGATCACCAGCCCGATGAACATGTACCTGAAGGACCGCCCGCGCCCGAAGGGTGCGATGCGCGAGATGCCGAACCTCATGGAGACCGAGCTCGAGACGTTTGGCGCGTCGACGGTCGAGGACTTCACGTGGAAGCAGCTGTTCGACACGGACGCATGCACGATCTGTGGCCGGTGCACCTCGGTGTGCCCGGCGCACGCGACCGGTAAGCCGCTCGACCCCGCGAGATCGTCCTCAAGACCGGTGAGGTGATGAACGCCACCGCGTCACCCGTCACCTCTCCGCCGGTCGGCACCGACGTCGAGATCTGCATCACCGCAGACAGCCTCTTCGAGCGCATCACGTCCGAAGAGCTGTGGTCCTGCACCACTTGCAAGGCCTGCGACGAGACCTGCCCGGTCAACATCGAGATCCTCGACAAGATCCTGGACATGCGCCGGTACCTCTCGCTCATGGAGAGCGACTTCCCGGCGTCGCTCGGCAACGTCTACCGCTCGATGGAGAACTCCGGGAACGTCTACGGGATGAACCAGGCTGAGCGGGGCGACTGGGCCGCCGGCATGGAGGGCGTCGAGATCGTCGATCCCGGCGGGGACCTCGACCACGAGTACCTGTACTGGGTCGGATGCGCGGGCTCGTTCGACGACCGCAACAAGAAGACGAGCCGCGCGGTGGCGAAGCTGCTGCAGCGCGGCGAACATCGACTTCGCGATCCTCGGTCCGAGCGAGCTGTGCACCGGCGACTCCGCCCGGCGCTCGGGCAACGAGTACATCTTCCAGATGCTCGCGATGCAAAACATCGAGGCGCTCGACGGCCTCGGCGTGCGCAAGATCATCACGCAGTGCCCGCACTGCTTCAACACGTTGAAGAACGAGTACCCGCAGCTGGGCGGCAACTACGAGGTCGTCCACCACTCCGAGCTGCTGATGGAGCTGATCGCCGACGGCCGGCTCTCCATGGCCGGCGCGTCGCTGGACGAGCGGGTCACGTACCACGACTCCTGTTACCTCGGTCGCCACAACGACGTGTACCTCGCCCCGCGCAACGTCATCGGCAACCTCAAGGGGATCGACATCGTCGAGATGCCGCGCAACGGCACCAAAGGCATGTGCTGTGGTGCCGGCGGCGCCCGCATGTGGATGGAAGAGACCATCGGCAAGAAGGTGAACGTCGAACGCGCGCAGGAAGCGATCGCCACGGGCGCCGAGCGCATCGCGGTCGCGTGCCCGTACTGCTACGTGATGATGGACGACGGCGTGAAGGGCGAGGGCAAGGACGACGACGTCAAGGTCCAGGACATTGCGGAGATGCTCCTCGAGGCCCTCGAGAGCGAGAGCACGCTCGTCTCCCCCGTCACCATCGAGCGCAAGCCCGGCGTCTAGGGAACGGCGGTCGGCGCGGCGCGCGCTCTGGCAGCATCGTGGGGTGTACCGAGAGCAGCCGAGCCGAGTGCCAGGTGGTGTCATCTGGTCGTCGCGCGCGACGGGCGACGGGGTCCGGGTCCTTCCCGACGGCTGCATGGACCTGCTCTGGGACGGATGCTCGGTCGTCATCGCCGGGCCCGACACGCACGCGCACGTGTTTCGGTCGAGTCGTGAGTCGCTGCTCGTCGGCCTGCGATTCGCCCCGGGGTTCGCGCCGCGGGTCCTCGGCGTCCCGGCCGATGAGCTCACCAACCAGCGAGCTCCCCTCGATGCCGTCTGGGCCCCCGACGACGTGCGACGCATCACCGACCTCCTGACGGCGAGCTCGAGCCCCGCGATGATCCTCGAGGAGGTGGCCCTGCGCCGGTGCGCCCCGGGCGACGAGCACGCCGACCCTCGTCGACCACGTCGTCGCCCTCACCCGGGCTGGATGCAACAGCACCACGATTGCCCGACGTGTGGGGTACAGCACCCGCCAGCTGCAGCGGCGGAGCCGAGCTGCGTTCGGCTACGGCACCAAGACGCTCAACCGGATCTTGCGGATGCAGCGCGCGCTCGATCTCATCCGTCGGGGAGAACGCGCGGTGGACTCTGCCGTGCGCGTGGGATACGCCGACCAGTCACACCTGTCTCGTGAGATCAAGGACCTGGCTGGCGTACCCCTCACCCAACTGATCACGTGACGTCACTCGGGGCGAAGAGCTCGACGTGGTTGCCGTCCGGGTCCAGGACCACCGCGTAGCGCTGACCCCAGAACGCGTCCCACGGGGCCAGGTGTTCAGTGCTGCCCGATCCGACGAGCGTGCGGTAAAGGTCGTCGACGTCGGCCGGCGTCTCACACGCGAAGGCCAGTGCGATGCGGTGGCCTCCGGACGGGCCCACCCACGACTGGTCGAAGGAGCGGATGGTCTCCTCGGTGTCCCAGGCCAACCGCAGCCCTCCGGGGAGCTCGACGTCAACGTGCGGCTGGGTATCCCTGTCAACGGGAATCTCCAGCCCGACCTGGCGGTAGAAGGCCAGTGAGGCCGCCATGTCGGCGACCACGAGGCCGATCTGCGTAAGGGTAGGAGTCATGGGGCCCAGCGTACGGAGCTCCGGTCTCCGGGTCTTGAAGAAGTCGGACACGTCGAGACGACCCGGCCGACCTGCACGGGCTACCTCCCGCCGAGCTCCTTCCAGCGAAAGCAGCTCGTCATGTGGTCGTTGACCATGCCGACGGACTGCATCAACGCGTACATCGTCGTCGGACCGACGAAGCGGAAGCCACGCCGCTTCATGTCCTTGCTCATCGCCTTGGAGATCGCGCTCTGCGCGTCCAGGGTCGAGGTGTCGCGATGACGATTGACGATCGTGGCACCGTCCACGAACGACCACAGGTAGGTGTCGAGGCTGCCGAGCTCGCGCTGCACAGCCTTCACCGCGCGCGCGTTGGCGATGGTCGACTCGATCTTCGCCCGGTTCCGGATGATGCCGGGATCAAGGAGCAACCGTTCCACTTTGGCGGGCGTGAAGCGTGCGACCTTGACCGGGTCGAAGCCGGCGAACGCGCGCCGGTAGCCCTCACGTCGGTGCAGGATCGTCGCCCAGGAGAGGCCGGCCTGCGCACCCTCGAGCGTGATCTTCTCGAAGAGCCGCACGTCTGTGTGCTGGGGGACCCCCCACTCGTCGTCGTGGTAGGCGATCATCGCCGGATCGGTACCCGCCCACGAGCACCGGACCCGCGGACGGCTCACCCGGCCGAGTCGCGGAAGTTGAGGTAGTACCGGCTCGGGGTCGGTCCTCGCTGGCCCTGGTACTTGGACCCCTTCTCCGCGCTGCCGTACGGGTGATCGGCGGAGGTCGACATCTCGAAGAACGAGATCTGACCGATCTTCATGCGCGGGTACAGCGCGATCGGCAGGTTCGCGACGTTCGAGAGCTCGAGCGTGAGGTGGCCGTCCCACCCCGCGTCCACGAAGCCCGCGGTGCTGTGGATCAGGAGACCGAGGCGACCGAGCGAGGACTTCCCCTCGAGCCGGGCGACGAGATCGTCGGGGAGCGCGACGCGCTCGAAGGTGGAGCCGAGCACGAACTCGCCGGGGTGCAGGATGAACGCGGCGTCGTCCTCGATCTCGACGAGCTCGGTGAGGTCTTCCTGCGGCTGCTTCGGGTCGATGTAGGGCGTGGTGTCGTTTCGGAACACCCGGAAGTACCGGTCGATGTGCAGGTCCACTGACGACGGCTGCACGTCGCGATCCTCGAGCGGGTCGACGACGATGCGCTCGGTTGCCAGGGCTTCCCTGATGGATCGGTCCGAGAGGATCACGGGGCGGGAGCCTACCGATTCGCTCCGGAGCAGCCCGGCGATGCCGCATCCGAGCACGACCGCATCACCTGCGTCCCGAGGTGCCCGAACTGCCGTCGGATACGCTGCCGCACCGAGGAGACGGCAAGAACCCGTGGATCAATCCGTGGGTCGCGTCATCGCCCGCGGGTGTAGTTCAGAGGCAGAACATCAGCTTCCCAAGCTGAGAACGCGAGTTCGATTCTCGTCACCCGCTCCAAGGACCCGGCTCACGATTCGGTTCGCACGCCACCGACGGTCCCCGAGAAGAGGGAAGCACGTGACTGGCGCGACGTTCATCGATGAACAGCTCTTGCGGGTCGGAACCACCGACTTCCACTGCTCACTGTTCGTCGGGCAGGCCGTGGCGGGACGGCTTCCGGTGATGAAGTCCCGAAGCCTCGTCGAGCGGTACCTCGCGCTCCTCGACGAGACCCGGCCGGCGACCATCGTCGAGCTCGGGATCCGCCTTGGTGGCAGCACCGCGCTGATCGCGGAGCTCGCGCGCCGGACAAGCTGATAGCGATCGAGATCGATCCGAAGCCTGCACCCGCGCTGGCCGATTACATCGCCGAACACGCCGTCGACCAGATCGTCCGCCCGTACTACGGCGTCGACCAATCCGACGGCGAGCGGTTGACCGAGATCCTGGACGACGAGCTGGATGACCGGCCGATCGAGCTCGTGATCGACGACGCTTCGCACCGGTACACCGAGACACGCTCGTCGTTCGAGACGCTGTTCCCTCGGCTTGCGCCCGGCGCATTCTTCGTGATCGAGGATTGGAGCGGTCTGCACCTCACCGCCGATGCTGTCGTGCGGAACCTGTCCGCGGCCCCCGCCGGCGAGGAGCTCTCGGCCGAGTTCGTCGAGGCCATCACGGCGAGGCTGGAGGGTCGGCCGACTGCGCCCAAGGACTCGCTCGATCGGCTGGGCGCCGAGCTCGTGGTCGCACGGGCTTCGCGCGGAGACACGATTCGCGAAGTCACGATCAACGAGGACTGGATCGTCGTCGAGCGAGGTGCCGACCAGCTCGACTCGGGGTTCCGGTTCGCGGATCTCATCCACGATCACTTCGGGACGCTCGCCGAGGATCCCTAGCGGGCGACGCGCTGTTGCCGCCGATGCCTCAGGCGGCGGGACGCTTCCGAAAGGCGTAGAACGCGCCGGCGAAGGCCACGACCGCAAGGACCAAGCGCGAGGATCCCGCGCTTCGTGTAGCGGCGGGCGTGCAGCACGTGCCCGACGTGGCCTGGCACGAAGCTCGGGAGGTCCGGCGCCGCCACCGTGAAATAGACCACCGCGACGACCAGCAGGACCACGCCCACGCCGGCCAGGACATAGGCAATCGCAGAGCGCCCTTGCACGCCACGGACAGTAGCGCTCCCCGTGGATCGATACCACGGCATCCACTCCTTGAGGTCGGCACTTCGCTCCACGTGACCTGGACGTGAAGAGCACGTTGCCACCGTCACGCTCTGTCGATCCCCCCTTTCCTTCGGTGGGTACGGACGCGTAGTCTCGCCCTTTCCCAGGGCGGAGAGTTGGGAGACGGTGCGGTGCGCGGTACGAGGCAAGGTGTCTCGATTTGTGGTCTCGGAGCGGTCACGGGGTACGGATGGGGACGCAAGTTCCTCTGGGACGGCCTGCGCAGCAGCGAGTCCGCGGTGCTCCCGCGGCCCGGCTACCAGGAGTGGCTGGGCCACGACATCGCTTACTGCGCGATCGTCCCCGAGGTCGAGCGCTCCGACGGGCTGACCCGCTTCGGCGCCGCCGTCTCGGAAGCCGCGGACGAGGCGATCGACAACGCGCTCGACCGGGGCTGGCGCCCGGGCCCCGTGGTTGGCGTGGTGCATGCGATCGTGCTCGGCGAGGTCGATCTCTGGAAGGAGTTCTACCTCGAGCGCAACCGGCGGCTGAAGAGCCACGAGTACCTGCACCTCATGCCCTCGACCGTCCTCTCGCTGCTCATGGCCCGCCACGACTTCCACGGGCCAGCCATGAACGTGACCGCGATGTGCGCCTCGGGCAACGCCGCGATGCTGACCGCAAAGATGTGGATCGACGCGCGGCGTCGCGAGCGACGTGATCGTGGTCGCGAGCGACCTCTCGGCCACCCCTGAGAACATCCGCCACTTCCGCAACCTCGGCGTGGTCTACCCCGATGCGCCGGCGCTCGAGGTCTGCCGCCCGTTCCAGGAAGGCTCGAAGGGCTTCGCCGGCGGCGAGGCATCGGTGGGGATGGTCGTGTCCGGCCGAGCCGAGGGCGGATACGCCCGGGTGCTCGGTGGCGCGATGAGCCACGACGGGTACCACCCGACCCACCTCAACCCCGATCACCGCGAGATCCGCCGCTGCTTCCAGCAGGCGCTGAGCAACGCGAAGGTCTTCCCGAGCGAGGTTGCGTACCTCAACGCCCACGGACCGGGGACCGCCCAGTGCGACGCCGCCGAGGCGGACATGCTCGACACGCTCCTCACCGACGCCGAGGTGTTCTCGGTGAAGCCGCTCGTCGGCCACTGCCAGGGCGCCGCATCGACGGTCGAGCTGGCGGCGACGTGCCTGGCCTACGAGAACGGGATCATCCCGGCCCCCAAGCAGGTCGCGAAGGGCCACGAGCGCCTCCTCGACGGGCCGACGCTGCGCCGGGACGGGCTGACCGTGAAGTCCTCGATCGGCATGGGCGGGCACAATTCGGCCATCGTCCTGGCCGACGCGTAGCGCAACGAGTCCGATTTCAGCCGCTTTCACGGCCCGAATCGTCCTCAACCCGGACCCCCATCGGGTCGATATCTCCCCCGGAGGCCTACACACGCCTGCCGGGGGAGCATGGGAAGGCTCACGAGAGATCTACTCAACGGAGGACCGGATCGCCGGTCCCGCGAAGGTGCCGCGCCCGCGTCGATCGCGTCGCGGCAGGCTCGCGGGCTGGCGGCCTGTCATGACCTCGCGCTCGCGACCGCCCGCATGGCGACGTGGGAGCACAACCGCGCGGTCAACCCGATCCGCTGGCGCGGATCGCTGACGCTCGTCCTCGGCGCGGATCCGGAGACGTTCTCGCTGCCCGGCGGCGAGCACTGCTCGGATCTCGGCGACCTGGCTCGTCGATCCCGTCGTCACCGTCGTCGAAGGCGGCGGCCCCTGGGACCACTACGAGCTCGAGCGGGTCATCCTCGACCGCGACGGCAAGGAACGGACGCTGCTCGTGCGCGCCCGGCCGGTGTTCGGCGCCGGCGGCTCGATCACGGGCTGCGTCGGCGTCGTCGCGGACGTCACCGGCGACCGTGAGGCCGAGCGGGCCCTCCAGGAGCAGACCGACCGCTACCGACTGCTGCTCGAGCTGAGCCCCGACGGCATCATCGTGCACGAGGACGGGCTGATCCGCTGGGCCAACAAGGCCGCGGCCGACTTCGTCCGGGTCCCCGACCTCAACGAGTACCTGGGCGAGTCGCTCACGCAGTTCATCCACCCCGACTCGCTGCTCGAGACGCTCGAGCGGATCGCGTCTCTGAAGGAGGACGAAGCCGCGACCAAGCCGGCCGAAGCCACGCTCGTGCGCATCGACGGCACGAACATCGTCGTCGAGTCCCTCAGCGTCCGCACCAAGTGGGACGGCCGCCCCGCGTACCAGGTGATCCTGCGCGACCTCTCCCTGCGCCGGAAGGCCGAGGAGACGCTGCGCTACCAGGCCAAGCTCGTCGAGCACGTCTCCGACGCGATCATCGGTCTCGACGCCGAGGGCCGGATCGACAGCTGGAACCCCGCGGCCGAAGAGATGTACGGCTGGACCCAGGACGCGGTCATCGGCCAGAAGTTCGCCGACGTCGTGGGCGCGGACTCGCGCCTCGGTCTCGAGTCGGCGAAGCATCTCGAGACCGTGCACCGCCGTTCCGACGGGACCCTGCTCGAGGTCCGCATCTCGGTCGCGCTCGTGCTCGACCAGGACCACGAGGTCACCGGCGCGGTCGCCGTGTGCGCCGACATCACCGAGCGCCGGCGCTCCGAAGCCGCGCGCCGCGCGCTCGAGGAGCGCTACACCGCAGTCGTCGCCTCCCTCGAGGAGGGCATCGTCGTCAGCGACGACCAGGGCGTCATCACCGCGGCCAACCGGGCCGCGGAGAGCATCCTGGGCCGGCGCATCATGGTCGGCGAGCGCCTCGACACCGTGTTCAGCGACGAGCTGCACGCCCGCCACCCCGACGGCTTCCTCATCACCGACGACGAGCACCCGACCGTGCGGACGCTGCGTACCGGAGAGTCGTTCACCAACGTCCTGATCGGCATCGAGCTCGCGGACCGGGAGCAGCGCTGGCTCTCCTTGAACTCCCGACCGCTGCGCCACGACGACCTGCTCCCGTACGGCATGGTCTGCTCGTTCTCGGACGTGACCGAGCGGCGCCGGACCGAGCGCCAGCTGAACTACCAGGCGACCCACGACGCGCTGACCGGCCTGGCCAACCGGCCGGTCTTCATCGAGAACCTCCGCCAGACGCTCGACCACGCGCGCCGCGGAGGCTCGCGCGTCGGCGTCCTGTTCATCGACCTCGACCGGTTCAAGGTCGTCAACGACACCCAGGGCCACCTCGTCGGTGACGAGGTGCTGACCGCGATCGCCCGCCGGCTGCAGCAGGCGACCCGCTCGATCGACACCGTGGCCCGGCTCTCGGGCGACGAGTTCGTCGTCATGTGCCCGGACCTCGACGACATCGAGTCGGCGCGGCGCCGGGCCATCGAGATCGCGGACGTCATCGCGCAGCCCATCCCGGTCTCGTCCGGTCGCGACGTCGTGATCACCGCGAGCGTCGGCGTGTCCTGCGTCGAGAGCGGGCTCGCGGATCCCGAGGCCATGCTGCGCGACGCCGACGTCGCGATGTACACCGCGAAGGAACGCGGCCGGGCGCGCGTCGAGCTGCTCGACGACACGCTGCGCGAGCGCGCGCAACGGCGCACCGAGATCGAGCGCGACCTGCGCGCTCGCGCTCGACAACGACGAGCTCGCAGTCTTCTACCAGCCGATCGTGGGCTACGGGACCGACGGGATCATCGGCCTCGAGGCGCTCGCCCGCTGGCCCCACCCGAACGGCCCGATCACGCCCGACGAGTTCATCCCGATCGCCGAGGAGTCCGGCCTCATCCTGCCGCTCGGCATCTGGGTGCTGAACAAGGCGTGCGCCGAGGCCGCGCGCTGGAAGACCACGGTCCCCGCCGCGGCCGACCTCCACATCAGCGTCAACCTCTCCGGCCGTCAGCTCGGCGACCCCGACGTCGTCTCCAACATCTCGGCCGCGCTCACCCGCTCGGGTCTCGAGCCGGATGCGCTGTGGCTCGAGATCACCGAGAGCACGCTGATGGACGACGCCGCCGGCGCGGCCCGGACGCTGAACGCGATCCGCGAGCTCGGCGTGCACCTCGTCATCGACGACTTCGGCACCGGCTACTCCTCGCTCGCCTACCTCAAGCGGTTCCCGGTCGACACGCTGAAGATCGACCGCTCGTTCGTCGACGGGCTCGGCCGCGACGCCGAGAGCGAGGCGATCGTGCGGGCAGTGGTCGGCCTCACCGAGTCGCTGCACCTCTCGGTCATCGCGGAGGGCGTCGAGACGATCGACCAGCTCACCGCACTGCACGGGCTCGGGTGCGACACCTACCAGGGCTACTACTTCGCGAAGCCGATGCCGGCCGAGGAGGTCACGTTCGACATCTTCGTGCCCGACGTCGACGTCCTCGCCGACCCCGCGTAGCACGCCGACGGCCACCCGCCGGCCGGCCCGTGCGCCCGGCCGGTGTGCGTGCGTATGATCACCGGCGGAGTGGTGACACCGGGCCCGGATGCCCGGTGTGGCTCGCAGGAAGCTGCGAGCAGGGGAAGCCGGTGAGAGTCCGGCGCTGACCCGCAACTGTAAGCAGCTGCACCTCGGCTGCAAGCCAGGATGCCCACCGCCCACTCGCCGGCTGCACCGGTGAGTCCGAGCCGATCCGCCTCCGGGCGGGGGCGAGGCCCTCGAGGAACCAGGGGCCCGCGGAGGTGATCCATCGTGACCGTTGCGCACCAGGCCGCTCCCGAGGTCTTCGATGCACGGCGCAGCCCTTTCGGTAGCGCCACCCGATGTCCGCGGTCGGGGAAGTCCGGTGAGAGTCCGGCGCTGACCCGCAACGGTGTCCCTCCTCGAGGGAAGCCCGAGAACCGGCCGCGGACCACCGACCACAGCCTGTGGTTGGTGTCGCACCCACGCCGCTTCATGCGGCTGACCGGCCCTCGAGGACAGGGGCCAACGGAGGAACCGACGTGCACACGAACAGCAGACGACTCGCCGTCGCGGCGGGGACCGTGGTCCTCGTGCTCGCGCTCAGCGGGTTCCGATACACGGGCTTCGGCGACAACGGGCGCGAAGGCGAGGGCGCGGGCCGGCACCGCGTTCATCACGTCCCATCAGCTCGCCGACGGCAGCTTCGAGGTCGCCGGCTTCGCCGGCTTCGAGACCCCCGACGCGGTGCTCGCGATCGCCGAGAACGCGCAGACCTCGGCGACCTGGAGCCGGAGCGAGGCGCTCGCCGCCGTCCTGCGCGACCAAGAAGGGCCAAGAGCTCCGCGCTGCACGCGCTCGACGACCTACGCGGACTCGGGCATCGACGCCGGACAGGCCGCGAAGCTCGTTCAGCTGGTCGCTCGGCCGCTCGGGCTCTCGGTCACGAAGTTCAACCCGGACCGGGACCACGCGGTCAACCTCGCAGGCGATCATCGACGCCGGGCACAAGTCCGACGGCTCGTACGGAGCCTTCAACGCCACGCTGTTCGCCGCGATGGCCAAGCGCAAGCTCGGTGGTGTGCCGGCCGACACGCTGGCGTACATCCGCGCGGCGCAGGAGTCCGATGGTGGTTGGAACTTCGCCGGCGACCCGACCGGCGTCGCGGCGCCGCAGACACCGACACGACCGCGCTCGCGATCGAGGCGCTCGTCGCCGCCGGAGTCGAGGCGGACCGATCCCGATCTCCAGCAGGGCCTCGTCGTTCCTCGCGAACAGCCAGCGGGCGGACGGATCGTGGGAGTCGTTCGGCGTCACCCGACCCGAACTCCACCTCGCTCGCGGTCATCGCGATCACCGCCGCGGGCTACGACTCGACCACGTCGTGCTGGCGCGACTCGACCGTCCCGGCCTCGACCGGCTCGCCTTACACCTCGCCGGTGAAGTGGCTGAAGGCCGACGCGGCGTCGAACGGTCGGTTCAAGAGCCCGAACGACTCGTTCGGCGTCAACACCTTCGCGACTTCGCAGTCGATCCAGGCACTGCGGCGCGGCTGGCTGCCCGTCGACCGGCTCGCCGCGCAGGCGTGCAGCTAGGCCGAGCGCCGCGGCGTCCCAGTCAGCGTCCGCCGCACGACAGTGGTGCAGGTCGCATTGAACTTCGTTCGCAACGGGGGAGGGTCATCGACCCTTCCCCGTCGCGGCGTCGCTCAGGAGGCGAGCGCGGCGATCCCGGCGACGAGCATGACGAAGCCCAGGATCGCGAACGCCACCGATCGTGCCACCGGCGCCTGGACCAGCTCGCCGTCGCGGGTTCGACCGGTCGACGCGACCCGCGAGCTGCCCTTCACCTTGACGCTGCGCGCGCCGGAGCGGCCGCCGCGCACGTCGGCGTCCTTCTGGCGGCGCGACGAGCGCGAGCAGGTTCGCGATCAGCAACGCCGCACCGATGGCGGCGATCAGCTCCCGCATCACCTCGTCGTAGAAGCTCACGGCCGCGAGCGTACCGACCTTCGCCCCGGCAGTTCCCAGCGGGTCCGCGTCCCGCTGGTTCCGACGGGCGTGCCTCGCCGGTCTCCACCCGTGCTACAACGCGTCCGGTGCGCGTGATCGTCGCTCGCTGCTCGGTCACCTACGAGGGGCGCCTCGGAGCTCGGCTCCCCGAGGCGACCCGTCTGCTCGTGCTCAAGGCCGACGGCTCGATCGCGGTCCACTCCGACTCGCGGGCCTACAAGCCGCTGAACTGGATGAGCCCGCCCTGCGTCGTCACCGAGCGCGACGGCGTGCTCGTCGCGGAGAACCCGAAGGGGGAGACCCTGCGGGTCGAGCTCCTCGAGGTGTTCGACGACCACTCCTATGACCTCGGCGACGACCCCGGCCTCGAGAAGGACGGTGTCGAGGCCGAGCTGCAGCTGCTGATCGCGGCCCGGGTGCAGGCGCTCGCCGACGACTTCACGCTGGTGCGCCGGGAGTACCCGACGGACATCGGTCCGGTCGACCTGCTGTGCCGCGACGGCGACGGGCCGCGCGGTGGTCGTCGAGATCAAGCGGGTCGGTGAGATCGCGGGCGTCGACCAGCTGATCCGATACCAGGAGCGCCTCGACCTCGACGCCCGGCTCGCGCCGACGCGCGGGATGTTCGTCGCCACCCGCATCAAGCCCCAGGCACGCGTCTACGCCTCGAGTCGCGGCATCGACTGCGTCGAGGTCACGCTCGACGATCTACGTGAGCACGACACACCACACCTGAAGCTGTTTTGATCGAGAGGGGATCTCCGTGACTGCACACGCACGCGACGAAGTCGAAGCGGTCGTCGACGCGGTACTGCGACGTCCGCCGCCGGATCGATGCCGGCGAGCTGCCCTGGGATGCGCTCGCGCAGTTCTTCACCGCCGACTGCGTCTACATCGACCCGGCCTGGGGCCGGGTCGAGGGCATCGGGCCCGTCTCCGAGTTCTTCGTCGAGAGCATGCGGGGGCTCGAGGACTGGGACTTCCCGATCGAGTTCTTCGCGATCGACGGCGACAACGTGGTGGTGAAGTGGCTGCAGCTGCTCCCTGGCACGCGCGCCGACGGCTCCCGCTACCAGCAGTCCGGATCGTCGACGATGGTCTACGCCGGCGACGGCAAGTTCCGCTACCAGGAGGACCTGCTGAACATGGTCCACGTCCTCGACGACCTCAAGGCCAGCGGGTGGCGGCCCGGTGCCGGGTTCGCCAGCCCACCGGCGCGAGCCGAACCGGGACTTCTCCCGCCCGGCCTGAGCGACGGGGCGACCGGTCAGCCGCGCGCGGTGTGACGCTCGAGTGCGTCGGCCGCGTCCGCCGGGATCGTGACCGTCCAGTGATCCGCGCGCAGCTGCTCGGCGGTGCGCCGGATCTCGGCGATCCGGTCCGGGCCGACGGTGAGCTCGAACCGCCAGACCTCGCCCTGATCGATCACGGACTCAGCTGTCTCGCGCGAGTTCGGGTCGAACGTTCCGACCCCGACCGTCCCGTCGGGCGGGTCACCGGTGACGTTCACCGTCACCGTGGCGCCGCTTCGGTTCACCACGGTGACGTCCTCGCGACCGGGCATCGACCGTGACAGGTTCACGACGAGCACGAGTGCGGCGATGGCGAGGATGGCGGGGGCGATCCAGGAGAGCGACACCCGCGGCGTTCGTCCCGGGCGGATCTCGGTGGTGGTCGTGGTCATGCGATTCCTCCCGTGTGATCAGTCGTAGACCGTCCGCGATCACCGGACTCCTCGTACGGACCGGCCCGGGTGTTGCTCGAATCAGGTCACGGCGTTGCGCCACGACGAGCGAAGACGGTCAGCCGCGGATGCGGCGTCGAATCACGCGATCGATGCGAGGGGTGGCGCGCGGTTCGCCAAGCTGTCGCGCAGAAGCGCGCGACCGGCCGGCAGCGACGGGCTCCGGCGGAGTCGCCGGAGCACGCACACCGCGGCCAGCGCCGCGGCCAGGCCCGGAAGCACCCAGTAGGGCGCGAGGCGCGGCTCCGCGGTGCGGAGCGCGCCCAGCATCGGGACCGCGACCGCATCGGTCAGGTCGGCCGGCGACACGGTCCCGCCGTCGCCACGCGGCGAGTCGGCGGCCGGCGCAAGGCGATGTGACGGCGCTGCGGAGAGGTGGCCGAACGTCGACCACGCGGTCGCGGCGACCAGGACGGCGAGGAGCAGGAGCAAAGCCCGGTGCTCACGCCTGACCATCCGCATGTGAGGAGAGGCTACCGGCAATCGGCGTCGACCGCGGCCGGCGACGCCGGCCTCTGGGCCCGACTTCTCAGGCGGCGAATGTCCTATTCGCGGGCCATGTTGGCGAACTTCACGAAGTGGTCGAGGAACGCGAGACGCGCCATGCCTGTCGGTCCGTTTCGGTGCTTGGCCACGATCAGCTCGACGACCCCACGCTGGTCGGAGTCGGGGTTGTAGGCCTCGTCGCGGTAGATGAACAGCACGACGTCGGCGTCCTGTTCGATCGAGCCCGACTCACGCAGGTCGGCGAGCATCGGGCGCTTGTCCTGGCGGTACTCGAGCTGGCGGTTGAGCTGGGACAGCGCCATCACCGGGCAGTCGAGCTCGCGAGCAAGGATCTTGAGCCCCCGGGAGAGCTCGGACACCTCGACCTGGCGGTTCTCCGACCGGCGCGGTGAGCTCATCAGCTGGAGGTAATCGACCACGATGAGCGCCAGGTCACCGTGCCGGGCCTTGATGCGGCGCGCCTTCGCCGCGCATCTCCATCACCGTGCAGTGCGGGTTGTCGTCGATGAACAGCGGTGCCTCGCCGAGATGGCTGATCGCCGCGTTGAGCCGGCTCCAGTCCGCGTCCTTCAGGTCACCGGTCTGCAGCTTCCGCGCGTCGACACGCGCCTCGGCCGCGAGCATGCGCTTCGTGAGCTCGACCGCACCCATCTCCATGGAGAAGAACACCACCGGCCGCCGGCTCACCATCGCGACGTTGGCTGCTGCGCCCAGCGCGAAGCTGGTCTTGCCCATGCCGGGACGCGCGGCTGCGACGATCAGGTTCGACGGTTGAAGGCCCAGCATGATGTTGTCGAGCTCGGTGTACCCGGTCGGGACGCCGGTCATCGTGTCGCTCTCGCCGTACAGCGCCTCGAGCTGGTCGACGGTCGCCGTCACGGCTTCGAACACGCGCACCAGCGACTCCGAGATCCGCTTCTCAGCGACCTCGAAGACCATCGCCTCGGCCCGGTCCACTGTCTCAGTCACGTCGTCGGGCTGGTTGTACGCGGACTCCGCGATCTCGCCCGACACCGTGATCAGCCGGCGGAGCAGCGCGAGCTCGCTGACGATCTTGGCGTAGTGCCCGGCGTTCGCCGATGCCGGCGTCGACGCCTGGATCTGGGTGAGCGCGCCCTTGCCTCCGAGGGCTTCGAGCAGCCCGGCCCGACGCAGCTCTTCGGCGACCGTCACCGGGTCGACCGGCTCCCCCTGCTCGTAGAGGGACCAGACGGCTTCGAAGATGTGGCCGTAGGCCGGCTTGTAGAAGTCGCTCGCGTCGACGCGGGCCTCGACCGCCGCGGTGATGGCGTCCCGGGAGAGCAGCATGGAGCCGAGCAACGACTCCTCCGCCTCGAGGTTGTGGGGCGGAATGCGCTCGGCACTCCGCCGCCGTTGCCGTTCGCTCATCGATCGACTGGACCACGCGACCCCTTCATACCGGCCGGGGGAGCCCGACTTGACGGGCCATGGTCGCGTCTCACCCCTGTGGAGAGGTAGAGGCGCAACCCGGGTATTCCTGTGAATTGCTATGTGGATGATGCCGTCATCTATCCCCAGCCCTGGGGATAGCACTCCGAACATCTTCGGCCACGGATGGGACACCTACGCCGGGCCCGGCTCGCGCGCAGGACGCGACGAACCGCCAGAACGCCCCAGTCGACCGCGGTCCGGAGGTGCGCTCCTGGGGATCTTCGAAAGCGGCGCGCTATTCGGCGACGACCTCGACGGCCAGCATGACCGTGACGTCCGCATGCAGCTGGACGGGCACCTCGGCCGGCCCCAGCTCCTTGAGCGGCTCGGCGAGCGCGACCTTGCGCCGGTCGAGCTCGACCTTGGTCTGCTCCTGCACCGCCGCGACGATGTCCGCGGAGGTGACCGAACCGAACAGCTTGCCGCCCTCGCCCGCTCGGGCCGTGACCTGAACCGGGCTGAGCGTGAGCCGGGTCGCGAGCTCCTGGGCCGCGCCCTTGTCGCGGTCGTCACGGATCTGACGGTTGCGCCGCATGGCGGTGGCCTGGTTCACCACACCCTTGGTAGCGACGATGGCGAGACCACGCGGCACCAGGTAGTTGCGCGCGTAGCCGTCCGCGACCTCGAGCAGGTCACCCTTGCGGCCGAGCTTCTCCACGTCCTCGCGCAGCACGACCTTCATGCCGAGCCTCCCGACTCCGCAGCCGGCTCACCGGCGTCCGCGGCAACCGCCTCGGCACTCGCCGGTCTCGACGCCGGTCTCATCGAGCCGCCTCGAGCGTCACACCCTCGGGGAGCTCGTCGAGCTCGCCCACGACGGGCGGCGGCGCGTCCGGCGTCGGCATCGGCGCCGACAGATCCGCACGATCACCCCGGTCGCGGCGCCCACTGCGGCTCCGCTGGGTGACCTGGCGCACGCTGTACGGCAGCAACGCCATCTCGCGAGCGACGCGGATCGCGCGAGCGACCTCGCGCTGCTGCTGTGCGTTGTTCCCCGTCACGCGACGCGCCCGGATCTTCGCCCGCTCCGACATGAAGCGCCGGAGCAGGTTGACGTCCTTGTAGTCCACCCACTCGATGCTGTCCTGGTTGAGGATCGACACCTTCTTCTTGGGCGTGCGCCTGCGGTCGGCGGCCTTCGAGTCTTTGCCGCGCCGTTCGCGATCTCTTGCCATGGTCTCGCCGCTCCGTTCCGGTTTGCGTTGCTAGAAAGGCTCTTCGTCGCCGAACTCGTCGGCTGGTGCACCGCGTCGGGCACCCGGGTCGGGGCGGGGCGTCCGCCACCCCCGCCACCGCTGCCGCCCGCCACCGTGGCCGCCGCCACCCCGACGCTCGGAGCGCTTCACCTCGGCGGTCGCCCAGCGCAGGCTGGGGCCGATCTCGTCCGCGACGATCTCGACGACGCTGCGCTTCTCACCCTGCTCGGTCTCCCAGCTGCGCTGCTCGAGTCGGCCCTGCACCATGATCCGGGTGCCCTTCGACATCGAGTCGCTGACGTTCTCGGCCATGTCGCCCCAGCAGACGATGTTGAAGAAGCTGGTCCGCTCCTCCCACTCGCTCGTCTGGCGGTTCTGCCACCGTCGGCTCACCGCGATGCCGAGGCGGGCGTTCGCCTGGCCGGACGCGGTGTAGCGCATCTCCGGGTCCCGGGTGAGGTTCCCGACCACCGTGATCGTGTTGTCAGCCATTCCCTGGTCTCCTGTTCATCGGTTCCACTCCGGGCTCGCCCGCGACGGGCGGCTCGAAGCCGTTCGACTCGAGTCAGTCCTCGTCGTCGGCGTCACGCGTGAGCGGGGTCTCGGCCGCGGGGGTTCCCGCGAGCTTGCCGTAGACCTGCTCGGGAATGCGCAGCACCTTGTGACGGACTACCTCGTCGGCAAGGGAGAGCGTCCGGTGCAGCTCGTCCATCGCCGCGGGCTCGGCCTTCGCCTGCAGGACCACGTAGTAGCCCTCCCAGCGGTGCTTCACCTCGTAGGCGAACCGTCGCTTGCCCCAGAAGTCGATCTGGCCCTTCTCGGCGCCCTTCGACTCGATGAGCTTGACGGAACGGTCGACTGCAGATCGGATGATCTCCTCATCCAGGTCCGCGTCGAAGATGATCATGACCTCGTACGGCCGCATCGGCACGTACCTCCTTCGGACCGCAGCCCGAGCTGCGGGCTCCAAGGATCGCCCGAATCGGACGCCAGGAGCAGGGGTGGGACACGAACACCCGGAGGGTGTACGAACTCCGGAGGGTAGCAGAGGGTTCGAACGGACCTATCGGCGGGGACGTTACCGAGCGGGTGGGACAGCTACCGTCGCCGCCTCCGAGTAGAGGTCGAACGCCTCACCCATCTGGTCGGTCATGTGGTACGTCTCCTCGCTCGACGGGAAACGTCCCCGACGCGCACGTCCTCGACGAACTGCTCGATGCCGGCCGTGGCCAGGCTGCGCAGGTCGACGTAACGGCGCACGAACTTCGGCAGCTTCCGGTCCTCGAGCCCGAGCAGGTCGTGGTACACGAGCACCTGGCCGTCGCAGTGGCGGCCGGCCCCGATGCCGATCGTCGGGATGTCGATCGCGTCGGTGACCATCCGGGCCACGCCGTCCGGCACGCACTCCAGCACCAGGCCGAAGCAACCCGCCTCGGCGAGCGCGACGGCGTCGTCGACGATCGCCCGTGCGGAGTCGAGCTGCTTGCCCTGCACCCGGAACCCGCCGAGCGCGTGGACCGACTGCGGCGTCAGCCCGAGGTGTCCCATCACCGGGATCTCGGCGTCGAGGATCGCGCCGACGGCATCGAGCCGCTTGCGGCCACCTTCGAGCTTCACCGCACCGGCACCCGCGCGCACCAGCGCCGCGGCGTTGCGCACCGTCTCCTCGCGAGAGACGTGATAGCTGAGCCACGGCAGGTCGCCGACGATCAGCGGGCGCGGACGGGTCCGCGCCACCGCGGCGATGTGATGGACCATGTCGTCGGTCGTCACCTGCAGCGTGTCGTCGTAGCCGAGCACGACCATCGCGAGGGAGTCCCCGACGAGGATCATGTCGGCGCCGGCCGCATCGACGACGCGCGCGGACGGTGCGTCGTACGCGGTCACCATCACGAGCGGCACACCCTCGCCCGCGCGCAGCTCTCGCTTGCGGGCGGTGACGTCTGGCGCGCTCATCGGACGCGACCCGCGCCGTGGAAGAACCCGTGGTCATCTCCGACCTCCGCCGTCCAGGGCTCACACGGCTCCCGGCAGCGCCGACAATGTAACGCCCATTTGTCCCCAGGGCTACCGCGCGCGAGCGTCCGGAGCGCGAGGCTCGGCGGCGTACTGGGTGCGGACTCGCGGTGCGGACGCGCCACTGCTCGGGTCTCGTGGTCCGGGAGACTGCGAGAACTGCGCGATGCCGGACCGGGAGCTGGTCCCGGGTGCTCGGGCGTGACGTCACGCGGTGCACTCGGACCAGCTCCGCGGTCGAGTCGACGAATCGCGCAGTGGTCGCATCTCTGCACCACCCGGTACCCCCACGTGGCATCGAGCGCTCGGACCCGGCCCGAGCGGGCCCGGGCCGCGGATCAGTGATCTACCGCCGGAGCGCACCGTTGCGATCGCGGCCCGGAGATCGCGCTCCGGAGAACGTCGGTCAAGCGGTGTGGCGGCGGCCGTGGAGCTCGCGGGCGCCGAGGTGGTTCCACCGGCAGCTCGTGCAGACCTCGACGACGTAGCGGTCGAACTCGTCGTGCTTCGCGCGCAGCTTCTCGAGCTCACCGGGATACGAGAGGCAGCGGCCGTTGGCGTGCTTGAGCGCGTCGCCGTACACGTAGGAGACGTAGTAGAGGTCGCGTCCGGCGCAGACCGGGCACTTGATCCGGCGCGCGCTCGCCGACGTTGCGGGCCGCTCGCATCAGCTCAGGATGCGCATCGCACACGTCGTTGCGGCTCCGGACCCCGCGGCGGAGGTCGCGCAGCACGGCCCGACGGGCGAGCGCGTAGTTGGTACCCCTGGGCACGCCAGAAGTGTATTCAGCGCCGCACCCGTTTCGAGCCTCGGCTCCGGGCGTGCATTGCTCTCCGCGGCCGGGCTGTGCGATACTGCACCTCGATATATCGGATCGATATATCGACGTACACAAACGGGCATCCCGGGCAATCGGGATCCCAGATCTGGAGCGAACCACGTGTTGGAGCTGGCGATCCTCGGGCTGCTGCAGGAGCAGCCCCGCCACGGCTACGAGCTCAAGAAGCGGCTGAGCGAGACGCTCGGCTCCTTCTGGGGGATCTCGTTCGGCTCGCTCTATCCCGCGCTGCGCCGGCTCGAGCGCAGCCGGCGCGATCGAGGTCGTCGACGGCCTCGCCCCGGCCGGCGCCCCTGCGGCCCCGGCGATGCCGGCCACCGGCTCGCTCAAGGGCGAGGCCGCCGCCGCCCGCCTGCGCCTCGTCCCCGCGCCGACCGGGCGCCGCACCCGCAAGGCCTACCGCATCACCCCGATCGGCCAGGAGCAGTTCCAGACGCTGCTCACGGCCGACGACGTCGGCGACGACGAGCGCGCTCTTCTCGCTCAAGCTCGCGTTCTGCCGCTTCCTCGACCCCGCGTCGCGCCTCGTGTTCCTCGAGCGCCGGCGCACCGAGCTGGCCGACCGGCTCGCGCGCGCCCGGCGCACGCGCGGTCCGGCCGTCGATCGCTACACCCGCTCCCTCCTGGAGCACCGCAACCGATCCACCGAGCGCGACCTCGAGTGGCTCGACGACCTGATCGCAAGCGAAGACCCGACGCCCGATGGCGGAGGCCCCACCTCCGGCCCGAACGCGCCCGAACCGGAAGGAGCAACCGCATGAGCGGTGCCCGTCAGAAGATCCGTGTCGCCATCGCCGGAGTGGGCAACTGCTCCAGCAGCCTCCTCCAGGGGGTCGAGTACTACCGCACGGCAGATCCCGCCGAGTCGGTGCCGGGGCTCATGCACGTCGAGCTCGGCGGCTACCACGTCGGCGACGTCGAGTTCGTCGCCGCGTTCGACGTCGACGCCGCCAAGGTCGGGCCTCGACCTCGGCAAGGCCGTGTTCGCGGGGCAGAACAACACGATCCGGTTCGCCGACGTCCCCGAGACCGGCGTGCTCGTCCAACGGGCGCCGACGCTCGACGGCCTCGGCAAGTACTACCGCCAGACCGTCGAGGAGAGCCCGGCCGAGCCGGTCGACGTGGCGCAGGTCCTCCGCGACTCGAAGGCCGACGTGCTCGTGTCGTACCTACCGGTCGGGTCCGAGGACGCGCAGAAGTTCTACGCCCAGTGCTGCCTCGACACCGGCGTGGCGTTCGTGAACGCGATTCCCGTGTTCATCGCGAGCGACCCGGTGTGGGCGAAGAAGTTCACCGACGCCGGGGTGCCGATCGTGGGCGACGACATCAAGAGCCAGGTCGGCGCCACCATCGTGCACCGCATCCTGGCCCGGTTGTTCGAGGACCGCGGCATGGTGCTCGACCGCACCTACCAGCTGAACGTCGGCGGCAACATGGACTTCAAGAACATGTTGGAGCGCGAGCGGCTCGAGTCGAAGAAGATCTCGAAGACGCAGTCCGTCACGAGCCAGATCGACCACGGCATCGAAGCCGACGACGTGCACATCGGCCCGTCGGACCACGTGCCGTGGCTCCAGGACCGCAAGTGGGCGTACATCCGACTCGAGGGTCGCAACTTCGGTGACGTGCCGTTGAACCTGGAGCTCAAGCTCGAGGTCTGGGACTCGCCGAACTCGGCCGGAGTCATCATCGATGCGCTGCGCTGCGCCAAGCTCGCGCTCGACCGGGGCCTCGGCGGTCCGCTCGAAGGTCCGTCGGCGTACTTCATGAAGTCGCCCCTCGTGCAGCACCACGACGACGAGGCCTACCGAATGGTCGAGGAGTTCGCGAACGGGTCGTAGGGCCTCCGTCGCGGCTCGTGTCCGCTTCGACCTACGCTCCGCGGCATGGAGATTGACGCGATCGCTCGACTGCTCGGCCCGGTGAAGGCAAAGCGCGTGCTGGAGCTGGGCTGCGGCAACGCAGATGCCGCGGTTCGGTTCGCCCAGGAAGGCGCAACCGTCATCGGCGTCGACAGCTCTGCGGAGCACATCGCCGCCGCGCGGGCCGCGGCCGAGCGTGCCGAGGTGCGCCTCGAGCTGCACGCCGGCGACCTCGCGGATCTCGCGTTCCTCCGCGCCGACTCGGTCGACCTCGCATTCAGCGACGGCACGCTCGCGCCGATCGCGGACCTCGGGCGGGTGTTCCGCCAGGTGCAGCGCGTGCTTCGCCAAGGTGCGCCGTTCGTGTTCTCGCTCCCGCACCCGTTCGCACTCGGTTCCGAGACGGAGCCGGCCCCCGAAGGCGCGCTGCCACTCGGGCGCACCTACCTCTCGCGCTCGTACTTCGACACCTCACCCATCGACATCGGCAGCGACGACGCGCCGAACCCCGTCACCAACCACCCGCTCGGCGAGGTGTTCACCGGCCTGAGTCGCACCGGGTTCCGGGTCGACACGCTGCTCGAGCCGGAGCCGGCGCGCGAGCACGGCGGGCGAGCGCTGCTGCCCGCCACGGTGGTCTGGCGCGCTCGCAAAGAAGGTTCGTGACCACGCACCACTACCGCGCCGAGTGCTCGTGGACCGGCTCGACCGGACTCGGGTATGAGAGCTACGTCCGTACGCACACGGTCAGGTGCCCACCCGCGGAAGCGGCGCTCCAACTGACCAGCGATCCCGCGTTCCTCGGAGACCCGACCCGATTGAACCCCGAACAGCTCCTGCTCGCGGCGGCGGTGTCGTGCCAGCTGCTCTCGTTCCTCGCCGTCGCCGCCCGAGCTCGCATCGACGTGCTCGGCTACGAGGACCACGCCGAGGCCGACATGCCCGAGCACGACCGACCGCTGCGCATCACGGAGATCCGGCTGCGACCACGCATCACGGTCGCTGCCGGCCCGAGCGTCGAGAAGGTGGAACGGCTCGTCGGCGATCGCGCACACGGAGTGCTTCATCGCGAGCTCGCTCAACGCCACGATGGACATCGAAGCGACGATCAGCTTCGCCTGAGCGGCGCGACGGCCGCCTGTCAGGCGGGTTCGATGCCCCGCTCGCGCGCCCAGACCGCGAGCCGATCGAATGCGTCCGCCTCCTCGATCGGTCCCTCGTCGAGCCGAGCCTCGAGCAGGAAGTCCAGAGCGTCTCCGATGACTGGCCCCGGGGGAACCCCGAGGAAGTCCATGACCTGGCGCCCGTCGAGCGGCGGTCGGATCGCCCTGAGCTCCTCTTCGGCCGCGAGCGTCTCGATCCGCGCGACGAGCTCGTCCATCCGGCGATCGAGCGCCCGCGCCTTGCGCTCGTTGCGGGTCGTGCAGTCACAGCGCTGCAGCTCGTTGAGCTGGTCCAGCAGAGGGCCGGCATCGCGCACGTAGCGACGCACCGCGCTGTCCGTCCAGCCCATGGCGTACGTGTGGATGCGCAGGTGCAGGTAGACGAGCTGCGTGACCGACTCGATGACGTCCTTCGGATAGCGCAGCGCGCTGAGCCGCTCGCGAGTCATGCGGGCGCCGACGACCTCATGGTGGTGGAACGACGCGCGACCCTGCTCGAACGAGCGCGTCTTCGGCTTGCCGACGTCGTGCAGCAGCGCGGCCAGCCGCAGCACGAGATCGGGGCTCACCTTCTGCACCACGGCAATCGTGTGCGCGAGGACGTCCTTGTGGTGGTGGATCGGATCCTGCTCGAGCTGCATCGCGTTGAGCTCGGGAAGGAACTCGTCGGCGAGCCGCGTCCGAGCAAGGAACCAGAGACCGGGCCCGGGGTCCTCCACGACGAGGAGCTTCGAGAGCTCGTCGCGGATCCGCTCCGCGCTCACGATCTCGAGTCGGCCGCGGTGCTCGACCACCGCATCAACGAGCTCGGGCACGGGCCCAAGCCCGAAGCCGGCGATGAAGCGTGCCGCGCGCAGCATCCGGAGCGGGTCGTCGGTGAACGAGACATCCGGTGACTGCGGCGTGCGCAGCCGGCGTTCAACGAGATCGACTGCACCGTTGAACGGGTCGATGAGCCGCGGGTCCGGCAGCTGCAGTGCCATTGCGTTCACCGAGAAGTCACGCCGGGAGAGGTCGGTTTCGATGTCGTCGCCGAACACGACCTCCGGCTTCCGGCTCTCCGGGTGGTACACGTCCGAGCGGAAGGTCGTGACCTCGCACTGCACCCCTTCAACTGTGGCGCAGACGGTGCCGAAGCGCGCCCCGACGAGCACGACGTTGCGCGCGATCGGTCGAAGCAGCTTCTCGATCTCCTCGGGCCGCGCGTTCGTCGCAAAGTCGTTCTCGGGACCGACCGCGCGCTCGCGCCCGATGAGCGCGTCGCGCACCGAGCCGCCCACCAGGTAGCACTCGTAGCCCGACGGCGGTGAGCGCGGCTGCGACCCGCTGCGCGGGCGAGTCAGGCGCGAGGAGCGGCTCGAGCCGCGCGGGAATGGCCGTCATGACGACCATTGTGACCCGACCGGGAGATCAGGCCGGGCTCGTTCGCACGACCCAGGAGCGGAGCGCGGGAAGGGCACGCGGGGTGGACGCCGGGAGCGGCCCGGGATTACGACGTGGCTGTGGTCTCGCCGTCGAGATCCTGTTGGGCCCGGCTGAGGTCGAGGTGGTCGAGCTTGAGTCGCAGGTCGTGCGGACTGGACGCGCTCGCGAGCGCGTCACGGCGGTTCACGATCCCCTGCTCGTAGAGGTTGCGCAGGCCCTGGTCGAAGGTCTGCATGCCGTAGAACTCGCCGTCGGCGATGATCTCCTCGATCTCGTGGGTCTGCGCGGCGTCTGCAATCTTGTCGAACACGCGACCGGTGTTGACGAGGACCTCCATCGCCGGGACCCGACCCTGGTGGTCGGCCCGCTCGAGCAGCCGTTGCGAGATGATCCCCTTCAGCGACGTCGCGACCGACATCCGCACCTGCTGCTGCTGGAACGGGGGAAAGAAGTCGATGATGCGCGTGATCGTCTCGACCGCGCCCATCGTGTGCAGCGTCGAGAGCACCAGGTGCCCAGTCTCCGCAGCCGAGAGCGCGGCCCACACGGTCTCCGGGTCGCGCATCTCGCCGATCAGGATGACGTCGGGGTCCTGGCGCAAGACCCGCTTGAGCGCGTTGTGGAAGTCGTCGGTGTCGGTGCCGATCTCGCGCTGGTTGACGATCGAGCGCTTGTCGGGGTGCAGGACCTCGATCGGGTCCTCGATGGTGACGATGTGACGCGCCTGGTGCTCGTTGATGTGGTCGATCATCGCGGCGAGCGTCGTCGTCTTGCCCGAGCCGGTCGGACCGGTGACGAGGACGAGGCCGCGCTGCTCCTCGGCGAGCCGACGGCAGATCGGCGGCAGGCCCAGCTCTTCCATCGACGGGATGCCCGGGCAGCACGCGCCGCAGCACGAGGCCCACGGATCCACGCTGGCGGAAGACGTTCACACGGAAGCGGCCGAGCCCGGCCAGCGTGTACGCGAAGTCAGCTTCGTGGTGGTCGAGGAACTCGTCGGCCCGGGCCTTGGGCAGCAGGGCGAACGCGATCCGCTCGGTGTCCGCCGGCGTGACCGGCTCGCTGTCCCACGCCTGGAGGTGACCGTCGACCCGGAGGAATGGGGGCGAGCCGACCTTGATGTGGACGTCGGATGCCTCGAGTCGGACGGACTCTCGCAACAGGTTGTCGAGATCGAGCACGGTCGTCCCCTTCAGGACCTCGTCGTCAGAGCGGGTCTCCGCGCCTTAGGCATCGACCGCCGCGCCCGAGTCCTGAAGATGACCTTTTCCCGAGGTCGTACTCAGCCTGTCTCGCGGCGGTGCCAGAGGTCCGAGACCGCTTCCACGACGGTCGTACCGGGCCCGCCGGAGGTGTCGACCTCCCCCTCAACCCGGTTGCCCGGCGCGCCGATGAGCGTCGGCAGGCTCGCCGCGACGGAGTTGCGGAGCGCGTCGAGGTTGTACCCACCTTCGAGGAACGAGATGAGGTGTCCGGGCTCGGCCCAGGCTGCCACCCGTTCGCCGATTGCCGCGTAGTCACCGGCCGAGAGGCCGAGTCCGGTGAGCGGGTCGGCCCGGTGCGCGTCGAAGCCGGCGGAGATCAGCACCCAGGTCGGCGCGAAGCGCTCCACCTGGGGAGCAACGACGTCGTCGAGGGCGCGCAGGTACACATCGCCGGTCGCGCCGGCGGGCAGCGGCAGGTTCACCGTGGCCCCCTCTCCCGCGCCGGCCCCGATCTCGTCGTGGCGGCCGGTGCCGGGATAAAGGGGCCACTCGTGGAATGAGACGTACAGCACGCGAGGGTCCTCGTAGAAGATCTCCTGGGTGCCGTTGCCATGATGCGCGTCTTCGTCGACGATCAGCACCCTTTCTCCCCGCTCCGCCAGCTCCGCCGCGGCGACCGCGACGTTGTTCAACAGGCAGAAGCCCATGCCCTGCGCGGGTCGGGCGTGATGGCCGGGCGGGCGCACCGCGAGAAAGGCGGCGTCGGCCGCTCCGGTCGAGAGGGCGTCGATCGCCGCGATCCCCGTCCCCGCCGCGGTCACCGCGGCCCGCCACGAGTCTGGAGAGATGACCGTGTCGGCGTCGAGAAGGCCGCCGCCGGTCCGGCTCTGCACCTCCAGCGCTTCGAGGTACGACGCGGGATGCACGCGCTCGAGCTCGGCCGCGGTCGCGGGGCGGGCGGGCAAGGGGAGCAGGGCCTCGGCGAGCCCGGCACGCTCGATTCCCTCCTCCACTGCCGTCAGCCGGGCCGGCCGCTCCGGATGGCCGCGTCCGGTCGCATGCAGCGAGAACACCGGGTCCGTGGCCACGAAGAGCACCCGCGCACGGTAACCCAGCCCGGAATTGCCGCGGGCACCCGCCTACGCTTCCTCGTGACATGACCGACGAGACCCTGCGCTGGCGGGGTGGTTGGGCCCGGCTCGGCTCGTGGCGCGGACGCGCCGACGTGGCCTATCTCTCCGTGGGCGCCGACCACCCCCCGACCCCCGAGATCGTGGAGCGTTGCCTCAGGTTGCTGCGCGGGCGCGGCTACTCGGCGGTCGTGACGAGCGCGCTCGCCGCCGCGGATGCGCTGCCGTTCCTCGACGCGGGGTTCTCCGTGCGTGAACGTCTGCACCTCCTCGCCCACTCGATGGATGATCTGCCGCCAGCCCACCCGGGCCACCCGTCGGGCCAGGAAGGGTGACCGCGGGGCGGTGCTCGAGCTCGATCACCGATCCTTCGACGGGTTCTGGCGCCTCGACGCCGACGGCCTGACCAACGCGATCGAAGCCACGCCGTCGAGCCGGTTCCGTGTGGCCGAAGGCGCCGACCGCCTGCTCGCCTACGCGGTCACCGGGCGGGCCGGCCAGCACGGGTACCTCCAGCGGTTGGCCGTCGACCCGAGCGTGCGCCGCGAGGGCTACGGGCGCGCGGTGGTGTTCGACGGCCTGCGCTGGCTCCGACGGCACGGCGCGACGCAGGCGCTCGTCAACACGCAATGCGACAACGCCGCCGGCGCTGGCGCTCTACCAGTCGTGCGGCTTCTGCGAGCTGCCAACCGGCCTGTGCGTCATGGGCCGATCTCTGTGAGGCGCGTCGCCCTGGCGTTCGCCGCGAGCGTGCTCGTGGTGCTGAGCGTCGGGCCCAAGGTCGCGTACGGCTGCGCCCGGACGCATCCTCGCCGGCCGCCACCGCCGCGCCGCGCGTCTCGCTGCTCGAGCAGCCCGCCACGGTCACCCTCGGCCAGGACGTCCCGCTGCGGCTCGCCATGAGCGGCTCGCTCGCCGGACTCGAGACGCGAGCGATCGTGCACGCGTCGCTCACGAGCCGCACGGGATTCGAGCGCAGCATCAACGGCGACCGGCTCGGCTCGACGATCGGGACCGCGGGCGCGCCGGCACTGTCCCTTCCGTTCGCTGCCAACGGCGGCCGCGTGCTGACGCTGAAGCTCCAGGACCCGAACGCGCCACGGGACACGAGTCGTCTGCGCCTCCCGCTGCCCCGCGGCTCGAACACCGGCGTCTACCCGGTCGAGATCGAGCTGCGCGACCCGGAGAGCGGCGAGCGGGTCGCCAGCTTCGTGACCCAGCTCGTCGCGGTCGCACCCGCAGTGAACGGGGCGCCGATGGGTGAGCCGTTGAACGTCGCGTGGATCTGGAACATCGCGGCCAAACCGGCCACCGAGCCGGGGGGCGCGCTGCGCCGCGAGCTTCGTGCAGGCCACCGGGCCCAATGGGCGGCTGACCCGGCTGGCCACCGCGGCCACGCACGCTTCGAACGTGCCGCTCGACCCTCGCCCCGGAGCCGGAGACACTCGAGTCGTGGGCGAATCACGCGAAGACCGACCCGGCCTCGGCCCCCGGCCTCACGGCGCTGCGCGCCGCGGCGCGCAGCAAGCAGGTGCTCACCGGCCCCTACGTCCCGATCGACATCCCCAGCCTCGAACGGTCCGGCCTCGGTGACGAGGCCGCGCTCGAGCTCGCGCAGGGCTCCGTCGCGCTCGAGCAACGTCCTCGAACATCCGACTCGACCCGCGCACGACCGACGTCTCGCCCCTCGACTCCGCCGCCCTCGCGCGGCTGGAGCTGAGCCAGGTGGACCGGGTGGTGGTCGCGCCCGAGTGCGCTGGTCGCACCGGCGACGTCGCCGCAGTTCACCCCCGCGCGGCCGTTCACCCTCGAGAGCGGCGGCCGGCAGTTCTCGACCGTGCAGACCGACGACGGCCTCGAGCAGCTGCTCGAGGGCAACGGCGCACCCGCGCTGCGTGCCGCCAACTTCCTCGCGGGCCTCGCGATCGTCGCGATCGAGCAGCCGAACGAGACCCGCGGCATCGCGATCGCGATGCCGGACCGTTGGGATCCCGAGCCCGCGCTGCTCGACGCACTCATCAAGGGCTTCACGGACAACCCGCTCATCGCGCCGGTCACCCTCGACCAGCTCTTCGCGCACGTGCCGCTCGAGCAGACGAAGAACGGTCCCGTCGTCCGTCAGCTCGCACCGCTCGCTCGCCACGCCGCCCGACGGTGAACCCAGCCCGCTACCGCTCGACCCGCAGCGACCTCAACGCCTTCGCGACCACGGTCGGCGCGGACGATCCGGCGATCGCCCTCGGCCACCGGGGCCTCCTGATCTCACTGACTTCGGTGTGGCCGCGGCGACCGCGGGACGCCAACAATCCGCGGCCCGCCTCGACGCGATCGACCACGGCATCGACGCAGTTCGCCAACCTGATCCAGACCCCACCGTCCGGGCTCACCGTCACGCTCACATCCCGCCAGGCCAACCTGCCGCTCAGCTTCAACAACCAGACCGGCAAGCCGGTGCGGCTCCTGATCAAGTTCCAGAGCGACAAGCTCGTGTTCGCCAAGGGCAACACCCAGGTGCTCGAGCTGCCCGCCGCGGAACCGGACGGCGACGTTCGCCGTCGAAGCGCGCGGCGTCGGGGACCTTCCCGCTCAACGTGTCCGTCACGACCCTTGACGGCCGGCTTCCCCTGCACGCGGCCCGCTACACCGTGCGCTCCACGGTGTTCAGTGGCGTCGGGATCTTCCTGACGATCGGCGCCGGCCTCTTCCTGGCGATCTGGTGGGTCACCCATTGGCGAAGAAGCCGGCGCCAGCCCATCCGGCCTGCGACGATCGCGACGTGAGCGAACGCGCGACAGGCGACGCCGAAGCCGGCGCGGAAGGTGGGGCCGAGCATCGGCTGGTCCGTTCCAGCGCGGTCGTCGGACTCGGCACCGCACTCTCTCGCGATCACCGGATTCCTGCGGGTCTCCGCGCTCGCAGCCCTGGGATTCGCGCGGCTCACCGACGTCTACAACATCGCGAACTCGACGCCGAACATCGTCTACGAGCTGCTGCTCGGCGGCATCCTCACCGCGACCCTCGTCCCGCTGTACGTCGAGCACTTCGAACGCAAGGACGATCGGGCGACGGACGCGATCAACTCCGTCGCGCTCGTCTCGCTCGCGGCGATCAGCGTCATCGGCTTCATCGCGGCGCCGTGGATCATCGGCCTCTACACCCTGCGCCTGCACGGCGCAGGCAGGGCCGCGCAGCAAGCGCTGGCGACCGATCTGCTGCGCTGGTTCATGCCGCAGATCTTCTTCTACGGCGTGACCGCGTTGGCGACGGCGATGCTCAACGCACGCCGGCGGTTCGCCGCGGCCGCGTTCGCTCCCGGTCCTGAACAACGTCGTCGTGATCGCGGCGCTGCTCGCGCTCCCGCGGGTCGCGAGCGAGCCGCCGACCGTGACGAGCGTGCTCCAGGACCCGGCACTGGTCCTGCTGCTCGGGCTGGGGACGACCGCAGGCATCGTCGCCATGGCGGTCGTCCTGTGGCCCGCGCTCCGCCACGCGGGCGTCCGGCTGCACTGGGTCTGGGAGTGGCGCCACCCAGCGGTGCGCAAGCTCGCGCGGCTGTCCGGCTGGACGATCGGCTACGTCGCTACGAACCAGGCCGCGTTCTGGGTCGCGCTCTTCCTCGCGTACGGGCACATCGGCGACGCGTCCGTGTACCTCGCCGCGTTCACCTTCTTCCAGCTGCCGCACGGTCTGTTCGCGGTGTCGATCATGACCGCACTCGCGCCCGAGCTCGCGAGCCGCGCGAGCCGAGGCGACTTCGACGGGCTGCGGGCGCAGTTCGCGATGGGCTTCCGGCTGATGGGGCTCGTCGTGATCCCCGCCGCCGCGATCCTGCTCGTGCTCGCGCGCCCGATCGTCAACGCGCTGCTCGACTACGGCAGCTTCACCGCCAAGAACGGCGCGGCCACCGCCCAGACGCTGGTTTGGTTCGCGGTCGGCCTCTTCTCGTTCTCGGCGTACCTCTTCACGTTGCGCGGCTTCTACGCCATGCAGGACACGCGGACGCCCGTTCCTCCTCAACTGCCTCGAGAACGGCATCAACATCGTCTTCGCGCTCGTGCTCGTACCCGCTCTTCGGCGTCGAGGGGCTCGCCGCGTCGTGGTCGATCGCGTACATCGTCGCGATGATCGTCTCGCTCGCGTCCATGCGCCGGCGGCTCGGTCGGCTCGAGGGGCGCAACATCGTCGACACGCTCGCGCGCGTGCTCGTCGCGACCGCGGTGCTCGCCGCGCTCGCGTGGGGCGTGGCCACCGCCATCGGCTACGGGACCCCCGCGCATGCGATCGTCGCGGTGATAGCGGCGCTGGCGGTCGGCGGCGTCGCGTTCCTCGTCACGCTCCGTCTGCTCCATGTCCGGGAGCTGAGCCTGCTGCGCGACGCCGTCCGGCGCCGGCCCCTCCGCGCCGGTGCCGACGGCGACTGAGACCTCCGTGCGCGGTGGCCGTGAAAACGCGCCCGGGAGGTGTAACCATGGGTACGGCCACACAGTCGAAGGGCCCAGTCCGCCAAAGACCCGGGGAGGCCCCGTGGGGGTACGTGTCGTCACCGACAGCTCGTGCGACCTGCCCGTCGAGCGAGCTGCGGAGCTGGGCATCGAGATCGTCCCGCTGACGATCCGGTTCGGCACCGAGGAGTTCGTCGACCGGGTCGAGCTGAGCAACGAGGAGTTCTGGCGCAAGGTCGCGACCTCGGAGGTGCTGCCCGAGACCGCGGCTCCGTCAGCCGGCGCCTTCGAAGTCCACGTTCCAGCGGCTCGCCGCCGAGGGAGCCGACGGCATCGTCTGTATCAACCTCTCCTCGCGGCTCTCCGCCACGATGCAATCCGCTCAAGTCGCGGCGAAAGCCTTGAAAGGGACTTGCCCGGTCGAGGTCGTGGACTCGCTGATGGTCTCGATGGGCCTCGGGTTGCAGTGCATCAACGCGGTGCGGATGAGCAACGAGGGCGCGGACCTGGACCAGATCGCCCGGGCCGCCGAAGACCAGGCTGGCCGCACCCGCCTGTTCGGTGCGCTCGACACCCTCGAGCACCTGCGGCGCGGCGGCCGCATCGGCGCCGCACAGGCGTTGCTCGGCGGCATGCTGTCCATCAAGCCGGTCATCGAGGTGCGTGACGGCGCGGTCGCGGAGGCGGGGAAGGTCCGAACCCGGTCGAAGAGCCTCAAGCTGCTCGCCGACAAGGTTGCGCAGGCGAGCGCGCCACAACAGGTGTTCGTGTTCGACGCGCAGGCACCCGACATGGACGAGATGATCGAGCTGCTGGCGCCGACGGTCGCGCGCGACCAGATCGAGTTCGGAGCCATCGGTCCGGTGATCGGCACCCACGCCGGACCGCGCACGATCGGAGTCGGCTGGGTCGACGCGCCGTAGCGAGATCAGGGCACAAGAACCTCCCGGCGCGGCGCAAGCGGGCGCGATGCCGCGGGTAGCGTGAGGGCACGATGCCGGAGCTTTTGGAACCCGGACGCGTCCTCGGCGGCCGCTACCGGCTCGAGCAGGTCATCGCGCGTGGCGGCATGGGCACGGTCTGGGAGGCCGACGACCCGCTGCTCGCGCGCCACATCGCGATCAAGACCCTCGACGCTGCGATCGGGATGGACGAGAGCATTCGCACCCGGTTCCGGCGTGAGGCCGTCACGGCGGCCGCCGTGACCCACCCCAACATCGTCGCGACCTACGACACGGGCGAGGACGATGGCGTCGCGTACATCGTGATGGAGCTCGTGCACGGGATCACTCTGCGCCAGCTCATCGACCGTGACGGCGCGGTCCCCGTGGCGGAAGCCGCCGGCATCGCGTACCAGGTGGCCGATGCGCTCTCCGTCGCCCACGCCCGCGGGCTCGTCCATCGCGACGTCAAGCCCGGCAACGTCCTGGTCCAGCCGGACGGGCGGGTCAAGGTCACAGACTTCGGCATCGCGAAGGCGGCCGACAGCGGCGACGACGAGCTCACCCGTACCGGAATGGTCGTGGGCACCGCGCGCTACCTCGCGCCGGAGCAGGTCGACGGCCGCGACGTCGACGAGCGCGTGGACATCTACTCGCTCGGCCTCGTGCTCTACGAGATGCTGTGCGGCAAGGCACCCTTCGAGGCGGACACCGACATCGCCACCGCGGTCGCGCGCCTCACCTCGCCACCACGTCCCATCTCCCTCGAGTGCCCCGGCGTTCCGTCGGGGCTCGAGGCCGTGATCGACCGGGCGCTCACCAAGAACCCCGCGGACCGCTGGCCGAGCGCCGCGGCCTTTCGTGACGCGCTGGGCCCGTACCGCATCGACGGCCAGCCCAGCCGTGAAGACCTCACGCGGCCGGTGCGGCTCCCGCCCCACCGGTCCGCGGTACCCGGGCCGGCCGACCGCGATCGGCGCGATCCCGGTCACCGCACAGGCTGCGACCGCCGGCACGTCCGCGTTCACGCCGGCTCGGATCGCGCTCTGGACCGCCGTCTTCATCGTCGGACTCTTGGCGGGCTACCTCGGCTACCGGACCTTCGACGACGCGCCCGTGTCCAACGCCGCCCCGCCCGCCCCCGTCGTGAGCCAGCTGAAGATCGTCGTCGGTCCAGGACTACGACCCCGAGGGGGACGGTCACGAGAGCAGGGCGCAGGTGCCGTTCTCGTGGGACAACAACGTCGCGACCGCGTGGTCCACCGAGCTCTACCGGGACCGCGACGTCGGCGGGCTCAAGTCCGGGGTCGGTCTGGTCATCGACATCGGCTCCCCCAAGAAGATCGTGCGCCTCGAGGTGCTGACGCCGTCGACCGACGTGGACTGGAGCGCGCAGGTGTACGCCGAGCGACTCGGTGCCCGACGCACTCGCCGGCTGGGGCCCACCGGCCTTCAGCGGACAGGGCCTGGGCTCGGACGCCATCCTGGCACTGCAACCCGCGCCGCGAGCGCGCTACGCGCTGCTCTGGATCACGAACCTGCCTCCGAGCCGCCCCTACCGCCTGCGCGTGGCCGAGGTGCGCGTCTTTGGCACCGCCTGATCCACTCCACGGCAACGATGACTCGGCTCTCGCGACACTCGCTGCGGCCGGCGACCGCGCCGCGCTCGAGGTCCTGCTCGAACGGCACGTCGACCGAGTTCACGCGATCTGCCGCCGGATCCTGGGCAACCCGGAGGACGCGCTCGACGCGAGCCAGGAAGCGCTCATCGCCGTCGCGGCGCGCGATCACCCGCTTCGACGGTCGGTCCGCCTTCACCACCTGGCTCTACCGCGTCGACGACGAACGCCGCACTCGACGAGCTCCGGCGCCGCAATCGGCGCCCGCGCCCGACCGCGGTGCTCGAAGAGCGCGGCACGCCGCCGGATGCGGGGCCTGACGCGAGCGGCGACCGCATCGACATCGACGCCGCGCTCGCGCGGATTCCCGAGGAGTTCCGGGTGGCGGTGGTCCTGCGGGACCTGTGCGACCTCGACTACGCGCAGATCGCCGACGTGCTGGATCTCCCGCCCGGAACCGTGCGCTCCCGGATCGCCCGGGGCCGCGCGGCCGTCGCCCTCGAGCTGCGGACCAACCCACGACCCGGGGAACCAGGTGCAGCCGGGTCAGCGTCCAACGGAGCACTGATCATGAATGAGCCGCCGATCTCCCCCGAGCCGCCTGATGGCTTCGATCTCGACGAAGCGCTCAACGCCCTGGTCGACGACGAGCTCGCCGGCTTCGCGGCCGACCATGGCCTGACGGAGGCGGCAGTGCGCGAGCGACTCGAGGCGACGCCGAACCTCGCCGCGCGCGCGTGCCTCGCTCGAGCGGACCCGCGCCGCGGTCCGGCGCGCCCATTGCGCCCCTCGACGATGTCACGCGCCACCGACTCGTGCGCGATGCAACCCGAGCGGGACCCGACGACGTCGCGCCCGCGCCGCGGCTCGCGACGCTGGATTGCCGTCACGGCGATCGCCGCGGCCGGCCTGCTCGTCGTCGCTGGCATCGGTGTCGCGGTCTCGTCGATCAGTGGCGACTCATCGACGAGCTCCAGCTCGAGTGACAGTGGAGCGTCGAGCACCGCGCCGTCGCGGTGACGTCGGTGACCTCGGCGACGTCACGAGCCCGGCTGCGCTCAAGGCGCTGCTCGACCGGCGCCCGGCCGAGGCGTAGGCGGCAGCTCGACGACGCGTTCCTCGGCGCAGTCCGAGTTCGCGACCGGCGGCGGCGTCAGGCAGGTACCGACTCCGAGTCCTGCCAGCACCGCGACGTGCGCGCAGCAGCTCGCGGGTCGCCGAGCCGGTGGTGTTCACGGGGCACCGGCACCTACCAGGGCGCGCCGGTCACCATCGTCGGCATCAGGACCGGGGGCCGGACGATCGTCTTCGTCGTCTCGGACGCCGACTGCACCAACGTCGTGGCGTCGATCTCCCGATAGCCGCCCGGATCGGCCTCCGGAGCGTGGGCCCGGGAGTCTGAGCGAGCATCCGGGTACGCTCCTGACCTCCCCGGAGAGCAGCTGGGCTACAGGAGGGCACGGGCGTTGAGCGACTGGACCACCCAAGCGGCAGACGCGGTCGAGAAGGGCGTCATCCTCGTCCGCGACAAGACGGTCGTTCCGGCGCAGCAGGGCGCGAAGGTCGTCGTCTACGGCTTCCTGACCGCGTTCTTCGCCCTCACCGCGTTCATGCTCGTGACGATCTTCACCTTCCGGGTGCTCGTGATCGTCGGTGCCCGTGTGGGCGGCCTGGCTGATCATCGGGGGAATCTTCCTCATCGCCGGAGGGTTCTGCTGGTCACGTCGCTCGAAGAAGGAAGTCGACCGTGTCTGAGCTCCGCGATCTCGTGATCGTCGGTTCCGGCCCCGCCGGGCTGACCGCCGCCGTCTACGCCGCCCGGGCGAACCTACGACCGGTCGTGATCGAGGGCCTCGGCGCCGGTGGGCAGCTGATGCTCACGACCGACGTCGAGAACTACCCGGGCTTTCCCGAAGGGATCATGGGTCCCGACCTCATGCTCCGCTTCCGCGAACAGGCCGAGCGGTTCGGCACCGAGTTCGTGACCGCCGACGCGGACCGCGTGGACCTCTCCGCCCGGCCGTTCACGGTGCACGTCGGGACGGGACCGAGTACACCGCTCGATTCGATCATCATCTCGACCGGCGCTTCGGCGCAGATGCTCGGGCTCCCCAACGAGGAGCGTCTGCTGGGTCACGGCGTCTCGACGTGCGCGACGTGTGACGGGTTCTTCTTCCGGGACCACCACATCGGCGTCGTCGGCGGCGGGGACACCGCGATCGAAGAGGCGCTGTTCCTGACGAAGTTCGCGTCGAAGGTCACCGTCATCCACCGTGCGCGAGGAGCTGCGCGCGTCGAAGGTGATGCAGGACCGCGCGTTCGCGAATCCCAAGATCGACTTCCAGTGGAACTCGGTCGTCGAGGACGTCATCGGCGACACCAAGCTCGAAGGCGCGCACGTGCGCAACGTCGTCACCGATGAGCTCCACGAGCTGCCGCTGACCGGACTCTTCGTCGCCATCGGCCACATCCCGAACACCGACCTCTTCAAGGGTCAGCTCGAGATGGACGCGAACGGATACATCATCACCGACGGAAGCTCGACCCGAACCTCGGTCGAAGGTGTGTTCGCGGCGGGCGACGTGCAGGACCACGTCTTCCGACAGGCCATCACGGCCGCGGGCACCGGCTGCATGTCGGCCATCGAGGCCGAGCGCTGGCTCGCCGAGGTCGAGCACGCGGCCGGGAGTCACTGAACTCGGGAAGCAACTGAACCCCGAGATGCGTTGCACCCGTCGCTACACTTCGAACCCACCGCGACCGCTCCGGCGGCCGCCGGAAAGGACATCCCGTGTCTGACAAGATTCTGACGCTCTCGGACGCCACGTTCGACGAGACGGTCAAGGCCTCCGACACCCCGGTCGTCATCGACTTCTGGGCGGAGTGGTGCGGCCCGTGCAAGATGATCGCTCCGGCGCTCGAGGAGATCGCCGACGAGCACGCCGGCAAGCTGCAGATCGCGAAGCTCAACGTCGACGACAACCCGGACACGGCGCGGCGGTTCGACGTGATGAGCATCCCGACGCTGCTGGTGTTCCAGGACGGCTCGCCGGTCAAGCGCCTCGTCGGCGCCAAGGGCAAGGGCCAGCTGCTCCAGGACCTCTCCGAGTACATCGGATGAACCAGACCCCGTCCCCGGGCATCGCGCGTTCATGCAACCACGCAGCGCGCGCACGCCGGCGGGGGTGGATAGGACCACCGAGGTGGCAGCCTCGATGACGAGTACAGACATCCTTCGGCGTGACAGCGCGGGCAAAGCCGTACGCGACCTCCAACAGCGTCTGGCCGCGGCCGGCTACGTGCCGATCGAAGACGACGCGGGCGTGTTCGGGCCGGCGACCGAGGCGTCGGTCCGGACCTTCCAGGAGGCCCGGGGCATCCGCGTCGACGGGATCTGCGGCCCGGAGACGTGGGCCGCGCTGGTCGAGAGCGGCTTCGCGCTCGGTGATCGCCTCCTGTACGAGCGCAGCCCGAACCTGCGCGGTGACGACGTCGCCGAGTTCCAGCACCGGCTCAACGCGCTCGGCTTCGACGCCGGTCGCGAGGACGGCATCCTCGGTCACCAGAGTGCCGCGGCGCTGCGCGAGTTCCAGCGCAACACCGGCCTCTCGATCGACGGCATCCTCGGTCCCGAGACCCTCCGCGCGCTCAACCGGGTCGGCTCGCTGACCCCGGGCTCGGTCGCCGCGGTGCGCGAGCGCGAGCAGCTCCGTGCACCCTCGTCGGCTCCAGGACCATCGCGTGTTCGTGGCGGTCGGGCCCCGAGTTCCAGACGCTCGGCGACGTGATCGGCCGGATCGCTCTCGAGCGAAGGCGCCCAGACCATCACCGACCTCTCGGGCGAGGACGACTCGACGATCGCCGAGCCGCGCGAACCAGTACGAAGCCGACCTCTTCATCGGGCTGCGCGCCGGCGACCGGTCGGGCTGTCGGTGCCACTACTTCGCGTCGGGCGAGTTCCGATCCGAAGCGGGCTACCGGGTCGCCCACGCGATCCAGGCCGAGCTCGAGCGGGTGCTGGGCCCGACCGTCGCCGACGCCCCCTGCGGCCGGACGTTCGCCATCCTGCGCGAGACGCGCATGGCCGCGGTCGTCTGCGAGCCGGTGGGCGAGCTCGACGTCGAGGCCATGGGTGCCCTCGTCGCCGCCGTCGCCGACGTCGGTGCCGCGATCACCCGTGGCATTCGGCGCGGGATCGAGGAGCAGCCGATCGAGGTCGACGCGTCTACTCGGTGATGACCTTGTAGATCCGCTCGAGATCCTCGAGGGTCGAGAACTCGATCGTGACCTTCCCCCGCTTCGTGCCCATGTCGACCTTCACCCTCGTGTCGAGGTGGTCGCTCAGCAGGCTCTCGAGCTCGAGCAGGCCCGGCGGGCGGAGCTGGCGGGTCGCGTTCCCGGCCTCGGCCGACGTCGGCCCGGTGCTCGGACGGTGGTCTCGTCCTCGTCGTCAGTCGTGACGACGGTCGGCTCGCGCAGCGCGTCCTCGATCGCTCGCACGGAGAGCCCCTCGGCCACGATGCGCCGGGCCAGCTGCTCCTGCAACGCCCGGTCGGGGGTGCCGAGCAGCGCCCGGGCATGGCCCATCGTCAGCGACTTGTCCCGGACGAGCCGCTGCACCGTCGGCGGGAGCTGGAGCAGGCGCAGGGTGTTCGTGACCGAAGTCCGGCTCCGGCCGACCCGGATCGAGACCTCTTCGTGGGTGAGCCCGAAGTCCTCGATGAGCTGCTGGTAGGCGGCGGCCTCCTCCAGCACGTTGAGGTCCGAGCGGTGCACGTTCTCGACGAGCGCGTGCTCGAGCGCCGAGGCGTCGTCGGTGTCGCGCACCAGCGCGGGGATGTTCTGGAGGCCGACCCGCCGAGCCGCGCGCCAGCGCCGCTCGCCCGCGATGAGCTCGTAGCCGTCGTCGGTCTCGCGCACGAGCACCGGCTGGAGGATGCCGACCTCTCGGATCGACTCGGCGAGCGACGCGAGCTCCTCCTCGTCGAAGTGCTCCCGCGGCTGGTACGGGTTCGGCCGGATCGCCGCCACCGGGATCTCGTCGAGCCCGCCGAACCCCTCGGGAACGCCCGCCGGGATGAGTGCCCCGAGCCCCTTACCCAGCCCGCCGCGTCGCGCCACTGCTCACCTCTTTCGCCAGCTCCCGGTACGCCACGGCGCCCCGGGAGGTCGAGTCGAACACGATGATCGGTTGACCGAACGAAGGCGCTTCCGAGAGTCGGACCGTGCGTGGGACCACGGTCTCGTAGACCCGGCGCCCGAAGTGCTCGCGCACCTCCTGCTCGACCTGGTCGGCGAGCTTGGTGCGGGCGTCGTACATCGTGAGGACGATCCCCCGGACGTCGAGCTTCGGGTTGAGGTTCGTCCGCACGAGCGTCACGTTACGGATGAGCTGGCTCAAGACCCTCGAGCGCGTAGTACTCGCACTGGATCGGGACGATCACGTCGTCCGCGGCCGCGAGCCCGTTGACCGTGAGCAGGCCGAGCGAGGGCGGGCAGTCGATGAGGACGTAGTCGTACTCGTCGCGCACCTCCTCGAGCGCCCGGCGCAGCTTCAGCTCCCGGCTGAACGCGGGCACCAGCTCGATCTCCGCGCCGGCGAGGTCGATCGTGGCCGGCGCGACGAACAGGTTCTTGAGGCTCGTCGGCTCGACGCAGTCCTCGATCGCCGCGTTGGTCATGATCACGTCGTAGACCGATGCCTGGAGGTTCCGGGCGTTGATTCCCAGTCCGGTGGTGGCGTTGCCCTGGGGTCGAGGTCGACGACGAGCACCCGGTAGCCGAGCTCGGCCAGCGACGCGCCGAGGTTCACGGAGGTGGTCGTCTTGCCGACCCCACCCTTCTGGTTCGCGATCGCGATGATCCGTGGCAGCTCGTAGGTCGGCGGCTCGTCGTCGGTCATCGCCGCCGTCCGCCTCGGCTTCGTCGACCGAGCGGGACCGCTCCTCGGAGCCGGGCAGGCCGACGTTCCCGGATCGGGCGCGGGCGGCGCGGCGCGGGGCCGGGGCGCGGCGGAGGCGCGACGTGGCCGCCCTCGGCCGGGGCGAGCGAGGCGCGTGCCGGTTCGGGGTCGGATCGGGCGGGACGACCGGAGCCGGCTCCGGCTCGACCGGGTCCTCGCCTGGGCTTGACCGTTTGCACCAGATTCCACGGTCCAGGTGTCCTCGTCGAGTGGCGGCTGGGGATTCCGCGGGCACCGGCTCGACCGGTGAGCTCGACGCCGTCGTCGGAGCGTCGACCGGTGCGGCCGCGGACGTTGGTCCAGGCGACGCAGGGGAAGACGAAGCGGCGACCGGCGGTGACGGCGGTGGCGCGGAGCCGGGGCAGCCGGAGCTGGGGAGATCGGGGCGGGCGGAGTCGTCGCGACCGGTGTGTAGCGCCAGCTCGGCGGCTGAGCGACCGGGGGAGATGTCGGGGGTCCTTCCGCCGCGACGTCGGACTGCCTCTGCTGGAGGCTCCGGGGTCGCTTCAGGCGGGCGCTCCGTGGGCTCCGCCGGCCGGCGACGAGACCCGAACAACCGACGACCGCGGCCCTTCGGATCGTTGCCCTCGGTTGGCATGTGCAGTCCTCTCGGGCGGATGCGCGGGAAATGCCATCCTCGACCAACGCTCACCTCATGGTCAAGGCTTTCGGAGCGCGAAATCGATGTTCCACGTGAAACATCCGGGCACCGGCCGAAACATCCCGCACCGAGTGCTCGCGCGCCCGCGCCGCGAGACCAGTGCCGGGCCTCGCCCAGCCGGGCCCCGGCGCGTCCACGTTCCGAACCTACTCCTCCCGCTCCTCGAGGTCACCCTCCGGCGCCACATCTTCCCGTCCGACCGCGCAGATCCTTCTGGAGCTCCACTTGCAGCCCCGTCAACCTCGCCGATCACGGGGCTCCAGCGCTCGACCGCCGAAATCTCTCGCCACCTCGCCAAACCACCGCCGAGATCCGGACCCCCCATCCCCCGAGGACCTGGAGCCCACCATCAGACCTGGACGACCGGGCGAGATCGTCTCTGACCCTGGCCGCCGGCGTCAGCCGGCCAGCCGCTCGGCCCGGGATCGAATCGATGCGGCTCCGCCGAGCTCGGAAGAAGCGTTCGAAAGGGCCACACCACTCGGGTTCACGTGGATGCACCGGCGCCGAGCGAATCTGCTCGCGACCGCCGATCCCACGCCCGGTCGGATGTTCCACGTGAAACACCGAACCCGGAGAGGCGTCCTCACCAGAGCGGTCGCTGCCCCGGCTTGCCCACCCGCCGCGGCCAGCGATCCGCCGATGCCTGCGACTTCTTCAGCATCACGAACGACGCCTCGACCACGACCCGGGTCTCGACCAGCTGCAGCCCGAGGGCCGCGGAGCTGCTCCGCGGGCCACCGAGTCGGATCCCCGCCCGGAGGCTCGCTGACGCTCAGCCGCCCCCCGACCTCGACCAGCGCGCTCGCGCACTCCGCGGTGACCGCCGGCGGACCGAACCCTCGAGCCACGCACCAGCGGAGCGGATTCGCGCAGCTCTCGATCTCTCCCGGCCGCCTCGGCCCGCTCCTCGAGCACGTCGACCCGATCCTCCCAGCCGAGCCGGGCCACGGCTTCCTCGATCCAGGTCACCGACCGGACCCGGGAATCGAGCAGCGTGGCGCGGGTCGAAGGCCACTCCAACAGGAGCGGAAGGCCCGGGCACCCCGCCGCCGCTGCCCAGATCGAGGAAGGTCGCGGGCGGATCTCCGAGCGCCTCCGCCCAGGCTCGGCTGTGCTCGAGATGGGCCTCGACCGGTCCGGGTCCGAGCAGCCCCAGGTCCTGCGCATCCCTGGAGCACCGCGAGCAGCTGGCGCCGCCCGTCCACGTCAGGCCGGGCGAATCACCACGTACCGGCGCGGCTCCTCGCCCTCCGAGCTGGTCTCCACACCGTCGATCTCGGTGACCGTGTCGTGGACGACCTTGCGGTCGGCCGAGTGCATCGGCTCGAGCACCTGCTCCTCGCCGGTCTCGAGCACCTTCTCGACCAGGCCGCGGGTGAACCCGGCCAGGGCCTCGCGGCGCTTCTCCCGGTAACCGGCCACATCCACGTGGATCCGGGCGCCGTGGCCACCGGTCTCCTTCTGGACGACCGCCCGGACCAGCTCCTCGATCGCGTTGAGGGTTGCGCCCTTCGGCCCGACGAGCAGACCGAGGTCCGAGCCGACGATCTTCACCGTGATGGCGCCGTCGTCGATCTCGTCGGTGACGTCGGCGTTGGCGCCGAACGCCTCCACCAGGCCGATCGTGAACTCCGCCGCCGTCTCCGCCTGTCGCTCGACCGTTACCGTCGTCTCTTCCATTTCGTTCCCCTTCGGAGCAGTCTCGCCGGAACGGCCGTCGCGGCCCTCACGGCCACCGCCTTTGGCGTGCAGGCGCCGGCCCACGACCCTCAGGACGACTCGTCTTCGCACTCTCGCCCCGCGGCTTGCCTTCGCTGCGGGGCTTGCCCTCACCACGCGACCTGTTGTCGCCGCGACCCTTGCCCTCGCCTCGACCCGGGACCGTCCCCACGCCCGCTGCCCTCACCCCGGGAGCGACTGCCCTTGCCCTTGCGGCGGCGCCGGTCCCCGGGCTTCTCACGCGAGATCGGCTTCAGGCGCACCCGCACCCGGGCGTCGGCGCGACCGATCCGGCCGAACAGCCCGGCCTTGGGCTCCTCGAGCACCTCGACCTCGACGTCGTCCTCGTGGACTCCCGAGCTCGTCGAGCGCGGCATCCAGCGCATCCGCGACGGTCTTCCCAGTTGTCTCGACCCACTCCATCTAGCGCTTCCGCTTCCGATTGTTCTTTCGGGGTGCGGCCGCGCCGGCTTTCCCGTCGCCACTCGCCGGCTTCTGCTTCGCGGTCGGGGTTGCCTTCGGTGGAGTGATCTTGGCCCCGGTGGACTTCTTCGCCGGGGTGCTCTTCGCGGCACGAGCCCGTGTCCTTCGGTTGAGGCTTGCCGTTCCCGCTCGGCGCCGCGTCCTCGCTCGGCGTCGCACTGGGGGACAAGGACTTGAACAGGCCCTTCACACCACCGGTGGCCGCGGGCGGGCTGGTCTCGGAGCTCTTGGCCTCGATGGGCGCAGCCTTGCTGCCCGAAGGTGGGTCGGTGCGCGACCCCCAGCTTTCGCCGCTTTGCCCTTGGGTGGCTCGTTCGGTGCCCCGACCGTCCGGTACACCACCTCCTGCTGGCCGATCTGCCAGATGTTGCTGGTCAGGAAGTACAGGACCACACCGGCCGGGATGTTGATCGAGATGAACCCGAAGATGACCGGCATGACCTTGCCGATGACCTGCATCTGCGTGTTGACCTGGGTCTGGTTCCGCATGGTCTGACGCTGCTGGAGGAACGCGCTGATGACCACCAGGCCGACGAGCACGTAGTACGGCGCGGCGTTGCCCAACCCTTTGGGCGCCTGGCCGGCGGCCGTCTGCAGGTTCATTCCGAAGAAGTCGAGGTTCACCACCGCGCATGGGTTATGGCCTTTCGGCGTGCAGATGTCCGCGTACATCGCCGAGTCTGTCGGGATGAACTTCTGGATGTTGCGCAACATCTCGTAGAGCGCGATGAACACCGGGGTCTGCGCGAGCAGCGGCAGGCAGCCCCCGAGCGGATTGATGGAGTTCTCCTTGTAGAACTTCATCATCTCTTCGTTGAGCTTCTGCTTGTCGTTCTTGTACTTCGCCTGCAGCTTCTTGATCTCGGGTTGCGCCCGCTGCATGGCGATCATCGACTTCGCCTGCTTCGCGGTCAGCGGGAAGAGGATCAGCCGCACCACGACGGTGAGCATGATGATGGCGAAACCGGCGTTCGGGACGATCGAGTAGAAGAACGACAGGACATAGCCCATGCCCTCGCGAATGCCGTCCCAGATGCTCTGCACGTCAGCTACCTGCTTCCGGTCTCATGCGAACATGTGTTCGCTGCAGGGACTGGGTCGTACCCGCCGGCGTTCCAGGGGTGGCAGCGGCCGATGCGTCGGATCGCGAGCCACGAGCCCCGGATCGCGCCCGTGCTCGGTGACCGCCTCGAGCGCGTACTGCGAGCACGACGGGGCGAACCGGCAGTGCGAGGGGGTCCAGGCAAACAGGTACTGGTAGCCACGGATGAGCGTGGCCGCGATCCAGGCCGCGGGCGATCGGCGCGGGCGGTCCGGCGTCGCCGGGGCCGGAGCGGGGGAGGTGAGCGAGGCCATCAGAGTCGCTCACGCGCCGCGCGCGCAGCACCGCGCGCAGCGTGTCGCGAAGTTCTGTCGTGGTCGTCTTCATCGCTGAAGGTCCCGCGCTGAGCAGGTAGCGGCCGCCCGGGACGAGCTCGGAGTCGAGCTCGCGCACCATGGCGCGGAGCCGCCGCCGGAGCCGGTTGCGCTCCACCGCACCGCCGACCGCTCGCGGCACTGCGTAGGCCACGCTCGGTGGCTGCGCTCGGGTCACCCGGAAGCAGGCGGGCACGGAGCGCGCCGTGCCGACGGGCAGGTGCCCGCGCGAGTTCCCGGAAACGTTGCATGGCCGCGAACGCGCCAGATCAGGCGGAGAGCCGGGCGCGACCGCGCCGACGACGCGTCTTCACCACGTTGCGACCCGCGCGGGTACGCATCCGCAGACGAAATCCGTGCTTCTTGCTGCGCTTCCGCTGGTTCGGCTGGAAGGTCCGCTTCACGCATGGCCTCCTCGAGAGGTTCGCCCAGGAGTGGACCGGCATCGACCCTGCGGTGTGGTGGGTCGTCCGGGAGGTGGTAGATGGGCGGGGCCTCGGATTCTACGATCTTCCGGGGGTGAGCCGCAATCCGCGCACGAGACTTCAACCCCGCCAGCGTCCGAGCGCCGATGGGACGCGTCAACGGCACCCCGAGCTCCGATCACCACCCGGTCGGCGGCTCTCCCCAAGCCCCGAGAAATCATCCGGCACGCAGTTGTGGATAGCGCCCCAAACGCGGGCTTTTGTCGGCTCTCCATTGCGCTCCGGCTCCCCTTGTTCGTCCCCAGGCCGTTTGCTAGGTTCGCCCTCTCGCCCTTCGTAACGGCCTCGAAACGGCGAACTTCCCCGGTGGGCGTTCCCCCGCCCGCGGCAGGCCGACCCGTCATCATGATGAGAGGGGCCTCGCGCCTCTCTCTTCCTTTCTCCACACTTGTGGATGGGCCTGTGGAAAACATGGAGCTGGCCTCGACGACCGTCGTGTCGTCGCTGGCCGCGGATCTCTGGGACTCGGGGAGCACCGCGCTGCGCGCGCAGCTGGCCGAGGGGACCTGGAACACGTGGTTCCGCGAGGTGCGACCCGTCCGCTGCGACGGCGAAGTACTCGTCCTCGCCGTCCCGAACGCGGTGGCCTGCGAGCGCATCCGGTCCAGCTACACCGGCCTGCTGACCGATCTGCTCCACGACGCGACCGGCCGCGAGCTCGCCGTCGAGCTGGTCGTCGACACCGCGCCCCGCCGCGACGATCCCGTCGTCATGAACACGCCGGCACCGACCGATTCCGCTGTTCCGACCGCGGTTCCGGGCCCGCTGCCCGCCACCGCGCCCACACTGGTGACCCCTCCGGGCGAGGAGACCCCGGCGCCCTGGACCGCGCTCGAACCCCCGGTACACCTTCGATCGCTTCGTGATCGGTGCGTCCAACCGCTTCGCGCACGCCGCCGCGCTCTCCGTGGCCGAGAACCCGGCCCGCTCCTACAACCCGCTGTTCATCTACGGGCCCGCCGGGTTGGGCAAGACCCACCTGCTGCACGCGATCGGCAACTACGTCCGCGACGTCCACAAGCTGAGCCGGGTCCGGTACGTCTCCACCGAGACCCTGATGAACGAGTTCGTCGACGCGATCCGCAACAACGCGGGCAACGCCTTCCGGCGCCGCTACCGCGAGGTCGACGTGCTCCTCGTGGACGACATCCAGTTCCTCGAGCGCAGCCAGCAGCTCCAGGAGGAGTTCTTCCACACGTTCAACTCGCTGCACGGCGCCGGCAACCAGATCGTGCTGTCGTCGGACCGGCCCCCGAAGCAGATCCCGCGCCTCGAGGACCGGCTGCGGACCCGCCTCGAGTGGGGTCTGATCACCGACGTCCAGCCGCCGGAGTTCGAGACCCGGCTCGCCATCTTGCGGATGAAGGCCGAGGCCGAGGCGCTCGAGGAGCTGCCCGCCGAGGTCCTCAACTTCATCGCCAGCAACATCAGCGACAACGTCCGCCAGCTCGAAGGCGCGCTGATCCGGGTCGCGGCCTACTCCAGCCTGAACCGGCTGCCGCTCTCCGAAGAGGTCGCCCGGCAGGTCCTCATCGACCTGCTGCCGCCCGTGGTCCCCCGGGTGATCACCCCGGAGCTCATCCTCGACGAGACCGCCAAGATGTTCGGCTTCACGGTCGAGGACCTCTGCGGCCGCAGCCGGCGCCGCCCGCTCGTCATCGCCCGCCAGATCGGCATGTACGTCTTCCGGGAGCTCACCGACTTCTCGTACCCGAAGATCGCCGAGGAGTTCGGCGGCCGGGACCACACCACCGTGATCCACGCGGTGGAGAAGATCAAAGGTCTCATGACCGAACGCCACAACGTGTTCGACCAGGTCAACGAGCTCATGGGCCGCATCCGGCTCGGGACCGGTGGATAAGCCTGTGGACTCCTGGGGATATCTCTCGCCCGCGGTGGGGAACTTCACCGGCTGGTCATCCACCGGTCACCTGCCTGGGGACGGCGGTGGACAACTCTTGGGAGTGACGAACCCCTCCCACCAGGGAGAGTCCGGGATTGTCCACAATCCACAGGACCTACTACTGCTACGACAAGTACACCTATCGTTTTCGCCAGGAGGTGGACGGTGAAGTTCCGCTGCGAGCGCGACACGCTGGCCGAGGCGATCAGCACCGCACAGCGCGCGGTCTCGGCCCGGAGCGGCGCGCTCCCGGTGCTCTCGGGCATCCAGGTGACCGCCGCCGATGACCACATCGAGCTGGTCGGCTCGGACCTCGATCTCACGATCCGGGTGCAGGCGCCCGCACAGGTCGAGACCGACGGCCAGGCCGTGGTGCCGGCCAAGCTGTTCGACGGTCTGACCACCCGGATGAAGTCGGGCGTGGTGACGTTCGAGGTCGAAGGCGACGACGCGCGGATCACCGCGGGTTCGGCCAAGGCCAGTGTCCGGCTGCTGCCGGCGGAAGAGTTTCCCCGGGTGGGCGAGCCGAGTGGTTCGGCGGTCACCGTGGACGCCGGGCCCGTTCGCCGAGGCGCTGCGCCAGGTGATCCCCGGCGCCGTCGCGCGACGACGCGCGGCCGATCCTCACCGGTGTGCTGCTTACCGCCACGAGCGACGGGGTGCGCCTGGTCGCAACGGACTCCTACCGGCTCGCGGTGCGCGACCTCACCGGCGTCGGGATGCTGAGCGAGGGCCAGCGTGTGCTGGTCGGAGCCCGGGGCCTCAACGAGGTCCAGCGCGTGTTCTCTTCGGGCAAGATCGATGTGACCTTCGGTGAGCGGGAAGTTCGGTTCGCCTCGGCGACGCGCACGGTGACGGCACGGTTGATCGAAGGTGAGTTCCCGAACTACGAGCAGCTGATCCCGAGCGGCTATCCGAACCGGCTGACCGTTTCGCGCGAGACGCTCGAGGAAGCGGTCCGGTTGATGCAGATCGTCGGCGAGGGTCGCGAGGGCACGCCGGTGCGGCTCGCGATGAGCGCGGACGGTCTGGAGCTCTCGGCGAACGCGCAGGAGCGTGCAGACGCGACCGAGGCGATCGACGCGAAGTTCGAGGGCACCGACGTCACCGTCGCGTTCAACCCGCAATTCCTGCTGGACGGGTTGCTCTCGGTCGAGGGCGACGAGGTCGTGCTGGAGACGCTGGACCCACTCAAGCCCGCGACGCTGAAGGGCACGGACCATCCGGAGTTCCTGTACCTCCTGATGCCCGTACGGATCTCCTGAGTCAGACCACGGGCCGGGCGAGCTGATGCGGCTCAGCCGCCTCTGGCTGGCGGACTTCCGCTGCTACGACGCAGTGGACGTCGGGTTCGACGAAGGTTGCACGGTCATCACCGGCGCCAACGGCCAGGGCAAGACGAGCCTGCTCGAGGCGGTGGCGTGGGTGGCGTCGGGCCGCTCGTTTCGCGGGGTCCCCGATGCCGCACTCGTCGCGTCGGGTCACGACGAGGCGATCGTGCGCGCGGAGATCGTCGAGGCGGACCGCACCCTGCTCGTCGAAGCCGCGCTCCGCTCCGTCGGTCGCAACCGCGTGCTCGATGAACAAGCAGCCGGTCACACGTCGGCGTGATTACGCGGACCACTTGCGCGTCACCGTGTTCTCTCCCGACGACCTCGCGGTCGTGAAGGGTGGACCGGCCCGTCGGCGTGACTACCTCGACGAGCTGCTCGAAGCGAGTGGCACGAAGTACACGACGGTCCGCGCGGACTTCGAGCGCGTGTTGAAGCAACGCAACGCGCTGCTGCGCGGCGGGGTGCGCGATGCGGAGGCGCGCACGACACTGGACGTTCTCGACGACCGACTGGTCGCGAGCGGCGGCGAGCTCGTGCGCGGGCGGCTGCGGCTCATCGATCGGCTGACCCCCGGGATCGCGGAGGCCTACGAGTCGCTCGCGGGGCTCACGCCGGGGATGGCGATGCGGTACGAGGCGGAGTGGTGCGAAGGCGCGCTGGAGCCGGGCCGGGTCGACGACGTCGAGGGTTTGTTGCGCGGCGCGCTCGAGGCGTTGCGCCGGCGCGAGACCGAACGTGGGATCACGCTCGTGGGACCGCACCGCGACGACTGGCGACTGATGCTGAACGGGCTGGACGCGCGCAGCCACGCGTCTCAGGGCGAGCAGCGGACGCTGGCGCTCGCGCTCCGGCTCGCGGGGCACCGGCTGATCGCGTCGATCATCGGCAGCGACCCGGTTCTTCTCCTGGACGACGTGTTCAGCGAGCTCGATCCGGAGCGGTCCGCGGCCCTGGTGGTCCACCTGCCGTCCACCCAGACGCTGCTGACGACTGCCGGGGTGGTTCCACCCGGCATCGACGCCGACCGCCACCTGACCGTCCACGAGGGCCGCATCGTGTCCGGCGGCGGCCCGCCACGGTGAGCGAACCCGACCTGCCCCGGGTCGGCGACGCGCTGGATGCGATCCGGCGCGAGCTCGGCATGGGCGCGCCGTCGGAGATCGACGCGATTGCCGCGAGCTGGGACGATCTGGTGGGCGCCGCGCTCGCCGCGCACAGTCGGCCCCAAACGGTGCGCGGCGGGGTGCTCGTCGTCGTGGCGGACGGCGCGGCCTGGGCCGGACAGCTCCGCTACCTGGACCAGGTGCTCGTCACGCGCATCGCCGAGGAGGTCCCCGCGGTGAGTGTTCGCGAGGTGCGGGTCTCGGTGTCACGCGAGCCCGGTTCGCGGGCCTGAAAACATGGGCTGTGAGACCGATGGATGTCCCTGCACTCTGGTAGGCTTGCAGCAGTGGTAAAAGGCCTCTGACCTGCGGTTTCGCGTCCCTCACGCGGACGGCTTCATGACAAACCGCACCGGTCGACCCCCCGGCCTCCTGTGCCACCTCACTCGACGTCGAAAGGGTGCTCGCACGTGGCCTACGCGGCAAAGGACATCACGGTACTGAAAGGCCTCGAGCCGGTCCGGGAACGCCCGGGGATGTACATCGGCTCCACCGGGATCTCAGGTCTGCACCACCTGGTCTACGAGGTGGTGGACAACGCGGTCGACGAGGCCATGGCGGGCCATGCGACCCGCATCGAGGTGACGCTGCTCGCCGATGGCGGGTGTCGGGTGTATGACAACGGTCGCGGCATCCCGGTCGACCCGCACCCCGAGGACAAGAGGAAGTCTGCGGCGGAGATCGTGTTGACCACGCTGCACGCGGGCGGGAAGTTCGGCGGCGAGGGCTACAAGATCTCGGGCGGTCTCCATGGCGTGGGGGTGTCGGTCGTGAACGCGCTCTCGTCCCGCCTGGAGCTCGAGATCCACCGCGATGGTGGCAAATGGGAGATGGCGTTCGAGAACGGTGGAAACCCGACCGGTCGCATCGTCCGGAAGGCCGATTCGAAGCGGACGGGCACGATCGTCACGTTCTGGCCGGACCCGGCGGTCTTCGAGGACGTGGAGTTCCGCGCTCAGACGCTCGTCGAGCGCCTCCGCGAGATGGCGTTCCTGAACAAGGGTCTCGAGATCCGATTCAAGGACGAGCGCACCGACCCGGTCACCGAGCAGCACTTCCTCGCCAAGGGCGGGATCGTCGACTTCGTGAAGCACCTGAACTCGTCGAAGGAGCCGATCTTCAAGCGCGTCGTGTCCTTCGAGGAGCAGGCCAGCACGTCCGAGGTCGAGATCGCGATGCAGTGGAACACCGGCTACTACGAGGGCCTCCACTCGTTCGCGAACAACATCGCCACCACCGAGGGCGGAATGCACGAGGAGGGCTTCAAGAAGGCCCTCACGAACGCGGTGAACAAGTATGGCCGCGCCCGCGGCTTCCTCAAGGAGAAGGACGACAACCTCCTCGGCGAGGACATCCGGGAGGGGCTCACCGCGATCATCTCGGTGAAGCTCCAGAACCCGCAGTTCGAAGGTCAGACCAAGACGAAGCTCGGCAACACCGAGATGCGCTCGATGGTCGAGAAGTCGACGAACGAGAAGCTGGGCGATTGGCTCGAGGAGCATCCGCCCGAGGCGAAGCAGATCATGGCCAAGGCAACCGCGGCGTCACGCGCGCGCATGGCCGCCAAGTCGGCCCGTGACCTCACCCGGCGCAAGAGCGCGCTCGAGGGTGGTGGCCTGCCGGGAAAGCTCGCAGACTGCTCGTCGCGCAACCCGGCCGAGTCCGAGATGTTCATCGTGGAGGGGAACTCCGCCGGCTCGTCGGCCAAGGACGCCCGCGACCCGCACATCCAGGCGATCTTGCCGATCCGCGGGAAGATTCTGAACGTCGAGCGGGCGCGCATGGACAAGATGCTGAAGAACGTCGAGATCCAGGCGCTCATCACCGCGATCGGCGCGGGCCTCGCGGACGAGTTCGACGTCGAGAAGGCCCGATACCACCGCATCATCATCCTGGCGGACGCCGACGTCGACGGATCGCACATCCGAACGTTGCTGTTGACGTTCTTCTTCCGACAGATGCCCCAGCTGTTCGAGAAGGGCTACATCTACGTGGCGCAGCCGCCGCTGTACTCCGCGGTGCTGGGCAAGACGAAGTCGTACCTCAAGGACGAGCCGGCGCTCACGACGTTCCTCGCCGAGAACGAGGGCCGCAAGCCCGAGATCGCACGGCTCAAGGGTCTCGGCGAGATGGATTTCGAAGAGCTCTGGGAGACGACCATGGACCCGACGCAGCGCACGCTGCTGCAGGTATCCGTGGAGCAGGCGGCGATCGCCGACGAGGTGTGCTCGATCCTCATGGGCGACGACGTCGAGTCAAGGCGGGGCTTCATCCAGCAGAACGCGAAGGACGTGCGCTTCCTCGACATCTGAGCCGCACCTCGGCCGTCTGGCCTCCGGCCTCTCCCCGGCCGGCCGAGGGAACCTCCAAGTCAGGGAGAGAACTCGAGAAGGAGACGAACGCATGCCCGATGGGCAGCAGACGCTGGGCAACATCGAGCCCGTTGAGATCCAGGAAGAGATGGAACGTTCGTTCCTGGACTACGCGATGTCCGTCATCGTGTCGCGCGCGCTTCCGGACGTGCGCGACGGCCTGAAGCCGGTCCATCGGCGGATCCTCTACGGGATGCTCGACGCCGGGCTGCGCCCCGACCGTCAGCACACCAAGTGCTCGCGCGTCGTCGGCCACGTCATGGGCAACTTCCATCCGCACGGCGATTCCGCGATCTACGACGCGCTTGCCCGCATGGTGCAGAACTTCAGCCTGCGTCACCCACTGGTCGACGGCCATGGCGCGTTCGGCTCGCCCGACCCGGAGTCCCAGCCGGCCGCGGCGCGCTACACCGAGTGCAAGCTCGCACCGATCGCGATGCAGCTGCTCGCGGGCATCGACGAGGACACCGTCGAGTTCACCGACAGCTACGACGGAAAGACCCGCGAGCCCACGGTGCTCCCGTCGCGCTTTCCGAACCTGCTGGTCAACGGCAGCCAGGGGATCGCGGTCGGCATGGCGACGAACATCCCGCCGCACAACCTCGCGGAGGTCATCGACGCGACCACGTACCTGATCGACCACCCCGACGCGACCCCGACCGACCTCATGGAGTTCGTGAAGGGCCCCGACTTCCCGACCGGCGCGCTGATCCTCGGCCGTTCCGGCGCGATGGACGCGTACACCACAGGTCGAGGCTCCATCCGCATGCGCGCGGTCGCGGAGATCGAGGAGGGGAAGAACGGTGACCGCATCGTGGTGACCGAGATCCCGTACCAGACCTCCGTCGAGGGCATCGAGCGCAAGATCGCCGATCTCGTGAACAACCACGAGATCGACGGCGTGCGCGGTCTGCGCAACGAGTCGGCCAAGGGCAAGACGAAGCTCGTCGTCGAGCTGAAGAAGGACGCCAACCCGCTCGTGACGCTCAACAACCTCTACAAGCACACGCCAATGCAGACGAGCTTCGGCGTGAACATGCTGGCGCTGGTCGACGGGGTGCCGCGCACGCTGAACCTCGCCGACGCGCTGACCGGCTACGTGAACCACCAGATCGACGTCGTCACCCGTCGGTCCGAGTACCGGTTGCGCAAGGCCAAGGAGCGCGACCACATCGTCGAAGGCCTCATCCGGGCGCTGGACGTGATCGACGCGATCATCACACTGATCCGCGCGTCGGCGGACACCGACGCCGCGCGCCAGGGCCTGATGGCCAAGCCGTTCGAATTCTCGGAGATCCAGGCGAACCACATCCTCGACATGCCGCTTCGCCGGCTCGCGCAGCTCGAGCAGCAGAAGCTGAAGGACGAGCACGACGAGCTCCAGGCGACCATCAAGGAGCTCGAGTCGATCCTGCAAAGCGACGCCAAGCTGCGGACCGTCATCAAAGCCGAGCTCGCCGAGGTGAAGGAGGAGTTCGCCGAGCCCCGTCGATCCCAGATCACGCTGGACGCGGGTGAGCTCGCGGACCTCGACTTCATCGAGGATGAAGAAGTGGTCCTCGTGCTCTCGCACAAGGGCTACGTGAAGACCGTTGCGAACGACGCGTTCCGCAAGCAGGGACGCGGAGGTCGTGGCGTGCGGGGCTCGAGCCTCAAGGACGAGGACTACGTCGAGCACCTGCTCACCACGACCGCGCACTCGTACCTGCTGTTCTTCTCGAACCGCGGCCGGGTCTACCGGCTGCGTGCGCACGAGATCCCGATGAAGGAGCGCACCGCGCGCGGCACCGCGCTGGTGAACCTCATCGCGCTCGGGCCGGACGAGAAGATCCAGGCGATCATCGACACCCGCACCTACGAGGACGGCTCGTACCTGTTCTTCGCGACGAAGCGCGGCCACGTCAAGAAGACGAAGATGTCCGAGTACGACTCGTCGTTGCGGACCGGCCTGATCGCGATCAACCTCAAAGCGGACGACGAGCTCGTGCGGGTCATCCAGACCCGGGGCGACGACGACATCTTCATGGTGTCGCGCAACGGGATGACGATCCGGTTCTCGGAGGCCGACGTTCGTTCGATGGGTCGCTCCACGGCCGGCGTGCGCGGGATGCGGCTCAAGAACGACGAGGATGCGGTCGTCTCGTGTGACGTCGCCCAGGACGAGTCCGTGATGCTGTTCGTGAGCGCCAGCGGGCACGGAAAGCGGACCAAGCTGGACAAGTTCAACCGCCAGGGCCGGGGCGGTCAGGGAGTCCGGGGCATGAAGGTCACGGCGAGCCGGGTCGGCGTCGTGGCGGCGTTCATGGTCCAGCCCGACGACGAGATCCTCGTCTTCTCCTCGAGCGGCAATATCATCCGTACCGGAGTCAAAGACATTTCCTCCCAGGGCCGAGACGCCACGGGAGTCAAGGTGGCGGCGCTGAGCAAGGGCGAGAGCGTCGTCGCGGTGGCCCGTGTGCTCGAAGCCGATGAGGAGGGGGAGGGCTCGTAAGCATGGAACCGGCGCCGGCTGCTGCACCTCCGGTCAGGACCAAGCGGCAGCAGAAGCGGGACCTGAAGGAGTCGATCGCGGTCGCGTCGGCTCCCCGGTCGGGGCCACGCCGGTCCCGTTGCGAGGTGCGCCGGGTCGACCTCTGGGCGGTGCTCAAGATCGCGCTGTGCTTCTACCTCGCGGCCGTGGTGCTCGCGATCGTGTCCGGCGTGGTGCTCTGGCTGATCGCGGACGCCGCCGGTGCGATCACCAACGTCGAGAAGTTCATGGGCAAGATCCTCAGCTCGAAGAACTACCACCTGGTCTCCGCGCAGATCCTCGAGGGGACGATCCTCGTGGGCCTGGTGCTGGCCGCGCTGATGACGGTCCTGACGGTCGTCGGCGCCGCCCTGTACAACCTCTTCGCCGAGCTGGTCGGCGGCTTCGAGGTCACCCTGGTGGAGACGGACCACCGGCCCTGAGTGCCGGCCGGCGGGCGCGCGCCAAGCGCTCGGCGGTCACGGGAACGTGGCTGGTAACGTCGCCGTTCCCCAAGGGGCTATAGCTCAGCCGGTTAGAGCGCATCCCTGATAAGGATGAGGTCCGTGGTTCGATTCCACGTAGCCCCACGTCGAGGCTCGTCCTCGCACCCAGCTCCGAGGCGAACCCGAGGGAGAAGCCCGGCCGGGCGTCGGGCTCGTACGGGTTGACGGTGTCGACGACCGTGGCCGCGCACAGAGAGCGTGACCACGCTCCGCGAGAACGAGGTTTGGACTGGCCGGACGGCCGCGCGCGCTGCCACACTCGACCCGATGCGCAAGCTCAAGCGGCGAGTAGGTCGCGTCAGGCCCGAAGACAAGTTCCTCAACGTGCTCCTGTTGATCATCGCGGTCGCGCTGATCGTCCTCGGGGTCTCGCGGATCGGCTCCGAAGACCGCGCGGTGTCGACCGAAGTGCTCGCGAAGCACGTCGAGAAGACGACGACGACCACGACGACGCGGAAGCCGACGAGCGCCACGCGCGCGGCAGTGGCGCCGGCAACGAATCCGACCACCGCGCCGACCACTGCAACGACGCGTGCTCGCGCGAAGCCGAAGGCACGTCGTCACCGCGCGGCAACCACAACGACGACCGCCGCGCACGCGTCACTGCCGCGGGTCTCGTGTTCTCGCCGCAGCCAAGCGTGCACGTGCCGACGACGACCACGACACGGCGGACGCCGACCACGCGGCCGACGACGACGACCACGCGCCCGACGCCGACCACGACGCGGACAATGCCGACGACGACCACGACGCAGGCGGAACCGCCGCCCACCACGACCACGACGACGATCGATCCGCTCCCGGAGCTTCCGACGCCGTAACGATCCGCCGTCCCGATCGGGATTCGGGTCAGACCGCGGCACGCCAGCGGGAACGGCCGCCGTTCTTGGCGTCGTACATCGCGTGATCCGCGCGGTCGAGCAGGTGATCGGCGGTCTCGTGCGGCACCGCGGTCGCGATGCCGATGCTGGCGCTGATCGCACCGCCCTGGTTCCAGGGTTCGCGCAACGAGAGCAAGATCCGATCCGCGATCGCCACCAGCTCCCGGCCGGGGAGGGCCGGGAGCACCACGAGGAACTCGTCGCCCCCGAGCCGACCGACCGTCCCCGTGCCGCAGAGGCTCGTCGCGATCCGGTCCGCGGCCTCGACGAGCACTGCGTCCCCTCGTTCGTGACCGAGACGGTCGTTCACCTCCTTGAAGCCGTCGAGGTCGACGAACATCACCGCGGCGTTCCGACTCGTGAGCGCCACCTCGAGCGCCTCAGTGATCGACGCGCGGTTCGGAAGCCCAGTGAGCGCGTCGGTGTTGGCCTGACGGCGAAGCTCGTCCTGCGCGACCTTCGCCATCTGTGCCGCTTGCGAGAACATCCGCATGACGACGGCAACGAGGATGAAGTTGCCGAGCGCGACGGCGTTGCCCACTGCGACCGGCAGCATCGTCGGCGCCACGCCGATCCCGATCGCGATTTGGCCGGCGAGCACACCGGCTCCGGTCCACAAGGTCGCGGGCCACCATGCCCGCTGACCATCGCTGTGAATGACATCGGCGATCCCGAGCGCGTAGCCGAGGCAGATCATCGGACCCCATCCGGTCGAGTAGATGATCAGCGTGGTGGTGACCGCGGCGACGCCGGCGCGGACGTTGATGCGGACGGTCGGTGAGGCGTCGCGCGTCGTCAGCAACGCCGCGAGGTTCGCGAGCCCGCAACCGACGAGCAGCGCGACGAGCTGCCAGTACGGACGCGGCGTGATCAGCTCTTCACGATTGAGCCACCAAAAGATCAGCAGCGCGGCGGGCGTCGGGATGTACGGAAGGACGCGCGCGATCGGCAGTCGGTGCCGCGGCGTCACCGCCACTGGAACCGACCGAGCTTCGTGCCTTGATGACCAGATCTGCCCGAACCCGTCATGGCGTCAGACATCGGTCGTTTCGGAGACGGGGTTGAGGTGCTGGTGCGTCGGCCCGTTCGGGCGCACCCCCCCGGGCCGTCCCTGAGCGAGATCGGTACACTCCCGCTCATGCGAGCGCTGCGGAGAGGTCTCATCGTCCTGGGCGTCGCGGTCCTCGCCGGGGGGCTCATGCGGCTGCGGGGCAAGGGCGGGGTCCCGCCTACGAGCGGTGGCTGGCGGGAGCTCGAAGGCCCTGACTTCCGTTGATCGGGGCGACATGACGACGACGGTGCTGCTGGTCGGCGCCGGGGCCGTCGGAGCTCGAGCGGCGCGCCAGCTGACCGACACCGCCGGCATCGATCGGGTGCTCGTGGTGGAGCGGCGCAAGCAGCATGCGGAGGCGGTCGTCGCGGCGATGGGTTCGCGCGCCGAGGTGTTCGAGTGGCATGGTGACCGCCCGCTGCCCTCGGGCGTCTCCGCCGTGGCGTGTGCACTGCCCGGGGGATCGGAGCAGCCGATCGCATCTCGAGCGCTCGAGGCCGGAGTTCCCTTCGCCTCGTCCGGTGACGACGAGAACGATCTCATGGGACTGCGCAGCCTCACCGAGACCGCACGCCGCGCCGGGATCGCGATCATCGCGGGCTGCGGTCTCGCGCCGGGCTTGGCCGACGTGCTCGCTCGCCATGCGGCCGACGCGTTCGACGAGGTCGACGAGATCGGCATTTCGCGGGCCGGCACCGCGGGCGACGCGTGTGTCGCGACCGCGGGCCGCGCGTTGCGGGGTGGGTCGGTAGAGCTGCGCGACGGTGAGTACGAGGAGTCCCGTCGCCGCGGGGGCCACGAGCTGGTCTGGTTCCCGGAGCCGATCGGCCCACGGGAGTGCGAGCGGGTGGCGACCGGAGTGCACCTGCTGAGTGCCGCGGTGCCGGATGCGTCGCGCATCAGCGTGCGGTTCGCGCGCGACGAGACCGGCCCGCGTCAGCGCTGGTTGCGCAAGCGGGATCCGGAAGGCACCTGGGGCGCGGTGCGGGTCGAGGTGTGGGGTCGGCGCGGCGCCGGCCGGGAGCCGATCGTCTACGGCGCGATCGAGCGCACGGCGATCGCGGCGGGCACGGTGTTGGGGGTGACGGCGGCCGCGCTGGCCGGCGCACTTCCCGGCCTGCTCGCACCGAGTGCGGGGGTGTTCGGCCTGGGCGTGGTGGCCCAGCCCCGGGCCTTCCTGGCCGAGCTGTCCCGCCGCGGGGTGAAGGCGGCGATCTTCGAGGGCGTCCCCGTCGCCTGACCCGGCGCTTCGGGAAGCCGGCGCTCGCCACCTACGATGGAGCCCGAACCACCTCGGGGACGTAGCTCAGCTGGCTAGAGCACCTGCTTTGCAAGCAGGAAGTCGTGGGTTCGAGTCCCATCGTCTCCACCGAGAAAGTCCTGGTCACGGGGTTGCGGTTCGTCCGTGACGCGTCCCCGGATCGCTCGGTCGTGCCCACTGCGTGCCCACCACGGACGGTCTCCGGCGTGTCGTCGTGGGCACGGGAGGGCACGGGCGGTTCATCGCCGAAGCGCTCGAGGTACTGGACGATCTCGGCGTCCTGGCCGTCGATCACGTGTTGGTACCGCAGCGCGGCCGCGGCCGACGAGTGACCGATGCGCGCCATGAGCGCCTTGAGGCTCGTGCCGCTCGCGGCGGCGAGCGTCGCGGCGGTGTGGCGCAGGTCGTGGAAGCGGAAGCCGCTCATGCCGACCCCGGCCGTCGCCGGTTCCCACACCCGCTGCCGGAAGTTGCTCCGGCGCATCGGCTGACCGTCGGCGCTCGGGAACACGAGGCCGTCGGTGCCGGGCAGCGCGTAGAGGTCGATGTGCACGGCGAGCGAGCGCGCCACGAACGACGGCAGGCCGATCGTGCGCTTCCCGGCCGCGGTCTTCGGCGGGCCGAACGAGAGTTGCCCGCTGACCTCGCCGAGCTTGCGCGTGACGGTGACGAGGCCGCGCTCGAGGTCGATGTCGCACCGTCGCAACCCGGCGAGCTCGCCCCACCGCAGCCCGGTGTACGCGGCGGCGAACACGAGCGCCTCCCAGCGCGGCCCGACCGCGGCCGCGAGCTCGGCGACTTGTTCGGGTGTCGCGATCTGCATCTCGGCGTGGCGCTCGGTGCCGGCGCCCTTCAGCGTGCATGGTGATCGAGCGATGAGCCCGGCGTCGACGGCTCCGTCCATCGCGCCCTTGAGGCAGCGGTATGCCTTCGCGACCGTGTTCGGGCTCAACTCGCTGCGATGCAGGTCGGCCAGCCACGCCTGCACCTCGCTCGCAGTGATGCGGCCGACAGCGATCGAGCCGAAGCGCGGCACGACGTGCTTGCGCAGCAGGTATCGGTAGAGATCCTGCGTGGCGACGTCCGAGCGTCGGCGCCTTCGTGGCCATCCACCGATCGGCCCACTCGCGGAACGGAACATCGCCGAGGCGAGGGTCGTACCACTCGCCGCGGCTCATGTCGGTCTCGGCTGCGGACAGCCACCGCTGGGCGTCGCCTTTGGTCGCGAACGTCGTCGGCGCGCCGATGCGGTTGTCCGCCGCGTCCCAGTAGCGCGCCTGCCACCGTCCCGAGGGAAGGCGGCGGACCGATCCGAATCGGCGTCGTGTCGGCATGGGTCAGCCTCCAGGTGCGTCGAACCATCGAGGCCGAGTGAACGGCGAGCGCCCGAAGGCGTGCGCGCATCGTAGAGCGGGCGTGTGACGACCCGAGTTTCGTGCCGCACGCAGGCCGCATCATGGGCGAGGTCCGTTCGATTGGCGGCGGTACTGGTCGATCCACTCGTCGAGTTCGTCCGGGTCGAAGCGGAGCAGGTGACCCCACTTGATGTAGGGGATCCGGCGCTCGTGGACGAGGCGGCGGATGTGTCGGACTTCGACGTTGAGGCGGTGGGCTACCTGGGCGATGGTCAGCAGCTGGTCGTTGCTGCCGTCGGGGTCGGGGCTGGTCGGGATGATGGTCGCGTTCACGGTGGTCTCCTTGGTCGGTCGTGAGCAGTAGGCCCGAACGGAGCCGCGAACTCTCCTGAGTGGCCGCGACTGCGCTCCCTTGTCCTATGCACGTTCGCAGCGTCGAACGCGACACGAAGCCTGAGATCTTCGTTGACGCGTACGCGTCAATCGACCGCTGCTGTCCGCGACGGTCCGCCCACTCGAAAGTCGTTCCCAAGCCGGGTGCTGGCGGTAGAAGCGTCTCGTGGCGGAGAGCACGACTTCCTGACGGTCGGCGAGGTGATGGCGCATCTGCGGATGGGCCGCACGTTCGTGTACCAGGAAGCACGCCGATACCTCGCGACCGGTGGCGCCGCCGGGATCCCGTGCCGCAAGTTCGGCCGGCTGCTGCGATTCCCGACGAGCGAGCTGCGCGCCTACGCGACGTTGCGGTCGTCGACCACGACCACACCGCGTTCCACGCCGGTCACTGATCGCGTCACGCGACCAACGCGTCGCCGCGCGAGCCGCACCGATCAGACCTCCCTGTTCGAGGCCTGACCCGCATGCTCACCAAGCTCTCGCCGACAGACCGCTCCAAGGACTCCGACGCACTTGCACGTGTCGTGCGGTGTCGCCTCGCGCGCGAGCGCGGGATGCGAAACGGGATGTCGTGCTGAGCCTCGGGAAGCTGGCTCCGGGTCAGCACGCCTACTACGTCGACTCGGTCGCTCGCGGCGCCGAGGAGTACTACACCGGCGCGAAGGAAGCACCCGGCAACTGGCTCGGCGCCGGCTCCGAGGCCTCGGCCTTCGCGGTGAGGTCGACGGCGACACGCTCGGGAACCTGTTGCGGCACGCGGATCCGAGCGGGACGTGGCGGCTGACATCGTCGCAATCGGTGCCGACGGTCGCCGCGTTCGACGCGACGTTCTGCGCGCCCAAGTCGGTGTCGCTCCTCCACGCCTTGGGTGCTCCGGAGGTCTCGAACGAGGTCCGCAACGCCGCCGACGCTGCGGTGAGGGAGTCGGTGCAGGTCCTCGAGCAGGTCGCGTGCCGGGTCCGACGCGGCGCGGGCGGCAGCACGGTGCTCGACGGCGACGGGTTCGTCGGTGCCGCGTTCCGGCACCGCACCTCCCGGGCCGGCGACCCGCACCTCCACACCCATGTCGTGATCGCGAACGTGGCGCACTCTCAGACGGACGACCGGTGGACGGCGCTCGACGCCCGGGCGTTGTACGCGTGGGCCGCGCCGGTCGGCTACCTCTACGAGGCACATCTGCGGTGGGAGCTCACCCGCCGGCTCGGCGTGCGCTGGGGTCCGGTCCGAACGGCATCGCCGACGTCGCCGGGATCCCCCGGCCGGTGTTGCGGGAGTTCTCGACCCGCCGCCGGGAGATCGAAGCCCACCTCGACGAGCACGGCCAGCACAGCGCCCGGGCGGCGCAGGTCGCGACCTACGCCACCCGCCGCGCCAAGGACCGACGGTGCAGACCCGGCCGGGCTCCTCCCGGCCTGGCGGGCCCGCGCCGAGGCGCTCGGCCTCGACGGCGAGGCGCTGGCCGGGGTCCTGGATCGCGCGCCCTGCGCCGGAGCCGCCGACGGTCGGGCAGCCCGAGGCCGAGCGGCTGTACCGGTGGTTGGCGTCCCCGGACGGGTTGACCGCGTCGGTGAGCACGTTCGGTCAGCGGGATGTGATCAAGGCGGTCTGCAACGCGCTGCCGTCGGGCGGCCGGGTCGATCAGGTCCTCGACCTCGTCGACGGGTTCCTCCGCTCCGAACACGTCCTCCCGGTCCGGGTCGACGACCGGGCGGCCGTCATGTACCGCCGTGACGGCACCGTGGTCGCGGCGCGGACCGACGAGTACCGGTGGACCACGCCGGAGATGCTCGAGACCGAGACCCGCCTCCTCACCGCCGCGCTCGGCCGGCGTGGCACCGGTACTGGCGTCGCCGACGACACCGCGATCCAGACCGCCATCGACGCGCGCCCGATCCCTCACCGGCGAGCAGGCGCAGATGGTGCAGGCGATCTGCTCGTCGGGTGACGGGGTCGAGATCGTCGAAGGCGTCGCCGGTGCCGGCAAGACCTTCGCGCTCGCCGCCGCACGCGACGCCTGGACCACGTCCGGCTACCGGGTCATCGGCTGCTCCCTCGCCGCCCGAGCCGCGCAGCAGCTCGAAGACGACGCCGGCATCCCCGCGTCGACGATCGATCGACTCCTCGCCGGCATCGACCCGACACGCCACGACACTCGACGACACGCACGTGCTCGTCGTCGACGAAGCCGCGATGGTCGGCACCCGCAAACTCGCCCGCCTCCTCGCCCACGCACAGACGGCCGGAGCGAAGGTCGTGCTCGTCGGTGATCCGTGCCAACTCCCCGAGATCGAAGCCGGCGGCACCTTCGCCGGCCTCCAAGACCGGCTCGGCGCCAGCCACCTGACCGACAACCGCCGTCAACCAACGCGTGGGAGCGCGCCACGCTCGCCGAGCTCCGAGCCGGCGACCCCGACCGCGCCTTCGACGACTACCTCGGTCACGACCGCGTCCACCACGCCGCCACCGACGACGACGTCCGCGAGCAGCTCGTCGACGCGTGGATGACCGCCCGCGTCGACGGCGACGACGTGCTGATGGTCGCCGCCCGCCTCGCCGACGTCGACGACCTCAACCGTCGCGCCCGCTACGCCCTCTGGGACGAGGGCCACCTCGGTGACGACCAGGTCGTGCTCGGCGGTCGACCGTTCGCCGAACGCGACACCGTCCTCGCGCTGCGCAACGACTACCGGCTCGGTCTCCTCAACGGCACCCGCGCCACGGTCGAACGGATCGACACCAGCCGACACGAGATGACACTCACCACCACGAGCGGAGCGAGCCTCGTCGTGCCGTTCGCCTACGCCGAGGCCGGCCACCTCACCCACGGCTACGCGACCACGATCCACAAGGCCCAAGGCGCCACCGTCGACCGCTGCTACGTCCTCGCCGACGACACCCTCACCCGCGAGCACGCCTACACCGCGCTGTCCCGCGGCCGGCACGGCAACGAACTCTTCATCGTCGGCGACGAGCGACCGCTCGAAGAACGGCACGCCAACGAGGTCGAGCCGCGACCCGCTCGACGCGGTCCGCCACGCGATCGAGCCGCAGCGCCGGCAAGCGAGTTGGCGGTCGACCAGATCGACCCGCACGTGTCGACGCTCGAGCGGCTTCAGCGCCGAACGCGAAGGGATCCACGTTCGGATCGGCCGCGGACCACCCGATCCGGGCTGGAGGTATCGCGAGGTCTGTCAACAGATCTCACGGGCGGAGAGCTGGCTGAAGGGTTCCCGCTGGCGGCTCGACACTGCCCGCCAGGCCCTCGACGGTCTCGGGCCGATCGGCCGGCTGACCCACCGTGCCGACCGACGCGAGTACGAGACGCGGATCGAACGGTTCGAGGCCGAGATCATCCGCCACGAACGCGAACTGCGTCGAGCTCGAACACGGACCGCTGCCGGCCACGAACCGGCGTACCGTCGGCATGCCGACTGGGTCAAAGACCGTCGTGATGACCTCGACCGGCTCGACCTCCTCGACCACCAGATCAGGACACGCGGACTCCTTGACCGGACAGCTCGTCGGGCAGTCGAACACGACGTTGACCAAGGACTCGGGATAGAACCGTGAGTGCGGACCGCGGACTTGAGAAGGGCGTCACCGAACGGCACATGGGGTAGCAGGCGATGTCGGCTCGACGGAGAGCCGTCCGACGTCAGGCCAGGATGCCCCTGGCGTGCGCGGCGTCGACGCGGCTGACGGCGGATCGGTCGGGAGCCAGTAGTAGTCGTCCGTGTCGACGAACTCCGCGCCGAGCTGCGCAGCGAGCGATTGCCCCAGCGTGGACGTGCCGCTCCCGGCGGCTCCAGTGATGTGAACGAACTTGGACCGTTCCCGATGCACATCGTCACCTTGTCCCAATGCCGTCCGAGTGCGAGATCCTCGTGGGTCGTTGGCACAGGGGCCCGCCGCCCCTTGTTGTGAGTATCCCCTATCGCCGGGTCGATGCGCGAGGCTGCCGCCGTGCTGACCGATGACCGACGACGCGAGTTCGAGACCGTCGTCGAATACATCGCTCAGTGGGCGAGAACGTGTGGCGATGTCCGGGCGGTGGCCGTCGTCGGCTCGTGGGCCCGATGCGAGGCCAACATGAACTCGGACCTCGACATCGTCGTGTTGACGAATGACACCGGTTCCTATCTCGGTCGCCAGGATTGGATTCGAGAGGCGGTTGGAGCCCCAGCCGAGCTGGTTCGCACGAAGACGTGGGGGCGGCTCATTGAACGCCGAGTGCAGATGACGTCCGGTCTTCGAGATCGAGTTCGGCTTCGTAGAACCCGCGTGGGCGTCGACAAGCCCAGTAGACGGCGGAACCCGCCGGGTCGTCCGCGATGGGCTCATCGTCCTCATTGATCTCGACGGCGAACTGGCGAGCCTGATGGAAGCCGTAGCGCGCCGGTAGCCGCCATGGACCGTCCCAGAACGCCTGGTCGGAATGCGGTTGGTCTTCACAGGGCCAGCGTGTCTCGTGGTGGCGGTCACCGGGTGTCGTGCAGTCCCGAGAATCGTCAACGAGACTGGGGACGTGGCCCCGTCAAGGTCGAGCCGTACTGCGGTGTTCGTGTGCCAGGGGCGTGCCGTTGCCCACGATCGGCTCGCCGTTGGTCGCTTCCACGATCCGACGGCGTTGCCGCTTCTTCGCGGCTCGGAACGCGCCTCGGTGGAGCGTGCCCGCGGGAACGGTCCCTCGAGCGGCTGGTCGTCGCGTCTTGATCGGGCGTTGCTCGGACGGCAGGCTGAGTCGGTGGCGGTTCGCACCGTCGCGATCGACGACGCCGTACGACTCGCCGCCAACCCTCAGCTGGTCATCCTCGGCGCCGGCCTCGACGGTCGCGCATGGCGAATGACCGAACTGGCCGAGGTCGCGACGTTCGAAGTCGACCAGCCCGCATCCCAGCAAGACAAGCGCACACGCGCGAAAGCGTTGGGCTCGGCCGTCGGACCAGTGAGCTTCGTTCCCGTCGATTTCACGCAGATGGCGCTCGGCGACGCCTTAGCGTCGGCGGATCACCGCGAAGCGCTTCCGACGACGTGGATCCTCGAAGGCGTCGTCCCGTACCTGACCGCACGGGACGCGGCGACAACGATTCAAGCGATCGCCGGTCGGTCCGCCCCCGGAAGCCAGCTGATCGTGAGCTATCAGACCGCCTCCTCTGGCGCCGCGATAAGCCGGCTCGCCGTGCGAGGCCTACTCGTCCTGAGCGGGCGTGGCGACCCAATGGCGCATGAGCCGCGGCGCTCTTCATGGACACCCGAATCCATGAACTCACTGCTCACGAACGCGAGACACGAGGTCCTTCGCGACGTCGGTCTCGACACACTCGCGACCGAACTGACCATACCGAGCAGACGTCTCACGACCAGTCGCGTCGTGGTTGCAGCGGCAACGGTCCCCTAGGCAGACGACTGCCCCATACCGCCGGGAGCGGGGCAGAGGCACCGCCGGTTGGGCGACCTTGCGAAGCGAGCGCTCGGGGGCTTCGAGAAGGCCCGCGTCGAACGAGCGGCCCTCTCCCTGCGGGTGCTCTAAAGCAGCTCTAAAGCGAAGTTGAGAGCACGTGATGGCCTACAACTGGTCGTGCCCGCCACGTGGACCCTGAATGACATTCGTGTCATTCAACTCGGGGTTGCCAGTAGGCGCGCGGGTCGTGCTCGGACTTGCCGACCCAGTCGATGAGACCGGCGTCCTGCATCGCACGGAGGAGTTTGATTGTCACCGGGCGTGACACGTCGAGGGCTTCCTGAACCTCGCCGGTGCTGGCACGACCGCTGTCACGAATGACCTGCATGGCCTGACGCCAGCGAGCCGGGAGACGTGCGTCGAGTTCGCGGTCGACGGGCGAGGCGCGGCAGCGTGAGGCGGACACTTCCCGCGGTCTGGTGGTATTCCGGATCGGCAAGTCCTGCGAGGCGCATCTCCTCGAACATGCGGCGGATTCCCTCGCCGAGCTCCTGGCCGAAGCGGAGGTCAGCACATACCCGTGCGATGCGCGGGTTCCTGGCGAAACGGGTGAGCGTTGGTGGGTCTGCGAGGTCGACGATGCCCGGGAAGCGGCCCGGGCTTTCGAACTCGATGCGATCGTCGAACACCGAGACCCGGATGTGGTCGCCCGAGATCGAGTACGAGCGGTGAACGACCGCGTTGACGAGTCCTCCATCCAGGCGTCCTCCGGAACGATTCCGACGGGCCCGAAGCGACCGTCGGAGCCGAGGGCTTGTCGCACGGGGAGTTGTTCTTTGATGACACGGCGGGCCTCGAGGAGCTGGATAGGGATCGGGCCTTCGATGCGGGCGTCGGCGAGGAGTTGCTGGCGGGTGCCGGTCTCGGCAGTGGTGCCACGGTGGCGGACGACCCGGACGTGCGTGTGCGGGAGCTCGGTCTGAGGATGAACTCCGAACAGGAGCAAGCATCCGACCGTGGTGCGGTCGTCGTCGAGGATGAGGCCCCGGCCCCTCAGTAGCCGGCGGGGGTCGCTGGCTCCGACGGCCTGTGCGTAGTTGGTCATGAGATCGGTGTTGAGCTCGCCGCCTATCGGTGTTCGCTCGTAGGCGGCTTGGCCGCGGTCGAAGGTAAGTTCCCGCCGTTGGAGGTAGGACATCTCTCGGTTCTCATCACCCACCCGGAGGAAGACCTTGTCCGACTTGGTGGTGTGGACGACGTGATCGCCGACGGCGACGCGAATCACGACGACGTCATGGCACGCTCCCTCGTGGACGGCTTCGAGGACATCGACTCGGGTTGGAACAGCTGGTTCCGTGTGATCGAGCGCCAACTGTTGGAGGTCGTTTCGTAACTTCGGGGTCACGCCATCGACGACTCCGTTGGAGACCCCGATGACGAGCACGCCCCCCTCGGCGTTGGCGAAGGCGATGACGGTCTCGGCCGCCTTCTTGGCGGTGACGCGTCCGCTCTTGCGTTCGAACCACTGCGATTCAGGTAGGTCGAGGAGGGCTTCGCCGATCTGTTCGGGAGGGAGTTGGAGCGCGTGCTCGACCAGAACTGTAGACATGCCTCTACTGTAAACTATTAAGAGTAAGTGAGAGTAGTTCCGGTCCGGGGCCCGCGGGGGCCGTAGGCCCGTCGAGATTTCGTGCCCACTACGTGCCCACCACAGTGGAAACGGCCGGTCTCTGGGCGGCTGTGGCGGTCACCGGAAATGGCCGCTGACCTGGACTTCTACAGTTGCTGCCCCGGTGGCTCAACCTCTGGATCCTGCTTTGCAAGCAGGAAGTCGTGGGTTCGAGTCCCATCGTCTCCACCACGGACGTGCTGCGGTCCATCGCCGAAGCGCTCGAGACGTTCACGATGTCGGCATGCCGACGGTGCGCTTCCCGACCGCGCAGCCGGGTGACGGGCCGAACGCGACACGATCCGGCGACGTGTCGGCCTGGGACCACCGGTCGATGCGTCACGCGCCTTGCGAGACGCTCCTCGCCCGTCCGCCACTCGCGCCGATGAGTTTTCGACCGTTGGAGCGTCGAAACCCACATGAGTGGATTCGATCCTCAGCGCCTGGCGCACCTCGCCGACGCGCTGCAGGTCCATGTCGAGCAGGACCGGGTCGGCGGTCTCGCCTGGCTGCTCGCCGCAGGCGATCACGTCGAGGTGGGTGTCGCCGGCCAGCTCACCCGCGGCGAACCGGCGCCGGTCGGCCGCGACAGCATCTTCCGCATCTCGTCGATGACCAAGCCGATCGTGGCGGTGGCAGCGCTGATCCTGGTGGAGGAGTACAGACTGCGCCTCGACGATCCCGTCGACGCGCTGCTTCCCGAACTGTCCGACCGGCACGTGCTCGTCGACGCTCACGGTCCAATCGACGGCGAAACCGTGGTCGCCCGGCGGCCGATCACGCTGCACGACGTGTTGACGTTCCGGCTCGGCATGGGCATGGACTTCGCGGCGCCGGGGCCGCAGCCGTTCCTCGACGCGCTGGCCGAACTCGAGCTCGGCGCCGGTCCGCCGGAACCGCAGGTACCGCCGCCACCTGACGAATGGATGCGCCGGCTCTCGACGCTGCCTCTCCTCTACCAACCCGGCGAGCGCTGGCTCTACAACATCGGGGCCGATGTGCTCGGCGTGCTCATCGCACGCGCGGCCGGCCAACCGCTCGACGTCGTACTACGCGAGCGTGTGTTCGAGCCGTTGGGCATGGTCGACACCGCCTTCTCCGTGGCCGACCTCACTCGGTTCGGCACCTGTTATGGCACTGACCGAACCGGCGAGCGGTTCGTCTTCGATCCTCCGGACGGCCAATGGGCGAAGCCGGCTGCGTTTCCCTCTGGCGCGGCCGGTCTCGTGTCGACGGTCGATGACCTGCACACGTTCGCACGGATGCTCCTGTCGGGCGGGCGACTCCCGGATGGCTCGCGCCTGGTCTCGCGCGCCTCGATCGACGCGATGACCACCGACCAGATCGATGTCGCAGGTGGCGCGCCCGGACCGTTGCCCCACGGCTCGCAGGGCTGGGGTTTCGGCGTCGGTGTGCAGCTGCGCCGCACCGGTCTCGCGCCGACCATCGGGTCGTACGGCTGGGCCGGCGGCATGGGGAGCACGTGGTCGAACGACCCCAGCAACACGCTCGTCGGCGTCATGCTCAGCACCGACGCCTTTGGCGCCCCGTTCCCCCCGCCGGCGGTCATCCAGGACTTCTGGACCGGCGCGTACACCGCGCTCGACAACTGACCTGGGGACGACGCCTGGTTCCGCTTCGGAGGCTGACCCACGGACTGCTCAGGGGTCCCTGAGTCGGGCGTCGACCCAGGTGACCACCGCGGCGACGTAGTCGGCGGGGCTCTGCGGGTCCGTGTTCGTGAGCCCCGCGTGGGGCGTGACCACGTGGAGCGAACAGTTCGGGGTCGTGTCGTTGTCGACGCACACCGGCAGGTTCATCGACCGGCTGTCCGGGCCCTCGGCCGCGATCACCGCTCGCAGGGCCTCGTGGTTGCAGTCCGTCGCACCCATGCCCACCACTGCCGACCGGAGTTCGATACGTTTGTGTATCGAATAACTCGCCGCATTCGGGAAGTACCGTCAAGAGATGCCCGTGATCTCGCCCGTCGGTGCGAAGCGTTCACGCACCAACACGCGGGCCCGCCTGATCGAGGCCGCCTACGACGTCTTCTCGGAGCTCGGCTTCCAGACCGCCACGATCGAAGACGTCTGCTCCGGCGCCGGCTTCACCCGCGGTGCCTTCTACAGCAACTTCAACACCAAGGACGAGCTCTTTCTCGCGCTCTGGGACACCGAGGCCAACCGAATCGTCGGAGCCGTCCGAACGCTCGCCGCGCGGCTGACGACCGGCGCGGTCGCGATGGACGAAGTCCTCGCGTCGATCGGCAGCCTGTACGACCAACGCTGGTTCCAGCTCAACACGGAGTTTCTGCTCTACGCGCTGCGAAACCCGAACGTCGCACAACTGCTCTCCGACCATCGAGCCCAGCTCCGACAGGAGCTCGGCGAAGCCGTCGCGGCACTGCTCGAACACGACCACCGGACGCTGCGGCCCGACATCGACCTCGACACGCTCACCCGGCTGATCATCGCCGCACACGAAGGCTGCCAACACCAGTCGCTCGTCGAACCGAACCTGGCCCGGCCACTCGAACCGGCGATTCTCGACGGCCTCCTCGCGCGCTACACCGAGACCGAGACGGGCGCCGCTGGACCGACGACCTGACGCTCCCAGCCTGGGGTTGACCAGTGTCGCGTCGTGCCGAGCACGCCCGCAGGTTCATCGAGCTGCCGAGCGAGTGCTCAGACGGGGTCGAGCACGACCACGGGGATCGTTCGATCGGTCTTGGTCTGGTACTCGTCGTAGGACGGCCAGACTGCAGTTGCCTTCTTCCACCACTCGGTTCGCTCGTCACCCTCGACGACCCGCGCGGTGTAGTCACGCAGGTTCGGACCGTCCTGCAGGCTCACTCGCGGGTCGCCCAGGATGTTCAGGTACCAGACCGGATGCTTCGGTGCCCCGCCGAGGGATGCAACCACGGCGTACCGGTCACCGTCGTTCACCCGCATCAGCGGCGTCTTGCGGACGTGGCCGGAATGGCGGCCCTTCGTCCACAAGATGATGCACGGCGCACCCTCGAGCTCGGCGCCCTCCGTGCCGTCCGTCTCCTCGTAGAGCTTCACCTGTTCGGCGATCGGCTCCCACGGGCTGGGCTCGTACGCGCCTTCAATTGCCATGTCCTGTTTCTACACCCTCGACGCCGCCTCACCGTCCGGCGTCGGAGACCGGCGAGAGCCGAACCGCTCGGCGCGCGCGGTATCGCTCGCGTTGGGGCAGAATGTCCCGATGGCCATGACGGGAGCCCGGCTGGAGGAGCAGGTCCTGCTGCTCAACGAGACGGGGGCGATCATCGGTACCGCTCCGAAGGCATCGGTGCACCATCGGGAGACGCCGCTTCACCTCGGGTTCTCGTGCTACGTCTTCGGCCCCGACGATCGGCTCCTCATGACGCAACGGGCCGAGACGAAGCCGACCTGGGGTGGGGTCTGGTCGAACTCGTGCTGTGGACACCCGGGAGTGGGTGAGACGCTCGCCCAGTCTGTCGAGCGTCGTCTGGCGGCCGAGCTGGGAATCGTCGCGTCGAAGATCGTCATGCTGCTGCCGTGGTTCCGGTACCGCGCGACGATGCCGGGGGGAATCACCGAGTACGAGCTGTGCCCGGTGGTGGCGGCACGAACGGAATCCGAGCCGCGCCCGGTGCCGGAGGAAGTCCGCGCGTTCGAGTGGTGCACCTGGTCGGAGTTTCGCGACCGCGCCCTGGCGTCCCCCGAGACTCTGAGCCCGTGGTCCGTCGCCCAGGTCCGCGAGCTCGCCGACGCCGGCTTGGACCAGCCCGCGGCCTGGTGGGAGCGGCCCGAGCCCGATTCGGGCTGGGTTGGCCTGGATGACGTCCTCGCGGTTCCACCCAAGGATGCGGCATGAGCGAACCCGCCCCGGTGAGCGCGGCTGACGAGCCGTCCGTGCTCGAGGTGTTGGCCGTGGCCGCTGTCCCGGTCGAGGCACTCATGGAGCGGTTCGTGGCTGAGCGGCGCGCCGAGCTCGTGGCCCTGGACCCATCGCTCGAGTACGTCGGGTCGGAGATCGCCCGCCTCATCGGCGCAGGCGGCAAGCGGCTCCGGCCCGCCTTCGTCTACTGGGGCCACCAAGCCGCGGGCAAGGTGCCGGGTGAAGCTTCGGTCCATGTCGGCGCCGCGGTCGAGATGCTCCACACGTTCGCGCTCATCCACGACGACATCATGGACCGCTCACCGTTGCGACGGGGTCAGCCGACCGTGTTCCGCGCGTTGGCCAACCGGCATCGCGCGGCACGGTCAATACGGAGACTCCGATTGGTTCGGGGTCAGTGCGGCCGTGCTGATCGGAGATCTCGTGCACGTCTGGGCGGAGCAGCTCTTCGACAGCACGCCGGCTCCTGCGGACGCGCTCGCCCGCGCTCGCACGGCTTATACGACACTGCGAGTCGAGGTGATGGCGGGGCAGTACCTCGAGCTCGAGCTCGCGGCGAGCAACGAGGCACGCGTCGAGGCCGCGCGCCGGGTCGCCCTGCTCAAGTCGGGCCGCTACACCGTCACCCGGCCGCTGCACCTCGGTGCCGCCCTGGCCGGCGCGACGGACGACGTGCTCATCGCGCTCTCGGAGTACGGCGACGCGATCGGGCTTGCCTTCCAGCTCCGGGACGACCTCCTGGGTCTCGTTGGCGACACGAGCCTCACCGGAAAGGGACTCGACGAGGACATCAGCGAGGGCAAGCGAACCGTGCTGGTGCTGCAGGCGATCGCGCTCGCCGCCCACGACGACAGGGAATTCCTCGCCGGCCGGCTCGGTGAGAACGGGCTCAGCCGCGCCGACATCGAACGGTGCCGCGGGATCATCGTCGACAGCGGTGCCGTCGAGTCGGTCGAGCAGACGATCGACGAGCTCCACCAGAGTGCAGTCGAGGCACTGGACCCGATCGAACCTTCAGCGGCGAGAGCGCTTCGCACCCTCGCCGACCTCATCGTGAACCGGACCCACTGACTCGTCGCGACCCGGAACCCGCGAGGCCGTCAGGTCAGCGAGCGGGCCGAGCGGGAGGGATCGCCGGATCGAGGCTGCGGAGCTCATCGTAGAGAAGAGGCGCGGCGATCTCGGTCACGTGATGGGCGAGCACGTGCTCCCGCAGCCGGGCCCCCCCCTGCTCACGCCGGGCCGGGTCGTGGAGCAGCTCCATGATCGCGTCGGCGAGCGTGTCCACCTCGAGGTAGGGCACCACATCCGCCAACGGTCGCGTCGGATCGTTCGAAGCCGCCGCCAGCTCCGAGACCCCCCCGTTCGCGAAGGCGACGATCGGCGTGCCGACCGAAGCTGCTTCGAGCATCACCAGCGGGAAGGGATCCTCGCGTGACGTGAGGCAGAAGAGATCGAGCATGCCGAAGATCGTTGCCGGGGAGTCGTAGTGACCGACGAGGTGGAGGCGCTCGTCGAGATCGAGCTTGTCCCGATCCTCTTCGATGGGCAGCGGATCGGGACCGAACTCGTGCCCGCCCGCCCAGACGAAGTGGACGTCGAGGTCACCTCGGCGCCGGAGGACCTCACGTGCGGTCGCCGCGAAGAGGTCCGTGCCCTTCCTCCATGCGACGCTTCCCGCGCCTCCGACGATCAGCGCGTCGGGCGCGATGCCAAGGCGCTCGCGGAGCCTTCGGCTCCCTTCGGGGTCCGGGACCAGCGGATCGATGAAGCCGTAATGGCAGTGCACCGGAGGCCCGTCCAACACCTGCAGTGCGTGCTCGCTGGCCTGGAGCGAGCACGTGATGAAGCGATCGGTGCACTGGACGAGCAGCGACCGCTCGGCGTCGCTGATCGCATGGCGCAGCGCGGCTTCCATCTCGTGCAGGTGGGTGATCACGAGGTGCGGGATCTCGGGCATTCGCCCGAGCAGCGGCGCGCTCAGCACGCTGTTCAGGTAGAGGACGTCGAAACCGCGGAGCGCCTTGATGCCGCGCCGACGCCGCCGGTGTCCGAGCATCTCCGCAGAGGCGAGGAGACCGAGCGAGGTGAGCTCGGCTTCGAGCCCCCCGGGTGGCGGGTCCTCGTGCATCTGAATGACGTGGACGGGCGCGAGCGAAGAGAAGTCCGCGACGAGCGGTCCGTCGCGGAGCACGCAGACCTCGAAGTGGAGGTCGGTGTGCTCTCGCGCCCACCGAAGGAACCGCTGCAGCAAGATCGGCGCGCCGGGTCCGGGTGGCTTCGTGGCTGACGAAGAGAACCCGCGGCCCGGGCCGCACGGCACCGCGGTCGGTGGGAGACGATCGGCGGAGGGCATTGGTCATCGGCAAGCGAGTGCTCGCGGGCTAGGCGTGACGTGCGGGATCCGGGATCTCCACGTTTGCGAGATCACGCAGCGGGGGTACTGCTCCGCGAGCGTCGCGAAGAGGCGGGGCGCGCCGACCTCGGTGAGATGGTTGGCGAGCACGTACTCGCGGAGCCTCAGGCCGGATCTGGCCCGGCGGGCAGGATCATCGATCAGGGCCAGGATCGTCGAGCTCATCGCTCCGACGTCGAGGTAGCCGACCAGATCCACGAGCGGTTCGTCGCCACCGGCCCGGGCGAGGTCCACGACGCCGCCGTTCTCGAACGAGACCACCGGGACGCCCAGAGCACCCGCTTCCAGCATCGCGAGCGGATACGGGTCCTGGCGAGAGGTGAGCGCGTACACGTCGAACGCGGCCATCAGATCGCCCGGCGCGGGAGCTCACCGGCGAGATGGAAGCGGTCACGAAGTCCAGCTCCTTCGACGTCGTGCATGACCTTCCAGCCCGGCGAGTCCTCGATCGGACCACCGATCCAGACGAAGTGGACGTCGAGATCCGGCCGCTGCCGGGTGATCGACTGCGCGACCCGTACGAAGACCTCAGGAGCCTTGCGCCACTCGGGGCGACCACCGGCCCCGATGATCAGCGCGTCGCGGCCCGATGCCGAGCCGCTCGCGAAGGTAGGCGCTGCGCAGCGGCTCCACCCGCGGGCGCTCGATGAAGCCATGGTGCTCCACGATGCGCTCGGGCGCGATGCCCCGGCGCTCGACGAGCTCTTCGGTGACGCACGCCGCGGAGGTGATGAATCGATCGACCGACGGGGAAAACCGCCTCCACACGTCCGCGCCGACGGTTCCTTCGAAGCTGTCTCCCATCTCGTGCACGTACAGCACGACGTGGCGCGAGCCCTCCGGGAAGAACCGGAGCGCGGCGAGCGCTCCAACCGAGTTGAGCAGCACCACCGGAGTATTGCGATGCGGTTGGAGCACGGGACGGAGCCGAGCGAGCGCGAGCACGCCGCTGGCCTTCGCGTGTCCCAGCCGTGACAGGCCGTGCTGGAGCATCCAGAGCCGGCTCTGGGTGCCCCCGACGACCCTGGCGCCGAGGTCTTTGAAATCGTCCTCCATGCTCCCACCGTGCAACAGGACGACTTCATCGGTGACCGAAGTGTTGGCCCGCATCCAACGCAGGAAGTGGAACAGCACCATCGGTGCACCGGCGCGTGCGCCGGAATGTGAGATCAGGAGCACGTCGGCGGACGACGTTCGTCCGACCGACACCGGTCCGAGGTTCACGAGGGGGTTCCCGCCCGCATGGTCGTCGCGATCCCGGCGACGAGGTCCTCGTAGAGCGCAGGGGCCGCGACCTCGACCGTGTGCTCGGCCAGGACTCGGTCGCGGCCCCGCGCGCCGAGCAGCTTCCGCTCGAGGTCGTCGTCGGCCAGCTCGGCGATCGCCGCGGCCATGGCTTCGGCGTCGAGGTAGGGGACGATGACGGCACGGGGCCGACCGTCGGCGTCGGGTGCCGCGAACTCGACGGCGCCGCCGTTCGCGAAGGAGACCACCGGGGACGCCGAGGGCGGCTGCCTCGAGCATCACCAGCGGGAACGGGTCCTCGCGCGACGTGAGGCAGAAGACGTCGAAGGTGGCCAGAAGGTCAGCGGGCGCCGCCACCTCCCCGACGAAGTGCATGCGGTCGGCGAGGCCGAGCCGGACGAGATCGGTCGCGACCGGGGTCAGGTCGCGGGGATCGACGCCGCCGATCCACACGAAGTGCGCGTCGATGTCGGGACGACGACGACGCAGGTCCGCCGCGGCCTGCAGGAACAGGTCGGGGGCCTTGCGCCAGATCACCTGCCCAACGCTGCCCACCACGAAGGCGGTGTCCGGAATGCCCAGGTCGCGTCGCGTGGCCAGCGAACCCTCGTGCTCGGCGATCGGAGGATTGATGAACTCGTAGTGGCGGCGGATCCGAGACCGCTCCACGCCGTGAGCGGCAACGAGGTTCCGCGAGACGGCGTCGGCGCACGTGACGAACCAATCGGTCTTCGACAACATCGCGTTCCGCTGCTCCTTGGGAAACCAGTACGCGAACGCGGAGTCGAGCTCGTGGACGTGGCTGAAGACGACCGGGGGGATCTCCGGAAGGAATCGCAGCGCGAGTGCGCTGGTCGTGCTGTTCAGATAGAGCGCGTCGTAACCTGTGAGGTTGCGTGAGGCGCGGCGCAGGCGCCCGAGCTTCATCGTGTCGGCCGACCGGGAGAGTCCGGCGCGAACCATTCCGGCCTCGACGTAGGTCACGGGCGCCATGCCGCGAGCGCTCAGGAGATGGGTCGTCGCGACGGCGGAGAACTCCGCCACCATGGCGCCACCGCTGAGCAGGAGCACCTCGAACTCGAGATCGGTGTGCTCACGGATCCATCGGAGGAAGTGCAGGAGCATGATCGGCGCGCCCGTACGCGTCGCTTCGTGCGCAACGAAGAGCACCCTGGGCGTCGACATCGATTCGTCCTGGGTCACAGCGTCTCTCGAACTGCCCACTTCGTCGGATTCCGGTAGTGTTGGGTCGAAGGATGTCCACGACAACCCGGTCCTCCTGGACGGGGCGAGGATAGCGGAGGATTCGGGCAGCGATGGACGTGGATCCGAACTCTGAACCCCGAGACGCCGCTGGCGTGGGCGGGGCCGGGGCCGGCATCTCCGGGCCCGATGAAGCCGGGAGCGGGCCCACGGCCCGGTCGCCCCACAACATCGAGGGGCATCGTTGGGTGGTTCGTACCCCCGACGGTGACAAGATCGCGGCGGCGACCCGGCTCAGCACCATGTGGCCCCTGCTCAGGATGTACTCGGTGCGGTCGCTGCGCCTGCGCTTCCGCCAGAGCGCGTTGGGCCTCTCGTGGACGATCTTCCAGCCGATCGCGATCCTCGCGATCTACGGTTTCGTGTTCACCCGCTTCCTCAACGTCACCGGGGGCGGCCTCCCGTACCTCAGCGTGGCGTGGGCCGGGCTCACGGTATGGATGTTCATCCAGGCCGGCGTGCAGGGAGGCACGGTGGCGTTGCTCGGCGATGCCTGGATCATCTCGAAGGTCTGGTTCCCGCGTGAGGTCGTCCCGATGGCGCCGGTGGCGGCGGGACTGGTGGACCTCGCCGTCGCACTGGTGCTGCTCCTGGTCATCGTGATCGTTCAGGGTGTCGGGCTCTCGTACCAGATCGTCGCGTTGCCGCTGGTGCTCGCGGTCATCGTGATCTGGGTGATGGCGGTGACGATGTTCGCCGCCACCATCACGGTGTTCTTCCGCGACATGGCGACGATCATCGCGCTCGGCCTGCGCCTGGCGTTCATCGCCACGCCGGTCATGTACCCCCAGAGCCAGATGCCGCCGCAGTACAACTGGCTCGCCGAGATCAACCCGATCACCGTGGTCATCAACGGAGTGCGCGACACCGTCCTGATGCACACTTGGCCGTCGTGGAAGTTGTTGGCCGCTCAGGCACTCCTCGGGTCAGCGCTGCTCTTCGTCGCGCTGCGCTACCTCCGTGCGGTCGAGCGCCGCATGGTGGACATCATCTGATGGGCCGATGACCGACGTCATTCGGGCCGAGAACGTGGTCAAGCGCTACCGGATCGGGGTCGAGCGCTCGAACCTGCGTTCGGCGAATCCCTGGCGCCGCTTCGACCCGGTTTCTACCGGCGAGACCGTGACGGCGCTCGACGGCGTCGACATGACGGTGAGCATGGGCGAATCGCTCGGCATCATCGGCGACAACGGCACCGGCAAGTCGACCTTGCTGAAGCTCATCGCAGGAGTGATCGCCCCCACGTCGGGCACGGTCTCGACCCGCGGCAGGATCGCGTCGATCATCGAGCTCGGGGTCGGATTCCACGATGATCTGACCGGCTCGGAGAACCTCGAGTTCACGGCGGCCCTCATGGGCATGTCCCCGGGCGAGATCCGGCGCCGGCGCGGCGGAGATGATCGAGTTCTCGGGCATCGAGCACGCGATCGACACCCCGGTGAAGCGCTATTCGTCGGGCATGCTCGCCCGACTCGGATTCTCGGTCGCCACCCACATCGACGCCGATGTCGTGCTCGTCGACGAGGTCCTGGCGGTCGGCGACATCGAGTTCCAGCGTCGAAGCCTCGAGCGGCTCGCGAAGCTGAACGAGGGGGGGGTGACCACCGTCATCGTGTCCCACAACCTGGCGGCGGTGTCCCACCTCTGCACCCGGGTCATGCGGTTGGACGCCGGTCGCCTCGTCGCCGAGGGCGATCCCGAGAGCGTGATCACGGACTACGGCGGCATCATGGCGATCACGAACGCCGGCATCGGCCGCATCCCGGTGCAGCTCGTGGCGTTGAACGTCGAGCCGTCGGTGCTCCACCCCACGGAGCCGTTCACCATCGAGGCCGAGATCCAGGTGGCACGGGCGATGCCGCGGGGCCGCCTTCGGCTGGTGCTGCACCCGACGCCGGAGCTCCTGGCGGCGCACGGTCAGGAGATCTCTTCCGACGAGGCGGCGATGGTGAGGATCCTTGACCTCCCGGTTCCCGATCACTTGCTCTCGCAGGCGGGGAACTGGGTGCTGCGGGGCGAGGTCGAGGAGTTCCCCATGTTCCCCGGTTCGTACATGTTCGCGCTCGAGCTCACCGAAGATCCCCATGACCAGGTGCTCGACATCGTGCACACCACGGTCGAGGTCCCGGGCAAGTCGGTACGTCCGGAGCCGTTGGCGCTCCCGGTCAAGTGGGACGTCGTCGAGGGGGAATCGCGCGTGCAGGTCGACGAAGTCGGTGACGAAGCGGTCGGGGACACGGAGGTCGAGGAGGCAGAGGTGGGGGAGGCGGGGGTCGATGGGGCGCACGACACCAGCGACGAGGTCGCGGGCTGAGGTGACTGCCACGGCGACTCGACCGTCGTCGCTGCGCTCGTTCGGCCAGGTCTCGAAGTGGTGGGCGTCGAAGATCGCCCCACTCCTCGCCGTCGCCTACCTCGCGCTGCTGATCGCCCCCCTCCCCGCCGGGGAAGCCGCGATCCGGCTGGGCACGCTGTTGGTGTCGGCCTGCCTGCTCGCCACGGCCGCGTACGTGGTGAACGACTTCTACGACCGCGAGGAAGATCTCGCGGCCGGTCACAGCTCGGCGGTCGACTCGGCTCCGAGACCCACCAGGTCGTGTGGATCCTCGTCGCGCTCGTTGGGGCCGGGCTCGCGCCCTGGCTCTTCGTGCCGATCCCGGCCGTGGGGTGGGTGGCTCTCGGGGCCATCGCGCTGCTCCCCTTCGTGTATTCGGCGCCCCCGGTGCGCTGGAAGGAGCGCGGTGCGCTCGGTCTGCTCGCGGACGCCGCACTCGCGCACGTCGCCCCCACGGTCTTCGCGTTCGCGGCGTTCGACTGCTTCGGTGGTGCCGGAACCTCGGGCCGGCCCGAGGTCACGATCCTGCTCGGCGCGGTCGTCTCATGGTCGGCATGGACGGGCCTTCGCGCCATCGTCGGTCACGAGATCACCGACTGCGAACGTGATCGCGAGGCCGGACTCACCACCTGGGTGGTGTCCGTCGGGGAGCGCCGGGCCCGCTCCCTGGTCACTCGGTACCTGCTCCCGCTCGAGGTGCTGAGCCTTGCCGTGGCGTGGGCCGCGCTGATCCCGATCGATTCCTTCGCGGCGTGGAGCTTCGCGCTCATCACGGCCGGCCTGGCGATCGGCCGGCTCACCGGAGCGTTCCCGGCTCCGCTGCACGCCGTACCGTCGAGCGACGAGCCGCGCGCCGTCCTGCTGATGTTCTACCGGTTCTGGCCCGCGGCCGTGCTGGCGGTCGCACTCGCCCTGCGAGATCCCGATCTCGTTTGGATCCCCGTCGCCCACTTCGTGCTCTTCTTCCCCGTCGCGCTCGGAGAGGCCCACAGCTTCGGCACCGCGGTGTCCGTGATCACGACGAGCTCTTGGAACCTCCTGCGCTACCGGTGGTGGTGGTGGTTCCACGATCGATGCTGGCACCCCGTGCGCAGCTGGATCCGCTACCGGCTTCCCGAGCACCGCCGAATCCGCGGGCCAGGGCACGATCCGTCGTGGCCCGAGCGGTTCGGCTGCTCGCTCCGCCGCCCGCGCTGAGACCATTTTGGGACGCTTCGAACCCCGCTATGCTGCCGCGCTCCGGGCGACCGGTCCGCGGGGCCGCTCGTGGTGAGCCGGCTCCATGGTGCACGAAACGAGGAATGACGTGGATCGATCCGACGTGCTGCGCGTGTACGACGACGACGCGTTCGCGGGGGACTACGACGAGCGCTTCCTGCTCGCGCCCTGGCCGAAGCACGGTGCGGACTTCGAGCTCTCGCTGCTGCGGGACCTGCTGAGCGGTCCGGACGTCCGGTGGCTCGACGTCGGGTGCGGCACCGGGTTGGTTCCTCAGCCAGTTCCCGGGCGTCGAGCGGGCCGGACTTGACCTCTCGCCCGCGATGCTGCGCCAGGCCGAGCGAGCGAATCCCGACGCGTTGTTCCTCCGTCAGGGCGATTTCTGCGACGACATCGCCGAGTTCCACGGGGCGTGGTCGGTCGTCTCGTGCATGTGGATGGCCTACTGCTACCTGCAGTCGATGCCCGAGGTCGAGGCACTCGTGGCCAACCTGGTCGCCTGGACCCGCCCGGGTGGGACCGTGTTCATTCCCTCGGTGATCGACCTGGAGGACCTGCGCCCGCACTTCCAGGTGGAGTACGAGGAGTGGCCCGACGTCTGGGGCGGTCGGATCGCGCTCGACGGGCTACAACTGGACCTGGGAGGAGCCGAGCGGGAACGTCAACGAGAACATGATGGCGGTCCACGTCGGCCACTTCGTGCGGTTGCTCGAGCCGTACTTCGAACGGGTCGAGGTCGTCCGGTATCCGTTGTTCCAGCCCGGCTTCGTGTCGCGCAAGGCGGTCGTCGCGAAGCGGCGCCGCCCGCCGGGCGAGACCGGGACGGCCGAGGTGATCTGGCACCCGATCCCACGCCATCCCGACGAGGAGTCCCAGCCCACGACCGCTCCGGCAGACCCGGGCCACGGTGAGGCGCTGGCTGCGATCCACGGCCAGCTCGGAGCCCTCCGCGGCGAGGTCGCGGACCTGGCGTCGACGGTCGCGCGGCCCGCCGCGCCCGTCTCGCTGTCGAGCGTGTCCACCAAGCGAGTGGTCGGCGAGTCACTCCATCGGCTCAACCCGTTCCGCCGGTCGCTGTGGCGCGGCGCCGGGCGGCGCTTGCGGCGCTCGAGCTGACGGCGGGACGAAGTGGAGCCGGACGAGGTCCGCGGTCTGTACGACGGGTACGCCCCGATCTACGACGCTCTCTGGTATGACAACGAGAAGTGGCGGGCCGAAGGCACGTACCACATCGAGACGTTGCGTGGACTGGTCGGCGAGGACACTCGGTGGCTCGACGTCGGTTGCGGCACCGGCTATCTCCTGAGCCACTTTCCCGGGGTCACCCGCGCGGGTCTGGATCTGACTCCGGGGATGCTCGCCCAGGCCCGAGCCGCGAACCCCGACGTGGTGGAGCTCCGCGAAGGCGACATCCGCGACGACGTCGCAGAGTGGCACGACGCATGGGATCTCGTTTCCTGCACTGGGCAGCCGTGGTCCTACGTCCGGGATCTTGACGACGTGGAACACATCGTCGAGAACCTCGCAGGGTGGACCGCACCGGCCGGTGTCTGCTTTCTGACGGTGGCGGACTTCACGGACTTCACGGGCATCCGCCTCCCCTACCCGGCGCCGGGCACCGCTCCGACCCCGGAGATGCCGATCGTCACCGGTGTGTTCTGGTGGATGTTCGACGGCGGTGGCCACCATCGGCACATGGTGGCGCCGATGATGGACTTCTGGATCGACGTCTTCGCGCGCGCACTTTCGTCGGGTCGAGATTCACCACTGGCCGAAGATGGACTTCGTCCCGATCCGGCGGCGCTTCATCCTCGCGAGCGAGAAGCGTGAGCCCGGCGACAAGACCCCGGCGACCATCGTGGACCTTGCGCCCGACGACGCGACGCCGGAGGAGCCGACCGCGGTCGAGCCGGCGCCGGCAGCGACGCCGGCGCCGGCACCGGCCGCATCCGCCGTCCGTCTCTCCGACCGCCCGCTCTCGGAGCTGCTGGGTCGATTTCGCCCGTGGGATCGGGAATTCTGGCGCTCGGTGCGCCGACGGGCCGGTCGGGCACTGCGCTAGCTGTGCGACTGACGATGGGTGGTTTACGCCGGCGTCGTTGTTCGTTGGCGGAGTCGTTCGTAGGGCGTCTGGCCGTCGAGGCCGCCGTGGGGTCGGTTGAAGTTGTAGAAGTCTTCCCACTCCTGGAGCTTGTCGTTGAAGAGGTTGGTGTCGTCGATCACGACGCCGTCGAGCATCCGGTAGAACTCCTCGGCGTCGATGCGGTGGGAGCGCTCGACCTTGCCGTTGAGCCGTGGGGTGGCGGGGCTTGATGTAGACGTGGCCGATCCCGCGGTCGAGGACGTGCCAGTGGAACTTCGCCTTGGAACTCGGCGCCGTTGTCGGTCTGGATGCACCTCGACGCGGAACGGCAGCTTGCTCGAGCACGTAGTCGATGAACTGGATCGCGGTCTTCTGGTTGTTGCGCGGGTAGATCCGCAGGACCCGGATCCGGGTGCAGTCATCGATCGCGGTGAACTGGTAGTGCTTCTTGCGGGTCCCGGCAGCGGTTCGATGAACTTCACGTCGACCTGGACCCGGTGGCCGGGCTGCTGTTTCTCGTAGCGCTTCCAGCGGCTGCGTCGTGGCGCTTGTAGCGCTGCGAGCCGGCAGCCGGTTCATGTCGAGCCGCTTGAGGATCCGCCAGACGCCGAGTGACTGATCGTCGATGTCGTGATAGCGCTTCAGGTACATCGAGATCTTGAGCGGCCCGAAGTGGTAGTGCTGGCGCAGGTAGATGATCTTGCCGACGACCTCGGCGCTCGTCGCGTTCGGGACTGTGGAGCGGCGGCTCGACGACCGGTCCCGCAGGCCCTCCTCGCCGAGCTCCTCGTAGCGGTGGAGCCACTTGTAGAACGTCGGCCGGCGCTGACCGCTGCTTTGCGCAGCTAGGGCACCGATGCCGGCTCGGGTGGGACGGCTCGTCAGTCGGCTTGAGCCAGTCTCGCGGCGGACGCACCGCGATCAGCACGAAGAGCGCCGGCAGCACGAGCGAGCGCTGGCGCACCAGCAGCCCGAAGTTCGAGAACGACGCGAAGGTCAGCGGCGTAGAGGATGGTCAGCACCCAGCAGTAGAGGAGGAACGGGGTGCCGCGCGCGGGGCCAGCGAAGTGCGGATCGACGAGAACCGCACGACGAACAGCACGGCGACGAGGACCGACTCGAGTGAAGCCAGGAGCTGGAACGGGCTGCTGGTCTCCCACGGGAACGGTCGCAGCAGGACGGTGGCCACGCCGCGCGGGAGGTTGACCGGGCTGAGGTAGTCACCGCCAGGTTGTTGAAGCTCGACCCGCCCTGGTTGCGCTCGCGCTCTGCTTGTCGAGCGTGGTCTCCGACCGAGGAGTACCGAGAGATCCTTGATGCCGAGGAACTGCGCCGCCTGTCCGACCGCGAAGGCGACCAGGAGCCCGATGATCAGCAGGCCGAGCGGTGCGGCCGATGAGCGAGCCGGACTCGGCTCGCCGTGGTCGCACCCGTCCGACCAGGTAGGCGAAGCCGGAGGCGACCGTGACGAGAGCGAAGAGGTGGGGCCGGACGACCCAGAGCAGCCAACCACCGCCAGCGCCGACGAGCAGGCCCATGGACCAGCCGCTGGCGCAGCAGGTACGCGGTGCCGAGCGCCATCGCGCCGATGCCGAGCTGCATCACCGACTCCTTGCCGATGGAGGACGGCCAGAAGGCGATGCTCGGTGCGAAGAGGACGAGGCCGAGGTAGATGCGCTTGTCGATGAACGGCACGGCGTCCACCGTCGCGCGGTACCAGAGATAGGAGCCGATGAGCGCGAGCAGCCCGAAGATGAAGAAGCCGGCGATCATGTCGGTGCCGAAGCAGGAGTACACGACGCCCGTGAACCACCTGAGGAAGTTGGTCTCCGTCAGGTTGGCGAGGTGTGGGGCGCACGCCGTGACCCATCCACGCGTTGGCGAACTGGCGGCCGTACGTGGTCGTAGTCGGTCGAGTCGCCGAAGCCCTCGTACCCGATGATGAGCGTGAGGTAGCGGACGTAGGAGGCGGCGAGCTTGACCGACGCTCCCGAGCACGAGCCACCGGCCGACCCAGGCTTCCTCGGGTCGACGGCGGGCGATGTGCCGGGCCAGCGGCGCCAGCGAACAGCAGCGCCGCGATCGGCATCAGAACGAGCCCCGTGTAGACCGTGCCGAGCAGCGAGAACGACGATCGTGAACGCCAAGAGCGCCAGCGCGGCGAAGAGCAGGCCGCCTCCCGACGGGGCGTCAGCCTTCCACCGAGGTGGTCGCTGGCTCCTGCGCCGGCGTCGGTCGCTCGGTTCGTTGTGTGGCGGCAGGGACGGGCGAACCGCGGGGTCCGTCGTCGGCGTTGACAACCCGTTCGGGTCGGGCCCGGGTCCAACGCTCCTGGCGGGTCAGAGCTGGAGGCTCGGTGGTGTCGACCTCGGACGCGTCCCTCCCGGACCGGCGTGACCAGCACTCCTCGGTCGGGACGCTCGAGCCTGGCCGCCGGGTACGGAGATTGCGACCCGAGCGCGACCAACGAGGGCGTCCCTGCTTCCGTTCGACGGTCGAGCCGAACCAGCTCTCCGGCGCGGTACTGCGCCGCAGGAGTCGGTGACTCCCGGCGCCGGGCTCGACGGGCTCGGCAGACGGCGCGGTCGTCGCGGGAGCAGGGCGGAGCGGGTCCGGGTCGGGAGGGGCCCAAGCTGTCCCGGGCTCCTCGTCCTCGCGCGGCGAGTCCCGCCGTGGCCGCCGTCCGGACGGCCAGCCGAGGAGCCGGGCGAACCGTTGGCGGAGGGTCGCCTGGCGGCGCGCCTCGCTGCGGCTGCGGACCGACCCAACCTTGGTCGGGTTCGGAACGTCGTCTGCGGTCGGCTGCTCGGCGAGCGCGGTGAGCGCGCCGGGAAGCTTGACGCCGAATCCCTCGATTGCGGCTCGCAGACCCTCGCCGACGAAGCGGTCGACCTTCCACTGCCGGGCGAGCGCGATGGCTTGTTCGGCATCGAGCGCCGGATGGAGCGCGACTTGTGCCGTGTCGCGGATCGACTGCGCCCGAGTGAGTCCGTCACCGATCACCGCGTGGAGTGAGACCTCGATGAGGTGCGCTTCCCAGGAGGGGGCGAGGACCGGCCGACGATCCGACGGGGACTGCTTGGCGATTCGCGAGGACCGCGTCGACGGCGATCGACGAGCCGGCCGCTCCGGTGGCGAGTGTCCGGTGGAGGTTGATCGCCACACCTCCGGGGTGCACGACTCGTGCGGTCTCGTGCTCGGTTCGATTGGAGCCGGATGGATGCCCGGCAGGGTTCCGGGCGTAGCCGTAGGTCGCGAGCTCGCGCTGCGCCGTTTCGAAGTGCTGTTCGCCGACGAGGAGATCGAGCTCGGTGAAGGGCCGTTCCGAGGGGTCCGAATAGGCGCCGTGCGCGAGCACCGGGCCCTCGAGGACGGCAACCTGGAGGCGGGCGAGCACGTCGGCGAGTCGGATCAGCTCGCCCTCGAGCTGGACCGCCCGCGCGGCCTCCGACTCGAGCCGATTCCGCAGCCGGCGGGTACCACTGGCGTCGAGCTCGATCAGGCCGTCGTTGAGCGCTCGAGCGAGCAGCCCGGCCAGTCCGTGGTCGAACACGACGTCGAGCCGCCCGCTCCACCCCCCACGCGGAACTTGCCAGGCATCCGGCAGCCCCACGCCGGCCAGGGCGAGGACCGACGGCTCGATCTGCAGCATCAGGCGCGGCTCGGCCAGGTCGAGCTCGATGAGCGCCGTGGCCAGCTCCAGGGCGCGCGACAGGACGTCGTCAACCGCGGTGCCGGACTGCTCGGCGATTCGCGCGCTGGCCTCGCCCAGCGTCCGGTTCTCGCCGAACTCGACCCAGAGCTGCGGGGCGAGCCCGGAGAGGATGCGCACGGGAGCGGTGGCTCCACCGACGTTCACCAGCAGGTCCGTCCCGAGGCTCCTGGTGGCTGCTCGGCGAGGCGAAGCCGAACAGAGGAGTCGATGGGACCTCGGAGCTCCACCCGCCCGATCCCGTCAGCTCGTCGAGGTGACCATCGCCACGCCGAACGGGGTTCCGCCCGCGAGCTCGAGGCGGATGGCCGCTTCTCGGGCCTCCTGGTCCGTGACCTCGCCCGCCTCGACGACCCACAGGATGCTGCGGGTGCTCCAGGCGAAGATCGTCGCGGCGGGGCTTGCGAGGAGCGCCGGTGCCGCGATCACGGTCACGTCGATGCCAGACGAGACGAGTCCCTGGAGGAGCGTCGGAAGGCCGTCGAGCAGATCGGTCACCTCGGTGGTGCCCGGCGCGAGGAGCGCCAGGTTGGCGAAGCGACTCGGGACGAGGCTCGCGCCGATCTGCCCGTTCAGCTGCCCACGGCGCGCCAATGCGAGCAGGTCCGGAAGGGTTGGCGCATTCACGGCGCCGACGGATTCGGCGAACCACGCTTGGCGGGGATCGGTTGCCACCAGGGCGACGGCAAGGCCCAGACCGGCGAGGGCCACCGCGAAGTTCGCGGCCACCTCGTCTTGCATCTCGCCGACGGGTGCTGTGACCACGATCGCTCGGGGGAGGTGATCCGTGGCGACGCTGGTGGCCGCGAGCGCCTGATAGGCATCGTCTCGTGCCGAGCCCGCTTCCGCGATCGCACCACCGTCGCGGCGGTGGGTGGCCGGGATGGTGGAGAGAACACGCGCCGAGAGGGACTTGCCGGCCGATCGTGCATCGCGGATCGTGTGGTCGAGGCGGTCGATGATCACGGGGACGCCGACGGCGAGGAGCAGCCCGATCAGGATCGCCAGTGCCACGGCGGTGACCGGGGAGTTGGAGCCGTCGTTGACCGCGGTGGGATCAGGCGACGAGACGACGGTCGCGTAGGACTGGGGGACCAGTTGGGAGACGCCGTTCTGGGCGTAGTTGGCCCGGGTGTTCGCGATCGTCTGCGCCAGTGCTTGGCGCTCGGATGCGAGCAGCGCGGTCGCCGGCGCGAGGTTCGTCGGCACGTTCGGCGTTCCGGTCGTCGCATCCGATGACGTCGAGGGCACGATCCCGGCGTCCGTGCCGCGCAGCTGGGCCAGGACGGACGGAGCCGTCGAGGCCAGCTGGGCTTCGACTTGATCGAGTCTCGCCTCGGAGCACCGTGAGCGCGGACTGTGCGCCGGCCTTCGCGCTCGCATCGGCCCGCGCGACGGACTGCCGGCGTGCGGCGAGGAACGCTTGGCGATACCCCGTCATGACCGTGCTGGCCTGCTTCTTGCTGTCGGCGGTGACCTGCAGGGTCAGCAGATCGGTGCCCACCGGCGACGCACTCGAGTTCGAGCTGCTGTGCTGCTGCTGGCCTTGCTGGCGTTGGCGTCGCCGAAGTCGAACGTGATCCCCTTGGCCGTCTTCGGGTCGAGCGCCGCGGCCTTCAGTGCCGCGTCCGTCGTGGCAGTGCTGAGTGCGAGCCCGCCCTGGGACTGGAGCAGCTGAGCCGGCACGCCGGCGGGAGCGACTCCGTTCTTGTCCGGCGCGGGAACGATGATGGCGGTGGACGCGCGCCAGCGTCCCTGACCTCCCGTGGTGCCCTGGAGGTACAGGTACACGCCCAGCCCCGCGAGGCTGAGGAGCAGCATCGCGATCGAGATCCGCCAGTGGCGGCGGACCGAGCCGATGACATCGGCGAACTTCAAGTGCGCTCCTCGTGCATTCCGACCATGATCTCAGCACGGGGAACGCGCTCTACGTCACCCCCCGGCCACTCCCGGACCCTTCCACGACCCGCGGCGCGAGCGGCCCGGTACGATATCGCACTCCGTGACCGAAAGAAATGGCGGGCCCGGGGGTGTGGTCGCTTCGACGGGACGCCCGGATCTCGGAGCGGTGGGCCAATCGGGGCCTCGGAACCGGGCCCGTGAGGGCACTGGGAGGCTGCGGGCCCCGGTTCCTCGCCGCTCGGGCTGTCACCGGCGGCTTCAGAGGGCGCGCTCAGGCTCGCGCGGGGCCGGTCCCATCGGCGCGGCCGATCGCGCTCCATCGGAAGTGCTCGCTGACGTGATCCGCGAGGCGAAACCGGCCCGGCTCGAGGGGGTCGTCCCCGCGCCGGACCACGACCCAGTTTGCGTCGACGCTCACGTCGCGAATGGTGTCTCCTCCCGAAGCCCGCGCCAGCACGATGTCGAGCGCGAGCTGTGTGAAAGGTACCGGAGGCGCACCCTGAGATCTGAGGCGGACCTCGAGTGCGTCTTCGATGATGCGCCTGGCCGCTGCCACGTCGGGCGTGTCCGCGCGGTCCGATTCGCTGAAGACGCGTGCGATCCCGTCGGCGAGGAGCTGACCGGCGTTCCAATCCTCAATGACGAACAGCCCGCCGGGGCGGAGGTGCGGGAACAGGGTCTCGAACGACGAGAGGGTTTCTGAATACTGGTGTGATGCATCGTCGACCACGAGATCGATCGCTTGACCGGCCAGCTCCTGGACAAGGATCTTCTCGAGCCGGAGGCGATCGGCCTGATCGACTCCGTAGTGCGGCCGTACGACGGAGTCCAGGCCTCGCCGTTCGATGTATGAGACAAGAGGCGGAGGTGGAGTGGGGTTGAGCTCGAGCGCGATCAGCCGTTCGGGAGCATTGAGCTCGGTGAGCAGGGCAGTGCTTCCACCGAGGCGGATGCCCAGCTCGACGATGATCTCCGGTCGCAGCTCCCGGCTCAGCTCGATGTAGCGCTCGACCATCTGCCGACTCTTGACCACCGGCAAGCTCCCCTCGGGGATCTCCCCGAGGGGAAACGAGCAGTGGAAGTCGATGCCACCGACCCGGAGCGACTCGTCGTCGATGAACCTTGCACTGTCCGCGCCACGGGCGACCCGGGCCATCTCAAGTCCGCCTCTCGAATCTGCTTGGCAAGCCCGTCGGATCCTGTTGCCACGACATCATCTCCGGGACTTCAACCGGTCCCTGGCGTCGCGGGCTCGGGCGGTGCGGTGGGCGCGGCGGCTTCGGCCTGCATCTTGGCGCGCAACGCGGCCTTGAACTGTTCCGCGCCGGGATCTTCGCGTTGCTTCCGGAAGCTCATCGAGAAGAGGCGTCGCCGCGCCTCGCCATTGAAGCTGGCGTGGATCGTGCGGTAGTTCCAGACGATGAGGTCGCCTGGCTCGCTCGCCAGCGTCCACGACGGGATCTCGTTGTAGGGCACCCCGTAGATCTCCTCGATGCGGGAATGATCCTTGAGGTCCGCATGCAACGCGTTGGCGTACGGGGTCCGATGATGATTGGTTCCCGGGATCATCCTGATCGCGCCGCTCTCGCTGCTGAGCGGGTCGAGGTAAAAGGAGAGCTTGAGGTGCATTCGCGTGAGCGGAGCGTTGTACGTGTCCGGATGCCAGGAGCTCTCGCAGTAGAAGAGGTTGCCGTCGCTGCCCGCGTACTCCCACTCCTCGCGCAGCAGCCCGTCGACGATTCCCAGGACGCGGCGGTCATCGAGCAGCGCGAGCAGCGTCGGATCCTTCTCGATGAAGCCCGGGATGATGACCCGGCGCTCGGAGCGGTGAAGGTGCTCTCGAGTCTCCATGCGCACGTGCCCCTCGGCCGCGAAGACACGTTCGAATCCTGCGGTGATCTTCTCGGCGTCCGCCGCGAACAGTCCCGGAAATCGCAGAAAACCAAAGGTTTCGAAGAACGCGACCTGCTGGCTGGTCGGCCGGAAGGTCGGGGCTTCCGCCGCGGCGGGGCTCGAGGACGCTGTGCTCATTCGACTGCGCCTTTCGGTGTCGGCCGATTCGAAGTTGTAGCGGGCTGACGACCCGCGGGCATGGTACCGGCGCTGCCCGTATTGATCCACCGACGCACCGGGACCCCTTTCGCGGCGATCCGGAAGATGGGCTACCGTGATGTCCCTCCGGTCGAGGGAGGGCACGGGCATGGCGCTTCGTGCGCGGGTTCCTCGAACCGCAGGGCTAGCCGTCGGGAACAAAGAACGGCAGGAGAGCGCCGTGACGATCATGGTCGACATCGAAGTCACGAACCGGTGTAACGCCAAGTGCCACTTCTGCCCGCGCGATCGAACCCCGCACCAGGGCCTGATGGAACCGGAGACGTTCGAACAGGCACTGCGCCGAGCCGGAGAGATGCGCGCCGAGATGGCCGACGCCGGGGACCCGGAGCTCGTGATCAGCCTCTGCGGGCTCGGTGAGCCGCTCCTGAACCGCCGTGTGGCCCAATACGCACGCCGGTGCCGGGAGGAGGGGTTTGCCGTGAAGATGTCGAGCAACGGGTCGCTCCTCGACGAGCAGCGCGGGCTCTGAGCTGCTCGATGCCGGGCTGTCGGAGATCTACATCAACGTGGGCGACGAGGGCGACGAGTACGAGGAGATCTACGGGTTGCCGTTCGAGCGAACCCTGGAGAACGTCGTCCGTTTCAACGCGATGGCCGCAGGCCGGTGCAAGGTCATCATCGTGGTCGTCGATCACCGCGACGATCCAGCGCACGTCGAGCGGATGCGTAGCTTTTGGACCGGCCATGGGCTGAACGGCGTCATGAGCTATGGCGTGATGAACCGGGGGGGTTCGCTGTTCGTCGATCACATGCAGTACGAGCAGTACCCCGAGCTCGCTGAGGCGAAGGAGCGTCTGTTCCAGGCGGTACAGACGCCGCTGTGCGGCGCCCCATTTGGCTACCTCTTCGTCGGTTACGACGGTCAGTACTATCTGTGCTGCTCCGACTGGGAGAAGCAGGCGCCGCTCGGCAGCGTGTTCGACGAATCCTTTGTCAGCGTGATCGGTGCGAAGCTCGCCCATCTCGCGTCGCGTGAACCGGTCTGTCGCACCTGCAACCTGGATCCGATCAACCGACTCACCGAAGAGCTCCGATCCGAGGCGAGCGGCGAGAGCGAGGCCGGGGCGGCGCAAGCCCTGCTCGCCGAGATCGTGTCGGGCCAGAACTTGGTCGAGGGCATGCTGAAGCACTTTGGCCACGAAGTGCCGGAAGCGCAGGTCGGGCGTCGTCTCATACCCGTCCAGCCGGCCTGAGGCTGCTCAGCCTTCAGCTCGGTGAGGGCTCGGAACGAGCCCGCTGACGCACGCTGCCCTGGTCGCTGGCGTAGAGCGTCCAGTCGTCCCAGAGCACGACGTCGCCCGGATCGGAGCGGAGCACCAGGGACGGCAGGGTGCGCTCGCCCGTCGAGGGCCTTGACTCACGACGATCAAGGTAGTGTGGCGGCGTTGCTCGTTCAGCCGGTCGACGGTCCGAGAAGCGGATGCTGGTGGCTGCCACTGACCTCGAGGTGACGAACCGGTGCGCCGCAAAGAGACATTCCTGTCGTCGGGGCCGAACGTGACCGGTGCGATCATGGACCGACCGGGTTGAGCACCGCGACCCGCGACTTTGCAGTGGTCTTCGGTGTCGACGAGCGCTACGTCGACCACATGCTGGTGGCGATCGTCTCGCTCGCGACGACCGGAGGACTGGCCGCGGCCGGGATAGCGGTCGTCATCCTGTACCGAGACCTCACGTCGGAGTCGCTCGCACGGATCGCCAGCGTGGGCGACGCACTGGGTCTCGAGGTGGATCTCCGTGCCGTGGAGCTCGACGCGGGAAGCTTTCCGGTCACCCGCTGGATCTCGCCCGCAGCCTACCTGCGCCTGAGCATCGGCGAGTCGCTGCCCGATGCCCGGCGCGCCCTGTATCTCGACTGCGACCTGATTGTCCTGCAGAACATCTCGGAGCTCTTCGCGCTCGTGCCGGACGTCCCCATCGCGGCGGTGCGCGATCTGGCAAATCCGACGCTGTCTTGCGGACCGGCGATCCCCGGGTACGAAGAGCTCGGCATCCTGGGCTCCCGTGAGTACTTCAACAGCGGCGTGATGCTGTTCGACCTCGAGTCATGGCGGGCCGAGGATCTCGGACGGCGCTGCGCGCGGTTCCTCACGGAGCATCCCGAGCACACCGAGTTCTGGGATCAGTGCGCGCTCAACGTCGTCGTCGCCGACCGCTGGGAGCGTCTGCCACTCGAGTACAACGCCATCGCGATCTCCGCACTGATGCCCGCGCTCTCCGAGCACTATCGGGGAGGTGCGGTCCTGTCGCTGGCCGATGCTCTGGCAGTGGAGGAGCACGCCGCGGATACTGCACTTCGCCGGGCCCTTCAAACCGTGGCTGGAGGGATACCCGGCCGGGCCGGCGCGGGATCGATACCGCAGCTGCCAGCGTCAGCTCGCGCAGGTCGACGCATGAGGTTGTCGCTGAACGTGCTCGGAGAGGACCGTGAGTTCGAGTGCTTCGACACCGAGCTCTCCGCGCTCATCAGCGCGACGATCCTCAAGGGCATCACCTATCCGGACGTCGAGGCGGTCCGTGACGTCTCGGTGGTGATCGACATCGGTGCCAACGTGGGCGCGTCGGCGTTGTGGTTCTCGTTGTTGTATCCCGATGCGACGGTCTATGCCTTTGAGCCCGGGGCCGCGCCCTACCGGCTCCTCCAGCAGAACACGAGCGATCGGCCCAACGTGCGAAGCCTCCCGTACGGTGTGTTCTCCCGCGACGTCGAGGTCGCGCTGCACGACGCCGACCGGGACTGGGCGCAGGCGACCGTCGCGGCCTCGGTCGGTGAATCGCGTGACGAGGTCGTCCGTCTCCGGGGATTCCCGTCGTGGCTCGCCGAGGAAGGTATCGACACGATCGATGTCCTCAAGATCGACACGGAGGGCTGCGAGGTGCCGATCCTCGCGAGCGTCGTCGACCGGCTCCCGGCGGTGCGCCTGCTCCACGTCGAGTACCACAGCGAGCGGGACCGGCGCGAGATCGATCGCCTCCTCGAAGACACTCATGCCGTCGCCGACGGCCGGGTCCTGCATCTCCACCGCGGCGAGCTGAGCTACGTGGCGCGCACGGCGTTCTCGACGGATGCCGACTACCGGCGGCAGGAGATCGTCGTGGACCTCGGAGCCGACGGCTGAGGCCCAGGTCCGGCATCGGAGCCCGCGGCGAGGTCAGCCTTCCCCGACGATCCAGTAGGCCTCGTTTTGCTCGTCCGTTCGGTGCAGCGGAGCCGAGACGCCGTGCCTGTCGCGGAACTCGTCAACTGCCCGTCGGCAGCCGGTAAACCTGGAGTAGTCGTCGATGATCACAGCACCCCCCGCCCGGACGCAGCCGTGGAGCGTCTCGAGGCAGTAGCGCGTGGCTCGGTACCAGTCGCAGTCGACGCGGAGGACGGCGATCGGGCCCATGGCCGCGACCGCGGTGGGAAGCGTCTCCTCGAACCAGCCGACTCGAAGCTCGACCCCGCGCATGGGGATGCCGAGCAGCTCGAACGTCTCGGCGACGACAGCGGTGTCCTTGGCGGCACGGACGCCAACCCACGGGCGTCCGTCGTCCGCGTCCTCTGCCGTGAGCTCGGGCATGCCCTCGAACGAGTCGAATCCCCAGACGCGATGCGTCGGACCGGCGAACGCCTGCATCAGTGCCAGTGCCCCGCCGCGCGGCGACACCGCACTCGACGAGCGCGCCTGGCATCTCGGCCCGCTCAAGGACGATCCGGGCCAGGTTCTGGAGCCGGTGCTCGTCGACGAGCGAGCGGTTCAGCGCTCCGATCGCCCGTATGACGCTTCGCACCCGGTCGCTTGTGAGCCGGGCCTCGCTCGGTGACTCCACGTGGGCGCTCGGGCTAGTCGGTGTACAGGTGAGATGCCGGGAGGTCCCGGGCGACCGGGGTATCGAACTCCCAGTTGGTGTTGTACTCGTCGTTGATCTTGAACCCCATGCTCGACGAGACCCGGTTGGGATCATCGACCTCGAAGCGGGCGGGTCCGTACTCGCGGAGCCTCGGTACGACGTCGTGCCAGTCCTGGCGGCGGCCGGAGTACTTCGCGTCGAACATCGCGCCGTGCCAAGCCGCGTAGTCGTGCGCCAGGTCGTGGACCTCGGGGAAGCTGCGATCAGGTGCCGGGAGGAGCGAGTGCTGCACCTCGAGCACGGTCTGCAGCGCCGTGTCGTCCTCCACGCCGAGCACCTCGACGAGGTACCGGCCGATCTCATCGGTGAAGCTCCGCCAGCTCACCGGGGGCACCATGAGGTTCGGTACGGAGTGCAGCGTGAATGCAATGTGGGGCCAGCGCTCCCGATCGGCGAGCGAATCCTTGCGCAGCTGCTGGTAGAAGTCGATCTCGCGCTCGCCGGTCTCCTGGCGGACGAAGCGGGCCACCTGTCGGAGCGCGCCGAAGTTCTCGCAGAGCAGGAACACCGCCCGTAGCCGGAGCATCTCTTCGTAGTCGTCGAGCGTGAACGTCGCGGTCGACACGACGAAGGCGCGCTTCGCCCACCCGTCGTTGACCCTGCCGATGTCCTGATCGCGCACCCGAGTCTTGATCTGGTGCTCCTGCCGGTAGCTCGGCTCGTTCATCGGGCTGTTCACGAGGAGCTCGGTCTGGAAGACCTTGGCGGTGAGCTCGCGGTCCAGTGTCTGCTGCAGGTCGTCGGCGAACGAAGCGACTGTCGAGCCCGGGAGCCCGAGCATGAGATCGACGTACAGCGGGAGGCCGGCCTTGTGGAACTCGCTCGCAAGGTCCTCGTACTTCTCGAGCTTGATGTTGCTCCGCCGGATCGTGTCGAGCGTGCCCTCGTCCATCGACTGCAACGAGAGCAGCCCCTGAGTCAGCACGCCGGCGTCGGCCATCACGTCGACGATCTTCTGCAGGTGCTTGGTGGTGTTCTTGGCGTAGTTGGTGGTGAAGAGCTTCGGGTACCCGTACTGCTGCTTGAGCTTGGCGACGTGCTGGGCGATCTCGACGTCGCGCTCGAAGATGCCGAAGTTCGCGTCCGCCACGAAGATGCCGGGAACGCGGTGCTTGGCGCACCACTCGAGCTCGGCGAAGACGCGCTGCAGGTCGAACTTGCGGATGCGCGACGGTCGTTGCGGAGCCCCAGTCGCAGAAGGTGCACCCGTACGGGCACCCGCGGTTCGTCTCGATCGTCGCGCTGTCCGGAGGCACCAGGCCGTAGACGTCGAAGAAGCCGGTCAGGTAGGGCGACGGGATGATGTCGAGGTCGGTGACCCGGTCACGATCGGGGGTGCGGACCACCCGGTCGCCGTCACGCACGCAGATTCCGGGCACGTCGTGCAGCGTCGTAAGGTCGAGTTCCCCGGGACGTTCGGCGAGCCGAGCGAGGAGCTCGGCGAAGCTCACCTCGCCCTCGCCCCGCACGGTGATGTCGATGTGGGGGTTGGCCCGGAAGTACGCCTCGACGTCGTTCTCGTACTTCGGCGTGTCGGGGCCGCCGTGAATCGTGATGGCGGAGGGGTTGCGCCGCTTCAGGTCTGCAGACATGCTCAGGTTGTCGGCGTGGCACCAGACGTAGTTGGAGAAGAGGAAGATCGTCGGCTCGTCCTCGGGGACCGTCTCGACCTGTGCCTTCCCGGTGACCCATTTGTCGTCGAAGTTGAAGCGTTCCTCGAGGCGACCGTCGTCGATGCTCCGCGCGTACTCGATGAGCATCCCCATCGCGAGTGGCGGCATGTGCGAGATGAGGTGGACCGGAACGACGCTGGTGCGCTTCGTGGTGGTCCCGCTTGCTTTCTCGGCCGCCGCGTTGGCCGCCGCGCGGTCGTCCAGCGCGCGCTTGAGCCCGGCGATCCGCGCGCCGGTGTCCGCCGCCAGCCGGGCGGCGCGGCTCGACTCCCGAGCGTCGGCTGACGCGTCGGGATCGACCGTGTGCAGCACGCCGAGGCTGATCAGACGGTCCGTGACCTGGTCGAATTCAGGGCGTTCGAACGCGTGAGCACCGGTTTCGCGGCGGTAGAGCTTGAACGATACGTTCCGCGTGGCGGCCCGACGGAAGGAGACGGTCGCCGCGAGGGTCCGTGCGTCGACCGTCGCCCGGACCGCGCCGTCGTGGTCGAGGAACTGGAAACCGGACGCGGTGACCGTGAGGACCACGGGTACCGGGAGCATCACCTGCTCGTCGGATGGTTGACCGGTCTCAGTGGAGTGGCCAGCCGGTTCGGGCACGGGATCGTCGGCATGTCGGGCCGGCGATGGCTCAGCTGCAACCTGCCCGCTCACAAGCAGTCGCCGCGCTTCGAGCGCGGCGAGGAAGCTCTGCAAGCCTTGGCCAGAGGGATCTCCGCTCAGCTCGGCGAGGCGCGGCACCGCCAGCTCGACGGGCTCACCCTGAGCGAGCGATTCGACGAGAAGCAGCTCGGCGACTCCGAGCGGTACCGACCCGAGCCCGTCGAGGCTCGTCATCGAAGCGCCGCGGCTCCGTACCACGATCATCGCGGTCTTCGACAGCACTCTCGTCGACGCGGGCAGAGTCTCTGTGGTTGCCATGTTCAGAACCGCCCCCCGTGAGTTCGGCCTGGGTGCTCCCTCTACGTGAGCATCCAGGTAGGAAAAGAGGGATTTCCCTGGTCGACAACAATCCTGGAAGGGTAGACGGTCGCGCGGAGGGTGTCTACCAAACTGAAGACACCTCGGTGCTGATGCCGACTCGCTCGTGGATGACGATCCCGCCCGGATGCTTCGGGTCGAGGGATGACGGAGGGCGACGGACGGTGTTCTCGCGGTACCGTCAGTCGAGCTGCTCGCCGAGGAGGTGAAGGTCGATGGAGTACGTGATGGTCCCGGTCCCCGAGGAGCTGGTCGGCCAGGTCACGCGGTACTTGAACTTGAACCTGCGAGGATGGTTCGCGGTGGAACCTCAGGCTCTCGAACAGTTCGTTTCTGAGCTCGAGGACCGCGAACTTCGGTTCGTCACGCTGGTCGCCGAGGCGCTGGAGTCCACCGACGGGATGACGGTGGCAGCCGCGGGTGCCGCGATCGGATGCAGTGAGCGAGAGGTCCTCGGTCTCGTGGTCCAGCTCAACGGTGCGATTCAGCGCGCCGGCGGACCCGCGCTCACGTTTGCGCCTGTGCGGGAGGAGACGACGGACGGGACGGTGTGGCACCTGACCCTCATCGGCGACGCCGCAGCGCTCTTTCTCCGAGCGACCGGTAGGGGCTAGGGCAGGGAGCGTCGGCGCCGGTGGGCGGTGCAAGGTACCGAGACGGTTCGGCCCGGTAGCTCTCGAGGAATTGCTCGAGCAGCAACGCGGAACGGTCCCACTGGAACCGTTGGCTGTACGCGGCGCCCCGGTGAGCGAGAGTGACCCGCGTGGCGTCGTCCACCAGCAGCGCCTCGATGTGGTGTGCCATTGTCGCGGCGTCGTTGCGGGGAGCCACGAGCGCGGTCTCTCCGTCCATGGCGTAGTCCGAGGATCCGCCGTTCGCGGTGGTGACCAGCGCGCATCCCGAGGCCATCGACTCGAGCGCGGCGAGCCCGAAGCCTTCGAAGGAGCTGGAGCTCACGAACACCCGGCTCGTGTTGTAAATGCTCTCGACCAGGACCTGCTGGTCAGGGCGGTCGTAGTACGTGACCCGGTCTGGCAGCGTGTTCACGAGCGGCGTCGTTCCGAACATCACCGCGTCGGCCTCGGGTATCCGTTCGAGCACGGCGGCGATCGCGTCGATCCCGATCGTCGCTGCCTTGACCGGGTGGCTGTTGTACAGCATCGCGATCCGAGGCGGTCGATCTTCGATCGGTGTGATGATGCGGTATTTCTCGTGCTTCATCCCGTAGGGGATGTGAACCCGTTGCGCCTCGGGTACGCCGTACTCCGCGAGGACGTCCAGCAGCCAGCGGGCGATGCAGATCTTCGGGCCGGGCGCAACGAAGATCCTCTCCTCGACGGCCGGCTCGAGGATCTTGTAGGCCTGGAGCCAGGTGAGCGGCAGCCCTCGATCCGTGGGGACCCAGCCGTCGAAGCAGAAGACGAAGTCTGCGTCCGGGAGGTCCCGTTCGGTCAGCTGCTCAGGGAAGTGGTGTCGAATCCCGGGCTCGAAGTCGAACCAGGGCAGCTCGTCGACGGAGCTGGGACGCTCGTCGAAGCACTCGACGTGGGTGACGTGCACATCATGGCCCCGCCGCCGCAGCCCGTTCGCGAACTCGTACGGAGCGGTGGTGCCGCCCATCGGGTAGTAGGTGCTCGGAACCAGGAAGTTGACGATCACGTCAGTATCGGGCCCATCCGGACCGGGCAGCGTTTCTGCACCCTGCGCGGCATGTTCGGACCATATCGCGTGCTCTCATGGCCTCTTCGCGGGTCGGGGACCAGGTCGGGCCTCCAGACGAGGGCTCCGACGGCCAGGAAAGAGCCCTTGTTCCGGCGCTGGTACAGTGCGGCTCCGTCGAGCACCCGGGGGGCGTTTCGCACCATGTTTCCCTTGTGGGATGTCGCCATCGCCCCGGTGCTGAAAGCCGCGGGAGTGACGAGTGTCGTCGAGATCGGCGCGCTGCGCGGCGAGACGACCGTCCAGATGCTCGAGAGCCTCGGCCGGGACGTGGAGCTGCATGTCATCGACCCGGTCCCCGACTTCGACCCCGACGAGCACCGGCACCGATTTCCCGGTCGGTATCACTTCCACCAGGCTCTGAGCCTCGAGGTTCTCGAGGGCATCGGTCCCATGGACGCGGCGCTCATCGACGGCGACCACAATTGGTACACGGTCTACCACGAGCTCAAGCTTCTGGCGCAGACCGCCCGCAAGGCGGGCGCGGACCTTCCGATCCTGGTCTTGCACGACGTCCTCTGGCCGTACGGGCGGCGCGACCTCTACTACGCGCCGGAGAACATCCCCGAGGAGTTCCGCCAGCCGTTTCGGCAGGCCGGCATGAAGCCGGGACAGGCGCGGCTTGAGCCAACGGGGCGGCCTCAACCCGACGATGAACAACGCCGAGCTCGAGGGAGGTCCGCGCAACGGCGTGATGACTGCTCTGGACGACTTCGAGGCCGAGTACGACCGGCCGCTGCGCCGAGTGGTCCTCCCGATCTACTTCGGGCTCGCATTCGTCGTCGAGGAGGCCCGCCTCGAACGCCAACCCGGGCTGGCGGCTGCGTTGGAGCAGCTGGAGAGCAGCGAGGGCCGTGGGGAGCTCCTCGAAGTCTCCGAGCGGGTCCGGCTCCGGGCGATGATCTTCCAGCACAACGTTCATTACCAGCGCGACGAGCACGTCGAGCGAGCGACATCCCGGTACCTCGAGACCGTCAAGCGCGCGTTGCTGAACGAGCTCTACCTCGATCACGAGGTACGCCTCGACCAGCTGGCCGCCCACATCACCGGGGGCCGCGCGCTGGTGCCGGAGCAGCTGCGCGACCCGGCACGCAACGACCAGATTCCCTACCGACGGCTGGTCAGTCAGCGCACCGGCCCAGGAGGACCCGATGAGGTAGGAGCGACGTCGTTCGTCCCCTACACCGCGATGGGCCGGGCTCAGCTCGACCATCTCGAGCGGTGTCTCGACCGGGTGCGCGATCGCGCGGTCCCGGGTGATCTGGTCGAGTGCGGGACGGGTCGTGGGGGCGGCGCGATCTTCCTGCGCGCGTACCTCGACGGGCACGAGATCGCAGACCGCGAGGTCTGGGTTGCCGATCGGTATCGTGCGTCCCCCGAGCCCCTCAAGGCGCCGCAGCTGCCCAAGTCCGGCGTCGCCGGCTTCCGGGCCGATCTGAACCTCGTGCGGGACGGCTTCGCCCGGTTCGGCCTGCTCGACGATCGCGTCCACTTCCTGCAGGGCCCGATGGACGCCACGCTCGGCGATGCCCCGATCGGGGACATCGCGCTCCTCCGCGTCGGACGCCAAGCCGGTGACGAGATCGCGACGGTGCTCGACTGCCTCTACGACCGCGTCAGCGACGGTGGCTACGTGGTGGTCGAGGTCGGCAACGCCCAGGACCGCAGGGATCAGGTCGAGGCGTTCCGACAGCGGCGTCAGATCAGCACGCCGTTCGAGCCGGTGGCTGCCGGGGTGCTGGCCTGGCGCCGCGCCGCGGGTGAGGCATCGGCGCCGTTGACCCGCCAGCCGAGCGAGATCGCATCGCGGCCGCCAGTGGCGCCGTCCACTCCTCCGGACTCGATCGACCTGTCGATCGTCGTCGTCATGTACAACATGCGCAGGGAGGCGGCTCGGACGCTGCACTCCCTCTCGCGGGCCTATCAGGAAGGGATCGGAGCACTCGACTACGAAGTGGTCGTCGTCGAGAACGGCTCCGACGAGGATCAGAAGCTCGGAGCCGAGTACGTCTCGAGCTTCGGGCCGGAGTTCCGCTACGTCGACCTCGGTGCCGAAGCGAAACCGTCGCCCACAGCCGCGCTCAACCAGGGCATCCGCGCCGGGCGCGGGCGCGCCTTCGGACTCATGATCGACGGCGCCCACGTCCTCACCCCCGGCGTGCTCCGGTTCGGCATGGCCGGGCTGAAGACCTACGACCACGCGATCGTCGCGACCCAGCAGTGGTACGTCGGGCCGGGCCAGCAGGGCGATGCCATGGACAACGGCTACGACGAGGCCTATGAGGACCGCCTCTTCGAGCGCATTCGCTGGCCGAGCGCCGGCTACCGCCTCTTCGAGATCGGTCACTTCGTCGGCGACCGCGATTGGTTCGACGGGGTGTGGGAGAGCAACTGCATGTTCGTGACGCGCACACTGCTGCGCCAGGTGGGTGGGTTCGACGAGAGCTTCGCCATGGCCGGCGGCGGCTACGCCAATCTGGAGCTGTACGAACGGCTCGGCTCGTCGCCCGACATCCAGGTGACGACGATCATCGGCGAGGGGTCGTTCCATCAGGCGCATGGCGGGACGACGACGAACCAGCCCGATCCTGAAGAGCGGCGGTCCCGCGTCTTCGGCTATGGCCAGCACTTCGCCGAGCTGCGCGGCCGAGCGTTTCGCGGTCCGGGCAAACCCATCCACTACGTCGGCCGGATCACCACCGATGCCGCGCGCCGGTCGAAGCCTCGGCGGCTCTCGACCCGGGTCTTCGCCGAGGGTGCCGCCGCGGGACTTCATGACGGCCTGCCGGAGTCACCGATCCCGGTACCTGACGAGATGAGATGGGCGTTCCTCGAGGCGGTGTGGCGCAACCTGCCGTGGAATCAGACGACGTGGCTCGGCCGTCGCATCACCAGCGCCCCGACCGATCTGCTGGCCTATCAGGAGCTGATCGCGAGTGTGCAGCCGGAATGGATCATCGAGGCGGGTGCGGGCGATGGCGGTCGCTCGCTCTTTCTCGCGTCGATCTGCGAATTGGTCGGTCACGGACAGGTGCTCGCGATCGATCCGACCGAGACGGACGACCTTCCCGCTCACCCGCGCCTTCGGTTCCTGCGCGGGCCGGCACAGGATCCCTCGACCGTGGAGGAGGTCCGCAAGGACATCGGCCCCGACGAGAAGGTGCTGGTGGTGCTGGGGGCCTGCGCCCCGCGGGAGGAGACGGTGCAGATCTTCGACGCGTATGCACCGCTCGTACCTATCGGTTCGTACGTCGTGGTCACCGACACGATCGTCAATGGGCATCCGGTGTGGCCGGCGTTCGGGGTCGGGCCCGCGGAGGGGGTCAAGCAGATCCTCACCAAGCACGGCGAGTTCGTTCCGGATCCGACCATGGAGAAGTATTCGCTGACCTTCAACCCCGGTGGCTTCCTCCGCCGGGCGCGGTGAGCCAAGTTTCGATCGCGCGGCCCATGCGATCGCGACATCGTCGGCGGCATCGAGTAGACGAAAGGCACCGAGAACATGTTCCCCTTCTGGCAGGACGTGGTCGCGCCGATCCTCGAAGCGGCCGGCGCTCGGCGCATCGTCGAAGTCGGTGCGTTGCGAGGTGAGAACACCGAGCGGATGCTGGAACGGCTCGGTCGCGACGCCGAGCTGCACGTCATCGATCCACAGCCCGATTTCGATCCGGACGAGCACGTCGCCAAGTTCCCGGGTCGCTACGTCTTCTACCGCGACCTGAGTGTGAACGTGCTCGGCGAGCTCCCGGCCATGGACGCCGCGCTGCTGGACGGCGACCACAACTGGTACACGGTCCACACCGAGCTCAAGCTGCTCGCGGCTGGTGCGAGGGAGGCCGGCGCACCCCTGCCGGTGACGATCCTCCACGATGTCGGGTGGCCCTACGGCAGACGCGATCTTTACTACGAGCCTTCGAACATCCCGGACGAGCACCGCCACGCGTGGCGCCGTCTCGGCATTCGGCCCGGCCACGAGCAGCTGATGCCGGGTGGCATGAACACGACTCTCGCGAACGCCGAGCTCGAAGGCGGGCCTCGCAACGGTGTGATGACAGCAGTCGAGGACTTCGTGGCGGAGCACGACCGACCGTTGCGCCTCGTCGTGCTGCCTCTCTACTTCGGTCTGGCCATCCTCGTCGAAGAGCAACGGCTCGCCGAACGACCGGACCTTGCCGCGGTGTTGGACTGGCTCGAGAGTGCGGAAGGCAAGGACACGTTGCTCCGGCTCGGCGAGAGCATCCGCCTGGACGCCGCGATCTTCGACCAAGCGCTCCTGCGTCAACGCGACGACCGCGTCGACGCCCTCGCCGAGCGCTACCTCGACTCGGTCAAGCGGGGCATCGTCAACGACCACCACATCGAGAACGAGGTGTTGATCCATCACCTTCGGACGACGCTCGCTCGGGGCGGCCAACCGAACGCCGACGTGCTTCGAGACCCGGCTCGCAATTCCGCCGCGAACCTTCGCCAGATCCAGCAGCGTCACCGCACCGGAGAGCGACTACCCCTCCAGACCGAAACGAGATCGGAGCGTGTCGTCGAGGACGCAGGGTTGACCCGCCAGGGGTTCGCCACCTCGGGTCGAGTAGGGCTCGACCATCTGCAAGAGGGCCTCGACACGGTCTGGGCCGGTCTGGTCCGGGGGGACCTCCTCGTCTGCGGGGTCGGGTTCGCGGGCCCGGCGGTGCTGATGGCCGCGTACCTTCAGGCACGAGACTTCGATCACCGTCAGGCGCAGCGGCGCAAGCTCTGGATCGTGGATCGCTTCCGAGCAAGCGACGGACATGCCGACCTGAACCAGACGCGAGACGCGCTGGACCGGTTCGGTTTGCTCGACGACCGGGTCCGCTTCCTGCAGGGCGATCCGGTCGAAGCGTTGCGAGACGTGACCGCAAAGGGGCTCGCCCTCGTCTACATCGGTCCGGGGTTGGGCACGGATGTGGCTCCCGTGCTCGAGCAGTCATATGCCCGCCTCATGGAGGGCGGCGTCATCATGTTCGAAGACGCCGTCGAAGCGCACGCCCAGGAGGCCATCACCGACTATCGACGCGCCCGTGGGATCACGGCGCCGACCGAGCGGATCGGACACGCGGGCATGCACTGGGTGAAGGAGGAACCCTTCGGAGAACCGGTCGCATCGGAGTCGGCCCGCGGTCGTCGGCGCAAGCCGATCGCCGCTGGCCAAGCGGGCGCGCTTTCGTGCCCCCGATCTCTCGGTGGTGATCGTCGTGCACAACATGCGTCGGGAAGCGCTGCGGTCGTTGCACGCGCTCTCACGGCGCTATCAGCTCGATGTGGACGACCTCGACTACGAGGTCGTGGTCGTCGAGAACGGCTCGGATCCCGCGGAGCGGCTCGGAGGGACGCTGGTCGAATCCTTTGGTCGAGAGTTCCGCTACCTCGACCTCGCCGAACAGGCCACACCCTCGCCTGCGGCCGCGATGAACCGGGGCATCGGCGCTTCCAGGGGCCGCGCGTTGGCGCTCATGATCGACGGCGCCCACTTGGTGACGCCGCGGGTGCTCCGCAACGGGATGGCCGGGCTCGAGACCTATGCGCCGGCAATCGTCGCCACGCAGGCGTGGTATGTCGGGACCGGGTCAGCAGGGCGACGTGATGCGGTCCGGCTACGACGAAGCGTACGAAGACCAGCTCTTCGAGAAGATCGCCTGGCCGTCGAACGGCTACCGGCTCTTCGAGATCGGCCACTTCGTCGGCGACCGAGACTGGTTCGACGGTGTGTGGGAGAGCAACTGCCTGTTCGTAGGTCGCGATCTGCTCGCTCAGGTCGGAGGGTTCGACGAAGGCTTCGCGATGGCGGGGGGCGGATACACGAACCTCGATCTCTACGAGCGTCTCGCTTCGTCACCTGGAGTCACTGTCGTCAGCATCCTCGGTGAGGGCTCGTTCCATCAGATGCACGGCGGTACGACCACGAACCTCCCCGATCCCCTCGAGCGGCGTGAGCGCGTCAGCTCGTACACGGGACCAATTCGCCGAGCTCCGCGGTCGAAACGTTCATGGGCCCGGAGAAGCCGATCCACTACGTCGGCGGCTTTCACACCGATGCCGCCGCGTCGTGCCCGATCACGCCGGATGACGGCGACGGCGTTCGAGGTCGACGTCGAGCTCGAAGGCATCGACGGACCGGCCACAGAGCCGGTGGTCCCGGTGCCCGACGATCTGAAGGACGCCTTTACCAACGCCTACTACCGAAGCCTGGCCTGGCGACGAACCCGCTGGATCGGTCATCCGGTCGACAACGCACCGACAGACCTGTTCGCCTACCAGGAGATTCTCGGGGAGGTTCGTCCCGACTGGATCATCGAGACGGGGACTGCGAGGGCGGACGCGCCTACTTCCTGGCCACGATCTGCGATCTGCTGGGTCACGGCCGCGTCCTCTCGGTCGATCCCGGCGCGCGCCGGGGCGTCCCGACCATCCCCGCATCACGTACCTCACCGGTCCGGCCCACGAGCCCGGCGTCGTCGAGAGGTGCGCGGCATCGTCGGCAGCGATCCACACGCAGTCGTGATCCTTGGCACACGAGGACGGCGGGACCGCACGCGGCGGGAGTTCGAAGCCTATGCGTCGATGGTCCCGGTCGGCTCCTACGTGGTCGTCGAGCACACCGCACTCAATGGCTTCCCGATCGACGCGTCCTTCGGACCCGGGCCCGCACGAGGCCCTGCGGAGGATCATGAACCTTCACGGCGAGTTCCTTGCCGACAACGAGCGCGAGCAGCACTCGCTCACGTTCAATCCGGGCGGCTTCCTGAGGCGGATCAAATGAGCACCCCCGACGTGCCACCGACGCACCCCGAACGGCCGCGGATCTTCGTCGCGCACATGCAGAAGACCGCGGGAACCGCGCTTCGGGACCGACTCCGCGCGAGCTACGCGGAACACGAGATCTATCCCAACCGCAGCGACGGACCCGACCCCAGGATCTCGGTGATCTCCGTGAAGCACCTCCGCGAACGTTGGACGGTCCGGGGCGACGAGATTCGTCTGCTCACAGGCCACTTCCCGGTCCGGGTGACGAGCTCCTCGACACCGACTTCGTGACGATGACGGTGGTCCGACACCCGGTCGAGCGCACGCTGTCGTTCCTACGCCATCAGGCCGAGCGCCGGCAGCGGGGCGCGACCGAGGACACGCCGCTCGTCGAGATCTACGAGGATCCGTTCCGGTTCGAGAAGATGATCGAGAACCACATGGTCCGGACCCTCTCGCTCACGCCCGACGAGATGCTGGTGGGAGACGGCGTTCTCTCGACGGTGCCGTACACGTCGGAGCGGCTTGACCAGGCGAAGGAGTCCCTCGCCTCGCTCGAGCTCTTCGGGATCCAAGAGCACTTCGAGGAGTTCTGTGGCGAGCTCGCGGCTCGCTACCGGCTCGACCTCGGAGAGCCGTTGCGGACCAACACCACCGAACCGGGCGATGTACCACCCGGACTCGCCGACCGGATCGCCGAGGACAACGCGCTCGACATGGAGCTCTACGAATTCGCGTGCCGGCTCGACCAGCAGCGCCACGCACGATGACGACACGGCGCTTCTTCTTCGCCCACGTGCACAAGGCGGCCGGCACCAGTCTCGTCGTGCGGATGAAGCACCAGTTCCGCCCCGAGCAGGTCTACCCGGACCGGACCGACGAGGCCCCGCTGCCGTCCGGGTCGGGCGATGATGAAGGCCGCTTTCCCCGGGCGACACCGACGCTGGTCGTGGATCACCTCCTCGAGCGCTACCGGGCGCGGCGCAGCGAGATCGTGGTCGTGAGCGGGCACTTCCCTCTGCGGACCACGGAGCTTCTCGGGGACGAGTTCACGACGCTGACGGTGCTGCGGGACCCGGTCGAGCGGACGTTGTCGTCGCTTCGGCACTACCGCCAGCGGAGTCCCAACGAGAAAGACCAGCCGCTCGAAGCGCTCTACGAGGATCCGATGCGCTTCCACGGATTGATCCACAATCACATGGTGAAGATGTTCTCCCTCTCGCCGGAGGAGATACTGGCCGGAGGCGGCGTGCTCAACCACGTCGACCCGTTCACCAGGGAACGCCTCGACGAGGCCAAGGCCAGGCTGGCCAGTGTCGACGTGCTCGGCCTGCAGGACCACTACGAGGACTTCTGTCGAGAGCTCACCGAGCGCTTCGGATGGCAGCTGGGCCCGACGGTCCGTGCGAACACGACCAAGCCGGTTGCCGTCGACCCGGTGTTCCGGCGCCGCATCGCCGCCGACAACGCCCTCGATGTGGAGCTGTACGAGCATGCTCGAGCGCTCTGGGAGTCGCGCAACGGCTCGGGCACGCCGACGGCGCGCGGCCAGATCCCGCTGAGCTAGTGCTGTCTGTACGATTTGGCCCTGCCGGCCGTTCGAGGGAGCCGTAGCCGTGATCACCGCAGACGAGTCACTGCCCACCGAAGTCGCCGCCCTTCTGATGTCGGCAGACGCGCTCGCATCATCCGGCCGAGCGCTCGAAGCGCTCGAGCTGTTGCGAGCGGAAGGCACGCCTCTGGAGCATCCCGTGATCGAGTCCCGTCTGGTGGAGCTGCGTCACGACGCGTTTGGGGAGCTCCGCGAGGTGGGCTTCGACGTCTGGCCGGCGCCGGCCTCCGCGATCGATCGATCCGGGCCGCCCCGCGTTCCCGAGGTCAACCCGGAAGAGCTGACTGCAGACCTGGTGCGGAGCCGGATACTGAGTCACGGGAGCGTGCTCGTGCGCGGGCTCTTCACCGAGCACGTCCAGCAGTTCGTCGACGGCATCGACAACGCCTTCGCGCACCGGGACGTCGTCGGTGGTGACGACTCCGACTCGTGGTCCCACGCCCTCAAGCTGGCGCGGTCCGAGGCGCAATCACTCGGGAGGTACTGGGTGTCCGCGGCCGGGGGAATACTCGCGTGCGACTCGCCGAAGCTGCTCGATCTGCTCTTCCGCGCGTACGAGCAGCTCGGTTTGCGCGAGCTGGTCGGCGAATATCTGGGTGAGCGGCCCGTGCTCTCGGCCAACAAGTGCACGCTGCGTCGCGTCCCGCTCGATGCGAATGCCGACTGGCACCAGGACGGCGCATTCCTCGGCGATGGCATTCGAGCGCTCAACGTCTGGGTTGCGCTCTCCGATTGCGGCGTCGACGCCCCCGGGATGGACCTCGTACCGAAGCGCTTCGACGCAGTCGTGGAAACGGGTACGGGTGGTGCGATCTTCGACTGGGCGGTCGGGCCAGACACGGTGGCGCGCCTGGCTCCCGACGCCCCCCCGGTTCGGCCGGTCTTCCGCGCCGGCGATGCGCTCCTCTTCGACGATCTCTATCTTCACCGGACCGCTATCGACAAGACGATGACTCGACCTCGATACGCGATCGAGTCGTGGTTCTTCGCGGCTTCGACCTACCCCGATGGCCAGGTCCCGCTCGTCTGGTAGCAGCCCTCCGTACGCTCGCGCGTCTGCGTACGCGGGCAAACGCTGGCTGCTGGCACCCCGAACCGCGCTGCGCCGCCGGCGATGCGCCGACCTCGACCCGCTGGCGCGATCGATGCTCGAGGCGCAGTACTACCGATCGACGATGTACCGGTTCATGCAGGCGTCAGCCGCGAAGCCGGACCTTCTGCTCGAGGCCGACATCGACGAGCGCAGCATCGTGGTGGATGCAGGCGCGTACGACGGTGCGTGGTCCGAGCAAATCGCTCGGCGGTATGGCTGCCGGATTTACGGCTTCGAACCGAGTCCCAACGCCGCGCAGCGCGCGGCAGAGGCCGTGACCGCGCACGAAGTCGTGATCCTGCCGTTCGCGTTGGGTGCGGCCGATGGGACGGCGTCGTTGGCACTCGACGCGCAGGCCTCGTCATTGCGCAAGGAGCCGGGCCAGTTCGGCACAACCGAGGTCATCGTCCGCGACGTGGCCCGGATGTTCGACGAGCTCGCGCTCGAGCGGATCGATCTGCTGAAGCTGAACATCGAGGGCGGGGAGTTCGACGTGCTCGACCGTCTCTTCGAGACCGGTTGGCTGGACCGGATCGCCCAGGTCTCGGTGCAGTTCCACGAATGGCACCCCGACGCGTACCGGCGACGCCGCCGAAGCCGCGCCCAGCTCCGCGGCACTCACGAAGAACTCTGGTGCTACCCCTGGGTCTGGGAGTTCTGGACCCGGCGTGCCCAGAGCCCGCGCGCGAAGCGGTAGAGCTCCAGATCCATCGCGTTGTCCTGCGCGATGCGCTCGGCCAGCGTCGGGTTTGCCTCCATCGCTGCACTGCGGTTGGCGAACTGGGGCGGCCCGAGGTCCCAGCCGAAGCGAGCCGTCAGAGCTCGTCGCAGAACTCCTCGAAGTGCTCCTGGACCCCGAAGACGTCGATGCCGATCGCGCGAGGTTCTGCTTCGCCCGCTCGAGCCGGCGCGCGTCGACCACGACCGGGGTGAGCGCCGCCGTCGGTCATCTCTTCGACCGTGAGCGACAGCATGCGCACCATGTGGTTGCGGATCAGGCCGTCGCGACAGACCGGATCGGCGTAGATCTCCTCGAGCGACGCGCCGTGCGAAACCGCGGTTCTTCCTGGCGCTGGTGGCGGAGGAACGAGAGCGTCCGCTCGACCGGCTCGCGCAGCACGGTGAAGGTCGTGAACGGCACGCCGAGCAGTCTCGCGTCACGCAGAGCGGGAAGTGCCCGGTGACGACCCGGATCTCGTCGCTGGTGCTCGCGAAGCGCCGACCGGAGGAGGTCGACGTCGAGCGAGGTCTCGGGACTGCCCTGGTACTCGCGGCATGCGGGTAGACCGCGTCGGCGTCCCGAAATGGATGCGCAGGCGGCGGAACAGCGCGGTGCCGGCGGTCTTCTGCAGGTGCACGAAGAAGTAGCGTCGGGCTCCGGGTCCGGGCGACCCACGTTCACGGTCGGCCCATTCGCCGCAGGTAGCCGTTGCGGTTGAACGTCAGCGTGTAGCGCTCGACCGTGGGGTCGGCGACGAACTCGGGGTGCCGGCCGAGGATGCCCACCGACGGCCTCGTGCGGGCCCGGGCCGAACCCCGACGCGGCCGGCCGGCCGTTGACCACCGTGTTCTCGACCACGACGTATCCGCCGACCGGGACGAGCGGCGCGTAGTGCTCGAACGCGGCGGCGATCCGCATCGACCTCGCCCGAGCCGAGGAACACGAGGGCGTCGGGCTCGGGCCCGGCCAGCGGCGGCCACCCGGGCGGCGCTCTCGGCACTTCCGCGCGGCCGCTGCTGTCGACCGCCAGGTGATCCGGGGGTGCGCCGGACCGCTGCCCGGCGCCGCGCGTTCCCGACGCGCGATGACCCGGCCGTGGCCGAGGAGGTCGCAGATCGAGGCGGCGAAGAAGCGCGCGGCCCGGCGAGCCCGGCGTCGTCGCCGACCAGCACGATCGTGCCGGGTCGCAGCTGGACGATCAGCTCCTGGTACGCGTGCAGGTCGGTCGGGTACCGCATGACCGGCTCGGCCGAGCCAGGTCGCCTCCCGCCAGGCCTGGTGGTCCCAGAGCGCCTCGATCGCGGCGAGCTTCAGCTCGTCGGGGACCGGGACCGCCGGCGCCGGCCGTCGCGTCGCCCGCCGGGTCGCGGAGCGCGTCGAAGCGCGACGCCCGATCTCGCGGCGCGACCGGGTGCGCCGCGGCGGCTTTGGTGCTCATCGCGCCGACGAAGTGGACGGGCCGGTCGAGGCCGATGAGCGGCCGGCCGCGGAGCTCGCGGAAGTGCGCGCCGTACGAGCGCGACGCGGTCGCGGCGGACGGCTTCGTCGGCCACGTTCGTGGTCGTGCCGCCGTGGAACTGGTGGAAGGTGCCCTCGCCGAGGATGCTCGCCGCGTTGACGCCCGGCGCCAGCCCGAGTCGCTCGAACAGGTCGAGGTTCGCGTAGCCGCCGCCGGGCATCGAGAAGCTGTCGTCGTAGCCGCCGAACTGCTCGACGAGCTGGCGGGGCACGAAGAGGCAGTTGCTCTCGACGATGCCGTCGAACCAGTCGCGCTCGCCGATGAAGTGGCCGATCTCGAACAGGCGGTAGCCGTCGGCCGGCCACTTGATCCGGCTGAACAGCCGGTCCTCGACCGCCTGGTCGTACCCCGCCTGCTGCGCGTCTCCCTGCTGGCCCGGGCCGACGTACCACTGCTGGGTCGCGACGATGGCCGGGCGCGTAGGTCTGCAGCGCCAGTCATCCCGTAGCGCAGCACGCCGGGGGTGAGCACGTGGGCGCCGTCGATCATCAGCGCGAGCGACTCGCCACGGGCCATCGCGATGCCTGCGTTCAGCGCGACGGTCGGCGACGGCGACGCTCGCTTCGTCGACTGATCACGAGCCGGAACTCGGGCCGAAGCGCGGCGACGTCGTCCTCGCTGAGCCGCTGGTCCGGGCTCCGAGCCGTTGTCGATGACGATCACCTCGTAGTCGAGGTCGTCGATCCCGCGCTGGTACGAGCGCGACAGCGAGTGCAGCGTTCGCGCCGCCTCGCGGCGCATGTTGTGGAAGACGACGACGACGCTGAGCGGCACCGACGCCGCCGGCGCGGCGCGGCGCAATCGCCGGGCGAGGCGAGGGATCCCGGGTGCGTGAAGTCCAACGCCGCAGTCCCGAGCGCCGCGGGCTCGGCGGCATCGAGCGGGACGCGCCAGGTCCACGAGTTCGCGTCGATCCGCTCGACCGGCGCCGTCAACCCGAGTCGGTCCCGGCCTCGGTGACCGAGCCCGCTCGACGACGGGATCGGCGGTGCCGGCGACGATGACCACTGCGCCGGGGGAGAGGCGCGGATGGACGCGCTCGAGCATCGCGCCGAGCAGTCGCCCGAGGCTCCTCGCCGAGGCGGACGAGCGCGAGCCGCTCGATCGGAGCGTCGGCGAGCGTCGCGGCCGGCGCGCCCTGCAGGAACCGAACGCGGTCGTCGAGCAGACCGAACCGGGCGAAGCCGTCGCGGACCTGGTTGAGATCGCTGCGGAAGCGTTCGACGATGGCCCGGGCGTCTCCGGCGGGTTCATCCGCCGGTGGACTCGTCTGCCGTGGCCAGGAACGAGTCCGCGACCCACACGGTGCGGTCGGTCATCTCGTGGGCCGCGAGGAACGCGCGCAGGAACACCGCGCCGCCGCCCCGTCCGGTGCCGATCTCCGCGAGGTCCCCCGGTATCTCCTCGGTCCTGATCGTCAGCAGGGCCGCCTCGAGCTGGTCGAGCTGGGCGCGGCCCATCTCGGTGTAGGGGAAGTAGGCGGGGGTGCGGCCCTCGTCGCACGCTGAACCCGGCGGTCCGCATCTGCGTGAGTCGCGCTGGAAGCGGACCGGGAGGAACCGGGCCGGATCCCGAAGCGCGTCCGGGTCGACCGCATCGCGGTCCACGAGGGTGAGCAGGTATTCGAGGCGGACCTCGTTGTCGAGGTAGTGCTCGTCGAGCAGCGCGGCCTTGGCCAGCTCGAGGTAGCGCTGCGCCGATCGCTCGATCTCGCCGTGCAGGTTGCGGATCCAGGCCTGGTTGAAGATCGCCTCGTCGATCCGGATGCGCTCGGCCAGACGTACGAGCGCCTCCTGGCCGACCAGGCTGTCGAACCGGTCGAAGAGCGCGGCGAGCTCCGGAGCGGCATCCAGGCGAGCCTGCTTCGGCAACGATGGCGAGGCCGTAGTACGACGGGCAGGACGACTCGCCGCAGTGGCCGGTCGTGCTCGGCCATGAAGTCGTCGAGCGCGGTCATCACGCCGTTGCGTTCGCCCCCTTCCTGCTCGGCGTTGTCGAGGGTCAGGTTCATCCCGCCGTTGGGGAACAGCCGGGAGGTGCCCGGGCGCATGCCGGCCTTGCGGTAGGGCTGGCGGAACTCCGCGCGGGATGCGCGACGGCTCGTAGTACAGGTCCCGACGGCCGTAGGGCCAGCCGACGTCGTGCAGGACCAGCACCGGCAGCGCCGCTGCCGGCCTGGCGGGCGGTGTCGGCCAGGATCTTCAGCTCGTGGTACACGGTGAACCAGTTGTGGTCGCCGTCGACGAGCGCGACGTCGCGTCGGCGGAAGCTGGGGGAGCACGTCGTGGCTGATGCCGAGGTGGAAGACGTACTGCCCGGGGAACGCCCGCTCGTGCTCGTCCGGGTCGAACTGCGGGAGCGGGTCGATGACGTGGAGCTCGCAGTCGGGGCCGAGCCGCTTGCAGCATGCGGACCGTCGTCTCGCCCCGGAGTGCGCCGATCTCGACGACGCGGCGCGCCCTGACCGCCTCGATGACGGGTGCGATGACCTCGTCCCAGAACGGAAACATCGCTCAGCCCTTGGTGATCACGAAACCGACGGTTCGGCCGAGGGACCACGCACGGTCTCTCCTCCGCCACGTGGCGGACTCGGACTCTTTATCACAACGGCCCGGGTTGCTCCCGTAGCCGACCGGCGACTCGGCGCGGCGAGACTGACGGCGCGCAGGTGGCCTGCTCATGACGGCGGCCCGGGGATGAAGAAGGTTCCGATGGCGAATCCAGACCTCCAGGCGGGCCGGGAGGGGTCGGATTGGCTCGCGGAGGCGGCCTTGCTCGCGGCTTCGGGACGAGGTCAGGAGGGCATCCGTCTCCTCAGCGCCGCGAACCGCGCGCGCTCGGATCCCAGGATCGAGGAGCGGCTCGTGGGGCTCCGCCACGAGACCTTCGCAACGCTGGATCGTCGAGCGCCCGATTGCCCCCCGTCCCCCATCACCGCGCGGCCGGGCGCCTCCGCCACGCTCCCGGAGCTCGCTCCCCACGAGCTGACCCCCACGACACTGCGCGATGGTCTGGCTCGCCATGGCTGCGTCTTGGTCCGCGGGCTCGTGCCGCCCGGTCGGAGCACCCGCCTGGCCGAAGGGATCGACCGCGCGCTCGACGCCTTCGACCAAGGAGCGCAGGGAGCTCCGGCCTCGACGACCGCCCCCTGGTACGTGCCCTTTGTCCCGACGACGGGCGACTACAGGGTGGGCGGCAGGCGCAATTGGGTTCGGGCGAGCGGCGGAGTCTGGACCGTGGACTCGCCCCGGATGTTGTTCGAGATCCTCGAGTTGCTCGACGAGACGGGGATCGGCGATCTGGTCACCGCGCACCTGGGCGAGCGCCCGGCCCTCTCGGCGAACAAGTGCACGTTGCGCAGGGTCCCCCTGACGTCGAACACGGAGTGGCACCAGGATGGAGCCTTCCTGGGCGCGAGCGTGCGTACCGTCAACCTCTGGTTGGCGCTCTCGGATTGTGGTGTCGACGCGCCCGGCCTGGACCTGCTCCCGCGGCGGCTCGATCACGTGGTGGAGACCGGCACCGAGGGGGCGATCTTCGACTGGTCGGTCGCGCCTGACCGGGTCGACGCCCTGGCGGGGGATGCACCGGTCGTACGTCCCCGGTTCTTCGCGGGCGACGCCCTCCTCTTCGACCACCTCCTCCTCCACCGGACTGCGGTCGATGCCGGGATGACTCGGGAGCGACATGCCATCGAGACCTGGCTCTTCGCGCCCTCCGTCTACCCGGAGGGCCAGATCCCCATCGTGTACTGAGGGGACAGGCGTTCCGATTGCCGTACGATCAGATGAGGCGGGGCGGGCACGATCGGCACCGTGACGAGCAGAGGAGGGGCATTGATCGGCTTCACCGACTCGACGGATCTGCTCGATGATCCCGAGGCACTGCGCCGGCGCTTCAGCGACGACGGCTATGTGCTCCTCCGCGGGGTGGTGGATCCGGAGCTGCTCTTGGAGGCACGGCGCGCAATCAGCGGGATCTGCGAAGCGCACGGATGGTTCCAGCCTGGCACCGACCCGATGGATGCCATCTGCCGCGTCGAGCCGCGCGTGGAGGGCGAGCGGCTCTTCTTCGAGGTGTACGACGAGATCCAGAAGCTCGAGGCACTCCATGCGGTGCCCCACGATCCAGCAGTGGCCAGGCCCATGATCGCGCTGCTGGATGAAACCGCGTTTCCCCACCCGCTCTCGATCGCGCGACTGTCGTTCCCGGACAACGAGGAATGGTCGACCCCGCCGCACCAGGACTTTCCCAACAACCAAGGTACCGAGGAGCTCTACGCGTGTTGGATGCCGCTCGGCGACTGTCCGGTCGCGCTCGGGGGTCTCAGCGTCCTTCGCGGCTCTCACCGGCTGGGCATCGCGCCGCTCGAGGCGGCGCTGGGGCCGGGTCACCGTCAAGCCAAGCTCGATGATCGGCACGCGCAGCTCGAATGGGTCGGAGGGGACTTCCGTCTCGGCGACGCGATCATCTTCCACAGCCTGACCGTGCATCGATCCCTCCCGAACTCCACTGATCGATTGCGGCTGTCGGTGGACTACCGGTTCCAGCGGGAGGGCGACGCGCTCACCGAGGGATGTCTGCAGCCCCATTTCGGCCGAGTCTCCTGGGCCGAGGCGTACGAAGGCTGGCGGCGCGACGACCTCAAGTACTACTGGGAGAACAAGCGCTATGAGATCGTTGCGTGGGACGGCGAGGGCTTCGCCGTTCCCGACGACGAGTACGAGGCCCACATGCGTGCATGGCTCAAGTGGCGCGGTCGCCATCCACCGGTCGACGGCACCCCGGTCTCGGGGCAGGACGTGGCGCTGCGTTGGCGGAACGAAGGGAGGGTCGAAGCGGTCAACGATGTCGACCGCCGCCCGACGACCGCCGCGGGGAGCGAGGGCTGACCGGCCGAACGCTCGGGGCACGCCGAGGACTGAGCCCGGACGCCCTCGAGCCCTGAACCGGTCACCGTGGGCGGTGGCATACTCCTGAAATGGTGGCCCGTCCAGGACCTGGAGAGCAGCCGGGTCGCGATGTCGAGCGGGAGCTCGAAGCGGAGCGGGCGGCCGTCGACCATTGGCGGAGCATCGCCGAGCGCCGGTCCGCCGAGTACGCGACCCTGCGGAACCGTCCCTTGGTTCGGGCGCTGCTCGGGCTCGAACGGCGCCTCCGGCCCGCCCGCGTCCGGGCCTCGAAGGCCTCCCGGGAGCTGCGGAGCTCTCTTGATCGGGGGGTGCTCAGCGTCAGCGCCCTGACGCGCTTCGGCTCGGACCGCTCCCAGACGCGGATTTCGGAGACGATGGATTCGGCGGCGGCCGGCGACGACCGCCGCATCACGGTGGTGGTCTTGGGCGACCAAGAACGGCCGCTCCCTCCCGAGTCGCTTGGTGATGCGGTCCAGGTGGTGCGCGTCAGCCAGCCCGACGGCGCGGTGCGGGCCATCCGGAGCGCGGTCGAGGAGACGGACCCGGACCTCGTCGTCCTGGTTCTGGGCGCGAGCGAGCCACTGGGCGACACGTGGCTCTCGGGGCTCGGCGCGGCCGTGGGCGACGGCGTCGTTGCCGCAACACCCCTGCTGGTGCACCCGTGGCGGCAGCGTCGCTCGGCCACGCCCCACGACGGACGCATCCGAGCCGCGGGCCTGTCGATCGAGCCCGACGCGTGCGGTGTCCCGATCGTCCGAGGTGTCTTCGCCGGCGCCCGACTCGAGCCCGACGGTGCGCCCCGCGAGGTCGAAGCGGCAAGCGCCTGCCTCGTCATCGACCGAGCTGCCTACGACCGGGTCGGCGGTCTCACGATCATCGACGATTTCGACGTTGCGATCGTCGAACTCTGCGCGCGCCTCAGGGCCTCGGGTGGCCGCATCGTCGTTGTCCCGAGCGTCGTCGTCGCCGACCATCGACCGGTGCGATCCCGCCAAGAGCTTCGCGGCCCGATCGACCTGACGAGCCCGGCCTGGAGGGCGGCGGTCGAGCGGTGCGGAAGCAGTCTGTTCCGACCGGCGGAGTTGGAGGCGGCTTTACGCCTGGTGCTGACCGTCGCCGCGCCGTCGCCGAAAGTCGCGGCGCGTTGGGGCGACTGGCACCTCGCCGAAGGCCTTGCTCGCAGCCTGCGACGGGCCGGGGCGCAGGTGCGGGTTCAAACGGCGCGGGATGCCGATGGCCTGGCCGGTCGGGTGTGCGACGTCCACGTCGTGCTCAGAGGTCTCCAACCGGTCCGCCGTACCGTCGGCCAGCGCCACGTCCTCTGGATCATCAGCCACCCGGAGTCGATTGAAGATCAGGAGCTGGACGCCGCGGACCTCGTGCTGGTGGCGTCGGCTCCGTTCGCCGAGCATCTTCGGACCCGGACCGGGACTCCTGTCGATGTGCTCCTGCAGGGCACGGACCACCTCCGGTTCCGACCTCGCGTCCCGGATCCGGCGCACCGGCACCCGGTCACCGTGGTCGCCAAGACGCGCGACGTTCTGCGCCCCGCCGTCCTCGACGCGCTCCAAGTGGGGATCCGACCCAGCATCTACGGCGCGGGTGGCGCGATCTCGTCGACCCTGATCTCGTCGTGGCCGACTCCGTGGACAACGAGATGCTTCCTGTCGTCTATTCATCGGCGGGACTGGTGCTCAACGACCATTGGGCCACCATGCGAACCTGGGGTTTCGCGTCGAACCGTCTCTACGATGTGCTGGCGACGGGGACCCCGGTCATCTCGGACCCGGTGGCGGGTATGCGCGAGCTGTTCGACGGCGCGGTGCTGGAGTACCACGATCCCGAGGAGCTCAGGCGCCTCGTGGACGAAGTGCTCGCCGAACCGGATCGCGCCCGGCGACGCGCCGCGGATGGTCGAGCGGTGGTGCTCGCGCGGCATACCTTTGATCACCGCGCCGCGGAGCTCCTCGCGGCGCTCGATCGCCACCCGTGACTGCGTACGACGTGGCTCACATCGCTACGGTCAGGGGAGGTAGCCGCTCCGGGTGAGGATCTCTCGAGCGGGTGCAGACGCAAGAAATGCCGCGAATTGTGTGGCGTCACGGCTCTTCGACCCGACGACGTAGTTGACACTGACGACCACGTTCCGCGCTCGACGGGATCACGATGAGCTTGACCGTGCTGGGCACTTTGACGCCGGCGCGGAACGCCAAGGCGGCGTCGAGCTTGCCCGATGAGAGATCCTGCATTGCTTGGGCCGGGCAGTTCGCGCTCGTCGAGACGGTGCTCGCCTTCGGAGTCACCCCGGCCTTCTGCAGCACCAGAAGACTGAAGTCGCCGACGGGCGTCTTGGCTCCGCACACGGTCGTGCGGAGCTTGCTGCTCGTTCGCGAATGCGGCCGTCCCGGTGACCTTGGCCGGGTTCGCTGCCGGGACGGCGACCACCGCGAGATTCCGGCCCAGGGAACCGCCCACCGGCTCCTTGGCCTTGTCCACCCAGGTACCGGGAACGACGGCGATCTTCGCCGCGCCCGTCAGCGACAGCCTTGGTGGTGTTCGCTTGGTCCGCTTCGGCGGTGACCGTGACCTTGGCGCCGGCATGGGTCTTGCGGTAGGCGGCGACGAGATCGTCCACGAGAGGCTTGAACGCGGGGTTCGTGTAGACGGACATGCCGCCGTCCGCGGCCTGACCGGACCCGCCGCTGCTCCCGCCCCCTCCGCAGGCCCCCAGAGCCAGAGCTGCTGCCAGGCTGGCCGCGAGCATCCTCGTTCTCATCCGCGCCTCCTCAAAGCTCGGCATCGTAGCGGTGCGTGTCGCGGCGTGGCGGTCGGGCCGCACGGGGCCGCGAGCGCCTCATCACCGACCCCGATCGTCGGCTCCGTTGTCGTACGGCGTACGGTGCGTCGCCTTCGTGGACCTGCACACGCGGGTCCCCCCCGGGGCTCATCGCCGGGCGCGATGGGCGGGTCCGTCACGCGGAGTCGTCTCCCGCGGGCGGGTCGCCGAGCGTCAGGGGGATCCGCTCGAGCACCGCCTCGGCCCAGCGGTCGAAGTAGCTCAGGCTGCGCATGCGGTAGAGATGGACGATGTCACCGTGGACGATCCCTGGTGCAAGCAGGTCCGGGGACGACAGCGTGAGGTAGAGCAGCTCGACGCCCGTCGCCGGCTCCGTCAGCTGCTCGGGGTCGGACCAGGACACCCCGTCCGTGCTGGTGCGGATCAGGTACGTCCACTCACCAACGAAGCCGTCCGACTGGACCATCACGTACATGTCGTGGTCGACCATGGAGACGACGTCGAACCAGCGCGCGTCGGGGCCGTCGGCCATGAGGTCCGTCGAGGCGCCGCCGAGGCCGGGCTCCGTCCAGCCACCGCGAAGGTACTTGTGGAAGACCGGCGCCACCCCGGCGGCCGCCGCATCGACGACCTCCGCGAGTGGTGCTCGAGCGACCGACACGTTCAGTGAGGTCGCGTCGGCCAGGGTTTCCCGGAAGTAGACGTACAGGTACTCCACGCCTTGATCGGATCGCACGATGTAGGGGGCACCGCCAACCTCCGTGAAGAGGGGCCGGAAGCGGGCGTCGGGGCGGATCTGCGGTTCGATGATCCGCCCGTGGCTCGACCAGCTCCGACCCTCGTCGTCCGAGCTCGCCAACCCGATGAAGGACCAGAAGCGATCGGGAGACTCCGGCGGGATGAGCTCGCCGTGGTACAGCATGAGCAGCAGGTCGTGGCGCTCGTCGTGGTACACGGATCCACCGGCGGCGTAGTCCGCGGTCTCGCCGCGGATCGAGATGCTGGAACCGGTCACCTCTTGGATGAACCGGTCTGGTCCGATCTCCCACCGGGCCGTGCCCGCGGCCCGGGTGCCGTTGTCCCCGTTCGCGGCGAAACCGTAGACGGACCCACGCAGCGCAGCGATGCCGATGCACCCGTCGGCCCAGACGTCGAGCCCGAGCGACCTTCGCTCAGCGTCGGTCACCAAGAGCTCGGCGGCGCCGACGGTCCAGCCGGTCGTCGTCGCGACGCGACAAAAGGGTGGCAGCGTCCAGGCGGACGCGAAAGGAGCGGTCTCTTCGCCGTCCTCGAAGATCACGGAGACGCCGAGCACGAACCAGCTCGACATCGAGCTCCTGACCTTCGACCACGGGAAGTCGATCCACGGATCCGTGGTGGTGCGGAACCAGATGGGGTACGCGCCCGCCCAGACGACGGGTCGGTAGCCCGAGATGTTCGCGCGGGGCCGGTGCAGCTCCTGCTCGTCGATGGTCCACGAGACGCGCACCGATTCGACCGGCGTGTCCGACGACACACTGATCACCAATCCGGCGGTCCGGCATCCGGGGGGGATCCGCGTCGCGGGCTTCGGCGGCTCGGCGATGGCGAACGGTATCACCGGCGACCCTGGGCACCAGCCGAGCGGGCGGCGGTGGGACCAGGATCAGGGCCGGTCAGAAGAGCTCGACGTCGCCCAGGCCGAGAGCCCAGGTGCGCAGCGGGGGTGGGTCCTCGCCGCGGACGGACCGCCACGTGAGCGTCGGCCCCTGGCCCGGGAGCGGGATGAAGCCGCGGCCGGTGTGGGAGCCGAGCCCGACCGCGTAGTCCGCTCCGCTCTCGACCGCGGCGGCTCGGGCCAGCCGGCGGAGGAGCGGCCGATCCTGGTCCGGAGCCAGCACCTCGACGATCGCCGCCTCGAGCGCACCGCCCCTCCGCCGGAGACGCCAGACTGCGAATCCTTCGGAGACCGAGGTCCCGAGCGTCGTCACTCGGTAGGCCAGCGCCGGGAATCCGGCGTACCGCCAACGAAGGAACTCGGGCGATCGGCGGGTGGTGATGCGATCGGAGTCCGGCTGGCCCGCGAGCAGGCGAGCCAGCGCGTCGGCGTCGGCGAGCGCGACTGCCGCGTCGACCCCGTTGGCTCGTCGGCACCGACCACATGTCGGCGGGAGTGCGCGCGGTCGCCATGCGCCGGAGGGCCGGCAGCGAGCGGGGCCGGGCGTGGATCGGCAGCCGCCCGACGACCTCCCATCCCATCTTGAGGTAGCCGGGCCGGCTCTGGTCGTTCGGCGTGTTGAAGACGAATCCCGACCTCGGCGGCCGGCAGCGCGGCCAGCCCGTGAAGGGTCAGCGCGGAGAAGACTCCGCGCCCTCGATGTTCCGGGTGGGTCGCGGTGTCGACCGCCCGGACGGCCTGCGGACGACGGCGCCGACGACGAACTCCCACCGGAGGAAGGTGCGGAACCCGGCGAGCGCACCGTCGACGATTGCGACCCACGCCAACGAGGGCCCGAACGGGTTCGCCTCATGCTTCCACGAGAAGAACGCGCCATGCTGGTCGTCGGGCATCCAACCGAGCGACGATGCCATCAACTCGAGCACCGCGGCGCGGTCGGTCGGCTCGTAGGCCCGCACCTCCATGCCGTCTGCGCTGCTCATCGCCGCTCACCTCCAGGGGATGAACTGAAGCACCGGCCCGAGGTCTCGGTCAAAGCTGCGCGGCCATGGGTCGGTTCGGGCGGACCCACGTTGGCGATCGCCGGTAGCGCCCCCGAACTCGCGGTGATGCGCGCCTGTACGATGGATTGCCTCATGGAACCCTCTGCGCTGCCGGCGGGACCGACGGCAGTGGGGACCCGCCGGTTGCGGGTGCTCTGGCTGATCAAGGGATTGGGTCCGGGGGGCGCCGAGCGACTGCTGGCCTCCGCCGCCGCGGTCCACGATCAGTCCAGCTTCGAGCTGCACGTCGCGTACGTCGTGCCGGCCAAGGACCACCTGGTCCCGGTGTTGGAGGACGCGGGCGTGCACGTCCACAAGCTCGGCTGTGACGGCGACCGCCCGGGCGCCTGGGTGCGCCGCCTGGATCGGCTGCTGCGCACCGGTCGCTTCGACATCGTGCACTTCCACGCCCCGCTCCTCGCCGGCGTGGCGCGGCTCCTGGCGTTGACGATCCGGCCTCGACCGCGGCTCGTCACGACCGAGCACAACGCCTGGCCGACCTTCGCGCTGCCGACCCGGGTGCTGAACGGGGTGACGTGGCCGCTCGACGACGCGCACCTGGCTGTCTCCGAGCAGGTCCGCGCCTCCGTGCGGCCGACCTGGTCCGTGGCGCGCACCGAGGTGGTCGTGCACGGAACCGACCTCGAGTCGCTCCGGCGCGCTCGTGACGACCGGGAGGAGGCCCGCCGCGCGCTCGGCGTCGACTCCGAGGTGCTGATCGGGACGGTGGCGAACTACCGGAAGCAGAAGGCCTATCCCGAGCTGCTGGCCGCGGCCAGGATCGTCCTCGACGCCTCGCCCAGGGCACGCTTCGTCGCCGTGGGCCAGGGACCGTTGGAGGCGGAGATCTTGGCGCTCCACGACGAGCTTGCGCTGGGCGACCGCTTCATGCTCCTCGGGTACCGGGAGCATCCGGAGATCGTGCTCGCGGCGTGCGACATCTTCGTGCTGGCTTCCTACTTCGAGGGCTACCCGATCGCGCTGATGGAAGCGCTTGGCATCGGCCTCCCGGTGGTGGCGACTGCCGTCGGCGGAGTCACCGATGCGGTGCGAGACGGTGTCGAAGGGCTCCTGGTTCCGCCCGGTCGACCCGGAGAGCTCGCCGAAGCGCTGCTCGCGCTCGTCTCCGACGAACCGCGGCGCATCGAGTTCGCGGCGGCGGCCCGAGCACGCGGAGCGCGTTTCGACATCGCCCACGCGGTGCGCCGGACCGAGCAGATCTACCGGCGGATCACGTTGTGAGGCCGCCGCGCGCCCGCCGAGCGGAGCGGTGACGCCGGCGCCGCTACGATACCGACCTCCGAGGGAGGAACCAGATCTTCACCGAGAGCGGCCGGTCGCGCCGGCCGATTCCTGATCGTCTGAGGGGGTTGCGCGTGGGAAGGGACCCGCAGGAATTCCCGATCGCCATCACCGGCATGCACCGGTCGGGTACCTCGATGATCACGCGCGCGCTCCACGATTCCGGGCTGCACCTCATCGGCAGCGGGGCCGAAGAGCTCATCGACGCTGCCGAGGACAACCCGGAGGGGTTCTGGGAGAACAAGGCGATCGTCGCGTGCAACGACGCGCTGCTCGAGGCCACGGGCGGATCGTGGGACAACCCGCCCGCGCTGGCGCCCCAGGCGGTCGACGATCCGCGGGTGGTCGACCTCGCCGAATCGACCACCGCTGCGCTCACCGCGCTGAGCGAGCACGAGCCATGGGGGTTCAAGGACCCGCGCACCTGCCTGACCGCGGGCTACTGGCTCGACCTCGAGCCGGAGCTCAAGTTCATCATCTGCGTCCGCCACCCGCTCGAGGTCGCGCTCTCGCTGAAGCGCCGGAACCAGAACTCCTATTCGCTCGGACTCGCGCTCTGGGAGCGGTACTACACCAGCGTGCTCGAGCTCGTGCCGCCCGAGCGCCGCATCGTCACCCACTACGACACCTTCTTCGTCGACCCGGTGGGCGAGGTGGAGCGGCTCTGCGCGTTCGCCGGGCTGGAGGCGGTCCCGCCCCGGGTGCGGTCCGATCTCCGGCACCACACCGTTGCGGTCGGCCTCGGCGACGCGGGAGTCAGCCCGAACCTGCGCGCGCTCTACAGCTCGCTCTGCCGGGAGTCCGGCGCGCCGGTTGTTCCCGAACCGCCCGCCGACGAGGGCCGGGTCCGGCGGCTCATCCTCGACGGCGCGGTCGCCGTGCGCCATGCCGAGCAGCGCCAGGCGGCGATCGAACGCCTCCAGGAGCGCGAGGAGCAGTTCCGGCGCCGAGCCAGGCGCGGCGCATGCGAGAGCCGCAGTCTCCGCGCCGAGCGTGCGGCAATGGAGGCCGACTACCGGCGCGCAGCTCCGCGATCTGGAGCGCAAGCTCGAGGAGGCGCGGATCGAGTCGGCGCGCCGGCTCGAGGCGTTCCAGGTCAAGACGCTCGAGCCGCTCAATGCGATCGCCGATTCGACGAAGCGGACGTTGTCGAAGGTGGAGACGATCGACGGCCGGACCCGCGAGACGGCCGCCCGACTCGAGACGGTCGCCCGCGAGGTCGCACCCGGTCCGTTCCGCCGCGTCGCGCGCCGAGCCGGTGGCAAGGCGAAGCGCGGATGGGCGCCGAGCACTGCGCGAAGGCAGGCGCGACGCCGGCTCCGTCGCTCGCCGCGTCGACCCGTCGGCTGCCTCTCCGCGCGCAGCAGCAGCTGCGCCGGGCTGCGGCGAGTCGCCCAGCTGGGCGCGGCGGAGCCCGTTCCGACCGCGAAGCGGTCGGCCAACGGCTCGCGCCCGAGTGCCGGCTCCACTGCGCCGCGCCGGCGCGCAGCCGGCTTCCGCCGCCCGCGCAGCGCGTGCTCAAGACCACGTGGATCCGTCTGCGACTGGCCCGGACCGCACCGATCCCGACGGCGAAGCGCGCGGCGCGGCGCCTTCCGCCGCCGCGCGCTCGACGTCGCGCAGCGCGCGTGGCGACGCAGCGCCGACATGCGCCGCTACGGCGTCACCCAGGCGGTGCGGCCCGACGAGAAGTCGAAGCCGGCGCCGACCCCCAAGGGTCCCGCGCTGCGGCAGTGGAAGGACGCGTACGTGCGCATGGTCGCGGCGGCGCTGCCCGACGGCGCGTCCTGGCTGGTCGTCGCCCCGGGGAGCCCGCCCGAGGTGCGCGACGTCCGCCGGCACCGTGCCGACCACGTTCCCCGCCAACCGCAAGGGCCGCCCGCTCGTCAACGACCTCGCGCACATCGCGCACCTCGAGGCGCTGCGCTACGCCGGGCATCGGTACCTCGTGCTCCCGGAGGGGTCACGGGCCTGGTTCCGGCAGCAGGCGGAGCTCCGCGCGCACGTCGTCGGGACCTACCGGACGCTGGTCGACGAGCCGGGTGCCGGTGCGATCTTCGACCTCGGCGAGCCCGCGGTCGTCGGGGTGCGCTCGTTGCGGGGTGAGGTCATGCGCCTCGCGGGTCGCACGGCGCACAGCCCGGCGGTGCTCGACTGGACCGAACGCGGGATCGCCGACGAGCTGCCCGGACTCACGACGTTCCGCCCGCCCGCGGGTGACCGGCTCCCGTACCTCGACCGCAGCGTGGACGTCGTCGTCGTGGACGCGGACGCACGACCTCGAGGAGGCGGGCCGGGTGGCGCTGCTCGGGGTGATCACCGTCTCCGAGGACGGCGCGGCTCGAGCTGCGCGAGATCGATCCCGCGAGCGCGGGCGCCGCGACCGAGTGCAGCTGGCGCCGCCGCGGGTCGTCGTCTGGTCCAGCGCGGTGAGCTCGGACGACCACCTGGGTGACGGCGCTCGGCGAGCGCGCGGCCGCGGCCGGCGCAACGCTGCGCATCGGTCCGATCGACGAGGCCGCGCGTCGCGCGTGTTCGCCGAGCACGATGTCGCGGTCGTGGTGGAGCCCGCACGTGCTCCCCCTGCCCGGGGCGATCGAGGCCGCCGTGGCGCTCGTGCGCGGCACGGCCGGACTCCGTCGTGGCCGGCAAGGTGCTGCGCGCCGACGGACGGCTCGATTCCGCGGGCGGCGCGGTGTTCTCGGACCGATCCGTCGGCGTTGATCGCCGACGGCTCGGAGCATCCGTCCGCGCCGTGGCACGACTACCGGCGCGCGGTGTGCTGGGCGCCCGGGTCTGGTCGCCGCGCGCGCGCCGCTCTGGGCCGCCGTTTCGGGCCGGACGGACTCGGCGGCCGGGCGTTCCTGCGTGAGTGGTGCGCCGGCGTCTGGGCGAGCGGGGGCTCGGTCGACTATCAGCCGACGGTCGCCGCGGTACGGGTCGGTGGCAACGGGGGCGAGCCCTCGGCGCCGCTGCGCGAGTCGGCATGGCAGCGTGTGCTGGACCTCCGTCCGAGCCGTCCCGATGAGCTGAGCGATGGGGTGTGGCGCTACCTCATCGCCCACGACGACGTGGAGGCCTGCCGTCCATGAGGCCGCGGGCGCTGATCGTCCACACCCGAATGCCGGCCTTCGACCGCGACAGCGGCTCCCAGGACATCGACAACATGATCCAGTTCCTGCTGCGCGCCGGCTGGCAGGTCACGTTCTTGGCTCGAGAGGAGCAGGGCGTGGCCGAGGAGCGCCATGCCGACCGGCTCCGCCAGCTGGGTGTTGCCACCCATGCCGGGTTCGACAGCGCCGAGCGGCTCGTGCGCTCGAACGACTTCGACCTGGCGATCATCGCGTTCTGGGAGCTGGCCGCCGAGCTGCTGCCGGTGCTACGCAAGCAATCACCCGAGACCGGGTGGTCATCAACTCCATGGACATCCACTTCCTGCGGAACGCGCGCCGGTCGTTCGGGCCGGGGCGCGACGCTGGGCGACTCGTTCGGCGGCGAGGCGGCCAAGGAGCTCAACACCTACAACGCGGCGGATGCCGTTCATCGCGGTCTCCGACAAGGAGCGCGAGCTGCTGGCGGACTTCCTCGGCGACAGCCGCGTCATGACGCTCCCGTTGGCCGATCAGGTGGAGCGATCGCCCGTATCCTCTCGACGAGCGCCGTGGCATGTACTTCGTCGGGAACTTCCGTCACCTCCCGAACCAGGAGGCCGTCGAGTACCTCTGCGCCGAGGTGTTGCCGTTGCTCGACCGCAGCCTGCTCGAGCAACATCCGTTCAGCGTGCTGGGCAACTGGCTCGACCGCATCGAGCTCGACGTCGACCCGGCGACGCCCGGGCGTGCGGCTCATCGGATGGGTCCCATCGGTGCAGCCCTACATCGAGCGGTCGCGACTCGCCGTGGTGCCGCTCCTGCACGGCGCCGGGGTCAAGCGCAAGGTGATCCAGTCGATGATGGCCGGGACTCCCGTGGTGACGACGCCCATCGGTGCCGAGGGCCTCGATCTCGTCCAGGGCGAGCACGCGCTGATCGCGTCGGACTCGGCCGACCTCGCGGCCGGGCATCAGCCGGCTGTTGACCGACGATGTGCTCTGGCACCGGCTGCGGGACTCGGGCGAGGCCCACGTCCGGGAACGGCATGGCCTCGAGCTCGTCGAGCAACGTTTCGCCGAGATCGTCGAGGAGGTGATGGCGTCGGCGCGGCCGCGCCGGCGCGCCGGTGTCGCGCTGTCGCGGTTCACTGGCGTCGACGACGACCACGACGACGGCGGTCCGACGACGGATCCAGAACTCGGGCGCCCCGGGGACGTGGTGCTCGTGGCCTCAGGCGGCGACGACGCGTTGCTCGACGCCGGCTCGCACCCGTGCTGGCCCTTTCCGCAGGGTCGCGACGGCGCGTGGGCCGGCTACGACCCCGTTGACGGGCCGGCGGCGGTGAACCACCTCGAGGCCCAACGGGACGCGGGGCGCGTACTTCGTGCTGCCCAACGCGGCGTTCAGTTGGCACTACCGGTATCCGGAGCTCTTCGAGCGACTCGAGTCCAGCTACCGGCGGGTGCACCGCGACGAGCACCTCGAGATCTACGCCCTCGCCGGAGACACCGGGACCTCGGCGATCCTGGATCAAGCTCCGGCGTTGCGCGTGCCGTGATCGGTACCTACGCCGCGCATCGCAGCGGGCCGCCGCCCGCGCTCGTCGCCGAGCTCGGCTCGAGCACCGCCTTGAAGGTGGACCAGCAGTGGCAGCCTGGATCGCCGACGCGTGAGCTGGACGAGCCGGCGGGCGACGACGTGAGCTACGTCGTGCACGTCCGAGACGACGCGATACTCCCGGGGCGATTTCTCGAATCGTTGATCGCAACCCAGGTGACCCTCGACGTCGACCGCATCCAGCCCGCGCACACGCAGGGCCGGCCGGCGGCCCACCGGTCACCGAGCGGCACTTCGGCGTCGTCGCTCGGGAGATCGACCGGGTCACGGCACTCCCCGTGCTCTCGGTGCGGGCGGGTCCGATCGGGATGGTCCGGTCGCGCTGGCTGACCAGGTGACGATCGGGCTACGCCAACCGCTGGCCCGGGAGGACCCCGGTACCGAGCAACGTTCGGCGGGTCTGGGTGCTCGGGCCGGACCGACGCCCGGTGGCCTGGATCCGGCCCGAGCCCGCGTCGCGCCGCGCATCAGCGTGCTGATCGCCACCTACGAGCGGCCCGAGCTGCTCCGGTGCGTGCCTCGCGTCCTTCGCGAGCCAGACCCTCGAGCGGTCCGCCTTCGAGGTCGTGGTGGTCGACGACGGCTCCGGCGACCACGACGCTCGAGCCGATCATCGCGGAGTTCGCCGAAACCCTCCAGATCGTCGGGCTAAGGATCGAGCATGCAGGACGCAGCGCGGCGAAGAACCATGCGGTCCTGCTCGCTCGAGCGCCGATCGTGTTGTTCTTCGACGACGACGACCGCGCGGCTCCCGACTACCTCGAGCGCCACCTCGCCGGCCACGCCGCCCGGCCGGACGAGGCAGTGGCGATCCTCGGCCACACCGACTGGGCCCCTGAGCTCGAGCGCACGCCACTCATGCACTACATCACCGACGTCGATCGGCTGATGTTCGCGTACGAGCGGCTCGGTGACGGCCAGGAGCTCGACTGGCGCGGGTTCTGGGAAGGCCGCATCTCGTGCAAGCGCTCGCTCCTGATCCACCACGGCCTGCACGACCAACGCCTCGTGTACTCGATCGACGTGGAGATGGCCTGGCGCCTCGCACCGACGGGGCTTCGCGTCATCTACGACTCGTCTGCGCGCAGCTTCATGGCCCGCGCCATCGACTTCGACGCCTTCTGCGTCCGCACCGAGGCCAAGGGACGGGCGAGTGCCGTCATCGCCACACTGCACACCGGCAGCGAGATCGCCGAACGACTCCGGGTCCTGGACGCGACCAAGGTGTGGGAGGAGCAGCGCTCGGGTGAGCCGCGGCTCCGAAGGCGGGTGCTCGAGCTCGAGGCGAGCGGCGCGACTGATCCCCGATCGCTCGACGAGCTGCACGCGGCCTACCGTCAGATGTTCCGACTGATGCACGCCAAGGGTGCTGCGAGCACCGGCGAGGAGCCACGCGAGATGGCCGCACCTCCGACCACGGTGCAACCGTTTCCGAACACCGATCCGGACCTGGTCTACGACGGCACGCCGGCCGATCGTCGCCAGGAGCCGCTGCTCAGCATCACGCTGCCGGTCTGGAGCCGGAGCCCGGAGCTCGCACGGATGGCCCAGAGCACGATCGAACGCATCTGGGAGGTCGCGCAGATCCCCACCGAGGTCGTGGTGGTCGACAACGGGTCGCCGCTTCGAGGTTCCCCTGCCGGCCAAGGTCTACCGGTACCCCGAGAACAAGGGCGTCGCCACCGGGTGGAACACGGGCGTGCGACTCGGCGACCGCGCCCATGGTGGTCGTCCTGAACAGCGACTGCCGGGTCGAGCCGGGGTGGGACGTCGCGCTCTACGAGGCCGCGAGCGACGGGCGGCGGGTGGCGTTCCCGTTCACGGATCACTGCGACGGTCTCGGCTTCACGCGTCCTGACCAGGGCGGCACCGCGGGCTGGTGCTTCATGCTCACCAAGGAGCTCTACGACGAGGTCGGGGTGTTCGACGAGTGGTTCAACCCCGCCTTCGGCGAGGACACCGACTACTGGCACCGTGCCTGGGAGATGGGCGTCGAGCTGTCACCGGTGCCTGCCGCCCGGGTCGTCCACGCCCGTCGGACGACGGCCAACATGGATCCGCGCGTCGACATGCTGTTGCAGGGCCACCGGTACAAGTACGGGTGGAAGCACGGCGTGGATCCCCACCGGGCGCCGCCGTACTACGAGCGCGACATCGTCGACTACCAGGGTTCGTACCGCGTGCCGCGACGAAGCCGTCGAAAGCCCGCCGGACCGGCCACACGTCTTCGGCATCGGCCTGAACAAGACGGGAACCTCCTCGTTGCACGACGCGTTGACGACGCTCGGGCTACGAGAGCCTCCACTGGGGTGGGCCGGCGATCCGTCAGTTCGTGGAGGTGGCCCTCGAGGCCGGGGAGCCGCTCCTGTCACGCCTCGATGCTCGCTTCGATGCGTTCTCCGACATCCAGGTGCTCTCGAAGCACTTCGACCTGCTCGACCGCCAGTACCCGGGCAGCCGCTTCGTGCTCACCATCCGGCCGCTCGACGACTGGATCGACAGCCGACGCCGTCACGTCGAGAACAACGTCCGTCGCCAGGCGACCGGTGAGTACGCCGGGGGTTCCTCGAGGTGGACGAGCCGCTGGCGCGCGGAATGGGAGGAGCACGTGCGAGCGGGTCCGGTCGCTATTCGCGGGCCGGGACGACTTCCTCGAGCTCGACCTCGCGACCGACCGCGGGCTGGGAGCCGTGTGCTCCTCCTCGGCGCTTCCGTATCCCGGCGGAACCGTTCCCGTGGCGGCGAACTCGACCGACCTAGCCGAACGGGGTCCATTCATGCGGCTGATCCTCCACATCGGAATGTCGAAGACCGGCACGTCGACCTTGCAGGCGACGCTCAATGCGAACGCGCAACTGCTCGCCGCATCGGGGGTTCTCTACCCGAAGCCGAAGTTCGGCAAGGTGAACCACAACTACCTCACGACCCTCGTCCACCCCATGGAGAAGATCCAGCGGGAGTTCACGTCGGGCGGTCACGACTTCGAGTCGATCCGGGCTCGGGGCTCGGAGTTCTGGCAAGACCTGCAGCGGCAGGTCAAGCGCTCGAAGGCCGACATCGTCGTCTTGTCCGGCGAGTACATCTACGGGCTTGGCGACCGTTGCTCGACTCGCTGCGTCGCATGCTCCTCGAGCTCACGAACGACATCCACATCGTCTGCTACGTGCGTCATCCGGCCTCGTACTACGTGTCGCTGACCCAGCAGATCGTCAAGGCGTCGTATCAGATCCGCGGTCCGGGTGAGTTTCAGATGCGGGCCCGGGATCCTTCTGCCCACCTTCGTCGAAGCCTTTCCGGGAAACGTGACCGTACGGGCATACGATCGGTCGGCGCTCGTCGACGGCGACATCGTCCATGACTTCGTGACCAACTTCCTCCGGGCGGTCAGGCGCTCATGAACATGGTCGTGGTCGACGACCGGAACGAGTCGATGTCGGCCGAAGCGATGTGCATCCTCCAGGCGTTGCGGCGCTCCGAATGGCCCGAGAGCAACGACCACTTCTTTCCGGAGAGCGACCACGTCTGGCAGGTGCTGAACACCATGCGAGACGATCCGAACCAGACGGCCGCGAAGCTCACGCCGGAGCTCCACCGAGCGGTCGTGCGCAGGCACCTGCCTGATCTGCGCTACCTCGAGGACAACTTCGGCCTCGTCCTCGATCGGGACGGGGCCGAGAGCTGCCGCCTCGAGCGACCAGAGCCAACCGGACGGATGGTTGTCGCACGATCTGACCGAGATCCTCGACGTGGATTCCGATTCGATCGAGCGCACGTTGCTGGCGCTCGTACGGGAGCTGTCCACCCGCGACGTTCGTCAACCGCGATCGAGGTCGGGGCGAGGCTCGTCACCCTCGTAGGTTCGACCCCATGCCGCGGTCGGCTTCGTGGCCACAAAGAGCGAGTTCCGATAGCGAGCTCGACGAATGCGTGTGGTCGAGTGTGACGGGCAAGGAACCCGATGTCGCTCGAGCAGGTCGAGCACATCCGTACCGAAGTCGGTGAACACGAGTGTGGGTTCGCTGCTCGGCGACGTGTGGTAGGCCGGCTTGAGATAGTGGACGAGCTTGCCGTCGACGATCGCACAGCGCACCCGGACGTCTCGGGCGGAGGCCACACGACGGGGACCGAGAAGACGTAGCGCCCTCTCGGCTTGAGCACACGGTAGATCTCCTGGAACGCTCGCTCCGGGTCCGCCACATGCTCCATGACGTGACTGCTGGTGATCAGGTCGAAGGATTCGTCGTCGAAGGTGAGCCGGTGGAGGTCCTCGTGACGCGTTCCGTCCGTCGCCGGGCCCGGGGCGCCCTTGATGTGTACTCGACTCGGTGTAGTCGGGCAGCTCCTTCAACCTCCGTCGGAGTGGCCCGGAGACGCCGACGTTGTACACCGACAAGGCCTGTACTCGGTCGTCTCGTACCAGCGAGGTCATCGACAGGTGGCGGCCTCGACCGATCTCTTCGAGCACCACCGAGGCTTCGTTCCGTACGCGAAGTGTGGCGCTACAGCTCAGACAACGGAACGAGCGGTCGACGAGCTTGGCGCTCTCGGTCTCGAACCGCCCCACGTGGCCACAGATCGAACAGACCCCGTCATATCCGATCGGACGGCTGGGCGGTGATGAGCCTCTGCGCAGCACTCGACGACCTGCTCATCGACCTCGCGTGGTCGTGGTGGTCGTCGGAGTCTTCGACCCCGACGACTGACTCGCTCCGGTGCTCGGCCCGGTGATGTTCACGCCGCCCCGTTGTTGGGAAGCACCCAGAAGTTGATCTTCCCGGACTCGATCGCCTTGAGCATGTCGTACTGATCGCCGGTCAGACCGAGTGCGGCGATCGACTGTGCCTCCGCCTGGCGCTGGGCGATCTCGTTCTCCTTGGTCTGGATCTGGATCGCCGAAGTCCGGTTGTCCTGGAACGCCTGCGTGACCGACGCGGGGAGGTTCACCGACTTGATGATGAACGTCGGGTCGCCGCACTTTCCACCCGGTCCGAAGGTCGGCGAGCAGAAGAACGGTGCGCCGAGCGCATCCTTGAGTCGTTGCGAGAGCTTCTGCTGCACGCGGTTCTGGAGCTGCACGAGGAGCTGCGCGTTGCCGAACAGGTCGGCGACGTCGACCTGGCGGGTCTCCTCCTGCAGCGCGTTCTCGATCTGCTGGCGGAAGGTGTCCTGGATCAGCTTGTACCAGCCCGGCGCGGTGTACGCCTTGTATCGAAGCCCAAGCTCCTCATGAAAGGCGCGCAGCCGGTCGGTGTTGAGCTTGAAGTAGACCGCGACCTGATACGTGGCCTGAACCCGGTCCTTGGTCGGCGCGATGATCGAGTCCGGAGACTTCTGTGCGCCGACGCCCTGCTGCGCCGAGACGATGTAGTTCTGCTGGTCCGACGGGTAGAGGTACAGCGGGTCGAGAATTCCGTTGAAGAACAAGCTCGAGCCGGGTGAGACGACCCCTTGGTAGTGCGTCCCCTCGAAGGGACCGCCGCCGTAGCTGATGCCGATGCGGTTTCGTGGTGTCTTGTAGACGCCGACGAAGCTCTTGATGTCGTTCCGTGAGATGGGTAGCACGAGAAGCGCCACGATGACCGCGGCGACGATGATCAGCGCCCGCCACTTTGTGCTGATGCGCGGCAGGTGTTCCGGGCATGCCGTGGCAGTTCGGCGGCACGTCCGGTCGGGGTGGCTTCGCGGTCGACCAGCGGGATCGCGGCGCCATGGGGCGACGGTTCGCCGTCTTCGTCGGTCGGCCGCGTTCCATTGCCGTCGTCGTCGCCGGTCTGATCGGACACCTCGAACTCCTTTTTCTTTGAGTTCTCAAAGATGGATCGTGAACTCGCGCTCACGCTTGAGGAACACGTACCCTCCGACGACGAGCAGCGCGAGCGCCCAAAGGCCCGTCTCCAAGACCAAGGAGAAGCTCGGCATGGTTCCGGTTGCGATTGCCTGGTACAGGCGAAGAGTGGGAAGAGCGGCTGCCACTGGAGGAGGGCCTTCACGTTCGCCGGGAGCAGGGCCACCGGGTACATGACGGGGGTGGCGAAGAACAGGATCCGGTTGACGTACGACATCAAGTTGGACCCGTCGGGGACCAGTACGACGTACGTCGAGACGAGTAACGCGATGCCGACGTTCATCATGATCTGGAACCCGAACAGCAGGGGAAGCACGAGGAGGCCCGGACCGATCTGACCCCCCAACAGCGGGAAGAGCACCGCCAGGACGATGGCTGCGGGAACGAACTCCCGCAATGACTTGTAGACCGAGGTCACCGGGAGCAAGCGCTCGGGGGAAGGTCGAGTTGAGCATCAGGCCCCTGGCCCGACGGATCGAGTTGCCACCTTCGCCCAGCGCCGCGGTGCTGAGTCCGAACAGGAAGAAGCCGGCGATGAGGACCGGGAGGAACGAGGTGTTCGCGCCCGAACGCGAGGACCGAGTAGAGGAAGAAGTAGATCCCCGCCTGGAAGAGCGGGTTGAGAACGCTCCAGATGTTGCCGAGCGCGGTGCGGCTCCGTGCGGTGCGGAGGTCGGCCTTGGCGAGCGCCGCCATGAAGCGGCGCCGTTCGAAGAGGGCCTCCAGGTAGGGGCGCAGCTGGGGCATGCTCTTGGTGTGGGGTTCAAAGACGTACTCGACATCGCTGTAGTCGCCGACCGTGTCCATCGCGCTGCCTCAGATGTCCCACGTGCCGAGGGACTCGATGCGGCAGTACCGCATGTACTTGCCCACGACATCGTCGACGTCGCCCAGCTCGGCGACGCGGCCCTGGTGGAGCCACAGTGCGTCGGTCGCCATCATCTTCACTGTGCTCAACCCGTGGCTCACGAGAATGATCGTGCGCCCCTCGCCGGTGAGCTGCGCTGTCCGCTCGGCGATGTGCTCCGAGAACGCGGCGTCACCGCCGGTCAACGCCTCGTCGATGAGCAGGATCTCGGGATCGAGGAACACCGCGATCGACGAACCCAGCCGCATGCGCATCCCCTGCGAGTACGCGTGCATCGGCAGGTCCAGGTAGCCCGAGAGCTGCGCGAACTCGGCGATCTCGTCGGTGATGTCGGCCAGGCGTTCCGGTGACATCCCGCTCGCGAGCCCGCCGAGGGTGATGTTCTCCCTACCGGTCAGTGCTGGGCTGAAGCCGAGGCCGGGGGAGAGGAGGTTCAGCCGTCCCCGCACGGTGACCCGGCCGGATTCGGGAGGCAGGATGCCCATGATGACGCGACAGAGCGTGGACTTGCCCGCACCGTTGCGCCCGATGACCGCCAGCACGGATCCTTTGCGGACATTGAACGAGACTTCGCGCAGTGCCGGGATCATCCGGCCGCCGGAGTCTCCTTTGCGGAACAGGCGCCGCAAGTCGGTGCGAATGTCCTCCGAGTCGATTCGGACGTGGTACGAAGCTGAGAGGTCGTCGACCTCGATGGAGGGGCGTTCGGCCGCGGACGGTTGCCCCGCCGCCACGTCGGAATCATCCATCGCGCGTGTGGCGCGAGACGACCGGTCCCAATGGTCGGTTGCGGTCACTCGCGCCTCTGGTCGAGCGAGTCGATCGCGTGCTTGGCCGCCGTGAGCTCTTCTCGCTCGGCGATTCGCACGAGGTCTGCGATCTCGGGTTCCATCGTGAGGACACGCTTCTCCTTGACCCGTCCATTCGGTAGACGTTCCGTGACATTGCGGCGCGACGAGCAGATTGGGCCGATTCGCCTCTCGGGTCAAGGTGTTGATCTCGGTCGATGATCCCCGCAACTTCCCGGACGCTCAGCTGGATCTGCCGGGCTGCATCCGCCGCATCGAGCTCGGCTCCCGTGGCGGCAGCTCTCGCCACGAACGCCAGGAGTGACCGGCTGGACTCATCGATGCTGTCGTACATCGCGCTCGAGTGACGGCTGGTCCCAGGGCTCGATCGACGCCCGGGCCATGGCGCGGAGGATGAACTGCATGACATCCTCGACGTGCTCCTCGGGCACGGGCACCATCACGTACGGCATCGCCTACTCCCCCTCGTCCTTAGCGGCGTGAGGCTACATGACGCGTTCGCGCTCCGTGCCGCGGGACCCGACGCCGAGACCAGCGAGCCTCTCCGACAGGCGGGTGGGACCTGGGACGGTGCGAGAGACGGCCGCCCGAGACGGTCGCGCGGAGCGAGCCGGAGCGGCCCTGCGACCCGCCACGCTACGCGCGCAAGACGGCGGCTGGCGGGTCAGGTCCGACGGGTCACGTCACCCCGAGCGCGTCGACGATCCGTTGGATCTGGCGGTCCCAGGACCAGGAGGCCTCGGCCGAGGCCCGGGCGCCACGACCGAGCCGTTGACGCCTCGCGGGGTCGTCGCGGAGCTGGATCAGGGCGTCGGCGAGGGAGCGGACGTCGCCCGGAGGCACCAGCATCGCGTCGGTCCCGTCCGTGAGGCGCTCCTGGAGCTGACCGTACGCCGGGGCGACCACGGGCAGGCCGGCCGCAAGGTACTCGGCGAGCTTGAGGGGGGAGTAGTGGAACGACGCGTCGGCCGAGGCGAGAACGACGAGGGCGGCGTCCATGGCCGCGAGGTGCCGGGGGATCTCGGCGTGCGGGGTCGTCCCCGCGAACACCACGGAGGCGCGCTGTTCAGTCGCGAGGCGCTCGAGCCGTGGCCGTTCGGGGCCGTCGCCCACGAGCAGGAGGGTGGCGCCCTCCACCTGCTTGATCGCATGGATGGCCAGGTCGATGGAGTGGAACCGTCGGAAGCTGCCGACCCAACCGACGACGAAGCGGCCGTCGAGCCCGAGCTCGTGGCGCAGCTCAGGATCCGTCCCGGGCGTGAAGACATCGAGGTCGACTCCGGTCGGGGTGATCAGGATGCGGTCCTCGGAGACGCCGAGGCGGATCACTTCTTCGGCGACGGTCGCGGTGCCGCAGGCAACGAGGTCGGCGGAGCGCAGCGCGGGGCACTCACCGAATCGTTCCAGCATCCGGCCCCAGCCGGGTCTGCGGACACCCCAGCGCGCGGCCTCCCAGACCTGGGGCGCGGGCACGAACAGCACCGAGGGCACCCCGAGTGACCGGGCCAGCTCGATCCCACCGGTGTGGAACACCTCGTGGCGTTGCCAGACGAACGCCACGTCCTGACCCGTCCATGGGCCCGTCGGTTCGATCGAACCCCGCCGGCCCTGTCGCCACTGGAGGATGTCCTTCGCGGCGATCTTGGCCGTCACCGGTACGAAACGAGGCCACACGGGCGCCGACGCGCTGCGTGAGATGGGCCGCGGAACCGAAACGGCGCGCCTGATCCGGGTCCATGATTCCGTACGGGGTGACGATCCAGGCCTCACCGAGGACGCGGCGGGCGGCGCCGGCCCACCCGGCGGTGCTGACGAGCGCGGCGACGGGGCCCTGCTGACGGGCCGTCGCGCCGGAGAGGGCGAAGATCGCGGATCGCATCGAAGAGAAGGTAGTGGCCCGGCTCAGCAGCCTCCCGCGACGAGGCTCTGAGCCGCCGCATTCGGGTAGTCGTTGCTCCCCAGGGCGAGGCCACAGGAGTCGTACGTCCTCGTGCCGTACATGACGAAGCCCGTCTTGAAGACCTGGTGGTTTCCGTGCACGGCGACGCCGTCGACCCGCCAGAATTGCATCGCCGCCTGCTGCGGGTTCGCCAGAGGAAGGTCCGAGGTGTTGTTCAGCACCGCCCAGTCGTGGCGCCTCCCTCCGCTCTTGTCGCTCACGAAGACCTGCAGGGCCTCGCCGTGGAGCCGGTTGGACTGGATCGTGACGTCGTTGACGGGTCCGTGGCCCGCGGCAGCAACGAAGAAGAGCCGTCCCGGTCGAAACGTCGTTGTTGCGGATCAGGACGTTCTCCACCCCCCAACCGCTCCCGGCCCCCGGCTCGAGGTCGAACGAGGCCCGCCGCATGTCGCTGAAGGTGTTCGCCTCGATGACGACGTTCGTGGCGGCCGCCATCGAGATGCCCTGACGACCGTTGCGCGCGAAGTGGCTTCCAGAGATGCGGACGTCGTCGGACCAGTCGACTCCGTGCTCCCTGGTGATCTCGACGAAGTCGCCGTACGTGTCCGTCACGGTCACGCCGGTGAGCGCGACGTGGTGCACGCCCTGGAGGTCGAAGCCGTGCTGCGCCTCCTTCGTGACCTGGTAGGCGTCGTCGGCCCAACCGGCGTGCGGGTTCGCGCCCTGGACCCGCAGGTTCTTGAAGACGATGTCGGAGCCGCCCGTCACGAGGATGTTGCTCCGGACGCGATCGCCGGGCGTCGTCGCGAAGATCTTGGCGTTGTTCCCCTCGAACGTCAGTCCGTGCCGGTGGAAGCAGGACGAGGGTGCTCTCCATGCGGTACTGGCCGCCGGCCGCCAGCCGGACGGTGCGCCCGTCGGGCACCGAGGCCAGGAACGCCCGGAAGGCGCCGGAGACATCGGTGCGCCCGGTTGCGTCGATCGAGGTCGGTACCCGCACGACTGGGGCCGCCGCGGGGGCCGCGGCCGGGGGCTGGGCGAGCGGCCGGGGGCGACGGGGCGGGTGGGCCGGGGGCTGATGCAGCCGCTCAGGGCGGCGGCGGCCAGGAGGACGACGGGCACAGCGGAGCGGCGCAGCATGGGATTCCCCGGGGAGAAGAGTGTGGCTTTTGACCTATCGGTCGGAAACCGGCACTCCTGAGCAATTTCCTGCTCGCTCACGGCGTGGCACCATGCCGCATGCGCATCCTTCATCTTGTGTCGCGCAGCCACCGCCGGGGCGCGGAACAGGTCGCGCTCGAGCTGGCCCAGGAGCTCGATGCTCTCGGCCACACCAATCGAGTGCTGGCGCTCGTTCCGGCGGACAACGGCAACATCGACCCCCGGCTGCCACCCCTTGTCCAACAGGTCGAGCTCCGGCCGTCGCTTCGCGCCCTGTGCACCTGGCGACTCCGCCGGCTCCTCGCGACCGAGCCGTACGACGTCGTGCTCGCACACGGGGGCTGGCCGGCGCAGGTCGCCGCATTCAGCGTCGGACCGGGCGGCCCGATCCTGGTCTGGCAGCGGATCCTCGGGTTTCCGGAAGCCCTCTGGCGTGGGCCGCGACACGGACTGTGGCGGACCGTGGCCGGACGGGTCGACGCCACCGTCGGTCTGACCGGATCCGATGCCGAGGAGATGCGCAGGCTCGGCTTCACGGGGCCCATCTGGGTCATCCCGAACTTTCGCCGACCCGAACGGTTCTTTGCGGTCGACCGCCCGACCGCCAGCGCCGCCCTCCGCCGCGAGATCGGGGTCGACGGCGACGTGGGTCTGATCGGGTTCGTCGGCCACCTCGTCGCGCAGAAGCGCCCGGAGCGCGCCGTCGAGGTGCTGGCCGATCTCCGGAGGAGGGGCCACCCTGCGCATCTGGTCGTCGCCGGTGACGGTCCGGTCCGCCGACTCGTGGAGGAGGTCGCGCACGCCCGCGGCGTCACCCGAAGCGTCACGATGCTCGGGCACCGCAACGATGTCGAGCTCGTCTTCGGAGGAGTGGACGTCGCGATTCTCACGAGCGACTTCGAAGGGATGCCAGGGGTTGCGATCGAGGCTCAGATGGCCGGGTGTCCGCTGGTCTCGTTCCCGGTGGGCGGCGTGGCCGAGGTGGTCGAGAACGGCGTCACCGGCACGATCCTCGAGCGCCCCGACACGAGGCTGATGGCGGACGAAGTCGCGCGGCTGCTCGACGACGAGGAGCTCCGGGACCGGATGGGAGCGGCGGCCCGGGTCCTCGCCGATGGCTTCACCGCACGCCAGTCGGCCCTCACCTACGAGTCCTACCTCCTGTCGCAGCTCGAGACCCAGGCCGCCGCGCCGCGTTCGACCCGGTGGTTCGGTCGGCGGGCTGCGCCCGGGTTGGTCGAAGAACGTCTGCCCAACCTCTTCATCCTCGGTGCGCCGAAGGCCGGCACCACGTTCGTCCACCAAGCGCTCCGACTGGTCCCCGAGGTCTTCATGTCGGAGGTGAAGGAACCGGGCTTCTTTACCTCGAGGGAGTACCGACTTGGCATCGACCACTACGCGGAGGCGTACTTCCGGGGCGCGGGCGGTCATCCCCTCCGGGGCGAATCCACCCCGTGGTACCTCTATTCGCAAGATGCGCGGAGCCGGATCGGCGAGCTCTCCGCACCGTCGCCGCCGAAGCTCGTCGTCATCGTGCGCCGACCCGCGGACCGCGCCCTGTCGATGCATCGCGATCAGGTGCGGATCCGCCGCGAGCGAAGGCCCTTCGAAGTCGCCGTCGAAGAGGAGCTGGCGGGACTCGACCGCGGTGATCTCGCGGAAGACGTTCGGAACCGGTACATCTGGTGCGGCTTCTACACGCAACACGTCCGCGCCTGGCAGGACGCCTTCGGACCCGATTCGGTGCAGGTGATCGTGTTCGAGGATCTCGCCCGCGACGCAGACGCCGTCTGGTCCGAGCTGAGCTCGTTCCTGGGCCACGACCTCGGTCCGTCCACCTTCTCGCGGGTGAGCGAGCGCGACATGAACCTGGCGGGAGATCTCCGATGGCCGCGTCTCGACCGGCTCGTGCGGTCGCTCGAGGGCCGGGAGCTGGCTCCGGTGGAGCTGGCGAAGCGGGCCCTCCCTCCGGGGGCCCACCGGCGTCTGGCCCAGCGGCTGGGCCGGATGAATCGCGAACGATCGGCGGACTCCGTCACCGATCGGGAGAACGTCGACGCGGCTCTCCTCGCTGAGCTCGACACGGTCTTCGCCGACGAGCACGCAGCTGGTGGAGGAGGTCCTTGGCCGACCCATCGAAGCCTGGTCCCGGGCCCGGCCGCTGCTCTGACGAACAGCACGTCGACAGAAGCAGGGACGCTCGTCTCGCCGACCTACGAGCGTCCCCGCGGTCGTAGCCGGCGGGAGCGCCGGCTCCGGTCGATCCCGAGCACCACGAGCCCGCCCAGGCCGACTCCGGCGAGGATGATCCCCCACGCACCGAGTCCGGAGCTCGATGAATGCCTGCCCGCGGCCTCGGCGTGGGGTGGGCTCGTCGAGGTGGTCGTCGCTGCGGACGGCTGCGCCGGCCGGGTTCGGCTCCGATCGTCCGAGCGGGGATCTGCGCGGCGAGGTCGGGTGGCAACGGCACCGGACCGGCGGTCGGTTGCGCGCAGGCCGCACCGGTGGAGCTCACGACCTGGGCCGCACCGGTGAAGGTGTTGCCGGCCACCTCGAGACCGCAGACTTCCGTGGCCAGGATCGCCGGGCTCTTCGCGATCACCGGCTGGGTGTTGTGCCGCACCAACACACCGTCGAGGCGGGTGAAGCGGAGGGGGGTGCTCCCCGCCTGCGTGTCGCTCGTGTTGTCGACCACGTAGAAGCCCGACCGCCGCGTCCCCACCGGCGCTTCTACGTCGACGGCGAGATCGCGTCCGCTCAGCGTGTTGCGGGCGATCACCACGCCGTTGACCGGTCCGTTGCCGTGGGCGGCGACGAACCGGAGAACTCCGGGACCGATGTCGTTGTCGATGATGTGGACGTTCTCGGCGCCGTAGGTGGGCGCGCCGGGCTCGAGGTCGACGGTCGCCCGGCGGGTGTTGGTGATGACGTTGTGTTCGATGAGAACGTTCCGGGCCGCGGCGACGGCGATGCCCTGCCGCCCGTTCCTCGCGAGGTACGAGTCGTGGACCCAGACTCCATCGCACCATGCCTTGTCGCGGCTCCACATGATGGTGACGAGGTCACCGAAGACATCGGTGATGTGGACGCGGTCAAGCTCGATGTCACGCGCGCCCTGGATGAGGATTCCGGACTGGAACGCCTTGTCGAACCGCCACGCGTCCCCAGCGAGGCCACCATCGGGATGGGCGCCTTTGATGACGAGGTTGCGGATCACGATGTCGGAGCCCTTGTCGATCCAGAGATGGCTCCGGTCGCGCGCACCCTCGGTCCCCGCGAAGATCCGTCGCCCCCTGCCCGTCGAGGACGATGTCGTGGCGGTCGGCGAGCTGGAGGGTGCCGTCAACCCGGTAGTTCGCGCCCGGGACGGAGCTGGATGATCATTCCGTTGGGCACGCTCGCGAAGAACAGGTTCAGTGCACCGGTCACGTCGGTGGCACCGCTCGCGTCGATCGTCGCAGGCGCGAGCACCGCGTCGCGCAGCGCGGCTTGCAGTCGGTGGCGCGGGAGCGGTGGCCATCACGAGCGCGGCGAGGGCGCAGCGCAGGATCACGGGTCCAGGCTCCGATCAGCTCGACCACATCTCGGACGGGGGAATCGCCGAGAGAGTGGTGAGGGTACTGCGTCGTCTGGGCGCCACCCGCGCGCGGACGGCCGGTCACGACCCAGGCGGTCGCGGCTCCGTCCTGAGGCCTGGCGCGCCGAGGCCTCGATGTACGGCAGCACCGACGGCGCGACGCGATCCCACGTACGTCGGAGGGTTCGACGGCGGCCGGTGGGGCTCGCCGCGGATCGCCTCGTAGTCGGCCTGCATCTCGTCCCACGTGAAGCGGCGCGAGGTCGCGGCACCGCCGTGGAACTGGTGGAACGTTCCTTCGCCGAGGAGCACGATCAGCTCGGCGCCGTCGAGCGCGCACGCGCGGCGGTAGAGGTCGTGGTTGGCGAGCCCACCACCGGGCAGCTCGAAGCGCTCGTCGAGGCCGCCGAGCTCGGCCCAGACCTCGCGGGACGCGAAGAGGCTGCTGCTCTCACCCATGGCTCCGAACAGACCGCGGCCCGATGACCCGGCCGGAGTGCTGATGTCGAAGAGGCGGTAGCCGTCGTCCTCCCAGCCCGAACGCGGCCAGCAGCTCGTCCTCCACGGCCTGGTCGTAGCCGACCTCCGCGGCGCGCATGTGGGTGACAGTGCCGAGGTGGAACGCGGGCGCGGTGATGACCGCCCGCTCCGACAGGAGCCGGGCCCGCCGCGCGCCGGCGAGCAGGCCGGGTGATGCGAGCCGGGCGCCGTCGATCCAGAGCCCGAGCAGCTCGCCGCGCGCCAGGGCCAGTCCGTGGTTCGCGGCCCGCACCGGCGACGGCGGTGCGGGCTCGAGCCGCTCGATCCGCAGGAGGCCGTCGAACTCGTCGAGCAGGGCCGGGTCCACCGGCTCGGACGAACCGTTGTCGACCACGATCACCTCGTAGTCGTCGGCGTCGATCCCGTGCTGGCACGCGGCCGAGAGCGAGCGGAGCGTGCGCACGAGCTCGCGTCGCATGTCGTGGACGACGACCACCACGCTGAGCAGGGGTGTGATTCCCACCGAGTCCACGTGCGTCAGGTTCGGCTGGGGGGAAGCTCGCCTGCGGCGCGCTGCAGGAAGGGGTGCCGTTGCACCTCGTCGTAGGGACCGAGCGCCGCGACCGAGCCGTGCTCGAGCACCAGCAGGCGTTCGCAGGCGGCGATGGTGCTGAGCCGGTGGGCGACGATCACCATCGTCATCCGACCGCGCAGCTCGGAGATGGTCGCGTGGAGCAGGCGCTCGGAGTGGACGTCGAGCGCGGCTCGTCGGCTCGTCCAGCACCAGCAGCTCGGGCTCGCCGACGAGTGCCCGGGCGATGGCGAGCCGCTGGCGCTGACCGCCCGAGAGCCCGCCACCGCGCGCGCTCAGCGGCGCGTCGAAGCCGCCCGGGATCTGCTCGATCTCGTCGGCGATGTGGGCCCGGGTCGCCGCGGTCACGATCTGCTCGCGTGTGACATCGGGGCGGTGGAAGGCGATGTTGTCCGCCACACGTCGCGGCGAAGAGCCGTGGCTCCTGCGGCACGACGGAGACGAGGCTGGCCCAGCTCTCGGGGGCGATCTCCTCGTAGGGTCGACCGTCGACGAGCACGGTGCCGGTCGTCGGCAGGCGGAGCCGCAGCAGCACCTGCACGAGCGTCGACTTGCCGCCGCCGGACGGACCGACGACGCCGAGCAGCTCACCCCGCGCGATCTCGAGGTCGATCCCCCGCAGCGCCGGCTGATCCCCGTAGCTGTAGGACACGTCGTGCAGCAGCATCGGACCGACCTGCTCGACGTGGACGCTGCCGAACTTCTCCTCGACCGACTCGAACTCGGTGATGGTCCGGTGCAACGCGACGAGGTTCGGCTCCACCTCGTTGACCCGCTGGCTGTAGGACTGCGCCTGCTGGGCGTAGGAGAGCGCCCGCACCATGAGCACGACGACCGCGCCGATCGCGCTGAGGTTCACTCCGCCGACGATGTAGAGCCCGGCGACGGCGCCAGTGAGGAACAGCAGCGTGGCGTACCGGTAGACCGCGATCCCGGCCAGGCTGGAGAAGCGGGTGAGGTAGCCCTCGCGAGCAGTGCGCGCGCGACTCCTGGCCGAGCAGCTCGGCCTCGGCCCGCTCGACGCCGAACACCCGCATCTCGAGTGCGAGCGCCGAGGCTTCGGCCACGGACTCCGCGTACCGACGCGTTGCTCGCCGACGAATCGAGTGGCCCGCCGACGCGTCGCCTGGGTGATCGGCCGCATGATGAGGACGATCGCCAGACCGAGGCCGATGACGGCCACCGTCGCTACCGCGCTCGACGATCAAGGCGACGCCGAGCAGCGCGAACAGGTTCATGACGAAGGTCAGGCCCTTCGCCACGGACATGGTGAGTTCCATCGCCTGCATGGAGTTGTTCGAGACCGCTTCTTGCAGCGCGCCTTCGCGGCTCAGGGCCTGGGAGTTCCACGATGCTCGCGAGAACGCCTGCACCGTCGCCGTGCGGGTGGTGGACAGGACGTCGGCCGACATCTGAGCGGTCATCCGCGCCGCGAAGATCGCCAGCACCGCGGCCACGAGGCACGCGACCACGGCGGCCCACAGCAGCGAGGTCACCCCGATCGAGTGGGTGCCGAGCAGCGGCGCCGTCACGGTGACGTGGTGCTTGTGGTCGGCGATGGCGACGGCCGCGCGGACGGTCAGGACCAGCACGGCCGCCTCGAGGAGCCCACCGAGGCCCGAGAGGATCACCAGTGTGGCAGCCGCCTGCCGCGGTGCGGGAGATATTCGCCGAGAAGGTCCCAAACAGCCCTGCGCATGGAGGCGATACGCTACCCCCCGCCAAGTCGGCGGCGTTGCGCGAGCACCGGTGCTGCGGGCTCCGCGGAGTGGTTTCCGACCTGCGGAGGACGGTCTGGTCGTGCGCGGTACTCTGCGCGTTCGACGGCCTGGCCCCCGAACCAGGGCCAGGAGGCCGGTGGGGTGGAGCGGTCGAGGGCGGGGCGCTCGAGGACGGGTTGCTGTGAGGGGAGACGCCGTGTTTTCGACCGAGCCGCGAGCGCTGCGTTCGCTCGCGCAGCAGACGCTCAAGCGGACGGCCGCGGCGGCCGACCGAGTGCGCCCGCCCGCACCCGGCGTGGTCGTGCTCATCTACCACCGGGTGGGTGGCGGCTCCGGACTCGAGCTCGACCTCCCCGTCGAACAGTTCGACGCGCAGATGGCGTGGTTGGCCGAGCTCGGCACCGTGATGACCCTGGACGATGCGCTCGTCAGTGCTCGAGGAGGAGCATCCGGTCGGTGCGAACCCGGTCGTCGTGACGTTCGACGACGGTACGGACGACTTCGCGGACCAGGCGGTGCCCGTGCTGGAGCGATACCGCATCCCCGTGACGCTCTACGTCGCGACGCATTCGTCCATCGAGGCGAGCCCCTTCCCTACGGCGCGCCGCCCGCCTCGTGGGCCGGTCTGCGCGACGCTCTCTCCACCGGGTTGGTGAGCATTGGATCCCACACCCACACCCATTGCCTGCTCGATCGGCTGCCCGCCGAGGAGATCGCGTTCGAACTCGACGAGCCGACACGACTCATCGAGCGGGAGCTGCAGGTCACGCCCTCGCACTTCGCGTACCCCAACGCGGTCGATCCCTCTCCATCGGCCGAGGCCGCGGTGCGCGCGAGGTTCCGATCGGCGGCGCTCGCCGGCACGCGACCGAACCGCTATGGCACGACGGATCTCCATCGTCTCGCGCGATCGCCGGTCCAGGCTTCCGACGGGATGCGAGTGGTTCCGGGCCAAGCTCGCGGGCGGCATGGCGTTCGAGGACGACGTCCGGCGCGTGGCGAATCGGATCCGCTACCGCGGCGAGGTTTCGTGACCGCGATCCCTCGGCGAGCAGTTGCGCTCCAGGTGGCCCGGTATCCGGAGGGCTGGCGGCCTGTGAGTGGCGCACCGGTAGCACTCCGCCCGGCTGTCCGCGAAGACGTGGCCCAGCTCGCCGAGTTGCGCGCGTCCCGCATCCCCGATGGCTTCCTCCCGGAGCTGAGTCCCGCCTTGGTGTAGGCAGCCGCGCGGGTTCGCTCGACCTCAGAGTCGCTTCGGTCGGGAGCGGGAGACGAGTGCGGCGACCCCAGCACCGCGAGCACCGCGGCCGGTGCTGCGAGCACCGCGGCGCGGGCGGCGAGGACCTCGAACCCGGCGATGCGCCCGAAGTAGAGCGCGAGGACGACCTGTGCGCCGATGAGCACGGCGGGTGGTGCCGTGTCGGGGAGGGACGCGACCCGAAGGTGGCCAGGGACGCACCGTCGCGCCAGCGCGCGGCCCACCGGCTCCGCGACCAGCAGCCCGAGGCACGCGGCAGCCCCCACCGTCGAACCGGATCGCCCGACGCCTTCGATCACCGCGATCCAGAGGAACAGTCCGCACGCGGCGTAGGACCCACCGCGGCCCAGCCGAGCCAGCGTGAAGGGCCACGCCAGGAGCGTCACCGGCAGTGCCACGCCGAGCGCTACGAGCACGAGCTCCGTGTCGGGGACGGTCGCGTACATCCCGCCGAGCGCGACCGCGAAGAGCACCGGCCCGGTGCCCGACGCGGCGGCCCGTTCGTCGAGGTCCGACGTGGTGGTGCCGGCGAGCGCGGGACCAAGGACGAGCAACGCGACCGTCCAGGCGGGAAAGCCGCTCGCGCCGTCGGCGAGGAGCACGCCACCCGGCAGGGCCAGGAGCGCGCCGACGAGCGGGCCGCGCCCGACGTGTGCGCTGAGGCACCCGGCACACCAGAGTGCCGCGAGCCCCACGACCACCACGCCCGGGACGTGAACCTCTTGGGTGAACGGTCCGAGACCGCCCATGACCGCAGTGGTCGCGATGACGAACGCCAGTCCGACGCCCCCGGGAACACGACTGTTCCCATCTCCGGCTCCCGGCCGGATGGCGCGGTACCGGCTGCGAACGCCGAGGACGACCAACACGAGGAGGGCGACGACGAGGCCGGCGGTCAGTCCCGCTCCGAACTGACGCGACTCGAAGAGGACTTTGAACGTGTTCAGGTTCGGTAGGTCCACCGGTGCCCCTCGGAACGGGAGTCGCAGCGTTGTTGCCGGTCGCTCGACCGCGGTCTTTCGGTGCGACACCCCGAATTCACAAATGCGTCCATATTCACGAATAAGTCGTTCGACTTACTTGCGGCCACGGACAGTGGGCGTCACACTGATGGCTCGACTCGCACACTGCCACGGGAGGCGGCGGGCGGGTTTGCATCTGGTTGGCTGGGGGGCGGACGTGGCGCAGACATCAGACACGGTGGGTACTCGGCGGGCCGGGCCGGTGCTCTCCATCGTGCTGGCTCAGGGCGCTCGCACGCGCCAAGGGCTGCGGATCGCGGGCGACTGCGCCCTGTGGACGGTCGCTCTCTTCGCTGCCGTCCTCCTCCGGTTCGATTTCGACGCCGCCCGTGTCTCCGCCTTGGAGGTGGCGTGGCTCATCCCCGCCGCCTGGATCGCTCAGGTCGGGTTCGGCTACCTCTTCGGTCTCTACCGGCGCAAGTGGACACTGGGCTCTTTCGAGGAGGTTCCGGCGCTCGCGGCGTGTGTCGGCCTCACGACGGCCGCGCTGATCGGGTTCGACCTCAACAAGCCGGGGGCCCACTCGGTGCCGGTGAGCAGCGTCGTCGCCGCCGGGTTGATCGCGTTCGTCGCCATGGGCGCGCTCCGGCACCTGACGCGGCGCGGCATCGACCACCGACGGCGCAGCCGCGGCGACGGGCGGGAGTCGGCGATCGTGTTCGGTGCCGGCGAAGGCGGCGAGCGGGCCGTCCGCTCGATGCTCTACGAGTCGGGCAGCCCGTTCCACCCCGTCGCGCTCCTCGACGACGACCCCGCCAAGCGGAACCTCTCGGTGCGCGGCGTGCGGGTCCTCGGAGACCGCCGGGCGATGGCTGCGGTCGCGCAACGGACGGGGGCCAAGGTGCTGGTGGTGGCCATCCCGACCGGTGACGGGGCCATGATCCGGGAGCTGAGTGAGTCGGGCCGCTCGGCCGGCCTCGACGTCCGGGTCGTCCCGTCGGTGAGTGAGCTGTTCGAGGGCCGGGTCACCGTCACCGAGATGCGGGCGCCGACGGAGGTCGACCTGCTCGGGCGGCACACGATCGAGACCGATCTCGGCGCGGCGTCGGAGTACTTGCGGGGCCAACGGGTCGTCGTGACGGGCGCGGGTGGCTCGATCGGCTCCGAGCTGTGCCGCCAGATCATGGCCTTCGAGCCTGAGCGCCTCGTGATGATCGACCGGGACGAGTCGAACCTGCATGCCGTGCAGCTCTCGATCGAGGGCCGGGCCATGCTCGACTCGCGCGATCTGCTCCTCGTCGACATCCGCGACCGGGTCCGCCTGCACCGGGCCATGCAGGAGGTCCGCCCTGACGTGGTCTTCCACGCCGCGGCGCTGAAACACCTGCCGCTGCTTCAGTCTCATCCGGTCGAGGCCCTCAAGACGAACGTCTGGGGCACCGCCTCGGTGCTGCGGGCGGCTGCTTCGGCCGGCGTGTCGCGCTTCGTCAACATCTCCACCGACAAGGCGGCGGACTCCTGCAGCGCTCTGGGCTACTCCAAGCGGATTGCCGAAGGATTGACCGCGCACTTCGGTCGCGAGGAGCCGGGGAAGTATCTGAGCGTCCGGTTCGGCAACGTGCTCGGGAGCCGCGGCTCCGTGCTCACGGCCTTCCGGAGCCAGCTCGACGCCGGTCAGCCCCTCACGGTCACGGATCCGGACGTGACTCGGTACTTCATGACCGTCGAGGAGGCGGTCCAGCTCGTCGTCCAGGCCGGCGCAATCGGTCACGACGGTGAGGTGCTCGTCCTCGACATGGGCGATCCCGTGCGGATCGCCGACGTCGCGCGTCAGCTTGCCGCGAGCCGCACGCCGGAGGTCCCGATCATCTTCACCGGACTCCGTCCGGGAGAGAAGTTGCACGAGGACCTGTTCTGTGTGGCTGAGACGGCACTGCCGACCGAGCACCCGCTGATCCGCCTCGTCGATGTCCCTCCGCTCGACCCGTCCTACGTCGAGAACCTCGAGACGTGCGGATCAAGCGAAGAGATGCTCGAGACGTTGCGCGGCCTCGCGCGCCTGATCGACTCCCGGATCGAGGGATTCATCGACCTCACCGCCGGCGACCCGGTCCCGAACGATCGGGTCGTGCTCTGACCGAGAGCTCCGAACGACCGGGTCTCAGGGCTCGGCCGGACCGAGGTCGCCCTCCGCGGCGATCACCCAGGTCCGCAACGCGTACGGGCTGACGCCGCATTTGGCCGCGACACCCTTGATCGTCATCCACTGGGTGTAGCGATCGCGTTGGAGGGCGCGCACGAGGCCGACCGCATACTCCTTCGCGTCAGGCGCGACGCGGTCGTTGCACCGCACCAGCACGCTCACCCGATGCCCTTCCCGGTAGTCGTCGTTGCCCGGCACGTCGAGAAGGCCGGACGCGGCCCAGTCGAGCGGTTCCCGCTCCCAGCCGAAGCTGGCCAGCATGACGTCGAGCCCGATGCGGCTCGGGTATCCCTCGAGGTGGCTCCCGGGCGGTGGCGGGCTCGCGCCGAGCGGGCTGCGGAGCTCGATCACGGAACCCGGCAGCTGGGAGATCTTGGTGTCGACGATCAGCCAGTGCGGCTCGACCCCGGCGATGTTCGAGAGCAGCTGCATGTGGTCGTTGACGTGGTACATGATCCCGAAGCAGAAGACGACGTCGAACTGCTCGACGTCGTCGAAGTGGCGGAACATGTCGCGTGTCACGAACTCGTAGCGGTCCGGAGCCTCGCCGTACGCCGCGAGGTTGGCGCGGGCCTGCTGGACGAGCGAGTCGTCGATGTCCACGCCGACGACCCGCGCCGCGCCCGCCCGGAGCGCCGCAAAGCTGAATCGGCCGTCGTGGCTGGCGAGGTCGAGCACGGTCGCACCCTCGAGCAGGTGCCGCTGCCGGTCGATCAGCATCGTGTACCGGGCGTTCAGCCGACCGAGGGACACGGGTGTCTTGCTGCTGTCGAGGAAGCGTGGGAAGTCGTCGAAGAACGGGATCGATCCGGCCGGCTGGGACATCGCGGGCATCGTAGATCCCTCGGAGCCGGGTCGGGACGGTGGTGCCACCGCCCGGGCGCGACCGCGTCGTCGGATGCCAGGATGGGCCGATGAGCGAAGTGGAAGCGAACAAGGACCTGATCGAGCGGTTCTGGGAGGACCTCGGCGCGCGCGACTTCGCCGCGGTGCGCACCTACTTCACCGACGATGCGCACTACACGGACGTGCCCGCGCCCGAGGACGGCGCCCGCGGGCCCGACGCGATCGAGGCGCGGCTCCGCCTGGGCATCGAGCCGCTGGAGCAGTACGTGCCGAGTCTCGGCACGCTCACCGCCGAGGACGATCGTGTCGTGCTCGAGCACTCCGAGGAGTGGCACTGGCCCACCGGGGAGTTCGTCGTGCTGCCCTTCGTGTCCGTGTTCGACATCCGCGACGGCAAGATCGCCCGCTGGTGGGACTACTGGGACCTCGGCACGCTGATGAGCGCGGCGCCGCAGTGGTGGGTCGAGCACATCATGCAGGGCTACCAGGAGCCGGAGCGACCTCCGGTCGACGGCGGCGCCCCCGGTTGAGCGCGAGCTCGAGCAGCCGCGACCGCGCCGTAGCCGAGGGCGAGCACCACCCAGCCCCCGATCGCGTCCAGGATCCAGTGGTTCGCGGTGACGACGATCGCGAAGATCGTGCAGAACGGGTAGAGGCCCACGAGCACCTTGAGCCAGGTGCGCTTCACCAGCGGGAGCAGCGCGAGCGCCGACCACGTGGACCAGCCGACGTGCAGGCTCGGCATCGCGGCGTAGAGGTTCCCGAACGCCGCGCGCGCGGCCGCGGTCGGCTCGCCCCGCGCGTTGAGCCGGATCGGCTGCTGCGGCCCGAAGTTGAAGAAGCGCGACGCGGCATCGACGAAGTCGTAGTGCGCAGGCATGAGGCGCGGCGGCGTGAGCGGGTACAGCCAGAAGCCGATGAGGCCGAACGCCAGCATGAAGAGCAACGCATTGCGCCAACGGATGTAGCGCGTCGGCGTCTTGTCGGTACATCGCGACCAGCGCGATGACCGGCATCACGAAGTGGATGGTCCCGTAGTAGATGTTCCAGAACGAGATGAACCAGTGCCAGTCCAGGAACGCGTGCTGGATGCGGTGCTCCTGGTAGATGCCGAAGGTGCGCTCGATGCGCACGACCTGCTTCGCGTGCCGCAGCGCGGCCGACGCGGTGCCCATCGTCTGGTCGCGCAAGGAGTCGTAGAGGAAGTACAGGCCGATCCCGACCGCGACCTCGATGATCCAGCCGAACCGGATCCGCTTGGTGAGCGGGAGCCGACCGCCCGGGGCGACCGCGGCGTCAGGAGTAGTCGTAGAAGCCCCGGCCACTCTTCCGTCCGAGCTTGCCGGCGGCGACCATCTGGCGCAGCAGCGGCGGCGCGCGGAACGCGTCACCGAACGCCACTCGCATGTCGTCGAGGATCGCGAGCAGCGTGTCGAGCCCGACCCGGTCCGCGAGCTCGAGCGGACCCATCGGGTGGTTGTACCCGAGCTTCATCGCCGTATCGAGGTGCTCCGCCGACGCGACGCCCTGCTCGAACGCGCGGATCCCTTCGCACATCAGCAGCGTGCCGAGCCGCGTGGTGACGAAGCCAGGGAGGTCGCGGATCTCGACCGTCTCCTTGCCGAGCGCGTGGCAGAAGTCGAGCGCGCGTCCCAGGGTCGCCGCGCTGGTCTCGACCGAGCTCACGACCTCGACGAGGCGCATCGCGGGCACCGGGTTGAAGAAGTGGGTCCCGACGACCTGACCCGGCCGCTGGCTGGCCGCGCCGAGGACCTCGATCGGCAGGCCGCTGGTGTTCGACGCGAGGACCGCGTCGTCGTCGGCCGCGAGGCCGAGCGTGGTGAAGATGGCGCGCTTCAGGTCCAGGTCCTCGGACACCGCCTCGATCACGATGTCGGCGGCGGCAGCAGCGACCGGCAGATCCGTCGTGAGATCGAGCGAACCGAAGCCGGTGAGCTCGGCCCCCTTCGACCGTGCCCGCGACTCGTAGTGCGCGACCCGCGCCTCGTGCGGCCTCGAGGAGCTCGGGCTTCGACTCGACGATCGTGACCGGGAACCCGGCGACGCGGGCCTCGAACGCGATGCCCGCGCCCATGATCCCTCCCCCGACGACGACGGTGCGCGTGGTCATGACTTCCCTTCGGTCGGCGACGAGCTCTCGGCGGATTCGGGCCGCGGTTCACGACGCCGGAGGATGAACGTGCCGCTCGCCTTGGAGACGAGGTCGCCCTCCATGTTGGTGATGGTCGTCTCGAGGTAGGCGATCTGGCGGGCGAGGCGGATGACCTCGCCGCGGACCGCGAGATGATCGCCGGCCGAGGCCGCTCGCATCGTCGAGTACGTGATCGAGATCGTGGCGCCGCGGTCACCCTTCTCGAGCGCGGCGTTGGTCGCGAAGTTCATGGCCGCATCGTGCACGACCGCGTAGACCCCACCGTGGACCGGGCCTGCCGGGTTGCAGGCATCCTCGGTCGGGACCCAGGTCGCCTCGACCCAGCCTTCGCCGTAGCGCTCGAAGCTCACGCCGAGCCGCCCGAGCAACGCCATCCCACCGTCGCCCAGCGACCGGTCCATGTCCCGCACGGGCCTGGAATGTACCGGACGACGCAGACGTAGACTTGACCGAACGGTCAAGTTCGCGCTCTGGAGGACATCATGGCCACCGCAGTCATCGTCGACGCAGTCCGCAGCCCGCTCGGGCGACGCAACGGCAAGCTCAAGGACACCCACCCCGTCGACCTGGCTGCGCACAGCATCCAGGCGCTGGTCGAACGCACCGGCATCGACCCCGCGATCGTCGAAGACGTGATCATGGGTTGCGTCATGCAGGTCGGGGACCAGGCGGTCAACATCGGCCGCAACGCGGCGCTCGCGGCCGGCTTCCCCGAGACCGTCGTCGGCACGTCGGTCGACCGCCAGTGCGGATCGTCCCAGCAGGCCGCGCACTTCGCCGCGCAGGGCGTGATCGCCGGCGCGTACGACGTCGTGATCGCGGCGGGGGTCGAGAACATGACGCGGGTGCCGATGGGCGCGTCCTTCATCCAGGGCAGCATGCCGTTCGGCCCGCGGATGCTCGAGCGCTACCCGAACCTCGTGCCCCAGGGCATCTCCGCCGAGCTGATCGCCGAGAAGTGGGACATCAGCCGCGAGGACAACGACCGCTTCTCGGTCGAGTCGCACCAGCGCGCGGCGCGGGCAACCGCCGAGGGCCGCTTCGAGCGGGAGATCGTGCCCGATCGACATCACCGGCGAGGACGGCGCCGAGACGATGCGCACCGACGAGGGCATCCGCCCCGACTCGTCGATGGAGACGCTCGCCAAGCTGAAGCCCGCGTTCAAGCCCGACGGTGTGGTCACCGCGGCGAACTCGAGCCAGATCACCGACGGCTCGGCCGCGCTGCTCGTCATGAGCGAGGAGAAGGCCAACGAGCTCGGCCTCACGCCCCGGGCCCGGTTCCACACGTTCGCGCTGGCGGGCGTCGACCCGGTGATGATGCTGACGGGCCCGATCCCCGCCACGACCAAGGTGCTCGAGCGGGCCGGGATGAAGCTCGACGAGATGGACCTCGTCGAGATCAACGAGGCGTTCGCACCGGTCGTCCTGTCGTGGGAGAAGGAGCACCACCCGGACATGACCAAGGTCAACGTCAACGGAGGCGCGATCGCGCTCGGCCACCCGCTCGGTGCGTCGGGCGCGCGGCTCATGGTCACGCTGCTCAACGAGCTCGAGCGCACGGGTGGCCGGTACGGCCTCCAGACCATGTGCGAGGGTGGTGGCATGGCGAACGCCACCATCATCGAGCGGCTCGGCTGAGCCCGAGCACCGAGCTCGGCGAACCAAGGCGACCGAGGCCGACCTCTCGTGCCCTTTGCCGTTCGGATCCTCATCGCGGTGTTCGTCGCGGTCCTGCTGTACCTGTTCGCGGTGAAGCTGATCCGCGCCATGCTGCGCCCGGCCCCGCCCGACGAGCCCGACCTCTCACTCCTGCGCCCGGTGGATCTCCACTACCGGTGCGGGGTCTGCGGCGCCGGGGTGACGATGACGGCCGCGCCCGGTGACGAGGATCCGGACCCGCCCCGGCACTGCAAAGAGGACATGGTGCTCATCGACGACTGGGAGAGCCACTAGTTATCCACAGGGTTGTCCCCCGTCTGTGGGGAACGACAGCCCTGTAGTTCCCACGCACCGGGACCACACCGGGGGGCGGTGCAACCACCGCGGCGTCAGCGATAGATCGTGGCGAAGATGAAGCCCGCGGTGATCTCGACCAGGCCGAGCAGCAGATAGGGGTTCTGCTGCTCGCCCGGGAGCAGCCCCAGGTAGTTGAGGACGATCACCAGCGTGCCGGTGATCGAGCAGCGCGAACATCACGGCCGGCACCCACATCGGGCTCGACGGCTTGTTCTTCGGCGCGGGCGCGGTGTAGCGGGAGCGCTTCCCCTTGGAGACGGGCACAGCGGGGGAGGTTAACCGGGCGGAGCCGACCGATCGGTCCGGTACCCTCCGACCCGTGGGCGCCCGCGTGCTGGTCATCGACAACTACGACTCGTTCGTCTACAACCTCGTCCAGTACCTCGGCGAGCTCGGCGCGGAGCCCGGTGGTGCACCGCCACGACGCGGTGACCCTCGACGAGATGCGGGCGCTCGAGCCCGACGCGGTGCTGATCTCGCCCGGGCCGGGACGACCCGAGGACGCCGGGCTCTCCAACGACGCGATCCGCGACTTCGGCGAGCGCGGCGTCCCGGTGCTCGGGGTCTGCCTCGGGCACCAGTGCATCGGCCAGGTCTACGGCGGCCGGGTCGTCCGGGCCGAGCGGGTGATGCACGGCAAGACCTCCGAGGTCCGCCACCGGGGCGTCGGCGTCTTCCGGGGCCTCGCGGATCCGTTCACCGCGACCCGCTACCACTCGCTGATCGTCGAGCGCGAGTCCGTGCCCGACTGCCTCGAGGTGACGGCCGAGACCGACCGACGGCGTGGTCATGGGGCTGCGCCACCGCGAGCTCCCGATCCAGGGCGTGCAGTTCCACCCCGAGTCGATCCTCACCGACTCCGGTCACGACCTGCTCGGGAACTTCCTCGCGCTCGTCCCCGCGTAGCGCTCGGTCGCCTCAGTCGGGCAGCGCGGCGTGGGCGCCGTGGACCACCGCGAGCCCGTCGGCCACGAGTGACGCGAGCGCCTCGGGGTCGAGCTCGTCGATCCCGACGCCGCCCTCGTCGCGGAGCCGGGCCATCACCTGGCCCCGCCGCTGCCGGAACGATCCCGCGAACGGAGCCTGGCGCGAGCGCAGCTTCGTCGGGCCGCGGACCGCGCGACGCGCACCGCCGCCGCAACGGGCACTCCGTGCACTTCGGCGCGCGCAGGCCGGCAGAGCACGGCGCCGACGTCCATGAGCGCGAGGAGCCGGTCGCGACCGCGCAACGGTCGCGCGAGCTTGATCATCGCGGCTTCGGCGTCGCGCTCGGAGAGCGCGCGCCCCGCGCAGCGCTCGACGACCCGCCGGATGTTGACCTCGACCGCGGGGACGTCGGCGTCGTCGGCCTGGGCGAGGATCGCGCCCGCGGTGTAGCGCCCGACGCCGGGCAGCTCGGTGAGGTCCTCGGGCCAGCCGTCGGTCGCGATGATGCTCGCCGCCTCCCAGAGCCGGCGGGCCCGGCGCGGGTAGCCGAGCCGGCCCCACGCGGTGATCACCGCGCCCGGCCCGGCCGCGGCCATCGTCGGCGGGGTCCGGGAACCGGCCGATGAACCCGGGCCACGCCTCGGCGACGCGCGGCACCTGGGTCTGCTGGAGCATCACCTCGGAGACGAGGATCGGCCAGCGGTCGCGCGTCGCTCGCCACGCGAGGTCGTGCCGGCCGTGCTCGCGGTACCAGCCGGCCAGCGCGGCCGGGCGGGTCACGTCGTGGAGGTGGTGGTCGTGCCGGGGCCGGTGCCGACCGTGATCGTCACCTGCGTCCCCTTGTTCACGGTCGTGCCGGCGAGGGGCGCCTGGGTGATCACCTTGCCCATGTTCGACGCGGACGACGGCACCTGCACGACCCGGACGTCGAACGCGCGCGTCGGTCAGCGTGCTGGTCGCGTCGGCCTGGGTCTTGCCGACCACGTTGGGGACGGTCACCTGCTCCGGCCCGGTCGACACGTTCATCGTGACGGTGGAGCCGCGCGGTGCCTGGGTCCCGGCCGCCGGGTTGGTGCTGATGACCGAGCCCGCGGGGACGGTGCTGCTCGCCATGTTCGTCTTCTGGAACTTGAGCCCGGCGTCGGTCAGGATCTGCGCGGCCTCGACCTGGTCCTTGCCCGTCGACGTTCGGGACGTTCACCGGCGCCGGGCCGGCCGAGACGAACACCTGGACGTCGGAGTTCCGCTTCACGGTCGCGTCGGCCGGCGGGTTGGTGCTGATGACCTGGCCGAGCGGGACCGAGTCGCTGGCCTCGTCGACCCGCACCGCGTTGAGCCCCTTGGCCTGGAGCGTGGTCGCCGCGTCCTCGAAGGTCTCGCCGACGACGTCGGGCACCTTCACGCTGCCGGCGCCGTCGCTGACGGTGAGCAGGATGTTCTCGTCCTGGCCGACCTTCGTCCCGGCCGACGGGTCCTGGCGCACCACGAGGCCTTGCGCGAACTGGTCGTTGGCCCGGCGCACGACCGTGACCTTCGTGAGCTTCTGGGCCGCGAGGTGCAGCTGGGCCTCGGCGACCGGCTGGCCGACGACGTCGGGCACCGGGATCGTGGCCGCCGAGCCGTCGTCGCCGAGCTGGGTCGCGAGCAGGTACCCGACGCCGCCGATCAGCGCGAGGAGCAGCACGATCACCGCGATGATCGGGCCCTTGCTTCTTCTTGGGCGGCGGCGGTGGTGCCGGCCAACGGCACCGGCGCGACGGGCGGAGCGACCATCGTCGAGGTCGCGTCGGGGATCGTGGCGACCGCGGCGGTGATCGCGGTGCCGACGACGGCCTGGCCGCGCCGGAAGCGCAGGAGGTCGGCGCGGAGGTCGTCGGCGGACTGGTAGCGGTCGGCGGGTTCCTTCGCGAGGCAGGTCATGATCACCCGCTCGAGCTCGGGCGGGATCGACGGGACCATCTGGCTCGGCGGGACCACCGGCTCGCGCACGTGCTTGTACGCGACGCTGACCGGCGAGTCGCCGGTGAACGGCGGCTCGCCGGTGGCCATCTCGTAGAGCACGACGCCGAGCGAGTACACGTCCGAGCGCCCGTCGACCGCGATGCCCTGCGCCTGCTCGGGGGAGAAGTAGGTGGCGGTGCCCATCACCGCGCCGGTGCGGGTGAGCCCGTCGTTGTCCCCGCCGGCGCGGGCGATGCCGAAGTCCGTGACCTTGACCTGGCCCGCGGTCGTGATGAGCACGTTGCCGGGCTTCACGTCGCGGTGCACGACGCCGTTCGTGTGCGCGAACGAGAGCGCGGCGGCGATGTCCGCGCCGATGTCGGCGACCTGGCCCGGGGCGATCGGTGCCCTCGCGGTGGATCATGTCCCGCAGCGTCTGGCCGTCGATGTACTCCATGACGATGAACGACGTGCCGTGCTCCTGGCCCCAGTCGAAGATCCCGACGATGTTGGGGTGGTTCAGGCCCGCGGCCGACTGCGCCTCGCGCCGGAACCGCTCGACGAACGCCGGGTCCCGGGAGAGCTCGGGCGAGAGGACCTTGAGCGCGACGGGACGGTCGAGCTTCGAGTCGCGAGCGAGGTACACGTCGGCCATGCCGCCGTGCGCGATCTCACTGACGATCTCGTAGCGGTCCGCGAAGATGGTCGGAGGGGAAGCCATGGAGTCGAGCAACGCTATCTGTCGGGTCGGTGCCGGCCCGGGCACGTGAATCCCGTCACGTTCGACCCTGCGGCGCGCCAGGTCACTTCCCGAGCAGGTACTTGAGGATCTCGGCGGCGATCGGCGCGGCCACGCGGCCACCCGTCGCCTCGTTGCCCATGCTCCCGCCGTGCTCGACGAACACGGACACCGCGTACTGCGGTGCCTCGGCCGGCGCGAACGCCACGAACCACGCGTGCGGTGAGCAGCCCTCGCAGCTCTGCGCGGTGCCGGTCTTGCCCGCGACGGTGACGCCCGCGATCTGGCCCGCGGTGCCGGTGCCCGTGCTCGACCACCTGGACCATGAAGTCGCGGATCGTCGCCGCGGTCGTGGCCGGCATCGCCACCTTCCACGGCTTCGGGCTGATCGTCGAGAGCTTGCGGCCCTCGTCGTCGCGGATCTCGGCCGCGACGTGCGGTCGCATGATCGTGCCGCCGTTGGCGACGGCCGAGCCGATCGAGCGCCATCTGCAGCGGCGTCGCGGCGACGTCACCCTGGCCGATGCCGGCGAGCGCGAACGACGGCTTGTTGTCGTTGAACGTCCCCGGCACCGGACCGGTGCTCACCGCGGCGCCCGGTGAGAGGTCGAGCGGCGGCGCCTCGTAGATCCCGAAGCCGGCGAGCCGGGGCGGGAACTTCTCGCCGAGGTCGAGCCCGAGCTGGGCGAACGTCGTGTTGCACGACTCCACGAAGCTCTCCTCGAGCGTGCCCGCCGCAGCGCTCGCCGCCGAAGTTCGAGATCGACCGCCCGGCCTGGGGCGGGAGCAACGACGTGCGGAACGGGAACGTGGACGTCGGGGTCGCGGTGCCGGTGTCGAGCGCGGCTTCGGTGGTCGCGATCTTGAACGTCGAGCCCGGTGGGTAGCGCTCGCGGTACGCGCGTGGCAGCAGCGTGGTCGTCGGGCTGTTCGGCTGCAGCGACTCCCAGTACGCCTGGACCAGCTTCGGGTTGTGGCCCGCGAGCGGCTGCGGGATCGAAGCTCGGGTTCGAGTACATCGCGATCAGCGCGCCGGTCTTCGGGTCCATCACCACGACCGAGCCCTGCTGGTTGCCGAGCGCGGCCTTGGCGACGAGCTGCACGTCGGTGCGCAGGCTCAGCACGACGTTGCCGGTCTGCTCCTTGCCGGAGAGGAGGTCGCCGAGGTCGCGCAGGCGGAGATGCGAGCGGTCCCGGCCGGAGAGCACCGCCGAGTACTCCTTCTCGACGCCGGTGCTGCCGACGACACCGACTGGTACCCGACGGTCTGGGCGAACAGCTCGCCGTAGGGGTAGACGCGCTGGTACTCGTACTCGTCCTTCGACGGGATCGACCGGGCGAGGATCTTGCCGTCGGCGCTGATGATCTCGCCGCGGGGCCGGGTGAAGTCCTTCAGGTACGTGCGGGTGTTGCGGGGGTCGTTGGCCAGCTTGTTGGCGTCGATGACCTGCAGGTACGTGAGCTGCCCGACGAGGAGCAGCAGCAGGACGATGACCGCGGTCGCCGACCCGTCCGATGGCGCGGTTCACGGGCGGGCCGCCTCGACCGCGACCATGCGGGCCTCGCGCTCGCGGCCGCGGCCGCGGCGTCGTTCGCGTTCTCGTCCGAGATGCGCAGGAGCAACGCGAGGATCACGAAGTTCGCGACGAGCGACGAGCCGCCGTACGACACGAACGGGAGCGTCACTCCGGTGAGCGGGATGAGCCGGGTGACGCCGCCGATGATGACGAACGTCTGCACGCCGAGGATGGTGGCGAGACCGGCGGCGAAGAGCTTCGAGAACGGGCGCTGCGACTGGATCGCGATGCGGAACGCGCTGCCGACGAGGAGCATGAACCCGATCACGACCGCGACCGTGCCGAGCAGGCCGAGCTCCTCGCCGATGGCCGCGAAGATGAAGTCGGTCGTCGCGACCGGGATGATGTCGGGCCGGCCGAGCCCGAGGCCGGTGCCCTGGAAGCCGCCGCTGCCGAACGCGTAGAGGCTCTGCACGAGCTGGTACGCGTTGCCCTGGCGGTCGACCCACGGGTTGATCCAGGTGTCGATGCGCTCCTGCACGTGGCCGAAGAAGTTGTAGGTGATCGCGACCGCGCCGGCGAAGAGCACCGCGCCGACCGCGAGGTACGCGGCGCGGTCGGTGGCGATGTAGAGCATCGCGACGAACACGGCGAAGAACAGCAGCGACGACCCGAGGTCCTTCTGCAGGATCATGATCATGATCGAGACGACCCACGGCAGCAGCAGCGGCCCGAGGTGCTTCGGGTCGGGGAGGTGCATCCGCCCCAACCGGCGGCTGCCCGACGAGAGCAGCTCGCGCTTCTCGACGAGGTACGCGGCGAAGAACACGACGAGCAGGACCTTCGCGGCCTCGCCGGGCTGCACGGTGAGCGGACCGATGCGGGCCCAGAGCCGCGCGCCGTTGATCTCGACGCCGATGCCGGGGACGAGCGGGAGCAGCAGCGCGACGACACCGAGCAGGAGGAACGTGTACCGGTAGCGGGCGAGGTCGCGGACGTTGCGCACGAGCGACGAGCGTGGCGACGAACGCCGCGACGCCGACCGCGGTCCACAGGGCCTGCGTGGGCGCGACCCGCTTGGCCTCCGGGACCGCGAGGTCGAGCCGGGAGATCGTGACGAACCCGATCCCGAGCAGCAGCGCGACGAGCGGGAGCAGCGTCGCGTCCGCGCGCGGCGCCCACTTGCGGACCGCGAGGTGCGCGACGACGAACAGGCCGAGGATCCCGCCCATGAAGGCCCAGAGGCCGGCGGGCAGCGCCGGGCGCCTCCGAGAGCGCGAGCAGCACGTAGCCCGACCCGACGATGACGAGCGCGAGCACGCCGAGGCCGAGCTCCTCGGTGCGGCGGCGGCCGCTGATGACGCTCACGTGGAGGGGACCGGCACCAGCGGGGTCGTGGTGGTGGTCGTCGTCGTCGTCGTGCTGGTCGCGGCGTGTGGCGCGGTCCTCGACCCGCCCGACGAACGCGATCGCGGCGCCCTTGTCGTCGAACTCCTTGCGGTCCTGGACCGCGACCAGCGCGTCCTCGGTGAGGTCGTCCTTGGTCACCTTGGTGTGCTGGACGACCGTCGGGTCCCAGATCAGCAGACCGCCGGGCCGGCCCTGGTAGACCGTGACCTGGCCGGCGTGGTCGAACGCGACGTAGTACGTGCGGCGCGCGTACCAGGCGGTGACCGCGACCGCGAGGCCGAGGATCAGGACGATCGGCAGGAGGAAGCGGGCGAAGCGGCCGACGGACTTGGCCGGGTTGCGCTCCTTGCGCCGCTCGGCACGCTCGCGACGGGCCAGCGCCTGCGCGGCGGTGGCGCCGTCCGGGCACCTGGACTGCGGCGCCGGCGCCGGGCTCGGCGTCGGGCGCGCGGGCGGAGCGAGCGGCGCGCTCGTGGGCGCGGCGTCGGATCGGCGACGGCGCCGGGCGGCGCATCGGCCGCCGTGCCCGATCGCGACGGGCATCGCGACCGTGACCTCCGGCCCGACCGAGGGCGTCGCGGGCGCGAACGGGTCGGCGCCGTCGTCCTCGATGTCGATGACGATCGTCGTGATGTTGTCCTCGCCGCCGGCCGCGTTCGCCGCGTCGACGAGGAGGTTGGCGGCGCGGGTCGGGTCGCTCTCCCGGCGCAGCAGCGCGCCGATGGCCCCGGGCCGCAGCATCGTGGTGAGACCGTCCGAGCAGAGCAGCAGCCGGTCGCCGGGGAGCAACGGCACCGGGTACACGTCGACCTCGACGTTGTCCTCGACGCCGAGCGCCCGGGTGATGATCGAGCGCTGCGGGTGCACCGCGGCCTGCTCCTCGGTGAGCCGGCCCTCGCGCATCAGCTCCTCGACCAGGCTGTGGTCGGTGGTCAGCTGGCTGAGCTCGCCGTCGCGCAGCAGGTACGCCGCGGGAGTCGCCGACGTGGCCGACGAGCACGCCGTTGCCGTCGGGCACGACCGCGGTGAGGGTGGTGCCCATGCCGTGGAGGTCTTCGTCGTCGGCGGCCTTGCCGTGCACCGCGTCGTTCGCGCTGGTGATCGCGTCGCCGAGCCCGGTGCCCGACGCGACCGCGGCGCGCAGCGCCTCGAGCGCCGTCGCGCTCGCGACCTCGCCGGCGCGGTGGCCGCCCATGCCGTCGGCGACCGCGAACAGCTGCAGCCGGCGGTCGACGACGTAGCTGTCCTCGTTCCTCGCACCTGCCCTGTCCGTCGCCCACCGGGACACTTCATGTTCCGCTCCGCTGGCGCCGGCCCTCACCCTCGCTGGTGGTGCACAGCCTCATGTCCCGCTCCACTCACTTGGTGATCTCCGCGAGGGTGTTGCCGAACTGGACCTGGTCGCCGCGGTGCAGGCGGGTGACCTCGCTGATGCGCTCGCCGTTCACCAGCGTGCCGTTGGTCGAGCCGAGATCCTCGACGTAGGTCTCGCGGCCGCGGCGGAACGAGGCGCGCGTGGACCTGGGAGACGAACGTGTCGTCGTCGAGCACCACGCCGCACCCCGGCGCGCGCCCGACCGTGACCTCCTCCGCGAGCGCGTAGACCTCGCCGTTGCGCGCCGGCGGCTCGAGCAGGTACAGCTGGCTGCCGCCGCGCGCCTTCGTCGCCTTCTTCGCGGCCGGGCGCCGCGGCCAGCGGCTCGGCGCGACGACGGCGACCGGCACCGGGACCTTCGCCGGCTTGAGCTCGAGGCGGACGATCCGCACGACCCGGAACAGGAACAGGTAGAGCAGCGCGAGGAAGCAGAACTTCAGAACGGTGAGCAAGCCCTCGGACACGGTGCTCCTCGGCCGCTACGAAGCCTCGAACCGGATGGCCACGGCACCGATGCCGATCAGGTCGCCGTCCATCAGCACGTGGTTCTTCGCGGGAGCCGCGTTGACCATCGTCCCGTTGAGCGATCCGAGATCGACGAGGCGGTAGGCGTCCGGTTCGGGGCGGATCTCGGCGTGGCGCCGGGAGGCGAGGGGATCCTCGATGGGCAGGTCGCAGTCGGCGAGGCGGCCGATGACGAACGGCTCGGCGCCGAGGGTGATGCGGCGCCCGTCGGGCAGGACGAGCGCCCCGACCCGGCCGCCGGGGCCCTCCTTGATCGAGGCCTCGACCTCGAGGTCGCCCCGGCGCAGCCGCGGGTCCTCGACCAGCTGGACCGCGACCGGGCCGAGGAAGTGGTAGCCGTCCGAGCGGGCGTGGTCCCGGGCCTCCTCGGCCAGCTCCCGCTCCAGGACGTCGGCGTAGTCGTCGAAGCGCTCGGCGTCCTCGGCGCAGAGGCAGACGAGGAAGTAGTTGGGCGCGACCGTGCCCCGGACGCCCAGCGTGCGCCCGTTGTCCATCTCGCGCAGCAGCTTGCGTGCAATCTCGACCGGCTGGAGACCGCTGCGGAAGGCCTTCCCGAAGGCGCCCTCCACCAGCCGCTCGAGCCGACGCTCGAAGCCCTGGACTCCCATCGGCACCGAGTGTACGGCCCGAGCCCGAGCAACCACGGCCACACAGGCCGGGGGCCGCTCGAGCCGGTGGGCCCGGTCAGCTCACGGGTCCGACAACCGGTCCGGGAATGATTCCATGGCTGGGTGCCGGGCCCCGCTCGTTGTCCGCCTTTTCCAGGATCTCCTTCGGGACGAGCCCCCGGGAGACCCAGTGGTGCTTCTCGTCGGCCCAGATGAGCAGCGGTGGCAGCACGACGAGCGCGCTCAGCAGCGCCACGGTGACGTTCAGCGCCACGACGATGCCGAAGTCGCGCAGCAGGGGCAGCGACGAGGTGGCGATCACGGCGACGCCCGAGATCGCGGTCAGCCCAGAGACGATGAACGCCCGGCCGGTGCGGCACGCGGTCACGTCGACCGCGGCGCGCGGCAGCAGTCCCCGTCGTCGTTCCTCGACGAACCGCAGCAGGATCAACGACGTGAACTCGGTGCAGGTCGCGACGACGAGCGGACCGCCGACCGCGGTCATCGGGCTCAGCTTGAGGCTGAGCACGTACGCGAAGAGGGATGCGGCTCCGACCGCGATGAGCACCGGGACGAGCGACAGCAGGGCCCGGACGACGCTGCGGAGCCGGACGGAGAGGAACAGGAACACGAACAGGATCGCGAGGTAGGTGAGCCCGACCCGGTTCGCCTCGAGGTTGTCGAGCAGGCCGACGCCGACGACGGCGAGACCGGATGGCGTGGCGCGCACGCCCGCGGGCGGGTGCGTCGTCTTCCGGATCTCCTTCACGACCATGGCTCGAGCGTCGAGCCCGCTCGGCCCGGTGCGGAACACGAGGTTGAGCGCGTCGTTGCTCGGTGTCGCGGTCGAGAGCTGGACGTCCTTCGGCGCGACGTCGTAGGCGGCCTTCACCTGCTCGCCGGTCGGCGCCAGGTGTGCCGCGCCGGGCACGTCGCTGAGGTCGCTCACGACCTCGACGATGCTCGAGCCCGTCAGCAGCGTGCCGGGGTACTTCGCGAGCTGCTGCGCGGGTGAACCCGTCGAGGAAGCCGACGGTCTTGTCGCTGAAGCCCTGCTTGGACTGCACGTACACGCCGAGCTCGCTCGAGGACCCGGTCTGCTTGTCGAGGACGTGGAGGTCCTTGATCACCTGCGACTTCTGGTTGACCCACTGGATCGGGTCGGTCTGCAGCACGAGCTTGCCCTCGACGAGCACGCCGCCGGCGAAGATCACGATGCTCGCGATCGCCAGGAAGATGGCGAGCCGTGCCGGGATGCTGCCGAGCCAGACCACGAGCCGGCCGAGCGGACCCTGGCTGAAGTCCTTGGCCTTGGTGGGCGACTTGTACTCGCGGATGCCGAGGATGGCGAGGGGCGCAATGATGCTGTTGACGCAGATCGCGGCTACCCCCACCGCGAGCAGCAGGCCGAACTGGCGCAGCATCGGGACCTTGGCGAAGTGCAGCGCCGCGAACGCGAAGATCGCGTCGAACGTCACGACGAGCAGCGCCGGGCCGAGGTTCCGGGAGGTCTCCTGGATCGGGTGCGTGGCCCGGTCGACGACGACTTCCTCCTCGACCCGTGCGTGCATCTGGATCGCGTAGTCGATGCCGATGCCGAGCATCACCGGCAGGCCACCGATCGTGACGATCGTCAGCGGGATGCCCAGGTAGCCGGCGATGCCGAACGCCCAGATGACACCGACGACCACGACGCCGAGCGCGAGCAGGCGCCAGCGCACGCTGAAGAGGACGAGCAGGATGAGCGCCATGATCGCGGCCGCGAGCGCCCCGAGCGTGAGCATCCCGCCGGTGAGGTAGTCGTTCACGTTCTTCAACAGGACGGGCGCGCCCGTGGTGACGATGGATGCATGGTCGAACTTCAGCTTCTTCGCGACGTCCTGCACGAGCACCGACGCCTTGCCTTCGTCCTTGATCGACTCGTTGCCCGGCAGTCGCGTGACGATCTGCGCGTGACGGGCGTCGGGGAAGTTCGCGAGGAGCGGCTTGCGGATGTTGCCCTGGTTGTCGTACAGGAGGAAGTCGACGTACGCCGGGTTGTTGAGCGTGCGCTCGGCGGCCGGGATCGCGGAGATGCGAGTCAGGGTCGTGGCCGTGTCGGCGTTGCGGGCGGCGGCGTCCGCCGGCGTCTTGGCGCGCGCGACGCCGTCGAGGAGGATCTTGCTGGCGACTCCCTTGGTCGGGTCCCCGCCGGGACCGAGCACGAGCGCGTTGTTGAACTGCAACGCGGTCAGCGGCGTGACGGTGTTCACGATCTTGCCGCTGTCGTGCAGCTGCTTGCTCACCGCGTTCCACTGAGCGATGTTCTTCGCCGTGAAGAGCTCGTTGACCGTGTGGCCCTTGTCCATCGTCACGAGCGTGACCATGGCTTCGCCGCCGAAGAGCTTCTGGTAGGCGACGCTGTCCTTGTAGACCTGCTCGCTCTTGTTGAGGTAGCTGTCCTGGCCGGTCGAGAACTCCAGGTTCGTGATGCCGTAGCCGAGGCCGATCGTGATGATCGCGCCGATCGAGAGCACGATGATCCAGTGCTTCCCCAGATTGAGCCCGAGCCAGCTCCAGAACTTGTGCACGCCGGTTCCCCCCGATTGCAGTGTCTGCGGCGGACGTTACCGACCCGATCGGAGACTGGATAGGGACTTCAGTCCTTCGGTGCGAATGGGATCGTGACGGCCCACGCCTTGGCGCTACCCTCAGCACTCCACTCGGGCGAGTGGCGGAATTGGCAGACGCGCAGGCTTCAGGTGCCTGTGTCCGAAAGGATGTGGGGGTTCAAGTCCCCCCTCGCCCACTCCCGGCGGCGCGGTTGTCACCGCACCGAGCGTCTACTCCCGGAGGCAATCCCTGAGAAGGTCGAGATGACCAGCATGGCGTGCGGTCTCGTCGATCATGTGCACGAGGATCCAGCGCAGGTTCACCGGCCCCACCCCGAAGGACGGAACCGCGGCAACTCGGTCGAGTGAACCAAAACGGGCGACCGCGGCTCGGCTCCGACCGCACGCCGACAGGTACAGCTGCGCGATTTCGTCGACCGTGTCCGTCTCGTCGATGCGCATCGCCCGGTCGGGATCATCGGCGCCGGGTGCGTTCCACGGCGTCGGCATCGGGACACCCAGGAACCGGCCTTGGAACCAGCGGTCTTCTGCCCACGCCAGGTGCTTGACGACCCCGGCGATGGTCAGGTCCGTGGCGGGCAGGAGCCTCGTGGAGGCCTCCTTCCATCCAAGGTCCACCAACGACGACGCTGCGACCTCTCGGTACAGGTCGAGGCGTTGCACGAGCGCAGTGCGCTCGTCCTCGGGCTGGAGGTCGGTGTGCTGCCGTCCGCGGCCTTCCATGTCCCGAATGCTCGCGCGCCGACCGGCCGGTCGCGCTCGGACGGGCCAGTCCAGCTGGGTGACGGCAGGTGTGGGTGGCGTCGCCCCGCATCCTGGTGATGGGCGACAATCTCGGGCGTGTCGTCGAGTCCGTGCGTCGAGTTGGAGAATGTGAGCGTTCGCTACGGTCGGGTCGTTGCGCTCCAAGACGTGACGCTTGCGGTTCGGCCGGGCCAGCTGCTGTGCGTGCGAGGAGTCAACGGGGCCGGGAAGACCACCCTCTTGCGTCTGCTCGCGGGCGTTGTGCGCCCCTCGCACGGATCGAGAATGGGGTCGCGTCGCGTCGCGTATGTCCCAGCGGCGATTCCACCGCCGTCGCTGTCGGCGAAGAGTTGGCTTCGGGGCGTTCGGTCACGACACGACGGCGATCCGTTCGCTGCGTTGAAGCAGCTGGGGTTCGACGGCGAGCTCGGGCGAAGTTGTCGTGCGCTCTCGTTCGGGAACCTCCGCAAGCTCCTCCTCGCCGACGCGCTGTCGAGCACGGCGGACCTGATCGTGATCGACGAAGCCAACATCGGACTCGACACCGCTGGGCATCAGGGGATGACGGAGCTCGTCACCGAGAACCTCGCACGCGGCGCAGCCGTCGTCGCGGCTGTCCAACAGAGCGAGACCATGGCAGGCGCAGACTCGATCGTGGTGGTCGGTGACCGCACGATCCGAGAACGTGATGCGGAGGAAGCCGACATCGGATTCCGCGGGCCCCCGGAGCAGATCGGCACGCTGATCCGAGCCGCGCACGAGCTCGGGTTCCGCCCGACCTCTCACCAGCGGTGACGCGCTTCACGCTCCGGCTGGTGGCCCGTTCGGGACGATGGGTCGCGCCGGCGAGCATGTACCTCGTCTGGCTGGTCCTCGTCCTCGCAAACCCTGGGCCCGCACTCACCAACGGAGCGAACATGTTCTTCGGTGCGGTCGTCTTCGCCGCGTGGCTCGCGGTCACCGCGGGGAATGTTGACGATGATCCACACCGCGATCTCTGCGCCGCCGTCGCGGGGTCACCCGGTCGGCTCCACATCTGTCGCGCGCTCGCAAGCATTGGTGCCAGCGCGGGTGTCGTCGTCGTGACCGCGTTGTTGACCGGATCGACGGGCGATCTCGGCCGCCACGAGCTTCCCTACACCGTGGGCTGCACCATCGTGCTCCTGGTCTCGGGCGCGCTGATCGGCTCCGCGATCGGTGTCTTCTTGCACCGGCCCGTGATCCGCAGCGTGGCTTGGTCGCTCGTGCTGGGCGCTTCAGCAGCCATCGCCGTCGCGCTGCTCCCGCCCGTGCAGCACGTGCTTCGCAACTTCGACCACGACACCACCCATGGCGTCTTCGTCCTGCTCGCCGCCGCCGCGACCAGCGCCACACTGGCGATCATCGTCTCGGCCACGCTCGCCTACCGGAGCAGTTGACCACCCCGTCACGGTCTCTCGACGCATCCGCTCCCCTGACCGCTCCGACCCGTGGCGCCCCGGAGGCCCGCGGTGCGTCCCACCGGGCGGTCGCGCGGGCTAGGGGTTGGGCGCGGTCTGCTGCTGGATCAGCGCCGCGTACGCCGCGCTGACCGGTCGGGTTCAGGTGGATGCCGTCCTGGTAGAAGTACTCGGGGTGGGCGTCGCCGATCGCGTGCCAGTCGATCAGCTTGGCGTTCGGGTACTTCGAGACGTTCGAAGCGAGGACGTCGTTGTCGATCCCTTCCCACGAGCGTGGCACCTTCAGGTTGAGGAACACCACGCGCTTGCGGTCCTTGAGGATGTCCATGATCGCGTCCATGTGGCCCTGGGTGATCACGCCGTTGGTGCCCATGTGCACGACGACGGTGTCACTCAGCTGACCCGCAGCCTTGATCTCGCGCAGGATGTCGATCGCGGTCCCGAACTGCCGGTTGACCGCGGCATCGATGCGGACCGGTCCGAGCGCCTGCACGAGCGCGGTCTCCGCGCCGACCATCACGGAGTCGCCGACGAGCGTCACGCGCGCCACGGCCGGGTCCGCGGCGCGCCGGCGGCGGTGCCGCGCCCGCGACGGTTGCGGTGGTGGTCCCCGGGAGCGCCACGGTGGTGACGGTGGTCTGCGCAGCGGATGCGGCCTTGACGTCGAGGCCCGGAGGAATCGGCGCGGGCTGCCCGTTGGCGAGGCCGACGGCCACCAGGACGATCCCGAGGAGGAGCGACCCGGAGATCACGGCGGTGCGGGCGCCCATGCTGATCCGCTCCGATCCTGTCGAGCTGCGCAGCTCCTTGAACCATCGGCTGAGGGCGCCCTGCCGGATGGGCTGCTCGACGTACCGGTAGGAGAGCTCGGCGATCGCGACCGTCACCGCCAGCCGCAGGATCAGGTTGGGTGTCCCGGTCCAGCCGATGTCGAGCACCGGCCGGGTCACCATGAACACCGGCCAGTGCCAGAGGTAGATCCCGTAGGACCGCTCACCGATCCACCGCAGCGGTTTCAGCCCGAGCAGCCGACTGAGATCGGCCGCGGGGTGCACCGTGACCGCGATGACCATCGCGGCGAGGATCGAACAGACCAGGAACCCGCCTCGGTAGAGGTCGTTCGAGAACTCGTTGACGTTCAGGAACATCCACGCGAGACCGGCGAGGCTGCCGAACCCCACGACGTCGAGCACGATGCGCGCGCCACTCGTGAGCTTGTCCGAGAGGCGCCAGGGCGCCCAGACCATCGCGAGCACCGCGCCGATGAGCATCGTGAAGGCGCGGGTGTCGGTGCCGTAATAGACGCGCGACGGGTCGTGATCGAGCGGGTAGCCGCGGTGGATCGACAGCGCGATCATGAGTCCGGACGAGAGCACGATCATGCCGAGCGTCGCGAGCAGCATCGGTCGCCGACGGCCGTGCCAGAGCTTGAACATGCCGGTGAGCAGCAACGGCCAGATCAGGTAGAACTGCTCCTCGACCGCGAGCGACCACAGGTGCTGGAGCAGCGGCGGGCGGCCTGCGGCCTCGAAGTACGACAGGTTGTGGAAGATCTGCCACCAGTTGGTGCCGTAGAAGAGCGCGGCGACGACGTCGCCCCGGAGCTTGGTCACCTCGTCGGGCAGGAACACGACCGCGAAGAGGCCGACGACGCCCAGCAGCAGGAAGAGCGCGGGCAACAGTCTCCGGGCCCGCCGAAGGTAGAACTGGCCGAGCCCGATGCCGCCCTGGTTCCGGAACTCCGCGAGGAGCAACGACGTGATCAGGTAGCCACTGATCACGAAGAACACGTCGACGCCGAGGAATCCGCCGGGGATCCAGTTCAGGGTCGCGTGGTAGAGCAGCACTCCGGTGACGGCGAACGCACGCAGCCCGTCGAGCCCGGGCATGTAGCGCATGCGCACGAGGTGTCGGGTCGCTTCACCCCGGGCCGTCTCCGCGCCGGCTCTGTTGCCGCCACCCGGCGCGTCCGAGCGCGCAGAAGAACGGGTGTCCAGGGCCGACATGACGACATTCTCTCGCGTTCGACGGAGCAAAAGGGGATCGCCTGCGTGGCGTTCGGCACACGTCGGCCCGCGTCTGCCTTACCTCGGTCGTGCCGGGTCGCTCCAGCATCCGCACTTCGTGCCCGCGCCTGCGTACGCTCCCTCGATGGAGGTCCGTGAGGGGTACGCGCCGCTGGCTCGGCTGGTGGCCGAGCGAGCGACGACCGCGCAGCCGCTCGTCGTCGGCATCGGTGGCGGGGTGGCGGTGGGCAAGAGCACCGCGGCCGCGGCCGTGTCCGAGCTCTTCGCCCCGGGCCGGGTCGAGGTCGTCGCCACGGACGGCTTCCTGCGTCCCAACGCCGAGCTCCTCGCCGAGGGCCTCCTGCACCGAAAGGGCTTCCCCGAGAGCTACGACGCCCCGGCCGTCGAGGCGTTCCTCGACGCCGTGCACCGCCGCGACCCGAGGATCACGGTGCCGGTGTACTCGCACGTCACCTACGACGTGACCGACGAGCGCAAGCCGATCGAGACGCCCGACGTGCTGGTGCTCGAGGGAGTGAATGCGCTCCGGTTCGCCGATCGACTCGATGTCGCCGTGTATCTGAACGCATCCGAAGCGGCAATGGAGGACTGGTACGTGACCCGATTTCTGAGGCTGTGCGAGGCGCCGCCACCCGGTTCGTTCTACGCACAATTCGCCGATCGGGACCTGGACGGCTGCCGATCGCTCGCGGGTGACGTCTGGCGCGGGGTGAACCTCCCGAACCTCCGCGAGCACATCCGTCCGACCCTCGCCGTCGCCGACATCGTGGTGGAGAAGCGCGCCGACCACTCGGTCGGCCGCGTCGACGTCATGAACCTGGTCCCATGAGCCGCGCGGCAGCGACGAAGCGACCGAGCGCGGCGATCCGGGCGTGGCACGGTGCGGCTGCTGCCGTGCTCACCGCCGGGGAGTGCGAGGTGGTGGTGCTCCCGTCGGTCGGGATGCTCGTGCCGTCGTTCACCCACCGCGGCGCCGAGCTCGTCGCGTTGCCGGGTGGGCTCAGCGCGTACCGCGCCGGTCACACCACCGGGATCCCGCTGCTCTACCCGTGGGCCAACCGGCTGGCGCGCGACCGGTACCGCGAGGGGGAGATCGAGGTCGACCTCCGGGGGCTCGATCTCCACACCGACGACAACGGTCTGCCGATCCACGGCTTGATGCTCGCCCGCCCCGAGTGGGAGGTCACCCGGCTCGGCGCGGGACCGCGCAGCGCCCGGCTCGCGGCTCGCTTCGACTGGGCCGCGCACGAGGACCTGATGGCCGCGTTCCCGTTCCCGCACGAGCTCGCGGTGGACGTCACGCTCGCGGCCGCGGGTCTGCGCGTCGTGACCACAGTGCGCCCGAACGGACCGGTGAGCGTTCCCGTCGCGTTCGGCTGGCACCCGTACCTCCAGCTGCCGGGCTCGCGGCGCGACGACTGGGAGCTGACGTTGCCGGACGCGGCGCACGCCGCGCTCGACGGTCGGGGCATCCCGACCGGGCGAGCCCGTCCGGTCGCGTCGGAGTCGGCGCGGCTCGGCGGCCGGGACCTCGACGACCTCTACGCGCTCGGCCCGGAGCGCACCCTCGAGCTGGCGGCCGGGGACCGGCGCCTCACGATCACCTACGACGACGGGTACCCCTACGCGCAGGTCTACTCACCGGCCGGGGCATCGTTCTGTGCGATCGAGCCGATGACCGCGCCGACGAACGCGCTCGTCTCGGGTGACCACCCGTCGGTCCGACCCGGCGAGACCTTCTCCGCCGCGTTCACGCTCGCGGTCGCCAAGCCATCGCGGCGCAAGCCGCCCCTCGGCTGAGCGGCTACGGGCAGGTCACGTACCGGTCTCGCTCCGGGGTCTCGCCGAGCCACTGCGCCGTCGCCCGGAGCCCCTGGTCGAGCCCGGTCACTGCCGCCCACCCGAGCTGGTCACGCGCGCGTCGAGGATCGGACCTCCAGCTCGCGGTGTCCCATGACCGATCGGGCATCGTTCCCCAGCTCGGCTCCTCCTCCACGCCGAACACCCCGCGCACGATGCCGACGAGCTCCTCGAGCGTCGTCTGCTCTCCGCTCCCCAGGTTCCAGATCGCACCCGGCCGACGAGTGGCCTCCCGCGCGGCCCGCACGATGCCGTCGACCGCGTCGTCGATCCAGACGAAGTCGCGTGCGGTCGACGGGCTGGTGAGGACGGGAAGCGTCCCTGCGAGCGCGCACACGACCAGCCGGGGCATCAGGCGGGTCGGCTCTTCCCAGCGGCCGTAGACGGAGTAGAGGCGGACGGTCGAAGCCGCCAGCCCGGTGGTGCGGGCCCAGTGCGAGACGGCGTGGGTCGCCGCGCACTTCGTCACCGCGTAGACGCTGTCGGGATGGACGATCTCGTCCTCGGCCGGCGCATGGTCCTTGAGCCCGTACTCCGAGGACGATCCGGTGTGGACGAAGCCGGCGCAGGCGCCGGTCTTCGCGACCGCGTCGAGGAGATTGAGCGTCCCGAGCGTGTTGACCTCGACGATCCTCCGGTAGTCGGTCTGGCTCGCGTACGCGCCGTGGGCGGCGAGATGGAAGACCCATTCGGGACGGATCGTCGCGACGAGCTCGTTGACCCGGTCCGAGTCCTCGAGTGGGCAGACGTGCGTGCGGATCTGCTCGAGCCCGTCCAGACGCCACCGGTTGGTCTCCCGTCGCGTCAGGGCATGGACCTCGAGCCCGTCGTCGACGAGGCGGCGAACGACGTTCGCACCGACGAAACCGGCGCCGCCGGTGACGAGCGCCGACCCGTTCATCGCTTCTTCGGGCGTTCCTCGACGAAGGACGGAAGCCGTCGTTGCAGGTCCCATCGGAGCGCGAACGCCTGGGTGTACATGTTCCACGCGGACTTGTAGTTCGTGGTCGAAGTGCCCGAGTGCCGAGGGAGCGGGCCGACCGCGAACTCGACCATTTGGTAGTCGAGCGCGTTGCAGGTCGCGACGAACTCCGCGTCGATCATGTCGTCGACCCGGCGCAGCTCCCGCAGCGCGGTGTACTCGGCGGGGAAGACCTTGGGCGTGCCGTTCACGTCGAAGACGGAGAGCTCGAACAGGAGCCGGCACTCGAGGTTGTACAGGACGGACCCAGCTCGACGCACGAAGCTGTCGCGCACGCGCCGGTTGGCCTTCACGACCGAGCCCGGTGCCGCGGCTGCGAGCGCCACCGCTGTGCGCAGCACCTCGGGTGGGGTGCGGGCCAGGTTCGTGTACGCCAGCAGGTCTCCGGTCGCGGCCCGGAGCCCCATCCCGACCGCGCGGCCCCATCCCGACCGGTCGGCCCGGAGCACCTGGACTCGAGGGTCCTCGGCGCGCAGCGCGTCCGCCGCCGCGTCGGTTCCGTCGCGGGGGCCGTTGACGACGAGGACGACCTCGACGGCCATGCCGAGCTTGCTCACCACGTCCATCATCTCCGGGACCACACGACGGATGTGGTCCACCGCCTTGTACGCGGGGAGGACGATCGAGATGTCGGGCGGTTCGGTCATCTGGACCGAGCGAGCTCGAGGAACCGCTGCTCGAGCTGGGGTGCGGAGATCCCGTGGAGCTCGTGCAGGAACGACTCGCCACCGAGCTGGTCCGAGGAGCACGGGTCCTCGACGCAGCAACGAAGCAGTGGGACCGCGAGCCCGGATGCCGCGATCTCGTCGGCGACGATCGACCCCAGAGCGCCCCCGCGCACGTGCGCCTCCACGGTCGCGGCCCAGGGTTGGTCCAGGAGGAGCCGGCGAAGGTGTGCTGCCGGCGGCGGAGCGAGCGTCGACATCACGCCGAACGAGCAGTCGACCCCCTGCGCCACGAGTGCCTCGACTGCGAGCGCGGCCTCGCTCGCGATGCTGCCGGTGGCCAGCACGAGCCCTGCGGCACCGTGCCGAACCATCGCGATTTCCTCCGGGTCGAACGCATCGTCGAGTCCGGCCACCCGGCGGCGTTCGTCTTTGCCGAGTCGGAGGTACACGGGCCCGCGGCCGCGTCTGCACGTGGCGCACCACCGATCGCGTCTGGCCGGCGTCAGCAGGAGCGAACACGCAGACGCGAGGAAGGAGGCGCATGACCCCGATGTCCTCGAGGGCGTGGTGGGTCATCCCCGCCGCACCGTATTCGAACCCTCCGCCCATGCCGACGATCCGCACCGGCAGGTCGTGCCACACCGCTCCGTTGCGGAAGAACTCGAACCCACGCAGTGACGCGAAGGTCGCGATCGAGTAGCAGTAGGGGGTGAAGCCGGCCTCGGCCAATCCGGTCGCGATGCCGATGAGGTTCTCTTCCGCCACCCCGACGTTGTAGAACCGATCGGGGTGCCGGTCACGGAACGGCTCCAATGCCATGAAGCCGAGATCGCCGGTGAGCAGCACGATTCGTTCGTCTTCGGTGGCCATCTCGGTCAGCGTGTCGACGAAGGTGGCTCTCATGCGCCTTCCAGCTCGGCGAGCGCACACTCGTACTGCTCATCATCCATTGGGAGGTAGTGCCACTTCAGCTCGCGTTCCATGAACGTGATGCCGCGACCGAAGACGGTCTTCGCGAGAACGACGCGAGGTGGACCGGTTCGATCCGTCACATCGAGTGCGTCCACCAGCGCGGCCACGTCGTGACCGTCGACCTCGACCACCTCCCACCCGAACGCGGCGAACGCCTGCCCGGGGTCGGGGATGCCGATGACGTCGGCGGTCGCGCCAAAGGCCTGCTGCCCGTTCAGGTCCACGACCGCCACCAGGTTGCGCAGCTGGTGGTGTCCCGCGAACTGCGCGGCCTCCCAGACCGAGCCCTCGTTCAGCTCGGCGTCGCTGATGACGACGAACGAGCGCGAGTCCCGACCCTGGATCCGGGCGGCGAGCGCGGCTCCGGTGCCGATCGGAAGCCCGTGACCGAGCGAACCCGTCCCGAAGTCCACCCCCGGCAGCCCCGGTTCGGGATGCACCCCGAGTCGCGCACCGGGGGTCCCGAAGGTGTCGAGCTCGGCGGGATCGAGCCGCCCGGTCAGCGCGAGCACCGCGAACAGCGCAAGGGCCGCGTGTCCCTTCGAGAGCACGACGCGGTCGCGGTCCGCATCGTCGGGCCGGCCCTCCAGGACCCCGCCGTAGAGGGCGACGAGGATCTCGGTGATGGAGAGCGAGGAGCCGATGTGGCCGACGTGCGCCCGGTGGGAGTGCTCGATCACCAGCCGCCGGACCTCGGTCGCCATCGCAGTGGGCCTCGGCGTCTCGACCTCGGGATCGTGACCCAGAACCACCATGTCTGCCACCGCCTACCCCCGCCCCTGAGTCGGCTGTCGGTTCGTACGGTCGGATGGACCTGGTCGCCGACCTTTCGTACGGATCGGCAGTGTAAGCCGGATTCGGGCGCCGACGCCTGAGCCGAACGGCCCATCACACCAGTCCGGGCCACGTCCTAACCTACGGAGCGTGGAGACGTGCGCCAGTGCCGGGTCCGGGCGCGCGCCGGGCACCGACGCGACATGACGCCGTCCCACGTCTTCGTCTCCGCCTGGAACGACAGCGGCGGCGGGTACCTCGCGCGGCTCCTGGATGGTCATCCCGAGCTGGCGGTGTACCCGTTCGAGCTCCAGCTGGGCACCGGGTTGGCTCCTTGCGGTTTCGATGAGTGGTTCCCGGCCAAGTACCGGTGGCCCGTGCTGCCGGCGGATCCGCGCGAGGCCTTCGACGCATTCGCGAACGAGGAGCTGCGCGCCGCGCTGGATCCGAGCGGAACGGGGAAGTTCGCCGGGTATTCCCCGGACCTCGACGTCGACGAATGGCGACGCACGTTCGAGCGTCTGGTGGTCGGGCATTCAGGCCGCGGCGAGGTGGTGGCGGCATGGCTCTCGGCGTTCTTCGAGGTGTTCGGGGGCGACGACGATCCGAACCGCACGGTCGTCGGGCACTGTCCCGTCCTCGCGCTCGACTGGGACCTGATCCACGCAGATCTGCCCGACGCGCGGATGCTCCACGTCGTCCGCAGTCCGTTTGCCGGCTTCTCGGACACCATTCGCCGCCGACCGACGATGGGCACCGAGGGCTACTCGACCCGTTGGTCCCTCGTGAACACGGTTGCGGCGCTGCATGCTGCACGCGATCCGGACCGATTCCGGATCGTGCGGTACGAGGCTCTCCTGTGCAGCCCCGAGGCCGAGCTGACCGCAATCACCCGGTGGCTCGGTCTCGAGTTCGACGCGTCGCTCCTCACCCCTTCGTGGAACGGGGCGCCACTCGAGCAGATGGGGCCGTTCGGAGGCGTTCCGGTCAACACCGAGGAGTACGAACGGGCCAACATCGCCGCGCTCGGGAAGGAGCAGCGGGCCGCCATCTCGGACTGGACCGGTGCCCGCGCGAGCCCTCGTCTCGATCGAGGATCCCCCTGGGGACGGTCGACGAGGTGAGAACTTCACCACGGCCGTGGACAACCTCTCGGCCGCAGCGCATCAGGACCAAGGACGTGCCGATCCGCCTCGAGTTCGAGACCCAGGGCGACTTCTTCGGACTCCTGGACGAGCTCGACGTCGCCCTCCTGGTCACGCGCGAGTACGAGCACTTCGTCGAGCTGATCGGAGGCAACGGGGGCAAGCCATGGCAGTCGGCCATGCCGCTCCCGCACCCGTCCGGCGCGTTCGTCGACCCTCGTGATGGTTCACTGGTCATCAGCAGCACGAGGAACCCGAACCAGATCTTCTGGTTCCGTCCGGGCGTCGAGGCCGACTGGAGTCGCGAGATCGTGCCGCTCGACCTCGAGCCCGAGGATCGGACGGTCTATCTGCCCACGAGGACGCGGGTTCTCCCCGGCAGTCTCTACATCCACGACGTTGTCGTCGTCGGAGGTGACCTGTTCGTCGCGGCGACCGGGCACAACTTCGTCGCGAAGATCGATCCCGACACCGGCTGGAAGCGGGTCTGGTGGCCGCAGACCTTCGACGGAATCGGGGACGACGCGTTCCGTGAGAACCATGTGCAGCTGAACTCGATCGGCCTGGGCCCGAACGGATTGCTCGACGCCCACTTGACCGCGTTCGCCGACGAGTCCAACGGGCCCAAACCCTGGAAGGACGGGTTCGGACCGGAACGGCGGGGTGTCGTCTTCTCGGCCGCGAGTCGCGAGACGGTGCTCCGCGGCCTGACCTGTCCGCACTCCGCGACGCGCCACGAGGGCGAGGTCTGGCTCTGCAACAGTGGCTTCGGGACGGTCGGCGTCGGTCAGGGCGTTGCGTCGGCGGCCTCGACGAGCGCGTTCGTCCCCGTCGCGAAGCTCCCAGGATTCACCCGGGGCCTGGCCTTTGCCGGTGATCGCGCGATCGTCGGTCTCTCCAGGGTCATCGAGCGCTACGAGCCGTACGCCCCCGGTCTGTCGCCGTCGGAGTCCCGGTGCGGGTTGGCCATCGTCGACGCCCGGACCGGTGCCATCGAAGCGCAGCTCTCGTGGCCCGACGGTCTCCAGATCTACGAGGTGCAGACGCTTCCGGGCGTCTGTCGGCCCACGCTCCCCGGGGTCGGCCCCGAGGGCGACGACCCGTATCTGCGCGTTCTCGGATAATGTGCCACGCCCCATGGCCGGTGATCACACCGGTGGGGGCTGGGGGAGCGCAATGCGGGCCGGATCGACGCAAGCGCCGAGGGCGGGCAGGAGCTCGTCGGCTGCGACCCATGCCGTCGACGTCGTGTTCGTCCTGCTCGTGATCGTGGCGTACGTCTACTCCGTGCGGATCACGAACCACTCCTACTTCTGGCTCGACGAGTGGCTGCTGATGAAGCAGGGACGCTCGCTCAGCGGGCTCTTCGACCAGTACAACGGCCACCTGAGCTTCTGGATCCTCTCCGAGTACCGGCTGCTCCCCCAGCTGTTCGGGTTCAACTACACGCCGATCCGGGTCGTCGGCTTCGCGAGCCTGTATGCCGTGCCGCTCACCTACTACCTGACGACGCGCCGTCAGTTCGGGGTAGTGCTCGCGGCGCTGCTGGGCCTCCCGCTCGTCTGGTACGGCCAGTACGTGACGCTCAACGCCAGTGAGATCAACCACAACCTGGCGCTGCTCGGCGGAGTCGTGTGCGCGGCCGCCCTCAACCGCGGTCGCCGCGCCGACTGGGTGCTGGCAGGTGCCCTCACCTTCTCGTTCCTCTCGGCCGGTGGCGCGGTCGCAGTGGCCGCGGCCTGCCTCGTCCACTGCGTGTGCACCCGTCCGCCCCTGCGCCGCTGGCTCGCCGTCCTCATCCCCTCGCTGCTCTGGCTCGCGTGGTGGCTCATCGACGTTGGCGGGACTCCCGAAGGATTGACGCTCAGCACTTCCGAGAAGATTCGGTTGGTGCGAGAGATCGCCTTCACGTCGTTCCAAGGCTTCGCCCTGGACAACACGGTGCTCGCCGTGATCCTTCTCGTCGGTTTCGTGGGTCTCGCGATCTGGACCCTCACCAAGGGCCTGAACGCAGGCGCCAACTTCGTGGCGTGGTCGGCCGCGCTCGTCGTCTGGGCCGCCGGGCTGGTGACGAGTCGGGGGGGTCTCGTCACCGTAGAAACGTTCCGCTATCGGTACGGCGCTCTGGGGCTCGTCCTGCTGGCGGTGGTGCCGCGGCGCCCGATTGCGTGGCCGGCGCGGTTCCCGATCACCACCGACCGGCGGTGGCTGTTCGCGGGTGCAGCGGTGGTGCTCGTCCTCGGCGCCGCGCGGGGCCTGGCGGTGCGCAGCGACCTCCAGGACGCCGCACGGTTCGCATCGGGCGTGGGGTACAGCTCGAAGGGCCAGGTCCTGGTCGTGGAGCTGGGACCATCGATGGTTCCCGACGACAACCTGACCTCCCTCACCCTCGGCCAGCTGCCGGCCGGAACGTTGCGGGCGCTGCTCTCCAAGTACGACAATCCGCTCGCCGCGACGCGCGCGACCGTCGATCAGAAGGTTGTCGACCTCGGGATCGCTCGTTCCGACCCTGGCGGCGTGCCTGCCGCGACCTGCAAGAAGAAGCTGGCCGTGCCGTTCACGTATCAGCCCCGTGGTTTCGGATGGCAGTCCCTCTGGTCGCCCGACTCTTCCTACGAGGTCGAAATCCGTCGCTTCGGCCGACGGTGGGTGCACCTTGCCGATGGCCATGCCGGCACCGCGCTGCGACTCACCCTGCCCATGATGGGCAGCACCGAGCCGTGGGAGGTGCGGGCCATCGGTGCCTGCCGTGTCGCCTTTGGGGCGGGTCTCGCGCCCGCGACGTCCGGCTGAAGCCGGACTGCGTTCGTGGTCGGCGCCGGCGCCTGAAGCGCGGGGAGGCCGGGAGCGCCGCGCGGTTCGGAAAGTAGGCTGCCCGGTCGTGCCCCCTGTCGCGTTCTTCGGACCTTCCGGCACGTTCACCGAAGAGGCGTTGCTCAGCCAACCCGATCTCGCGGCGGGTGAGCGCGTCCCACTCGCGTCGATTCCCGACGTCCTGACGGCCGTCGAGCGGGGCGACCACGAGCTCGGTGTGGTGCCGATCGAGAACTCCATCGAGGGATCCGTGTCGATCACCCTCGACTCGCTCATCTTCGAGCACGACCTCTTCATCCAACGCGAGGTCGACCTGCCGATCTCGATGAACCTCTTCGCCAAGCCCGGCACCTCCCTGCGCGAGGTCACGACCGTCCTCTCGTATCCGCACACGATCGCGCAGTGCCGGATGTGGCTGCACGAGAAGCTGCCGAACGCCCAGATCGTCGCCGCGAACTCGACCGCAGAAGCAGCCCAGCGGGTCGCCCGCACGAAGAAGCCCGGCCAGGCCGCGATCGGCAACAACCTCGCCGCGAGCATCTACGGCCTGAAGCGGCTCGCGGCCGAGATCGAGGACCACCCGGAGAACCAGACCCGGTTCGTCGTCGTCGGCTCGGGGATCCCGGCGCCGAGCGGTCACGACAAGACCAGCATCGTCTGCTTCCAGCGGGCCGACCGTCCGGGGTCGCTGCTCGGGATCCTCCAGGAGTTCTCCGCCCGTTCGCTGAACCTGAGCAAGCTCGAGAGCCGCCCGACGAAGCAGAGCCTCGGGGACTACTGCTTTCTCATCGACTTCGAGGGCCACGTCGCCGACGAGCTCGTGGCCGACTGCCTGCGCACCCTCTCGGCGAAGCAGGCGCACGTGAAGTTTCTCGGCTCCTATCCCGTCGCCGGCCAGGCTGCGCACGCGCGGCGCACCAGTGCGGGCAAGGCGTGGCGGGATGCCTCGAACTGGGTCGAGGAGCTCCGCGCGCAGGTGCGGGGCGCATGATCGACGTCAAGCGACTGCGCGACGAGCCGGAGTACCGGCGTGGGATCGAACGCAAGCGCGTCCGCGACCGGCCTGATCGACGAGGTGCTCGCGGCGGACGACGGCGCGCCGAACGTGTCTGAACGAGGTGGAGGATCTGCGCACGCGGCAGAACGCGGCGTCGAAGGAGATCGGCAAGTCCGCGCCGGACGAGCGACCCGCGAAGATCGCCGCCGCGTCCGCGCTGAAGGAAGAGTTGGCCGTGCTCGAGCCGGCGCTCGCGGCCGCGGACGCGACGCTGCGCGAGCTCGCGCTGCAGGTGCCCAACCCGGCCGACGCGTCCGTGCCCGACGGGGGCGAGGACGACGGCGAAGTGATCAAGATCGTCGGTGAGCCGCCGGCCGGAGCACCGGCGTTCGACCACGCGACGTTGGCGGAGCGGTTCGGGTGGGTCGACGCCGAGCGTGGAGCCGAGGCGAGCGGATCGCGGTTCGCGTACCTGATGGGCGAGGCGGTGCTGCTCGAGCTCGCGCTGGTCCAGTGGGTGATGGGCCGGCTGGTCGAGGAGGGGTTCACGCCCGTCGTCCCGCCGGTGCTGGTCCGCGAGCACGTCATGGAGGAGGCCGGGTTCTTCCCGACCGACCGCAGCCAGGTCTACGACCTGCCCGACGACGAGCTCTTCCTCGTCGGTACGAGCGAGGTGCCGCTCTCCGCGCTGAACCGGGGCGACGCTGCTCGCCGCGGACGCGCTGCCGATCCGGTACGGCGGCTTCTCCACCAACTTCCGGCGGGAGGCGGGCACCTACGGCAAGGACACGCAGGGCATCTTCCGGGTGCACCAGTTCGACAAGCTCGAGATGTACTCGATCGTCACGCCCGATCGAGTCGTGGGAGGAGCACGAGCGAATCCTCGCGATCGAGGAATCTCTGATCGGTGGCCTGGGGTTGCCCTACAGGGTGACCAACATCGCCGCGGGAGATCTCGGCGCTCCCGCCGCCAAGAAGTACGACATCGAGGTCTGGCTCCCCTCGGAAGGCAGGTACCGCGAGCTCACGTCGTGCTCGAACTACCTCGACTTCTCGGCCCGGCGGCTCAAGACGCGGGTGCGAGGCCGATTCCGGAACGGAGCTCGTGCACACGTTCAACGGCACCGCCTGCGCGATCAGCCGGACCCTCGTCTTCCTCTTCGAGCACTACCAGCAGCCCGACGGATCCTTCGCCGTTCCGGACGTGCTCGTGCCTCACACGGGCTTTTCTTCCGTGGAAGCGCGAGGCTGAGGCGCAGATGAGCCTTGGACCGAACGACCGCTGCTGGTGCGGAAGCGAGCTGAAGTACAAGAAGTGCCACCGCCTGCGGGACAGCCGGTCAAGCGGGGAGCGATCAGCCCGGAGCGCCCGGTCCCCGACGACATCGTGCGGCCGCCCTACATCGCGAACGGGGGGATCCCGCCGACCCGCAGCGAAGCACTGGTCAAGCCGCCGGACAT
>CAWKDX010000002.1:0-271800 GCA_963848485.1 uncultured Acidimicrobiia bacterium
GAATGATGTATTGCTCACGCTTCCGCGAGACCACGAAGACGACAGCGACGGTCCCAGCTGACATCGCGATGGCCTGCCCCTGTGCCCGCCGGTTGCGCTAAGCGCAACCGGCAAGTCTGTGCCGATCCTGATCGGGTCAATTGGGACGCGATCCGAGCGCAGCGCGAGCGGCTAGGCAAAGGCTTGGCTGACACGGGTTCAGCAGGGTCGCTGCAGAAACGAGTTGAGAAACGTGTCGGGTTCGACGCTGGCCAGCCAGCAACCAACGTCAGGTCTGGTCACGGTCTGGCCAAGTTGGATTCCACCGGTGTAATTCCAAGTTTCACGCGCGAAGATTGGAATCACGCCGGTACAATCCAAGTATGGGAACTCTCTCAACCTCGCCCATCGGGCTGCTGGTACCGATCTCTGGGTTCGACAACCGGTTCGGAGAGTCATTCGACGCCCAAGCCTTCGTCCCAGCCGAACTGCCGGCATCCGTCGAGCTGCCAGGCTCCGTCTGGCTCACGGTTACCGAGGCGATGACGGAGCTTGGCCGGCTCGACGCTGCAGCAAGCCTCATCCCCAGTCCTCAGCTGCTGACGAGAGTCGCGACCCGTCGAGAAGCGATCGGCACCTCCGCGCTCGAGGGGACGTACGCGAACCTCACCGAGCTCTTCGCCGCTGAGGTCCTGCCGCTCGAGGAGCAAGCCACCGAGGTTCCGCCGAATGTCCGGGAGGTCATGAACTACACCCGAGCAGCGGACACGGCGTACTCGTGGATCCAAGATCGCCCCATCACGATCGGGATGATCTCGATGCTGCAAGCCGAGATCGTGCGCGGAACCGATAGCGATGGGCCCGACGCCGGCGCGGTCAGATCGAGCCAGGTCTTCATCGGAGCGGCCAACAAGCGCGTCGGTGAGGCCCGCTTCATTCCACCGCCGCCGGGTGATCAACTTCAGGCGCTTCTGGAACAGTGGGTCGCTTGGATCACCGATCCAGGCCTGGCCGCGGCAGTGCAGCTGATCGCTCGACTCGCCATGGCGCACTATCAGTTCGAGACGATCCACCCGTACACCGATGGCAACGGGCGGCTCGGGCGCCTGATCGCCGTGCTCCAGATTCTTCGCGACGGTGCTCTTCGGTCGCCGGTTCTTTCACTTTCACCGTGGCTCAAGGATCACGCCGATGAGTACCGCGACCACCTCCTCGCTGTGAGCGAGACGGGCGAATGGAGCCCGTGGGTCGAGTTCATCGCTCAGGCGGTTGCTGCTCAGGCCCGAGATGGTCACGACCGGATCATGCGGCTCCTGGCACTACGCGAAGAACTGGGGGAGACAGTCCGTTCGGCGCTCCCCGCGGGCGACTCGCGGTCGAGATCACCGATGACCTCATCGCGTTCCCGATCCTTTCTGTGGCGGCGGCACATGGTCGCTACGGGCGAACGAACCAGGCGAACCGCAACGCCATTCGCCAGCTCGTCGACCTCGGGATCCTTGAGCCTTACAGCGAGACGCGCTACGACCGGCTCTATTGGAGCAGGCGCGTGTTCCAACTCATCGACGGCTAACGCACGACCACCGGGTGGCGGATCGACGGGTTGGTCGACCGCAAGCGCGTCGTGCGCTTGCTAACGAGTTTGCTAACGAACGCAGTCGGGCGCGAGCAGACCTCACCGACACCATGGACGTGCGCGTTGTATCGTCGCTGGTCAGGAGCACTGCGACGGACGGGAGTCGTCGTCCCGTGGGGTGGTGGAAGTAGGTCGGTGACTCTTGGTCTTGGTGGCCGAGGTTAGGCGGCGGGGAGTTCGCGGGTGTCGGTGGTGGTGGTCACCTCCTGGGGCTGGTCGATGAGGGCCATGGATTCCTCGGAGAGGTAGCGGCGTTCGCTGACGGCCCAGTCGTCGTGTTGTTCGAGCAGGACGGCGCCGACGAGGCGGATCACCGAGGCGTCGTCGGGGAAGATCCCGACGACGTTGCTGCGACGCTTGATCTCCTTGTTGATCCGTTCGAGCGGGTTCGTCGAGGCGATCTTGCGCCAGTGCGCCCGGGGGAACGCGGCGTAGGCGGTGACGTCGGTCTCGGCGCCTTCGAGGAGCTGCGGCGGCCTTGGGGAACTGCGGCTCGAGGATCCGACGACCTCGTGGAGCTGCGTCCGGGTCGCGGCGGCGTCGGGCTGGGCGAAGATCGTGCGCACCGTCGCGGCGACCATCTCCTTGGACGCGGCGGGGACGGTGCCCAAGATGTTGCGCATGGCGTGGACCTTGCAGCGCTGCCAGCTCGCGCCGGTGAACACCCGGGCGATCGAGGCCTTCAGCCCGGCGTGCGCGTCGGAGATCACCAGGCGCACACCGCGAAGGCCCCGGTCCTTGAGGCCACGCAGGAACGCGGTCCAGAACACCTCGTCTTCGCTGTCGCCGACGTCGACACCGAGCACCTCGCGGTTGCCGTCGACGGTCACCGCGGTGGCCACGACCACCGCCCGGCGACACGATCCGGTGCTGGTGACGGGCCTTGATGTAGGTGGCGTCGAGATACACGTACGGCATCGCGATGTGATCGAGCCGCCGGGCCCGGAACACCGCGACCTCCTCGTCGATCCCGGCGCAGATCCGCGACACCGTCGACTTCGACACCCCCGACTCGCAGCCCAGCGCCCGGACCAGGTCGTCGACCTTCCGGGTCGAGGTGCCCGTCATGTACGCGGTCATGATCACCGCCCACAGGGCCCGATCGACCCGGCGGCGCGGTTCGAGCAGGCTCGGGAAGAACGACCCGACCCGCAGCTTCGGGATCCGCAGCTCGATGTCACCCGCCGGCGTCGACAACAGCCGGGGCCGCGCTCCGTTGCGCTGCGTCACCCGGCTGTCGGTCCGTTCATGCGGCTCGGCGCCGATCGCGGTCGTGAGCTCGGCGTCGATCAGGTCCTGCATGCCGCGCTCGAGCAGCCGGCGGAACAGATCCTTGGTGTCTCCATCGCCCAATCGACCGATCAGGTCGGCAACTCGGGCATCATCGTCATGGGTCATCGCGTGGTCTCCTCAGTGAGTGCTTTCGCAGGTCTCACCAAGAGTCACGCGATGGCCCACCCAACAGGTGGACCCCGCTACCTACACCACGTCATGGGACACAAACCGGACGGGAGCGGATCTCCCGGACGATTCGAAGAGCCCTACGGATCAGAAGGTTGGGGGTTCGAATCCCTCCGAGCACGCTGAAGTCCCAGGTCAACGGCCTGCGGACTGACCGCTTCGACAGATTCCTTCCGCCACTCGGCAATCCGACGGGCCTACCTCATCGAGGAGGCTCGCCAAGGCGAGGGCAGATCCAACTGCGCGACAAGGACGGTTCGCGGATCACGGTCTTCGTCGATCGCGCCGCTACGGGGTTTCCGAGATCTGGACCCCCAGGGCCGCGCTTTCGCCGGCGCCGGGGCGGTGCTAGACCGAATCTAGATACATCGGTGTATCGAACCGGGGGATCGAATGTCGTTTCGTTTGCAGTCCGGGCGGGTCGCGCTCGGCGCGCTGGCTGTCGTCGCGCTCGTGGTCGCGGCGGGGTGCGACCAGCTGGTCGTGAACCAGGTCGCGACGGACCGTACGGCAGCCGGTCGAGCGCCCGTGACGAGCTCGGCGACGCTGAACGCAAGCGCGTTGGCTCACGCGAAGCAGAACTGCGCGGCCCGCGCGGCGACTGACTCGGCGGATCCGTACGCGGAGTTCGACGCGGAGTCGATCAAGGCGGCGGACGACCTCTCCGGCGCCGCGGTGCTCGATCCCTCGATCACCGATCCGATCGAGCGCAATGTCGCGGCGACCAACGCGGTGATCGCAGGCTGGGCGGGGAGCTCGATCACCACTGACGCGCGCTGGAACAACCTCGGAGTCGGCTCGGTCGTGTGCCCGGACGGGAAGCTGTACTACTCCGTCAGCGTTCACCCAGAACCCGACCATGCCGGCGAGTGGCCGCTACTCGACGCCCATCTACAGCGCCGCGCAGATCACCCAAACCTCGGAGATCCAGTACGGAACCGCGGTGGACTACGTCGGGGTGAGCACCAACCTGCTCCTCGATCTCTGGACGCCGCCGTCCGATGCGGTCACGACCCGTCCGTTGCTCGTGCTCATCCATGGCGGCGCGTTCGCCGGCGGCTCCCGCTCCGAGTACCAGGACGTCGCGGTCGAGTTCGCCCGCAAGGGATTCGTCGTCGCGTCGGTCGACTACCGGTTGCGCCCGACCGGCGGCGCGGACCGAGTGTTGCTCGGCGCCAGTGACGGCATCGATGACGTGATGGAGTCGGTGCGCTGGCTCAAGGCGCACGCGGCCACGTACGGCATCGACACGACCCGGATCGCAACCGAAGGCAACTCCGCCGGTGCGGTCATCGCGCTCGGCGTGGCGTTGGGCGACGATCCAACGCCCGGCGGCCCGCTCGCCGCTTACACGCCGACCGTCGAGGCGGCGGTCTCGACCGGGGGCACCCTGACCCCCGGCTTGTCGCAGCTGACGCTGCAGGCGGACGACCCCGCGATCAACATGTACAACTACGAGAACGACCCGACCGACGTCGGAACGGCCGACGACGCGTTCAAGACCTGCGCCGCGGTGCGCGCGTCGGGGAACACCTGCGACTTCACCGAGCTCCCGGGTGAAGGGCACACCACAGACCTGTCCTCGACCGGCCCGTACTGGACGACGGACATCGGCCCGTTCCTGTGGCAGCACCTGCAGCTCGCTCCATAGCGTGCTGGCACTCACCGCGGTGCGCTTCGACTGCCGCATCCGATGAGGCGGCTGGGGTGCGGCTCGACGCGTACCTCGACCAGTGGATGACCGGTGTGCGCCCGCGCTCCGTCCGTCGACGGCGAAGAGCTACGCCGAGATCATCCGGTGGTACATCCAGCCGCGCATTGGCGCCATCCGGCTCGCAAAGCTGAATCCGGCCGCACTCTGACGCGGACCTGGACCCGGCACCTCTGGGGCAGAGCGATGGCATGTCCGGTCGGCGAGCCAGGACGCTGCCGTACTTAGATATGCTTGTACATATATATGGAGTGGCGTATGATGACTCGGTGCCCAGCGAGCTCGCCGTCCTCGATGCGATCGCCGAACCGACTCGCCGCCGGATCCTCGACGCCCTGCGTGGGCGGGAGCGTTCCGTGACCGAACTCGTCGACGCCGTCGGAATGCACCAACCCGGCGTGTCCCGGCACCTCAAGGTGCTGCGCGACGCCGGCCTCGTTGAGGTCCGCCGAGACGCCCAGCGCCGGCTCTACCGCCTGCGGGCCGAGCCCCTTCGAGAGCTCGACGAGTGGCTCGAGCCCTACCGCGCCGAGATGGCCGGCCGCCTCGACTCGCTGGAGCGCCACCTCGAGCGCACTGCCCGTCCGATCCATCCGAAGGAGCGATCCCAGTGACCGAGGACCTCACCACCCGCTACGACGGCGTGCTCGAGCGCACCGCCGACGGCGGCGTCATCCGCTTCGAGCGGCACCTCGCCTACGACGTCGGTGACGTGTGGGACGCCATCACTACTCCTGGGCGGCTCGCCGACTGGTGGCTCCCATTCGAGGCGGACATCACCGTCGACCTTCGCGAGGGCGGCGAGATGGTCTTCGCCGGAACGACCGACGGCGAGCCGGTCACGATGACCTGCACGATCCTGCGCCTCGAGCCACCCCGGCTTCTCGAGCACACCCACTCCGCTCCGGGGTCGAGCATGCGCTGGGAGCTCGAGGAGCTCGACACCGGCTGCATCCTCCGGCTGAGCCACATCGTCCCCGACGTGCGGGAGGCGATCGACAACTGCTACCTCGTCGGACTCCAGACTTCCTTGGCCCGACTCGAGCCCTGCCTCGCCGGCCGGCCCGAGCCCTGGGACTGGGACGCGTTCGCCGTGACGCGGGCTCACTACGCCGCCATCGGCCTTGCCGCCTCCGAGGATCCGTCGTGAGCGCCCCGGCCGAGCAGCTCCTGCGGGTGCAGAACTTCATGCTCTCGACCGACGGGTACGGCACCGGCGAGGGCCAGAGCATTGAACGGCCCTTCGGTCACGCCGACCCCGCGGTGCTCGCCGCGTGGGCGGGCGCGACGGCGAGCTGGCCCAACCGCACCGACCCGGGCGGCACCCGCGGCCTCGACGACTACTTCACCCGAGACTTCACGAACAACATCGGCGCAGAGATCATGGGACGCGGCAAGTTCGGCCCCCAGCAGGGACCGTGGGAGGACCTCGAGTGGAAGGGTTGGTGGGGTGACACGCCGCCGTTCCACACGCCGGTCTTCGTTCTGACCCACTACGTCCGACCCACCTTCTCGCTGTCGGACACGACCTTCCACTTCATTGACACGTCGCCCGCCGAAGCTCTGCGACAGGCGAAGGCCGCCGCCGAGGGCAGGGACGTGCGCCTCGGCGGCGGCGTGTCGACCGTCCGTGCATTCCTCGAGGCAGATCTCGTCGACACGATGCATGTCGCCGTCGTCCCCGTCGAGCTCGGCCGCGGCGGCAAGCTCTGGAACTCGGCCGATGAGCTCCTCGACCGCTTCCATTTCGAGCGGATCCCGAGCCCGAGCGGTGTCATCCATCATCTCTTCTGGCGCCGCTAGCTCGTTCGGGGACCACGGTGGGCGGACCGCAGGAGCCGGCCCGTACTGCGACGACGGACATCGACCCGTTCCTGTGGCAGCACCTGCGGCTCGCTCCAGAGCGGCGAACGTCGCGCCGCGTCATCTGTCCGGCGCGTCGACGACGGAACGGAACGTCGGGTTCGAACGTCGAACGTTTCGCAGGCAGTCCCGTTGTTCGCTACCCGGCGGTGGCCGGGTGATAGGTGCAGACGTTGACTCCTGCCGGGCTCGTCACGGTGGAGACGAGCTCGAGGGTCCGCTCTTCACCGTCCGTGGGGAAGATCGATTTGCCGCCGCCGAGGAGCACCGGCATGACGATCAGTCGGAGCTCGTCGACGAGGCCCTCGGCCAGGAGGGTGCGCACCAGCGTCGGGCTGCCCATCACCACGAGGTCCGTGCCGTCCGTCTCTCGCAGCTCCCGAACGCGGGTGATCGCGTCGGCGCCGGGAATGAGCGAGCTGTTGTTCCAGGTGAGGTCGCCGGTGCCGAGGGTCGAGGACACGACGTACTTCGGGATGGCGTTCATCTGGTCGGCGAACGGGTCGCCCGCGCGCTCGGGCCATGCCGCGGCCATCGTCTGCCAGGTGCGGCGTCCGTAGAGCAGCGCCTCGGCGTTGCTCAACGCATCGGCGAACGCGCCGCCCGCCACCTCCGGGTCGAAGAACTGATGCGACCAGCCGCCATGGGTGAAGCCGCCGTCGGTGTCCTCGTCCGGTCCTCCCGGCGCCTGCACGACGCCGTCCAAGCTCATGAACTCGGTGATCACGATGCGCACGGGACTCACTCCTGATGCTCAGCCGAACATTGACGGTACCGTGGTGCAGACGGTCCCGAGACGCCAAAGTCATCGCGAGCGCACTCGAAATACCGGATTGGTCTGGCGGGCGGCGGCGCGTGTTCACTCCCCGCGTGGGTGACGACCGATGACCACGGCCTCGGAGCCCGTCGGCGCGCCTTCGGGTGCGGTCGATCTCTACTGGATCCCCTTGGGTGCCGGCGCCCGAGTCGTCCGGGTCAGTGGGCTGGTGTTCGAGGCCGTCTCCACGCGCTGGCATCGGCGGCCGCGCGGTCCGCTCTACCACTCGGCGCTCGTGGTGCACATTCGGGATGGCCGTTACGTCATCGAACAGGCGCCCGTCCCCGACGCTCACGGCGAGCGCCGCGGCGTGGTCGCGTCCGGCCCGGTCGGCGCACGATGGGCCGGACGCTTCCGGATCTTCCGCTACGAGGTCCGGCGTTGGAACGGCGGTCAGATCCCCGACCTCGCGCAGGCGGTCGGGGGTCCGGTTCGCCTGTTCGAGGATCTCGCGGGCTCGGCGCGTGCTCGACGTGCTGCCCGACATCCCCACCCCCGTGTGGGGCCGCGACGAGCTCGGGACCGGAGAGATGTGGAACTCCAACGCCGTCATCGCGTGGACGCTCGAACGCGCCGGGGCCAACCCGGTTTCGCTGCGGCCACCCGGGCTCGGTCGAGCCCCGGGATGGAACGCGGGCGTCACCGTAGCCGCGGCGCTCGACCGGGTCGACCCGCCCCGGCTGAGCAGCTCGGCGACGAGGGGGCATCGCACCTTCAGAACCGGGCAAATGGGGCAATGAGGTACTCTGCGTTCGATGGCTGGGTCGCACCGGAAAGGCGCTCGGGGATCGCCACGCGGGTCTCGACGCCGACCGGGCGAGCTCGAGAACGACGTGCTTTCGGTGCTCTGGAAGGCATCCGAGCCGCAGAGCGTCGGGGAGATCACCGACAAGGTCGGGGGCGGGCTCGCCTACGCCACGGTCTCGACGATCCTCACCCGCCTCCACGCCAAGGAGCTCGTCGAGCGGACCACGATCGGGCGGGCGTACTGGTACCGAGCAACGGTCACGCAGTCCGCATACGTCTCGGAGCAGGTGCGCGCGCTCCTGAGCCGTGGCAACCGCTCCGAGGTGCTGGAGGGCTTCCTCGGTGGGCTGTCCCGTGACGATGAACAGGCTTTGCGCAAGATGTTCGAAGACGCTCGCGACGTCGAAGGGGATCGCGGGCCGTGAGTTGGGGAACGTGGCTCGTGGCTTCGCTCGTCGTCGGTCCTCTGCTCCTTATCGCCGTGAATCGCGCCACTCGGCGCTGGATGCGTCCGGCTTGGGCCGCGTGGGGACTGCTCGGCGGGATCCTGGCGATCGCGGGAGCAACCTTGTGCGCGGTCGCAGTGCTGGCCTGGACGCTCTTCGCCCGGATCCCGCTGGCCGCGAGCCTGGGCCAGTGGTCGACGGACCGAGTCGACCAGGCGACTCGCATCCCTCTCGGTGTGAGCGGGTTGGCAGCCGCGGCGGGGATCCTGATCCTCGCCAACCTGATACGCGTCGGAGCAACCGAGGTCTCGGGCCGTCGGGAGACGAGGGACGCGCTGGCCGCCATCAGCGCGGTCGATGTCGGCGCCGACTTGATGGTGGTCATCGACGACGAGGTCCCGTTCGCGCACTCGACCTCCAGTGGCCGCCCCCGGATTCAGCGCATCCTGGTCTCGACCGGGATGGTCGACGCACTGCGGCCGGGCGAGCTCGACTCCGTGCTCGCCCATGAGCGGTCGCACCTGCGCCATCGTCACGGTTGGTTCCGCACGAGCAGTGAGCTCGCGGTGGCGATCAACCCGCTGCTGCGCTGGTCCGCGGGCGACCTGCGCTTCGCGCTCGAGAGCTGGGCCGACGAGGATGCGGGAGTGGCGACGGATCGGGACGAGGTGGCGCGTGCTTTGCAGCACGCGGCGCTGGCCCGACTCGCGTTCGGGCCGGCTCCCTCGGCCGGAGCCTTCGAGTTTGGGGGCTTCGGCGTTCGGGACCGCGTCGGTGCTCTGCTCCGGAGCCCGCGTCGGGGACGTTGGGTGGGTTCGGCGGCCTATCTCCTGGTGCTGGTCCTCGTTTTGGGAGGTGCGCTGCGGGCGCTCGAGCGTTCCGAGGACCTGCTCGAGGCGCTCCAGAATCTTCGGTGACCCGCGCCAAGGACCGGACCCCGGGCCCGTAGACTTGGCTGCGGTCACGCACGATTCTCCAATCGGCGTGGAAGCAGCGATCGGAGCGGAGGAGTGGTGAATGTGGGCGACGGTGACCTCGAGATCGGTCCCGTCGATGCGCTCGAGGAGTCAGCCCCGGTCGTACGTCCACTCGGCCGCCCGACCGTCTACGACGAGATCCTCGACGTCTTGCAAGCAGGTGGATGGGTGCAGGGCCGTCACGCCCATCGGCACCGTTTGTCGCTGACCGCCGCGATCGATCTGGTGGTCGGTTCCGTCGACGGTCCCGGGCCGAAGGCACCGGCGCTCGCGCGCAGCGCGCGCTTGCGCAACCATCTGTGCGAGCTCGCCGGCACCGCCAACCTCGTCGCGTGGAACGACGTTCGGGATCGGCGCTTCGAGGATCTGGTGACGCTGCTCTCGATGGCGACGGTCGCGTTCCCCGACGACTGACTGGTCCCAAGTGTGCGCCATCAGTGGCGCGCCGCCTACAGAGCGTCGACCTTCGCGCGGGGATTTTGCGTCCGGTTCGTTACGTGCGCGCGAAACGCGACGCCGATTGTTCACTCGCTCGTTGACACATGTAGGGGGAATCGTTACCTTCGCGTCACGCACGTAGAGCGCACTCAGCTGCGCTCCCAAGGAAGGGGCGGACCGTGACCGGGACTACTTCTCGAGGACTTCCTTCGCGCGCCGTAAAGCCGATCTTTGACTCAGCGGACGGCGGGAGCCTGGATGATCGGCAGGGCGGGATCGCAGTATCCGTGATCATCCCGACCCGTGACGAGCAGGCCTCAGTCCGTCGGCTCGTGCACCGGCTGAGCAGTGCGCTGGCCGGCATGTCGGTCGAGATGATCTTCGTCGACGACAGTGACGACGCGACGCCGAAGGTGATCGACGAGCTGGTCCGGGCCCATCGGGACGCGGACTCCGAGATCACGCTCTTGCATCGACCCGTGGGTGAGCGCCCGGGTGGCCTCGGAGGCGCGGTGGTCGCCGGGTTGAAGATCGCCCGCGGCGAGTGGGTCTGCGTCATGGACGCGGATCTGCAGCATCCCCCCGAGCTGATCCCGACGCTCCTGCACGAAGCGCGGCAGCCCGGAGTCGGGATCGCCGTGGCGAGCCGCTACCGGGTCGGTGGTCGGGCCGACGGCCTGCAACCCGGGCGCAACCTGATCTCACGAGGTGCTGCTGCACTGGCTCGATCGGCGTTCCCCCGGGCGCTGCGGGCCCTGTCCGACCCGATGAGTGGGTTCTTCGTGTTCCGCCGTGACGGGGTCGACCCCGAAGCGCTGCGACCGGTTGGATTCAAGATCTTGCTCGAGATCGTCGTGCGGGCTCCGCAGCTGCGAGTCGTGGAGGTCCCGTACGAATTCGGTGAGCGCTACGCCGGGACGAGCAAGGCCTCCACCCGCGAGGGCCTGGCGTTCGCCCGACACCTGTCACGGCTCCGCTTCGAGACCCGTCCGGGCAACGGCGGATCCGCGGTTCGGCACTACGACATCCACGGGATCATCGGTGTGGAGTCCGAGGGCAAGCTCCCGGAGCTCGAGCCGTTCCGCGTCGCGACGCTCGGGCGGGCACCCGACGTTCGGGTTCGCATCGGCCCGCTTCCCTCGGTGCCGCCGACGCCGTCGGACCGGTTCGCCCGTCACCTGCGGTACACCGAGAGCACCGGAAATCTGGGTTTCGCCGCCGACATCGCCATCGGCGACCACATCGAGGTGTTGGCAGCCCCGCTGCTCCGTCTCTCGCCGCACGTCCTCTACACCAACCTGGTCGAGCCGATCCTGCGATGGGAGTTCGCGAAACGAGGATTCGCGCTCGCGCACGGCGCGTGCGTCGTCCGTGGGAACGACGCGTTCATGGTCACGGCGCGCACGGACACCGGCAAGACGACGACGATGTTGAAGCTGCTCGACGCCGAGCCGTACGCGTTCATCGCCGACGATCTCACGATCGTGAGCCCGAACGGCAACGTGCTTCCGTACCCGAAGCCATTGACGATCAGCAACCACACCCTGCACGCGGTGAAGCGGCCACTGCTCAACTGGCGGGAGCGGACCACGCTTCCACTGCAGAGCCGGCTTCACTCCCGCTCCGGCCGCAGGTTCGCGTTCATTCTGGCCAAGACCGGGATGCCGGTCGCCACGGTGAACACGGTGGTGCAGCTCCTCGTTCCGCCGCCGAAGTACCCGGTGCAGCGATTGGTGCCCGGCGTCGAGGTGGCCAAGGGGGCGAAGCTCGCCGGCCTGCTGGTGATCCAGCGCTCGGGCGACGGGTTCGAGTGGTTGGGGGATGAGAACGCGCTCGAGATCCTGCTCGCGAACTGCGAGGACGCCTACGGGTTCCCTCCCTACCACCGGATCGAGGACTTCCTCCTCGAGGCTTCGCAGCATGATCTGCGGGCGGTGGAACGGCAGGTGTTGGCCGGGGCGCTGGAGGGACAGCCCGCGGCACTGCTCTCGAGCACCAAGCTCGACTGGGCGACCCGCATCCCGCCGCTCATCGAAGAGCTGACCTCCGGCGCCGCGATCGACGACGCGGTGATCGACCGCGACCGGCCCGAGACCCTGCTGATCGGCGACGAAGGCGGGGAGCGGGTCGCGCGATGAGCAACGGGGGAACGACTTCCCCGGCTCCGATCCCCGAATCGCATCCGAAGACCGAGCCGGCCGGGCCGTGGTCCTGGGAGCGGATGAAGCGGTTCGCTCGGTTCGGCATGGTGGGGGTGTCAGGCTTCGCGGTCAACGAAGTCTCATTGGCGATGTTCGTCTCGATCTTCGGCGTCAACTATCTCGTTGGCGCGGTCCTGGCGACCCAGTGCTCGACGCTGTGGAACTTCGCGCTCATCGAGCTCTGGGCGTTCCGTGGACTCGACGTGAAGAAGTCTTCGGTCCGACGGCTCATGCTGTTCCTTCTCGTCAACAACGCGGCGCTGCTGCTGCGCGGTCCGATCCTGGTGGTGCTGACGAGTGCGGTCGGTCTCAACTACCTCCTGAGCAATCTCGTGTCGCTCGGAGTCCTCACGATCGTGCGATTCGCCGTCGCGGACAGCTGGATCTGGGCCGTCCATTCCAAGCACGGCGAAGGCGTCACGCCTGACCCACCGATCGGCCTGTCCAACGGTGACGACGAGTGGACCGAGATCGCCGGTGAGGTGGCGATCGCGTCCGTTCCGGGCGCGGAGCTGTTGGAGGACCACGAGCGCGACGCCGCTCCGGAGGAGCGGCGGTTCTCCCGTGTCGCGCTGCGCGACGAGCTGGTGAGGACGGTGTCCTTCTCGGCGGGGGTCGAGACCGTCCCGGCGGGCATCGCGCCGGGATCCACGATGCTTGCGGTCGTCGAGGAGGCCGAGACGGAGCCGGACCCGGCGCCGGAGCCCTCGCCGCTCAAGCACGCCTGGGTGTGGCCGGCCGCGATTGCCGCGGTGGCGGTCGCGGTGCGGGTCTGGGACCTGAACCGGATCGGGTTCAACAGCGACGAGGTGGTCTACTCCTCACAAGCTGCCCTGCTGGCCGGGAAGTCGCACTACGAGCAGCTGTTCACACTGTTTCGGGCCCATCCGCTCGTCTTCCAGGCCCTGCTGTCGCTCGTGTACCGGGTGTCCATGAGCGACTACCTCGCCCGGCTGCTCTCCGTCGCCTTCGGGCTCGGAACTGTCGCCGCCGGCTACTGGGCGGCACGATCGCTCTACGGTCGGCGGGTCGCGCTGATCGCCGCGGCGATCCTCGCGGTCATGCCCTACGAAGTCGTCGTGAACCGTCAGGTCCTGCTCGACGGTCCGATGGTGTTCTTCGCCACGCTCGCGCTCGGCCTCACGGCACGGTTCGTGAAGACCCGCGAGCCGGGATGGCTGTACTCGGCGACCGTCGCGCTCGGTCTGACCATTCTGACCAAGGAGACCGGGATCCTCGTCGCGGTCGCGATGTATGCGTTCTTGGTGCTGACGCCGCAGCTACGGGTTCGACTGCGCAATTTTGTCGTCTCGTTCGCGATCCTCGGCGCGTTCGTACTCGTGTTCCCGCTCGCCGTCGCGCTGGGCAAGCGGAGCAACACGGGAGAGCAGTTCTTCCTCTGGCAGGTGCTCCGACGTCCCAACCACGGGATCCTCTTCTACTTCGAACACGTTCCGCAGGCGCTCGGGCTCGGTGTCGTCCTGTTGGCGATCGTCGGCTTGTGCGTGCTGCGGCGCGATCGAAGCTGGCGCGAGATGCTCCTGATCTGCTGGATCGTCATCCCGACGATCTTCTTCGTTGTCTGGCCGGTGAAGGGCTTTCAGTACCTGTTGCCGATCGCGCCGGCGGTCGCCATCCTCGCGGGTCGCGCGCTCGCCGCACTCCCACTCCGTGGGTCGCTCAGCTTCAAGGGTTGGCGGCTCCCGGCCGCGCTGGTCACGGGCATCGTCGGAGCTGTGGTCGCCATGAGCTTGCTGCTCCCGACCTTCTGGGCGATCCGCCCGTCCGATGCCACGACCGTCAACGCCGGTGCCGGCGGTCTCCCCGGAGGGCGTGAGGCGGGTTCCTGGATCGGAAGAGTCGCTCCGATCGGAGCGAAGGTCATCACGATCGGACCGTCGATGTCGAACCTCGTCCGGTACTTCGGTGGGCGCGAATCGTTCGGTTTGTCGGTGAGCACGAACCCGCTGCACCGGAACCCGGTCTACGAGCCGGTTGGCAACGCGGACCTTCGCTTGCGGCAGGGGGAGATCCAGTACCTCGTTTGGGACGCGACCTCGGCGAGCCGTTCCCCCCGATTCGCATCGGAGCTGATCGACCTCGCCCATCGGTATCACGGTCGTGTCGTGCATCGTGAGCGGGTAGGCGGTCGCGACGTGATCGTCGTGTATCAGGTCCGGCCATGATCGGCGGGCGTGGGCGCTTCGTCGCCGGGCTCGCATTGGCGTTGACCGCGACGGCGATGGTCGGGGATCTGATCCCCGCCGGTGCTGCGACGCCGGCCGGTCCGACTGCATCGAGCCCGACGACCCCGATCCGGCACGTCGTGACGGTGATGCAGGAAGGCCACACGTTCGACAACTACTTCGGCTCGTTCCCCGGTGCGGACGGCATACCGGCGAACACGTGCATGCCGGTGAGCCCGCCGGTGCTCAAGCCTTGTGTCAAGCCGTTCCGTCTCGGAGCGCGTCCACTGCGCGATCTCGCTCGCGGAGCCGGGGCGTTTGCGAGGGCCGAAGCGGGTGGCGCGATGAACGGCTTCGTCAGCGCGCAGAGCCGCAACGGAGTCGTCGAGGACCAGGCCATGGGGACCTACGACCGCTCGACGGTGCCGTACTACTGGAACGTGGCCAAGCAGAACGTCCTGTTCGATCGGTTCTTCGCCTCGGCGCCGGGGGGCAGCCTCCCGAACCACCTCGCATGGGTGTCCGGGACGACGACGGGAGCCACCGGGGAGAGCGTCCCGGACAACGGGTTCGGTGATCTCCCGACGATCTTCGATCAGCTGGAAGCTCGCGGCATCAGCTGGAAGTTCTACGTGCAGAACTACGACCCGACGGTCACCTTCCGCCGCGAACGCGGTGCGGTGCGGGGGGGTCAGGTCGTTCGCGTGCCGCTCCTGGCGTACCGCCGATACGTCGACGACCCGAAGCTCTTCGCTCACATCGTGCCGGTGTCGCAGTACTTCGAGGACCTCGAATCGGGTTCGCTTCCGGCCGTCTCGTACATCGTTCCGTCGGGCCCGAGCGAGCGGTCTCCGACGAACGTGACGTCCGGAGCCCGGTTCGTGCAGTCGCTCGTCGGCGCCCTCTCGGGGAGTTCTTCGTGGTCCACGAGCGCCTTCTTGCTCACCTATGACGGGTGGGGCGGCTACTACGACCACGTGGTCCCGACGGCTACCGGGTTCCGGGTCCCGACGCTGCTCGTGAGCCCCTACGCCCGACGGGGCGTTGTCGACCACACGCGGCTCTCGACCGCCTCGGTGCCCGAGCTCATCGCCGAGAACTGGGGGCTCGATCCGGTCGCGCCGGGCGCGGGGAACCTGATGTCGGCCTTCGACTTCAAGCATCCGGCCCGGCCCGCGCGGGTCATCAACGCGACCGCACCCGAGGCAACGGTTGCGACCGCCCAGACCGGGGCGGTCTTCCTGTTGTACGGGTTGGCGTTCGCCGGGGCGCTCGCGGTGCTCGGTACCGTTTCGTGGCGAGCGCGTCGACGGAACGCAGTACGACGGAACGCAGTAGTGGTTCCGTGATCCGCACCGGGACGGCCGTGCGCATCGGTGTCGTGGCGTTCGCCGCGGTCATGACCCTCGGCCACGCGGCCGTGGCGTGGGGCGCTCCCGCGCCGCCGAACCCGGCGCCGACAGCTGCACACCCGTTCCAGGGGCTTCGACGCCTGACGGTGGCGACGATCCCCCCGGTGCCTGGCATGCAGTTCGCGATCGACGGTCAGGTCTTCGTCGCGGACGACCAAGGTATCGCCACCACGCTCGTGACCAAGGCTCAGCGCGAGGCAGTGCGAGCGGACCGGAGCGGCCATCTTCGGGGTCGTCACCCCGGTCTTCGAGCCAAGCCCGGGAGTGCGAGCGAGGTTCAGCGGGTGGTCGGGCGCCGGCCAGTACCGGAAGGGATCGATCCCCGAGGAATACCAACGGGCGACCTTCGACATCGACTACCTCACCTCGTTCGCGTTCGTCACGCCGGCCGGGGTGCGGATCCCGGCGACGTCGCTGCGCTCGATGCAGCTCACCAGCAGCCTGGGCGACCGGGTCCGGATGCGGTCCTTCCAGAGCCGCTGGCTCCAAGGAAGTCGTACTGCGACTGGGCGGCTCGGGCTGCAGAGCCGCGCGGTGGCCTACCGGGTGGACTCGGTGAAGACCGCGGGCGTGAACGTCGTGAACCAGGGCCAGCAGCAGTTCTTCCCGAGTCGTCAGCAGCAGGTCGAGCGTCGAGCTCCTCTTCTTCAACGTGCGGTTCAGCGCGCAGGATGCGCTGTTCGGTTCCGCGACCGGCTCGTCGATCGTCCTCGAGTACCCCGACGGGCACGTTGCGACCCTTCCGTTCAGGGCCGGCTCGGTGACGGTCCGGAACCTTCCTCGAGGCACGTACCACGTGGTCGTCCATGGGGCTGGACCCAAGATGTCGCAGAAGCTCACGGTGTCGAAGAACCAGCGAGTCGACTTCGACACCGTGACCTGGCTCGACCTCGCGCTCGGCGCCGCGCTGCTCCTGATCTGCGTGGTGCTCTTGTTCGTCGGCCGGCGTTGGATCCGCAAGCGTCAAGCTCGGCGTCGTCGATCTCATCGGCCGCCGAGCGCACGGAAAGAGAGCAGGAGCTGGTCGGAGCGCCATGAGACGCGCGGTGATTGCCGGTCGCGTGCTGTGTCGGCCTCTTCCTGACCGCCGCGGTCGCGGTCGCGGTCGCGCCGACGAGACCGGTGTCCGCCGCGCATGCGAGCCGGTCGCGCTCGATCAGTGCTTCGCAGCCGCCGGTGCTGGCGTACTACTACATCTGGTTCGACACGAGGTCGTGGCGCCGGGCGAAGACCGACTATCCGCTGGTCGGCCGATACTCCAGCGACGACCCGGTTGTCATGCGGGAGCAGGTCCGCTTGGCGAAGCGCGCCGGGATCGACGGATTCATCGTCTCATGGAAGGACACGCCGACGCTCGACCGTCGACTCGAGCAGTTGATCGGCATCGCAGAAGCGGAGCACTTCAAGCTCGCCATCATCTACCAGGGTCTCGATTTCCACCGACGGCCCCTGCCGATCCGAGACGGTCGCGCACGACCTCTGCGTTCTTCACGGCCACGTTCGCCCACCGGACCCCGTTCCAGCTCTTCGCAAAGCCCACGGTGATCTGGTCGGGAACCTGGGAGTTCAGCGCGGCGGACATCGCCCGAGCGACGGGTCCCGTTCGGAGCACGGTGTCGGTCCTGGGTTCGGAGAAGAATGTTGACGGTTACCGAACGAATCGCGCCTTGGGTCGACGGGGATGCCTATTACTGGTCGTCGGTGAACCCCGCGACCTACAAGGGCTACATCGAGAAGCTCACGGATCTCGGGAACGCCGTGCATGACGACCTCGGCCGCTGGATCGCGCCGGCCGCGGTCGGATTCGACGCGCGCGAAGGTCGGCGGCACGACCGTCGTCGGTCGGGACGGGGGAGCGAACCTGCTGACACAGATCGATGCGGCGCTGGCATCGTCGCCCGACGCGCTCGGTCTCATCTCGTGGAACGAGTACAGCGAGAACTCGCATCTCGAACCGAGCCTCAACTACGGGTACCGCGCGCTCGACGTCGTCGGGGAGCGCCTGGGGTCCGGAGCGGTCGGGTCCGTGACCGTTCACTCGGCTCGAGTGGGCGCCCGAGCTTCGGAAGCCAGCTCGTCCCGTCCGAATCCGGCTCCGCCGACGGGCTTCTCCGGTCCGATGGCGCTCGCCGTGTGCGGCGCGCTCTTTGGTGCCCTCGTGTTGGTCGGAGTTCTTCGAGCTCGGCGAACTCCCCGACTGCGGATCGTCGGTGTCACCGTCGATCCCGCGCGACGGGGCCAGGGAGCAGAATCGGTGATCGGATCGCCGAGTCGGCGCGAGGTCGTGGCGACCCGCCGAAGGCAGCGACGCCGGCCCAGCGGTTCCTGAGCCCCGCGTCCAGGTCACGCCCCGATCGTTGCTGGGTCGAGGGCGTCGTCGTCGAACACGACTCGTCGACCCGTCCCGCCTGGAGATCGGTGTCGTCCCGAGGTCCACTGCGCTCCGGTTGGGCGCGCAAGGAGGGCGGAGTCAGGACACGCACCCCGCCCTCCCTGGCGCCGGCGTGCCTCAGAGGGGGAGGCTGCCCGTGCCACCTGACTTCACGAGCCCTACTCCGCTGAGCGAACACCTTCTACATATGTAGTACAAACGTACTTACCTGCTCAAATGCGTAAAAAGCATCGACCTGCCCTTCGCGGCCTCAGACCGGGAGCAGCGAGCCGTCGGGGCGCGGTACTGAAGACCCTGTCGGTCCGTGGAAATCCTTGCAGTTCGACCGTGTCGACGGTGATAATGCAGCGAAGTCGTCCATGGAGGGGCAGGGGCAGCGGGTGCTCGGACTTCGTCGGGCGAGGGCGATCGGCCGGTCGACGGGCGTGATGGCGGTGCTCATGCTCGTGGCTGCGGGCTGCTGGCTGCCGCCATCAGCGCCGAACCCGGCGCTCTTCAGCCCGCATCTGACCCGGGAGCCGTATCTCACCGATGCGGTCGGGCTGCACGTGATCGTCAACTGGGCAACGGACCAGACAGGTTCGACCGGGTCCGTGCAGTGGGGAGCGTTCGACGAAGCAGGCCCATGCTTGCACCAGCCTGATCAACAGTGACCCGGCCACCCGCGCGTCGGTGACCGTGGGTGCGGTGAACGAGTATCGGTGGAAGGCCTCACTCACGCTTCCCGCGACCGGTGCATATTGCTATCGAGTGCTCCTCGACAGCACCGACCTCCTGGGTGGCGCGGCCGCGCTGCAGTTCCAGACGAACGTGCAACCAGGCGCCACGGAGGCGTTCAAGTTCGCCGTCTTCGGGGACTGGGGTCAGGTCGACTGCGAACGGGAACAACCCTGACATGGCCAACCTGTTGGCACGCGTGCGCACGAGCGGTGCGCGGTTCGCAGTCACGACCGGCGACAACGGCTATCCGAACGGCAGCCAGCTGGTGTACGGAGATCTCCAGCAGCACGGCGCCGACACCGAGCGCGATCTTCGGCCCGAACTTCTGGGCGGTGCCGGGAAGCTCGATCCCTCTGTTCGTCAGCGGAGGAAACCACGGTCTCGCGAGCAACGCGGGTGCTCACGCCGACCTGGTGAACTGGCCGCAGGACACTGCCGTTGCCACATCGAACGGCAGGTACACGGGGGACACCTACTGCTGTGTGAACGGCACGAACCCCGCCGACTACAGCAGCAGCTGGTACGCGTTCGATGCCGGGAACGCTCGCTTCTACATGCTGGACTCGGCGTGGGGCGACACGAACGTGGGCACGGCCAACGTCTACGCCAACGACGCCGCCGCGCACTTCGTGCCGGGGGCCCCGGAGTACGAATGGCTGCTCCACGATCTCCAGACGCATCCCACCGGGCTGAAGTTCGCGTTCTCGCACTACCCGGTGTACTCGGACAACAACACTCAGCCCTCCGACACGTACCTCCAGGGCGCGGGGAACCTCGAAGGGCTCCTCACCCAGTACGGAGTCAACGTCTGGTTCAACGGTCACGCGCACATCTACGAGCGGAACGTTCCCAGCGCGCCCGGCGCGCCGGTCACGTACGTCACCGGGGGCGGCGGCGGCACCCTCGAGCCGATGGGCACCTGTCACCCGTACGACGCCTACGCGATCGGCTGGTCGAACTCCAGCAGCAAGGGATCGAAGTGTGGAGCGGCGACCGCACCCTCCATCGATCGGGCAGGTGTACCACTACATCGGTGTGACCGTCATCGGTACGTCGGTCACGGTGAGTCCGACCGATTCGCTCGGCAACACGTTCGACGTCCAGACGTACGACTTCGGAACCACTGCGCCCAACACCATCATCGATTCCGCACCGCCGCTGCAGGCGCGCGGCGAGCGCAACGTTCACGTTCCACGCGACCGCCACGCCTGCGACCTTCGCATGCACCCTCGACGGCGCGGCCGCAACGCCATGTTCCAGCCCGGTTTCGTACGCCAGCTTGGCGGACGGTCTGCACACGTTCAGCGTCGCCGCGACGACATCGGACGGCACCGACCAGACTCCGGCGGCCTACACCTGGACCGTGGACACCACCCCGCCGTCCGCGCCGACCCTCACCGCAACTGCGGCTTCGCCCACGTCCGTGTACCTCACGTGGAGCGCCTCGACCGACAACCTCGGAGTCGCGGCGTACGACGTGACGCGAAACGGTGACCCATTGGCGTCAGTGGCAGGGGACACCACTTCCTACACGGACACCAGCGCTACTCCGGCCACGTCGTATCAGTACGCGGTTCGGGCGCGCGACGCCGCCGGGAACACCTCGGCCGACGGTGTTGCGCCGCCGGTCACCACCCCCAGCCCTCCAACGCCGGTGTTCAGCGACGGATTCGAATCGGGGGACCTCTCGTCGTGGACCTCGTCGTCGGGTCTCAGCACCGAGACCTCGACGGTCAACTCGGGCGGGTTCGCCGTCGAGGGCAACACCACCAACGGCAACACCTACGCGAAGAAGACGCTCCCGGCCACCTTCACCGACGGCTACGCACGCATCTACTTCGATCTCCCGAGCATGTCGAGCCAGGTGAACTTGCTGCGATTCCGGGACTCCGCCGGCAACTCGCTCGGATACCTCTACGTCAACACCAGCGGAAAGCTCGGGTTGCGCGACGATGTCGTCGGTTCCTCGGTGACGAGCACCACCTCGGTCGGTGCCGGGTGGCACACGCTCGAGCTCCACATGCGCAACGACGGCGCCACGCATGCCGTCGATGCCTGGCTCGACGACGTGCTCGTCGATGGCCTGTCGTCCAGTATCGCCAATGCGACGGCCGCGCCGATCGGCCAGATGCAGATCGGCGAGGTCCAGTCCGGTCGCACGTACGACGTCTTCATCGACGACGTGGTCTTCGCGACCCAACGCATAGGGCGCTGAGCCGCCTCACACGATCGACATCGGGATCGTTCACGCGGAACCCGCGGCGGTGGCCGACCCACCCCGGCTCAGCAGGTCGGCGACGACGCCGTCGAAGTCGAGCCGTCCACCAGCCGCCAGCGCGGACTCGACCGCGTCGTCGGAGAGCCCGAACGGTGAGTCCGCACCGCCCCGTCCCGATGCGCCGCGGTAGCCGGACAAGATGCGGTCGATCTCGCCGAGATCGTCGTGGGAGCAGCGGTGATCGGCGCGGACGAGCCCGATGAGCTCCAAGCCACGCACCGGATCGCCGTTCGCGATCGTGATCTGCGCGAACACCAGCAACACGAACATCACCCGTGAGTCGGCACCCGAGCGCACGTTGAGAGCGAGCGCCTCGCGCGCGTGGATCGTGGCCGCGTGGCGATCGCCGACCTCGATCTCGGCCTGCGCGAGGTTCACGAGCACTTGCGCCGCGGCTTCGTGCAGACCGAGGTCCACGTACAGCTCGTGCGACCGGCAGTACAGCTCGATCGCCTCGGTGTAGTGGCGCTCGCCGTCGCCCGCGTCGGCGCGCAGGTGGGCGATCACCCCGAGGTTCGTGAGCACCACCGCCTCGCGCTCCAGATTGCCGATCTCCTGCGCGAGCTCGAGGGCCTGCTCCAGGTTGGCCTGCGAGGCATCGAGGTCGTCGCGCTGCGCGGTGGCCAGCGAGTTCAGCGCGGCGAAGGTGAGGAGCGGGTCGTCGACGGCCCGGGCCCGCTCGACGGCCCGTTCCGCGTACGCCTTCGCGTCGCTCGTCTTGCCCTGGCGCAGTGCGAGGTCGGCCTGGTTGAGCAGGGTCCGGACCATCGGCAGACCTTCGGCCTCGGCGAGCGGCACGGCCTCGCCGATCAGGTCGGCTGCGGCATCGAAGTCACCCCGATCGAGCGCCAGCGCGGCCAGTGTGTCGAGCGCCTTCACCACTTCCGCGTCGCGCGGCGGCGGCTCGCGCGTCCGAGACCACGCGCCGGAGCACTTCGTCGGCCCGACTCAGGTGACCCAGGGTCCGGGACGTCTCGCCGAGTCGATTGGCCGCGGCGAGCGCGGGAACGGACGGCGGCGCGCCAACGAGCTCACGGAGCGCGAGCGCGCGCTCGAACGCGGAGTTCGCAGACCGCAACGCGCCCGTGAGGAACGACCGTTCGGCCGAACGATCGAACAGCGCCGCGGCGCGGAGCGGCTCGCCTCCACGTGCGAGATGCTCCGCGATCAACCCGAGGTACTCGTCGATGCGGTCCGCGGCCCGGTCTTCGAGCCAGCGCGCGGTGGCCGCGTGCAGGCGCTCCCGATCGCGGATCAACACGGTCTCGTACATGGTGTCCCGCAGGATCGCGTGGTGGAACTCGAGCTCCTCGGTCCCTGCGAACACCGATCGGGCCCGCCCATGGATCAGACCGCGCACGCAGAGCGCCGCGAACGTGGGTGGCAGCAGAGGCCTGGCGTCGTGGCTCGACGCCGCGGCCAGTGCCGCGACCGCGTCATCCCAGAAGATCCGACCCACCACGGACGCGTGCTGGAGCGTGACCCGCTCGGACTCGGTGAGACCGTCGAGCCGCGCCTGCATCACGCCGCTCAGCGTCGACGGCAGGGTCAGCTGGTCGAAGCGGTCCGCAACCACCCGCCAGGCGGACCCGTCCTCCGGCGCGTCGATCACCCCCGAGTCGATGAGGACCTTGATCAGCTCTTCGACGTAGAACGGGTTGCCCTCCGCCCGTTCGACGACCACGTCGACCAGCGTGGCCGGGATCTGGTCGACCCGCTGCATGATCTCGGCCACGAGCGCGCGGCTCGAGGCCGGGGACAGCGGCTCGAGATCGACGCGGATGGCGCCTTCGACCGACTCGCTCCATGCCGGCCAGTCGTCGAACAGCGTGGGCCGGGTCACCGCGACGACGAGCAAGGCGGTGTCGCGGAAGTACTCGAGGAGCGCCTCGATCGCCTCCAGTGAGTCCGGATCGGACCAGTGGATGTCTTCGAGCAGCACGACCATCGGCGCTCCGGCCGCGCGGGCGCGCAGGTAGCGGCCGAGGTGGGCTCGAGCGACCGCGCCGAACTCCGGGCTCCCGGTGAGGCCAGGCACCGTGGGATCGTCCGGGACGTCGAAGCCCAGCCACTGCCCGACGAGATCCGCGTCGCGATCGTCGAGTGGAGCCAAGCCGTCGCGCAGCTTCTCGACCACGACGGCCGGGGCGTCGTCGTCGTTGATGTCGAAGCGGAACGCGAAGAGCTCGCGCAGCAGGCCGCGCGGCACCGGCTGCAGATCAGGGCCGGCGCGGCCCTTGAAGGAGGCGACCGTTTCGGGCTGCAGCTCGATCCAGTCCACGAGCTCGTCCAGGAGCCTCGACTTCCCGGTCCCCGCTTCGCCCACCACGGTTGCGAGCTGCGCGCGGCCGTCGTGCACCGCGCGTCCGTAGGCGGCCTGGAGCGCCGCGAGCTGCTGCTCACGACCGATCATCCGGGTCTCGACTCCCTCGACGCCCCGCGACGCGACGCGAAACGCCCGTGGCTGGACCCCGCGGACGACGTACGCCGGGACCGGCTCGGCCTTGCCCTTGAGCTCGTGGAGCTGCGGACCCTCGACGTCGAAGACGCCGCGCACATGGCGGTAGGTGTCGTGCGAGATCAACACGCCACCGCGCGGTGCCGCGTGTTCGAGACGGCTCGCCACGTTCACGGTGTCACCCATCGCGCTGATCTCACCCGCGGTGCCGACCGGTCCGAACACCACCGGCCCGGTGTTCACACCGGCGCGGATCCCGACGTCGAGGCCGTGCCGATCCCGAAACCCTGCGAACGCGGCGACGAGCGCGAGTGCGGCTCGCACCGCGCGTTCCGGATCGTCTTCGCGCGACTGCTCGGCCCCCCAGATCGCCATGACCGCGTCGCCGATGTGCTTGTCCACCCCGCCGCCGTGGTGGCTCACGACCAGATCGAGATCGGTCCACAGCTCGTTCATCAACGCCGAGACGAGCTCGGCGTCCATGCCTGAAGACCACGCGGTGAAGCCGGCGACGTCGGCGAAGAGCACGGTCGCCTGGCGACGGCGGTCGCTCGGCGGAGCGTCGCCCAGGAGCGCCAGACTCTCGCGCAGCGCCGCAACGGCCACGTCGATGACCGCGTCCGGCACCGAGCCGCGCAGCTGCTCCTGAGCCTCGATCGCTTGTTCGAGCTGCCGACGGTCGGCCACTGCACCTCCTGAGGAGAGGGGATCAGGATCGCGCGATCCCGACGACCCGATCGACGCGCCCACCGACCGAGCGGTCGGCCGTTCGGTCGGTTCTGACCGTGCGGCCACCCGAGATGGACTTCGCCGCCTCACGTGCCCTGCTGGCGCGCATCGTGCGCGCCATGGGCCAGTCGGCCGGACCTCGATGAGCTCTCGCGCGTCTCGCTAGTGGATCGTCACGGTCTGAGTCGCGGTTGCTTGGTCCACGTCGGTGATCAGGGCGTCGACGGTGACCTGCCAGTCGCCGGCGAACGGGATCACGAACCCCTGGGTCAGCTCGTGGCCCGGCGCGGCGCGGATGAGCGGGACCTTCAGCGGGCCGACGTCATGGTCCTTGTTCGTGAGCTCCATCGACATCTGGAGCGGATCCGAGACCCCGCCGACCGGGTTGATCGCGTAGAGGTGGACCTCGTTCGGGCCGACGCGACCCGGATCGATGACCACGTCGAACCAGATCTTCGCGGTCTTCATCGTGACGTTGACCGGCCCGCTCGTCGTCTCGTAGCCCGGTCGGGCGTCGACGAGCAGTGACGTTGCGACCAGCACGAGGACGAGCACGATCACCTCGAACCCGGCGGTGCGGAGCAGACGTCGACGGGCCCACCGGTCGGGCGTGTCATCGGTCTCGGGAGGTTCGAGCACCGCGACCGGGCCACTCCCCTGGGGGTCGGATCTGCCTGCAGGCGTTGCATCCGGCGTGGCGTCCGCCCCAAAGGCCTCCGTGATCTCCTCGCGAGCTTCGGCGGGTGCGCGATACCAGATGCGGACCACGTCGCGGCTGAGCGCAGCGAGCACGATCACCACGACGAACGCGCCGACCTTCACCAGCAGGATCTGGCCGTAGCTGCTCGACGTCAGCGCGTGGAGGGTGCCGACCTGGCGGACGGACTGGAACACCCCGCTCACGACGATCGCGATCACGCTGACGGTCGCGACCGTCGAATAGCGAGGGACGATCCGGTCGAGCGCGGTGCTCGTCGCACGCGGGAGGGCAACGGCGATCAACCCGACGAGGCCGCCGACCCAGAGACCGCCGGCGACCAGATGCATCACGTCGGCGGGCAGGGCGAGCACCGTCCATCGGCCCGTGACCGCATGGCCCGTGAGGCTCACCGTGAGGCAGAGCCCGACCGTGAGGAGCGCGGCGGACCAGGACCACCACGCCGGGAGTGGCCGCCGGGTCGCACCGGAACGTCGTTTGGTGCCGACCAACGCTCGGAGGACCGGCACGGCCAGGAGCAGCAGCCCGGCGCGGAGTGCGGCCATCTCGCCGTAGCGCGAGTGCCACGTGTCGGCGAGCACTTCGGGCTTGAGCAGGTCCCGCAGTGGGAACGCGGCGGCGTAGATGCCTTCGATGGCGAACCCGAGCACCGTGACCGCGAGCAACACGAACCAGGCGCCCCAGACGATCCGCCGCGCCCGCTGCTCGCGTCGACCATCGGACCACACCAGCACGAAGAACGCGGCGCCCCCGATGAGGACGAGCAGCGCGGCGAACTCGGCGAACCGAACCGCGCCGTAGAGGACTCCGACCGTCTTGCTCCCGGCCTGCGACGACAGCAGCCGGGTGGTCAGCGAGCGCACGTCGCGTTGGCTGGAGGCGACGCGGAACGTGAAGGCGCCCTCGACCGGATGGGTGTCGGCCGAGATCACGCGCCAGGTGACCACGTAGGTTCCGGGCGCGAGCTTCGGCAGGCTCGCCCGCACCGTCGATCCGTCGCCGCCGGGGTGCTCCGGTGTTCCCGTGTCGATCAGCTTGGCGTGGTCGTCGTAGACGCGAACCCCGCCGAGCTTCACGCCAACGGACTCACCGAAGTGCATGCTCACCGAACGCGGCGCGGTGGCAACCGAGAACGAGCTGCCGTTCGCCGGCTTCGTACCTTCGAGCACCGCGTGGGCCCACGCCGGCGCGGCCGTCGCCGCGACCACGACGAAGCACACCACGGGGATGAGCGCCACGCGGCGCAGTGATCTCACCGGTTCACGTCAGCTCACGGACCTCGGTCGCCGGACGAGCGCCACGATCGCCACCACCAACCCGATCGCACCGAGCGCGATGCCGATGACCCCGATCGTCTTGGCGGAGTCGACGTCGCTGCTCGTGGCGATGTCCTTGGGCAGCGACGCGGTGGTCGACGATGACGCGGCGTCACTCCTGGCCGCGGTCAGCGTGAGGACGGGCGCGGGGTGCTCCGGCTCCTCACCCCCCGCCGGGGTGAGCTCGATCCAGCGGACGATGGTGCCGTCGCTGTACGTCTGCAGGGCCTTGAAGACCAAGGTGCTTGCATCGCCGGGAAGGCCGACCGACACCGTGAACTCCTGGAACTGACCCGGCTCGATCGCGCCGCCGGTCCAGATGATGCTCCCGACCGCTTCGGTCACCGAGCCGGAGTCGGTCTTGATCGGCTTCGTGACCTTGACCATGTTCACCTTGGCGGTCCAGCCCGGTACCGGGAGGACGCTCGCCTCGGCGATCGGGTGGTCGGTCGGGAACGAGATCTCGATCTGGGTGGTGTTGGTGTTGTCCGTCTCGTTCGGGACGTTGAAGGTGAGGACCTGATCAGTGCCCTTCACGGCATCCGGCGGCGAAACGGTCACATGGGCGAATGCGGGAGTTGCGATCGCCAACACCGCGGCGACGATCCCGCCTGCTACCACCGCACGCCGAAACACGATGCTCTCCTCCTGCTGTCGTCCCGAGACTGCACTCTCCACGCAGATGGTCGCTTCCAGGATCCCGAAAGTTCCGCAACGGTGAGGCCGCCGGCGTCAGTCCCGATCAGATGGGCCGTCCGGGACCGGCCGCAGGTGTGGTTGCGAGTGGCGAGGTGGCTCGCGACGCGGTCGCTCGAACCGCGTCAACAGCCACATGACGACGAGACCGACGATCTCCAGGACATGGGTCGTCTCGCCCGCGATGGGAGTGTGGCCCGCGGTGACGTCGATCACGGCCGTGACCACCAACCCGATGGAGATCACGGCCGCGACAGGAAGCAGGCCGCCCACGCGCCGGGGCCGAAGCGCGGTGTAGATGAAGCCGACGGCGAGCGCCGCGGTGAACACCCCGAGGTGGCGCGCCATGTGCTCGTTGGTCCCCGACCCGGCGGCGAACAGGTCCGGAAGCGACTGGATCAGGGCGAGCACCCCCACGATGCCGAGGGCCACCCGCAGGAACCTCGATTCGGCCGACGTGGAGCGATCGGGCTCGAGGGCCTCGAGCACCCGTTCGGAGAACGCGCTCGACGGAGCGGACACCGCGCGGACCGGGCGGGGCCGCATCTGGTGGACCCGCTGCTCGTAGGCCCGACAGGGTGAACAGGTCTCGACGTGATGGGAGAGCGCTTCGCGCTCGGCGATGGTCTCGCCATCCGCCGAGCTCGAGATCGCGAGCCTCGCCGTCTCACAGTCCACGATCGACAGTGTCCCACGCGTCCGCTTCATCGGACACCGCGATCAAGGTCTGAGCGCCCGATGCCCCCGACGCCGGGGGGCCGCGCTACGGTCCGCAATTCGTGGATGAGCTGACGAGCTTGCTGCTCGACGCACGGGACGGGGATCGTCAGGCGTTCGCTCGCCGCGATCCAGATCGCGAACGAGCCGGTGCGCCGCTTCGTCAACGCGTTGGTCGACCACGAAGAGGTCGACGACACCGTTCAGGACACGTTCATCCGGGCGTGGCGCTCGCTGGGCCGGTACCGGGTCGAGGCGAGCGGTCGTACGTGGCTCCTGGCGATCGCACGGCGAGCGTGCGCCGACGTCGTGCGCCGACGGATCCGTCACCGACGCCTCGTCGAGCGGTGCGGTTCGGTCCGGCGTGAGCCCACCGAGCCCGGTCCGGAAGGGACGTATGCGCTGATGGAGCTGGTTCGGGCGCTCGACCCCGATCGGTCCGAAGCGTTCACGCTCACTCAACTCCTCGGCCTTCCGTATGCAGAGGCGGCGCAGATCTGTGGTGTGCCTGTCGGCACGATCCGTTCGCGCGTCGCCCGAGCCCGCGAGAGCCTCATCGCGAGCCATGACCAGGCCGCCGCCCGATAGCACTCATCTCCGCTGCACCGTCAAGACCTCTCCTCGTGCCGGACGACGGGCCCGCGACCTCGCGGCTCTCGTGAATGAGGTCGTCCGGCCGCGCCGCTCGGTTCCCGACGGTAAGAACCGTCTGCAGGCCGGCTGACCGTGCCGAGCCTCACCCTCCGCCAGGCGACGCGCCCTCGCGCCCTCGTCACGTACGTCGTCATCGGCGTCGCGCTCGGCGTCGGCGTCGCGCTGGTCCAGCGATCGGGCGGAGGCGGCGGGGAGGTGCAGCACCCGATCTCCATCACCGCCGAGGCCGCCGGCACTCGAGCACCCGCCGCGGCCGTCTGGCTCTTCGGTGTTCGCACCGTGCGGGTCCCGATCGCCCGCATCCGGTCGGGAACGGTCCTCGGCGTCCAAGGTTTCGGGAGCGTGCTCGGAGCTCGTGGCGCGGTCGACCTCTTCGATCCCGATCGGGGCACGCTCGGGCGCCTGGACGCAAGGCGCAACCAGCTCGATCAGCTCGCCCCCGTCACGGTGACCCGAGGCTCGACACTGTCCCCGCAGCCCATCGCGGACACGGGTGATGCGATCTGGTTGGTCAGCGGTCCGACCCAGCTCACGCGCGTCTCGGTGGCCGACCCCGGCGAACGTCAGACCGTCGCACTGCCCGATCCGGGTGCCGACGCCGTGACCCTCACGTGGTCGGACTCCGATGACGTGTGGACCGCATCGAGCTCGCACGGCACGGTGGCGGTGGCCCGCATCGAGGCCAGGACGGGCCGGGTGCTGGGCCGAGCGACGCTCGCCGTCTCCCAGGTCCCCGTGGCCTTCGTGGGGGTGCCTGGGCACGCGATCCTGGTGTTTCGCCGCAGCACCGTGGCGATACGAACGCGTGATCTCTCGGTCGGGTCGCCGCGGCGCTTCCAGGACACGAGGGTCGACGCCGTCGGCGCGGCAACGGCATCGGGTCGGCTCTGGGTCTTGGACCGGTCGCGCGCGAGTGCGACGCGAATCGATTGGCCGACGGGCGCCACGCGGGCCCGGGTCCGGGTGCAGGGTGCTTCCGGCGTCCTGCGTGCGCCGTACGGGATCGCGGGTGCGCGGAGCTCGATCTGGGCCGTCGCACCCGCGGATCGCACCCGATTCGGTGCGATGACGGCATCCGGTATCGACGCCGGCTCGGGTCGGGTGCACGACCGGTTCACGGCGCCCGCAACTCTCGAAGTCGGTGCAGTGGCGGTCAGCAGCCCGTTGCGTCGATGATCGTGAGGAGCTCGCCGGGAACTCGTCGGACCCCTGGAACGACCACCGACTGGATGTCGCGCACCACGAAGGCTTGTGCCCCGGTGATCATGGGATGCTGGGCCGGCGCCTCGCGCACCTGATGAGCACCTCGACCCTTTCCCTCTTCTTCGCGATCCTGGCGCTGGCGTGTTGGGCCGGCGTCGTCGCCGTCGTCGTGGTGGCCATCGGCCGGCGTGCACGCGCCCCGTGGGCGCAAGCGATCTGGCGCGATCTGGTCGACGGCGCGGCGTGGTTGGCGTGGATCGTCGCGCTCGGCGGCCACGGCAGGCAGCCTCTATTACTCCCAGGTCGCTCACTTCGTCCCGTGCGCGCTCTGCTGGTTCCAACGGATCGCGATCTACCCGATGGCACTGATCCTGCTCGTCGGAGCGCTCCGACGCGACCGCGCCGTCGGGTGGTACGTCCTCCCGCTCGCCTGCGTCGGTCTGGCGTTCTCGATCTACCACACGCAGCTCCAGGCGTTTCCGGACCAGGGTGCCTCGAGCTTCTGCACGACCACTGAGCCGTGCACGGTGCGCTACGTCTGGGAGCTCGGGTTCGTATCGTTGCCCTTCATGGCACTCTCCGCGCTTTCGTTCATCAGCTCATTGATGGTGGTGCAGCTGCTGGGCCGACGGGATTCCGACTCCTCGGTTGACGACGCGAACGTTCAGACCCTCGAAGAACGGATATCGCGATGAGCACGAGCAAGAGCGGACGCCAACGTCAGCGGTCGAAGGCGCGCAGCCCGCGCCCCGGTCAGAGTCGCTGGCTCTGGCTGATCGTCGGCGTCGTGGTCGTGGTTGGCGCCGCGCTCGTGGTGGCGACCGTTGCCGGGCGTTCGGACTCGTCGTCGAAGGCCAAGGCGGCCTCGGGAGCGGTGGTGCGTGACGTCACGAGTGTGCCCGCGGCGACCACTGAGAAGGTCGGGACCGGCGGCGTCGAGAAGCTGCCGACGCCGATCAGCGCGCCGGCCCTCACTCGCGACGGGAAACCCCTCGTGCTCTACATCGGTGCCGAGTACTGCCCCTACTGCGCGGCCGAACGATGGGCGCTGGTCCAGGCCCTCTCGCGCTTCGGGAAGTTCGTCGGGCTCAAGGCGACCGAGTCCTCGTCGACCGACGTCTTCCCGAGCACGCCGACGTTCTCGTTCCACGGCTCGACCTACACCAGCCCGTACGTGGCATTCGAGGGCGTGGAGCAACAGGGCAACGAGCTCTCAGGTGGGCAGTATCCAGTCCTGGAGAAGGCCACCGCAGAACAGCAGCAGATCCTGACGGAGTTCGACGCCCCGCCGTACGTTCCCGCCGCGTCCACGGGCGCGATCCCGTTCATCGACTTCGGCGGTCAATATCTGATCTCCGGTTCGAGCTACAGCCCGCAGCTGCTCGCCGGAAAGTCGCACTCCGAGATCGCGGCTGCGCTCAAGAACCCCGATGACCCGATCGCGCAGGCGATCCTCGGCACCGCGAACGGCATGACGGCCGCGATCTGCTCGCTGACGGACCAACAGCCGGCCGACGTGTGTGACACGCCGACGATCCGCAACGTGCAGTCGTCGATCTCGAAGTGAGGCGTGAGACGAACGGCGTCGGCGCCTTCTTCACCGGCATCGCCTGACGCGAGCGGAGAACCGAAGGGGGTCAGCCGGCGGGCATCCCGTCGCGGTCGACCCCACAGAGCGTGCGCCAGCCGCGCGGGATGTGGCCGCGAGTGAACGCACCCGCGTCGAGCGAGTGCTTCGAGGACGGGACGAGTCACGGTCTGGCGCAGCTCGATGCGGCGCGGCAGTCGTTGGACGGCCTTCCAGGTCGACCAGGTCGGGAGCCCGACGGTCGCGTAGACGCCGGGATGCACGAACGCCTGCCACAGCTGGCTGATCATGAACGGCGCCGCGAGGCGGATGCGCTGGCGCTCGATCCAGCCGGCCCGGGCCCAAGCCTCCGGGAGGACCGTGCGCGCAAACGACAGGTGTCGCGTCTCCTCCATCCGGTGGTAGCGGTTCAGCTCGGCGAGCATCGGATCGGTGTCGGGGTGCTCGGCGGCCAGCTTCTGGAGGTGATCCGGGATCTCTTCGCCGGCCAGCACCATCACGAGCAGGAGCGCGTCGGTCTTCGCCAGCGAGCGCGTCAATCGGTTCAGGAGGAAGTTTGCGACGGGCGTGTCGAACGGGTTCTTGGCGGTCGGGGCCAGCTCTTCGATCAGGCGCACGAACGCGCGGGAGTGGCGGGCCTCCTCACCGATCTCGTGGAGCATGTACGTGACCCGCGGATCGGAGAGGTCGGAGGCCTCGGCGATCTGGCGGGCGAACCCCGCGGTCAACACCGCCTCGAAGTGCACGCCCATCGTCAGCATCGCCGCGACCTCTTCGCGGGAGAGGCGCGCCCGTTGGTCTTCGTTCAGCGGGACCGGGCTGCCGTCGGTCAGGAGGCCCTCGACGGTCAACAGGTTGTCGGCGATCACCTGCCCGGGCCCGAGGGTTCCCCACGGCAGGTGTGTGTCGGGCTCGACCGGGCGGGCGCTCGACACCGCATTGAGCCGGTCGATCCGACGATCGGGATCGGTGGCGACCATGGGCTGAGCATCGCCGAGAGGAATCAACAAGTCAAGAGATTTCATCACTTTGATGGTTACCCCCCGACGGTAGGATCCGAAACGTGGCGGCAACGGCGCAGGACGCCAACAGCACCAAGGGCGACCGGACCCGGCGGCTGTTGCTCGAGATCGCGGTCCGACGGTTCGCGCTCGACGGGTTCCGGCGCACGTCGGTGTCCGACATCGCCCGGGAGGCCCAGCTCAGCCCGGCCGCGGTCTACGCGTACTTCACCAACAAGGAAGCCCTCTTCGAGGCCGCGGTGGACCTCGATGCAGGAGGGCTCATCGACCGGGCCCGGGTCGCGATCGCCGGGACCCCGGTGCGCGATCGGGAGGCGGTCATCCTGGCCGAGCTCGCCGGGCACATCACCGAGCACCCGCTCGCGGCGCGGGTGCTGGGCGGCCAGGAACCCGAGGTGATCGACCGCGTGCTGGACCTCCCGTCGCTGCGCGATTTCAACGAGCAGATTGCCACGGACATCGCCGCCGCGCAGGCCGCGGGTGAGGTGCGAGGTGACGTCGATCCGGCGACGATGGCGAACGGGTTCGAGGCGATCGTGCTCACGTTGTTGATGGGATTCCTGCAGGCGCGGGTTCCGATCGACTCGCGACTCGCGGTCGGCGCGCTCGGAGTGCTCGACGCGGCCCTGCGCCCACCCTCCTAGCGGGGCCGACCCGAGCCCGGGTCGATCCGTCCCGGCCTGGCGGCGTCGGCCCTGGCCTGGACCGGGTGCCGGCGAAGCTGCTTCGGGCCGGCGTGGTGACGACCACCACTTCGCGTCCCTGGCTGACAGGTCGACGGAGTCTTGCGCTGCACCGCGGTCGCCCCCGATAGTGGACGACATGCCCGAGCCGGACTCCGAGATCGACTACGAGGTCCTGGCCGTTTGGATGGACGAGCAGGGTCTCCCGGCGGGGCCGATCGAGTCCGATCACGTCGCTGGTCGGTGGAACCCAGAACGTCCTCGTGCGCTTCGTGCGGGGTGGCGAGTCGTACGTGCTCCGGCGCGGGCCGTGGCACCTGCGACCGAAGAGCAACGACATGATGCGCCGCGAGATGTGCGTGCTGGCCGCACTCGCGCGGGAGCGCGGTGCCGCATCCCACGCTGGTGGCCGCGTGCCCGGACGAGACGGTCCTCGGTGGTGGCGCGGCGTTCTACCTGATGCAGGCCGTCGACGGGTTCAATCCGACGGTCGAGCTCCCCGCGCTGCACGCGGTGACGCGGCGGTGCGCCACGGGATGGGTCTGGCCGCGGTCGACGCAGTGGCCGCGCTGGGCGCGGTCGACTACGAAGCGGTCGGTCTGTCCGACCTCGGCCGGCCCGACGGCTTCCTCGAACGCCAGGTGCCCCGGTGGCTGGGACGAGCTCGAGTCCTACGCCCGTCACGAGGGCTACCCGGGCCCTGACATCCCCGGGCTCGACGAGGTTGCGACGTGGCTCGAGGTCAACCGTCCCGGGACCTTCACCGCCGGGGATCTCGCACGGTGACTACCACCTCGCCAACCTGCTGTACCGCTACGACGGTCCAGAGGTTGCGGCGATCGTCGACTGGGAGATGTGCACGGTCGGTGATCCGCTTCTGGACCTCGGCTGGCTCCTCGCCACGTGGCCGTCGGAGACCGATCCCGGCATCGGCGGAACCCTCGCCGCGCTGGGCGGGCTCCCGAGCCGGGCCGAGCTCGTCGCCCGGTACACCAACGGTCGACGCGGGACCTGTCGGCGGTCGCCTGGTACGAGGTGATGGCGAGCTTCAAGCTCGGCATCGTGCTCGAGGGGACGCACGCCCGCGCGTTCGCAGGCAAGGCGCCGGTCGAGATCGGCGACCTGCTCCACGCGACGACGCTCGTGCTGTTCAGCCGCGCCCGGGCCCGCATGCGCAACCCCTGATCAGCGGTCAGTCCGCGCCGGCGCCGCCTGCGCGCACGTCCTCCCTAGTCTTTCGCGGAGGCCGAGCTCAACCCAGGAGGTCGATCGTGGCGGTGCTGCGACCGTGAGGGTGCCCGAGGCAGTCCTGCTCGATGCAGGCGGTGTGTTCCTGCTCCCGGACCACGACCGGCTCCTCGCGAGCATTCGCGCGCGCCGAGTGCACCGTGGTGCCGGAACGGCTCGACGACGCGCACTACCGGGGTGCGGCCCGCTTCACGACCGATCTCGACGTCGAGAGCGACTGGTCCGGCAGCTGGAAGCTGTACCTCCAGGACTACATCCGGGAGTGCGGGGTCGCGGAGATCGACCGCGCCGAAGCGCATCGTGCACGTCGACAGCGAGTTCGCCGACGCCGGGCTCTGGCTCCGCGTCATTCCCGGGCTGTCGTGAAGGGCTCCAGGCCCTTGTCGACGCTGACGTTCGCCTCGGTGTGATCTCCAACGCGGACGGCATGATCGGCGAACGGCTCCGCGAGCTCGAGATCCTGCAGGTCGGTCCCGGGCATCGGGTGTGCAGGTCGAGTGCGTCATCGACTCCGGCGCCGTCGGCGTGATGAAGCCGGACCCCCGGATCTTCACGATCGCGCTCGACGCGATGGGGATCCGGCCGGAAGACGCCTGGTACGTCGGCGACATGCCGGCCATCGATGTCGTTGGCGCGCGCCGGGCCGGACTGCGCCCGGTCCTGATGGACCCGCTCGGCCTCCACCACGACGCGGACTACGACCGGGTCGGTTCGCTCTCGGACCTCGCCGCGCGCATCGCACCGGGTTGAGATCCGACGGGGGGTTGAGGCCCGGGCCGGGCGGGCATCGTGGTCGTACATGCCAGACACCGAGATCTTCAGCCTCGCCTCGGCCGTCGCCGCCGCCGACGACGATCGCCTGGCCAGCTGGGTCGGGGAGTTCCTCGCGAGCCGGGGGAGTGACAACGCCGCCCTCGCGGCCGGGCTTGCGAAGGATCAGCACTGGTGGCTCGGTCCGCTGCTCGTCCCCGTCGACGATCTCGTCCGGCTCGCGGGGCCGGAGGACGAAGCGCTGTGCCCAATCGAGCCCGAGCAGTGGGAAGGCGACGTCGAGGCCATGGAGGAGAGCATCGACGCGGGCTGGGAGCCGCCGCCGTTGCTCGCGCAGTTCCGAGACGGTCGGCTGCTGCTCCAAGACGGGAACCATCGCTACGAGGCGCTGGTGCGCGCGGGCGCGCGCGACGCGTGGGTGCTCGTCTGGTTCGACGACCGCGGGGACTACGAGAGCTACGCGAAGTCCTGAGTGGCGCGGCACGGGGCTCGCTCACCGACCTCGCAGCGTGCGTGTTCGAGCAGCTGAGGCGGGCTCAGTGTCCGGTCGGTCCTCATCGTTCTCTCACCTGCGACCGGATAGACCCGCCGGAGCGGTGGGGGTGAGCGTCGGCTCGACGACGCACCGGATGACGAACCACAGGAGGTGGGCTCATGAAGCCGACTCGCGTGATTCTCGCGATCGTCGCGTCACTCGCAGTCGCCGGGATGCAGGTCTCGGTGGCCGCTGCGACCGGCGCACCGACCACGCTCTTCGTCTCCGCGAGTCGGGGCAATGACTCGAAACCGTGCACGTTCTTCGCGCCGTGCCGGACGATCGGACACGCGGTGTCCGTCGCATCCCCAGGCGCCAAGATCTCGGTAGCTCGCGGGACGTACACCGAGAGCGTCACCGTCCCGAAGCGGCTCAGCCTGTCCGGCCACGGTGCGACCATCGATGCCACAGGCCAGGTGAACGGCGTCTCCCTGGTCGGCGCGGGCGCCGCCGGGAGCAGCGTCTCGGGCTTCACCATCGAGAACGCGCTCGGCGAAGGGTTGTTGGCCTTCCAGACCTCACACGTCGCGATCGGCTGGAACGAGCTTCGCCACAACGACCTCGGGAGCGGCACCACCGTCACGCAGGAGTGTCAGGACCAGGGCAACGTACCCGGCGACTGCGGCGAGGGGTTGCACCTCATGAGCGTCACCGACGCGCGGGTCATCGCGAATCACGTCGAGGGCAACGTCGGGGGCATCCTGGTCACGGACGAGGTCGGCCCCAGCCACGGCAACCTGATCGCATTCAACTCCTCATTGAACAACAACGAGGACTGTGGCATCACCCTGCCTTCACACAACGCCAACGCGCTCGGCGACCCGACCGCCGGCGGTGTCTACGACAACACGGTGATCGCGAACGTCTCGTCCGGGAACGGCGGAGCGGGCGTCGGAATGTTCGCGCCCTTCCCCGGCACGGCCTCGTACGACAATCGGATCATCGGCAACACGCTCGTCGGGAACGGAGAGGCCGGCATCGGGATCCACGCCCACGCGCCCGGCCAGAACGTGTCTGGCAACGTCATCGTGGGCAACCGCGTGTCGGGCAACGGCATCGACCCCGACTCCGGAAGCGGCCACCCGACCGGCATCGCGTTGTTCAGTGCGGCAGTGCCGGTGAACGTGGTGGTGGCGACGAACCAGATCAGCAACGAGTACTGGGGCATCTTCATCAACGGTGTGTTCACGGTGAACGGTCTCCACACCAACAGCTTCCACACGGTCACCCACCCGGTCGGGTCCTGACCTCGTCGAGCCCCGACCGGGCGAGCGCTTCGTCGGCTCGCGCCCGATCGCCGGTCGCCTCGCCGCGTGAGCCCCGACGAGCCGGGTCTCAGGCCTCGACGAGCTTGAGTGCGAGGACGGGGCACGCGAACACCGCACGCTTGGCGTGTTCGATCAGTGCATCCGGGATGGCAGTGGTGTTCACGATCGGATAGCCCCAGTCGTCGAGGCTGATCCCTTCGGGGAAGAGCTCGGCGCAGATGCCGTGACCATCGCAGCGGATCGGATCGAGGCGCAGCTGCTTGCTCATCGCCACACCACCTCGTGCTCGCGCTGCCGGGATGGGGAGCACCGGCTCGTGACGCGTCGCGCGGCAGCGACCACGCTGGTGGACGTCGAACTCGTCGGCGAACGCGATCTGCGCGCTGTGGAGGAAGCGGACCGCGCCGTCGGGCAGGCGGCAGCCACCGCGCCCGACGATCATGCTGGACCAGCGATCGAGGTCCTCGCGCATCTTGGGCGTGGTCTGGGTCCGAGCGATCTCGTGCATCCGATCGGAGAGCGATCGGAGCCCGTGCACGCACGGGCCGCACTGCCCGGCGGTCTCGTCGGCCAGGTACTGCATGACGCGGGCGGTCTCGGTCAGGCCGCACGCCGTCGCCGGCAGCGCCATGATGACGCCGGCCCCGAGTGACGCGCCGACGCTCGCGCAGGTCGCGTGGTCGGAGAGCCGGCCCGCCGTGAGCGCGTCTCGGCGCACCCAGGTGCCGAAGTAGCCGCCGATGAGGTAGGCCGAGACCGGCTCGGTCTCGCCGCCGGCCGCCGCGATGAGCGACTCGAAGCGGGAACCGAGCGCGACCTCGTAGACCGCGGGGCGCGCCACTGCACCGCCGAGGGTCACCAACGCGGAGCCCGGCTCCTCGGACGGGCCGAGCGTCCGGAACCAGTCGGCGCCGTGGCGTCCGATCAGCGCGAGGTGCGCCAGCGTCTCGACGTTCTGGATCAGCGTCGGGCGGCCGTTGACGCCCCGTTCGAACGGGCGGGGTGGGACCGTCGTCGGCTTCGCCTCTCCGCCGTTGATCAGGTGGACGAGCGCGCTCTCCTCCCCGGCGACGTACCGACCGGGGACCGGACACGACCCGGATGGAGACGCCGTCTTCGCCGGCCGCAGCCCGCTCGGCGACCGCGAGCTTCACGGCGTGGAGCGCGAGTGTTCGGGTGCGCTCGACCGCGATGATCGCGTCGCGCGCGTCGAGCGCTTGGGCCGCCGAGCACGAGCCCGTCGAGCACGAGGTGCGGCGTGCCGGCGAGCAGCGTCTCGTCCTTGCGGCTCGCGGGCTCGCCCTCGGATCCATTGGCAACGACGACACGCGGCCGGCGGCCCCGCGCGACTGCGGCCAGCTTCGTCGCGACGGGGAACCCCGCGCCGCCGCGGCCGTGCAACGCCGATCGCTCCACGAGCTCGATGAGCTGCTTGCGCCGACATCGGATGAAGCGGTCCGTGCAGGGCGCGGTGCTCCGCGAGGGTGAGCGCGTGGCCGGGCCGCACACCCGTGAGCACCCGCGGCAGGCGCGGTGGCCCGGGCGTGAACTCCTTGACCGCGTGCCGTGCGCTCGAGCTGCGTCATCGAGTGCTCCCGGAGCTCGACGCGTGGGTGAGGTCCTGCTGCGGCGTTCCGGCGCGGGTGGACCAGTTCGGGGCGAGCGGGCCGACGAGGAGCCAGACGCCGACGATGAGCGGGAGCACGATGGTCGCCACGAGCGCGGCGACCCGGACCGGCGTGTGCTCGCCCCACTGCGCACCGACGCGGAGCCACACCGCGACCACGACCGCCGCCGCGCAGCCGCCCTCGATCAGCAGCGCCCATCCTTCGCGGGTGTCGGTGCCGGTGCCGAAGGCGTGGACGAGCACGACGAGCCAGGACAGCGTACGCGGACCAGTGCAGGAAGCGCCACACCCGGAAGCCGACCCGGTGGCGCAGCCAGCTCGTCACCGCCACCGCGAGCAGGAGGTCGAGACCCAGCGCGCCGAGGCTGAGCCAGATCGGCCGGTACGGGGAGGTGAACGGGATGACCGCGGACACCCAGCCGATCGGTGCGAAGCCGTCGATGACGACGGTCGCGACGTGGATCGCGATCAGTGCGAGCACGAGCACCGTCACGTTGCGATGCACGTACTCGATGACGAAGCGCGGGATGTTCCGGCTCTGCCAGCGCATCGACGTGACGATGCCGAGCACCACGGTGACCGTCAGCAGCACGAACGCGACGATCCCCGTGGCCCGCGAAAGGAACCAGAGCGTCGACCCACCGGTGACCGCGAGGCTCACGGTTCGAGACCCGATCTCGGGCCACCCGGCCACGTGGAGCGACGCGACCGTCGTGGCGGGTGAGGCGCGCCGGCAGCTGGCGCGCGTCGAGCCACTCGGGCGCGGCTTCGCCGAGGACGAGCGCCGCGGTGCTCGCGATGTTGGCGTCGACGCAGGTCGCCGGCGGTGACGCAGACGGTCCGGAACGGTCCGTCGACGGGCAGCCCGGTCGCCGGGTCGAGCAGGTGGTGGCGGGCCTCCGTCGCCCTGGGTCCACCGCCGCACGGTCACGCTGGACGTCGCGAGCCCGCCGGAGCTGAGCGCCACCGTCTGGCCGGGAGCGTCGAAGCCGGCCGCGTGATCGTCGGTCACGCGGATCGGCCATCCGTCGTCGGGCGCTGGCCCCGCGATCGCGATGTCTCCGCCCGAGGCTGACGAGCACGCCGCAGTCCAAGCGTCGCCGCGACGCGCTGCCGCCGCCCGATCCGCGGCGAACGCCTTGGCGGTCGCGCCGAGGTCGAGCAGGACGCCCGGCGGCACGCGGACCGTCGACGCGGGTCCGGTCGACGACGACGCACTCCCACCCCGGGACCCGCTCGGCGAGCAACGCAACCGGCGGTCCTGACCGGTCGATGCGTCGCCGAAGTCGCGGTCGTAGCCGAGCAGTCGAAGTGCGCGCCCGATCGTCGGGTCGACTCGACCATCCGTCACCTCGCGCCGCGTGCAGCGCGATCTCGACCGCCTCGATCAGCGGCGGGGTCGACGGTCACTGCCTTCCCGCCGTCGGCGTTGACCCGGCTCAGGTCGGAGTCGTCGCGGAAGCGGCTGCACGCCTGTTCGACGAGCTCGAGCTCTTCGGCCATGATCGCGAGCGCCTCGTCGGCGTCGCCACCGCAGACGACGACGCGCGCGGTCGTCCCCAGCGCGCGGGTCTGCGCAGCGGTGAGGGTCTCGGTCACGATCCCCCCGAGCTCGCCGCGGGCTGGCGGTCCGAGGGGGCGGGGGCGACGTCAGGGGCCTGGAGCCCGCCGGAGTATCCCGGGTCCGAGTATCCCGGGTCGGAGTATCCCGGGTCGGAGTATCCCGGATCCGTCGCGCTGGGCGACGAGCCGCTCGACGAGGCCGAAGGCTGTTGCACCACGGTCGGGGTCGCGTTCGCGTCGTGCACGCTGCGCGCTTCCCAGACGGTCAGGAACCCGGTCAGTACGGCAGCGGTCCCGGCGATCCACTTCGTCGCGGTGCTGACCTGGCGCAACCCGGCGTCCCGGGTGGTCCGGCTCTTCCTCATGTGGTGAACCCGCTTGCTCGGAGGTGCACGACCGGGGTTGGTCGCAGGTTGCAAGCGTCGCAGCGACAACTGTGAGTCGAGTGAGAACGCGCCCTTCAGAGTGCAAGAACTTGGCAAAGATCTCCGCCAAGTCCGGGCGGGCTCCAGTCGGGTCAGAGGGTCAGGCCCGCGGCGATCGTCGCGCCGAGGTCCCAGCACGCATCGAGGTCGGCCCGGGTCGGGTTGCCGATCACCCGGACCGGCTCGGCCGCGAGGTGCCACTGCAGACCGGTCGTGATCATCTCGACGGCCCGCTCGGCGCCGGTCGTGTCGCTGTTGCCGTGCACGTAGACGCCGTACGGGCGGCCGACCGTCGCCTCGAGGCACGGATAGTAGATCTGGTCGAAGAAGTGCTTGAGCGCCCCGGAGATGTACCCGAGGTTGGCGGGCGTGCCGAGCAGGTACGCGTCGGCTTCGAGCGCGTCGGTGGCGGTTGCGTGGAGCGCCGCGCGCACGACCACCTCGACGCCATCGATCGCGTCGTGGGTCGCACCCGACCGCACCGCCTCGAACATCGAGTGGACCGACGGCGAGGGCGTGTGATGGACGATGAGCAGCCTCGGCATCGCCGCAGACTGGTGGACCTGCCGCGTTCGTGTCCAGCGTCGGCACGGTGGGTCAGAGGAGACGGGCCGCACGGGATTCGGGGTAGCGCCCAGCGCCGGAGTCCTTCCATCTCAATCGCGCCCGAGCGGTCGACGAGGCGCCGCGATGAGTTTCCGAAGGGCGCACGGTCTCCATTTCAGGCCACGAAAGGGGATCTCGGGTGGCGCACGACGAGGAGCCACCGGCGCCGGGCGCGCGCCTGCGCGTGGTCGTCGACGCGCCCATCGTCCGGGCGGACATCCCCGGGCTCAGCGCCCGTGTGTGCCGACTGCTCGAGGCCAGCGACGCGCCGACGGTGGTCTGCGACGTCGGCGCCTTTGCGGACCCGGACGCCGTGGTGGTCGACGCGCTCGCGCGGCTCCAGCTGGGTGCGGGTCGACTCGGCAAGGCGATCGAGCTGCGCAACGCGAGCGCGCGCCTCCGGCACCTGCTCACGATGACCGGCCTCGGGAGCGTGATGACGTTCGCCCAGGACTGACTGACTACGAGTCTTCGAGCGCTTCGTCGAAGCCGAAGATCGGGAACAGCGTCTTGGTGTCGAGGAAGAAGTTGAGCCCGACAATGCGACCGTCAGAGATCTCCAGCACGTGGATCGCCCAGGGCTCGAAGCTCCCCCCGGACCACTCGGCTTGTACTGCGCGTACGCGGGCATGCCGTTCGCGACCGTCGGGAACAGTCGGGATCCCCGGCAGGCCGCGCCGGGGCCGAGCATCCAGGCGCGGATCTCCTCAGGCCCGATGAGCCACAGCGCGTACGGGGGCATCGACTGGCGGACGTCCTCGCTCAGCAACGTGACCAGCGCGTCGAGGTCGTAGCGCTCGAAGGCGTCGACGTACCGGGCCAGCAGCTCACGCTGCTGCTCGTCCAGCGGGGCCGCGGCGTCGGAGTCGGTGATGCCACTCGCCTCGAGGGTGGCACGCGCCCGTTGCAGCGCGCTGTTCACGGACGCGACGGTCGTGTCCAGGAGCTCCGCGACCTCGGTGGCCTGCCAGCGCAGCACCTCGCGCAGGATCAGGACCGCCCGCTGCCGCGCCGGGAGGTGCTGCAAGGTGGCGACGAACGCCAGCCGGATCGAGTCCCGCGCGACCGCGAGCTCCGCCGGGTCGCCCTGTTCGGGCACGACGCGGCCGTCGGGCATCGGCTCGAGCCAGGTGGCTTCGGGAAGCGGTGCCGGCAGGGGTGCGTCGGCGGTCTGCGCGGGGCCGAAGTCCATCGGCCGCGCCCGCCGCTGCTTCCCGTTCAGCATGTCGAAGCAGACGTTGGTCGCGATGCGGTACAGCCAGGACCGCAGCGCGGAGCGACCTTCGAACCGGTCGTAGCCCTTCCACGCGCGAACCATGGTGTCCTGGACCGCGTCCTCGGCGTCCGACGACGAGCCGAGCATCCGGTAGCAGTACGCGGTCAGCTCGATCCGGTGGCGCTCGAGCTGGGCCTCCAGATCGGCGGAGTCTCGGGTGGTGGTCGTCATCACTCATCCGGCGTCACTCCTCTCGGCATCGGAAGTCGCGCGAGGAAACCGGCAACGACCCCCATGGTAGGCAGCCGTTGGGACACCTACGCCGGGACGCCGAAGCAGCGCGGCGATGCGGTCGATCGCGCCCTGCTCGGCCGGGGTGACCGTCTTGGCCGAGGCGGCGATCGCCTTGGCGATGTCGACGAGCCAGGCGCCGACCTGGGCCGCCTCGTCAGCCGGGATGTTCTGCAGCGCCGCAGCCGCCGGGGCGAGGCCGGTGAGGGAGTGCTGGAGCGCCTCGTCCATGGACCGGCCACGGTGCTCCTTCATGTCGTGGCGTGCTTCCTTGGTCTCGGCGGCGGTCGCGATCTCGGTGATCAGCGCGTTCGCCGGCCCGTGCTCGCCGGGGTGCGCGATCGCGCGGGCGCTCGCGCTCGCCTCCTTGACCATGGAGATCGGTCCGTGCTCGCCGACCGCGAAGATCGCGAGCGTCACGAGCAGGGGTGCGTCGCTCAGGGCGTGCCACTCGTCGTCGGTGAACGCGGACTTGTCGGTCATCGGTGCTCCTTGGCCGTCATTCCGGAGTTCTCCGGGCGTCGTCGCGGATGCGGGTGACGTTCTCCCGTCGGGTCTGGCGGAGCCTACGGCCGGAACGTCGATCTCGGTGGTTCAGCGGCGCTTCGCCGCGGAGATCTCCTGGAGGAGCGGGAGGTCGTCCCAGTAGCTCCGGAACGAGCTGATCTGCTCACCCTCGAACTCGGCCACGGTGACGGCCCGCATCCGGACGCGGCGGCCCGACGGGATCGTCACCGCGGCCCGGCGCTCGTCGAGGACCAACGGGCCCGCGTGCACCGCGGAGGCGACCCATTCGACGCAGGCCTGCGAGCCCGACACGTCGAGCGGCGAGAACGCGATCTCGACGTCGGTGAAGGCCGCGGCGCGATCGCGGATGTCGGACGCGAGCTCCGGCGCGTGACTTCACGTTGATCGCCGGGCCGGTGCCGACGACGTCGGGCGTGAACCAGACCGGGACCTTGGAGGCGTCACCGGTGATCGTCGCGGTGATGGCCTCGGACAGGCGTTCGGCGCGTGCACTGTTGTTCATCGGCTTGATGGGCGGCGCGTCTCGCGGCAGTAGGGGCAGGGCTCGGTCGCGTGAGTCCACTCATGGATTTCGCACGGTGTGCTGCACGGCTCCTTGAACGCTCTGGTCAGCGCGCCGCGGTTCCGGTCGTTCCCGTGACGTCGGGCACAGCCCGGCCAACGCGCGCTGCGTGGAGCGCGGCTGCGTGTGAGGCCGGCGTGACGGTGGGTAGCGTTTGGGGGTGCCAGTTGGGAGTGGTGAGCGGGTGGTGGCGCGGCCGGGAGCCGCGCGAGCTGCCTCGTCGCGCGCTGCCGAGTGACGCCGGGCGGCGGCGTCCGCGCCGACCGCCGCGGGGCCCGAGCCCGGCGATGCGGCGCCGGCGGAAGCGCACGGTGCTGTTCATCGGCGTGATCGGCGTCGTCGTGATCCTGTTGGCGACAGCCGCGTTCGCGGTGTCGCGAGTGATCCAGAGCGTGACGCCCCCGTGCACCGCGACGATCGGCGACGAGACCTACCGGATCGATCGGGAGCAGGCCGACAACGCGCGGACGATCGCGCAGGTCGCGACCCAGGTGGGGATGCCGCACCACGCGGTGACGATCGCGCTGGCCGCCGCGCTCCAGGAGTCGGAGCTGCACAACATCTCCCACGGCGACCGCGACTCGGTCGGGCTGTTCCAGCAGCGACCGTCGCAGGGATGGGGCACCGTCAGCCAGCTCACGACCCCGAGCTATGCGGCTGCCGCCTTCTACCGGGAGCTCGCGAAGGTGCCGGGCTGGGAGGCGATGTCGGTGACCGACGCGGCGCAGCACGTCCAGCGCAGCGCCGCGCCCGACGCCTACGCGTCGTGGGAGCCGGAGGCCCGCGTGCTGGCCCGCATCCTCACGGGCGAGGTGCCGAACCGGATCGTGTGCCGCGCGAGCTGACGTCGGCGAAGACGAACCCGTCCCGCTCGACGATCTCGCCCACCTCGACGTCGATCGGGGCCGAGAACCCGGGCCCGTCCCAGACGAAGGTGTGGAACTCGCCGTTCTCGCCGCAGGGATCGACGCCCTCGGGCAGGTCGGCGAGCAGCGACTCGTCGAACGCGCGCCCGGCGAATGACGCCGGGAGCTGCTGCGGGTCGACGCACGTGAGCACGGCCCGGACCCCACCCGCGATCATCTCGCGCGCGAGTGCACCGGTCGGCCGGCGCCACAGCGGGAACACCGGATCGAGCGGAGCTCGGCCAACGCCTCCTCGCGGTACGCGCGGATGTCCTCGAGGTAGAGGTCGCCGAAGACGACGCGCGTCACGCCGGCCGCAGCCGCGTCGCGCATCGCCGCCGCCATCTTCTCGGCGTAGACGTCGTTCGGGCACGGTGACGGGATCTCGACGACGTGCAACGGAAGGCCGAGCCGCGTCGGCCTGGGCCTCGAGCAGCGTCCGGCGCACCGCGTGCATCGCGACGCGATCGGCATCCGCGTTCACGGTCACCAGCAGACCGATGACGTCCAGGTCCGGGATCGGCGCGGGCCGCGGCGAGGGCGAACGTGCTGTCCTTGCCGCTGCTCCAGCTCATCCAGGCGCGACGCGGCGGGTTCGGGATCGGGTGAGGGGTGAGCGACCATCGCACCATGGTTGCCGCAGCTCCGGGCTTCGCGCCCTACTGTGCGGCCCGTGCGACGCGTCGTGTGCTCCGAATACGGTCCGCCGGGCTCCCTGGCGATCGTCGAGGACCGGACCCGACCGCCGGGACCGGGCCAGGTGGTCGTCGCGGTGGAGGCCGCGGGGGTCAACTACGCCGACGCGCTCACGGTCGCCGGGACGTACCAGATCAAGATCCCGCTGCCGTTCACGCCCGGGCATGGAGATGGCCGGGACCGTCGTGGAGCTGCGGCGACGGGGTCGAGACCTTCGCGCGTCGGTGACCGCGTCCTCGGCATGACGTTCGGCGCGTACGCCTCCCACGTCGTGATGCCCGCGTCGCGCGCTGACCCGCGTGCCCGACAACCTCGAGCTCCACCGCGCCGCCGGTCTGGTGCAGAGCTACTGCACGATGTGGTTCGCGCTCACCCGCCGCATGACGGTCGAGCCGGGCCAGACGGTGCTCGTGCTCGGCGCCGGCGGTGGCATCGGGCTCGCGTCGGTCGATGTCGCGACCGCGCTCGGCGCGCGGGTCATCGCCGCCGCGTCGAGCACCGAGAAGCTCGACCTCGCTCGCGCGGCCGGCGCGACCGAGCGTCATCAACTACACGACCGAGGACCTGAAGGTCCGGGCCAAGGAGCTCTCGGGTGGTGGCGTCGACGTCGTCGTCGATCCGGTCGGCGGCCCGCTGGCCGAGCCCGCGCTCCGGGCCAGCGGTTGGAACGGCAGGTTCCTCGTCATCGGGTTCGCGGGCGGCGGCATCCCGAAGCTGCCGGCGAACCTGGTGCTGCTCAACAACCGGACGCTCATCGGCGTCGACTGGGGCGCGTGGACCGGCCGCGACCCGAGCGGCCAGCACGAGCTGCTCGACGAGATCCTGGCCGCGGTCGGCGACGGGCCGGCTCCACCCGCCGGAGCCGCACCGGGCGACGCCTCGACGACGCGGGCGCGGTGCTCCAGGCCCTGCTCGACCGTCAGCTGGTCGGCAAGACGGTCCTGGTGCCCTGACGCATCGGCGCCGGCACCCGCTCGGCTTCCTCGGCCTCGGACACGTCGTCGTTCAGGTCCGCGATCGCGAGCTCGACGGCCTTGGTGCCGTCGGCCGCGGAGATCGGCTCGGCCGGCTGGCAGCTGCCGGGCCTTCATGAGCCCCCAGGCGCCGGCGCCGAGCGCCGCGACCGCACCGACCGCCACGCCGTAGCGCGGGCCGATGTTCTCGCAGATCCAACCGACGATCGGTCCGCCGATCGGCGTGCTGCCGAGGAACACCATCGCCTGCAGCGCGAGCACCCGGCCCCGCATCGTCGGATCCGAGCGGATCTGGACGATCGCGGTGGACGCGGTGAGGAACGCGATGCTGCCGAGCCCGACGAACAGCGCGAGCGGGAACGCGATCGCGGGGTCGGCGCGAACGTCATGAGCGCCATCGCCGCGCCGAAGCCGAGCGACGTCAACGCGACCATGCGCACGTCGATCGTCTTGCGGCGCGCGGTGGCCAGCGCGCCGACCAGCGCGCCGACGCTCGTCACCGACAGCAGCAGGGTGAACGTGGTGTCGCTGCCGCCCGAGGCTGCGGGTGACGAAGAGCGGGAAGACGGTCTGGAAGTTGTAGGCGAACGTGCCGACGACCGCCATCATCACGAGCGGCACCCAGAGGTCGGGGACGCTGCGGGCGTAGCGGAGCCCGGCGCGGACCTGGCCCTTGGCCCGCTACGGTGACCGGTGAGGGGTGCAGCTCGGAGCGTGCGCATCATCGAGAGGCCGATGAGCACCGCGATGTAGGAGAGCCCGTCGGCGAGGAACGCCCAGCCGAAGCCGACCGTGATCACGAGCAGGCCGGCGAGCGCGGGGCCGAAGATCCGGGACGAGGTCATCGCGGCGCTGTTGAGGCTCACCGCGTTGTTCATGTCGTCCTTCGGGCACCATCTCGACCACGAACGCCCGGCGGGCGGGGTTGTCGAACGCCACGGTGATGCCGCCGACGAGCGCGACCGAGTAGATCGCCCAGAGCGGCGGGCTGCCGCTGAACGCGAGCGCGGCCAGCGCGAAGGACTGCAGCATCGCGATCGACTGCACGATGATCAGCAGCTTGCGCTTGTCCGAGCGGTCGGCGATGAGCCCGGCCCAGGCGCCGATCAGCAGCACCGGTCCGAACTGCGCCGCGGCGAGGAACCCGATCGCGACGCCGTTGTCGGTGAGCTTCAGGACGAGCAGCGTCAACGCCACCATCGTCAGCCAGTTGCCGATCTGCGAGATCAGCTGACCACTGAAGAAGAGGCGGAAGTTCCGAACGTGGAGGGACCGGAACGTGTCCGTGACGCCGCGGCGGAATTTGAGCTTCATCGGGGCTCCGTGGTGAGCACGTCGAGGACGTCGAGCGCGTCGGCCAGACGGGCGCGCTGCTCGGCGTCGAGGTCTTCGAGGCGGGTGGCGAGCCACGTCGGTCTTGCGCCGCCGTGAGGCGCCCAGCAGGTTGCGGCCCTTCGGGGTGACCGCGACCTTGGTGACGCGACGGTCCGCGGGATCGGCGCAGGCGGGTGACGAAGCCGTCCGCCTCGAGCTTGACGACCACGCGGGTGATGCTCGGCGGCGCGACCTGCTCGTGCTCGGCGAGCGCGCCGAGGGTGAGCGGACCGTGGCGCTCGACCGCGGCGAGGGCGGAGAGCTGGCTCGGGGTCAGGCCGGTCTGGGCCTCCTGGCGGAGCCTGCGCGCCAGTCGGGTGGCGCTGAGGCGCAGCCGGCCCGCGATCTCCTCGGACGTCTCGGCGGCGGGTGCCGTCGGTCGTGACGGTGGAGGTCGAGCCGGTGCTGGAGGTGTGCGCCATGGCGAAAGGATACCACACTATTTAGCAGTCCTAACTAAATAATCTCCGCTCCCCGTCGGGCCCGTGCGGACGGGCCCGACCGCCGTGGGTAGCCTCGAAGGGCGGGGCCCACGGTGTTCCGGCGAAAGGAGTCCCCAGATGCCAGTGCTCGGAGAGATCATCGGTTGGGAGATCCTCGTCCCGCTCGCGCTGATCGCGCTCCTGTTCGGCAGCGCGAAGATCCCGCAGCTCGCCCGGTCGCTCGGCCAGGCCCAGCACGAGTTCAAGAAGGGGATCGAGGAGGGCCATCACGAGGACCCGCTGAAGGTCGAGGAGCCGAAGCCGTCGGTCGCGGCGCCGGCGCCCGTCGAGGAGCCGAAGCCCGGAGAGAGCGCGTAGCTCAGCCGGGGTCGGGGTCCTCGCGCTCGGCACCGACCCAGTGGCTGCGAAGGTCCGCGAGCCACTTCTCCCAGACCGAGGACTCCGACCCGTCCCGGTTGCGCAGCCGCTTCACCTGCTGCCACGCGACGTCCGGGTCGTCGAGGTGGCGGAAGGTGGGTTCCCGGCCGGGGAGCTTGGGGCTGCTCCGGTGGGTCGCTCATGGTCGAGGCCGGCGCTACGCCGGGACGCCGACGTTGTGGCAGCCGAGGGTCGTGTTCGCCGCCGGCGCCGGCGATGTTGATGCCGTAGGCGCAGACGCGGTGCACGCCGGCCGGGGCGGGGATCGATGCGCTGAACCCGTGGGCGTCGCCGTAGAGCGGGAACGCTCGACCGACGTCGGGGCGGCTCGCCGGCGGCGACGATCGCGGTCGCCCACACCGTCGACGTAGATGTGCACCGGTGTCGGTCGCCGCGGTGTCGCGGTCGATGGCCCATCCCGTCACCGAGACGGTGCCCGGGCTGGTGTGGACCGAGTCGAGCGAACCGAACGGTGACCCACCGACGAACACGGGCCGGCAGCCGAGCGTGCGTGTTCGCGCCCGGTCCCGCGACGTTGATGCCGTAGCGCACACACGACGTGGGCGCCGGGCGCGGCGCGGCACCATCACGTCGTAGCCATGGCCGGTGCCGTAGAGCGGGAACGCGCGCCCGATGTCGGGCGCGTACCCGGCGGCGACCGTGGCCGTGGCCCGGCCGTCGACGTAGACGTGCACCGTGTCGGGCGTCGCGACGTCGCGGTCGATGGCCCAGCCCGACACCTCGACCCGGTTCGGGCCCGGCGACGACCTGGTCGAGCGACGCCGAACGGTGATCCGCCGACGACGATGGTCTGGCACTCGCAGGGTCGAGTTGCCGCCCGGCGCCGGCGATGTTGATGCCGTAGACGCACAGCCGGTGTGCGCCCGCCGCCGCGGCGACGAGCCCGTCGAACCCGTGGCTGCGCGCCGGCGCCCGCGAACGCGGCCGCGACGTCGGGGCGGGAACCGGTGGCGCGGAACGACCACCGCGGCGCCGTCGACGTACACGTGCACGGAGGTCGACGCGGACGTGTCGGGATCGACGACCCAACCGGACACCTTCACCAGCCGGGGGCCGGCCTGCACGGCCTCGACGTTGCCGAACGGCGAGCCCACGACGACGGTCTGGCATCCGAGCAGCGCGTTGCTGCCGCCGCCGGCGACGTTCATCGCGAAGGTGCAGACCGAGTGGGAGCCGGTGGTCGCCGGCACGACGACGTCGAAGCCGTGGCCGGGCCCGTACCCGGGGAACGCGGCCGCGATGTCGGGTCGGGGCAGCGCGGCGACGAGCTGTGACGTGACGCGCCGTCGACGGTGATCTGGACGACGTCGGGGGCGGCGGTGTCCGGGTCGATCGCCCAGCCCTTCACGCGCACTCCGTGCCACCAGGGCGCGAGCGCGTCGACGCGAGCCCTCCGGGATGCCCGAGCCGGATCTCGACGCCGAGGCGGGCCGCAGCGGCGCGGCGCTCGGAGTCGAGCGGCCACGGGTTCGGCGCGCAGCCCTGCAGCGAGATCGACTGCTGCTGCATCACCGGGGCGAGCTGGCCCGGTCCGCCGCAGAGCTGGTGACCGAAGCCGATCCAGTGACCCGGTCTCGTGGTTCAGCACCATGTGGCGGTAGTCCGCGAGCGACGCGCCCGGACGCGTTCCACGCGGGCGAGCCGGTGAGCCAGCGGGTCTCGTTGATGATGACGTTGCGGCCTTGCGTGCACGAGTAGCTGCGAGTCGCACGGCGAGCCGAACGACGGGAGGTGCGCGGCGGCGGAGAGCCAGAGCGTGAAGCTCCCGCCGGAGGGGACGCGCACGAAGCGCGACGGACCCGCCGAAGCTCCAACCGCGCGGATCGGCGTAGGTCTCGGCGGCCGCGGCCGCGAACTGCTCGAGGTCGCTCGCGTTGTCCCAGCCGCGCACCTCGTAGGTGATGATCCGCGTCGGCGGACCGCCGGCCGCGTCGGCGACGCTCGGGCTGCCGCACGATGTCCGCGACCATGCCGACGAGCAGCGCCAGCACGATCACGCCGACGACGGCGCCCACGCGTCCGACCGTCGGCAGCGACCCATCCCCGAGCTCAGCACGTCCATGTCCTCCCGACCGGTGTCACCGCAAACTATCGAGTTCCCCGCGTGGCGAGCGAACCCGATCGGGTCGTGGCGGTGGGCTCAGTCGGGCGGAGGCGGCGCCGGGAGCCAGATCGCGGAACCGTCGCAGGTGGCAGCGTCGTGGCCGACCTCCTGGGCGGCACCGGTCGCCTTCTGATGGGCGGTCGAGCGCGGCGCCGAGCGCGTCGATCCCGTCGTGGGACCACATCTCGATGGTCGGCGGGCAGCGCGAGCGTACGGCGCCAGCAGCTCGATGCGCGCGCGAGCTCCGGCGCGCGTCGTCTTCCGGGGCGGGACCCGGCCCGCGAGCACCCGGAAGACCCCGGCCGGGTACACCTCGATCGGCTCGTGGCCGGCGTCGCGCAGCGCCGCCCAGAGGTCGAAGCCGACCTGCATCCAGCCCGGCGACCCGTGCCGGATCGGCCGGGCGTGACCCACGGGACCCAGATGCCCGCGTCCTGACCCAGCGCGATCTCGCCGCAGCGCGCCACGCGGAACTTGGGCGAGATCGGACGCGTCGTCGCGGTGCGGTGCGACGCTCAGCTGCGCGGGCGCGTCGATCGCGATGTCGCTCGCGCCGTCGACCAGGGCGACGACGCCGTCGCTCGTCCGACGCGGCGAACGTCCGCGGCGTCGACCACCGTCGGTGCGCCCTGCGGTTGCGCCTCGAGCACGACGACGTGGATCGTCGACGCCCCGAGGTCGATGCCGACGAACCGCTCGCTCACTGATGTCGTCCCGGCTCGATCAGATCACCGGTCCCGCGGTGGGGGTGGCTCGAGGCCTCAGCCGACCGCGAGGCTTGCGCTCGGCACGAAGCCGGGGCAGGGGACCGCATGGTCCACGAGGACGGTGCAGTGGAACTTCAGCTCCGCGATCTGGCGGGCGCGGTGCTCCGCCGCGGAGGGTCGATCGCATCGACCAGCAGCATGGTCATGCCGTTGCCTTCGCTGCGGTCGAGCGTCTGGACTGTCACTCCGTAGGTCACGGTGCCCTCCTTGCGGGCCAAGGCCCGATGCGTCGAGCGCCTCGGTGTCCTTGTACACCCCTATCGGAGCAAGCAGGGCGCGCTTGAGCGGATCTTGACGGTTGCTCGCCCAAAACTTGGCGCGTGCTTGACGACCGCCGCGCCGCCGGCGACGGGGCGTGCGCCAGAATCGCGCCCGGCGAGCACGGTCGTCGTCGAGGTCACCGTCGTGAGGGAGAAGGTCATGCCGCGCCGTCAGCGAGTCCAGTCGCTCCGCCACCGGGCGGACCAGTCGGGGATGCTGCTCGCGGCCGCGAACGTTCCGCTGACCTTCCAGCGGACGCTCATGCCGCGCCCGACGATGGACCAGGCGATCGTCACCGGGCTCTCGATCGCGACGAACCACGCCCTGGTCTCGCTGGTCCAGGAGACGATCCAGTCCACGGCGCTCGTCGCGCTGCGCAAGACGAACCAGCGCGCCGGACAACGTCGCCTGGGGACGGATGGCGATGGCGCTCGACGTGGCCGCGATCGGCGCGGGGATCGCCCTGCAGCGCGGGTTCAGGCAACGCGGCGCGAGAAGCTGCCCGCGCCGCGGCCCGCACGACCGGCTACTGGCTCACGATGACGGGCAGCGCCGGCGCGATCATCGGCGGCCTGCAGGAGGCCGTCGGCACCTTCACGCGCGAGACGCCGAACACGATCCCGGTCGTCGTGCCGGCCGCGGGCGTGCTCGCCGCCGTGCTCGAGCACCGCCGGCGCCGCACGGAGCGACTCGACGGCGACCTGCCCAGCGACCGTGTGGCTCGTCGCACCGCTCAAGGCGTTGGGCCTCGGCGTCGGGGTCGCGATCGGCGCGTCGACGATGAGCTTCGGTGAGCGCGTGCTCGCGGACCGGGTGGCGTGGCTCGCGTCGAGGGTGCTGCCGGTGAGCGAGGAGGTCGCACGCGCCGCTCGGTCACGCGGTGGCGCTCGCGACGCTCGGCAGCGCGACCCGCTTCCTCATCGAGCACGTGCTCGGCGGCATCGAGCACAAGGAGACGTCGGTCGAGGCGGCGTTCGACATCCCGCCGCCGAACCCGTACGTGTCGGGCAGCGTGGTCAGCAAGGTGTCGTTCGACTCGCTCTCGAAGCAGGGGCGTCGCTACGTCTGGACGGTCACGTCGCCCGAGAAGATCCGCGAGGTCATGGCCGAGGACGTCGCGGTCCCGCCGATCCGCGTCTACGCCGGACTGGCGAGTGCGGACACCGAGGAAGCACGGGTCGCGCTCGTGCTCGACGAGCTCGAGCGGACCGGCGCGTTCGAACGCTCCTGGCTGCTCGTCGCGTCGCCCGACGGGCACCGGCTACGTCAACTACGCGGCGGTCACGGCGCTCGAGCTCCTGGCCCGCGGCGACTGCGCGACCGTGGCGATGCAGTACGCGGCGCGCCCGTCGGTGCTCTCGCTCGACCGGGTCCACGAAGGTCGGGCGCAGGCGACGATGCTGCTCGACGCGCTGAACGCGCGGCTCGCGCGCATCCCCGAAGGCGCAGCGGCCGAAGTTCGTGCTCTTCGGCGAGAGCCTCGGCGCGTGGACGAGCCAGGACCCGTTCGTCGACCGGGGCACGCAGGGTCTCGTCGACACGGGCATCGACCACGCGATCTGGATCGGCACCCCGCACTTCAGCAAGTGGAAGGAGCAGGTGCTGTTCGACGGGCGCGGCGACGTCGACCCGAGCGTCGTGCGCGTGTTCAGCAACATCAGCGAGTGGCATGCGCTCGAGCCCGAGGAGCGCGCGGGGATCCGGTACCTGATGATCACGCACCACGACGACGGCGTCGCGCTCTTCGGTCCGGAGCTCGGGATCCAGGCGCCGGACTGGCTCGGCCCCCCGGCCACCCGGCCCGCGCAGGTGCCGAAGGGCATGCGCTGGATGCCGAGCACGACGTTCTTCCAGGTGCTGGTGGACATGAAGAACTCGGCCAACGTCGTGCCGGGCCAGTTCGCGGCGAAGGGCCACGACTACCGCAGCGACCTGCTCCCGTTCTTCGACGCCGCGCTCGGCTTCGACGCAACCGGCGACTCAGCTCGACGCGATCGCCGACGTGGCTCGAGCTCGAGGAGCTGCAGCGCAGCCAGTGGATCACCGAGCACGGCGCGACGGGCAAGAGCCTCGCCGCGACGGTCATCGAACGGGCGTTGGCCGACCTGCACGAGCAGGGCCTCGACCGCGACGACCACCTGGCCCGGATCGTGCGCGACGATCGCTGACGAGTTCGGCGCCGGCGGCGGGGCGAGCATCCCGATCCCGGAGCACATGCCGCCGGGCTGAGCTGGGGACTCGGTGTGCTGCTACTGCAGCAGGCCGTTGGCGAAGAAGTCGAGGTTCGCGTCGCTGCGGCTGCGCAGGACATCAGGGTCGAACGCGCGCCCGTCGAGCTCGCGCTGCAGCAGCGGCTCCAGCAACATCGAGCCGAGCGCGATGAAGAGCACCTGGTACGGGCGCCACTGATCGTCGGCAAGGGGTCGCAACCCGCCGGCCCGGTCGATGAGCTTGAGGCCCGCGCGCGTCACGGCGAGCATCTCGTCGAGGAGCGCGGTGCTGGCCGGCTGGTCGGCCAGGAGTGCGCGCCGGAGGTAGGCGCGCATGACCGGGTCGCCGCCGATGATGCGTTCGAACACCGCGCCGAAGTCCGCGGAGAGCGCGTCGGGGGTCTGGTCGGTCGGGAGCTCGTCGAGCGCGGCCTGGAACGTGGCCACCGCGGCGTCGTCGACCGCGCGCACGAGGCCCTCCTTGGAGCCGAAGTGGTGCACGACGAGCGCCGCGGACGTCCCCGCGTCCTGGGCGATCGCCCGCAGCGAGGTGGCGGCGACGCCCTGGGCCGCGAAGCGCCGGAACGCGGCTTCGCGGATCCTCGCCCGGGCGGTGAGGTCGTCGGGCAGTGCGGGCACGGGACGCGCTCCTCGAGGGCTCGGGAGATGAACAGGTGGTCAGGAACCTGACCACTACCTGTGGACATCTTGACCGCGCCGGCCCCTCCGTGGGAGACTGAACAAGCGTTCAGCCTCGCCGGCACGCCGCAGATCCCAGGAGATCCGTGATGGTGATCGACCCCACTCGAGACGACCGTACCCGTACTCCGGGTGCACGTCGGCCGACGATGAGCGTCGCCACCGCAAGCAGCGCCTGGCCGCGGCGTTCCGGGTCTTCTCGAGGTACGGGTTCGACGAGGGCGTCGCCGGCCACATCACGGCTCGGGATCCCGAGCAGACGGACTGCTTCTGGGTGAACCCGTTCGGCATGGACTTCGGGCGGATCCGGGTGAAGGACCTGCTCCTCGTCGACCCGTCCGGTCAGGTGATCGAGGGCACCGGCCAGGTGAACCAGGCCGCGTACGCGATCCACTCCGCGGTGCACCGCGCCCGCCCCGACGTCATCGCCGCCGCGCACTCGCACTCGCTCTACGGCAAGGCCTTCTCGACGTTGGGGCGCACGCTGGACCCGATCACCCAGGACCACTGCGACTTCTACCGCGACCACGCGCTCTACGACGGGTTCCGCGGCGTCGTGCTCGACCGGGAGGAGGGCGACCGGATCGCGACCGCGCTCGGCTCGACGAAGGCGGCGATCCTGCGCAACCACGGACTGCTGACCGTGGGGCAGAGCGTCGAGGAAGCCGCGTGGTGGTTCATCCGAATGGAGCGCTGCTGCCACGTGACGCTGCTCGCCGAAGCGGCTGGCACGCCGGTGCCGATCGACGACGACGCGGCCGCGCAGGTGTACTCGCAGTCCGGATCCAATGTGGCCGGCTGGTACACCTTCCAGCCGCTGTACCAACAGATCGTCGAGGCCCAGCCCGACCTGTTCGACGAGTGAACCGGGAGCAAGTGATGCAGGACACGACGAGCACCCCCGCGGTGACGACCCGCACGGTGGACCGGACGACGTTCGCCCGGATGGACGAGTCGACCAGGGCGCAGTGGGAAACGATCGCGACCGAGTCGATCGAGGATTGGTCCAACACCCCCGACCGGATCCTCGGCATGCTGCGCGCGCTGTCCGGGATCACGAACGGCTTCGCGGTGGACCAGCTGACGCACGTCTGCCAGACCGCGGCCCGCGCCGAGCGCGCCGGTGCCGATGACGAGGTCGTCGCTGCCGCGCTCTGCCACGACATCGCCAAGGCGGTGTCGGAGCCGAACCACCCGGCAGTCGCGGCGGCGCTGCTCGCGCCGTACGTCCGGCCCGAGGTTGTATGGATGGTGCAGGTTCACCAGGACTTCCAGGGTCGGCACTACTACGGCTTCCTCGGCAAGGACCCCGAGGCCCGGGTGCAGTCACGCGGACCACCCGGCGTACGAGCTGGCCGAGCGGTTTGCGGACGAGTGGGACCAGACGTCGTTCGACCCGGACTACGACACGCCGCCGCTCGAGCACTTCGAGCCGCTGGTGCGCGAGATCTTCAGCGCGCCGCGGCGGCTCTGAACCGCTCGTTTACCGCTCGCTGCGCAGTCGCGTCGCGAGGTAGGCACTCGCGTTCAGGGTTGCGTGCGCGATCGTCGGCGCCGCGATGCTGCCGGACCGGATCCGCAGCCAGCCGAACCCGACGCCGCCGACCGCGGTCGCGACGACGTCGCCGAGGACCGTTGTGGGCGCGGTGGTCCGTGGCGAGCCGAGCGCATCGGTCACGGCGGCCTGGCGCGCCGGGTGCAGCGCGGGGCCGACGTGCCAGAGCCCGAACGTGATCGAGCTGACCGCAAGCGCGCGGCGACGGTCGCCGTCGCGCAGACCGAAGCCGAGGATCACCCCGCGGAAGACGAGCTCCTCGACGAGCGCGGTCGCGAGTGGGATCCGCACGAGCAGATGCACCGCGGCCTCCGCACGCGAAGCATCGGTGATGCGCGCGTCCCGGAACGCGATGCCTTTGCGGTCGATGGCCCGCGCGGCCGCGGTGGCCGCGACGATCGCCGCAGCCGCGACCGCACCGACCCGCAACCCGGAACCGAGGTCGCGCCGGTCGATGCCGATGTCGCGGGGGCCGGCGCCGAAGGCGTGCGCCAGCGCCGCGAGTCCGAGCGCCGCGGCGGCTCCACTCACCGCTCGGAACCGCTCCGGCAGGAGCCGGTGCGACACCGCGCCGAACCCGAGCGTCAGCGCCGCCGCCCCCAGGTCGGGGGACCACCGCCCCCGTCGGGTCATGGGCGGCCGGAGGACTCGTCCGCGGTGCCGAAGCGCTCGGCGTAGGAGCGCATCGCGTGGCGCCGCTCGGCCGGGTCGATGCCGAAGTCGTCGAGGTCGTAGACGACGGTGCCGTACTTGCCCCGTGGGTGCTCGGCGAGGAACCCTTCCATCGACGCGCGCGCGGCGGCCGTCATCGGCTGGCCGGCGACGGAGTAGATGCGTTCGACCATCGCGAAGTCGTCGGCCATGAACTCTTGGAAGCGCACGTCGATCGCCTGACCTTCGGGGATCAGGTCGCGGTCGCGCTCGCACGCGTTGCAGCAGGTCCTCGACGCGCTGGGACCAGTAGGGGCCGTACACCTTCGGGTCCGGGTGCTCGACGCTCATCCGGGCCGCGTACGTGAGCATCGTCACCACCGACGCGGTGACCGAGACCGGGTCCCGGTGCGTCACGACGAACGTCGCGTCGGGGAACACATTGAGCAGGGGCCGGATCTGTTCGCAGTGCTGCGGTGACTTGAGGACCCATCGCTCCCCACCACGCAGCCAGGTCAGCACCTGGAGCACCTGCTTGAGGTACTGGTAGTGGGGAGTCTGGTCGTGGCGCTGGTAGTAGTCGCGCCACGTCGGCATGACGGCCATCGTCTCGAACAGCATCGACGAGAGGTCGATCGCGAGCAGCTGGATCTCCTCGTGCACGTTGTCGACGGTCATCTCGTGCATCCGTCGGAACAGCGGTGCCGCGGCTTCGATCATGTCGAGCCCGGCCTGTGTGGTCGCGAGCCGCGGGTCGGGCTCGCCGGGCGCCGGCGGCGCGCCGCCCGGGAGGACGGGCTCGAGCGCCTCGAAGTACGGCAGCGACCGCAGCGCCGGGTCGGCCGAGATCAGGTTGTGCAGGTGCGAGGTCCCGGTCCGGGGTAGGCCGACGATGACGATCGGCGCGGCGATCGGGATGTCGAGGATCTCGGGGTGCCGGTGGACCAGGTCGTGGATGAGCAGCCGGGTGCGGAGCAGGCCGGACACGACGGTGTGGTCGCTCAGCACGCCGAACGCAGAGAGCCCGGCCTCGTCGCGCAGGCCGGTGAGCAGCACGTCGAGCCGCTCGCGAAAGGCCGGGTCCTCGAAGCCATGCTCCAGCCCGGTCTCGTCCTGCGCTCGGGTGAGCATCGGCTCGGCCTCGAGCTGGAGCTCCGCGGCCATGGGCGCGACCGAGTCCATGATCGCCCGGACGTCCGCGGAGAAGCGCGGGTTCGCGTAGTCGTCGATGCGCACGGGTGCCGGTCGTGCAGTGGTCACGGTGCCCCCCTATCGTTCGCCGCCATGAGTGACGACAAGGCGCAAACTTATGGCGTGGCGACTGCGGCCGCGGTCCGTGACCTCCTCGACCTGATGGGCTCGTTCGAGTCCCGGTTCAGCAACGGCGATCCCGCACTCCCGGACGAGCAGTCCGTGCTCGAGGGCTACCGGTGGATCTTCACGATCGTGCAAGCGGGCATGCAGGCCCACCTCTGGGCCGACTCGCAGCGGCCCAAGTTCGTCGACATCGTCGGTCGGTACATGAAGTGGGGCGGCGACAACTCCGACGCCTTCTACCAGTACGCGCCGATCGACCCGACGAGGACCTACCGGGTGACGGCCCGGAGGGCCGACGCCGTCTACTACTCCCTCACCGTCTACGGCGGTCCGAACGACGGCCGGTACTCGGAGCGCATCGTCGGTTCCGCGAGCGACCGCGACATCGACGACCGGTCCGACGGAACGATCGAGATCATGCTGTCGCCCAACGAGCACCCGCAGCCGTGGATCAAGCTCGACCCGGACGCGGTCTGTGCGATCACCCGCGACTACCTGATCGAGCCCGACACGAGCCGGCGCATGGAGTGGCAGATCGAGTGCCTCGACGGTGACCACCAACCGCTGCTCACCGACGACGGGCTCGCCGCGAAGTTCCGGGCCGTGCGCACCTGGATCGAGGACCAGGCGAAGATCACCCCGCTCTCGCTCGGCGAGACCAACGTCATCGAAGCTCCCTACCCGGTGCCGACGGCGACCTTCGGGTGGGCGGCCGGCGACGCGGCGTACGCGATCGGCGCGTACGAGCTCACGGACGAGCAGGCCCTGGTGATCCGGGGCCGCAACCCCGAATGCGCGTTCTGGAACTTGTGCCTGTGGAACCCGTTCCTGCACACCTACAACGCGGATTACGACCGGGTCACGATCAACGGTGGCCAGGTCGTCTACGAGCCCGACGGCTCCTGGACGATCGTCGTGTCCGAGCGCGACCCGAACCACCCGAACTGGGTTCACACGCAAGGCCATCCCAAGGGCCGGCTCTGGTTCCGCTGGTTTCATCCGGACGAGACGCCGGAGCGACCGTCGCTCGAGGTGGTCCCGCGGGCCGAGGTGCCGGCCGGCCCGCAGCTCGAGAGCTAGACCCCCGCGGGGCGCTTCGACCGGCGCACGATCACCGTGCCGGCGAGGACCGCACCGACACCGATCAGGGCGAGCCCGGCGACGTCGCCACCCGTGAAGGGCAGCGTGCTCGCGGGTTTGGTCGCGGTGGACGCCTTGACGGCCGTCGTGCTGTTCGCGCTGACCGCAGGAGGATTGCCACCGTTCGGGTAGTCCGCGGCGGCGGCAACGCCGGCGGGGACCACGACGGCGAGCGTCACGACCGAGGTGCCGACCAACCGGCGGAGCGTCGAGTGGGTGCTGCGTCGCATCGCATTCCTCCAAAAGTCACGTCTGACCAAGGGGAGGGTACGCCCGGTTCAGCCCCCAACCGCGCCAATCCGGCCCGCCGCGGCCGGCGTTCGCGCAAAGTTGTGCCGGTCGACCGGAGATATGTCGGCTTTGCCGCGAGCGCGACGATTCAGGGCACGTGAATCTGCTGGTTCGGTGGTCCCGTCACCACCGCGCCGTTCGCCGCGTACGACCACGCGTCGTAGGTCCCCTGTCCGGGCTCGTGGCCCTGCCAGTCGTCGAACGAGCTCGACGCGCCGCGGTAGTGGATCGTCTTCCCCGCGGCGAGCAAGGTCGCGCACGCGGCGAACGTCGAGCAGTCGTTCTTCCCGCGCAGGCTCTTCGCGAAGGCGAGCTTCATCTTCGCCGGGTCATCGGAGTGGGCCTGGACCGCGGCGAGCGCGGTGAGGATCGTGCAGTCGTAGTAGTGCGCGGAGAAGATCGGCTCGACGCCGGCTCTGCGGAGCGCGGCGGTGAACGCGGTCTCCGGCCCGGCGGGTGCCGCGGCCGGCGCGGTCCCCTTGATCCCCGCGACGAGCGCCGGGTTCGTCGGGTTGACCTTGGTGTGGAACGTGGTGCTCTGCATGCCGTCGGGGGCGTAGAGCGGGACCGTGGCGGGCCCGACGCCTGCCGCGGTCAGCGCGTTGACGAGCTTGGCACCGTCGTCCGCGAGCGCGATCACCACGACGGAGTCGGGATTGCGACGCGCGATCCGCCGGGCCACCGGCGCGAGGTCGGTCGCGTTCGGGTCGTAGCTGAAGTTGCCGACGACGGTCGCGCCACCCTTGCGCAGCTCCTGGCGCAAGGGCGCGGCGAACGCAGCGCCGTACGCGTCCTTGCGCACGACGAGCGCGGGCCGGCGCTTCCCTCCGGCGAGGAGCAGGCGGGCGAGTGCGGTCGCCTGCAGGCGGTCCGGCGGCGCGGTGCGGAAGTAGTAGCCACCCGAGTCCGCGCGGCTCAGCTCCTCCGCGGAGTTCGAACCGGAGCACTCGAGCACGCCCTTGGTCCGGAGGGTGTTCAGGAGATCGAGCGTGGTACCAGTCGCGGTCGGGCCGATGATCGCGTCGACCTTCACGGTGTTGATCAGGTCGATCATCGACGCGCTCGCAACCGCGCCGTTCTCACCGCCGCCGTCGTCCTCGATCTTGAGCTTCACCGGCTTGCCGTTCACGCCGCCCGCGGCGTTGATTTCGGTGACTGCGATCTCGACCGGGGTGGTGAGCGACTTCGCGATCGACGCGAGGCTGCCGGTCAACGGCGCCATCTGGCCCAGCACGAGCGTGCCGTCGAGGTTGCCACGGGGGCGCGGCGGTCGGCTCGTCGTCGATGAGGCGACCGGGCTCGCGGTGTCCGAGCCGCCACTGCAGGCCGCGACGAGCACGGGGACGAGCGCGAGAGCTAGAAGCGGGAGGATCCCGTGGAATCGCTTGATGCGCACCCAGGGTAACGAGGCGCGACGCCTTGGCCGACGCGCCCGGGTTTCACTGGCGGAGCTTCCAAGGCGCGCGGACGTCGATCGGTCGACGGTTCCCACCGCCCGTGGAGTCGCCGCACTTCCCTGAGAGCGCGCGGACCCGTCGAGGTAGCGTGCGCGCGTGACTGAGACGCGCGAGCTTCCCGGCAACGTGCTCTACATCACCGTCGACCAGTGGCGCGGCGACTGTCTCGGTGCCGCGGGCCATCCAGTCGTGCAGACACCGAACCTCGACCGGCTCGCGGCCGAGGGGGTGTTGTTTCGTCGTCACTTCGCCCAGGCCGCACCGTGCGGTCCGAGCCGGGCGTCGTTGCACACGGGTACCTACATGATGAACCACCGGTCGGTGCTGAACGGCACACCACTCGACGCTCGCTTCACCAACCTCGCGCTCGAAGCACGGTCACGCGGGTACGACCCAGTGCTCTTCGGGTATACGGACGCGTCACCAGATCCACGGGTGCTCGCGGCGGACGACTTGCGACTGCGCACGTACGAGGGCGTGCTCCCCGGGTTTCGCGCGGTGCTCGACCTCCCGGAGCACCTGATCCCCTGGGGCGAGTGGTTGCGGGAGCTCGGCTACGACGTCCCCGAGGACGTGCGCGAGATGTACACCCCGATCTCGGACGCGCCGGCCGCGCCGGTCCCCTACGCGGCGGAGCACACCGAAGCGGCGTTCCTCACCGGCGAGGTGCTGCGCTACGTCGACGCCCAGCAGGGCGCGCCGTGGTTCGTCCATGCCGCCTACATCCGGCCGCACCCGCCGTTCGTGGCGCCCGTCCCGTACAACACGATGTACGCCCCGGATTCGGTGCCGGCGCCGGTCCGTCACGCGACGTTCGAGGAGGAAGGCCGGGCCCACCCGCTGCTCGCGGGCGCGGTGATGATCCCGGGGCTCCGGGGTCCGGACGACGAGGCCGAGCTCCGCCAGGAACGCGCGACCTACTACGGGATGATGAGCGAGGTCGACGCGCAGCTGGGTCGGCTCGTCGACGGCCTGCGAGAGCGCGGCGCGTGGGTCGACACCCTCGTGGTGCTCACCTCGGACCACGGTGAGCAGCTCGGCGACCACTGGTTGACCGAGAAGCTCGCGTGGTTCGACCAGAGCTACCACGTTCCGCTCATCGTCCGCGATCCGCGGCACGAGTCGGATGCCACGCGCGGACGGATCATCGAAGATCGCTTCACGGAGAACGTCGACGTCATGCCGACGATCCTCGAGTGGATCGGAGTCGAGCGCGCCGGTGCAGTGCGACGGTGCATCGCTCATCGATGTGCTGCACGGAGAGAACCCGCCGCAGTGGCGCGACGCGGTGCATTGGGAGTGGGACTTTCGCGATCCCACTGGTCGACTCACGCAAGAGATGTTCGGAATCGGCATCGACGAGTGCTCTCTCGCGGTCTTGCGAGACGAACGCGGCAAGTACGTGCACTTCACCGGCATGCCGCCGGTGTTCTACGACCTCGAGCTCGATCCTGACGAGCTCGTGAACCGCGCCGGAAGATCCCGCGTACGCGGGATCGGTGCTGGAGTACGCGCAACGGTTGTTGTCGTTCCGCATGGCCAACGCGGAGCGCACGCTCACCGGCGCGTTGATCACTCCCCAGGGGGTCATCGAAGCGCGCCGCCCGGGCCACCGTCGGGTCGTGAAGCAGGAGCGTCCGAAGGCCTCCTGACCGACCACTGACAGTGAGAGTGCCGGCACGGATCGTCGTAGCCGGTGCGCTTGTGAAAGACGTCACGCAGATTTCCCGAGCCTCGCCATCCGGGCACCCGGGGCAGGCTGGCGGCGCGCTAGAGCAGGTCCCGAATTCGCCGAATTCCTGGGAGATCCTGGAAGCGAGTTCCCGATGGGTCGGACGCTCTCGGTAGCGTCACGGCCCTGAAAGCTGGCGTATGCGGCTTTCGACCCCCTCCCAAACTCGCGGCTTTCGACGCGCGCGTCCGGAGGGGCGCACTACTGGCGGAGCTGGGAGGCCCACATATGACGAGTCGTTGCGCGGTCACGTCCATGAACGACAACCGGTCCGAGGAAGTCACGACGCGGCTCGGACGGCGCGAGCGCCGTCGCGCGGCCCGACGTCAGCGGACCCAGACCTGTTGCCGGGTGGCGGGACTCGTTGCAGTGCTCCTCGTCGGGGTCTCGGCGACGGCAGCCGGGGTGTCGGCCGACCCGGGCCAGACGCCCAAGGCCTACGGTGCCCCCGAGACGCCGGCCCCCGAGACCAGGGATCTCCCGAACCTGGATCTCACGTCCGCCCGCCGTTCGGTCGCCACCCGACCGGTCGAGGGCGTGCTCCTGACCCACGCGGCATCGGAGACCGAGAACCGAGCCGTCGAGGCATGGGTGTTCACCGCCAAGGCCAACGCGGCCAACGCGGCCAACGCGGCCAAGGCGGCAAGCGAGCAGGCTGCAGCCGCGCATGCTGCGGAACAGGCTGCGGTGGCCCGGGCCGCGGCGCTGAGAGCTGCGCCGGCCCCCGCCCCGGCACCTGCTCCAGCCCGCACCACGGGAGTCAACTGGGACGCGATCGCGAGCTGCGAGACCGGCGGGAACTGGTCCATGCAGGGCTCGCGCTTCTCCGGCGGGCTCGGGTTCGCGAACACGACCTGGACGGGCTTCGGTGGGGGCCAGTTCGCACCGAACGCAGGCCAGGCCACCCGTGAGCAGCAGATCGTCGTGGCCGAGCGCGTCTACGCGCGCTACGGCCTCTCCGGTTGGGGGTGCCGCGCCCACGGCTAGACCCGCGCGGCCGGGCCGAGATGGCGCGGCGCCGGACGGAAGGGCTCCAGAGGTCGGCAGGTAGCGTGAGTCTCTTGACCACGCCGCCTGCCGATCTCGCGCTCGGAGCATTCAGCGACGCGGCCCCCTGGATCGTCGAGCCCGACCAGCTGCGGTGGCGTCGCGGCCTCGACGCGCTGCGGGCCCGCGTGCACGCCGAGGCCCCGATCCTCGCTTCGCCGCCGAGCATCCCGCCGCTCGGCCGCTTTGTCCGCGTCACGACCTCGGTCGGTGCCGCGATCGCGCTCTGGTACTGTCCGGGATCGCGGCACGCCGGAGTCCCGCGCCGGGATCTCGCGCCGGTTGCGCAAGTCGTTCGAGGGGCTCGGCTCCACGTACATCAAGCTGGGTCAGATCGTGTCCGGCGGCGAGGGGCTCTTTCCCGAAGAGCTGGTTCGAGAGTTCAAGCTCCTGCGCGACCAGGTCCCGGCCGAGCCCTTCGCCTCGGTGCGGCGAGTCGTCGAGGACGAGCTCCACCTCCCGCTCGACGAGGTCTTCTCCAGGTTCGACGAGGTGCCGCTGGCGGCAGCCTCGATCGCCCAGGTCCACGCGGCGACCTTGCGGACCGGCGAGGAGGTGGTGGTCAAGGTCCAGCGGCCTCGCATCGCGTCACTGGTGCGCCAGGACCTCGCCTCGCTGGCCTGGCTCGCGCCCCGCATGATCGGACGGATCCCGGTCGCCGCGCTCGCGAACCCGCCGGCGCTCGTCGAGCTGTTCGCAGAGACGATCGTGGAGGAGCTCGATTTCCGTCTCGAAGCCGAGAACATGCTCGACATCGCCGCGGTCATGGCGCAGACCGGAGTTCGCAACACCGTCGTTCCCCGTCCTCACCCGCGGCTGGTGACGCGCCGGGTCCTCGTGATGGAACGGCTCTTCGGGTTCAACTTCGACGACGTCGAGGGGATGAAGCGAGCGGGCATCGACACGAGTGCGCTGCTCCGGTCGAGCCTCATCGCGTTCCTCGAAGGCGCGTTGCTGCACGGCGTGTTCCACGGCGACCTGCACGGCGGCAACCTTTTCGCGATGCCCGACGGCCGCACCGCGCTGCTCGACTTCGGGATCACCGGGCGCCTCGACGAGGTGAAGCGGCTGGCCTTCCTCCGCCTGCTCGTCTTTGGCACCAACGGCGACGTCCTCAGTCAGCTCGCCGCGTTGCGGGACCTCGGCGCGTTCCCGCCGGACACCGATCTCGAAGCCGTCGTCGCCGACCTCGGGCTGGACCGTGAGCTGCCGGATCCCACCGCGATGACTGCCGACGCGCTGACGAGCGAGCTGCGCGAGCTGACGAAGAAGCTGCTCGGTTACGGCGCTCGTGCGCCGAAGGAGCTCATGCTCTTCGTCAAGAACATGATGTTCCTCGACGGAGCCACCGCGACGCTCGCGCCGGACCTCGACATCCTCGGCGAGATGGCGCAGATCTACGCCTACTTCCAGCAGCACTACGGCGAGCAGATCGCGGTGCAGCTCGGGCTCGACCCGGCCGAGCGGATCGACTTCGACCTCGATGCCGTCAAGGCCGGCTTCCGGCTCGGCCCGGAGTACGGCGACAGCCTCACGTACGCGCAGGTCAAGGAACGCCGCGAGATCATTCGCAAGCGCATGCAGGACCACGGCCGCAAGCGCTGAGCCGCCTGCCGACCTCCCGCGAGCCCGGGGCGACGGCCCATCTAACCTGACTGCATGCCCGAGCTGCCAGAGATGCAGGCGCTCGCCGAGCGGCTCGCCGTGGCCATCGGTGGAGCAGCCGTCGAGGGAGTTGATCCGCTGGGCTTCGCGGCGCTGAAGACGGTGGTTCCGAGCCCGGACTCGGTCGTGGGGCACCGGGTGACCGGCGTCGGCCGGAGGGCGAAGTACCTCATCGTCGACCTCGACGACGGGGTCCGGATCCTCATCCACCTCTCGCAGGCCGGCCGGCTCGACATCGAGGAGCCACCGAAGAAGACGCGGCCCAAGGGGGCCGCGGTGCGGATCCGGCTTCGACAACGGGCGGGCGCTGCTCGTACGTGAGCACGGTCACGAACGCAAGGCCGCGTGGTGGGTGCTGGCCCCGGGCGAGAACGGCCCGCTCGAGAAGCTCGGACCGGAGCCCGACTCGGACGAGTTCGCCGAGCTCGTGTTGCACGGCACGGACAAGCGCCGGATCCACACGATCCTGCGCGACCAGCGCACGGTCTCGGGCATCGGCCGCGGCTACACGAACGACGCGTTGCATCGTGCGCACGTGTCGCCGTACGCGACGCTCGGCTCGTTGTCGGACACCGAGCGCCAGGCACTGCTCGACGCGATCCGAGTGACCCTGGCCGAGGCGTTGGAGCGCGAGCGCGAGCGGACCGGCGGATTGTCGGAGCCGAAGCTCGGCGCCCGGTTCCGGGTCCACAACCGGGCCGGGACCCCGTGCCCCGAATGTGGCGACGGTCTGCGGCGGGTCTCGTACGAGTCCTACGAGGTGACGTACTGCCCGACCTGCCAGACCGCCGGCAAGATCCTTGCCGACCGCCGCCTCTCACGCCTCGTCAAGTGAGCGAGCCACGATGAGGCGAGCAACCAGGCCGAGAAGTCGCCGGCGAGCGCGCAGAAGTCGGGGCAAAGCCGAGCGGCGAGCAGACGCCAGGCTCGCAGCCGGGAGACCGCCGAGCCGGGGCCCGAGCGGCCCGCGACGAAGTCGCGAGAGCGGAAAAGAGGCGTCCCACGGCGGTGGCCGTCTGGTCGAGCGGCCACCGCCGGGTCTCGCCGGTGAGTTATCGGCCGGTGCGCCCGGGGCTTGAGGTTCGAACCGTAGAGTTGGCCGGGTGAGCGGCGCTTCCCTCCCGGGCTTCATTCCGAGTCCGAGCGACAACATCGTCCACCTCGGGCCGTTGCCGCTCCACATGTACGGACTGATGCTCGCGATCGGGGTGCTCGTCGCGGTCCGGGTCGCGGAGGTGCGCTGGGTCCGGCGCGGGCACCCGTCGAAGGAGCTCTCGGACATCGTCGTGTGGGTCGTGATTGCCGGCGTGGTCGGCGCGCGGCTCTACCACGTCATCACGGACTACGAGCTCTTCACCGACGACTGGTTCCGCGCGTTCAAGATCTGGGAGGGCGGACTGGGCATCTGGGGCGCGGTCGATCGGCGGTGGGCTCGCGGCGGTGGTCCTCGCCAAGCGCCGGCACCTGGACCTCGGCGACCTCTGCGACTGCATCGCACCGGGCCTCCTGTTCGCGCAGGCGATCGGTCGCTGGGGCAACTGGTTCAACCAGGAGCTGTTCGGCGCTCCGTCGAAGCTGCCGTGGGCGCTCGAGATCGATCCCGCGCATCGACCCCACGCGTACCTGCAGTACGCGACGTTCCAGCCGACCTTCCTCTACGAGTCGCTGTGGTGCCTCGCGTTAGGCCTCGCGCTCATCTGGGTCGATCACCACCTCGAGCTGAAGAAGTTCCAAGTGTTCGCGTTGTACTGCATGGGGTACACGGCCGGTCGCTTCGTGTTCGAGGAGATGCGCATCGATCCCGCGCACACGATCGGTCCGCTGCGCTTGAACGCGTGGGTGAGCATCGTGCGTGTTCATCGCGGCGTTCGCGTGGTTCCTCTGGCTGAATCGCCACGGCCGGCCCGTGGTGCGCCCCGAGCAGTCCGGAGGCGACGAGGCCGACATCACGCCGTCGGGATCGGCACCCGAGTCCGCGTAGGCTGTCCCCGGCCCGATCGCGGCCCCCCGATCGACCGACCAGGAGAAGTGTCACTGTGACCTCCACTGTCCCCACCCCTGCGCCCGCGCAGACCGCGATCGCTCGTGCGGTCGGCGTCTCGAAGGTCTACGGCACTGGCGAGGCCGAGGTGCGCGCGCTCGACAACATCGACGTCGAGTTCGGCACCGCGCAGTTCACCGCGATCATGGGGCCGTCGGGTTCGGGCAAGTCGACGTTGCTGCACTGCCTCGCGGGTCTGGACCGCGTCGACGAGCGGCCACATCTACCTCGGTGACATCGAGATCAGCGGCTCACCGAGAAGCAGCTCACGCTCATCCGCCGCGACCGCATCGGCTTCGTCTTCCAGGCGTACAACCTGATCCCGACGCTGAGCGCGGAGGAGAACATCACGTTGCCGCTCGCGCTCGCGGGGAAGAAGCCGGACCCGGCCTGGTACGACCAGATCGTGCAGACCGTCGGGCTGGCGGACCGGCTCAAGCACCGTCCGAACGAGCTGTCGGGTGGGCAGCAGCAGCGCGTCGCCGTCGCCCGAGCCCTCGTGTCGCGACCCGGATCTGATGTTCGCGGACGAGCCGACCGGGAACCTTGACTCGAAGTCCGGCGCCGAGATCCTCACGTTCATGCGCGACGCGGTGAAGGACCTGCACCAGACGATCGTGATGGTCACCCACGACCCGATCGCGGCGGGTTACGCGGATCGCGTGGTGTTCCTGGCGGACGGCAAGATCGTCGACGAGATGTTCGAGCCGACCGCCGATCGGGTGCTCGACCGCATGAAGAGCCTGGGGGAATAGCGCTCCATGTGGAAGGTCACGCTCAAGGGCATCCTCGCCCACAAGATCCGCTTCCTGCTGACCGGCGTCGCGGTCATCCTCGGGGTGTCGTTCATCGCGGGCACCCTCGTCCTCACCGCGACGATCAACAAGACCTTCGACGGTCTCTTCGCGAACATCTACGCGAACACGGATGCCGCAGTGCGCCAGAAGGCGGCCTTCGACGGCGCATTCGGCGCGGGGCGTGGGCGGCTCGACGACTCGGTCATCCCCCAGGTTGCCAAGACGCCCGGGGTCGCCGAGGCCGCAGGGACGATCCAGGGACTCGCGGTCATCATCGACAAGGACGACAAGGCGCTTGAACACCGGCCAGGGCGCGCCGGCACTCGGCTTCAGCTACATCCAGGACCGCGACCTCGAGCTCGTTCCACGTCGCCGAGGGCACCGGTCCGAAGACGGCTGAACCAGATCGTCATCGACAAGAACACCGCGGACAAGACGAAGTACAAGGTCGGCGACACGGTCCCGGTCGTGACGAAGAACGGGCGCGCAGAACTACCAGCTCGTCGGGCATCGCGAAGTTCGGTGACGCCGACAGCCTGCTCGGCGCAACCGCGGTGCTCTTCACCCCCAGGACCGCGAGCCAGGTGCTCGGTCAGCCCGGCAAGGTCGACGAGATCCTCGTCAAGGCCGACTCGGGGGTCTCGCAGGCGCAGGTGGCCCGAAACCTCAAGCGGTCGCTCGCGGGCGACAAGAACATCGAGGTGCTCACCGGCTCGGAGATCACGAAGGAGAGCCAGAACGACATCAAGTCCGCGCTGAGCTTCTTCAGCACCTTCCTGCTCGTCTTCGGCGTCATCGCGCTGCTGGTCGGCTCCTTCATCATCTTCAACACCTTCTCGATCATCGTCGCCCAGCGCAGTCGGGAGATGGCCCTGCTGCGCGCCATCGGTGCCAAGAGCGGCCAGGTCGTCCGCTCCGTGCTCTTCGAAGCCGCGCTCGTCGGCCTCGTCGCGTCCGTCATCGGGTTCGTCGGGGGCGTGCTGCTCGCGGGTGTGCTCAAGGGACTGCTGTCGGCGCTCGGCGTCGACATCCCGGCCAGCGGGATCACGATCCCGTCGAACGCCTTGGTCTGGTCGTTCGTCGTCGGGACCGGAGTGACGATCGTCGCCGCGGTGTTCCCCGCGATCCGTGCGTCGCGCATCCCGCCTATCGCGGCGCTGCAACAGGTCGGAGCCGATCAGTCGGCCGGCTCGTGGAAGCGCACGGTGGCCGGTCTGGTCGTCACCGCGCTGGGAATCGCGCTGGTGCTCAACGGCCTCTTCGGTGGCGGCAACAACGCGCTGCAGGCCGTCGGGCTCGGCGCGTTCGTCATCTTCATCGGTGTCGCAGTGCTGGGACCGATCATCGCCCGCCCGATCAGCGCGGTGCTCGGTCTCCCGATCCGCAAGATGAAGGGCATCACCGGTCTGCTCGCCGAGGAGAACGCGAAGCGGAACCCGAAGCGCACGTCCGCCACTGCCGCGGCACTGATGATCGGCGTCGCGCTCGTGGCGCTCATCACGGTGTTCGGCGCATCGGCGAGCGCGTCCGTGGGCGCGGCGATCGACAAGTCGATGAAGGCGGACTACATCATCACGACCGGTGGCTTCGGGGGTGGGACGCTCCCGGTCACGCTCGCGCCGCAGCTGGCGAAGACGCCGGGGGTCACGCAGGTGTCCGGGGTGCAGAGCGGATTCGCCAAGATCAAGGGCGACGTCCAGAACCTGCTCGGGAGTGGACCCGAAGGTGGTGGACTCGCTGTTCGACCTCGAGGTCTCGCAGGGAAGCCTCCAGGCGCTGCAGCTCGACGGACTCGCGGTCTCGAAGACCACGGCGGACGACAACAACTGGAAGATCGGCCAGAAGATCCCCGTGACCTTCGCCCAGACCGGCCGGCAGCTCTTCACGTTGCAGGCGATCTACGACCAGAACGCGGTGCCGAGCTACACGATCAGCACGGCGGCCTACGCGAAGAACTTCCCCGACGTGTTCGACGCACAGATCTACCTCAAGACCGAGGGCGGTCCGTCACCGCAGAACCGCGCCGCGATCAAGCAGACGATGAAGGCGTACCCGAGCGGCAAGGTGCAGGACCGGGCCCAGTTCAAGGCCGCGCAGTCGAAGCAGATCGACCAGCTGCTGAACCTGGTGAAGGCGCTCCTGCTCTTCGCGATTTTCATCGCCCTGTTCGGCATCGCGAACACGCTCGGCCTGTCGATCATCGAACGCACCCGGGAGCTCGGCCTGATGCGCGCCGTCGGGATGACCCGTCGTCAGGTGCGTTCGCTGGTCCGGTGGGAAGCGGTGATCATCGCCCTGCTCGGCGCATTCCTCGGGATCGTCATCGGCATCTTGTTCGCGTGGGCGTTGGTGACCGCGTTGAAGGATCAGGGCATCAACGTGTTCAGCGCGGCGCCCGGCCAGCTCCTCGTGATCTTCGTGCTGGCCGCGATCTTCGGCGTGCTGGCCGCGATCTGGCCTGCACGCCGGGCGTCCAAGCTCGACGTCCTCCAAGCGATCTCGACCGAGTAACCCTCCGATCGCGTCAGGGGTAGGGGTCCCAGGCGGGGACGCCGGATGCGAGCGCGTCGATCACCCGGGCGCGGAAGTGGTCGGGAGGGATCGCGCTCCGGGCGTCGGGACCGGCGCCGACGAGGTGGAGAGCGGGTGCGATGGCACCGACGCCGTCGAAGACCCACCGCGCGTCGCCGGGCTCGAGCGCGCTGAGCTTCTCGGCCAAGTGCGTGAGATCGATGCGGCCCGGCGGTCGCCGTGACTCGTACCGGACCCAGGTCTCGTACCGGTACTGCAGCTCGTAGTGATCGCCGCGGACGTAGAGGACCCGGAACCGGTTGGTCGCGTTGTTCACCGCGGTCGGATGCACCGCGAGCGCACCGGTGAGCGTGAACCGGTGCACCGGGCGGGTCGACCAGTCGTCGGGGATGGTCACGATCGCGAGATCGAGGTCCACGAGCTCCTCGATGTGCACGATGCCGGCGGCGATGGCCTGCTCGCTGGCCTCGAGGTGCGCGTCTTCTTCGGCCCAGTACGAGCGGAACTGGTCGGGGTGGTCGAGCAGCTCGGGCAGCCGGTCGAGCAGCACCGGGTACGGGTCCTCGGTCTCGAGCTCCGCCTCGAGCATCGCGATCGTCCACGCGATGCGCACGGCGTCACGCTCGCGGTACGTACCGAAGTCGCCCGCGCGCGCGACGTCGATCACGCGCTCGCGCCGGGCCCGGGCCGCGTCTGGTTCGACGAGCGCGTAGATGCTCATCAGGCCGTCCTGGTCGAAGTGGTTGTTCGAGACGACGTCTGCCGAGACCTGCAGCTCGGGATGGTCCAGGTAATGGAACGCGATCTGCGCCGAGAGGTCGTCGCGCAGCACGTCCGGCGTCGGACTGTTCGGCCAGTGCGACAGCGTGAGCTGTGAGTCGGGGTGCGCGGAGCCGTCGACGATGACGTTCGGGATCCCGTCGAGCGCGCCGTAGGCCAGGTACCGCATCGGACTCGGCTAGCCGCCGTACTCCTGGTGCACCTTGGCGTCCTTCTCCACGATCATCGTGGCGAGAGTCAGCCTGGAACTCCTCCATGCGGCCGCGCAGCTCGGCGTCCGACGCGGCGAGGATGCGGACCGCGAGCAGGCCCGCGTTGCGGGCGTTGCCGACGGCCACCGTGGCGACCGGGATGCCGGCGGGCATCTGCACGATCGAGAGCAGCGAGTCGAGCCCGTCGAGGTGCTTGAGCGGGACGGGTACGCCGATGACCGGCAGCGGAGTCATGGATGCGGTCATCCCGGGGAGCGCCGCGGCGCCGCCGGCGCCGGCGACGATGACCCGAAGGCCCCGTTCCACGGCCGAGTGTGCGTAGCTCGACATCTCGTCGGGCGTGCGGTGGGCGGAGATGATCCGGACCTCGAACGGGACGTCGAACTCACCGAGCGCGTCGATCGCGCCCTGCATCACGGGCAAGATCGGAGTCACTGCCCATGATCACGCCAACGACCGGAGTGCTCGGAGTCACGGCCAGACGTTAGCGTCATGACCATGCGCACTCGTCTGACCGACATGCTCGGCATCGAACACCCCGTCATGCTCGCCGGGATGGGGGGCGTGTCCTACAGCGCACTCGTCGCCGCCGTCTCCGAGGCCGGTGGGTTCGGTTGCTTCGGTGCCTCGACGATGAGCTCGGAGGAGCTGGGCGCGGAGATCCGGGCGGCGAAGGCGCTCACGGACAAGCCGCTCGGGGTCGACCTGCTCACCGCGTTGCCCGACCGGCTCATGACCGACGTCGAGCTCCTGATCAAGGAAGGCGCAACCCTGTTCGCGGCCGGCCTCGGCGTTCCGCGCGACGTGATCTCGCTCTGCCACGAGCACTCGGTCCTCGTGCTCTCGATGTGCGGCAAGGTGCGGCACGCGATCAACGCGGTCGAAGCGGGCTGCGACATCGTCGTTGCGCAGGGCACGGAGGCGGGTGGCCACACCGGTCAGATCGCGACGATGCCACTCGTGCCCCAGATCGTCGACGCGGTCGAGGGCCGGGTGCCGGTGGTCGCCGCGGGTGGGATCTTCGACGGGCGCGGCCTCGCCGCCGCGCTCGGCGCTGGGTGCCGACGGTGTCTGGGTCGGGACCCGCTTCATCGCGACGCCGGAGGCGCGCTCCGCGCCCGGGCTACAAGGACGCGTTGCTGCGCACCGCGGAGGATGGCACCGTCATCAGCAAGGCGTTCAGCGGCAAGACGATGCGCGTCGTCGCGAACGAGACGAGCCGTTACTTCGAGCAGCACCCCGAGGAGCTCAAGAAGTTCCCGGACCAGCTGCTCGCAGGCATCGAAGGGGGCTGGATGCACCTCGGCGCGAGTGCGAGCACGCCTGGGGTGGACCCGGACCGGGAGTGCTATCCCGCCGGCCAGGGGGTTGGCGCGATCCACGAGTTGATCCCGGCGGGCGACATCGTCCGCTCGATCGTGGCGGAAGCCGATGCCGCGCTGGACCGCCTGGGCGCCATCCACGCTTCATGAGCCGGCTCAACCGGATCCGCGTGTGTGCCGTCAGCCGTCGTAGCGACGAGTTGCAGCACCAACGGCGGTTGGTAGGAGACGTCCGATGACGGAACGGTTGGTGGTGATCGGCGGTGATGCGGCCGGCATGAGCGCCGCGGCCGGGGCGCGTCGTCGGCGTACCGAGGCCGAGCTCGAGATCGTGGTGTTCGAGAAGGGCCAGTACACGTCGTTCGCGGCGTGTGGCATCCCGTACCTCGTCGGCGGCCAGGTCGAGTCGATCGACCGGCTCATCGCGCGCTCGCCCGAGGAGCACCGCCACCGTGGCATCGACGTGCAGATCGGCCACGAGGTGGTCGCGATCGACACCGCGGCGAAGACGGTGACGGTGCGAGATCTCGCGGCGCACTCCGTCGCCAACGAGGTCGTCTCCTACGACCAGCTCGTCATCGCCACCGGGGCGAAACCGGTGCGCCCGCCGATACCGGGCATCGACGCGGTCGGGGTCTACGGCGTCCAGACCCTCGAGGATGGCATCGCGGTACGTGACGCGGTCGAGACCGACTCGCCGAAGCGCGCGATCGTGATCGGCGCGGGCTACATCGGGATCGAGATGGCCGAGGCGCTGCTGATGCGCGGCGTCGCGGTGACGTGCCTCGCGGCCGGTCCCGCACCCATGCCGACGTTCGACCTCGACATGAGCGAGCTCATCAGCGAGGCGATGCGCGGGCTCGGCATCGATCTCCACCTCGACGAGGAGGTCCTCGGCTTCGACGTGCGCGACGGGCGCGTGTGCAGGCGGTCGAGACGCGGATGGGCACGTACCCGACCGACCTCGTCGTGCTCGGCATCGGTTCCCACCCCAATGTCGAGCTCGCGCAGCGCGCCGGGATCACGATCGGGCCGACGGGCGGGATCGCGACCGACGACCACCAGCGCACCTCTGCGGCGGGCGTGTTCGCCGCCGGTGACTGCGTCGAGACGCACCACCGCGTCACCGGCCGGCCCGTCGCGATCGCGCTGGGCACGCACGCGAACAAGCAGGGCCGCGTCGTGGGCATCAACACGACCGGTGGCGACGCGGTGTTCCCCGGCGTGATCGGCACCGCGGTGTCGAAGATCTGCAAGTACGAGGTCGGCGCGCACGGGGCTGTCGGAGGCCGAAGCGATCGACGCCGGCTTCAAGGCCTTCCCGACCGTCGTCGACTCCTCGAGCCGGGCGGGGTACTACCCCGAACCGGGGCCGATCTGAAGGTGAAGCTCGTCACCGAGATGGTCACCGGCCGGCTCCTCGGCGCGCAGATCGTCGGGAGGGAAGGCGCGGCCAAGCGGATCGACGTGCTCGCTACCTGCATCTGGAACGACATGACCGCCGAGGAGATCATCTCGCTCGACCTCGGATACGCCCCGCCGTTCTCGCCCGTCTGGGACCCGGTCCTGGTCGCGGCCCGGGTCGCTGCGGCCGAGATCGGCGCCGACGTCTGACCCGGCTCTAGCGGCGACCCTGCTCGAGCTGGGTCTGCTCGGCCTTGAGGTCCGACTCGTACATCCGGCGGACGAGCTCTTCGAAGGTGACGGTCGGCGTCCAGCCGAGCTTCTCCTTCGCCTTGGTCGCGTCCCCCATCAGGAGGTCGACCTCGGCGGGCCGGTCGAAGCGGGTGTCGTGCGTGACGAACGGCTCCCAGCTGTCGTAGCCCGCGATGTGGAACGCGGTGTCGAGGAACTCGCGGATCGTGTGCGTCTCGCCGGTTGCGATCACGTAGTCGTCGGGCTCGGGCTGCTGCAGCATCATCCACATCGCCTTGACGTAGTCGCCCGCGAAGCCCCAGTCGCGCGCGGAGTCGAGGTTGCCGAGGCTGATGCGCTCCTGCAGTCCGAGCTTGATCCGCGCGAGCGAGTTGGTGATCTTGCGCGTGACGAACTCCATGCCCGCGGCGCTCGGACTCGTGGTTGAACAAGATCCCCGAGCTCGCGTGGAGGTCGTACGCCTCGCGGTAGTTGACGGTCATGTCGTGACCGAACACCTTGGCCACGCCGTACGGCGATCGCGGGTGGAACGGCGTCTTCTCGGTCTGTGGGGTCTCGCGCACCTTGCCGAACATCTCGGAGCTCGACGCCTGGTAGAAGCGGATCGGGTTGTCCTTCACCCCGCCGACGATCCGCACCGCCTCGAGCATCCGCAGGACACCGAGGCCGGTGATCTCCGCAGTGAGCTCGGCCTGCTTGAACGAGAGCTGCACGAACGACATCGCGCCGAGGTTGTAGACCTCGTCGGGCTGGACCTGCTCCATCACCGCGATCAGCGACGAGAGGTCGCGCAGGTCACCGTCGACGAGCTCGACGCCGGGGTTCTCATCCAGCACGAGCTGCGCTTTCGGGTTCGCCTGGCCCCGGATGAGACCGAAGACCAGGTAGCCCTCCTGGCGGAGGAGCTCCGCCAGGTACCGGCCGTCCTGACCCGTGATGCCGGTGATGAGCGCGCGCTTCATGCAAGACCCTCTCAGAGGTTGAGTGGGTCCAGATTACCGCTCGTCGTCCCACGCTCCGGACGGGTCGAGCTGCACCAGGAACTCGGCGCAGCGGGTCTCTTCGGCGGTCTCGCCGATGGCCGCGGCACTGGCCCGCAGCCCGTTGAGCGCCCGCAGGAAGCCCCGGTTGGTCTCGTGCTCCCAACGGACGTAGCCACTGCCGCGCCATCCGGCTTGGCGGAGCTGGTCGAGGCCCCGGTGGTAGCCGACCCGGAAGTACGCGTACGCCTCGACGGGATCGGCTGCGAGCTGACCGAGCCGGGCCCAACCGTCGAGGAACGTGGGTGACTCCGTGACGACCGCCTTGATCAACACCCGCCGCTGATCGGGGTCGCGGTCGGCCATCGCCGCCGCGAGCGCGGCCGTGACGTTGGCGGGAGGATCGGGCAGCACGGTCTCGGGTGGGCCGCCGCGGTGGAGTCCAATCGGTCTGTCGTTCACGCGCGCAATCTACCGGCCCCACGAGGGCGGGGATGCCGCCGGACGCTGGCGTGGTCGATCCGAAAGCACAGGCCCTCGCCGGAGAGCTCGGCGACGCGGTCATCACGACCTTGCCGCGAGGCGCGGCACCCTCGCCCAGGTCCAAGCCAATCTCACGACCGGCGCCGCCCGACACAAACGCAATGTGGGTGGCTTCACCGTCGGTGGTTGGCGCGACGGTGTCTGCTAAAATTCACCAAATGGGCGGGCAGGGGCACTTTCGTTCTCGCAGTGCGGCCACGATCGCAGCGCTCGCTGCGGTCGTCCTCTCCGCGTGTGGCGGCTCGAGCGGCAGCACCGATGCGGGTAGCGGCTCCGCTGCGGCGACCCGACCCGAGGGCCGGTGGACGATCGTGAGCTGGGAGACCGGCCGAACCCCACCGACGCCCAACTACAACTATGGCACGGCGTCGGTGCAGGCAGTCGTCTACCGCCCGCTGTGCAAGACCGGCCCGTGTGACATTGCGGTCACGCCCGACGGCGTCAACGGGACCTACTACCCCGTCGGCGACCCCCCTCCCGACAGCGTCAAGGCGAAGAAGGGTCAGCCGTACCGGCTGCAATGGAACGCTGCGACCCGCACCTACGAGTCGAGAAGCGACCGCGCCAGCTACTGCCAGGGGAGACAGTCAGAGACACCGGTCTTGGTCCCGAACGGGTACCGGACCAAGTCCTCTTCGTCGACCACCTTCACTGCGCCGTCGAAGACCGCGCCGGCCCAGCTCGGCGGGACCGGCGTCATTACCGCGACGGGGAACGCGGAAAGTGTCGCAAAGGGCTGCGCGGACTACTCGGTGAACTTCCCCGTCGCGGCCGCGCCGAACCAGTCGATCGCTCCCGACGCGAAGCAGGCGGCCGGCACCTATCGCGTCACCGAGACCGTCGACGCGGCGGAGCCTGCAGGTCAGCGCCCTCGCGGCTTCGTCGGGATCCTCGTCCCCGAGAGCACTGTGACGGCCGTGGGCAAGGGCATCGCCGTGACCGGGGTGCTCGGTCTGCCGGCGACGCTGAAGCTCACCGCGACCGGCTGGACCGGGTCGGTCAGCGCGAGTAAGGGCGCGTGCTCGGGAGACGGCTCTGGTCCCGCGGAGTTCGACGCCAAGGAGACCTGGATCGGGCTCCGTCCGATCGCGTTGACGAAGTCGGGCGTGCCGGTGCTGGCGGGCCGATGGGAGTACGCGGCCAACCCCAACGCAGCAGGGGTCGCCGCCGGGTGCTCGCTCACCACGAACAAGGGCTTCGTGGTCTTCGTGCCCACCTCCGCCATCGGGTCGTGAAGCTGTACGGATCGGTCGACGACCCACACCGGCTAGTTCCGACCGAGCGCGACCCTGTCACTGGTGATGAGGTGTTCGCGGCGTTCGGGCACACCAGGGAAAGCCTCGCCGATCTCCCCGACTAGCAACCGCGTGACCGGCGTGACCGCAATCGTTTTCACCGATGCCGCGATCGACGACTCCGGCGCCACGGTGATCTGCGAGAGTCGGCGGTCGGCGGTCGGCGGTCGGCGGTCGGCGCTCGAAGCAACGCAGACGTCTACGCGGAGGCTTCAGCACGGCGTGAGCGCCGCCAGGACCAAATGGCCGAAGAAGAAGCGGTCGACGTGTGGACCGCCTTCATGATGCGATCCAACCCGTAGCAGGCACTCCGGGACCGTTGCATTCGCGTCTTGACCGATCGTCGGCTCCCGCGCGCGCTGCGGTCGCCGTGCCCGTTCGTGCCTTGGGACCCATGGCCGTTGCGTGCCCGTCATGTCGCGTACTACTGGTCGCTCGTGGTCGTTGGCGGTCAAGGGAAGCGCGCCAGGACCAGGAGCTCGATGTTGTGACCTGCACTGGAAGGGGGAGTGATCGGAAGTTCCCTTTTTGGGAGGCCGACGCTCGATCCCTGAGCTGCGAGGGCAAGGGACGAGGGCCCCAGCCGCATCGGGCTCCGCGCTCGATGGCGCTGGGAGAGTCGTCCGGTCACCCCGGTACGATCGGCCTCGTGACCACTGCTCCGCCGCCGACCGCGACCACCCCCGATGCTGACGCCGAGAAGCCGAAGCACGCCAAGAGCACCACGTTGGTGCTGGTCCGTCACGCGGTGACGCCCCAGACCGGTCCGCTGCTCTCGGGCCGCACGCCGGGCATCGATCTCTCCGAGCCCGGGGTCAAGCAGGCCGAGAACGTGGGTGCGCGGCTCGCGGTGCTGCCGGTGAAGGCCGTCTACGCGAGCCCGATCGAGCGCACGCGCCAGACCGCGCAGCACATCGCGGACCAGCACGCACTCGAGGTCCGCCTGCTCCCGGGCGTCATCGAGGCGGACTACGGCGAATGGACCGGCGCGAAGATCTCGGATCTCGCGAAGACCGACCTCTGGAAGACCGTGCAGGTCGCGCCGTCACGCGCGCGGTTCCCGGGCGGCGAGTCGATCTCCGAGATGCAGAGTCGCATGGTGGCCGCGCTCGAGCAGGTCATCGCCGACCATCCGGGCGAGCTCATCGTCGTGGTCTCGCACGCGGACCCGATCAAGGCGGCGATCGCGCACTTCAGCGGCGTGCACCTCGATCTGTTCCAGCGGGTCGTCGTTTCGCCCGCATCGGTCACCGTGTTCGAGCTCGGACAGTTCGGCGCCGCGCTCGTGAAGACGAACGACACCGGCAGCCTGGAAGAGCTGATCCCGAAGCCGGAAGAACCGAAGAGCCCGACGGAGGATGCGACGTGATGGACAACGTCATCGAGCTCGACAAGGTGGATGCCCTTGGTGCGGGCGCGATCGGCATCCCGGGTGAGCGCGTGTTCTACATCCAGGCTGACAAGGCCGATGCCCGCCTGACGGTGGTGGTCGAGAAGGAACAGGTCGCGCTCCTCGCGGCGGAGGCGGTCGCGTTCCTGGACCGCATCGGCGAGGAGTACCCCGAGGAGCCGGGGGAGTCCGCCACGCTGCACCCGAGCGCGGCGCAGGTCACCGAGCCTGCGGTTCCGCTGTTCCGGGCCCGGATGATCGGTCTCGGCTTCGAGCCGGACCGCCGGTTGGTGCTGCTCGAGCTGCGGGAGCGCGCCGAGGACGAAGACGACGAGGACACGCCGAACGCCGACGACGCGGTGCTCGAGGACGAGGGCTACGTGGCCCGCATCTTCGCCACCCGCGCCCAGGTCCGGGCGATGGCGGCTCGGGGGGCCGAGGCGGTGACCGGCGGGCGTCCGCTCTGCCAGCTCTGCCAGTTCCCGATGGACCCTGCCGGTCACATCTGCCCGCGGTGGAACTAGATCCCTCGCGCGCGTCGGACGCGCTGCGTAACGGCGAGCTCGACATTTTCGGAAGGATGGCCTGGTCGTCGAATGCGACGTTCGTCGTCAATGCGGCGCTCGACGACATCGAGACCCAGGGCGTGTACAAGCCCCGGCGCGGTGAGCGCCCGCTCTGGGACTTCGCGGACGGCACGCTGTGCAACCGCGAGGTCGCGGCATACGAGCTCTCCGTTGCCACCGGGTGGGGCATCGTGCCGGAGACCGTGTTGCGGGACGGACCGTACGGGATCGGCATGGTGCAACGCTTCGTCGACCACGATCCCGAAGAGCACTACTTCACGTTGCTCGAGTCCCACCCCGAGAGCTTCCAGCGGTTCGCGGCGTTCGACGTGCTCGTGAACAACGCGGATCGCAAGGGCGGGCACTGCCTGCGCGCTCGGGCGGACGGCCACATCTACGGCATCGATCACGGCCTGACGTTCCACGTCGAGGACAAGCTGCGCACGGTCATCTGGGACTTCGCGGGCGACCTCGTGCCGGACCCCGTCCTCGCCGTCGTCGAGTGCGTGCTCGAAGATCTCGATGGTGCGCTCGGCCAACGCTTGGGTGAGCTGCTTGCCCCGTTCGAGGTCGAAGCCGTAGGCGACCGTGCGCGGGCGCTGCTGCGCAAGGGCAGGTACCCCGTCCCCGACGAGGGCTACCACTCGGTCCCCTGGCCGATGATCTGACGCGATCATCATGGCGTCAGATTCGGTGCCGTTGCTCGACCGAGTGGCTCGACTGATCCGGGCGCGGAAACCTGCCGCGCGAGACTTCGCCACCCGGGTCAGTCGGTGCGGAGCGCGACCGCGGGCGCGGTGCGCGCGGCCGACCGGCCGGGGAAGAACGCGACGAGGTTCACGAAGAGCAGGGTGACGGGGACCGACAGTACCAACCAGAGCGCGGGCGTCGTGATGTCGGTGGCGATGCCCAACCCCTCTGCGACCACCTGCCAGGCGAAACGTCCGCCGATGATCCCGAGCGGGATGCCGAGCACGAGCCCCACCGCGCCGAGGGTCGTCGCCTGCCAGGCCACCGTGGCACGCACCTGCCCGCGATCGAAGCCGAGGATCTTCAACACCGCGAGCTCGTGGCGTCGGCGACGGACTGCGGTGACGAGCGCGTACCCGACGGCCAGGAGCGCGAAGAAGCCGAGCAGCGCGGCGACGAGCGCAGGGATCTGGTCGATCTGGCGGAGGCGGACAATTTCGACGGGCAGGATCGGAGTGCCGAGGTTCTTGGCGTGGGGACCAGTGGTCTGCGGCAGGCGCTCGACCGCGCGATCGGCGGCCGCCGGGTCACCGGGTTCTGACCGTACGAGGAGGAAGTCGGTCTCGTTCGCGCCGACTCTGTACAGCGGCTTCCATCCCGCCGCGGTCATGGCCGCCCCGTCCGCCAGTGGTTGCGGCGAGCCGATGGTGGGCAGCACGATCCGGCCGACGATCTCGTAGTCGCGCGCCTTGCCCTCACCTTGAGCCTTCACCGTGTCGCCGATGCGCTTGTGCAACGCGTCGAGCGTCACGGAGCCGAGCGCGATCTCGTTGGGTCCACGCGGGGCCCGTCCCGCGACAACCTCGGGATCGATGGTGCCGTGCAGGGACGTGAACCCCCAGACCGGGACCGGACGGTTCCCGACCTCCATCTCGAAGGTGCAGACCTTCGCGACCGCCTGCACCCCGGGTCGTCGGGCCAGACCGAGGTCGCCCCGATCGCCACAGGGACCCCTGGGTGCGTCGACTTCGACCTTCGCGTCCCAGGTCCAGCCGAAGAGTCGAGGCGTGTTGACGAGGTGACTCAAGCTCGCGGCAAACACGAGGGCGGCGGTCACCCCCGCGACACCGAGCACGGCACCGCCGAACGCCGAGCGAACCGGTACCCGAGCCTCGCCCCGGCCCGGTTGGATCGCCATCCGCAATCCGTTCGTTGCGGTCGGACGGACCCCCGCGCTCGCCGCGCGCTCGACGATGGTCGATGTCCGCCGGTACGGATGACGGCTCGCGCTCGAAGGACGAGCTCCGCGTCGCTCGCACGACGGCGAGACCGGCGATCGCGACCACGACGAGCGCCAGGATCAGGAACGCCGGCCCGAGGACCGCCCAGTCGAGGTGGAGGCCCGGGTCTGGATCGGCGCGGCGCGCGACCCCGACCGGGAACAGAGGAGAGAGCGCGAAGGCACCGAGCACGGCGAGCAGCGCCCCGCCTCCGGCGATGAGGAGCACGCGCGGCGCGTTCGCCATGACGCGCTGGCTGCGGGTGAGGCCGAGGCCTCGGAGCGTCGCCTGGTCGACCTCGGCGCTCGAGACGTCCCGGGTGAGGACGATTCCGATCGTCACGAGTCCCGCCACGGCGGTGACGCCCGCAACGATCCACAACGCCAACGTCAGCACGTCGATCGCGTTGCGCGCGCCTTCGGACTCGATGCCCAGGCTCTGGGTTCCGAACACCTGCGCACGGCCGAAGATCCGGCGCGCCGCGGCGGAGACCCGCGGCACGTCGGCCGGACCCGCGGTCGTCTTGACCCGAAGGACGTCGCTGTACTGGCCGATGCGGTCGTCGTACTGCTTCGTGAACGCCGGGGTCAGGACGATGACGCCGCCCGAGGTCGCGCGCACGCCGAGGTCGAGGGGCCGCAGGTCGATGCCGACGACGTGGAGGCGCACCGTCGGCCCGGCCGGTGCCCGGGGCGAAGCGCCGGAGAAGCACGCGGTCGATCTGAGCCTGGGTGTACGACGCGAACGCGAGCGAGCTCCCGACCCGGAGATGCAACCGGTCGGCGAGGCTTGCGCCCACGGTGATCTCGTCGGCGGCCGCGGGATCAGCCCGCCGACCCGAGATGATCCGGGAGCGGTCGACGGTGCGGCCCATGCGGCGGTCGAGTGGCGCCGCGATGGAGAGATCTCCGAGACCCTGCACCTCGTTGGCGAACGCGTAGCCACGCAGGCGGGCGAAGGACTCGACGCCCGGGGTCCGGGCGAAGTCGGCCATCTGCCTGGCCGTCGGTTGGCCGACGTTGATCTCCACGTCCGACGAGCGGCTCTCGGCGTTGAACCGGGGCAGCGCAGACGAGCTGCGCCGGGCGCCGGCCACGGTGGCGAAGACGATGGCGCCCACGATCCCGACGAGCAACGCGATCGCGATCGTGGCGCGCCAGCGCCGACGGAGCTCTGCCCCTGCGAGTAGCCCGACTGCACCCATCTCGCCCATTCGACCGGGCGCGAGCGGGCCTGACAACCCGGACAGCCTCCCGTATCGAGGGGTGGTAGCCCCCCGAAGACCTACTGCGAGACGGGTTCGAGGATGTCGTCGAGGTAGCGGGTCTTGCACAGCGAGCGCTGCAGCTTGCCCGACGACGTCTTCGGGAGCGATCCCGGGCGCACGAGCACGATCTCCGCGGAGACGCCGACGGCATCGGTCACCCGGGTCGCGACCGCGTCGCGCACGGGCTCCGCGTCGTCGGCGCGCGGTCTCGGCGACCACGACGATGGACTCGCGTCCCTTGCGACCGGGTGCACCGAAAGCGATGACGTTGCCGGCGCGCACGCCTTCGACGGCCGCAGCCGCGCGCTCGATGTCCTCGGGGAACACGTTGCGCCCACCGACGATGATCACGTCCTTGAGCCGGCCGCAGATGATCAGCTCGCCGTCCACGAGGTAGCCGAGGTCACCGGTGCGCAACCACTCGTCGTGGAACACGTCCGCGGTGGCCCGGTCGTTGCGGAAGTATCCGGGCGTCACCGAGGACCCACGCACCTCGAGCTCGCCGGCTTCGCGGTCCCGCAGGGGGATGCCGGTGCCGGGCTCGACGATCCGCAGCTCCAGGCCCGCGATCGCCTTCCCGAGGAACGGGAGCCGTCGGGAGCCGGGTGCGGACGGGTCGACCGGTGCGGCGTAGCCGTCGGTCTCGAGAACCCGGCGGTCGACCGCGTCGACGATCATGCCCTTGCCCGGCTCGGGGAAGGTGATGCCGACGGTGGACTCGGCCATGCCGTAGGCGCAGAAGGCGGTTCCGACCCGGAGGCCGTGCGGCGCGCCCGCCGCAAGCCAGTCCTCGACCGAGCTCGGCTCGATCGGCTCGGCGCCGTTCAGCGCGACGCGCCACTGGCTGAGGTCGAGGTCGCCGCCGCGGCGCATCGCGCGGGCGGAGAGCGCGTACGAGAAGTTCGGTCCCGCGGTGATGGAGCACTTGAAGTCCGAGATCCACTGCGCCCAGCGCGCCGGTGCCGCGAGGAAGTCCTGCGGTCCGGCGAGGACGAGGTCCGTGCCTGTCGTCATCGGGATCATCAGCATCCCGATCAGACCCATGTCGTGGTAGAGCGGCAGCCACGACGCGGCGCGGTCGAGGTCGTAGTCGAGGACGAGCGCTGCGTCGATCGCGTCGATGTTCGCGGTGACGCAGCGGTGCGGGAGCATCACGCCCTTGGGCGCCGCGGTGCTGCCACTCGTGAACTGCAGGATGGCAAGCGCGTTCGGGTCGTCGGCGACCCGGCAGGTACGCGTCGCTGCCGCGGGTCGCTGACCGCCGCGCGCAGCTCGTCGAGCGTGACCATCGGCGGGTCGGTCGGCTCGGGTGTCAGGAACGCGAGCAGCTGCGCGTCGGCGATCACGATGCGGCTCTCGGCGTTCGAGATCCGAGCCCGGGTCTGCTCGACGAACTCCTCGATCGAGCCCATGCGCATCGGCAGCGGGAGCATCACGACCGTTGCGCCGGCAAGCCAGGTGGCCTGGATCGCGGTGACGAGGTCGCGGGTCGTCGGGCCGATCAGCGAGACCGAGTGACCGGGCTCGACCCCCCGGGCCTGGAGCTCGGCGGCCATGGCCCGGGCGTCGTCGTGGACCCGGGCCCACTCGACCACTTCGGTCGTGTAGGCCGCGCTGTCGGTCGCACCGGTGACGAAGGTGATCGAGCGGCTGCGGTCCGCGGCGGCTTCGAGGCGCGGGAGGAGAGAGGAAGATCGGTTGGGCATCAGGCGGTTCGACTCCGAGGGGATGCGCTGAGGTTACGCGCGCGGACCCCCAATTCGGTACTTCGAGGCCAGCTGTTGGGCCAGGTACGCGCTGTCGCCGAGGGCGGTGAGGGCCGTGAGCTGGGTCTCGAGCCAGTCGATCGACGTCTCACCCGCCGTGACCATCGGCTCGAGCACCAGGCGGGTCCCGTCGTCGCCGTGCTCGGTGCAGACCGCGATCGCGGCGTTGATCCGGTCCACCTGGGCGACCTCGAGATCCAGCGCGAGCTCGAACTGCTCCCGGACGGTCTTGCCCACCTTGATCCGACCGATCTTGTTCAGGTTCGGGATGGCGTCGAAGTAGACGATGCGGTCGACGAGCTGCTCGGTGTGGCGCATCTCGTCCATCGACTCCTCGTACGCCTTGGTCGAGAGCTTGCCGTACCCCCAGTTCGCGCAGAGCTTGGCGTGGATGAAGTAGCTGTTGATCGCCGCCATCTCGGCCTGGAGCACGTCTTCCAAGCGCCTTCAGGACGCTCGGGTTCGCTTGGGGCATCGCGGAACCTCTCTCCGGGGGCGGGCTAGGTGCCGATGAGCCGGGGCTCGGCCACCGCGAACTCGGGCCAGCGCTTGCGGGAGCGCTTCGAGAGCTTGTGCATCAGCTCGATCGCGTCGGGGTCGTCGTCGCCGGGGCGCACGTCGATCCAGCCGCCGTCCTGCAGGCCCTTCATGATCTCGCGGCCGAGGTCGGTGCGGACGATGGTGAGCGTCCAGTCGTTGAACTTGCCGATGCCGCCGGTCGAGATGTCGGCGTGCTCGGCCGCGAAGTCGGGGCACGCCTTGCAGCCTTCGCGGGTCCACGCGTGGCACTCCTTGAGCGGGACCTCGTGGTAGTCGCCGTTGTGCATCCAGATCTGGAAGACGCCCTTGATGTTCATCTTCTTGATGTCTTGCTTGTGGAGCCCGTACTTCGCCTCGAACAGCTCCTCGAAGATCGCGTCGTCGAACGTCTTCGAGCAGAGCAGGCCGATGTTCAGTGACAGGCGCCGCGCGACCTTGCCCGCCTTGCGCTGCTTCATCACCGGGGGCATCGAGCTCTGGCAGCTCATGCCCACCAGCGCGATGCGCTCGGCGCCACCTTCGACGGCCTCCGCGTAGGCCATCGGGTTCGCGGAGTACGTGTAGCGGCTGCCCGCCGTCGCGATGATGTCCTCCTTCGTCTTCGCGACGCCCGGGATCGCCTTCCACGTCGAGCCGTCACCCTCGAGGTACGACACGAGCGCGGCGTCGATGATGTCGTTCTCCAGGCAGTACAGGAGGATGGCCGAGACGAGCCCGCCGTCCTGGCCGACCTCGTGGAGCACCGGGTCCGACGCCTTGGCGAGCACGATGTCCTTGTAGATCCCGGACAGCTCCTCGGGCTCACGGGTGCGACCGAAGAGGAACTCGTCCACCTCGGGCTCCCAGGCCGCGGAACCGGGGGCAGGCCCGGGTGCAGGACGTGCAGCCCTTGTCCCCGTGGGAGCAGTCCGCCGGGCCGCCGAAGTCCTCGATCTGGAACGGCTTGTAGGTGCCCTCGGTGTCCTTGTACGACAGGACGTCGTGCGGGCAGGCGATGACGCAGCCCGCGCACCCGGTGCAGAGACCCGAGGTGACCACTTCGTCGTACAGGTGCTTCCAGGAGAGCTTCTCGGGCGGCATCCGAGGAGTCTGTCACGGGGCCACGGACCGGGCGAAGAGACCGCGTTCGGGCGGGCCGAGGGGCATACATTGGCGCGATGGACGACGAGCTCCCGCCGCAGCCGCCGGAATCGGCGCCGCCCGCGTCCGATCCACCGGCCGCGCCGCCGGGCCCGCCGCCCGCGGCACCGCCGCCACCTCCCGGGTACGCGCCGCCGCCACCACCCCCCCGCGTCCGCGCCGCCTGGCTACGGCCAGGGCCGCCGCCTCCGCCCCACCGGCCTACGGCGCGCCCGCGTACGGCCAACCGGCCCCGGCCTACGCCCCGCCCGGGTACGTCGACGGTCCGCGCAGCGAAGGGCTCGCGGTCGCGGCACTCGTCGTCGCGATCGTCGGCGTGTTCGTCTGCGGCGTGTTCGCGGGCATCGTCGCCCTCGTGCTCGCGAGCCAGGCGCAGCAGAAGATCAACGCGTCGAACGGCCAGCTCACCGGGGCGGGGATGGTCACCGCGGCTCGGGTGATCGGGATCATGGCCATCGCGCTCAACATCATCATCATCGCCGTCTTCATCGGGACGAGCTAGTGGCACTCCTCGACGGACCAGGGAGCATCTGATGTCGTATGTCCCGCCTCCGCCGCCTCCGCCGCCCGCACCGCAACCGCAGTGGGGCGTGCCGGGCGCCCGGGACCGGCCGGCGGGTACGCGCCGCCGCGCACCGAGGGAACCGCGGTCGCCGCGTTGGTGCTCTCGATCGTGTCCTGGGTGCTCTGCCCGATCATCGCCGCGGTCGTCGCGCTCGGTGCTCGCGCACGTCGCGGGGAACAAGATCGACGCGTCCGGCGGCCGGTTGACCGGCGACGGCTTGGTGAAGGCCGCGCAGATCATCGCGTGGATCCACATCGTGCTCTTCACGCTCGTCATGGTCGGCGCCGCGATCGCGCTGGTCGCGAACGACTCGTCGTCGAGCTCGTTGCGCGCGCTGTGGCTGCCTCTGACAGGCCCGGCCTGATCAGGCGCGGAGGAGTCGCTCCACCGCGGTCATCGCCTCGGCGATCTTGGCGTCGCCCTCGGCGGGGATCGCGCTCGGTCGCCTCACGGACGCAGTGGCCGAGGTGCTCGTCGAGCAGACCCGAGCCCGACCCCCTGCAGCGCCCGGGTGACGGACGCGATCTGGGTCAGGACGTCGATGCAGTACTTGTCCTCGTCGATCATCCGGGCCAGGCCGCGCACCTGACCCTCGATCCGGGCCAGCCGGCGCTGGTAGTCGTCCTTGTGCATCGAGTAGCCGCGCACGGGAATGCTCTCCAGTTGTCGAAGATAGGGTAGGGGGGTAGAGTACCAACAGCGGACGACGGGAGCAAGCGATGACCACGGGCCACGTCGACTGCCGAGACCGGTGCCACCCGGCGCATGGACCTCCCCATCGCGGGGATGACCTGTGCTTCCTGCGTCGGCCGGGTCGAGCGCGGCCTGGCGGGCGTCGACGGCGTCTCCGAGTGCCGCGTCAATCTCGCGCACCGAGACCGCGACGGTCCTCTACGACGAGTCCGTCACCGGTGCCCGAGGCGTTCCGGGCGAAGGTCGAGCGACCTCGGCTACTCCGTGCCGGACGCACGAAGCCGGGTCACGAGCACGACCAGACACGGTGACGAAGGCTCGATCCGCCGCGGCTGATCGTCGCTGCGGTGCTGACCGTGCCGGTGCTGCTCATCTCGATGGTCCCCGCGTTCATGGTCGACGGGTGGGAGTGGGTCGCGTTCGTGCTCGTCGACGCCGGTGATCTTCTGGTCCGGCTGGCAGTTCCATCGCGCCACGCTGGTGAACCTGCGCCACGGCGCGGTCACGATGGACACGCTGGTGTCGCTTGGGCACGACCGCGGCGTGGACTCTGGTCCGTCGTGGCGCTCGTGTTCCTCGACGCGAGCTCGTCGGGGATGAGTGGCGGCGCGGACGTGCACGTCTACTTCGAGACCGCGGCCGCGATCATCACGCTGCTTCTGCTCGGGAAGTACTTCGAAGCCCGGGCCCGGCGTCGCTCCGGTGACGCCCTCCACGCGCTGCTCGCTCTCGGAGTGAAGACCGCGCGGCTCGAGAGCGGAGTCGAGATCCCGATCGAGAAGCTGGCCGGTCGGAGATCGGTTCGTCGTGCGGCCCGGCGAGAAGATCGCGACGGATGGGCGGTGTCAGAAGGTAGGTCAGCAGTCGACCTGTCGATGCTGACCGGGGAGCCGGTACCGGTCGACGTGGGTCCGGGCGACACGGTGTTCGGTGCGACGCTCAACACGTCCGGCCGGCTCGTGGTCACCGCGACGCACGTCGGCAGCGAGACCGCATTCGCGCAGATCGGCCGGCTGGTCGCCGAGGCGCAGGGGTCGAAGGCGCCGGTGCAGCGACTCGCGGATCGGATCTCGAGCATCTTCGTGCCGATCGTCATCCTGATCGCGCTCGGGACGCTCGCGGCGTGGCTGCTGACCGGGCACTCCGCGAACGAGGCGTTCACGGCCGCGGTCGCGGTGCTGATCATCGCCTGCCCGTGCGCGCTCGGCCTCGCCACGCCCACGGCGATCATGGTGGGGACCGGACGCGGCGCGCAGCTCGGCATCGTCATCAAGGGCGGCGAGGTGCTGGAGGCCACCCGCCAGATCGACACCGCGATCCTCGACAAGACCGGAACGATCACCACCGGTCGCATGGCGCTCGTCGACGCGGTGGTCGCGCCGGGCGAGGACGAGGCGCGTGGTCCTGTTCCTCGCGGGTTCGGCCGAGGACGCGTCGGAGCACCCGATCGCACAGGCGATCGCGGACGGGGTGCGGGAGCGTGGCGCCGAGCTGGTCGCCCCGACCTCGTTCACCAACGAGCCCGGTCAGGGCGTGCGCGCGGTCGTCGACGGCCAGGAGATCCAGGTCGGTCGGCTGGAGTGGATCGGCACCGCGGACTCCTCGCTCGAAGCGGTTGCCGACGCCGCGGCCCGCGAAGGCCGCAGCACGGTGTTCGCCGGCTGGAATGGTCAGGTACGCGCCGCGTTCGTCGTCGCCGACACGGTGAAGCCCACCTTCGCGGACGGCGATCGACGCGTTGCACCGGCTCGGGATCGAGACCGTGATGGTCACGGGAGACCGCCAGGACACTGCGGATGCGGTCGCGGACACCGTCGGCATCGATCGGGTCGTCGCCGGGGTGCTGCCCGGTCAGAAGGTGGATGTCGTGCGCGAGCTGCAGGCGTCGGGGCACGACGTCGCCGTCGTCGGCGACGGTGTGAACGACGCGCCGGCGCTCGCGCAGGCCGACCTCGGCATCGCGATCGGCACCGGCACGGACGTCGCGATCGAAGCGAGCGACCTCACCCTGGTCTCCGGCGACCTCCGAGCCGCGGCCGACGCGATCGCGCCTTTCCCGCAGGACCCTCTCGACGATCCGCGCCAACCTCTTCTGGGCCTTCGCCTACAACATCGCCGCGATCCCCTTGGCTGCGCTCGGGCCTCCTGAACCCGATCATCGCCGCGGGCGCAATGGGCTTCTCCTCGGTCTTCGTCGTGACCAACTCCCTGAGACTCCGCCGCTTCAAGGGCGCCCGCGCCGACGCGGCAGGTGACGCCGGTCGGGCGCCAGACGCTCGGGTTCTCATCGTCCTCTCATGAACCCGGCTTACATTTGTGGCGAGCGGGCCGTGCCGGGCTTTGGCACCTGGCGGAGGCACAGCCCGTGTGCCTCTCGCAATGGGCTGGGGCGATCCGGCCGCCCGCGAGCGTCAGGCTCCGGCGCCACCCTGCTCGGCGTCGGAGCCTCGACGCGCCCCGGGACCATCTGCCGGGTGGAGATCTACGGGGAGAGGAAGCTCCGTCAGCAGTGCGGTCTGCGCGTCGGAGTTCTCGGACAGGCCGCCGATGATCGCCTTCTCGACCTTGCTGCCGAGCAGGGGGATCTTCACCTTGATCCTCCCGGTCACCGTCCGCACGCAGCCCGAGCCCGAAGCCGCGATCGTCGCGTCGTAGTCTGCCCTGCAGCAGGTTGTCGTAGTTGTCGGGCCGGATCACGCAGGACGTGTGGTGCGCCGCGAGGTCGACGGTCGAGTCCTCGATCCACGTCAGCTTCTCGGGGTCCACGAACTTGGTGACCGCCGAGGAGAGCTCGGCCTGGAAGAGGTAGCGGACCTGGAGGTGCACGGTGTCGCCGTCGCGCTCGTTGCCAACGACTTCGGCGGATCCGAGCTTCGGGAGCTCGGCCATGCGGGTCAGGAAATCCGAGTTCACGAGCGCCGCGCCGACCGCATCGACGGGCGCCGGGATCTCCTGGGTCAAGGTGAAGTCCATGGCAGTCGAGAACGTAGGCGAAGGGGCTGGCACACTCGCGTACCCTTCCGTTTCACACTATGAAGATTTCCGAGATCCTCGCCCGGGGCCCGAGCTACTCGTTCGAGTTCTTCCCGCCCCGTACGCCTGCCGCCGAGATCGCGCTCACCGCCGCGATCGAGGAGCTCGGGCCGCTGGGGCCGTCGTACGTCTCGGTCACCTACGGCGCCGGCGGGTCGACCCGCGAGAAGACCCACGAGATCGTGACCGGCGATCCTCCGCGACACCGTCATGACGCCGATGGCCCACCTCACGTGCGTCGGGCCACAGCCGCACGCGAGCTCGAGGACATCGTCGTCGCGCTACCGCGATTCCGGCATCGAGAACATCCTGGCGCTCGGAGGCGACCCGCCCCCCGACGTCGACCTTCCCGAGGGTGAGCTCAAGCACGCGATCGAGCTCGTGCAGCTGGTGCGCGGCATCGGCGACTTCTCGGTCGGTGTCGCCGCGCACCCCGAGCCGCACCCGCGCTCACCGAGCCGCGAGGCCGACCGTCTCCATACCGCGGAGAAGCTCGCGGCCGCGGACTTCGCGATCACGCAGTTCTTCTTCGACGCCGAGCACTACTTCGATCTCGTCGCGGCGCTGCACGCGCACGGGGTCGACAAGCCCGTGATCCCTGGGATCATGCCCGCGACGACGCTCGGCAGCATCAAGCGGATGTCGCAGCTCCAGGGCTCCGAGTTCCCGCGCTGGCTGGCCGACAAGCTCGAAGCCGTCGGCGACGATCCCGAGGCGGTGTTCGCGGTCGGGGTCGAAGAGGCGACGAAGCTGGCGCGCACGCTCATCGACGGTGGAGCGCCGGGTCTGCACTTCTACACGCTCAACCGCTCGACCGCGACCCGTCAGATCTACGAGAACCTCGGACTCGTCTCGCCGCTAGGTCTAGGGTCTCGGTGCGCCTGCGGCCGGGCGAGACCGGCCACGAGGTCCGCGACCCGTTCCGGAGCCGAGAGGAACGGCGAGTGGCTCGTGGGCCACTCGACGGTTGTCCGTGCACCGTCGTGCCATCGCTCGCTGGAGCTCCGGATGGACTGCCGCATCGTCGGTGCAGACCACGTACGTCGACGGACGCTCGCGCCAGGCGACCGCAGTCGGGATGTCTCCGAAGGTCACTCCGGGTTGCGGGCCGAGCCGTTCCACTGCCCAGGCCGTCGTCTCTGCGTCGCAGTCCTGGAACAGGCACGCGGCTGCGCCGTCGGGAGTGAGCGTGATCGTCCCGTCGTCGTTCCACACGAACGCCTCGACCAGGTTGGGCCGGCCTTCGTGCGAGAGGTCGAGCTCGGCCGACTCCTCGACCGCGGCGGCCATGCACGACTCGCCTTCGTCGAGCGCGAACGCAGTGAGGTACACGAGGTGACGCACCGCCGGATGCACGCCTGCCTCGGTGATCACTGCGCCGCCGTACGAGTGGCCGAGCAGCACGCACGCACCCTCGATCGAGTCGAGCACCTCGCGCACCCGAGCGGAGTCGGTGTGCAGGTCACCGAGCGGACCTGGATCTGCGCCGTGACCGGGAAGGTCGACCGCGACCGCCGCGATCCCTGCGTCGGCCAGTCGGTCGAGCACCCGCTCGAAGCACCACGCCCCATGCCAGGCCCCATGGACGAGCACCACCGTCGCAGTCATCGCGCCAGGTTCCCACCCCACTCGTTCTCGCGTCACTTCCGCACGTATGTGGGGTGAAGTGACGCCAAGACGGGGGGTTGGGGTCAGGCGACGGGGGTCGGGGTCCCTTCGGGGTCGGGCACGAGCCGGCCGGTCGCCTTCCACGCGTCGAGGAGGTCGTCGGCCGGACAGCGCTCTCGGCTGACGTACCGCGCCCGGTAGTGCTCGACGACATCGATGATCTCGGTCGCGGCGCCGAGCCGTGGCAGTGCGTCGAGCGCGGCGGCGAAGCACTCGCATGCCGCAGCCGCAAAGTCGGGATCGTGCAACGCGTGGCGCGCCGCGTCGTCCCAGCGACTCGCGAGTGGCGCGAGCACCGGCGCGATCCGCCGAGAGGCTTCGGCGTCTTCGAGCAACGCGACCGGCGACGATCGCGGGGACCGTCGACCATTCCGACGGCAGGGAGTCGACCATCCGCAGCTCGAGCCAGCCGCGGGGCCGGATCGGGCGGGAACAGCGTGGTGAGGTGGTACGCGAGGTCGTCCTCATTGGGCCAGCCGAGCGCATGACCACCGTCGATCCACTCGGCGAACGTCAACGGCTCGCACACCGCCACGTAGTCGTCGTCGGAAGCCCGGATGAACATGACCGGCGCCCGCAGGGCGTAGTCCGCCCAGGCGGATCCGGCGTTGCCGTCGGTGCCGACGGGCGCCGATCGCCTCCGTTCGATCGCGAGCCAGACCGCCAGTCGGGTCGAGCACCAGCCGGACGGCGCGCTCGCGAGGAACGGCGAGTTCGCGAAGACCGCGGCGAGCACCGGGCCGAGCGCGTGCGCGGTCTGCCACCGACTCGGGGTCGTCGTGCTCCGCGCCGAGGTCGACGTTCACCTGGATCGCCGCGGTCTGGCGCATCATCGTGCGGCCGGCGGAGCCGAACGCGTCGAAGTGCGCTTCCATCGCGTCGTAGCGCGGTGAGTGCAGGGCCCGAGGTCGTGTGCCGCCGGGGAGGAGACCGAGCCCGACGAGGCCGACCCCGACGCTTCGCGAGCCCGGACGTCAGCGCGCGGGCATCGTCCAGGATCGCGGTGCACGCATCGAAGCCCGGGAGCGGTTGGGAGCTCAGCTCGACCTGGCCGCCGGGCTCGAACGTGAGCCGGCTGCGGCCAGGGAGGTGGATCGACCGGGCGGTGGACTCGAGCAGCTCGAACGGAACTGCGTGGTCGGGTTCGTCGATGCTGACGGTGTGCCATTCGATCTCGACGCCAAGTCGAGCGGGTGAGTCGCTGGGGAGGTGGGGGCGGAGGGGAAGCCGTGGTCAGCGACGATGCGGCGGGCGTCGTCGAGGGTGAGGACGGGCTGAGGCGCGACCATCTAGCGGTAGCCGAACTGTGCCGCGACCCAGTCCTCGTCGCGGATCGACCCGAGCTGGAGATAGTGGGTGAGGGCGTAGCGCAACACTGCCGCTCCTTTCGAGGTGACCCGTCAACGGTATCCACCACTGCGGGTTCGTCACACCGGATGTGCAACGGGCTTGAGGCGGCCGCGGGAGTCCCCGATGCTCCGGATCCCGGTCGGATTGCACCCCCGGAGGACCGACCCTCCATGATGAGGCCCGAATGATTCGTCACGGTGGGTTCGACGGATGACGGATGTCGCTCGGGTCGCCGATCCGAGGTCGGGAGGCCCGGGCACGGACGGCGGGCCGGTTCGACGTCCGGGTGCTCGAACCGTCGCCGCCCGCGGTGGCCGACGGACCGTTCTTCGCGGACGACCCCGTGAACGACGGTGACGGATCGGGGCTCCCCGTGCTCGCGCCCGTGCCGCTGCCGGGAGCTGCGTCGAGCTGGGACGATGCTCGCACGCGACGAGCCGGAGCTCGCGCCGTGGTGCGCGGAACGGTGGCTCGGTGCGCTGGCGCCCACTGACGTTGCCGGCCGACCTCGACGCGCTCGGGCCGCACGCGCGCCTCATGGCACACGTTGGCCGAGCAGGTCGTCGCGCCGGCGCGGCGCCGCGCCAACGGCAAGATCGGATTGCGATTCACGCGCGGCGGGTTCGGCACGCCGTTCTTCGGCGCGGACGAGCAGGTGCGAGTCGCGGTCGACGCACTCATCATCGTCCGCGCCGGCGACGTGTCTGCGCACCCGATCACGACGGTGCACGCCGCCGCCGACGTCGTCGGCATCGAGCCCGGCGCACCGGCTGACCTCTACCGGCCGACGACCGAGCTCGAGCCCGACGCGCCACTCGCGGTCGAAGCCGACTCGGCGCAGTTCCTCGGCGACTGGTTCGGGTTCACGGCATCGGTGCTCGAGGAGTGGCGCGCGGTCGCGCCCGCCGTTGATGGTGCGGGGCGCGTGCAGCTGTGGCCCGAGCACTTCGATCTCTCGGTCGAGCTCGGCAATGCCGCGGGCGACGGGACCGACACCTACGGCCTCTCACCCGGCGACGCGGCCCACCCGAAGCCATACGCATACGTCACACCGTGGTCCCGGCCCGACGGCGGTTTCTGGAACGAGGGAACGTTCGCCAGCCTCGGGTTCGACGCGATCGCGGGCACCCCGGATCAGCGCGGGCCGTCCTGGAGTTCTTCGCCAAGGCCCGCGCGACCCTGCGGACCTGACAGGATCCGCACGCGGACCCGTACTCGGAAGGCCGGCGCGGCGTTTCGCGCCGCGGCACGGAGTTGCCACGAAAAGGGCGATGAAGCGTCCCCGCGAACCGGTACGTTCTCGGAACGTGGGCACGGCAGGCGAGTTGAAGATCGCGCACTACCTCCTGGCCGTCGAGGGACTCGCGATGGTGCGCGGCTTCCTCACCGATCCGGGTGGGCTCGACGCCCGGGCGGAGGAGGTCACGATGATCGTCGAGGGGATCGGGACGCCACCGCTGTCGACGCTGGATCTCGGTCGATCGGTATGACGTCGACGCGGGCTACTCGCTCTGGGCGCCGCGCTACGACGGCCCGAATCCGGCGATCGAAGCCGAGGAGCCCATCTTCCGTCAGATCATCGGCGGGCTGGTGCCGGGGAGTGCGCTCGACGCCGCGTGCGGGACGGGTCGCCATGGCGAGATCCTGCTGGCACTCGGTTGGGAGGTCACCGGGGTCGACGCGACCGAAGCCATGCTGGAGCGCGCGCGGGTCAAGAACCCGAGAGCCACCTTCCGCCGGGGCAGGCTCGAGGTGTTGCCGATGGAGAGCGCCTCGGTCGATCTCGTGGTCTGCGGTCTGGCCCTGACCCACGCCGAGGATCTCGCTCCCGTCTTCGCGGAGTTCAGCCGCGTGCTGCGGCCCGGCGGTCGCGTGGTGACGACCGACATGCACCCGGTGATGGCGGCGACGGGCGGCATGGCCGCGTTCCCGATCGACGACACCCGTCCCGACGTGGCCGCGGGCGAGCCGATGAGCATCCACTACGTGCCCAACCTCGTCCACAACGTTGCGCACTACGTCGCGGCGATCATCGACGCCGGGTTCGAGATCACTGGATGTCACGAGCCGTTGGTCGACGAGGCGGTCGCGCAGCGCTTCCCGAGCTTCCAAGCATTCCCGGATGCCACCCGTCGGGCGTTCGTCGGCTTGCCGTACCTGCTGATCTGGGAAGCGACCAAACGTTCCGACCCCGGTCGATCGGAGGCATCGACGTGACCGATCGAAAGCCGCCGCGGCTCGTCGGGGACGAGTGGGAGACGGTGCAGGCTCTGCTGCAGTACCAGCGCGAGTCGTTCGTGCGGAAGGTGGAAGGAGTCGACGAGCGCGCGGCGCGCGAGTCGGCTGTCACGAGCGGCACCACGCTGCTGTGGTTGGCCAAGCACCTGGCGACCGCCGAGATGCTCTGGCTCGCGCATCGCTTCGCGGGCGAGCCGATCACGGTGGTGCCCGACGGCACCGTGCAGCCCGGCGACACGATCGTCGCGGCCATCGACGTGTATCGGGCCACCTGGACGCGTACGGACGCGATCGTCGCGGCCGCGTCGACGCTCGACGAGGAGTGTGCGCAGACGGGTGACGAATCGTCGGTGAACCTGCGCTGGGTCTTGATGCACCTGCTCGAGGAGACCGCTCGTCACGCCGGCCACGCCGACATCCTCCGCGAGCTGGTCGACGGCTCCGCGGGCCGTTGACCCGCGGATTCCCGAAGAAAGCCGAGCTCCGCGTTTCGGGAAGAGCCCTGGCTCCATCGCCACGATGCGAGTCTCGCGACGGAGCCCTTCAGTCCGCCGGGAGGGCGAGCTCGAGGACGGGAAGGGTTCGGCCCGGGATCGATCCTGACGGCTGTTCGCCCACGATCACCGCACCCTGGCGTTCGTAGAACCCGAGCGCGTTCGGGTCGGCGTCGATGCGCAGGCGGGCGACGCCGGCCTCGATTGCGGCGACGCGGAACGCCTCGAAGAGGGCGGCGCCGACGCCGCGGCCGATGAACGCAGGTTCGACGAAGAGCGCTTCGAGCTCGCGCACCGGGGGCTCGTCGGCGAGGCTTGAGAAGCCGGCCACCACCTCCGCGACCTCCGCCACCGTCACGTCACCCGCGACGATGGATTCGCGCACGACGGTGAGCTCGGCGCGGCACGCCTCGAGGAACTCGTCGTCGTAGCCCCAGTGCGCCTTCGACCGGAGCGCGAGCTCGCTCAGCGTCGCGGCTTCGTCCGCGCGTGCGGGCCGGAGCGTCAGTCCACTCATGTGGCGGACGATCGGAAGGCGGTGGCGACGTAGCGCTCGAAGGCGGCGTTCACCCCGTCATGATCGCCGGTCGCCAGCCAGTCGAGCAGCAGCCCCCGGATGACGGCGACGCCGAGCCGCGCCTCGGCGCGCGCGACGTCCGGGTCGACACCGTGCTCGATTGCGTACTCGGCGGCCGGCTCGACCCAGTTGTCGATGATCCCGTCGAGGATGCCAACCGCGCCGGGGCGGCCCTGCAGCGCCTGCCCGTAGATCTCGAAGAAGAGGCGTTCGTGCGGCCCGAGCGACGGGTCGGTGAACCGCTGCCACATCGCCCGGAGGGTGTCGGCGGTCGACCGGTCCTCGAGGTCGAGCTCGGCGAAGGCGGCGCGCTGGGCTTCCTCGACGGACTGGATCACTGCGACGATCAGGCCGGCCTTCGAGCCGAAGTGGTAGATGAGCATCCGGTGGCTCGTGCCGATGGCCGTCGCCAGCTCGCGCAGGCTGAGGTCGCTCAGACCGTGGGCGCGGATGTGGTCCACCGCCGCATCGAGCAGCCGGGCCCGGGGATCTGCCGGCCCCGTCGGGGTTGAGGTCATCGGGGTTGTCGTCACGTCGCCTCGAGTGTACCATCTGGTACATGTACCAGATGGTACGGACCCGAGGAGAGGGCGGAGTCATGGGTGAGCAGGTGATCTCGACCGCGAGGTTGGACGACGGCGAGTCCGGCGGAGGTGTACCGGCTGCTGCGGGACGGCGCGACGTGGCCCGTCTGGTCCCCCATTGGCTCCTTCGAGCTCGAACGGGAGGGTGCGGAAGGTGGCGAGAGCCTCGGTGCCATCCGGATCTTCCACACCGGCCGGTCCGACAGCCACGAGGAGATCGTCGGCCTCGAGCCGGCGCGGCGGTTCAGCTACACGCTGCTCTCCGGCCTTCCGCTTCGGAGCTACCGGGCGGACGTGGACATCGAGCCGCAGGACGGCGGGACGGCGATCCACTGGCACAGCAGCTTTCGCGCGAAGGTCCCCGGAACGGGTGGGATCTACCGCCGGTTCCTGGGCGGGTTCATCCAGCGTTGTGTCGACGGGCTCGCGACGTATGCGGCCGAGACGTCGGAGCGCTCGACCCCTGCGTAGCCTCATGGGTGTGGCCAAGGTGAGACCGTCGACGACGCCCAACCCGAACGCGATGAAGTTCACACTCGACGTCGCGCTGCCCGAGCGCATCGACACGACCCGTGGTGAGGGCACCGACTCGATGTTCGTGCGCGAGGTCCTCGCGTTCGACGGCGTCGCATCGGTGTTCGGCATCAACGACTTCGTCACCATCACCCGCGAGCCGGACGCGGACTGGGACGCCATCGTGTGCGTGGTCGAAGACGCGGCGGCCGCGCATCTCGAAGCCAGCGGCGGGGTGCCGGCAACCGACGAGGTCGCCGAGGCCCGCAAGCTCCTCCGCAACGCGGTCGCACCGCCGAAGCCGCGACCGGTGGAGATCGGCCGCCCTCCCGCTCGCGACGACGGCGACTGAGAGCGGCGGGTGCCCGGCTAGATCGAGTGGTCGAGGCCGCCGTCGAGCAGGTCGAGCGCGCTCTCGACCATCGCGGTGAGATCACCGGTGCCACCCATCGCACCCCAGCGGTCGATGGCGACGCGCATCGCGGTGCAGACCGCGCCGGCGATGACCAGCGGCCGGAAGTCGGTCGCGAGATCGACGCCGGACCGTTCGGCGAGCGCCTCGGCGATCATGCGCTCGAGGTCACCCATCATCTCGAGGCTGCGCCCGCGCAACGTCGGGTTGTTCTCCATGAGCTGGACCTTGCAGAGCATCAGCTCGCGGTGCTCCTCGAGGTCGCCGGCGACGTCGAGGATCGCGCCCCGAACCGCCGTGAGCGGACCCTCGGACGCAGGGCGGCTCTTCAGCATCTCCCGGAGCAGCTCGAGCCGCTCGGGGTGGTCGGCCAGCAGCGCGTCTTCCTTGGAGTCGAAGTAGCGGAAGAAGGTGCGCGGCGCGACGTCGGCGGCGGCGGCGATCTGCTCCACGGTGACGTGCTCGAGCCCGCGGTCCGCGGCCAACCGGATGGTGGCGTCGGCGATCTCCTGGCGGGTGCGGAGCTTGTTGCGCTCCCGCAGCCCGAGGGTCATTTCGCTCGTCGGGTCCACGAGCTCGGACGGTACCGGCATGTGGCACAGGGTGCCATGGACTCGCACGGATGTGGCGGAGTGTGACAAGAGACACGCCGTGCCTATCTGGCATAGTGTGCCAGTTAACCGTAGAGTCAGCCGCAGGGACCGGGGGGCCACCGACTGCTCCGACCGGAGCAGCAACCACGAAGGAGCGGGACATGTCGGGCTTCCTCGAAGGGCTCGGGCGCTGGTGCGCCCGACACCCCTGGCGGACGATCGCCGCGTGGGTCCTCGTCGCGATCGTCGTCGGTGGGCTCGCCGCGAGCGCGAAGGGCTACAGCGACAACTTCACGATCCCCGGCACCGAGAGCCAGCATGCGACCGATCTCCTCAAGGAGAAGTTCCCCGCGCAGGCCGGTGCGACGGCGCAGGTCGTCATGCACAGCACGGACGGGGCGCTGACGGACCCGAAGAACGCGGCCGCGATCACGGCCGCGCTCGCGGACGTCGCCCGCCTGCCCGGGGTCACCGGAGTCGTCAGTCCGACCGAGGCCGGCGCGAACGGCCTCGCGAAGTCCGGCGACACGGGATACGCGGTCGTGAACTACAAGAAGACCGGAAACCAGATCAAGGCCGAGGACCTCGATCAGCTCGAGGCTGCGATGCAGCCGGCGCGCGACGCGGGCATGCAGGTCGAGTTCGGGGGCGAGGTCGCGCGCGCCGGTGAGCGTCCGGACCTCGGGAGCACGGAGATCTACGGCCTGATCGCCGCGATGATCGTGCTGCTGATCGCGTTCGGCTCCGTCGTCGCCATGGGCGTCCCGATCGGTACCGCGCTCGTCGGGTTGCTGGTCGGTCTTTCGACGGTGTCGGTGCTCACCAACTTCTTCGACATCTCCTCCATCGCCACGACGATCGCCACGATGATCGGCTTGGGGGTCGGCATCGACTACGCGCTCTTCGTCGTCACCCGACATCGAGAGCAGCTCGCCGCGGGCATGTCCGTCGCGGACTCCGCCGGCCACGCGAACGGCACCTCGGGCATGGCCGTGGTGTTCGCCGGCACAACCGTCGTCATCGCGATCTGCGGTCTCGTCGTCGCCGGCATCCCGACCGTCACGACGATGGGCTTCGCGTCGGCAGTCGTCGTCGCCGTGTCCGTGCTCGCCGCGATCTCGCTGCTGCCCGCGCTGCTCGGCGTGGCCGGCACCAAGATCAACAGCCTCCGGCTCCCGTGGGTCAAGCGCAGCCAGGCCGCGGCGGCGATGCACCCCGAGGAGATCAAGAAGGGGATGTGGGCCCGGTGGGCCACCCACGTGGCTGACCGTCCGTGGCGCTACCTGATCGCGAGCCTCATCGTGCTGCTCGCGCTGGCCGCGCCGGCGTTGTCGATGCGGCTCGGCCAGACCGACGCCGGGACATTGTCGACGACGTCGACGCAGCGCCGCGCGTACGACCTGCTCGGCCGCGGCTTCGGCAAGGGATTCAACGGGCCGCTGCTCCTCGTCGCCGAGGTGCCCTCCGGTGACCCGGCGGCGCTGACGCCGGTCGTCACCGCCATCAGCCAGGACCCGGACGTTGCCGCAGTCGGCCAGCCGCGGATGAACCCGGCGGGTGACACGGCGGTGATCCGCGTGCTTCCCAAGTCGTCACCGCAGGCGCAGGAAACGAGTGACCTCGTGTCGCGGTTGCGCAGCGACGTCATTCCCGCCGCGACCGCCAGCACCGAGGTGAAGGTGTCGATCGGTGGCGCGACGGCATCGTTCATCGACATCTCCGACCGGATCGCATCACGCCTGCCGTGGTTCATCGGCGCAGTGATCGCGCTCAGCTTCCTGCTCCTCATGGTGGTGTTCCGCTCGATCCTCGTGCCGCTCAAGGCCGCGGTCATGAACGTGCTCTCCATCGGCGCGGCCTATGGCGTGATCGTCGCAGTGTTCCAGTGGGGATGGTTCCGCAGTCTGTTCGGCGTGAGCGAGAGCCTCCCGATCGTGAGCTTCATCCCGATGATGATGTTCGCCATCCTGTTCGGGCTCTCCATGGACTACGAGGTGTTCCTGCTCTCCCGGGTGCGGGAGGAATACCTCCGCTCCGGAGACGCGCGCACCAGCGTGCCGATCGGGCTCGCGGCAACCGCTCGGGTCATCACGTCCGCGGCGCTCATCATGATCTGCGTGTTTCTGAGCTTCGTGCTCGTGGACGAGCCAACGGTGAAGATGATGGGTCTCGGGCTCGCGACCGCGGTGTTCGTCGACGCGACGATCATCCGACTGGTGCTCGTCCCCGCGACGATGGCGCTGCTCGGCAACGCGAACTGGTGGTTGCCCCGCTGGCTCGACCGGATCCTGCCGCACCTCGACCTCGAAGGTGCGCCGGTGCACGACGAGGACACGGTCGAGGAGCCCGAGCTCGTCGGAGCTTCGAGCTAGAGCAGCTGCGGCGGTGAGGGTCGGAGTGACTTACGACACGATTGCGTTTCGATACGGCATCGTCTAGGTTCCCGCAGATGCGAAGCGCCCTGAGAAACCCCGACCTCGTCTACCAGCGCCGGTGGCTGACGCTCCTCGTCCTGTGCATCAGCCTGATCGTGATCACCCTCGACAACACGATCCTGAACGTTGCCATCCCGACCCTCGCGCACACGAAGGGCCAGGGCGGACTGGGGGCGACGGCCAGCCAGCTCCAGTGGATCGTCGACGCCTACACCCTGGTGTTCGCCGGACTGCTCCTGACCGCAGGAAGCCTGGGTGACCGGTTCGGTCGTTACCGCTTCCTCGCCACCGGACTCGCGATCTTCGGCGTCGGCTCGTTGCTGTCGGCATTCGCGCCGTCGGCCAACGCGCTGATCGGGACCCGTGCGCTCATGGGCATCGGCGCCGCGTTCATCATGCCGTCGACGCTGTCGATCATCACCAACGTCTTCACCAACCCGGCCGAGCGGGGCAAGGCGATCGGCGTGTGGGCGGGAGTGTCCGCACTCGGCATCGGCCTCGGTCCGATCACCGGTGGGTTCCTGCTCGAGCACTTCTGGTGGGGCTCGATCTTCATCGTGAACGTGCCGATCGTGATCGTCGGTCTCGTGCTCGGCTTCATGCTGATCCCCGAGTCGAGCGACCCGGCGCACTCCGCCCTCGACCCCGTTGGTGCGGTGCTGTCGATCGTCGCCCTGGGTTCGATCCTGTGGGCCGTGATCGAGGCGCCCGCGCACGGTTGGGGCTCGCCCGAGATCCTCGCCGGCTTCGTCGTCGGCTTCGCGGTGCTGGGCGCGTTCCTCACCTGGGAGCTGAAGTCGAGCCACCCGATGCTCGACATGCACTTCTTCGAGAACCCGCGGTTCAGCGCGGCCAGCGGTGCGATCACGCTGGTGTTCCTGTCCCTGTTCGGCACGCTGTTCCTGCTGACCCAATATCTGCAGTCGGTCCTCGGCTACTCGACCGTCGAGGCGGGCGCGGTGCTGCTACCTCAGGCCGCGATCCTGATGATCTTCGCGCCCCTTTCGAACGTGTGGGTGCAGAAGTTCGGCAACAAGATCGTTGTGACCGTCGGCCTCCTGCTCGTCGCCGCCTCGTTCGCGCTGTTCCTCACGTGGAACGCGAGCACCGGCGTGGGCCTCGTGGTCGCCGTGACCGTGCTGATGGGGCTCGGCATGGCGAACGTCCTCGCCCCCTGCACCGACTCGATCATGGGCTCGCTCCCGCGGGCCAAGGCCGGCGTCGGCTCCGCGGTGAACGACACGACCCGTCAGATGGGTGGTGCCGTGGGCGTCGCGGTGTTCGGCTCGCTCATGGCCAGCCACTTCCACACCACGATCGAGCAGAAGATCGGCTCGCGCATCCCGGGCAGCCTGTTCGCGCAGGTGAGGGACAACGTCGGGACCGCGGTCGGCATCGCCAAGCAGTCGCCGGCGGCCAAGCCGTACTCCAACACCATCGTCACCGCGGCGCACGACACGTTCGTGAGCGGACTGCACCAGGTTGGCCTCGTGGCGGCGGCGATCACCGTGTTCGCGGCGATCGGCGTCGCGATCTTCCTGCCCGCCCGTGCTCGCGAGGACGCGCCGATGCCGGCCGTGGTCGACGAGCCGAAGCCGGTCGGAGCAGCGCTCTGATGGCGACCTCGGAAGAGGACGTCAGCGCACGCGCCGGACGACCACGGGATCCCGCGTGCGACGCCGCGATCCTGCAGGCCGCGCTCGAGCTCTTCGCCGAGCACGGATACGACGGCGTGAGCATGGACGGTGTCGCCGCCCGCGCCGGCGTCGGCAAGGCGACGATCTACCGCCGGTACTCCAGCAAGGCTGAGCTGGTGGTCGAAGCCGTGCGGTGCGGCGCGCAGATGGAGGACCGGCTCCCCGACACGGGCGACCTCCACGCCGATCTGCTCAGCATGATGAAGCCGCTGCTCGACCGCCTACGCGGATCCGACGCGAAGCTGCTGCTGACGTTCGCGCTCGAGCGACTGCGCGAGCCCGAGCTCAGCCAGGAGTTCGACCGCTCGGTCATCGGCAAGAAGCGCGAGCACATTCGGCATCTGGTCCGGGCGGCCATCGAACGCGGCGACCTCCCCGCCGACGCCGACGCCGAGCTCATCGCGGAGGGCCCGGCTGCGTTCCTCTGGCACCACGCGATCTACGGGCTGCCGATGGACGACGAGCTCCTCGGTCGCATCCTGCACGTGGTCCTGCCGCCACCCGTCTGACCCCGTTCGGTCGCGAGGGCGAGCTGTCCGCTGCGGGCTGGTCTGGAGCGGAGTGCTTCGACGTTCAGAAATGCCGGAAACGTTGCCCCGAGTGCGAACGAAGGCACCAACCCGACGGCACTCGTGCGATGCGATCTGGGTCGATCAGCCCATTGCCACCGTGCTGATCGACCTGAAGACTGTTAGACAGCTTTGCAACAAATAGACACTTCTGGGCGGGTTCGAGGTCGGAGGGGCTGGGCGTGCGGAGACTTGGACGGTTGGGAACGGTCGTGCTCGCGGCCGTGGTCCTGGTCGGCGCGGGCAGCATTCCGATTGCGTCGTCGGCGCCGGTCGGGTTCAGCCCGACCCCGGTCGCCGGCTGGAGCACGAACGGCATCGTCAAGGCGGTGCTGGTGGTCGGCGACACCGTCTACGCCGGTGGCACCTTCACTCAGGTGCAGTCCTCGGACCTGACGCAGACCCTTCCGCGCGCGAACCTCGCCGCGTTCGACATCCGCACGGGCGCGATCCGCAGCGCGTTCTCCGCCGACACCGACGGGCGCGTGCTGTCGCTTGCGAGCGATGGTGCGCACCTCTTCGTCGGCGGCGACTACGCGACGATCAGCGGCAAGAACCGGAGCCGCCTCGCGTCGATCGATCTGGCGACGGGTGCAGTGAACAACGAATTCACCGGCGGCGCGACCTCGAACGTGTACGCGCTCCGGGTCAGCGGCACACGCCTGTACGTCGGGGGCTCGTTCGGCACGCTCAACGGCGTGGCGCGCGGGCGGATCGGCGCGGTCGACACGACCACCGGCGCAGTTGACCCGAACTTCAACCCCGGCGCCGACGACGCCGTGCACAGCATCGTCGCTTCGCCCGACGGGGCGACGGTCTACGTCGGCGGCGACTTCACGAACATCGGCGCCGCGCCGCGCCTCTACCTCGCGGCGGTGACAGCGGCGACGGGCGCGGCCACCGGCGTGACCTTCGAGTACCCCCTCCTCCCCGGCCCCGAGGCTCCCTGGGTCGAGGACGTCGACATCTCCCCATCGGGCGACCGCGTGTTCGCCGCGCTCGCGGGAGACGAGAATCAGGCCGCGAGCTGGAGCACCGCGACCGGCCAGAAGCAGTGGTCGTACGTCGTCGACGGTGATACCCAGGCGGTGCGCTACTACCAGGGCAACGTCTACTTCGGGTTCCACCAGGGCGCCATCGGCGACGACACCGTCCGGTTGCTGTCGGTCGACGCCGCGACGGGCGCGCTCAACGACTTCCGACCGTCGGTGAACAGCTTCTTCGGCACTTGGGACATCGATGTCTCGCCGACGTACAACACGCTGGTCGTCGGGGGTGAGTTCACCAATGTCAACGGCGTCAACACTCAAGGCGTCGCGCTCCTCCCGCCGGTATCGAGTGACACCGAGCCGCCGACGACGCCCGGCGTCCCCATGGTCACTGCATCGAGCGGCACGAGCCTCACGCTCTCGTGGGCGCCGGGCACCGACAACCAGGGTGTCGCGGGCTACCTGGTGCTGCGCAACGGCCTCGAAGTCGGCCACCCGAGCGCGACCACGTTCACGGACACGCCCCTCAACCCGTCGACCGACTACACCTACACGATCCAGACCGTCGATGTCGCGGCCAACCTCTCGCCACCGAGCGCACCGATCGTGGGCCATACCGGCGTGGTGCTCCTGCCCGCCGGATCGACGTGGCGCTACCTCGACACCGGGACCAATCAGGGCACTGCGTGGCGCGCCGGTGGGTTCGACGACTCCACGTGGAAGACCGGCGCGGCCGAGCTCGGCTACGGCGACGGCGACGAGGCCACCGTCGTGAGCTACGGGCCCGATGCCAACAACAAGTACCCGACGACGTACTTCCGCCAGCAGTTCAACGTGGCGAACCCGGCGGTTCTCGGTGCGCTGACGCTCCGCCTGGTGCGCGACGACGGCGCAGTCGTGTATCTCAACGGGACCGAGGTCGTGCGCTCGAACATGCCCAACGGGACGATCACCAGCAGCACCTACGCCGTCGACGACATCGGAGGCACCGACGAGAGCACCTGGAACGTCTCCAACGTCAGCTCGGGGCTGATCGTCCCCGGAACGAACACCATCGCGGTGGAGATCCATCAGCAGTCGGCGGGGAGCTCGGACATCAGCTTCAACCTGGCGCTCGAAGCCGCGAGCACCCAGGGCCCGGCACCGACGAACCTGCACACCACCGCGGTCACCGGCACTTCGGCATCACTCGCTTGGACCGCGCCGAGCGGGTCGGTGACCAGCTACAACGTGTACCGCAACGGCACGCTCGTCGGGACATCGCCGGCACCGTCGTTCACCGACTCCGGGCTCACCAGCGCCCAGAGCTACAGCTTCACCGTGACTGCCGTGGGCAGCAGCGGCGAGTCACCCGCCAGTGCCCCACTCCCGGTCACCACGCCGGACGGCACCCCCCCGTCGGTGCCGCAGAACCTGCGGACCACCAGCCGCACCACCACGCAGATCAACCTGGCCTGGGACGCGTCGACCGATGACACCGGCGTGGCGAGCTACATCGTCACCCGCAACGGCGTCGACCTGCCCGCGACGACCCATACGACGCTGAACGACGCCGGCCTCTCCCCGGGCACGACCTACACCTACACCGTGCGAGCGACGGACGCGGCACTCAACTCGTCCGCACCATCGACCGCTCTGACCACCGCCACGAAGCAGGCCGCGCTCTGCGCAGGTGTCGATCGGCAGTGCGGCGATCGTCGAGGGTCAGTCCGGGTCGAGCTCGGTGCGGCTCACCGCGTCGCTCTCCGAGCCGTCGACGGCACCGGTGTCTGTGCACTATGCGACCGTGGACGGAACCGCGACCGCGGGATCGGACTACCGCGCGAAGTCCGGGACCATCACCTTCGCACCCGGCACCACGTCGGTCGCGGTGTGGTTCACGGTGAACGGTGACCGCGTCGCCGAGGGCAACGAGGCGTTCGCCGTTCGCCTGTCGAACCCGCAGGGAGGGACGGTGCACGGGTCCAAGGGCATCGTCACGATCATCGACGACGATGAGCCCGCGGGTCCGGAGGCGTCCGTCGTCGTGGGCTCGCCGTTCGGCAACGTGGAGGCGGTGGAGGTCGGCCCCCGGTTGGTGAAGGTGTCGGGTTGGGTCGTTGATCCTGATACGTCCGCGTCGACTTCCGTGCACGTGTACATCGACGGTACTGCGGTGGTCGTCCCGGCCACCGGTTCCCGCCCGGATGTCGCGGCCGCGTTCGCGGGCGCCGGCGCGCAGCACGGGTTCGAGGGGCTCGTCGCCGCGGCGGCGGGCGCACACCGATTGTGTGTCTACGGCATCAACATCGCGGGCGCGGGTGGCAACTCGACCCTTCGGTGCCAGACCATCGTGGTCGGCGGATCACCGTTCGGGTCGCTCGACCAGGTCGTCGCGGGCCCGAACCGGGTCGAGGTGTCGGGCTGGGCCATCGACCGCGACGTCGCGACGCCCGACACCGTGCACGTGTACGTCGACGGCCGGGCCACGGCCACGGTCGCCGCCCGGGTGCGCCCCGACGTCGGGCGCGCGTACCCGCTCTACGGCACCGGCCATGGCTACGACGTGGTGGTGCCCGCCGCGCCCGGCGCCCACGTCGTGTGTGCCTACGGGATCAACGTCGCGGGACCGGGCGCGAACAGCACGCTCGGCTGCCGGCCCGTGTTCGTCGGCGGGTCACCGTTCGGTTCGCTCGACTCGGTCCACACCAGCCCGGGCACCGTCTCGGTGACGGGATGGGCCATCGACCGAGACACCGCGGCGACCGACACGGTGCACATCTACATCGACGGTGTCGGAACCGCGATCGTCGCCGCCGCGAGCCGCCCCGACGTCGGTCGAGCGTTCCCGCTGTACGGCAACGCCCACGGGTTCAGCGCATCCATCCCCGCCCCGGCCGGGGTGCACCGCGTCTGCGCGTACGGCATCAACATCGCCGGCGCCGGCGCGAACACGACCCTGGGCTGTCACAACGTCGGCGTCCCCGCGTAACCCGCCTCGACCATCACTGACCCACCAGAGCACCCCAAGCCCCCCGGCCGGGAACCCACCTTCCACCACCTCGACGAGAAGCACACCGCCCGGGCCCTCGCCCGGCGCGTCAGTGCGCACGAACTCCCCCAGTGCCCACGGCTCGTCAGCGATCGTTCCGAACGTGGACGGGATGCTCAGGACTGCCAGATCCGGACGTAGTCGACGGACATCGTCGAGGGCAGGCTGGAGCTCACAGAGCCCGAGAACCCGGCGTAGGACGGGCCGTCGCCGCCGATCGCGTAGTTGAGGATGACCGAGTGCGCGATGTCGTTGGTCGCGTTGATGTGCGAGACCGACCGGCCGTCGTAGAACCATGTGAGGCCGGAATCGGTCCAGTTCAACGCGTACGTGTGCCAACCGGCGATCGGTCCCACGTCGGCGAGCACGTTGCCCCGCGTGCCGGAGCTGTCGTGGTAGTTGGGTTCTGCGGTCGTGGGGTTCGGACCGTACATCTCGGCGATGTCCATCTCGCCGTAGTCCGGCCACGAAGGAGATCCCTGCGCGCCGACGAGCCAGAACGCCGGCCACGCCGCCGGACCAAACGGTGCGACCTTGATGCGGGCCTCGATGTAGCCGTGCGTGAAGGAGAAGTGTTGCGGGCCACCCTGGGCGCGCTGGGTGACCATCCCCGAGCTGACCGAGTAGCCGGGGCAGCCGGCGCCACCGGCCGCGGCAATGAGGTTGAGCGAGCCGCCGCCCTCGTTGGCGTTGGATGCCATGTAGCACTCTTGCTCATCGTTGGATGACCCGAAGGTGCTGTGGTCCTGCACGTTCCACTGCGACGTGTCGATGCTGGTGCCGTTGAACTCGTCGTCGAAGACGCGGTTCCAGATGGCGCCCCCGGTGACTGCCGCGGGAGGCTGGCCGTCGATGTTCGGTGGACTCGTGTCCGGGGGTGGAGTCGTGTCCGGCCCGCTCGGCTGACTCGTGTCCGGTGTGGTCGTGCTGGTCGTGCCAGTGCAGGCCAGTTGACTCACGGTCGCGCTGACGCGCTCGTAGGAGAGGTACGTGCCGTTGCACCCGATCGCGACGGCATCGCCCGACTGCAACGGGTAGAGGTAGCCGGTCGCTCCGGCGGCCGACATGGCCAGGCCGACGACCGCGAAGGCCGAGACGACGACGGTGATCCGGGTACGGGTACGGGCACGTCGAACGACGCGGCGAGCGTAGCGATCCATGCTGCAAGTCCCAATCCGTTGGGGGCGCTGATGAGATTCGTACGTTAGGACAGTGGGAGGCGCCCTTGTCGAGTCGCGCGCGCTCCGCGCGACCACTCTGCGACGTGCCAGGCCGGTTATGACCATTTGCACGGTTCTCGGTCGTGTTCGGTGTCCGGTGCCTGCTCGAGCGGGGGAGGGGGACCCGCGCAATCGTTGTCCCGAGAGTCGCGGTCGACGAGCGACCGCGTGGACGAGATCAGGGACCGGGCAAGATCCGGTCCCTGACCTGCGTCGTTCTGGCGGAGGGGGTGGGATTTGAACCCACGGTGACTTGCGCCACAATGGTTTTCGAGACCATCCGATTCGGCCGCTCTCGCACCCCTCCAGGTTCGCGAGGCGCTCCTCCGAGGGGGCAACGCCGAGCGGGGCGTGATTGTACCGATCGCTCAGCGACGGCTCGCGAAGAAGCTCTTGAGCAGCATGCCGGACGTCTCGGCCCGCACCCCGGCGACCAGCGGGATCTCGTGGTTCAGTCGGGGGTCCGCGGCCAGGTTGTAGAGGCTCCCCGTCGCGCCCGCCTTCGGGTCCGAGGCTCCGAATGCCACCAAACCGACCCGACCGTTGATCGCGGCTCCGGCGCACATCGGGCACGGCTCGAGCGTGACGACGAGCGCGCACCGATCGAGCCGCCACTGACCGAGCGCACGTGCCGCGTCGCGGAGCGCCAGCACCTCGGCGTGCGCCGTCGGGTCGGATTGCAGCTCCCGTTCGTTGTGACGCCGAGCGATGACTTCACCGGTGTCGAGCCGCGCGACGACCGCGCCGATCGGCACGTCGCCGTGCCCGGTTGCCGCCCGTGCCTCGTCGAGCGCGATCGCCATGAGCGCGTCGATGCGGGTCGCGTCCACCGCTACGTCTCCGGGGCGGATGTGCCCCGCCGACGGTGGCGAGCACCGCGAGGTCGGTGCCGCGGTTGCTCCACGCGTGCTCCCCACCGTGCACGTGCGGGCTCGGGCCGTCGAACCACACGGACGCAACGCCGTCGGCGTCCGTGCCGACGACCACGCGGCGCACCTCATCCATCGGAGCTCCCGTTGCGAAGTAGGGATCTGCATCTTGTCGCAAGGGCCGAGCCGATGAGATTCGCCGCTCCACGGCGCCCAGGACTCATGCGAATGCACCGACCGAACGCACGGGTGCGTGCAGGTGGGCGGTGGTCCGAGTGGGCATCGTCGGCGTTCGCCCGAATTGATACGGTTCGGGCCGGGCCGGAGAACGGGCTCGGCGGACCCGATCGATGCACGAAACCCTCGGGTGCCGTGCGGCGGGGTCATGGATGAAGGGACGTGGGTGAGGGCAACGGTGGTGCGGCCCGGTGAGCTGGGCGAGCCCGAGCTGGCACGGTGGCGCGACTTCCAGGCCGCGCAGCTCGAGCTGGCGAACCCGTTCCTCACGGCCGGTTTCGCCCGCGCGGTCGACCAGGTCTCGGACCGGGCCCGGGTCGCAGTGTTCGAGGACGGCTCCACGATCGTCGGGTTCCTGCCGTTCGAGCTGCGGGTTCGTGGCGTGGGCACCGCGATCGGTCGCAAGCTCAACACCCGTCAGGGACTCGTGCACGAGTCCGGCCTGCCGTGGTCGTGGTCGCAGGTGCTCGACGCGACGAGCCTGGACGTCCTGGAGCTGAGCGACCTCGTGGGCTCGCAGACCGATCCGCGGTCGTCGCTCGAGATGCGTCGCCGCGCCGGTCATCGACACGGGCGCCGGGTGGGACGCCTACCTGGAGCGCATCAGGAAGAGCAAGAACGTCAAGACGACCCTCTACAAGGAACGCAAGCTTCGGCGTGAGTTCGACGACGTGCTGTTCGAGTCGGGTCCGCGCGAAGGACGCAGCGCAGCTGCGCCAGCTGGTGGCCTGGAAGTCCCTGCAGTACCGGCGGAGTGGCTGGCCCGATCTCTTCGCCCGGCGCGGCGTGACGCGAGCTGCTCGAGGTGCTCGCGTCCGACTCGCAGGATGGCCTGCGCGCGGTCGTGCTCGTCGTTGCGCGTCGACGGCCATCTGGTGGCAACCGACCTCAGCCTGACGACGGACACGGTGTTCGCGGGTTGGTTCTCGGCGCACGATCCCGAACGGTCGAAGGCGTCGCCGGGTGCGATCCGGACGCTGCGCACAGTCGAGGCCGCATTCGACCGAGGCGTGATCTGGGTCGACCTGTCACGAGGCGACGAGAGCTACAAGGACACGCTGAAGACGAGCGACGCCGAGGTTGCGACCGGGATTCGTCTCTCGGCCGTCGTTGCGCGCGCGTTGGCGTTCCAGGCGGCGCACGTCCCGGCGGCGGCGGCCCGCTCGTTCGTGCTCGACCATCCCGAGGTGCGCAACGTCGTGCGCGAGTCGCTGAAGCAGCTCGGTGCCGTGCGGGAGACACTCGGCCGTCGGCTCGAGGGCGAGCTACATGGTGACGCTGCGCCAGAGCGGACGGCCGTGGCTCGGTGAGGGAGGAGCTGTCCGGCCCCGATGCCGATCGCGTCGTAGGCTCGGAGCTCCCGTGCGCGAGGGTTGCGGTGCAGGCTGCCTCGACCTGACCCCGCAGACCTCGACGCACGACCTTGGCGGAGGGAGTGGGATTCGAACCCACGGTGAGTTGCCCCACACACGCTTTCCAAGCGTGCCGATTCGGCCGCTCTCGCATCCCTCCGTACGCGACGCCGACGGCTGCACCGCCGGACGCCGGAGCCGTGGATGGTACAGGCGGAGCCCCTGCTACCCTGCGAAAGCGGACCGTGCTAGGCGGGGAGCCCGTGGTGCCCTGTACCCCAAATCCACGTTATGGGGGGCTGAATCCCCGTTCGAGGCCCGAGCCGCCGTTGGGAAACGCGACCCGCCGATGGTGTAGATGATCGGGTCCTGCGCAACGGGATCTCGTGAAACGAGTCAGGTCCGGAAGGAAGCAGCTCTCAGCGGGCCCTCCCGTGTGCCGCAGGGTCGCCTGGTCTGAGCCGGAAGCGGAATACGCACCCTTCGGTGTCGGGTCGACAGCGGGTGCACGGTCCGCATCTCCAATCTCCGGGCCGGTCCGGAGAATGGCCGCTGTGTAAGGTCGGACGGTGGCGTTTCAGTCCTTGTACCGGAAGTACCGACCGCAGCGCTTCGACGAGCTCGTCGGGCAGGAGCACGTCACCACGGCGCTGAGAAATGCCGTCCGCGAAGGCCGCGTCGGCCACGCCTACCTCTTCTCCGGACCGCGGGGCACGGGCAAGACCACGACCGGTCGGATCCTGGCCAAGGCGCTCAACTGCCTGCACCTCGGTGAGGACGGCGAGCCCGACGGCACCTGCGAGAACTGCGTCGCCATCGCGGCCGGGAGCTTCAACGACCTCGTCGAGATGGACGCGGCCTCGAACAACGGCGTCGACGCGATCCGCGACCTCGTCGAGCGGGTCAGCCTCGGCATCGGCGCGACCTCGAAGGTCAAGGTGTACCTGATCGACGAGGTGCACATGCTCAGCAACGCGGCTTCCAACGCGCTGCTGAAGACGCTCGAGGAGCCGCCCGGGCACGTCGTCTTCGTGCTCGCGACGACGAACCCGGAGAAGGTGCTCCCGACCATCCGGTCCCGCACGCAGCACTTCGAGCTGACGCTCCTCTCCATGGACGAGATCACCGGTCTGCTCGCGTCCCTGCTCGAGCGCGAGGGCGTGGAGTTCGAGCCCGAGGCGCTCACGCCGATCGCCCGCGCCGCCGCGCGGCTCCGCCCGGGACGCCGAGTCGCTGCTCGACCAGGCGCTCGCCCACGCAGACGGGCGCGCTCACCGCGACCGGAGTGGACTCCGTGCTCGGCGGTTCACCGTTCGACGCCCGCATCGCGATCCTCGATGCGATCGGAGCGGAAGACGTCGCCGGCGCGCTCGACCGGCCTCGCGACCCTGCTCGAGTCGGGCCACGACGCCCGCCGCATCGCCGAAGACCTGCTCCGTTCCCTGCGCGACGCGTTCCTGCTCGTCGCGGCTCGCGGCGAGGTGCACGTCGACGCCCCGGAGGACGAGCGCGAGCGGCTCCAGAGCATCGGCGACGTGCTCGGCAACGCGGCTGCTCGGTGCGCGGCCTCGAGACGCTCGGGCAAGCCGTCGTCGACATGCGCGGCACGGACGCGGCCGACCCGCGCCTCGTGCTGGAGATCGCGCTCGTGCGGCTCGCCCGGCGCGAGACCGGCGGCCCGATCCAGGTCCTCGCCGACCGGGTCGAGCGGCTCGAGCAGCGCCTCGCCAACGGATCGGTCACCCCACCGGCAGCGCACCTGCGCCGCCCGGTGCCGCGCCCGCGCACCGAAGCCCACGGCCCGCGCCGGAGCCGGCCGCGCGTCCCGAGCCGGCCGGTGACGCCGAACCGCCCGCACCGCGACCGGGCCGCGCGACCGAAGGCCGAAGCCCGCGGAAGCGCCGACGAAGCCGGGCAAGAAGCGTGCGCTCGGCGCGTTCAAGCAGGCGCCGAAGGCCGCGACGCCGAAGGACGAACCCGACGCAAGCCCGCGAGGCCGAGCCGCCGCGGCCGTCCGCCCGCCGACGATGTCGTGCTCGACCTCGACGACGTGATCGTCGCGTGGAACGCGGTGCTCGAGGCGATCCCGCGGTCGTTGCGCGCCGGGATCCAGGAGGCGCAGCCGCTGAGCGTCGACGGCAACGTGATCACGTTCGGCGTCTCCCGCACGCAGATCGACCACGTGAAGCCGAAGTTCCAGAAGGAAGCGCACGCGATCCGCGAGAAGTTCATCGAGCAGCTCGGGTCGCCGCCGAAGTTCAAGTTCACCGTGCACAGCTGGACCGGTGCGAACGGTGGCCGCGACCGTCCGCCCCGCTCGGGCCCGACCTTGGAGGCTGGTGACGCCGATCCCGGTGACCCTGGCCCCGAGCCCCCCGAGGACGACGTCGTGATCGACCTCGTGGACCTCGAAGAGCTCGTAGACGCGCCCAAGGGCGCCGGTGCAGCAGTAGATTCCGTCTCCCGCCTCGAAGACGCGTTCGGTGCAACCGTCGTCGAGGAAGTCCCCCGCACGTAGGAGCCTGCCGTGGCGAAGCAGAAGCCGCAGAACCAGAACATGATGAAGCAGGTCCAGAAGATGCAGGCGGACATGCTGGCGGCCCAGGAGGCCCTCGCGACCATGGAGGTCGAGGGGAGCGCCGGCGGCGGCATGGTCAAGGCCGTCGTCACCGGCTCCGGGGAGCTGCGCTCCGTGTCGATCTCGGCCGACGTCGTGGACCCCGACGACATCGAGATGCTCGAGGACCTCGTCGTCGCCGCGGTCACCGAGGCGATGCGGGCGTCCCAGGAGCTCCAGTCCGAGCAGATGAGCCCGGTCACGGGCGGGCTGGACCTCAGCGCCTTCGGCCTCGGCTAGGTGGCCGTCCTTCTACGAAGGGCCGGTCCAACGGCTCATCGACGAGCTCGGCCGGCTCCCGGGCATCGGTCCGAAGTCCGCGCAACGAATCGCGTACTACCTGCTGAAGGTCGCGCCCGAAGACGCTCGCCGGCTGGCGGGCGCGATCGTCGAGGTGAAGGAGAAGATCTCCTGGTGCCGGCGGTGCTTCAACATCGCCGAGGGCGAGGAGTGCAGCATCTGCCTCGACCCGCGCCGGGACTCGACGGTTCTCTGCGTCGTCGAGGAGCCGCGCGACATCGTCGCAGTCGAACGCACGCAGGAGTTCCGCGGCCGGTACCACGTGCTCCAGGGAACGATCTCGCCGATCGAAGGCGTCGGTCCGGATCAGCTGCGCATCAAGGACCTGCTGCACCGGATCCCGGCCGAGGGCGTCGAAGAGGTCATCATCGCGACGAACCCGAACACCGACGGCGAGGTCACCGCGATGTACCTCGCCAAGGTGCTCACGCCCCTCGGCCTGCGCGTGACCCGCATCGCCAGCGGGCTCCCCGTCGGCGGTGACCTCGAGTACGCCGACGAGGTCACGCTCGGCCGGGCCCTCGAAGGCCGCCGCGTCGTCGACGGCTAGACCTCGGCGAGGGCGCGGGTGATGATCTTGCCGACGGCTTCGGTCTCGGTGAGGAAGCCGTCGTGACCGGACGCCGACTGGATGACCTCGAGCCCGGAGTTGCGGGGGATGAGCGCCGCGAGCTCGTGCTGGAGCCGCAACGGGTAGAGGCGGTCCGACGAGATGCCCGCGATCGTCACGTCGCCCGTGATGCGCGCCGAGCGCGGCGGGGATGCCGCCGCGCCCGCGGCCGACGTCGTGGTGGTTCATCACGTTCGACAGCGTGATGTACGTGTTCGCGTCGAAGCGCAACGCGAGCTTCTCGCCGTGGTACTCGAGGTAGGACTCGACTGCGTACCGCCCGCCCGCGAACGGGTCCTCGTGGCCCTGACGGCCGCGCCCGAAGCGGTCGTCGAACTCTTCCTCCGTGCGGTAGCTGACCTGCCCGATGCCGCGCGCGAGGCACATGCCCCGCCACGGACCCTCGCCGGGCTCGGCGTCGTAGTAGTCACCGCCGTTGAAGTGCGGGTCGTGCTCGATCGCGCGGATCTGGAGTGAGCACAGGGCGATCTCCTCGGCGGTTGCGCGGGCGCCACACGCCATGATCACCGCGCGCGGCACGCGCTCCGGGAACGACACCGCCCACTCGAGCGCGCGCTGGCCGCCCATCGATCCGCCGACGACGCTCGCCCAACGCTCGATGCCGAGCGTGTCCGCGAGCGCGGCCTCCACGACGACCTGGTCGCGGATCGTGATGGCGGGGAAGCGCGAGCCGTACGGGACCCCGGTCACCGGGTCGATCGATGCCGGGCCGGTCGTTCCCTGGCAGCCGCCGAGCACGTTGGGGCAGACGACGAAGAACCGATCGGTGTCCACCGGCTTGCCCGGCCCGACGATGTCGTCCCACCAGCCCGTCTGTCGGTGGCCGGGACCCGCCGGACCCGCGACGTGGCTGTCACCGGTCAGCGCGTGGAGCACCAGCACCGCGTTGTCGTGCGTTCGGGTTCAGCGTTCCCCAGGTCTCGTACGCGACGGTCACGGGCGCGAGGCGTCCGCCGGTCTCGAGCATGTGACTGCGCGACTCGAACAACGTCGTGAACTGCCGGTGTCCGGCCGGGTCGCCCGGTCGCCAGGCGCCGGTGACAGGAACGTTGGACGCGGGCGTCATGCGCCCATCACGTTACGCGCCCTTTGCGGCCCGGAATCCCGCTTCGAGGTCGGCCTGGATGTCCCCGATCGACTCGATGCCGATCGACAGCCGGACCAGGTCCGGGGTGACGCCGGTCGAGAGCTGCTCCGCGACGTCGAGCTGTTGGTGCGTCGTGGTCGCGGGGTGGATCGCGAGCGTGCGAACGTCGCCGACGTTGGCGAGGTGGCTGATGAGGTCCAGGCCGTTGATGAAGCTCTGGCCGGCCTCGAGCCCGCCCTTGATGCCGAACGCGACGATCGCGCCCTGGCCCTTCGGCAGGTACTTCTTCGCCCGGTCGTTCCAGCGGCTCGACTCGAGGCCCGGGATACGCGACCCACTCGACCTCGTCGCGCGCCTCGAGCCACTTGGCGACCGCGAGCGCGTTCTGCGAGTGGCGCTCCATCCGCAGGCTCAGCGTCTCGAGGCCCTGGAGAAAGAGGAACGCGTTGAACGGTGAGAGCGCCGCGCCGAGGTCGCGCTGGTACTGCAGGCGCGCCTTGAGGATGTACTGCGCCGGACGCAGCGGTTCGGGCAGCTCGGAGAAGACGAGGCCGTGGTAGCTCGGGTCGGGCTCGGTGAAGTTGGCGAAGCGGCCGCTCGCGACGTAGTCGAACTTGCCGCCGTCGACGATGATCCCACCGATCGACGTGCCGTGACCGCCGATGAACTTCGTGGCCGAGTGCACGACGATGTCCGCACCCCACTGCCAACGGGTTCAGCAGGTACGGGCTCGCGAGCGTGTTGTCGATGACGAGCGGGATCTTCGCGTCGTGAGCGATCGCGGCGATGCCCTCGAGGTCGAGGATGTCGCCCTTCGGGTTCCCGATGCTCTCGCCGTAGAACGCCCGCGTGTTCGGACGGATCGCGCGCTTCCACGCGTCGAGGTCGTCGGGGTCATCGATGAAGCTGACCTCGACCCCGAGCTTCGGGAACGTGTAGTGGAGCTGGTTGTAGGTGCCGCCGTAGAGCGATGCGCTCGCCACGATGTGGCCGCCGTTCTCGGCCAGGTTCAGCAGCGCGATCGTCTGCGCGGCCATTCCGCTCCCCGCAGCCGAGCGCGCCGACCCCGCCCTCGAGCGCGGCGACGCGGTCCTCGAAGACGGCCTGGGTCGGGTTCATGATGCGCGTGTAGATGTTGCCGAGCTCCGCCAGCCCGAAGAGGTCCGCGGCGTGCTGGGTGTCGCGGAAGACGAACGAGCTCGTCTGGTAGATCGGGACGGCCCGGGCGCCGGTCGTCGGGTCCGGTTCGGCGCCGGCGTGAACCTGACGGGTCTCGAATCCCCAGTCGGACATGGTGAGCTCCTCGGGTCGACGTTGCCTCGGCCAAACCGACGCTACGAGTCGATTCCCGACTGGTCAAGTCGGATTTGGGTCGTTGACCTCGAACCCGAACCAGCCCATGATGCCGCGATGACGAACTCGCCGGTTCCTCCCGCGCCCTCGGGCATGACTCCTCCCGTGGGTCCTCCCGGCAAGGTCAGGAGCCCGGCCGCGGTGATCATCTTCAGCATCATCACGCTCGGGATCTACACCATCTTCTGGGCGTACTTCGTCTTCGACGAGCTGAAGCAGCGCACCGGTCAGGGCGTCGGTGGACCCATCGGTGCGCTCCTCGAGCTCTGCATCGGGATCGTCAACTTCTTCCTGCTGCCGTGCCGAGATCGGCAACATGTACGCGCAGGAGGGTCTCGAGAAGCCGGTGACCGGGCTGACCGGCTTCTGGTTCCTGCTCCCGCTCATCGGGACCATCATCTGGTTCGTCAAGGTCCAGGGTGCGCTGAACCGTCGCTGGGAGGCGAGCGGCGCGTACTGAGACCGCCCGGTGGCGGTCTAGCGTTGGAGCTGTGACGGCAACGACGCCTGGTGGCGCGCTCGAAGGCGGCCCCGTTCATCGCGGGTGGACTGCTCCTGAGCGGCTGCGTCGCGCTGGCCGTCGTCGATCCGACGCACGGGCCGCCGATCTGCCCGTTCAAAGCGGTGACCGGGCTCGATTGCCCGGGCTGCGGTGGCACCCGCGCCGCACACCAGCTCTTCACCGGCCACCTCGGGGCGGCGCTGAGCTACAACGTCCTCGCGGTGGTCGCGATGCCGTTCATCCTCTGGGGCCTCTTCGTATCGCTCACGGCGATGCTTGGGGGGCCCCGGTGGAAGGGCATTCGCTCTCGGCGAGCTGGACCCGGGTCGCGCTCGTTGTGATCGTGGCGTTCTGGGTGCTGCGCAACCTGCCCGTCGCGCCGTTCAACTGGCTGGGCACCGGCTCCTGAACGTGACAGGAGCGGCCCGGAGGCCGCTCCTGTCAGCGAAGCTCTGGGTCTGGAGCGCGTTGCTACGCGATCTGCGGCGACCGGCTCGCCCCGCAGGGTGCGGTACGCGTAGGCCACGGCGATCGCGGTGATGCCGTAGGTGAACAGCAGGCCGATGCCGCAGAGGATGCGCGCCGACGAGGTTGATCCCGAACAGTGCGAGACCGAACACGAACAGCTCGCCGATGCGGCCCTTCGTCATCTCCTGGGACTTCTTCAGCGCGTCCGTCGGGCTGATCGACGGGTTCTCGACGATGACGAAGCCGAAGAACATGAAGATGATCCCGACGATGATCCCCGGGATGATGCAGAGGATCAGGCCGATGCCGAACAGGATCCCGAAGATGATCGAGGCGACGATGTACGAGCCGAGGCCCTCGGTCTGGAACAGCATGTTGACGTCCGGAGTCTCACCTCGCACGACGGCCAACGACGCTCTGATCAGCCCCATCGACAGGACCATCGAGACGATCCAGCCGAGGATCGAGAAGATCAGGCTGATGAAGAAGTTGCCCGAGATCTGGCCGACGATGTTGACGATGATCTGCACGATGATGATCACCAGGGTGATCACCAGCAGCGGGCCGATGTTCTTCCAGTACGCGTTCCAGCCGTAGCCGATGGCGTCACCGACGCTGAACCGGGGCCCGCCGCCGGCCGCGGGGTACTGGCCGCCCGGAGTCGGTGGGGGAGGCGGGGGCGGAGGTGGAGGTGGCGGAGGAGCCTGGGACATGGAGCGCCCCTTTCAGGGAGAGCTACGGACTGATCGACGTTAGCGATGGTTGTCGGCAGGACCGCGGCAATCCTTCACCGGGTCCGCGTGACGATTCCGGAATGTCCGGTTGTTCAGGAGTTGGACGAGGTGCTCACGGCGAGCGTGGTCACGGGGCACGCGACGGTCAGCGCGTCCCAGACGTCGCGGGACGACCTCGTGGCCGCTTCGGGAAGACCGCCCGGCTACAGCGTGCGGACGATTGCGGCGTCGCCCTGGCCGCCACCGCCGCAGAGCGCAGCTGCACCGACGCCGCCGCCCCGACGCTTGAGCTCGTTGATCAGCGTCATCACGATCCGGGCGCCGGACATGCCGACCGGGTGACCCGAGCGCGATCGCGCCACCGTTGACGTTCACGATGTCCTCGCTGATGCCGAGGTCACGGGCACTCGCGATGCCGACACCGGCGAACGCCTCGTTGAGCTCGAACAGGTCCACCGAAGCGAGCGGCAGGTTCGCGGAGTCGAGCGCACGCTTGATGGCCCGCGACGGCTGGGTCAGCAGCGACGGGTCGGGGCCGGCGACCATGCCGTAGCCGACGAGCTCGGCGATCGGCGTGAGGCCGAGCTCGGCGGCCTTCTCCGGGCTCGTGATGATCATCGCCGCGGCACCGTCGGAGATCTGCGACGCGTTGCCGGCCGTGATCGTGCCGTCCTTCGTGAACGCGGGACGGAGCTTGCTGAGCGACTCGACCGTCGTGCCGGGCCGGACGCCTTCGTCCTCTTCCACCAGCACCGGGTCTCCCTTGCGCTGGGGGACCGCGACCGGGACGATCTCGTCCGCGAAGCGGCCTTCCTTCATCGCCGACGCGGCGCGCTCGTGGCTCCGGGCCGCGAACTCGTCCTGCAGCTCGCGGGTCAGGCCACCGAACTGCTCCGTGTACTTGTCCGTGCCCTCGCCCATGTGCATGGCGTCGAACGCGCACCACAGGCCGTCGTGGATGAGGGAGTCGATCAGCTCGCCGTTGCCCATCCGGTAGCCGGCCCGCGCCTTGGGCAGCAGGTACGGCGCGTTGGTCATGGACTCCATGCCGCCGGCGACCACCACTTCGGCGTCGCCCGACTGGATCATCTGGTCCGCCATGTACAAGGCGTTGATGCCGGAGAGGCACACCTTGTTGATGGTGATCGCCGGGACCGTCATCGGGATCCCGCCCGACACCGCCGCCTGGCGGGCGGTGATCTGGCCCTGCCCGGCCTGGAGGACGTGACCCATGATCACGTAGTCGATCTGGTCGGGCCCGACCCCGCCGCGCTCGAGCGCGGCGCGGATGGCGGCGCCGCCGAGATCCATCGCGCTGAAGGAGGCGAACGCACCCGAGAGCTTGCCGATGGGCGTGCGTGCGGTGGAGACGATCACAGAACCGGGCATGGCTGAACTCCCGAGAGCTGGTTACCCGCTGGTCACTTGGGATGGTAGCCCTCTCCTATGACCGTGCGTCCAGGCCGCGTCGCCGGAGGTTCCGGGATGCGCACGCCGAGCGGGCGCCGCTACGGTCGCCGCCCATGACGACTGCGATCGATGCCATCCGCACCGCGATCCTCGAAGGCGCGCCCGGGCGACGAGCTCGGTGCCCTCCCGCTGCCGGAGGCGGCCCGGGGCGCGCTCGTGCGCGCCGAGGACCAGAACATGTTCGACGGGATGCCGTCCGAGCAGAAGGACCCTCGGAAATCGGTCCGGGTCGAGGACTTCCCCCTGCCCGAGCTCGCGCCGGACGAGGCGATCGTCGCGGTCATGGCGAGCTCGATCAACTTCAACACGGTGTGGACCTCGATCTTCGAGCCGCTCCCGACGTTCGGGTTCCTGAAGCGACTCGGCAAGGAGAGCGTGTGGGGCGCGCGCCACGACCAGCCGTTCCACGTGATCGGCAGCGACGCTTCGGGCGTCGTGCTGCGCGTCGGTTCCGCGGTGCGCAACTGGAAGCCGGGCGACGCGGTCACCGTGCACTGCAACTACGTCGACGACCAGGACCCGTCGAGTCAGCGACGACGCGATGATGGCGACCAACCAGCGCATCTGGGGCTTCGAGTCGAACTTCGGCGGCCTCGCGGACCTGAGCATCGTGCACGCCAACCAGCTGATGCCGAAGCCTGCGCAGCTGACGTGGGAAGAGGCCGCGGTCAACGCGCTGACGAACTCCACCAGCTACCGCATGATCGTCAGCCCGAACGGCTCCCAGATGACGCAGGGCCAGACGGTGCTGATCTGGGGTGCGAGCGGCGGCATCGGCGCGTACGCGTGCCAGTACGTGCTCAACGGGGGTGGAACCCCGGTGGGCGTCGTCTCGTCGCCCGAGCGCGCCGCGCTGCTCCACGAGCTCGGGGTGGAGGCGGTCATCGATCGCAAGGCCGAGGGCTACAGGTTCTGGGACGACGAGGGCCAGCAGGATCCGAGTGAGTGGCGGCGCTTCGGCAAGAAGATCCGCGAGCTGAGCGGTACCGACCCCGACATCGTGTTCGAGCACCCCGGTCGCCAGACCATGGGCGCGTCGGTGTTCGTCGCGAAGCGCGGCGGGATGATCATCACGTGCGCGGCGACGAGCGGCTTCATGATCGAGTACGACAACCGCTACCTCTGGATGAACCTGAAGACGTTGAAGGGCTGCCACTTCGCGAACTATCGCGAGGCATGGGAGGCGAACCGGCTCATCGCCGAAGGGAAGATCTTCCCGACGCTGTCGAAGGTGTTCTCGCTCGACGACACCGGCGAGGCCGCGTACCAGGTGCACCACAACCTGCACGAGGGCAAGCTCGGCATCCTCTGTCTCGCGCCCGAAGAGGGGCTCGGTGTGACGAACCCCGAGATGCGCGAGCGCCTGCTCCCGCAGATCCAGTTGTTCCGCCGCTACCAGTAGGTGCGCGAGCGGTCGGTCAGCTCATCGCACTGAGCTCGCGGATCTCGAAGTTCGACGACCTGTTGGCGCAGCTTCTCGATGCACTCGCGCAGCACGGTGCCGCGGATGCGCACAAGATCCTCGGCCTTGTCGTAGGTCGTGCAGATGATCAGGTCCGCCTGACCCGGCCCGGACACCCGGTTGCGCTCGATGGTGAGCTCGCGCACCTCGGTGACGCCGGTGCAGGCGGTCGCGAACCCGTCGGCGATCTCCTGGCACGCGGCTCCCCGGTCCCGGTGCTCCCCGCCGACCGTGACCACGAGGTAGTGACGGCATCCCACTCGACTCCCATGCCGAGATGTTTCGGGCGGTGCGGCTCGAGACTTGAGATCAGGGCTGTCGGTACCATCCGGGGCATGAGTGAGCTCACCGAGATCGACCACATCGCCATCGCCGTCCAGGACCTGGACGCGGCCATCGCGTACTACGAGCAGACGTTCGGCTGCACGGTCGCGCACCGTGAGGTGGTCGAGTCCGACGGGGTGGAGGAGGCGCTGCTGGCCGTCGCCGACTCCTACGTCCAGCTCCTGACCCCGACCCGAGCCGACTCGCCGGTGGCGAAGTACATCGAGAAGAAGGGCGAGGGCCTCCACCATGTGGGGTACCGCGTCGACGACTGCGCCGCCGCGCTCGACCGGGTGAAGGCCGAGGGCCATCGCGTCATCGACGAGGCCCCGCGCCCGGGCAGCCGCGGGACGACCGTTGCGTTCGTCCACCCGAAGACCGCGTTCGGCACCCTGATCGAGCTGGTCCAGGAGAACTGAGCCCTCGAGGTCCTCCGGCGCGCGGCTGCCGGAGCCACCGGGGTCTGGCGCGCTCCGGCAGCAGGAGCCGGTACCGTCTTGGGGTGGACGAGCCCCTCGTCGACGCCCGGTCGGCCGGCGTGGCCGCTCGTCCGGAGCGGCCGAGGTCCGCCACGTTCCCGTCGGCGGGATCTCGGTCTACGCGAGCCCCGGATTCGTCGACCGTCGCGGTCGCCGAGCTGCCGGGCGGCACCGAGGTGCGGGTCCTCGGCCGGCGCCCACCGTGGGTGCACATCCAGTCGGAGGACGAGGTCGACGGGTGGGTCGACGGCGTCGCGCTCGCCGGCGTCGCGGTCGGCGGCGCCGCGCCCGTCGCCGCCGCCGGTCCCGGATCCGCACGTCGCCGCGGACCGGTCGGTGATCCAGCCGAAGGTCGTCGAGAAGCAGGGGAGCTCGATCCTGCTCGGCACCGGGCCCGTCGTCGGTGCGATCGGGGGGATCGTCGCGATCATCGGCACCGCGCTGCCGTGGGTGCAGACCGTCGGGCTGCTGAGCTCGGTCGACGCGTTCGGCCTCTCCGTGCGGGTCCTCAACGGTTGGGACGACGCCACACAGGAGCGGCTTCGAGCTCGGGACGCTGATCGTCATCCTGGCCGGCGATCGGCATCGTCGTCTCGCTGATCTCGGGGGGCGGGATCGTCCGCCGCTTCCTCGGGTTCGCGATCGTCGTGATCTGCGTGGTCTACGTCCTGCAGACCCAGGACCTGCTCACCACGAGCGACCGCGGCATCGGCACCGGCCTGAACGTGTGGGACATCGTGAGCTACGGCGTCGTCGTCTCGTTCGGTGGCGGAGCTGGTGATGCTCTGCGCTCCGAGCCGCTGAGCCTCCTCTCGGAGGAGCTCCGGAGGGCGATCGCGGGACCTGGTGTTCCGGGGGCCCTCCGGCGGCTGTCGTAGCCTGGGCCGCATGGCCGTCGAAGAGGAGCACATCCAAGGCGAGGGGGCAGGCGCCGCGGCGCCCGTCGCCCCGGTTCCCCACCCGATCGAGGAGCGCCTCGCGCGCCTCGCGGAGCTGCGGGAAGAGGCACTGCACGCCGGGAGCCCGGCGGCGGTGCAGCGCCAGCACGAGCGGGGCAAGCTCACCGTGCGGGAGCGCCTCGAGCTGCTGCTGGACCCGGACTCGTTCGTCGAGCTCGACATGCTCGCCCGCCACCGGGCCCACGGCTTCGGCATCGAGAACTCCCGCCCGCTGACCGACGGTGTCATCACCGGCTGGGGCACGATCGACGGCCGCAAGGTCTTCGTCTTCGCCCAGGACTTCACGGTGTTCGGCGGCGCGCTCGGCGAGGTGTTCGCCGAGAAGATCCACAAGGTGATGGATCTCGCGGAGTCCGTCGGCGCGCCGTTCATCGGCCTCAACGACGGCGCCGGCGCGCGCATCCAGGAGGGCGTCGTCTCGCTCGCCTCGTACGGCGGCATCTTCTACCGGAACGTGCGCGCGTCCGGGGTCATCCCGCAGATCAGCGTCGTGCTCGGCCCGTGCGCCGGCGGCGCGGTCTACTCGCCGGCGATGACCGACTTCATCTTCATGGTGAAGGACACGTCGTACATGTTCATCACCGGCCCGGACGTCGTGAAGGCCGCGACCGGTGAGGACGTCACCCAGCAGGAGCTCGGCGGCGCGATGACCCACGCGACGAAGTCGGGCGTCTCGCACTTCGTCTTCGACGACGAGCAGACGTGCCTCGAGCAGGTGCGGTACCTGTTGTCGTTCCTGCCGTCGAACAACCTCGAGGACGCGCCGTACTTCGAGCCCGAGGACGATCCCCAGCGCCGCTGCGACGGGATCCTCGACCTCATTCCCGACGCGCCGAACAAGCCGTACGACATGAAGAAGGTCATCGCCGAGGTCGTCGACGACGGCGAGTTCTTCGAGGTCAACGCGCTGTGGGCGATGAACATCGTGTGCGGCTTCGCCCGGGTGGACGGCCACGTCGTCGGCATCGTCGGCAACCAGCCCCAGGTGCTCGCCGGCTGCCTGGACATCGACGCGTCGGAGAAGGCGGCCCGGTTCGTGCGGACGTGCGACGCGTTCAACATCCCGCTCGTCACGTTCGTCGACGTCCCCGGCTTCCTGCCCGGCACGAACCAGGAGTACGACGGGATCATCCGGCACGGGGCCAAGCTGCTCTACGCGTACTGCGAGGCGACCGTGCCGCGGGTGCAGATCATCACGCGCAAGGGCTACGGCGGCGCGTTCGTCGTCATGAACTCCAAGTCGATCGGCGCGGACCTCGCGTTCGCGTGGCCGTCGGCGGAGATCGCGGTGATGGACGCGAACGGTGCGGCCAACATCATCTTCCGGCGCGAGATCGACGCGGCCGACGATCCGGTCGCGAAGAAGGCCGAGCTGGTCGAGCAGTACTCCGAGCGGTTCGCGAACCCGTACAACGCGGGCGAGCGCGGCTACGTCGACGACGTCATCGACCCGCGCGACACGCGCCGGGTGCTCGTCGAGTCGCTCGAGATGCTGCGGTCGAAGAAGGAGCAGCTGCCCCAGCGCAAGCACGGGAACGTCCCGCTGTAGTGGTCGAGCTCCGGTCGATCTCGCCCGGACGCGACGCCCGAGGAGGTCGCCGCGATCACCGCGGCGATCGCGGCGTCGATGGCATCGGTGCGGGTCAGCGTCGGCGGACGAGCACGACGGACGAGAGCTCGACGTGGGTGCAGGCGGCCCGGATCACGGCTCGGCGCGGCGGCTACTCCCGGGGCGAGTGGCGGCTGTCCGGCCGGCTCGGCCGCCGCAGCCGCGCGTGACCGCGCACGGGCTGCCGGGGTGCGCGACGCCGAGGTCATGACGGTCGGCCCGGACGAGGTCGTCGTGACGTTCGTGACCGATCCGGGCGAGAAGGTCGCGTCCCGGGTGGGCGACCGACGAGGTCACGACCGTCGGCCCGCATCACTTCGCCCGCTTCGACGGGCCTCGATCCGGGCGACCGAGTACTCGGTCGCGGTCGAGGGCTGCGTCGCCGGACGAGTTCCTGCCCGGCTCGGTGACGACGCTCGAGGTGCCGGCCGGGCAGGCCGCTCGCGACGATCGCGACCGTCAACGACGTGCACTTCGGCGAGACCGAGTGCGGTCGGCGTCGACGGCGTGATGGAAGAGGAGCTCGGCCCGGTGCTGCGTGCGCTCCCGGGCGAGCGGCCGTATCCCGAGACGATGAACCGCGGCGCGATCGCGGAGATCGAGGCGCTCGACCCCGACGTCGTGCTCGTGAAGGGTGATCTCACCAACCTCGGCACGGACGAGGAGTACGCCGCGTTCCTCGCCGCGTACGGGCAGCTCGGCGAGCGGATGCACCACGTGCGCGGCAACCACGACGCGATGATCGACGCGTCGATCGCGGTGCAGGGCGCGCCGTACGCGATCGACGTCGGTGGCGCGACGCTCGCGGTGCTCGACACGGTGCTGCCCGGCATCGAGCGCGGTCAGATCACCGCCGAGCAGCTGCACTGGCTCGACGACCTCGCCGCGACGGTCGACCGGTCCGGTGCTCGTGTTCGGTCACCACCACCCGTGGGACCTCGACGCGCCGGATCGCAGCGCGGACTACTTCGGCATCAACCCCGACGACAGCGAAGCGTTCGGCGCGGTGGTCGCCGCCCGCGAGAACATCGTCGGCTACTTCGCCGGCCACACGCACCGCAACCGGATCCGTCGCTCCGACCGGGCGCGGCGGGTGCCGTTCGTCGAGGTCAGCGCAACGAAGGACTACCCGGGCGTCTGGGCCGAGTACCAGATCTACGAGCACGGCTTCACCCAGGTGGTCCGGCGCATCTCCGCGCCCGACGCGCTGGAGTGGACCGAGCGCACCCGCCCGATGTTCGCCGGCCTCTACCGCGCCTACGCGCTCGGCCGCCTCGACCACCGCTGCTTCACCGAGACCTGGTAACCCCCCCGTTTTGGCGTCACTTCCCCGAAATACGGGGAAGTGACGCCAAAATCGGGTGCGGGTGGTCAGAGGGCGCGGGCGGCGGTGTGGCCGTCGAAGATCGCGCGGTCGGCCCAGCGGACCGCGACCGCGTCGCCGATCCGGACGACCTCGGGCACCTGGTCCTTCAGCGCGAAGTAGAGCTCGGCCGCGGGTTCGCCGTGGGTGCGGATCACCACGGTGTCCGCGTCGAGCGTCTCCATCTTGTAGGTGAGCGCGTCGGCGAGCGTGACGGTGTGGTCCGCGATCTGGACCATCGCGGTGTTCGGTCGCCACACCATCCCGGCGCGCGCCGCACGCGGCAGCGCGCGTGAGTTCGTCTCGTTGTCGACGAGGATCGGGTTCGGCAACGGGGTGACGGTCGTGACCTGCGTCCCGCTGAACGCGAGGAGGTGACCGAGCCCGATCGCCGCGATGTCGCCGACCGCGTCGAGGATCACGACGCGTTCGCCGAGCGTCTTGGGGTCGTCGAGCGCCTTGATCAGCGCGGTCTCGTGGTCGATCACCCAGCGCGGCTCCGAGCCGGCGACGGGCAGCGGATGCCACTTGCTCGACGTGTCGGGTCGTCGCCCGACCACCGGTCGCGACGATCACCGCGTCGGGCTCGAGCGCGAGCACGGAGTCCGTCGTGGCGTCGACGCCGAGCCGGACGTCCACGCCGCGGCGGGCGCACTCCGCGGCGCGCCAGTCCGCGAAGTCGGCGAGCTCCTCGCGTCCCGGCAGCGCGGCGGCGAGCCGGATCTTGCCGCCGAGCTCGTCGGACCGTTCGAGCAGCGTCACGTCGTGGCCGCGCGCCGCTGCGACCCACGCGGCCTCGAGCCCACCCGGCCCGCCGCCGACCACGACGACCCGCTTGCTGCGCGCCGCCGCGGGCAACGGTCCACCGAGCGGCGCCTCTCGCCCGGTCACCGGGTTCGTCACGCACGTGATCGGCAGCCCCGCGGTGAGGTTGCCGTAGCAACCCTGGTTGCAGCCGGTGCAGTGGCGGATCTCCGTGCCGTGCGCCCGGTGCGGGCCTTCTCGGGCCACTCCGGGTCGGCGATCAGCGCGCGCACGAGGGTGACCGCGTCGGCCGCGCCCTCCGCGAGGACGCCTTCGGCCTCCTCGGGCGTCAGCACCCGGTGCACCGCGAAGACCGGCGTGCCATGCAGCGCGGCGCGCACGGTGCGCGTCGCCGCGACCCCCAGCAGGTGCGGCGAGTAGAGCGGCCGGACCATGCCCATCCCGACGTCCCGACGCTGACGTTCACGAAGTCGACGAGCCCCGCGGCCTCGAGAACGCGCCGCGATCTCGGCCGCGTCGTCGGGGCCGAGCCCGGAGCCGTCCCGCGTCTCCTCGTCGCCGACGAGCCGCACGCCGACCGCGATCTCGCTGCCGACCGCGGCGCGCACGGCCTCGCAGCACCTCGACGCAGAACCGCATGCGCCCGTCGAGGTCGCCGCCGTACTCGTCGGTGCGCAGGTTGCTGTGCGGCGAGAGGAACTCGTGGATCAGGTAGCCGTGCGCCGCGTGGATCTCGACGCCGTCGAGCCCCGCGGCCGCGCAGTTCGCGGCCGAGCGCGCGAAGCCGTCGATCACCGACGCGATCTCGTGGTGCTCGATCGGCTTCGGCGGCTCCATGTAGTTGGCGACGAGCGACGGTGCCCACGCCGGGAGCTTCGACCACGCGCCACCGTTCACCCCGCCGTTGTGCGCGAGCTGGAGGAACGCGAGCGCGCCGTGCTCGTGCACCGCGTCCGCGACCAGCGTCAGGCCCGGGATCGCGGCCGGGTCCCACGCGCACGCGTTGTTCGGCATCTGGTACGCCGTCGTCGGGTGCACCGCGGCCTGGCCGCCGATCACGATGCCGGCGCCCCCACGGGCGAACTCGCCGAGGTACCGCGCGTACCGGGCGCCGTAGTAGCCGGGCTCGCCGGGCGTCGTCGGCTCGGTGAACTGGGTGAAGTGCGCGCCGAGGACGATCCGGTTCCGCGACTCGACCGGTCCGATCCGCATCGGCGTGAACAGGTTCGGGAACGATGAGGAGGCGCCGGCGGTCGGAGTCATGCGAAGCGCTTTCTATCCTGTCGGGAGTGCAGGCACTCGAGGGACTCCGGGTCGTGGACATGGCGACCGTGCTGGCGGGGCCCGGAGTGGCCCGCTATCTGGCCGACTTCGGCGCCGATGTGGTGAAGGTCGAGAGCCCCGCGGGCGACGGGACCCGGCGCATGGGCTGGGTCGATCCCCGCGACGGCGAGACCTTCATGTGGAAGCTGCTGGGCCGGGGCAAGCGGGCCGCGGTGCTCGACCTCAAGTCCGAGGCCGGGCTCGAGGCCATGCGCCGGCTGGTCGACTCGGCCGACGTGCTGATCGAGAACTTCCGGCCCGGGACGCTCGAGCGGCTCGGGCTCGATCCGGTCGAGCTGCTCGAGCGGAACCCCGGGCTCGTCGTCCTGCGCATCACCGGGCTTCGGCCAGGACGGTCCGTACGCGGAGCGGCCCGGCTTCGCCACGATGGCCGAGGCGATGAGCGGGTTCGCGGCGATCAACGGCGAGCCCGACGGCGCGCCGCTCCTGCCGCCGATCGCGCTCACCGACGAGGTCACCGCGCTCGCGGGCGCGTTCTCGGTCATGGTCGCGCTGCGCCACCGCGACCGATACCGGCGAGGGCCAGGTCGTCGACATCAACCTGCTCGAGACGATGCTGCAGCTGATGGGCGCGCTGCCGAGCGCGAACGCGCACCTCGGCTACCTGCAGCCGCGGCTCGGCAGCGGGATCCCGTACACCGTGCCGCGCGGCACCTACCGGTGCTCCGACGGGCGCTGGATCGCGATCTCGACGTCGGCCGAGTCGATCGCCCGCCGGGTGATGGAGCTGCTCGGCGTCGGCGACGACCCGCGCTTCGCGACGTTCGAAGGCCGGGTCGAGCACCGCGCGGAGCTGGACCGGATCGTCGCGGACTGGGTCGGGGCCCGGACGTCGGAGGAGGTGCTCGCGCGCTTCGAAGCGGCCGAGGCCGCGATCGCGCCCGTGTACTCGATGGCCGACCTGCTGGCCGATCCGCACATCGCGGCACGCGAGGCGATCGTCGAGGTCGACGGGGTCCGGATGCCCGGGCTGCTCGCGCGGCTCTCGAAGACGCCGGGCGAGGTGCGCCACGCCGGCCGACCGCTCGGCGCCGACACCGACGCGGTGATCGCCGACCTCTGGCTCGACCCGGGAGCCGGCGAGCCCGGACGCGAGACGCCCCGAGGAGTGTCGGAGTAGAGACCCACCCTTGCGGACGGGGCCCCAACGGCTCCTCGGGACGTCGCTTGCGGCATTCTGCACCACGCCTCGCGGGTTTTCCAGAGCCATCTGTGGACAACGTTGTGGACGAAGCAGCCTGATCTGGGGAGAACCGCGGCAGATTCTTCGCTCGGTTTGTACGCTTTCCGGCGGTCTACGGCCGGAATTGTCCGGAAAGAGACGCGTCAGGCGGACACCTGTGGACGGCAGTGGAGACCGCCGCCGTTTCCCCTGAGCGTCGGATGCGCTACGAATGGTGACCGCGAGAGGCGAGGGGGACGCCGTGAGCCGGGTCACCAACGAGGAGCTGCTCGAGGCCGTCCGGGGCCAGACGGTGCCGACGCGCTTCGTCGAGACCGTCCGGGCCAGGCCCGACGCGGTCGCGCTGCGCTGGAAGGACGGCGACACGTGGCAGCACTGGACCTGGACGGACTACGCCGAGCGGGCCACCCGGCTCGCCGCCAGCCTCCGGGAGCTCGGCGTCGCCCGGGGCGACCGGGTCGTGCTGATGATGCGCAACCGGCCCGAGTTCCACGTCGCCGACATGGCCACCCTGCTGCTCGGCGCGACCCCGATCTCGATCTACAACTCCTCGGCCGAGGAGCAGGTCCAGTACCTCGTCGGGCCACTGCGAGGCGTCGGTCGGCGATCCTCGAGGACGACGGGTACCTCGAGCGGTTCCTGAGCGTGCGCGCCGAGCTCCCGAACCTCGCAGCACCTCATCACGATCGAGGCCGCGGGCGACCGCCCGGCGGACGTGCTCGCCTGGGACGACCTGCTCGCCGGGGTCCCGCTCGATCTCGACGCGGCCGCCGCGATCGCGCAGCCCGAGGACATCGCGACCGTCATCTACACGTCGGGGACGACCGGCCCGCCGAAGGGCGTGATGCTCGACCACCAGAACATCTGCTGGACGATCGAGAGCCTGCGCCTCGCGCTCGGCGATCTCGCCGTCGAGGGCCGGCGCGTCGTCTCGTACCTGCCGATGGCGCACATCGCGGAGCGGATGACGTCGCACTACCAGGGCGTCGCGCTCGGCTACGAGGTCTCGACGTGTCCCGAGGGCGGCCAGATCGCGCAGTACCTGCCCGAGGTCCGGCCCGAGATCTTCTTCGCGGTGCCGAGGGTCTGGGAGAAGATGCACTCCGGGATCATGGCGATGGCGGCCGCCGACCCGGAGCGCAAGGAGCAGCTCGAGGCGGCGCTCGGCATCGGGCTGAAGGCGTCGGACTACCGGGCCCGGGGCGAGGAGCTCCCCGACGACCTGCGCGCCGAGTGGGAGGCCGCGGATCGCGAGGGGCTCGCGCTGGTCCGGTCGCTCATCGGGCTGGACGAGTGCATCGCCGCGATCAGCGGCGCGGCGCCGATCGCGGTCGAGGTGTTCGACTTCTTCCGGGCGCTCGGCGTGCCGATCTCGGAGATCTACGGGATGAGCGAGTCGTCGGGCCCGATGACGTGGGCGCCGTTCCGGATCAAGGCCGGAACGGTCGGGCCCGAGATCCCGGGCAGCGAGGTGCGCCTCGCCGAGGACGGCGAGGTGATCTGCCGCGGCGGCAACGTCTTCCGCGGGCTACCTCAACGACCCGGAGAAGACGGCCGACGCGCTCGACGCGGACGGCTGGCTGCACTCCGGCGACATCGGCGTGTTCGACGACGACGGGTACCTGCGCATCGTCGACCGCAAGAAGGAGCTGATCATCACCGCGGGCGGCAAGAACGTCTCGCCCGCGAACCTCGAGGCCGCGCTGAAGGCCCAGGAGCTCATCGGCCAGGCGTGCGTGATCGGCGAAGGCCGGCCGTTCATCTCCGCGCTCGTCGTGCTCGACCCCGACGTCGCGCCGGCGTGGGCGAGCCGCCACGGCATCCACGCGACGAGCCTCGATGGAGCTGGCGGACCACCCCGAGGTCGTGGCGGAGGTGAACCGCGAGGTGCGCGTCGCGATGGAGGGGTTCAACCAGGCGGAGAGCGTGAAGAAGGTGAAGATCCTCTGCGACGAGTGGATGCCGGACTCGGAGGAGCTGACGCCGACGATGAAGCTCAAGCGGCGGGGGATCGCTTCCAAGTACGCGCGTCGAGATCGAGGCGCTCTACGCCTAGTAGCGCTCGACTTCGTGGGTCTCGGCTCGTTCGCCCCGGCTGCACGATTCACGCACGCGGCGAGATGGTGTGACGGGGAAGGTCAGTCGGGTTGGGCGATCTCGACGTGGTCGCGGCCGCGGCTCGGGCGGCTTCGAGGGCGCGGCCGGCCTGGTCGACGAGCTCGGGGGCGTTGAGCGCGTGGCTCGGGTAGCAGGCGATGCCGGCGGAGATGGTGAGCGAGTCGCCGACGGGGCTGCCGTGCAGCGTGCCCCGCACCCGTTCCGCGGCCCAGACCGCGCCGGCCTCGGCGGTGTCCTCGAGGACCGCGGCGGCCATGGTGTCGCCGATGCGGCACGCCGCGTCGCACTCGCGCAGGGTCCGGCGCACGACCGCGCCGAGCACGCCGAGCGCCTGGTTCTGGGTCTCGGTGTCCGGGCGGCCGATGCCGTCGAGCTCGAAGATCACGACGGAGACCGGCTGGAGCTGACGGCGGGCCGCGGCGACCCGCTGCTGCACGATCACCTTGAAGAACTGCTGCTCGAGCAGGCCGGAGACCGGGTCGACGAGCGGCTCGGAGTCGACGCGGTCCACGGCCGAGGACTCGTCCGCGGCGTTCCGGCGGGTGGCCTCCTCGGCGAAGATCGCGGCGAGCGGCGTCGAGCTCCCGGCGGAGCCGGGCCCGGTCGACGCTCATCTCGTGGAGCTGCTCCTCGGCGGTCCGGGTCCGGGCCCCGAGCGCGGTCGCGGCGATCGCCGCGAGCAGCCCGAAGAGGCCGCTGACCACGGCGAACTCGGGCATGCCGAACACGCCACACACGACGCCGATCGCCAGCGAGGCGAAGCCGGCGCCGATCGAGAGAGCCAGACGGCGGTCCATCACGGGGAGTCCATCGGCTCGCCGCGCGCCGCGGTGGAGTGCTTTGTGCGGTTTCGTCGATGTTCCAGTCCCAACTCGGCGACATCCGCCATGATCTGCGCGAATCGGTAGTCCTTCGGCGTGTAGATCCCGGCCACGCCGGCTGCTCTGAGCACGATCTGGTCGGCCTCGGGGATGATCCCGCCGACCACGACCGGCGCGTCGACGTCCATCGAGCGCAGCAGCCGGATCGTCTCGGGGACGAGCTCGAGGTGCGAGCCCGAGAGGATCGAGAGGCCGACGACGTCCACGTCCTCGTCGCGCGCCGCGGTCGCGATCTGCAGGGGAGTCAGCCGGATGCCTTGGTAGACGACCTCCATCCCGGCGTCACGGGCGGCGACCGCGATCTGCTCGGCGCCGTTCGAGTGGCCGTCGAGGCCGGGCTTGCCGACGAGGATCCGGGGCGGGCCGCCGAGCGTCGCGGGCCTCGGCCTGCACGTGGTTGCGCACCGCGAGCATGTCCTCGGCGACACCGGCCGCGATCCCGCCGACGCCGGTCGGGGCCCGGTACTCGCCGAAGACCTCGCGCAGCGCGTCGGCCCACTCGCCGACGGTCCCGCCGGCGCGGGCGAGCTCGATCGTCGCGGCCATCAGGTTCTCGTCGGTCGCCGCGGCCGCCCGGAGCCGCTTCGAGCGCGAGCTCGACCGCCGCGGCGTCCCGTCCGCGCCGCCACTCCTCGAGCCGGGCGATCTGCTCGGCCTCGGCTGCGGGGTCGAGCACGAGGATGTGCGACTCGCCCTCGAGGTCTGCGGTGAGCGGCGACGGCTCGGTCTCGGTGAAGGAGTTCACGCCGACGACCTTGGTCTCGCCCGACTCGATGTTGCGGATCCGCTCGGCGTTGGACTGCACGAGCCGGCCCTTGATCTCGTCGATCATCTCGAACGCGCCGCCGCCGTCGAGCACCCACTGCAGCTCTTCCCACGCCGCGGTCGAGAGCTCGTCGACCTTCGCCTCGACGACCTTCGAGCCCTCGAAGAGGTCGCCGTACTCGAGGAGGTCGCTCTCGTACGCGAGCACCTGCTGCATGCGCAGCGACCACTGCTGGTCCCACGACCGCGGCAGCCCGAGCGCCTCGTTCCAGCACGGCAGCTGCAGCGCCCGAGCCCGCGCGTCGCGCGAGAGCGTGACGCCGAGCATCTCGAGCACGATCCGCTGCACGTTGTTCTCGGGCTGGGCCTCGGTGAGCCCGAGCGAGTTCACCTGCACGCCGTAGCGGAACCGGCGCAGCTTCTCGTCCTCCACGCCGTAGCGCTCGAGGCAGATGCGGTCCCACAGCCGCGTGAACGCGCGCATCTTGCACATCTCCTCGACGAACCGGATGCCGGCGTCGATGAAGAACGAGATCCGGCCGACGACCTGGGGGAAGTCCTCCGCGCTCACCTGGCCGGAGTCGCGCACCGCGTCGAGCACGCCGACCGCGGTGGCGAGCCCGTACGCGAGCTCCTGGACCGGGGTCGCGCCGGCCTCCTGCAGGTGGTACGGGCAGACGTTGATCGGGTTCCACCGCGGCAGGTGCTTCACCGTGTGGGTGATGACGTCGACGGTCAGGCGCCGGCTCGGCTCGGGACCGAAGATGAAGGTCCCGCGCGAGAGGAACTCCTTCACGATGTCGTTCTGCGTCGTGCCCGCGAGCACCGCCGGGTCGACGCCGCGCTCCTCGGCCAGCGCGATGTACAGCGCGATCAGCCACATCGCGGTCGCGTTGATCGTCATCGACGTGTTCATGTCCTCGAGCGGCATGCCCTCGAAGAGCGTGCGCATCTCGCCGAGGTGCGGCACCGGCACGCCGACCTTGCCGACCTCACCGCGGGCGAGCAGGTCGTCGGCGTCGTACCCGGTCTGGGTCGGGAGGTCGAACGCGACCGACAGACCGGTCTGGCCCTTCGCGAGGTTGCTGCGGTACAGCTCGTTCGACGCGCGGGCCGAGCAGTGGCCCGAGTACGTGCGGATGACCCAGGGCCGATCTCGTTGCGTCACGGCACCATTGTCCCAGTGCCGGGCAGCCCTGTCACAACCCTCGACCGCCGGGGAGCAGGGCACGGCAGGCCCGCTACTTCTTGCGGTACTCGAAGAAGCCCTGGCCGCTCTTCCGGCCGAAGCGCTCCGCGCTCACCATGCGGCGCAGCAGCGGCGCCGGCGCGTAGTTCGGGTCCTTGAACTCGGCGTAGAGCGCCTCGAGGATCGAGAGGCTCGTGTCGAGCCCGACGAGGTCGAGCAGCGCGAGCGGACCCATCGGGAAGTTGCAGCCGCCCTGCATCGCCGCGTCGATGTCCTCGCGCGTCGCGACGCCGGAGTCGAGCAGCTTCACCGCGTTGTTCAGGTACGGGAAGAGCAGCGCGTTCACGATGAAGCCGGCCTGGTCCTTGACCTCGACCGGGTTCTTGCCGCACTCCTCGGCGAACGCCCGGGCCGCGGCGACCGTCTCGTCGCTCGTCGTGATCGACCGCACGACCTCGACGAGCGGCATCATCGGCGCCGGGTTGAAGAAGTGGATGCCGCAGACGAGCTCGGGGCGGCCGGTCTCCATCGCCATCTCGACGACGGGCAGCGTCGAGGTGTTGGTCGCGAGGATCGCGCCCTCCTTGACGATGCGGTCGAGCTCGCTGAAGAGGTGCTTCTTCGTGCGCGAGGTCCTCGACGATCGACTCGAGGACGAGGTCGCAGTCGGCCAGCTCGTCGAGGTCGCTGACGGCGCGCACGCGGCCGAGCACGGCGTCGCGCTCGGCCGCTTCGAGCTTGCCCCGCTCGACCTGCTTGGCGAGGGACTTCTCCAGGCCCGCGACCATCGCGTCCGCCGTGGTCTGCGAACGGCTCCGCAGCACGACCTCGATGCCGGCCTTCGCGGCGACCTCTGCGATGCCGGAACCCATGATCCCGGAACCGACGACTCCCAAGCGCTTGACGCTCATCGTGGACGTTCCCCCTGCAGTCGACCTGAAGCGCGCAGAGGTTACCGGTGGGTAAGGAGGAGTCGCCAGGCGAGCGGATCGGTAAGGTGCGGCCGATGAGCACCCCTGAAGTGGAAGTCGCGGGCACGCTCGCGCTCGTGGGCGGCGGGGAGTGGCGCGACGGCACCCGCGACCTCGACGCCCAGCTGCTGGAGGCGAGTGGCGGCACCGAGGTCCTCGTCCTGCCGACCGCGGCGGCCTACGAGCACGCCGACCAGGTGGTGGCGGTGGCGAGCGCGCACTTCGCCAAGCTCGGCGCCGAGGTCCGCAGCCTCCCGGTGCTGCACCGGCGCGAGGCGGAGAGCCCCGAGATCGCGGAGACGGTGCGCGACGCCCGCTTCGTCTACTTCGCCGACGGCTCGCCGCTGCACCTGCGCTCGGTCCTCAAGGGCTCCGCGCTGTTCGACGCCCTGCTCGCCGCGTACCGCAGCGGTGCGGTCCTCGCCGCGTCCGGCGCCGGCGCCACCGTGCTCTGCGACCCGATGGTCGACCCCCGCGGCGGCGCCTACACCGTCGGCCTCGGCGTGGTGGAAGGGCGTCGCCGTCTTCCCGTACCACGGCAGCGCGGCCGCCCACCTCCGCGAGCGCTCGATCGACCTGCTCCCCGCGAACGCCGTCCTCGCCGGCATCGACGAAGAGACCGCCCTCCTCCGCCGACCCGGAGCCAAGTGGTCCGTCGAGGGCAAGGGCGCCGTGACGCTCTACTCGGGCGGGCAGAGCAGCGACCGAGAACGCCGGTGCGACCGGCCTGGACCTCCCCTGACCGGAGACCTATCGGAGGCAGGGTGCGGGGTGGGTCGAGCGCGCCGCCTGACCGGGTCGGGTCCGGGACTTACGACTCGGAGATCGTCACCTTGTTGATCAGGACCTTCTGTGTCGGCGCGCCGTCGCCGGAAGAGGGGGCGAACGAGCCGATCTTCTTGGCGACCGACATGCCCGCTCGTCACCGTGCCGAAGCGGGCGTAGTCGTTCGGCAGGGTCGCGCCCTGGGACCCGGTCACGATGAAGAACTGCGAGCCGAAGTCGCCGGCCGGCGCCCCGCCGGACTTCGCCGCCGCGAGCGACCCGACCGGGTAGTGGTCCGTCGGGCACCTCGCCCTTCACGCTGTAGCCCGGGCCGCCGGAGCCGTCACCCTTCGGGTCGCCGCCCTGGATCACGAAGTCCTTCGCGACCCGGTGGAACGGCAGACCGTCGTAGAAGCCGTGCGTTGGCCAGGGAGACGAAGTTGTTCGTGGCGATCGGCGCGGTCTTCGCGTCGAGGGCGACGTCATCGTCCCGCAGCTCGTCGCGATCTTGGCGGTGTAGGTCTTCGTCGGGTCGATCGTCATCGCCGGCGCCTTCTGGCTGGTGTCCTTCGTCGGGCACCTTCGTCGAGCTGACGACGGTGCAGCCGTTCTTGGTGGAGGAGCTCGATGACTTGTTGTCGTTGCCCCGCACGAGCGAGAAGATCACGAAGATGGCGATGACCGGCACGAGGACGAAGAGCAGCCCTCGGGCGCTCCGCATCCTGCGGTCCCGCTTCATCAGACGCTCGCGCTCGAGCTTCGCGAGCTCCCGGTTCTGACGTTGACGTTCGCGCTTGTCTGCCTTGGACACGAGGGCGGAGTCTAGGACCAGGTCACGTGCGCGGTCGCCGCGGCGGGCGCGACGTAGGTGCGGCACGGCTCGGCCCGCAGCGACGGGCATGGCGCCGGCGCGGCCGCCAGCGTCGGGTTCACGGGCAGGACCGGCAGCACGACCCGGGAGCGGGTGCGCTCGGTCGTGCGCGATCGACGACCCTGCCAGCCTCGGGCGCGGAGGTCGTGGCGAAGGTCCACAGCGGCCGGTCGCCGCCGGGCGCCTGGATCGTCAGCCGGATCCGGCTCCCGGCCCGGAACGAGTAGGCGAACGGGAAGATCTGCACCCGGGCCTTCACGAAGCGGTCCCCGGGAACCGGACGGGCGTCGGCTTCGAGGTCGGTGTGGAACGGGGCGAGCGGGGTGGTACGGGTGTGGTCGAGCTTGCGGTGGCTCAGGCGGAGCCAGCCGTTCTGGACGTAGCGCTCGGTGCCGTCGGGGCGCACCTCGCTCAGCGTCACCTGGACGTCGGCGTCGCGCGCTGCTGGCCTTCACCCAGAGGTCGACGCTGCCGGTCCCGGCCATCGAGACCGTCTGCGGCAGCGCGCGGCTGAGGTACGAGAGCGACTTCCCGTCGACGACCGGCTTCCAGTCGTAGGTCGGGTTCGCGGTCCAGATGCCGCCGCCGGACCCGGTGTAGCTCGTGCGGGGCCGGGCTGCCGGGTCGGCTCGGTAGCGGTCGGGCCGGCACGCGGCACGGCCCGACGCCGGCCGGGTGCCGAGCCCGCCGCCGGGCAGGAAGTACCACGATGTCGCGGCGACGTCCGGGATCGGCCAGGCCGGGTACCGGGTCTCTGCGCTCGGCACCGGCGCGCCGGGGACCGAGCCGGCCGCGGCACCGACCTCCCAGTTGATGCGCACCGGCGGGTCCGACTCGAACTGGTGCAGCGCGGTGGCGAAGTCCATCGACGGGTCGAACCGGTCCGGCGGGATGGTGAGCCCGGAGACGCCGGTGATCGACGCCCAGATCGCGGGCGCCGCGGCGCGGACCGTCGGCGGGATCGTCGGCACCTTCTGGGCGACGTAGAAGTCGAGGAACTCGATCATCTCGGCGAGCACCGACGGGTCGAGGGACTCGGTGTGCACCCCGTTCTGGCCGACGACCCGGACCTTCGTCGTCGGCGCGAACCGGTTGAGCAGGTCGGCCCAGCGGCCGCCGGTCTGCTCGTCCTGCCAGGCGCCGGCGATGAACACCGGCGCGGTGATGTCCTTGACGAAGGCCTGCGGCGCGAGCGAGTCGCCGCCGTTCGGGAAGTCGTAGCGGAACTGCGGGTCGAGCGCGGAGAAGAACGGGTGGCGGTTGGTCTGCTCCTGCAGGTCGACGTTCTGGCCGCGCAGCAGCATGTTGTCCGCGCACGTGGTGTCGCCGCCCGCGATCCGGGTCTTGACCCAGCCGGGCGCGTCCGGGTTCGGCCACTTGTTCTGGCTCGAGCCGCTCCTGGGCCCAGCCCTTGGCGAACCCGTCGTTGTAGATCCCGCCGGGGTAGAGCGTGCCGCGCCAGGTGTCGTCGATGACCGAGAGCGGGGTGATCGCGTCGAGGTGCGGCGGCCGCGACCGGGCGACGAACAGCTGGCTGATGCCGGCGAACGAGATGCCGACCATGCCGACGCGACCGGTCGACCACGGCTGCGCGGCGATGGTCTCGATCGCGTCGTAGCCGTCGAGCGACTGGAGGTTCTCGAAGAAGTTGTACGCGCCACCGGAGCATCCGGTGCCGCGGATGTTCACGCCGACCCACGCGAAGCCGAGCAGCGGCGCGAGGAGCTTGTACTGCGGCTGCCCGGTGGTCGGGCTCGACGGGTCGTAGCCCGAGTACTCCACGACGGTCGGGTACGGACCCTTGTCGGGCGGGCCGGGCAGCACGACCTGGACCGAGAGGGTCGTGCCGTCCCGGGTGGTGAGGTAGCCGTAGCCGCTGGTCGCGCTGAGGTTGTCGACGGCGAGCTTCTGGTCCGCGTACAGCGACTGCGGCGGCACCTCGTCGGCCGACAGGACCCGCACGGGCGCCGACTCGGCGTGGTGCGCGGTCCGGAGGGCAACCGTGTAGCCGCCGCCGGCGTCGACGTTGCGGAAGAGGTAGCCGCCGAGGTCGTCGGTCGTGGCGGACTGGAGCACGTGGCCCCGGCGGCGGAGCTCGACGCCCGCGGCCGCCGGCGCCTCGATGACGTGGACCTGGTGGACGCTGCCCCGCACGGTGAACGGGACCGCGGCGTGGGCGTGGCGGACGGTGGTCCGGCGCGCTGGCGCCGGCCGTCGCGGCCGGCAAGAGCCCGAAGCCGATGAGGACGGCGAGACCCAATGCCGTCAGCCTGCGTACGCCGCATTCTGACCACTCCCCCCAATACCGGACAGGGCATTCTGGCAGAGAACGGTCATCCATATGCTGCGAGTCCGCCGGAAGGCCGCGCCTACCCTTGTTGCGTGCCAGTCGTCGTCCAGAAGTACGGCGGAACCTCGGTCGCGGATCCGGATCGGATCCGCGCGGTCGCCGAGCACATCGTGCGGACCCATCGCCAGGGAAACCAGGTGATCGTGGTCGTCTCGGCGATGGGCAAGACGACCGACGACCTCGTCCGCCTGGCCCACGACGTCTCCCAGGACCCGCACGGCCGGGAGCTCGACATGCTCCTCACCGCCGGCGAGCGCATCTCGATGGCGCTGCTCTGCATGGCGATCATGGACCACGGCGTCCACGCCGTGAGCTTCACCGGCTCGCAGGCCGGGATCGTCACCGACACCGTCCACGGCAAGGCGAAGATCCTCGAGGTCAAGGGCGACCGGATCCGCGAGACGATCGCCGCCGGCGCGGTCGCGGTCGTCGCCGGGTTCCAGGGGATCTCCACCGCACGCGACATCACGACGCTCGGCCGCGGCGGCTCGGACACCACCGCCGTCGCGCTGGCCGCCACGCTCGGCGCCGAGGTCTGCGAGATCTACACGGACGTGTCCGGCGTCTTCACCGCCGACCCCCGCGTCGTGCCCGAAGCGCGCAAGCTCGCGCGCGTCTCGTTCAACGAGATGCTCGAGATGGCCGCAACCGGCGGCAAGGTGCTCGCGCTGCGCTCGGTCGAGTTCGCGCGCAACTACAACGTTCCCGTCCACGTGCGTTCGAGCTTCACCTGGGAGCCCGGCACGTGGGTGGTCGAGGAGGGCCCCAGCATGGAAGAGGCGATCATCTCCGGTGTCACCCACGACACCTCGGAGGCGAAGATCACGATCTCGCAGGTGGCCGACCGCCCCGGTGTCGCCGCGTCGCTGTTCCGCGCGCTGGCCGACGAGTCCGTCAACGTCGACATGATCGTGCAGAACGTCTCGACCGCCGGCCACACCGACATCTCGTTCACCGTCCCGCGCGACGACCTCCACCGCGGGCTGACCGTGATGGAGAAGGTCGCGGCCGAGATCGAGGCGAGCGGCGTCACCCACGACGCGGGCGTCGCGCGGGTGACGCTCGTCGGCGCGGGCATGAAGACGAACCCCGGTGTCGCCGCCAAGATGTTCGAGGTGCTCTCGGACGAGGGCGTCAACATCGAGATGATCAGCACGTCGTCGATCCGGATCTCGTGCGTGGTGCAGGAGTCGGACGTCGAGGCCGCGGTGCGGGCGCTCCACGCCGCGTTCGAGCTGGAGAAGGTCCGATGAAGAAGCGAGTGAGCGTCGGGGTCATCGGCGCGACGGGTCTCGTCGGCCAGGAGATGCTGCGGATCCTCGAGGAGCGGTCGTTCCCGGTCGATCCGCTGCGGGTCTACGCCTCGGCCCGTTCCGAGGGCCGCAAGCTCCCGTTCGCCGGGGGCGAGGTGGCCTGCGAGGTGCTGGCGCCCGGGTGCTTCGACGGGCTCGACCTCGTGATCGTGGACGTCGACGACCCGATCGCGGTCGAGTGGGCGCCGGTCGCGGCCGCGGCCGGCGCGAAGGTCATCGACAACTCGGCCGCGTTCCGCATGGACCCCGACGTCCCGCTCGTCGTCGCCGAGGTGAACCCGGAGGACCTGCGCGACCTGCCGAAGGGCATCGCGTCGTGCCCGAACTGCACGACGATGGTGCTCGTCACCGCGCTCGCGCCGCTGCAGCGCGCCGCGGGCATCGAGCGGATGGTGGTCTCGACCTACCAGTCGGTCTCGGGCGCGGGCGTCAGCGGCATCGAGGAGCTCGAGGGTCAGTGGGCGAAGCTCGACGGTGCGACCGAGCAGCTCCGGCGGGCCGCGACCGTCGACGGGCTGATCGTCCCGGGTCGAGGTCTGGCCGAAGCCGATCGCGGGCAACGTGATCCCGCTCGCCGGCTCGGTGAAGGAGGCGGGCTACACGTCCGAGGAGTGGAAGCTCGTCTACGAGAGCCGCAAGATCCTCCACAACGACACGATGCGGGTCACCGCGACCTGCGTGCGGGTCCCGGTGTACGTCGGGCACGCGATGACGCGCGAACCTCGAGTTCCGCGACGCCGATGACAAAGGCGCGGGCGGTCGAGCTGCTGGCGACCGCGCCCGGTGTCGTGCTCGTCGACGACGGCGACGGTGCGCCGACTCCGCTCGAGGGTGCGGGCATCGACCCGGTGCTCGTGGGCCGGCTGCGCGAGGACCCGTCGCAGCCGAACACGCTCGACCTCTGGGTCACCGGCGACAACCTCCGCAAGGGTGCGGCGCTCAACGCCGTGCAGATGGCCGAGGTCCTCAGCGAGCGCTAGCGAAGCTTGCCAGCTGTCTGAATCGCGGCCCGCTCGTCACGGCTTGATCGGTCCATGAGCTCGGCGAGTGCAGCGTGGAAGTAGGCGCTTGCTGTCGGATCTGGCTCCCAGAGCTGATCGATCTCGCTGAGATCGACGGTGGAGTCGAGCCCGGGTTCCTCCGGAGGCTCGACGAAATGGCCGGTAGGCCAGTTGAAGGCGCCCAGCAACCGTTGGTTCCCCGTCTCGAACTGCTCGAAGGCGAAGCGCTGAAGGACCATGCGAGAGCGACGAACCGGCGCCGATTCAGGGATGTCCCACTCGCGCGCGAGGCCGCCCAGCTTCATCTGGCGTTGATCGCATGTCGCTCGGCTCGTCCTTGACCAGCTCGGTTGGCGCACCTCGTAACAGGTTGGCGAGGTCGAGCGGCAGGCCGGGTTCGCGCGGAACTCCGCGGCGTCGGTCGGAGGGTCGAGCCCGAGGTGCTGCGCCACGAAGTCGACGACGACGTCGCCGCGCATCGAGCAGATCGGGGCGGAAGGGCCGTAGCTCCAGCGAGACGGTCGGAGCCGTTCGGCTTGATCACTTCGAGGTTCTTGTCATGATGCAGCTTGCGGGATTCAGATCGGATGAAGCTCGCAGGGTCTTGGTCCCCCCGGTAGCCCCACTCGCGCCAACGTGCCTCCAGCGCGGTGTGCTGGGGTCTGACGTACCACGCAACTCGCACGCGATGGACACGCGCGAGCTGCTCCAGGCCAACGAGAAACGGCTGATCGCCCGAGACGAGAAGCTCCGCGTAGAACTCCGACGTGAGGAGGGCCGTGCCGGCGGTCGACGCTTGGTGGTCGAGAGACTCGACGAACTCGTTCACGAGCTCGGTCCGCGCGCCGGTCCCCGCGCCACGCTCGAGCATTCTGACGTAGAGGATCGGGAATGAATTCGCGACCGCGAAGAGTCCCGACTTGAAGACATCGAAGCGAACCGGCCGGGCCGAGCATCGCGCCGGTCTCCTGAAGGACGGAGATCCCATACTGCGCGCGAAGCTGCTTGAGATGATGCCGAAGCCATCTCTGGATGCTGGTCGATCCGGTCTTCGGACCCCCTGCGTGGATCAGAATTTCACCCATGCTCGTCCTTCGGGAGTGGCGCCCTCCAGGCTATCGAAGGGTCGCAAGCCGCGGAAGGTGCCAAGCGGGCGAGGGTGCGGCACTCACCACGCCTCCGCCGCTGTCCGTGCGGACAACCGGTGACGGAGCGGCGTGACGTCATACGAGCATCGATCGTTGCTCGTGGTCGGGATGCCGGGATTTGAACCCGGGGCCTCAGCGTCCCGAACGCTGCGCGCTAACCAAACTGCGCCACATCCCGTAAGCCGGTGGAGTGTAGTCCGGAGGGGTCTAGGTTCCCGGGGCGAGATTGACGGGTTCGGCCGCGTCGGGCGTTTCCGCGGCTACCGCGGCGGGGTCGAGCCCGACCAACGAAGCTGCTGCCGACTCCGCGACCGTGAGGGACCTCGAGCAGGTTCTTCACGGCTCGCCGGAGCCGACCGGCGTCGATCGGCTTGACCAGCACGCCGTCCACGTCGGAGCGGGTGGCGAGGAACCGGTCCGCCTCCCGGTCGAGCAGCAGCAGGATCTTGGTCTCGGGCATCCGGCCCTCGCCCTGCTCCAGCCGGATGTCGAGCGCGACCGCGATCCCGCCCATGTTGCCGATCTGCATGTCGAGGATGACGACGCTCGGCTCGTACTCGCTGACTGCCGCACGGACGTCCTGGCCCCGCTGGACCTCGATGACCCGTTGGCCGGGCTGGACGAAGGCGACCTGCACCTGCTCCCGGATCCATGAGGCTTCGGCGGCTACGAGGATGGTGTCCACGGCGCCGAACGCTAGTCGTCGGATTCCGGGCCGGGCGGCTCCAGCGCCTCGGACCCTCCTGACTCGGCGAACAGGATCTGGCCGACGGTCGCCAGCGCGTCGAAGTCGTACACGTCGTGGGCGAGGTACGGCACGTAGGCGACGGCGGCCGATCCCACCCGGACCCGCACCGTCTCGAGGTGGCTGCGCTCCCGCTCGGCGATCTCGTTGAAGTCCGCGAGGTTGGCGTAGCGGGCGGCCAGCCGGTCACGAGCGGCCTCGGCCTCCTTGCTCCCGAGGCGGAGCTCGCCGAGCGACACGGCACGGGCCCGGAGGCCGGACGAGTGCTCGGTGCCGAAGCGGGGATGGACCCGGTTCACGATGAGCGCGTCAACCGCGAGGTCGTGATCACCGATCTTCTCCGCGAAGAAGCGCGCCTCCTCGACCGCGTCACGGCGCGGCGACGTGATGAGCACGAAGCGCGTCGTCGGCTCGCCGAGCAGCTCGACGACCTTCTTCGCCCGATCGCGGAAGCCTTCCTCCATGCCTTCGAACGCGCGGAAGAACGCCACGATGTCGTTGACGACCTCCGAGCCGACGACACGAGAGATCGTTCGGAGGAAGGCCTGCACCGCCGCGCCGGCGATGCGCATCCCGGTGCGCGTCGGCACCATCAGCAACCGGAAGACGCGGTTGTCGAGGAGCCGCAGCAACCGCTGGGGCGCATCGAGGAAGTCGAGCGCGTGCCGGCTCGGCGGCGTGTCGACGACGATGAGGTCGAAACCGCCTTCCTCGTCGAGCTCGTGCAGCTTCTCCATCGCCATGTACTCCTGCGTGCCCGAGAGCGCGGAGGAGATGTTGCGGTAGAAGGAGTTCTCGAGGATGCGCTCGGTCTGCTCCGGCGACGACGCGTACCGCGTGACGAGCCCGTCGAACGTGGACTTCGTGTCGAGCATCATCGCCGAGAGCGCGCCGCCCGGGATGCGTTCGCCCTTCGGGTCCCACCGATCGGTCGCGATCTCGCGCGGCTCGTTGGAGAGCTCGTCGAGACCGAGCGCGTTGGCGAGCCGCTTGGCCGGGTCGATCGTCACCACGAGCGCCCGACGGCCCCGGCGCGCGCCCTCCATGGCGAGGACCGCCGCGCTCGTCGTCTTCCCGACCCCGCCGCTGCCGCAGCAGACGACGACGTGACCCTGCTCGACGACCTCGGACAGCCGGCGCGTCGTCACAGCGCTTCAACTCCTGCGGTGAACGCGTCGGCGAGGCGCTCGACCTCGCGCAGCCCCAGATCCGCGGTGAAGAGGAACGGCAGCCGGATCTGGGGGAGCGGCAGCATCTGGCCGAGCCGGTCAGCCTGATGACGCTGGATCTCGGAGCGCTCGGACCGGAAGGCCGCGGCGCGCGCCAGGTCGCGCGCCTCTCGGTCCGACACGAAGACGTCGAGCAGGGCGGCGTCCTGCTGGATGCTCGCCGCGGTGATCACGTCCTCGGCGCCGAGCGGGTGCGCCGGCGCGGGGCCGCCGTTCTCCCCGAGCTGGAGATCGTCGTAGCAACCGTTGACCACGACGGGTCCGAGGCTCACGCCCGTCCGGTCCTCGATCGCGAACGCGGTGTCGACGAGCTCGCTCACCGGCGTCTCTTCCGGGATCGTCACGAGGAGCACCTTGCACCGCGCCGGGTCGCTCAGGAGGTTGACCACGTCGGTGGCCTGCTTCCGAACCGGGCCGACAGATACCGCATCGAGCAGGCCCTGCGCCGACGTGAGGAACGTGATCGCGTGGCCGGCTGCCGGTGCGTCCACGATGATGAGGTCAGCCGTCGCGGCCCAAGTCCAGGCTCTTGACCTTGCCGAGCACGAGGATGTCCTTCATGCCCGGGACCGCGGTGGCCACGACGTCGAGCGCGCCGGTCCGCACCAGCTGCTTCGAGACCCGCTTGAGCCCGTTGCCCTGAAGCCAGTCGACCAGCGCGGCGTCGGGGGTGAGGGTCCGGCCCCGGACGCCCGGTGCGAGCTCGATCTCCTCGTAGCCGAGATCCGCGGCTGTCGAACGCGGCCGCGAGCCCCGATTTGCCCTCGACCTCCACGATCAGCACGCTCATGCCCGTGCGGGCAGCTGCGACGGCAAGAGTCGCGGTGACGGTTGTCTTGCCCACGCCACCCTTGCCCGCAACGATGATCACTCGGGAGGTGGAGCAGAACTGCGCAAGCTCCATTGCCCCGATGCTACGGGAGCCTTGATGCACCGTCTCAGTCCGGTCGACACCGACAAGCCATCGCGCCGCTCGCGCCGGGTGGGCGTCGGGGTCGTGCTCGCGGTGCTCGGCGCCGCTGTGCTGCTGCCGGGCGCCGTCGCCGGCGCGCAGTCACGGGCGGCCCGTTCCGATGCAAAGGCGGGCATCGCGGTCATCCAGGTCGACGGGGTCATCGACCCGCCGAACGCCGCGCTCATCCGCGACTCGATCCGCGACGCGAACCGGCACCCGACCTCGCTGCTCGTCATCAACATCGCGTCCAGCGGGGCGCTCGACGTCAGCCCGCAGCCGCTGGTCCGAGCGATCCGGACGTCCCGGGTGCCGATCGCGGTCTGGATCGGTCCGTCGGGCGGGAAGGCGAAGGGGATCGCGGCCCTGTTGGTCAGCGCGGCGCCGATCGCCGGGGTCTCGAACGGCTCCACCGTCGGTCCCGGCGACCCGCTGCGGCTGGACGAGCCGAGCTCCACCGATCTCGCGACGCTCACGCGGCAGATGGCGACGCTCAACGCCGCGAACCGGCGGAGCGCGGCCGGAGGTCGTGCCATGGCGCGGCGCGCACTGTCTCCGAGCGAAGCGGTGAAGCTCGGCGCGACGAACCGGGTCTGCCCGTCGGTGCCCGGCTGCCCGACGCTCGGTGACTTCATCGTCAACCTCGACGGCAAGACGGTGTACACGGCGGCAGGGCCGGTGAAGCTGTCGACGGCACGCGTCGTCGGGGTCGGCCGTGACCGGCGTCGACAGCCGAACCAGGTGATCCGGTTCAGCAAGCTCGACCTCGCGGGCCAAGCGGTTCACACGCTTACGAGCTCGTCGATCGCCTACCTGCTCCTCGTCGTCGGTCTCGCGCTCATCGTCTTCGAGTTCTTCACGATCAGCGTCGGGCTCGCCGGAGGTGCCGGAGCCATCGGTTTGATCGGCGCATTCGTCGGCTTCTCGCACCTGCCCGTCAACTGGTGGGCGCTCGGGCTGATCCTGATCGCGATGATCGGCTACGCGATCGACGTGCAAGCCGGGCGACCGTTGGCGTGGACGGCGATCGCGACCGTGCTGCTGGTTATCGGTTCGTTGTTCCTCTACGGCGGTTCGTCGCGTCTCAACGTCCACTGGTGGGTGCTCGTCATCATCATCCTGAGCACTGTGGCGTTCATGGTCGGGGCGATGCCGGTCGCGGTCCGGTCCCGCTTCTCGACGCCGACGATCGGCCGCGAGGGGCTCATCGGCGAGATGGGTGAGGCTGCCGTCGACGTCGCTCCCGATGGGGTGGTGGTCGTGCGCGGCGCGCGGTGGCGCGCCCGGACGAACCGCGCGACACCGATACAGAGCGGCGACCGGATCCGCGTGATCGAGGTCGATGGGCTGGTGCTCGAAGTCGAGCCCGAGGGCGGTGGCGCGCGCGACTACCGCGAGCGGCGGCCCAAGACGACCCCGGACCATCGCGACACGCGCGAGGTCTGAGCGGCGCCCCCTCGCGCCGGGTACCGTGCCGGCGTGCGACGGGGGGCAATTGCGGTCGCGGTCGCGGTGCTGCTCGCAACGGTGCTGACGGGATGCGACAGCACCAGCGACAGCAGCAGTGCCGGCGCCGGCGCATCGGGCGAGTCGACGCGCGCCAGCGCGACCGTGGTCGCGGAGAACCTTCTCCACGGGCTCGCCTGCGCGCCGGACGTGGACCGGTGCAATCTCGGGAACCGGGTCCGGCTGTTTGCCCGACAGCTCCAGGAAGCGGGCTGCCCGCAGGTGGTGTCGGTCGAGGAGTCCGACCCGGTGATGGACCGCATCTTGAAGGCTGAGGTGCACGCTCCGGTCGCGGGCGCGAACACACTCTGCGGAGGTCGCTACACGATCGTTGGTCTCGGTGATCCCTCGAGCGACCGCGAGGTCGTCCTCACGACGTTGCCTGTGCTCGGGCACGAGCGGGTCTCGCTCGCCGGGCCACTGCGCGACGCACTCTGGGTCCGCTTGAAAGCCGCGCTCGGTCCGCTCGACGTCGTAGCCACCCACCTCGCGAGCGGGAGCGACGACCGCCCCTGCGACGCGAGCACCTGTCGACCGCCGTGCCGGGTAGCGGACTCGTTGAAGACCTGCCAGGGCCGCGAAGCCGCGGCGCTCCTCGACCACCGCCGCACGCCGGAGTCGGTCGGCATTCTGATGGGTGACCTCAATGCGAAGCCCGGCGACGCCACCACCAGCGCGCTCGCGTCGCTTCATTACATCGACACCTTCGTCGCGGCCGGAAACCCACCGTGTGACGCGACGACGGGAACGGGCTGCACCAGTGGCCGCGAGGATTCCAACCTCTCCGACCTCACGAACCCGAGCGCGCGGCAGGCCGAGCGCATCGACTACGTCTTCCTTGCAACGAAGCGACAGTGCCGAGTCGACAAGACGTCGGGGCTCTTTCGCGCCGAGCCGGAGTCCCCGCCGCTCGACGGTCTCGTCTTCGCGTCGGACCACACCGGGGTGCAGGCGAAGATCACGTGCGTGACGACGCCCGGCGACCTCGCTGCGGCTCGCCCCGTGAAGGGGGGATCGACCACCACCACGACGAAGGTGTTCGCGATCGACGTGGCGACGAGGGCAGCCGTCACGAAGTCCTTCGAGACGGTCTTCGACGGCGGCGCCGGCACCAGCATCGAGTCGAGGCTGACCTCGCTCCAGGACGCCGACCGGCTGCGAGACTCGTTCACGGCCCGGTACGAGGACCCGTCGATCAAGACGCTGGCCGACCAGGTGCGGGTACGGATCGACTCCATGCGGGGCGTCGACGCCCGGCACGTCGATGTCACGTACTCGATCCTCCTCGGCGCGGCCACCGCGCTCGACCACCTCCCCGGGAGCGCGGTGCGGGTGGGGAATCGCTGGTTGGTGTCGCGGGAGTCGTACTGCGAGGTCGCGTCGCTCGGGGCCACCTCGGTGCCCGAACCCTGCCGCTACGCGCGGGTCCGAACCGGACGCGCATTGGGTCCCGACTCGGGCGAAACTTGGCGCTGACCTGCACAAACTCGCTCTTGTGAGCCGTCCGACCCCGGAGTAGGTTCGCCGGTGGAGAGGGGCGGCCGAGCCCGAGGAGGGCCCTACCGTGGGCATCCAGACCGTGAACCAGACCTGGCAGCTGCGCGCGGCGTGCCGAGGTCCAGAATCGACGCTGTTCTTCCCTCCTTCCGCGAGCGAACGCAAGGAAGAGCGCGAGCTGCGGGAGACCCGAGCCAAGATCATCTGCTCGACCTGCGCGGTGCGCGCACCGTGCCTCGACTACGCGCTCGACATCCGCGAGCCCCACGGAATCTGGGGCGGTCTGAACGAGCACGAACGCCGCGAGCTGCTCGCGGCACGCTCCGCCTGAGCGTCGAAGTCGCCGAACGTTTCGGCCCGGCGCGTCGGTAGACTCCGGTCGTGGTCAACCACCGCATTCGCCGGTGTCGCCCGTGCTGAGTCGGCGCGGCCAATGGTGACGCCGCGCGAGGCGGCCACCGTGATGTTGGTGCGGGACGACCCGGATCTCCAGGTGTTCATGCTCCGCCGGAACCTCAACGCGGACTGGGTCGGCGGCGCGTACGTCTTTCCGGGCGGTGCCGTGGACCCGGGCGATCGCGACCCGGCGCTGCTGGCCCGCTGTCCCGACCGCGACGACGCCGATGCCGAGCGCGCACCTCGGCCTCGCCGACGGCGGGCTCGGGTTCTGGGTCGCCGGTGTGCGCGAGACGTTCGAGGAAGCGGGCGTGCTGCTGGCCCGGTCGGCGGCGACCGGCGCACTGGTCGATCCGGCCCAGCCGCGGCTCGAGACGCTACGGGCCGAGCTCAACGCGGGTTCGCTGACGTTCGGGGACCTCGTCGAGGCCGAGGACCTCGTGCTGGACGTCGGGGCGATGCAGGTGTTCTCACACTGGATCACGCCGGAGGGGATACACCGGCGCTACGACACCTGGTTCTTCGTCGCCGCCGCGCCCGAGGGCCACGCGTACCTCCACGACGACGGCGAGACGGTGGCGTCGATCTGGATCCGGCCGGCGGACGCGCTCGAGGCATCGGACCGCGGCGAGCTGGATCTGATCTTCCCGACCCGCAAGAACCTCGAGGCGCTGACTCGCTTCACCGCGCGCGCAGGACCTCCTCGACGCAGTCGCCGCGCGCAACCGACGTTCCGCCGGCGACGCAACCGGTGATCGTGCACGACGCCGGCGGCACGCGAGTGCGGCTGCCCGGTGATCCCGACGACGCGCGTGGGGCCGCCTGATGCCCGACATGGTTCCCGAGGTGCCGAGCGCGCTGTCGCCGCTCGTGCGCCGGATCGTGGCGTCGAACCCGAGCCACATGACGGGGCCGGGCACGAACACGTACCTGGTCGGCATCGACGAGGTCGCGGTGATCGATCCCGGCCCGGACATCGCGAAGCACGTGAGCGCGATCGTCGGGGCGTCGATGAAGGAACGCGTCCGCTGGGTGCTGCTCACGCACACGCACCCCGATCACTCGCCGGCCACCGCCGCGCTGGTGAAGGCGACGGGCGCGGAGGTGCTCGCCTTCAACAAGCGCGACCCCGAACTGAAGGTGGACCGCGCGATCACGCGACGGCGACACGATCGACGGCACCGAGTTCCGGCTCGAGGTCCTGCACACGCCCGGACACGCGCCGAACCACCTCTGCTTCTTCCTCGACGAGGAGCGGATCCTGTTCACCGGCGACACGATCCTCGACGGCATGTACTCCGTGGTCTCGCCGAAGACGGGTGGCGACATGGCGCAGTACATCGCCACGCTGGAGCGGCTGAAGAAGATGCGACTCTCCAGGATCGCGCCCGGCCACGGTGACGTCATCGACGAGCCCCGCGCCCGCATCGACGAGTACCTCCAGCACCGGCTCGCCCGCGAGAAGCAGATCCTGAAGATCCTGAAGCAGCACCCGGCGAAGATCAGGCGAGATCGTCGCCACGCTCTACCCGGACCTCGCGGAGCCGCTGGTGGAGGTCGCGGGCAAGCAGGTGCACGCGCATCTCTTGAAGCTGCGTGCGGAGGGCAAGGTCACCGGGCGCGACGCGAAGGCGACTTGGTCGATCGCCTGAGACCGATCTGCGGCCAGGGACCGGGTACGGCTAGGGAGCTGTCGGTGAAATCAAGAACTCGCGCAGCGGCCGGTCGCTGACCGCGATGCTGCCGGTGAACGGATGGTCGAAGCTCACGACGATTGCCAACATGAACGCGAGGACGACCGAGATGGAGCAGACAATGATCACGTGCGACCGTCGATGCTTGCTGTCGAGCACGCAGGCGAGCCCGACCACCACCACGCCGCCGAGTCCCAGCAGCAAGTAGAGCGGTGCCGGCAATGAGCCGTCCGACGCGGTGACTGCGGCCTGGCGTGCGACGACGATCGTGTCGAGCCGTTGGACGGTCCCGTTGTAGAACGCGCTCTGGGCCGGTCCCTTCGGGGTCACTCCGCGAACGGCCGAGAACAGGTGCTGCAGCGCGATGGTGGTCTCGGGGCTCCGGCGACCGTGATCCTCCATGGCGGGGAAGTCGTGACGGATGACCGAGCGGGCGTACGCCCTCGCCGCTGCGTCGATCGGTGCCGCGTCCGCTCCCCCGAGCACCTGGCTGTTCTCGCGGATCTCCGAGAGCGCGGTTGCCTGGGAGTCGACGAACGTCTGCGCTTCCTGCAGGTTGGCCCATCCCTGCACGATGACGAAGGCGATGAGCACCGCGTAGATGTTGGCGAGGACCCCGAGCATGATTGCCGCGGTCCGGCCCGCCTCGGTGCGGGTGCGGTCCTTCAGCCGGCGCCGGAAGACAAAGTCCACGGCGACCGTCAGTCCGATGCCGATTGCCGCGAGCCCGGCGAACAACACGACCGAGGGAAGTTCGGCGAGCCACTCCGTCAGTGTCGACACGGTGTGAAGAGACTACGACTGAGCGGCACGCTCGGCGTCGACCGCCGCCAGATTCGCAGTTGCGAGCTCGAAGATGCGCGCGGTGCAACCGGTCATCTCGACCGGCGGCAGCAGCTCGTCGACGATGCGGGCCGCGAGATCGTTGAACGCGCGGCCGGCCGGGCTCTCCGGATCGGCCCAGGCCGCCGGCATCCCGGCGTCGCCACCCTCGGAGACCGCCGGCTCGAGCGGCACGGACGCGACGAGCGGCGCTCCGATCTCTGCGGCCAGCGCGGCGCCACCGCCGGAGCCGAACAACGCGAACCGCTGACCGTCCGGCGCCACGAACTCGCTCATGTTCTCGACCACGCCGACGACCTTCAGGTACGTGCGTCGGGCCATGTCGGCGACGCGGGTCGCGACCTTTTGCGCCGCGAGCGCTGGTGTGGTGACGACGAGCATCTCGGTCTGGGGTAGCAGCCGGGCGAGCCCCATCTGGACATCGCCGGTGCCCGGCGGCATGTCCACGAGGAGGTAGTCGAGCTCACCCCAGCGCACATCGGTGAGGAACTGCTCGAGCGCCTTCGTGAGGATGAGGCCACGCCACATGAGCGCGGTGCTCTCGTCGTCGACGAGGAATCCCATCGAGACGACCGAGAGCGTTCCGCCGTTCGGCGCGTCGAGCATGTTCGGAAGGATCTTGCTGTCCTCGCCTTTGAGCCGACCTTCGACGCCGAGCATGCGCGGGACGCTGAAACCCCAGATGTCCGCGTCGAGGATGCCGATGCGCAAGCCGCGCGCCGCGAGCGCGGCGGCGAGGTTGACGGTGACCGAGCTCTTGCCGACGCCGCCCTTGCCGCTCGCGATCGCGAGGACGCGGGTGGTCGCGGAGATCTCGGTGGTGGGCGCGTTCTCGCGAGCGTTCCACCGGGCGGCCTGCATCGCGGCGGTGCGCTGCTCCTGGGTCATCTCGATGTAGTGGACATCCACCGTGGTCGACGCCGGGAAGCCCGCGCACCTTGGATTGGATCTCCTTCTTGATCTCGGACCGCAGCGGGCAGCCCAGGGTGGTCAGCGCGATGTTCACGACGACGGCGCCGTCGGGCGCGACCTTGACGTCGTCGACCATCCCGAGATCCGTGATGCTGGCGTGGAGCTCGGGGTCCATCACGCCCGCGAGCATGTGGCGAACGTCCTCCGGGGAGGGCGCCGCAGAGGCCCGGGGGGCCTCGGGATCGCGGGGATCGACCGGCTCAGTGTCCATGCGGTGAATAAAAACAGCCTACGTCTTGAAAATATGCCCCGGGCGACGGTACGGTCAAGGCATGGAGCTCGAGGTCCTCAAGGCCCTGGGCGATGAGACGCGCTTCGCGATGTACCGCGAGCTGGCCACCTCGACCACGCCGCTCTCCGCCCAAGATCTCGCCGATGCGCTCGGTCTGCACGCCAACACCGTCCGGTTGCACCTGGAGCGGTTGCGTGAGGCCGGCCTCGTCGACGTCGAGGCGATCCACCGCGGCACCGTCGGCCGGCCCCAGCACCTCTACTCGCTCGCGGCCGGGGCACCCGGGCTCGGCTTCGACCCGCCCGCCCACGCGCTGCTGGCGGGGCTGCTCGCCGCGATGGCCGAGCAGATGGGCGCCGACGCCGAGGCGGCCACCGCCACCGGCCGAGCCTGGGGCCTGGAAGCCGGCAAGCGCACGCCGAGCCGCTCGTGCCTGGATTCGCTCGCGGCCGAGCTCGCCCGGCTCGGGTTCGAGCCGGCGGCCGACGAGGACATCGGCCCCGACGGCACCGCCCGCATCGACTTCCTGCACTGCCCGTTCCGGGAGCTGGCCGAGGCGTATCCCGAGCTGGTGTGCAACCTGCACCGGGGGTTGTGCGAAGGCGTCGTGAACCAGGCGCGAACCGGGAAGCGTTGTCGGGGTTCTCGACGTTGTACGAGCCAGATCCGTGCCATGTCGTGGTCGCGGTAACCTGAAAGCCGCATCAAGTCCCCCGGAGGGCCAGCAGCATGAGTCTGACCAGTCTCAACATCACTGACGCTCGCCAGCAGTTCGTGCTGACGGACGCCGCGGCCGCCAAGGTCAAGAGCCTGATCGAGGCCGAGGAGACGCCGGACCTGGCGCTGCGGGTGGCCGTGCGCCCCGGTGGCTGCTCGGGCTTCAGCTACGAGATGTACTTCGACGCCGACCAGGCCGACGACGACATCAAGAGCGAGAAGGACGGCGTCACCGTCGTCATCGACCCCGCCTCGTTCCAGCACCTCGCGGGTGGCTCGCTCGACTACAAGGACGGCCTCCAGGGCGCCGGGTTCCACATCACGAACCCCAACGCCCAGCGCACCTGCGGCTGCGGCGAGTCCTTCTCCTAGACCCTTCCCGTTCCCTCCTCCCGTTCTCGGCCGTTGCGCCTTGAGCGGTCGAGCGTGCCGAGAATGTTGGGTCAGGCGAGGGTCTGGTCGAGCAGGGCGCGGATCTCGTCGGTCGCGAACGCGCCGCTGAGCCGGCCGGTGACCTTGCCGGTGCCGTCCAGGGCGAAGATCCACGGCTCTCCGCTCGCCCCGAGCCAGGCGTCGGTCGCGGTGACGAGGTTGTTGCTCGTCAGGTCCTTGTAGATCTCGACATGGATCGGCGTGACCCGGTCCTGGTACTCGGGTGCGACCGCGATCAGCTGGTCGAGCACCGGACCGCAGTAACGGCTCTGGCACCGGGCCGGTGTCGCGAACATCACGACGACGGGCTTGCCCTTCCCGACCACTTGATCGAGTGACGTCGTGTGGAACGGGCACGGCGCCGGGTTGTTCTTGGCGTCGGTGCGGGTGCACAGGGGTTTCGTGCCGAGCGGATCGGCGGTCGTCGGCGTCGCGAGCACGCGCGCCATCGATCCGACGATCGGGGTGTCGGGGTTCGCGCTGACAGGGAACGCGAGCTCGGCGTCGGGTTGGCCCTCGATCATCACCTTGCCCCGCCAGTTGCCCGGCGATCGCGAGGACCGGCTCTACGACGTAGACGCCGCGACCAGCAGGCAGACCGTCGGTGTGCAGCGTCGCGGCATACGGGCTCGCCGTAGGTGCCACCGGGCGGCGCGATCGAAAGGAGTCGTCGGTGGCCCGCTCGCGAAGCCCTGGTCCTTGTTGTTGATGAGGATGTACGCGAACCGCTGCGGCGTCGTCGATACGTACGGCTCGATCTCCATGCGGAACGCGCTGAGCCCCTTCGGCGCCGCTTCCGGCCGATGCACCCGATCCGCCCGTTCGACGAGCTCGAACCGCCGCAGGCCGTCAGCAACAGCGCTCCGCCGCCGAGGGCTATGAACGCGCGGCGGCTCATCTCTCGAGAAGGCATGGACCTATCCTCCCGCGCTGGAGGTGCCGATGTCCGGTCGGGTGCAGTTCACGTGCGACGGCGTACAGGTCGAGGTCGACGCCGCGCCGGGCGAGACGTTGCTCTCCGCATTGCGGGAGCACCTGGGCATCGTGAGCCTCAAGGACGGGTGCGCCCCCCAGGGCCAGTGCGGGTGCTGCACAGTCCTGGTGGACGGCGCCGCGCGAGTGGCGTGCGTCACCCCTCTCGCCCGGATCGCCGGGCGAGAGGTGACCACCGTCAACGGTCTTGCGCCGGATGTGCGCGATGCGATCGCGGCCGCGTTCGTAGCCACCGGCGGCGCGCAGTGCGGGTTCTGCACGCCGGGGATCGTCGTACGGGCCGCCGCGCTCCGAGCGAAGGGTGGCGCCCGGGTCTGTCGGCGTCGACCGCAGCGCTGGCCGCGCACCTCTGTCGCTGCACCGGATGGCGCACGATCATCGACGCGATTACCGAGACCGGGCCGACGCCCGACGCGGTTGCACTCGCCGATCCGGTCCGGCTCGACGCCGCGTCGACGCGCGCCGAGCTCGAAGGCGGGGTTGGCCAGACCGTCGGGATGCGCGTCGCGTTGGGAGAGGGCGGATTCGCCGACGACACCGCGCCGCGCGAGGCGCTCGTGGCCGTGCCGCGGCCGCCCGGGAGCGACGGCTCCGAGCGAGCCGGCCGCGGGCGTCGACTGGGTCATCGCCGGCTCGCTGTTCGAGGCGCGCGAGCTGGCGGGCAAGGTGCAGGGCCGGCGCACGACCGTTGACGCGGCGCCACCGCTGCCCCTCCCGGACCGCCCGGACGGCGGGGTGCGCCTGGCGACGAGCTGGGTCGAGCCCGCCTACCTGGAGCCCGACGCGTCGTGGTGCGTTCCCGGGGGTGAACCGGCCGGCCCGCTCGCGAACGGAGGCGCGTTCGGCGGCAAGACGACCTCGCCCGTCGCCGCGGCCGCCCGTGAGCTCGCGGATCGCTACGGTCGCGCGGTGCGTGTCCTCTTCTCCCGTGAGGACGTCGTACGGCTCGGGCCCAAACGACCGCCGTTCGCCGCGAGCGCGGTCCTGCGCGAGGGTCGGTTGCAGATCGAAGGCGTCGTGGCCGGTGACGTGCTCGAGCAGGACCTCGCAGCTGCGCACTACGTCGGACTCGACACCACGATCAGCATCAGGTGCACCAGACTGATCGGCCCGCCCACGTCGAGTGCCGCGCGCGCGGCAGGGTTCGCGGAGCTGTGCGTGGTCCAGGAGGGCGCGCTCGATGCCGCTGGGTTCGATCGCGCGGCGCACCTTCCGAGCGCGCGTGCCGCGTCGGTGTTCCTCGACAACGTCGTCGCCGGGCCGGGCGACGGCGCCATGGCCGGCGCCCGGGTTGTCATCGATGCGACGAGCGGCGCGCTCGAACGGGTCGAAGTGCGGATCGCTGCGGGTGATCCGCTCGACGAGGTCGTGCTCCGTTCGTACGCGATCGGAGCCGCGCACATGGCGTTGGGGTGGGTGCTGACCGAGGGTCTCGCGGTCGACCCCGAGACCGGGGAGGTGCAGGACCTCACCATCCGATCGTTCGGCGTGATCCGGGCCAAGGACACCCCGCCGATCGACGTGACCGTGGTGGACGACCCCGGGCCGCCGCGGCGCCGGGCGTCCGACTCGGTCTTCGCCGCGGTCGCGGCGGCCGCGTGGAACGCGCTGACCGTCGCAGAGGGAACGCGGCCCGAGTCCTTTCCTGCCACGCTTCACCCGCACCGCCCGTATGCTCCGGACGTGAGCTCACACACGAGTCCTCAACCCGTTCCCACCCCGAGCGCACCGCCGCGTCGCGGGTCCGTACTCCGCCGCGGTGCGCGCCGGCGACTGGCTCGTGCTGGCGGGTCAGGTCCCGCTCGACCCGGCCACCGGGAAGCTGGTCGACGGCGACGCGGGCGCGCAGTGCCGCCAGGTGCTCGCCGAACCTCAACGCGGTGCTCGGCGACTGCGGGGTGGCGTTCGCCGACGTCGCGAAGACCACCGTGTTCGTCACGGACCTCGGCGACTTCGCCGCGGTGAACGACGACCTACGCGGAGGCCTTCGGCGATCACAAGCCGGCCCGCTCGACGGTGCAGGTCGCCGCGCTTCCGCTCGGCGCCAAGGTCGAGATCGAGGCGTGGGTGTTCCATCCTTCGAGCCGCTAGGTAGGCTCGCCGCATGGTTGGTGTCGTCTTGATCCTGCTGACGCTGGTGCTCGTCGGGCCCGTGCTCGTGATGCTCGGTGGCGCGCTCTGGAGCGGGCTCGCCGGATGGCTGTTGAGCGACGACGCCGATCAGCGGGCGGAGGGCCAGCCGGTCTGACGCCGGGCTCAGCGCCCGACGAGCGCGCGGGGCTGACCGAACCGGTAGCCGACGGAGCGCACCGTCTGGATCAGGTTCGCGTGCTCCTCGCCGAGCTTGGCCCGGAGCCGCCGCACGTGGACGTCCACCGTGCGGGCGCCGCCGTAGTACTCGTAGCCCCAGCACTCGCGAGAGCAGCTGCTCCCGGGTGAACACCTTGCCCGGGTGGGTCGCGAGGAACTTGAGCAGCTCGTACTCCATGTAGGTGAGATCGAGCGGCCGGTGCCCGAACGCGGCCTGGTAGGTCTCAAGGTTGAGCACGAGGTCGCCGTACTCGACGATCTCGGGCGCGTCCCGCGTCCCGAGCGCCAGAACTGGTGGCGCATCCGCGCCTCGAGCTCCTTCGGGTGGAACGGCGTGAGGCAGAAGTCGTCGAAGAGGTCTTCTCGAAGCTCGAGCTCGGAGAGCTGCGCGCCGCTGATCAGGAGCAGCACCGGCTCGAGCGGAGCATCGCGCTTGCGCAGCGCGCGGCAGATGCCGAACGCGCCCTCCGGGTCCTCGTCGGCGACGACGACCGCGCCGGCCCACCCGTCGCGGGGCTCGTGCTGCACCGCGATCGCGGCGTTCTCGACCGCCTTCCACGGGTAGCCCGCGAGGTCGAGGGTCTGGGCCAGCAGCGGCGGCGGCGGATCCGGGAACACGAGAAGGGGCTCTACCCCCTTGGCTTCGGACATGGCGCTACAACGACCCGAGGTACCGGTCGAGCTCCCAGGGTGTGACCTGCTCCTTGTAGGAGTCCCACTCGGCGCGCTTGTTGCGGATGAAGAAGTCGAAGACGTGCTCACCGAGCGTCTTTGCGACGAGCTCGGAGCTCTCCATCACGTCGAGCGACTCGGAGAGCGACTGGGGCAGCGCACCGATGTTCTCGACCGCCCGCTCCTCCGCCGTCATCTCGAAGATGTTGTTCGTCGCCTCGGGTGGGAGGTCGTAGCCCTCTTCGATGCCCTGGAGCCCGGCCGCGAGCATCACGGAGAACGCGAGGTACGGGTTGCACGCCGGGTCGGGCGAACGGAACTCGATGCGGGTGCTGCTCTCCTTGCCCCGCTTCGGGATCGGCACCCGCACGAGCGCGGACTCGTTGTTGCGCGCCCAGCAGATGTACGTCGGCGCCTCGTAGCCCTCGATGAGCCGCTTGTAGGAGTTCACGGTCTGGTTCGTGACCGCGGTGATCTCCGCGGCGTGCTCGCAGGAGGCCGGCGATGAAGCACTTCGCGACCTTCGAGAGCCCGTACGGGTCGCCGGGGTCGTGGAACGCGTTGACGTCGCCCTCGAACAGCGACATGTGCGTGTGCATGCCGGAGCCGAACGCACCCGAGATCGGCTTGGGCATGAACGTCGCGTGCACGCCGAGGTCCTGGGCGACCTGGCGCACGACGGTGCGGAACGTCATGACGTTGTCCGCCATCGTCAGCGCGTCGGTGTAGCGCAGGTCGATCTCGTGCTGGCTCGGCCCGTTCTCGTGGAACGAGTACTCGACCGGGATGCCCATCTGCTCGAGCGTGAGGATCGTGCGCTTGCGCAGCTCGCTCGCCATGTCGCTCTGGGTCAGGTCGAAGAAGCCGGCGTGGTCGAGCGGCACCGGGTTGGTCTCGGACTCGAAGTAGAAGAACTCGATCTCGGGTCCCGCGTAGAACGTGAAGCCCTTCTCGCGGGCGCGGTCCAGGTTCCGCTTGAGCACGTAGCGCGGGTCGCCCTCGAACGGCTCACCCGAGAGGTGCTGCACGTCGCAGAACATTCGCGCGACCGGGGCGTCGTCACCGCGCCACGGGACGATGTCGAAGGTGTTGGCGTCGGGCACGGCGAGCATGTCCGACTCCTGGACCCGGCTGTAGCCCTCGATCGCCGAACCGTCGAAGGTCATGCCCTCCTCGAGCGCGCCCTCGAGCTCCGCGGGGGTGATCGCGAAGCCCTTCAGCGAGCCGAGGACGTCGGTGAACCAGAGCCGGACGAACCGGACGCCGCGTTCCTCGACGGTGCGCATCACGTAATCCAGCTGACGTTCCATCGGGTCAGTTTGGCAGGCCGACCGCCGGTTCTCTCCTGCCGGATCGGCCCTGTGGGGCCTCGTTCATACCCCGTTCACACTCGGGCAAAGGCCGGGAAACGGCGCTCGCTGAGACTGCCGGATGCCACGGCCCCGCAGATCGGGATCGCGGACAGAAGCTCCGCTGCCACCACGGCATAGCGTGCGCCGCTGGTGGTCGCGACCGGGGCGCCACGAAACGAGGACATGAGGAGATGCAGTGACCTACAAGGCCGAGTACATCTGGATCGACGGCACCAAGCCGACGCCCCTGATGCGATGCAAGACGAAGATCCTCGCAGGAGGGCGAGGAGCCGGGGATCTGGGGCTTCGACGGCTCGAGCACGAACCAGGCGCCGGGCAGCAACTCGGACTGCGTGCTGCAGCCCGTGTTCTCCTGCCCGGACCCGATCCGCGGTGGCGAGAACGTGCTCGTGATGTGCGGAGGTGCTGCTGACCGACTTCACGCCGCACCCTTACCAACACCCGCGTGCCGCGTGCGTCGCGGTGGCCGAGAAGTACGCGGACCAGGAGCCGCTGTTCGGCATCGAGCAGGAGTACACCTTCCTCAAGGACGGTTACCCGCTCGGCTGGCCGCCCAGAGCGGCTTTCCCGCACCGCAGGGTCCGTACTACTGCGGCGTCGGCGCCGCGAGATCGTTCGGTCGTGACATCGTCGAGGCGCACACGAGGCGTGCATGGACGCGGGTCTCGGCGATCGAGGGCACCAACGCCGAGGTGATGATGGGCCAGTGGGAGTTCCAGATCGGGATCCTCGCGCCCGCCCGCCATCGGCGGACCAGCTCTGGCTCGCGCGCTGGCTGCTCTACCGCATCGCCGAGGACTACGGCATGCGCGCGACGCTCGACCCGAAGCCGATCCGCGGCGACTGGAACGGGGCCGGTGCACACACCAACTTCTCGACCAACGCGATGCGCGAGTGCTACGACGCGATCATCACGGCGTGCGAGGCGCTCGGCGAAGAACATCGAGGAGCACGTTGACGACTACGGCGCCGGGCATCAAGGACCGCCTGACCGGTGAGCCACGAGACCGCGCCGTGGCACGAGTTCAGCTACGGCGCCTCGGACCGCGGCGCCTCGATCCGCATCCCGTGGGCGGTCGAGAAGGCGAAGAAGGGCTGGATCGAGGACCGGCGTCCGAACGCCAACATCGACCCGTACGTGGTGAGCCGACTGATCGTCAACACCTGCTGCAGCGCGTTGGCGAAGGGCTGAGGCAGACGCACGCCGGGAGGTTCCCGGGCGTCGAGCCGGCGTCTGGTCCGGCGCTCGGGAACCTCCTAGTCTCACGCCGATCGCCCTCCCGATCGGGGCGATCGAACGATCGGGGTACAGAACCGCTGCACCCCACGGCCCGCGGAGGTTGAGCCATGACGACGCCCGGCGATGTTCTGAAGCAGGTCAAGGACGAGGGCGTCGAGGTCGTCGACGTTCGCTTCTGCGATCTCCCGGGCCTCATGCAGCACTTCTCGGTGCCGGCGCACGAGCTGTCCGAGGACGTCTTCGAGGAGGGCCTCGGGTTCGACGGCTCGTCGATCCGCGGGTTCCAGGAGATCCAGGAGTCGGACATGCTCCTGATGCCCGACCCGACCACCGCGATCATCGACCCGTTCCGCGAGCACAAGACGCTGAACATCAACGCGTTCGTGAAGGACCCGGTCACGGGCGAGAGCTACAGCCGCGACCCGCGCTACATCGCGAAGAAGGCCGAGGACTACCTCAAGGGGACCGGCCTCGCGGACACCGCGTACTTCGGTCCCGGAAGCCGAGTTCTACATCTTCGACTCGGTGCGCTTCGACCAGAACCAGTACTCGGGCTACTACTTCCTCGACTCGGTCGAGGGCGTGTGGAACTCCGGTCGCGACTTCGAGCTCGACGGCACTCCCAACCTCGGCTACAAGCCGCGGTACAAGGAGGGCTACTTCCCGGTCCCGCCGATGGACTCGTTCCAGGACCTGCGCTCCGAGATGGTGCGCGTGCTCGAGCAGGTCGGCATCACGATCGAGGTGCAGCACCACGAGGTCGGCACCGCCGGCCAGGCCGAGATCGACATGCGCTTCGACGAGCTGTCGGTGATGGCCGACAAGCTCATGCTCTACAAGTACGTGGTCAAGAACGTGGCCCGTCAGCGCGGCTACTCGGTGACGTTCATGCCGAAGCCGATCTTCCAGGACAACGGCTCGGGCATGCACGTGCACCAGTCGCTGTGGAAGGGCGGCGAGCCGCTGTTCTTCGACGAGAAGGGCTACGCCGGTCTCTCGGACATGGCGCGCTCGGTACATCGGTGGGCTGCTCAAGCACGCGGCCGCGTTGTGCGCGTTCACGAACCCGACGACGAACTCGTACAAGCGGTTGGTGCCCGGGCTACGAGGCGCCGGTGAACCTCGTGTACTCGCAGCGGAACCGCTCCGCCTCGGTGCGCATCCCGCTGTACTCGAAGAGCCCGAAGGCGAAGCGGCTCGAGTGCCGGTTCCCGGACCCGAGCTGCAACCCGTACCTCGCGTTCTCCGCGATGCTGATGGCCGGGCTCGACGGGATCGCGAACCGCACCGAGCCGCCGACGCCGGTGGACCGCGACCTCTACGACCTCCCGCCCGAGGAGCTCGCGAAGGTCCCGCAGGTGCCGGGCTCGCTCGGCGAGAGCCTCGACGCGCTCGAGGCCGACAACGAGTTCCTGCTCGCCGGTGGCGTGTTCACGCCCGACGTGATCGACACCTGGATCGACTTCAAGCGCACGAACGAGATCGACGCCGGTGCAGCTCCGCCCGCACCCGTGGGAGTTCTACCTCTACTACGACATCTGATCGACGGGCCGCGCTGACCTGCGGAGAGGTGGGTTTGCGGGCTGCGTGTTCCGCCTGTTCTTCGATCGCTGAACGCCGGGCTGTCGCGTGTCGGCTCGTCGCGGAGCAGTCTCTGCAGGTGCCAGCGGTCGCCGACCCAGGGTCGCGGATCTACCACCTTGCGTTGCGCGAGGAATGGGACGAGGCCGTGGAAGCCGGCGCGGCGTACCAGCGGTCGAGACGCTGGGCCGGTCGTTGGCCGATGAGGGCTTCATCCACTGTTCCTTCGCGGACCAGGTGGCGACCATCGCAGATTCCATCTACCGAAATCGCCACGACGTCGTGCTTCTGGAGATCGATACCTCCCGGGTCCAAGCAGAAGTACGTCGTGGAGAACCTGGATGGGGGCGATCGGACCTTTCCGCACATCGTACGGCCAGCTTCCGGTGACCGCCGTTCTCCGGGCGAGTGGACGTGCCCGTCAATGCCGATGGGGGCCTCATCCTCGAGCACCTGCTCGACGTTCACTGACGTACAACGTGAAGTGTCAGGTGTCCCCTCCGGAAATCCGGTCGCACGCGACGTCGGTCCGGATCACGATCTGTCCCTTGCAAGCCCCGCTCGCGGTGCGAAGAACCCAGACGGATGCCTTGGTGCGAGAACTTCTCGCCCTGTGAGACGTTCACCTGCTGCTGCGAGAAGCCGTAGCCGGAACGGCATCGAGAGGCTCGGCGCGTACCCGCGGTCGGGTGAGGTTTGCCTCAGGTGTTTGGATCGAGTGCCGACAAGGGGGTCGAGGGTGCCGACATCCCACTCTCGTGCTCGCCTCCGAGATGACGCCGGATTGTTCGGTTGCCGTTCGAAGGCTTGGTCACCAGATCGTGTTCACCGGCCCAGACCCTTGCCGCGCGGTGCTGCTGGTAGCGATGCCTTGCCCACCGACAAGGCGAGACTCTTGACGACCACCCGTGTTCTAGCTGCCCGCAGATGGACCGCGTCCGTCACGTCGTTCAGCTTGGCCACGGCGGTGCTCCTCGGCTTTGCCCTGCCGGCCGACGCGGTGGTCGTGCCGACCGTGCCCTTGGGATCTGCGGCGGGCTTCGCGGTGCTCGCGGGCTCGACGGTGTCCAATACCGGGACGACCTCGCTCCAAGGCAGCGTCGGGGTGTGGCCCGGGCACGACGATCTCGGGCGCACCCGTGGCCACCGGCACGACTGAGCCCGGTACAGCCTCGGCTCACCAGGCCCAGGACGACCTTGTGGTCGCGTACGGGGATGCGGCCGGGCGGACGGTCGACGCGACCATCGGTACCGAGCTCGGGGCTCAGACGCTGGGAGGCGGCGTCTACGCCACGGCCGCCCATGACCCGCTGACCCTGAACGGGACGCTCATCCTCGACGGCGGCAACGACCCGAACACCGTCTTCATCTTCCAGACGGATTCGACGCTTACGACCGCCGCGAACAGCAGCGTGACCCTCATCAACGACGCCCAGGAGTGCAACGTCTTCTGGCAGGTCGGCTCGTCGGCGACGCTCGCAAGCGACTCCACCTTGTTGGGAAACATCCTGGCCCACGACTCGATCACGTTGGATACCGGCGTCACGGTTCACGGCCGCGCGCTGGCCGAGGGGGCTGCCGTCACCATGGACACCGATATCGTTCCTCGCGCCGACCTGCGACCTGACGCCCGGTGACGACGACGACGGCACCCGCGACCACGACGACGACGGCTGCACCCGTCACGACGACAACCGCCGCGCCGGTGACGACGACCACCTTCGCGCCGGTGACGACGACGACCGCCGCGCCGGTGACGACGACCACCACCGACGACCACGCCGACGACGGGAGTTCCCGCGAGCACCGCTCCCAGCGATCCCGCAGCCCCGCCAGCGAAGGGTGTGAGCGTGCTCGCCGACATCAGGCCTCTCAACGTCGACGCGGCAGTTCGGTGGCCTGGCCACCGCCGGACCGCTGGTTCCCGGGATCAGCGGGCCGCCGAAGACCGGCGGCGCGCCGCTGCCGCGGTCTCACGAGTTCCCATGGTTCCCCATCGTCTTTGCGGTGCTCTTCGCCGGTGCCGGAATGGCGTTCATTCCCGAGAACCGCCGTTGACGCGGTGACCGTGGTCGTGAGGCGAGTGCTGCCGTCGCCGCGGCGCGTGTCGTCGCGCGCGTCCTGGGAGACGAGCGAGCTGAGCGGCGTCCCGGTCTCGAGGTAGGACTTCAAGCTGGCAAGGACGATCGGCCAGCCCTGAGCGATGTCGGCGAGCTCGTCCGCGGTGAGGTTGTCGTGGGTGATGGTGAGCTTGACGACGTCGTTGACCGGCTCGATGTCGTAGGTCACGCGCGACTTGTGCTCGGCGCCGTTGACTCCCCAGGTGTGCACCAGCCGCCGGGGCGGATCGACCTCGATGATCTCGCCGCCACCGTCGTCGCCGCGCCCGTCGGCCCACTCCATGGTCCACGACGCGCCCTTGGTCCAACTGGAGACGTTGCGGTGACCCCAGAAGGCCTCGGTCTGGTCCGGATCGGTGAGCGCGTCCCAGACCGCTCCGGCGTCGCGGCGATGAAGGTCGCGTAGACGTAGGTCGGCTTCTCCATGGCGCTCTCCTTCTCGAGCTGTCGCTTCAGGCCACTGAGGGCCTCGAGGTCGGGCTGTTCGAACTTGGCGATCCACCGCTCGTGGATCTCGTGGATCGGGACCGGGTTCAGGAAGTGGAGCTTCTCCCGGCCCTGCTTGACCGTGGTGACGACGCCGGCCGCGACCAGCAGGTCGAGGTGCGCGGTGACGCCCTGCCGCGACATCCCGAGCTCCCGGCCCAGTGCGGTCAGGGTCTGGCCGTTGTCGGCGTGGAGGCGGTCGAGGAGCCGGCGGCGGGTGGGGTCCGCCAGCGCCCTGAACACCGGTGCCATGTCGTCGTCACCGGTCAAGGACACGACTTCAGAATAGGCAAGTACTTACTTGCCTGTCAAGACCGGATCTGCCGGTCAGCCTTCGAGGGGCACGGGCTCCGTCTCGACCGGTGGTGCGTCCGGGACAGCGCGCGACGCGCGGACGCCGTCGATGGTGATGAGCGCGAGCGCGATCCAGACCAGCGCGAAGCCGGCGACGCGCCACGCCGGCATCGACTCGTCGTAGACCGCGACGCCGAGCACCAGGTTGATCGACGGCACCCAGTACTGGAGCCAGCCGAGCATCGCGAGCGGGACACGCCGTGCCGCGTAGGCGAACAGCAGCAGCGGAACCGTCGTGACGATGCCGGTGAGCGGGATGAGGACGAGCTGGAGCGTCGACGCGCCGCCGAGGCTCGGGTTGCCGTCCGCCTGCATCACGACGAGCAGGACGACCGCGAGCGGTGCGAGCACGAGCGTCTCGGCGGCGAGGCCTTCGAGCGGCGGAAGCGCGGCGCGCTTCTTCGACACGCCGTACACCGTCCACGAGACCGCGATCAGCAGCGCGAAGTACGGCGGCGATCCGTAGCCCGACCGCGAGCACGACGACCGCGACGCCGCAGAGCACGAGCGCGACGACCTGCGCGTGCCGGAGCCGCTCGTGGAACATCACGACGCCGACGAGCACGAGGCCGATCGGCGCGAGGAAGTAGCCGAGCGCGGTCTCGACGACCCGACCGTGGGTCACGCACCAGACGTAGGTGGTCCAGTTCGTCGCCAGCGCGATCGCGGCGACCGCGGTCGGGCCGATGCGTCGACCGGCGAGCAGGCCGCGCACGTCGGTCCAGCGCTTCGCGAACGTGAGCAGGATCGCGAGCACGACGACCGACCAGACGATGCGCCAGGCGATCAGCCCGAACGCGTCGAGGCCGGTGAGCTCGTGCCAGTAGAGGGTGAGCAGGCCCCAGAGGACGTAGGCGAGGTTCCCGCTGAGGAACCCTCTCCGCTCGTCGTCCACCCGCCGCACGCTACCGGCGCGGCTCCGAGAATTGCCTCGATTTCGGCTGCTGGAGCAGTGTGCGGCGAATGCCGACTGACGACGTCCTCCAGGAGCTGTTCTCGATCCGCGGGAAGGTCGCCGTCGTCACCGGCGGCACCCGCGGGATCGGGCTGATGATCGCCGAGGCGTACGTGCGCGCCGGGGCGAAGGTCTACGTCTCGTCCCGCAAGGCGGACGTCGTCGCGGAGACCGAGCGCGCGCTCTCCGAGCTCGGGGAGTGCATCGGCATCCCGGCGGACCTCTCGACCGAAGCCGAGTGCCGGCGGCTCGCGGACGAGATCAGCAGCCGCGAAGGGAAGCTGCACATCCTCGTGAACAACGCCGGCGCAACCTGGGGTGCGCCGATCGACGAGTACGACGATGCCGCGTGGGACCGGGTGCTCGACCTCAACGTGAAGGGCGTGTTCCACCTCACGAAGTTCCTGCGACCGCAGCTCGAAGCCGCAGTCGACCGAGGACGACCCGGCGCGCGTCATCAACATCGGTTCGATCGACGGCATCCAGGTCCCGATCATGGAGACCTACGCGTACTCGTCGGCGAAGGCCGCGGTGCACCAGCTCACCCGGCACCTCGCCAAGCGGCTGGCGCCGAAGGTGACGGTCAACGCGATCGCGCCGGGCCCGTTCGAGTCGAAGATGATGAAGGCGACGCTCGAGAGCTTCGGCGACTCGATCGCGGCGAGCGCGCCGATGAAGCGCATCGGCCGGCCCGAGGACATGGCCGCGGCCGCGCTCTACCTCGCGTCGCGTGGCTCCGCGTACGTCACCGGCGTGATCCTCCCGGTCGACGGCGGCATCGCCACCATCGCCTGACCCACGGAGTTGGTCCGGAGGGTTAGAGGGAGGCCTTCTCGTACATCGCGACGACGCACGCGCCGCCGAGCCCGAGGTTGTGCTGGAGCGCGAGCTTGGCGTCGTCGACCTGGCGGTCGGCGGCCATGTCCCGCAGCTGCCAGTTGAGCTCCGCGCACTGCGCGAGCCCGGTCGCGCCGAGCGGGTGGCCCTTCGAGATCAGGCCGCCGGACGGGTTGACCACGACGTCGCCGCCGTAGGTCACCGCGCCGGAGTCGATGAGCTCGCCCGCGCCGCCCTCGCCGCAGAGACCGAGCGCCTCGTAGGTGATCATCTCGTTCGCCGAGAAGCAGTCGTGCAGCTCGATGACGTCGACCTCCTCGGGGCCGTGACCGGACTGCTCGTAGACGTCCTGCGCGGTCGCCTTGCTCATGTCGAAGCCGACGAAGTTCATGTCGCTGTTCGACTCGAAGCTCGACGGGAAGTCGGTGTGCATCGACATGCCGATGATCTCGACCGCCTGGTCCTCGAGGCCGTGCTCGCGCACGAAGTCCTCGCTCACGACGATCGCCGCGGCGCCACCGTCCGAGGTCGGGCAGCACTGCAGCTTCGTGAGCGGCTCGTGCACCATCTTCGCCGCCATGATGTCGTCGAGGGAGTAGATGTCGCGGAACTGCGAGTTCGGGTTGTTCGCCGAGTGGCGGTGGTTCTTCTCCGCGATGCGGCCGAACGACTCGGCCTTCACGCCGTAGCGCTCCATGTACTCACGACCCGCGTTGCCGAACATCTGCGGCGCGGGCGGCGCCTGGGTGAAGCCGCGCTTCTCGTTCATCTTCTCGAACGTCCACTGCATCGGCATCGCGCGGTCCATGTACTTGATGCCGAGCGAGCCCTTCTCCATCTTCTCGAAGCCGAGGGCCAGCGCGCAGTCCGCGAGCCCGCCCTCGACGAAGCGCTTCGCGAGGTACAGCGCGGACGAACCGGTCGCGCAGTTGTTGTTGACGTTGACGACGGGGATGCCGGTGACGCCGATCTCGTACAGGGCGCGCTGGCCGGCGGTGGAGTCGCCGTAGCAGTAGCCGACGGCCGCCTGCTCGACGAGGTCGTACGAGATGCCCGCGTCCTCGAGGGCCATGGTGCCGGCCTCCCGCGCCATGTCGGGGTAGTCCCACTCGCGACCACCCGGCTTCTCGAACTTGGTCATGCCGACACCGACGACGAACACCCTGCGACCCATGAGATCCTCCTGATGCTTCCAGGGCCACACGCCTCCGGAGCTGGGCCGAAGGGTAGAGGCGCGGACGCGGTTCGCGGACTATTCGCGTCCGTAGAACACGCGCTCGACGACCTGACGAGCGTGTCGGGTCAGGCGTCGGTAGTCGTCCCGCAGCATGGCCTGGGGGTGCTCGACGTAGCCGAGCAGCCGGGCCACGCGCTCGGCCTCGGCGAGGTCGGTCGGCAGCGACTCGCGCTCGGAGCCGGTCACGAGGAAGCGGGCGTTGCGGGCCACGGAGCAGAACTCGAAGGACTCACGCAGCGCGTCGGCGTCGTCGGGATCGAGGAGATCGACGGCCACGAGCGCGTCGAGGGCGGTCATCGTCTCGGGCGTGCGCAGCGACTCGTGGCGCGCGCCGTGCATCAGCTGGAGCAGCTGGACGGTGAACTCGACGTCCGACAGCGATCCGCGTCCGAGCTTGAGGTGGAACTGCGGGTCCTCGCCGGGCGGGATCCGCTCCTGCTCGATGCGCACCTTCATCCGGCGGACGTCCTGCATCGACTCCTCCGGGTACGGCTCCCGGTAGACGAACGGCTCCGCGAGCTCGCAGAACCGGCGGCCGAGGTCCGCGTCACCGGCCGCGGGGCGCGCCTTGATGAGCGCCTGGAACTCCCACGTCAGCCCGTAGCGCTCCCAGTAGCTCTGGAAGCCGGCGAGCGAACGGGTGAGCGAGCCCTGCCGGCCTTCCGGCCGCAGCGTCGCGTCGATCGCGAACGTGCGCCCCTCCGGTGTGCGCTCGCCGATCTCGACGAGGAGCTGCTCGGCGACGCGCTCGGCCTCGTGGAAGTCCGCCGGACCGTCGCCGTCGTAGACGAACAGGACGTCGAGGTCCGATGCGTAGGAGAGGTCACACCCGCCGAAGCGGCCCATGCCGATGACGGCGAACGGCACCGTGGGCTCGAGCGAGACGAGCGACGCTTCGAGGCACGCCTCGGCGAGCGTGGAGAGGTCGCGTCCGGTCTCGACGAGGTTGGAGAACGAGAGGAGGTCGCGCGCCGCGATCCGCAACAGCTCGCGTCGCTTGTACCTCCGTAGCCCGCTCCGGCGCGCGTTCGAGTCCGCGGCGCGCCACTCGACTGCGGCGACCGCTTCCGTCGACGAACCGAGCGCGCGGCTTCGTCTGCGTGAGCGCGTGGTCGTCGCCGAGGGTCTGGACGAACTCGGGTTGGCGTCGGAGCGCGTCGCCGAGCATCCGACTCGAGCCGAGCACCTGGCAGGTCCGCTGCGCGGCACCGGGGGTGTCGCGGAACACGATCGCGAGGTTCGCCGACCGGGCCGGTCCCTCGGCCAGCCGGCGGAGCTGGAGCAGCGCGAGATCGGGATCGGGGGACTCGGAGCACCACTCCAGCAGGAGGGGGAGCAGCTGCTCCATCAGCTTCGAGGTTCGGCTGAAGCCGCGGGTGAGCTCGTCGAGCGCGGCGCGCGTCGCGCGCAGGTCGAGGAAGCCGAACGCCCGCAGCCGTTCCTCGGCTGCGAGCGCGGTGAGCGAGCCCGGTCGGCCGGACAGCGCTTCGAGCAGCGGCCCGAAGAACAGCTTCTCGTGGGTGGAACGCACGCGGCCCTGGTGCGCGCGGTGCTCCTCGTCGAGCTGCTCCGCGGCGGACAACTGCCCGCGGTCGCGGTAGCCGAGCACGCGGGCGAGCCGGGTGCGGGCCCGCGCGTCGGTCGGGAGCGTGTGGGTCTGCTGCTCGTCCCAGAGCTGGAGGCGGTGCTCGACCGTGCGCAGGAACCGGTACGCGTGGTCGAACGGCACCGCGTCGCGTTGGTTCACGTAACCCGCGCCGACGAGCTGCGCGAGCGCTTCGAGCGTGTTCCCCGAACGGATCGTCGCGTCGTGCCGACCGTGGACGAGCTGGAGGAGCTGCACCGCGAACTCGATGTCGCGGATCCCGCCCCGTCCGCGCTTCAGCTCCCGGTCGTCGAGCCCGCGCCGGTGGGTCTCGCTCTCGGCCCGCACCTTCATCGCGCGGACGGCCCGCACCGCGTCGGGACCGAGCACCTCCGGCCAGACGAATGGCGCGACGAGCTCGGATGAATCCGGTCGTGAGCTCCGGGTCGCCGGCGATCGGCGCGCGACTTGATCAGCGCCTGGAACTCCCAGGTCTGCGCCCACCGCTCGTACCAGGCGCGGTACGAGTCGAGGCTGCGCGCCAGCGGCCCGGACCGGCCCTCCGGGCGGAGATCCGCGTCGGTGCGGAAGACGATCCCCGCGGGGCTCGGCTCGGCCATGATCGCGAGCAGGCGTCGCGACGCGTTGTCCGCCTCGACCTGGTCACCGCCGTGGACGAACAGGACGTCGACGTCGCTCGCGTAGTTCAGCTCGCGCCCGCCGAGCTTGCCCATTCCGATCACGGCCAGCGGCGTCTCGGGCGCGGCGAGCAGCAACGCACGCCGGAGGCACACCTCGGCGAGCGCCGCGAGCTCACGTCCGACCGCGGGGAGGTCGGCGACGCCGAGGAGGTCCCGGGCCGCGATCCGGAGGTACTCGCGGCGCTTCCACCGCCGCAGCCCGTCGGGATCGTCGACCGGAGTCGGCGGCCGCGGAGCTCTGGTACCCGTCGACCGACTGCTCGCGGTCGAAGCTCTCGGGATCGCGCAGCGGGTCGACCAGCGTCGGGTCCTGGACCAGGGCGGCCGCCAGGGATCGCGACGCGCACGCGATCGCGATGAGTGCGTCGCGGACCAGGCGGTCGTCGCGGAGCTCGGGGCCAGGTCGGGTTGCATCCTCGAGGATCCGGGTGAGCGCGGCGCGCGCCGGCGCGCGGATCGGCCGAGTGCTCCAAGGCCCGAGCGACGCCGGGCGCGTCGAGAACGGCATCCGGGCGCGTCATCCCGTGCAGTGTCGCGCGGTGACCGTTCCCCCGTATCCTTGCGGGATGCCCCGGTTGCGCCTTGCGGCGGCCCAGCTCGACCTCGTCGTCGGTGATCTCGCCGGCAACTCGGCGCGGATGCTCGAGGCCTACGAGCGCGCCGACGCAGCCGGCTGCGACCTCATCGCGTTCCCCGAGCTCGCGGTCACCGGCTACCCACCCGAGGACCTCCTCCTGAAGCCTGCGTTCGTCGCGCAGGCCACGGAGTCGCTCGAGAAGCTCGCCGCGCGCACCGGACGGCTCGCGGCGGTCATCGGCTTCCCCGAAGCGGGCCGCGACCTGTACAACTCGGCCGCGCGTCTGCGCGAACGGCAAGGTGCAGGGCGTGTACCGCAAGCACCTGCTTCCCGAACTACGCGGTGTTCGACGAGCAGCGGTACTTCGCGCCGTCCACCGTCGACGGGCCGCTGTTCGTGATCGGCGGCGTGCGGGTCGGGATCACCGTGTGCGAGGACGCCTGGAGCCCGACCGGGCCGATCATCACCCAGGCGGCCGGAGGCGCCGAGCTGATCGTCAACGTCAACGCGTCGCCGTACTACGCGGGTCGGATCCGCGAGCGCGAGACGATGCTCGCAACCCGTGCCGCGGACGCGCAGGTGCCCGTCGTCTACGTGAACCTCGTCGGCGGCCAGGACGAGCTCGTCTTCGACGGAGCGTCGATGGTGTTCGACGAGAGCGGCGCGCTGGTCGCGCGGGCACCGCAGTTCGTCGAGGACCTCCTGATCGTGGACCTCGACGTCCGTCCCGGGTTCCGGCGCCGGCTGCTCGACCCGCGTGGCCGCGCCACCGCGCCGCCGCTGCCCGAGGTCGCGGTGAGCGAGCGGCAGATCGGCCCGCCCCACGACCCGCCGCGGGTCGAGCCGCTGCTCGCGCCGGTGCACGAGGTCTACGAGGCGCTGGTCCTCGGCACGCGCGACTACGTCGCGAAGAACGGGTTCGAGCGGGTGCTGATCGGGCTCTCGGGAGGCATCGACTCGTCGCTGGTCGCGGCGATCGCCGCCGACGCGCTCGGGCCGGACCGCGTCACCGGCGTGCTCATGCCGTCGCGGTACTCGAGCGACACAGCATCACCGACGCCGAGCTGCTCGCGCAGAACCTCGGCATCGAGACGATGACCGTCCCGATCGAGGAAGCCCACGACGCGTTCACGCAGCTGCTCGAGCCCGCGTTCGAGGGCACCGCGCCGGGGCTGGCCGAGGAGAACCTTCAGGCCCGGATCCGCGGCACGCTGCTCATGGCGATCTCGAACAAGTTCGACTGGATGGTGCTCACCACCGGGCAACAAGAGCGAGATGGCGACGGGCTACAGCACGCTCTACGGCGACATGGCCGGGGGCTTCGCGGTGATCAAGGACGTCCCGAAGATGCTCGTCTACGCGCTCTGCGTCGACCGCAACGACCGCGCCGGGCGGGCGCTCGTCCCGGAGTCGGTGCTCGAGAAGCCGCCGAGCGCGGAGCTGCGGCCGGACCAGCAGGACGAGGACTCGCTGCCGCCGTACCCGGTGCTCGACGGCGTGCTCGAGGACTACGTCGAGGAGGATCTCTCCGCCGCCGAGATCGAGGCCGAGGGCTTCGACCGCGACGTCGTCCACCGCGTCGTCGCGCTCGTGGACCGCAGCGAGTACAAGCGGCGCCAGGCCCCGCCCGGCATCCGCGTCTCCGCCAAGGCCTTCGGCAAGGACCGCAGACTCCCGATCACCAATCGCTGGCCGGGCTGACCGGCGGTTCGGCGTGACCGCACGAGTGCGAACCGCGTCGGGCGTGCGCGGGTTCTTCCCGGAGATCGCGATCGTCGACCGCGGCGTTCCTCTACGGCGTCACGTTCTCGATCGTGCAGGACGCGCTCGACCGCACGACCCCGATGGGGTTCAACCTCATGCGCTTCGCGATCGGCGCGGCGGTGCTCGCGCCGTTCGCGCTGCGCCGCTCGTGGGCCGGGCCGGAACGGCGCGACGACCGACTCGCTGCGCACCTTCTTCCTCGCCGGTGCGTCGCTCGGGAGTCATCGCCGACGTTCGCCTACCTCACCCAGAACGTCGGGCTGGAGCACACGTCCACCTCGAACTCCGCGTTCATCACCGGGCTCTTCGCCGTCTTCACCCCGATCGTCGAGGCGATCGTCTACCGGCGACTTCCCGCGCAGCGGCATCGTCCTGGCGGTCGCGATCTCGATCGTCGGCCTGTTCCTCCTCACCGGCGCCGAGCTCTCGATGAGCTACGGCGATGCGATCACGCTCGTCGACCGCGGTGCTGTTCGGGTGCTGGTACGTGCGCATCGGCATGGTCGCGAACCGCTTCGACATCTTCGGGCTCACCGACGGTGCAGCTCGCGGTCGTCGCGCTGTTGTCGATCCCGTTCGTCCTGGTGGACGGGCTGGGGACCGTCGACGGCGGGGTGATCCTCACCGTGATCTTCACCGGCATCGGGTGCTCGGCGATCGCGTTCAGCCTCTCGGCGTGGGCGCAGCGGACGATCGACGCGTCCCGCGCCAGCATCCTGAACCTCCTCGAGCCCGTCGTCGCGGGGGTCGTCGGGCTACGCCGTGGGCGAGCGCCTGGGCTTCGTCGGGCTACGTCGGCGCGGCGCTGATCCTGGCCGGCATCTTCGTGGCCGAGCGGGGCACCCACGACGCCGTGATCGCCGAGTCGAGGGGGCTACTTGACCGGTCGGTCAAGGGAGGCGAAGAATGCGCCGATGCCTGAAGTGACCCACCGGTAACCCAGGCCGCCGGATCCAGGACGAGGACGTAGCTGCATGGCCGACCCGCTCAAGCCCCGCCCCGCGTTCGCACCGTGGGACCGCCGCGAGATCCCCGGCCTGTTCGACGTGGAGGAGTCGGCCCGGCGGGTCGGCATCTACAAGTGGATCGAGATGCGGCTCTTCGAGACCCTCGGCGGGTGGGTGGCCACCGTGCCCGAGCTCGACGTGAAGCTCGTGCTCGGCCGGCACTGCTACCACCACGCCTGGCACGCCGAGCTGTGGGACAAGCGCCTGCCCGAGCTGCGCGAGATGAACACCACTCGCCTGACCGTGCCGGCGAACGACGCCATGGCCGAGTTCATGGAGGCGATCCGGGAGCCCGAGGCACCGGAGCTCGACGATCGAGAAGCTGGTCGGCGTCTACCGGGTGCTGATCCCCCGCAAGATCGCGGCGTACACGTACCACCTGAACGCGACGAGCCGGATCACCGACGCGCCGACGCAGCGCTCGCTCGGCTTCATCCTCCAGGACGAGCACGCCGACTGGACCGAGGGCGAGATGCTGCTCCAGTCGCTCATCGAGACCGAGGACGAGGTCGACCGTGCCGCCCGGCGCCAGGTCGAAGCTCGAGAAGATCGTGCTGCGGGCCGGCGGGATCGCCGGCCCGGGTACGCTGGGTGAGGTTCCCGAAAGCTCGGGAACCCAGGTGGAAGGAGCCACCGTATGAGCTCCTCGATGACATCCTGCATCAGGAGGAACGCACGATGAAGAAGAACCTGCCGCCGAGCGAGCTCGCTCGGGACTCGCGCTTCGTCCGGGCCACGATCATGGACGCGATCATGGATCCGCGGAACCAGGCGCTGGCCGACCGGGACCTCGGCTCCGCGAAGCTCCAGCCGGGCCGTCCCGCCGCCGCCGACCGGGCTCGCAACCTGATGCACGGCATCTTCACCGGTGAGATCCAGGCGCTCGAGGGCGCCGGTCGCACCACCTTCGACTTCGACGACGACGAAGCGCCGTTCGCGCTCAAGCTCGACATGGCCCGGCAGTGCTGGGACGAGAGCCGCCACGTCGAGATCTCCGTGAAGCTCGGCGAGTGGATGGGCACCGAGATCGGTGAGTTCAACGAGGCGACGTTCCTCTACGAGGCCGCCTGCGCGACGGACCCGATCCTGCGGCTCTGCGGTGTGAACCGCGCGCTCGAGGGTCTGGCGATCGACGTGTTCAACACGATGCGCGAGTTCGGCGACATCTCCGGCGACCCGGTGCTCGAGTTCTGCGAGGACTGGATGCTCGCCGACGAGGTGACCCACGTGAAGATGGGTTCGGACTGGCTCCGCCGGCTCACCGAGAACGACCCGGAGCGGCGCGAGCGTGCGCTCGAGTTCCAGCGGGGCGTCGACAAGCTCTTCAGCCTGGGCGGGTTCCGCGGCGAGACGGACGAGAACCCGATCCAGCTCGCCCGCAAGCTGCGGGGGATGGCCGGCTTCACGACCGACGAGATCGACGAGATCTCGGACATCTCGGTCCAGGCGCAGGAAGACGTCCGGGCGATGTCCGCCGGGGCTGCCGCGCCCTCGTGAGCCACACGTTCACGCTGACTCCCGAAGCGTTCACGCTGGTCAAGTTCGACGCGGCCGAGCTGCTCGCGATCGCCGAGGATGCGGCCGACGAGCGGTGGGCGTGCCCGACCGGGCTCAGCATCGCCATCGAGGTCGACGAGGCCCTCCCGCTCCCGCTGATCGCGTCGGCGGTCGAGGCGGTGGACGGGACGCTGTCGTGCTGGTTCTCCGGCGGCTGCTTCGAGGACCCGAAGTACCAGGCCGCGCTGCAGCCCGACATCTCCAGGACCGAGCTCGCGGCGCTGTTCCTCCGGGGCCGTGACCGGCTCGACGGTGGCTTCGAGGCCGCGCCGGCCGACGCGGCGATCTCGGACCGGCAGCGGGCGATCTGGGACGTCTACACCGACGGTCGCCTGGCCCGCCTGGGCGGGTTCCTGATCAACGAGCCCCGTCGGCGCTACAGCTACCGGCTCCAGTGCGGCTTCAACGACGTCGCCGACGCCGAGTACGAGCGGGCGTGGAAGGCCGAGGCGCTGACCTGGGCCGGGCTCGAGGAGATCGAAGGCCGGCTCGCGGCCGCCGACACCCGCGCCGTGGTGAAGAAGCCGATCCGGCGCGAGACGCTCCGCCCGGTCTGACCCGCCACTTCCAGACCCGGCGAACCTAGGTCATCCGACCTCTTTTCCGGGGCTATTCGAGGTCGTGCGCGGAGATGGCCTCGTACAGGTCGAGGTCCGGTGCGCGAGGCCAGGAGCGGGGTCGCCGCGGTCGCCATGCCGACCATGACCGGGTCGTCGAGATGGGCCCGCTGGGCGTCGGCGTCGTCCCATTTCTCGATGACCAGGAGCTTTCCCGGGGTGCCCGGCGGACGCGACGAGGTCGACGTTCCGGCACCCGGCCACCCCCCGGGTGAGCACGACGTACTGTGCGAGCACCGCCGCGAGCTCGCCTTCGCGACCGCTCCGAGCCTGGAACTGGCCCGCTACGACCCAGATCTCGACGTCGTCGGTCATGTAGACTTGTAACCCCTCCCGCCTGCCTCACCGACGTCCACAAGCCTGTGGATAAAGCTCCTTGACGAGGTCGGTATCGTACAGGCACGAGGAGGGGGCGGGTCACTGGGAAGAAGTTCCTGCGGACACCCGTTGTGAGTTATCCACAAGAGTTTCCACTGCTGAGAGGGTGTTTCCTGCGTGGCGAAGGAGCGCGTCGAACGCGACGAAGAAGATCTCGTACGGCTGTATTTGACCGATATCGGCCAGTACCCCCTCCTGACCAAGGATGACGAGGTACGGCTGGCTCAGCAGATCGAGCGCGGCAACGAAGCGCGCGCCGAGCTGGAGGCCGGAGGCAAGGGCCTCACCCCGGCGAAGAAGCGCGAGCTGCGGCGCGGAGCCCGTGAGGGCGATGACGCCCAGCGGACGTTCGTGCAGTCGAACCTGCGGCTCGTGGTCTCGATCGCCAAGAAGTACCAGGCCTCGGGCCTGCCGCTCCTGGACCTGATCCAGGAAGGCAACCTCGGCCTCATGCACGCGGTCGAGAAGTTCGACTGGCGCAAGGGCTTCAAGTTCTCCACGTACGCAACCTGGTGGATCCGCCAGGCGATCACCCGCGGCATCGCGAACACCGGCCGCACCATCCGGCTCCCGGTGCACGCGGGCGACACGCTGGCCCGGCTGCAGAAGGCGCGTTCGCGCCTCGAGCTGAAGCTGGGCCGCCCGGCGACGCTGGCCGAGCTCTCGGCCGAGGTCGAGATGCCCGAGGACAAGGTGACCGAGGCCCTGCGCTTCGCCGCCGAGCCCCTCTCGCTCTCGGAGCCGCTGCGTGAAGACGGTGACGCCGAGCTCGGTGACATCGTCGAGGACCGTTCGGCCGAGTCACCGTTCGAGGTGGCCGCGACCGCGCTCCTGCCCGCAGAGATCGAGAAGCTGCTGGCCCCGCTCGACGAGCGCGAGCGTCAGATCCTGGCGCTGCGGTTCGGCCTCGACCGGGGCGAGCCGCGGACGCTCGAAGAGGTGGGGGAGTACTTCAACCTCACCCGGGAGCGGATCCGCCAGATCGAGGCTCGTGCGATGAGCAAGCTGCGCCACCCGTCGGCCGACACCGGCGCCCGCGACCTGCTCGCCGTCTAGCTCGCACCAACTTCCAACTTCATTCTCGGCCCGCTCGACCGCTTCCAGTGGCTTGAGCGGGCCGAGTTTGTCGTTGGGGCCTGATCGGGGCTCAGATGGGGATGATCTCGTCGCCGAGCGCGATCCGGCCCGGCGTCGTCACCAGCGTGCCGATGCCGAGGTTGCCGGCGCGCTCGCGGTTGACGGTGCGCAGCACGTCCAGGTCGCGCTCGATGCCGCCGGGCTGGGGCCGGGTCGTGATCACGCAGCGGTCGATGAGCTTCGTCACGTCGAGCGCGGCCGTGCCGGCGGCCAACGTCGCAGCCGACCCAGCCGTCCTCGCGCCCGCCGTCGACGAGGAGGTTGGGCCGGAAGCGGCGGACGTCCCAGCCGCCGAGGGTGTCGGCCCCGATGATCGACACCTGGGTCCGGGTGGAGTCGTGGAAGCTGTTGGTCGGGCCCTCCCACTGGGTCCACTCGGCGGTCGACTCGTGCTCGAAGTCGAGCGCGATCTCGTAGGTCCCGTGGTCGACGGCATCCGCGCGCGTCGAGCGCGACGGCGTGCCCGAGCCAGGCCGAGAGCACGCGTGTCGTCGGTCGTGGTGGTGCCGTCGGGCAGGGTGATGACCACCGTCGTCGCCGGCCAAGCGCCGCCGAGGCGAACAGCAGCTCGGGCTGGCGGCGGGCGGTGAGCGCGAGGCCCGTCTCGAGGTCCACGAGCGCCCACTGGCGGTCGCCCACGATCCCGGCGGAGCCGATCTCGGCGTCGGTGAGCGCCTCGCCCTGCATCGACTTGACCGGGTAGCGCCAGATGCCGGCGACGCGCGCCATCGGTCGGCCTAGTGCTCGGCGAACTGGATGAACTCGTACGGGTAGCCGAGCCGGAACGCGCTCGCCCACGCGAGCGCGTCGCGCTGGGGCTTCTCGAGCTGCCAGCCGACCGCGGCGAGGTTGTCGTCGAGCTGGGTCAGGTTCCGGGCGCCGATGATCGGCGCGGTGATGCCGGGCCGGTTCGCCACCCAGTTGAGCGCGACCTGGGCCGGCGTCTTGCCCGACCTCGGCCGCGACCTTGCCGACGGCATCGACGATGTTCCACGCCCGGTCGTCGAGGCGGTAGGTGAACGTGATCGGGTTCTCGGTGTCCGCGCCCGCGGGTGCCGGCGGGGAAGTCCGCGTCCTTGCGGTACTTGCCGCTCAGCACCCCGCCGGCGAGCGGGCTCCACGGCAGCACCGCGAGGCCCTCCTCCCGGCACTGCGGGAGCAGCTCGCGCTCGATGTCGCGGGTGATGAGCGAGTACTCGGGCTGGAGGCTCACGAACGGCTCCCAGTCGTGGAGCGCGGCGATGCCGAGCGCCTTGGCCAGGTGCCAGCCCGCGAAGTTGCTCGCGCCGAGGTAGCGGACCTTGCCCTCGTGCACGAGGTCGTTCGAGCGTCGAGATGGTCTCCTCGAGCGGCGTGCGCGGGTCCCAGCAGTGCACCTGGTAGAGGTCGATCCAGTCGGTGCCGAGGCGGCGCAGCGACGCTTCGACCTGGGCCCGGATGTTGCGGCGGGAGAGGCCGACGTCGTTGGCGTCGTCGCCCATCGGGAAGCGCACCTTGGTCGCGAGGATCACCTTGTCGCGGCGCGAGCCGAGCGCGCGTCCGGTGATCTCCTCGGAGACGCCGGCCGAGTACACGTTCGCGGTGTCGACGAAGTTGCCGCCGGCGTCGAGGAAGCGGTCGACGATCGCCTTGCTCGTCGCCTCGTCGGCCTCGTTGCCGAACGTCATCGTGCCGAGGCAGAGCTCCGACACCCGCACTCCGGTCGAGCCGAGTCGTCGCAGCTCCATGGGGGCCTCCTAGCTGGGGTTCGCGCCTACCGTCTGCAGGTCGTGCCCGCCGGTGTCCGGGACGTCCGGGACCGGTGACGGGCGTACGTCTCGCTACCGCGGCGATGCGGGTGAACGCAAGCGCGGCGACCGCGTAGACGACGAGGCCGAGGTACTGCACGGTGCTGAACCCGAAGCTCATCGACAGGATCGTGGTGAGCACCGAGCCGATGACCGAGAAGAACCCGTTCACGGCCCACGACCACGCGATGTACTCGTCGGCGTGGTCGCTCAGCTTGCCGACGAGGCTCAGGCCGAGCGGCATGAACATGCCGAGGCAGAACCCGAGCGGGGCGAGCACGATCAGCGAGACGATGACCCGGATCGCGAGGCCCTGGTCGAGCAGCGAGTCGGTGAGGTTGTCGATGCCGGTCTCGTAGAAGAGCGTGATCACGAAGAGCACCGCGAGCAGCACGGGCATCAGCCAGCGCCGGCCGGCGAGCCGTTTGCTCACGAGCGCGCCGAGCCCGGTGAACACGAGGATCGACGCGAGCGTGACGGTCAGCGAATACGTCGGGTACCCGAGGAACCGCACGAGCCGCTGGATCATCGTGATCTCGAAGAACATGAAGCCGAGGCCGAGCGCGGCGAAGTAGACCGCGGAGACGCCCTTGCCCGGCAGCGTCCGCCACTCCTTGCGCACGAAGAAGAACGGTGCGAGCAGGAAGAGGAACGCGTAGAGCACCGAGACGCCGAGCAGGAGCAGCAGCACCCGTTCGCCGATGGAGTCCTCGGGGTTCTGCGCGCTCAGCGGGTGGAAGATGTTGCTGATCACGCTCGTCGAACGGGACGAAGTGCCAGAAGAACGGGCTGTCGTCGCTCACCGCGCTGATGTCGCGGGGATAGTTGGCCGCCAGCGCACCGGCCTTGGCGTCGCTCGACCCGGCGAGCTGGGCGACGAAGTCCGAGCGCGTCGTGGTCGGCGCGCCCGGGGCCCACGCCGTCTTCACCAGCGGCAGTGAGGGCGCGGCCTTCGTGTACCGGGCGACCTCCGCCGGCGTGAACGGCGTGCGCTTCAGGATGATCGTCGACAGGTCGCCGGTCTTGTGGGTGATGAACGCCGACACGATCATGTGGTCGGCCCGGGTCCTTGATGCCGATGGTCTTCATCGCGGCCCGGGCGGTCATGACGTAGCGGGCGGTGCGGTTCGGCTCGTTGTCGAAGTCGAGCTCGCCGAACTGGACGACCATGATCCCGTCGTCGGTCAGGTGCTTCAGGCTCTTGGCGATCATCTCCTTCGTGTAGAGGTAGCTCTCCGAGAGCACGAACGCGCCCGACGACGCCGCGTTGTTCGCCGCGTAGCTGTCCGGCGCGACGTACCAGACGAGGTCGTAGTTCTCCTTGCTGCGGGCGAGGTACGTGCGGCCGTCGGCTTGGTGCAGGCTGACGCCGGGCTGGTGGGCGAGGTCGCCGCTGTACTTCTTGTAGTGGTCGGTCAGCAGCGACAACGTGACCGGGTTCAGCTCGACGCCCTCGATCTTCTTCGCCTTGAAGTGCAGCGAGGCGAGGATCTCGTTGCCCGGCGGCGGAGCCGATGATCAGCTCCTTCCGCGGCGGTGTGCCGAGGATCTCGAAGGGCAGCGCCCTCGGGTCGGTGTCGTAGCGGCCGAGGCTGGTGGGGTCGCCGTTGTACTGGTGCATCGCGGACCCGAACGTGCCGTCGTGCAGCAGGAGGGCCGAACGGTCGTTGGGATGATCCGCTGGCGGGGGCACGAACTCGACGTCGACCCGGAACACCGGGCCCCAGTCCGAGAACGAGGACTGCTCGGCGCCGGTCTTCGTGGTTCTCGGGGTGCACGTCCGGGAGCGTGACGACGTTCGTGACGATGCAGGATGAGCACGACGGCGGTCACGCCGCCCGAGCCCCATCAGGACGCCGACGCGGCGCGGGAGTGCGGCCAGCCCGACGACGGCGAAGATGAGCGCCGAGATCATGATCACGTCGGGCGGGCCGAGGTGGGTGATGAGCGGGATCGCGGCGAGGCAGCCGAGACCCGCGCCGATGAGGTCCGCGAAGTAGAGGCGGCCGATGCCCTTCGGGGCGCGGCCGAGGATCGTCGAGACGATGATCCCGAGCGAGATGAACGAGGCGAAGATCGCGAAGCAGATGATGCCGACGATGCCGAGGTTCTTGAACGACGCCGCGGTGCCGTAGTCCCAGATCGACGACGGTGTTGATCGGGATCCGCGAGACGATCAGGTAGCCGACGACGATGCTGATCGCGCCGAAGATGGAGCAGATCGCGATGATCCGCTCGGTGGCCGTCGCGCGGAGTCGTTTGAAGAGGACGACGAAGATCCCGCCGGAGCCGATGCCCAGCAGCGCGAGCCCGATGACGAGGTACGTGTAGTAGTACCAGAGCTTGTACGAGACGATGCGGGTGTAGCCCACCTCGAGCAGCAGCCCGGCCATGCTCACGAGGAAGATGGCGACCGTCTGGCGGGCGCGGCTCCGCCAGCGGTTTCCCCCTGCACCTCTGCCATGTTGACCTGGGCTCCTTCGCGCGCGAGGTGCGGGAACGGCGGCTTCGGGACGGCGCCGATGGTAGCCACTTCGCCGGAAGCTCAATCTTCGGTCCGCCACGGTCGGTGGTTCGGGCCGGATGACAACCTCGGCGCCCCATCGAGCGTCTCTACCGGTGATGATGGCCGACATGACCGCGGCGGGGGACGGGCACTCGGAGCTGGCGCGCTCCGACCGTGACCTCGCGCTCGCCGACCTGCACCGCGAGCACTACCGGAGCCTGGTGCGGCTGGCGTGCCTGCTCCTGGACGAGCCGGGCGCCGGCGAGGAGGTCGTGCAGGAGGCCTTCGTCCGGGTGTACCAGGTCGTGGGGGCGGGTGGACCAGCCGCTGACCTACCTGCGGTCGACGGTCATGAACCTGGCCCGGTCCCGGATGCGGCGGCGGCTCGTCGCCCGTCGTCGGGTCGAGCCGATGACCCCGCCGGCCATGTCGCCCGAGGAGCACGTCGTGCTGCTCGACGACCATCGGGAGGTGCTGGACGCGTTGCGCACACTTCCGCGTCGACAACGCGAGTGCCTGGTGCTTCGGTACTACCTCGACCTCTCCGAGTCGGAGATCGCCGTCGACGCTCGGCATCTCGAACGGGTCAGTGAAGTCGCATTCCAGCCGCGGCCTGGCTGCAGTCGCGCGGCACCTGGAGGAACGGACATGAAGATCGAAGACCGCCTGCACGACGCGATGCGCGACTACGCCGACCGCATCGAGCCCGATCCGGGATCGTGGGCGCGCATCGCCGCGCGCTTCGACGAGGAGCCTGCTTCGTCGCCCCGACGGCCACGCGCGGTCCGCTCGTGCTCGCAGGCGTCGCGCTCGTGCTGCTTGTCGCCCTCATCACGACGCTCGTCGTGCGCGACAATGACGGGACGCGCGTCGTCACGCAGCCGGGGGGTGCACCGTCGACCGAACCTGCAGCTCCGGTTGCAGCGCCGGTCGGAGTGCTCGTCGCGAAGCGCGGGGGCGAGATGGTCGTGTTCGGCGCCCAGGACAGTCAGCAGCACAGCTCGCTCGGGACCTTCACCGACGTGACGTCGGTGGCACGACTGCCGACGGGCCCAGGTGTTCTTCGCGTCCACAGGAGAGAGTGGCGCGTGCGGGAACGGTCCGTACCCGGACGTGAACCGGCTGATCCCGGCCACCGGGCAGACCACTCGCATCGTCGGCGGTGCGCTCTCGCCGGCCGTGAGCCCGGACGGCAAGTTCGTCGTCTACGGGATCTGGTGCGAAGGGCGCGGACCTGGCTTCACGAACCTCTTGACCGGTGAGAACTCGCGCAGTCGACGCGCTCGGGAGCAAGGCGCACGAGTCCTCGGACCTCGTTGAGACCACCGAGCCGCTCGGCTGGTCACCCGACTCGAAGCTCGTGCTGTTCCGGCTGGGTCTCAAGGGCGACCCGAAGCCGCACTACTACGTCGATCGGCTCTGGCCCGTGGTTCCGCAGTCGGAGACCAAGATCGTCGCAGCTCCCGCACGGTTCCGGCATCAGTGCCGCAGCGTTCGTCGACGACGACACCGTTGCCCTCGCCGAACCGACTGACGCCAAGACGGAGGTGCGGCGCTGGACCGTTTCCACCGGTTCGACGGAGCTCCCGTCACCGGTCCTCTTCGAGGTGCCCGGTCGGGTCACCTCGCTCGTCTCCGACGGCAGCGGCCAGCACTTCCTGGCCCTGAACCAGGCCGGCGACCTGTACCGCTGGAGCCGGGGCGACGACCAGCCGACGAAGGTGGCGAGCGACGTCGCGGCGGCCACCTGGCTGCCCTGGTCGTAGATCGGCGGGCGGACCCGTCACGGGCCCCGGAGTCACGGTTAGCATGAGGCTCCTCACTCCGAGGCGATCGAAAGGGCACCCCCGTGAAGAAGCTCCTCCTCCTCCTGCTCGTCCTCGCCGTCGGCGCAGCCGTGGCGTACAAGGTGCGCGAGGCCTGATCCAGGTCCGCCACTGCAACCGAGCAACTTCGAGACGGGCCCGCAGTCGCGGGTCCGTCTTCGCGTCAGGGCTCGCGAGTGAGCGCCTGCTCGTACTGACCGGCGAACAGCGCCGGCGCGCCACCGGTGTGCCAGAACAGCACGGTCTCGCCCGCGTCGATGCGACCGTCGTCGCAGCCAGTCGGTGAGCGCGGCCATCGCCTTCCCCGAGTAGACGGGGTCGAGCAGGATCCCCTCGGTGCGGGCGACGGCGCGGATCGCGTGTGCGCACTCGTCGGAGAGCAGGCCGTAGCCGGCGCCGACGTGATCGTGGTCGACGATCACCTGCCGTCGACGGGCGCATCGGCGCGTCCCGACGGCGCGGACCGCGTCGGCCGCGAGGCGCGGCACGATCTCGTCGAGATCCGGACGCGTCCCGACGTCGACCCCGACGACTCGGGTCGCGCTGTTCGCGCCGAGTCCCGCGAGCAGACCGGCGTGGGTGCCGCCGGATCCGTCCGCGACGAAGATCCAGTCCGGGTCCGGTCCGATCTGGGTGCGCAGCTCGTCGATCGCCGAGCGCGTACGCGACGACGCCCGTGACGGACGCGCCGCCGACCGGGATCGCGAACGGCCGCCGTCCTGCTGCCGCGAGCTCGGCGGCGAGCGCGTCGATCGACGCCTCGATCTCGTAGTAGTCGCGAGCGCCGGTGAAGTGCAGCGTCGCGCCGAAGAGGTCGTCGAGCAGCAGGTTGCCGTCGAGCAGCTCCGGCTCGCGGCCGGCCAACGCGAGATGGCACGAGAGCCCGAGCCGGCTGGCGGCCGCCGCGGTCATGCGCGCGTGGTTGCTCTGGGCGCCACCACCGGTCACGAGGGTGTCGCAGCCCTGCGCGATCGCCTCGCCGCAGAGGTACTCGAGCTTGCGCGCCTTGTTGCCGCCGAGCGCGAGCCCGGTGAGGTCGTCGCGCTTCACGAGCAGGGTCGCGCGGCGAGTCGAAGTCGGCCGCGAGCCGGTCCATCGCCTGGAGCGGGGTCGGGAGCGTCGCCAGCTCGGCGCGGACCGCGGTCACGAACGAGCGCGAGCGGAGGCGCGACGCCACCAGACGTACGCGGCGGCACCCGCACCGGCCGTCGCCAGCACCGACCCGACCGCGATCGTCGGACCCTTGGGCGGGACCGGCACACGGTCGCGCAGCCGCACCGGGCGCTGGAAGACCCGCACCTCCCAGTCCCGCTCCCGCGCCTCGCGCTCGAGGTCGCGATCCGGGTTCACCGCGACGGGATGGCCGACCGCCTCGAGCATCGGGAGGTCCGTCACCGAGTCGCTGTACGCGTACGACGCCGAGAGGTCGATGTCCTCCCGCTCGGCGATCTTGCGGATCTCGTCGGCCTTGTGCGGCCCGTACGCGTAGAACGCGAGCTCGCCGGTGTAGTTGCCGTCGGCGTCGATCTCGGCACGGGTCGCGATCACTTCGTCGGCGCCGAGGAACTCGCCGAGCGGACCGACCACCTCGAACGGTGCGGAGGACACGATCACGACCCGTCGGCCCGCGGCCTGATGCTGGTCGAAGAGCTCGAGCGCCTCCGCGAACACGATGGGAGAGATCACCTCGTCCAGCGTCTCGCGCACGATGTCGGCGATGTGCTGCTGGTTCCAACCCTTCGTCAGCGAGAGCATCGCCTCGCGCAGCTTCTCCATCTTCGCTTCGTCCGCGCCGACGAGCATGAAGACGATCTGCGCGTAGATGCTCTTGACGATCGCGCTCTTGGAGAGCAGACCCTCGCGGTAGAACGGCTTTCCGAACGCGAGCACCGAGCTCTTGGCGATGATCGTCTTGTCGAGATCGAAGAACGCGGCCTCAGTCACACGTTGGAGAATACGACCTCCCCCTTGACAGCGCGTCACGCACCCGGCAACCTGAGCCTGCGTTCCTCTCCGGGTCGCTCCGGCGGCTGCATCTCGTGCCCGCCCGGCTGATCCGCACCTCCCTCCCCACTCCCCGGGTCTTTGTTCCGCGCGCTCGCGCGGCTGCACTCGAAGGAGAGGGAGTTGGCACTCCTCACGTTCTGGTCACCCAAGGGTGGCTCCGGCACGTCCGTGTTCACGGCGGCGTGCGCGCTCGTGCTCGCCCGAGGTCCGGGCGTCCGACTGGTGGATCTCGGCGGTGACCAACCCGCGATCTTCGGGCTGGGCGCCGAGCCGCACACCGGCGTGACGGACTGGCTCGATGCCGGGCCGGGCGCACCCACCGACGCGCTGGACCGGCTCGCGGTCGAGGCCGCGCCCGGAGTCGCGTTGATCCCACGGGGCGACGAGCTCAGCGCGCTCGCCCCGCGCCCGGCCGCCGAAGCCGGCGCCGCGCTCGCGGTCGCGTTGCGGGACGGCCCGGTGCCGACGCTCGTCGACGCCGGCACGGCAGACGCACCGGCGGCCCGGGCGCTGCTGGAGGTGTCGGACGCGACGATCGTCGTCGTACGGGGCTGCTACCTCACGCTGCGGCGCTCGGTCCGGCACCCGGCGCTCGGTCGGACGGCCGGGCATCGTCGTGGTCGAGGAGCCGGGACGGGCGATCGGCGCGAAGGAGATCGCCGACGTCCTCGGTCGCCCGGTGATCGCCCGGGTCCCGGCACGCGACGCGGTCGCCCGAGCCGTCGACGCCGGGGTGCTGGCCCACCGGCTGCCCGACGTGCTCGGTCGGCCCGGCGGCGACCGCGCTGCGAGCCGTCGGCCTGTTGTGGGACCAGAAGGACGCAGTGGCGTGAGCGTCACTCGGATCGCCGGCCACGAGGCCGACGGCGCGCTCCGGCGGACGGTGCACCGGCGTCTCGATCGGCTCGGAGGCGGTGGAGCAGCTCGTCGGCGTGCCGGCGCCCGAGCTGCGGCGGCGCCTCGGCGACCTGCTGCACGAGGCCGACCCGCTGCTGCGCCACGGAGCGGCACGAGCGGCTGGTGCGGGAGCTCGCCGACGAGGTCGCCGGGCTCGGGCCGCTCGAGCCGCTGCTCGCCGATCCCGTCGGTCACCGAGGTGATGGTCAACGGGTCCGGGAGCTGCTTCGTCGAGCGCGCCGGACGGCTCGAGCGGGTGCCGTTGGTGCTGGACGACGCCGGAATCATGCGCATCGTCGAGCGGATCATCGCTCCGCTCGGGCTGCGGCTGGATCGGGCGTCGCCGATGGTCGATGCCCGCCTCGCGGACGGCTCCCGGCTGCACGCGGTGATCCCGCCGCTCGCGATCGACGGCGCGTGCGTGACGATCCGACGGTTCGGGACGCGCGCCATCGCGCTCGAGGAGTTCGCGCCCGGGCCGCGCGCCGCCGCGTTCCTGCGCTGGGCCGTCGCGGCCGGCTGGAACGTGCTCGTGTCGGGAGGGACGAGCTCGGGCAAGACCACGCTGCTGAACGCGATGTCCGGAGCGATCGACGACGACCGAGCGCATCATCACGATCGAGGAGACCGCGGAGCTCCGGCTCGTGCAGCCGCACGTGGTGCGGCTCGAGGCCCGCCCGCCGAACGCGGAAGGCGCCGGCGCGGTGCCGGTGCGGGATCTCGTGCGGACCGCGTTGCGCATGCGACCCGACCGCATCGTCGTCGGCGAGGTGCGCGGCGCCGAGGCGCTCGACCTGCTGCAGGCGCTTGAACACCGGCCACGAGGGCGCGCTGTCGACCGTGCACGCCAACGGCCCGGTCGACGCGCTGCGCCGCCTCGCCACGCTGGCGCTGTTCAGCGGGTCGCGCTTGCCGTTCGAGGCGATCACGGAGCAGGTGGCCGCCGCGGTGGACGTCGTGGTGCAGGTCGAGCGGGGTCGGAGCGGTGCCCGCGCGATCGTCGCGATCGCAGAGGTGCATGAGCGATCGCGGCAGCGATCGGAGACCCGGCCGCTGTTCGCGGCGGCCGATGGGGAGCTCGTGCCCGTCGGACCCGCCCGGTCCGGTCGCTGCGTCGTCGCGACGCGCCGACGCTCGATGACGGCTGGTTCGCGTGATCGCCGATCGCGCTGGTCATGCTCGGGAGTGCTCGCGTCGGTGGCGTTGATGACCGCGGCGCGGCGGGCGCCGTCGCTCGACCGGGTGCGCCGGTTGCGCCCGCGTTCGGTCCTCCTGCTCCCGGCCGAGCGCACGCGACCGGCTCGCGGCCGCGCTGGCCCGGGCCGACGTGGAGCCTCACGCCCGGATGACGCGGTGCGGCTCTGGCTGCTCGCCGTGGTCGTCGGCGCGGGGATGGCGACAGTGCTCAGCCCGCTCGCCGCGGTGCCGGTCGGGCGTCGGGGTGCTCGCCGGCGGACCGATCGCGCTCTGGTGGGCCCGGGGCCGGGGCGACGGGCGGGTCGTCGAGGCGCTCCCCGGGGCGCTGGACCGGGTCTCGGCCGGGCTGCGGGCCGGGTTCGACCGTGGGCGAGAGCCTCAGCGACCTCGCCGCCGGGCACGGGTGCGCTCGCGCCCGACCTGCGGCGGCTGGACGCGCGTTCGCACCTCGGCGTCGGGCTCGGCGACGCGCTGGCGCAGTGGTCCCAGGAGCGGCCGCTCCCCGGTGTGCAGGCGGTCAGCGGCGCGCTCGCGCTGGCGGTGAGCGTCGGCGGCGCGTGCGCCGTCGCGCTCGAAGGTCTCGGCGAGTCGTTGCGGGCCCGCGAGGCGACGATGCGCGAGGCTCACGCACTCTCGGCGCAGGCCCGCATGTCGGCGTTCGTCGTCGGCGGCGCGCCGGTCGCGTACCTCGTGTTCGTGAGCCTCACGGATCCGGGCTCGCTCGACGTCCTCCTCGCGACCGAACGCGGGGCGGGCGTGCCTGGTGATCGGTTTGGGGCTGGAGGCGCTCGCGGGGCTCTGGATGCGTGCGTTGCTGAAGCGGGAAGCATGACCGCGCGGCTGCTGGCGCTCGGTTGGGGTGTGCTGGTCGCCTGCCGATCGTCATCGCGGCACGTCGAGCCGGCACCCGGAGCCGGGCGCGCGAGCTCGGCGGCGCGAAGGTCGCGCCCGTCGCGACGCTGTCGCGGCGCGCTCGTGCCCGGCGCCGGTCCGCCACGTGCTCGAACGGGTTCACCGGCCACCGCCGGGAACGGCGCGAGCGCTCGGGAGATCGGCCGCGAGCTGCCGCTGGTCCTGGACCTGCTCCAGGTCGCGGTCAGCGCCGGCTGCACGCCCGTACCGCGCGCTCGAGCTGCACGGTGCGTTGGGGTCCGCCGGGCTGCGGTGCCGCGTTCGGCGCGGCGCTCGACGCGACGCGCGTCGGAAGCTCGCTGCCGGACGCCCTCGATGCGCTCGCGCTCGAAACACCGACGCTCGACGCCGGTCACCGACGTCCTGCTCGCGAGCGACCGGCTCGGTGCGCCCGCCGGTCCCGCGCTCACCCGGCTCGCGCACGACGTTCGTGCCGACCTGCGCCGGCGGGCCGAGGCCCGCGCCCGGACGCTGCCGGTCAAGCTCCTCTTCCCCCTGGTCTTCCTCGTGCTGCCGGCCTTCGGCTTGTTGACCGTCGTGCCGGCGTTGCTCAACGCGCTCGCGCACACCTGAGCCCCGCTCTCCCCCACACCGGTTCGGAGCTACTCCAAGGAGGACCCATGCTCCGTCGTTTCCTCGCGGCCCTCGGCCGCGCCGTTCTCCCGAGTTCGTGTCACCACGAGCGAGCTCGGTCAGACCACCGCTGAGTACGCGCTCGTGATCCTGGGCGCGGCTGCCCTCGCGACGCTGCTCATCACCTGGGCGACGAAGTCCCACGCGATCACGAAGCTGTTCGACACCGTGATCGGCAAGGTGCTCGGGTAACCGATGGTCGCCCGGGATGTTCACCCGGACCGGGCCTGCCCCCGAGAGCGGGGGCAGGCCACGGTCGAGTTCGCGCTGGTGCTGCCGTTGGTCGTGTTCGCGCTGCTCGCGATCCTGCAGGTCGGGCTGGTGGTGCGGGACCAGGTCGCGGTCGTACACGCAGCGCGTGAAGCGGCGCGGGCCGCCAGCGTCGACCGTGATCCGGGAGCTGCGACCAAGGCGGCACGCCGCGTGCTCGCCCGCGCCGACGTCCAGGTAGGTCAGCGGCCAGGCGGTGGGGGAGCCGGTCCGCGTCGACGTCAGCTACCACGACCGCACGGACGTACCGCTGGTGGGTGCGCTGTTCCCGGATCTTGATCTCCACGCCCAAGCGGTGATGCGGGTCGAGCGATGAGATGCCACGAGCGTGGTGCCGTCTCGATCCTGGTGATCGTCGCGCTGGTGTTCGCCGGTGCGCTCATGCTGGGGGTCGCCCGGCTCGGTCACGCGGCAACCGACCGGGCGCAGGCGGACACAGCTGCGGACGCGGCCGCACTCGCGGCCGCGTCCGCCATCGCTCGTGGCGGGGACGCGTCGGTCGCGTCGAGCGCCGCGGGCCAGACCGCGGCGAGCAACGGCGCGCGCCTCGAGCGGTGCGACTGTGAGGGGACGAGGCCTGCGGTGGTCGTCCGGTTCGGCGACGCAACCGGCCGTGCCCGGGCCGAGGTCCGACTCGAGTGCTTCGCCGACCCCCAGGCCTGTTGAGGCGCGGGAAAGGGCGGTCTAGGACTTCTTCGCGTCGACGGAGAACGTCAGTGACTTCGACGGCTCGGTCGGCGCGAAGGGACGGTCGTAGATGAGCACCAGCGTCGACGTGCCGGCCGCGGTGGGCTTGAACGTGAGGAGCTGCTGACCGGGCGCGCCGGCCTTGTCGGTCTTGGGTTCCTCGTAGGTGCTCTTGAGGAACGTGATGCCGGGTGGAGTCGTCTTGACCGACCATGAGTACCCCGTGGTCGGGTTCGAAGCGAGCCGGACGACGAACGGCGTGCCGACGGTGGCATCGACGGTCGAGCCGGCCGCCGGCGTGACGACCTTCGGGCTCTTGGATCCGGCCGCGTCGCTGCTGCAACCCGCGAGCGTGCCCAGGGTCGCCGCGGCGACCCCGATGACGATCAGCCGGCGCCAGGTGCTTGTCTGCATCACGTGTGACCTCCCTCAAGGCGACATCGACCGGCCCACCGCGGCGCTTGAGGCGAACTCGGCTTCGGAACCCGGGTTGGTACGGTCGCACCGTGCATCGGGGTCGTCTTGCCGGAATTCTGCTCGTCTCGGCCCTCCTCGGGGCCGCCTGTTCGACCAGCTCGGATCAGGCCGACGAGGCCGGTCCGTGCACCATCAAGGCCGGCACCGTATGCCGGAACCTGAAGCTGCAGGGCGTCAGCATGGTGGCCGCGGATCTGCACGGTGCCGACTTCAGCGGTGCGGATCTCAGCGGCGCAGACCTGCGCAACGCGAATCTCTCGAACGCAAAGCTCGTGAAGACACAGCTGGGCGCGGCCAACTTCACCGGTGCCTCCCTCAAGGGTGCCGACCTCTCGGGCGCGACTGCCTTCTACACGAACTTCAGTGGCGCGGACATGAGCGGCACGATCAAGACCGGTTGGTACGCGTGCGACATCACCCTGCCCGACGGCGCGTTCGACCCGGGCGGGTGCACGAACAATGCGGTCCCCGGCTTGCTCGCACCCGCGGTCAAGAAGCCGACCGGTCCGCCCTCGGTCCAGTACTTCCGGCTCCAGCCGCCCGGGAAGTGCCTCAACGACGCGTCCGGCACCGGCATCGAAGTCGAGTGGTCGGCCAAGAACGTGAGCGCGATCACGTTCTCGGTCGGTGGGATCCGCATCGACGGCGGCACGGCGAAGGAAGTCGGCAGCACGCGGCTTCCGTTCATCTGCGACGACGAGCCGCACATGGTGGTGATGAACGCGTTCGGCACGCAGGGCCGATTGGTCAGCTCGTCGTTCACCACGTCGCTGCGCAAGACGGCGCCACTTGCCCCGCCGGGGGCCTAGCGGACACGCCGCGACCGCCAGCGCGTCGAGGAGCCGGCGCGCCGCATCCTTGTCCAGGTACTCGTTCCAGTTCCCGCACTTCGGTGACTGCACGCACGACGGGCATCCGCCGTCGCAGGGACAGCGGGCGACGAGCTCGGCGGCGGCCCTGATGTGGCGCTCCAGCGCCGGCGAAGGCCAGCTCCGCGATGCCGGCGCCACCCGGATACCCGTCGTACACGAAGATCGTCGGTTGCAGCGTCGCGGGGTGCAACGCCATCGAGACGCCGCCCACGTCCCAGCGGTCACAGATCGCGAACAGGGGGAGCAGGCCGATCAGCGCGTGTTCCGCTGCGTGCACTGCACCGAGCACCTGGTGCGGCTCGATGTCGGCGGCCAGGAGGTCCTCGTCCGTGAGCGTGTACCAGCACGCGCGGGTTGGAAGCGTACGCGGCGGCAGGTCCAACGGAACGATCTCGATGGTCGCGTTGGTCGATGCCCGCTTGCGTTGGTACGCCAAGATCGTGTTGGTCACGTCGACGGAACCGAGATGGGCCCACCCTGCGCCGCACCTCACCCGCTCGTCCTCACGGGTGATCGCGATGTCGGTGTCCTCGCGGGTCTGGGTGTACTCGTCCGCGTCGTCGGCTGGTTCGAGCCAGGCGACGTGGTCGTCGAGGTCCAGGCGCTCGACCCGCCACTGGCGTCCCTGGTGCAGGTACAGCGCACCGGGATGCGCGACGTGGAAGACCCGGCTGGAGTCCACCGTGCCGATGAGTCGCTCATCGCCGTCGTCGTCCCGGCCCACGAGGCGGAACTCCACCGACGACCCGGTGCGGAGACCGACGCGCGGCGCGGGTGGCTCGCGTCCGGCCCAGTACATACGGCCGCCCCGCGGCTTGAGCTGTTCGTCGAGCACGAGCTCGCGCACCGCGTCGTCCAGACCCGGCCCGAACCACGTCTCGTCACTCGGCTCGAGCGGCAGCTCGTGCGCCGCGCATGCGACCTGCGGTCGCAGCACGTACGGGTTCGACGGATTCACGACTGCCGCTTCCGGGGTCCGGCCGAAGAGCTCCGTCGGATGCGCGGCGTACCACTGGTCGAGCTGGTCGTCCCCGGCCACGAGCACTGCGGCGGCGCGACGCCCGGTGCGGCCCGCGCGGCCGGCCTGCTGGCGCATCGACGCGAGCGTTCCGGGGAAGCCGTTGAGCACCACCGCATCGAGGCCGCCGACGTCGATGCCCAGCTCGAGCGCGTTCGTGGCCGCGATGCCGAGCAGGTCGCCGTCACCGAGGCGGCGCTCGAGCTCGCGGCGCTCCTGCGGGAGGTAGCCCGCGCGGTAGGCCGCGATCCGATCCGATGCGCCGGACTCGTCCTGCACGAGGCGCCGCTTCGCCTGGGCCGCGACGAGCTCGGCACCGCGACGGCTCCGAGAGAACGCGAGCGTCGGCCGTTCGTCGCGCACGAAGCGCGCGAGCAGCTCGGCGGTCTCCGCGTTCGCGGAGGTCCGGCGGCCGGACACCTCGTCGAGCAACGGTCGTTGCCAGAGCCCGAAGCACCGTTCGGACTGCGGCGAGCCGTCGTCGTCGATCGCGTCGACCGGATGTCCGCACAGCGCCTGCGCGAGCTCCGCCGGGTTGCCAATGGTGGCGCTCGCGAAGCAGAACGTGGGCGCCGACCCGTAGTGCGCACACACGCGCTGAAGCCTTCGGAGCACGTGCGCGACGTTGCTGCCGAAGATGCCACGCAGCGAGTGCAGTTCGTCCACGACGATCAGGCGCAGCCGCATCAGGAAGGTCGCCCAGCGCCGGTGGAACGGCAGGATGCCCTGGTGCAGCATCTCGGGGTTCGTGAGCACGACGTTCGCGTGCTTGCGCGCCCACGCCCGGTCGTCCGACGACGTGTCGCCGTCGTAGGTCACTGCGTTCAGCCCGGGCACGAGCCACGAACGCAGCGATCGCAGCTGGTCCTGGGCCAGTGCCTTTGTGGGAAACATCAGGAGTGCGGTGTCGGGCTCATCGCGGACGACCGCATCGATGATCGGGAGCTGATAGCACAGCGACTTGCCGGAAGCGGTGCCGGTCGAGACGACGATGTGGCGACCCGCGTCGAGCGCGTCGATCGCTTCGGCCTGGTGGGTCCACAGGCCGTCGATGCCTCGCGCCGCGAGCCGCTCGATGACCTCGGCGTGCAGCGGGCGGGCGGGCTTGGCGGTGCGCGGCTCACGGGCGGGCAGGGCGGTGCGGTAGATCAGCCGACCCGAGAGCTCGGGGTCGGAGGCGATCTCCGTGAGCGTGTCGCAGGCGTCCATGCCCTCGACGTTACGACCTGGCCGGGACGGTCACGCCGGGCTCAGTGGCTCTCGAGGACCCCGTCGTCGGCAAAGTCGGCGAAGAGCGACTGCGCGCCCGGACCGAGGTTGAGCCGGGTGCCGCGGCCCTGGACGACCGGCACGACCACGTTGCGGACGTTGGCCGGATCGATCGACAGGCCCAGCCGGCCGAGGTCGTAGAGGTCGTCGAGGCTGATGCCCGACAGCTGGGTGTGACGGCCGAGGTTCGCGAGCGCGGTGAGCGTGCCGACCGGTCCCGTGTTCTGCGCCCGAAGCTGGGCCAGTGCCTGGAGGATGAGGTAGCCCTGGTTCTCAGACCGCTTGAGGTCGCCGGTCGGGAACTGGTGGCGGTTGCGGGCGAACGCCAGCGCCGTGGCGCCGCTCATGTTCATCGGTCCGGCCGGGAAGTGCGCACCGGAGTTCGCGTCGTCCATCGCTTCGGGCACGTTGACCTGCAAGCCACCCATGTCGTTGACCATGTCGACGAACCCGCCGAATCCGACGTCGATCGCGTACGGGACCTGGACCCCGACCGCGTTGCCGAGGGTCTGTGCCTCGAGTGCCGCGCCGCCATCGACGTGCGACGCGTTCACCTTGTCGAGGCCGTGGCCCGGGATCGGCAGACCGGTGTCACGTGGGAAGTCCAGGATCGTCGCCTTGCGCAGCGTGGGGTTCACCGCGATGAGGTGGATCGCATCGCCGCGTGTGGACGTGTCGCCGGGCCGGCCGTCGTTGCCGACCGCGAGGAGGAACACCGGCTTGCCCGGCGAGGGCGTGTAGTCCGCCGAGGCGTTCTTCGTCACGGAGAACCACACCTCGCCCGAGGCGTAGGGCAGCCGGACACCGTTGAGCCACAGCATGAAGCCACCGGCGAGGACGAGCGCGACGACGATTGGCACCGTCACGGTGATCGTGATGAAGGGATGGCGGCGCAGGCTGCTGATCATGGCGTTGCCTTCGTCGAGCTGGTGGTGGGAGCAGGGAGACCGGCGCCCGTCCGATCGACGGTGAGCTTGTAGCTCGAGATCTTCCAGGTGCCGGCGTCGTGAGCCAACAGCACCTCGCCCGTGCGCAGCACGTGCACCTCACCACCGGCCGTCTTGGCGTCGACCTGAAGGAGCAGTGGCGCCGCGACCAGGTTGATCGCGCCAGTCGGCTCACTCAAAGCGGTGAGCGTGACCGGGGGGTTCTTCGCGGTCACCGTTCCGGTGGCCTTCGGCATGGAGTCGTCGACCGCCGCATCGCGGTTCGGGCCCGTGAGCGCCGCGAGCGCATCGGTGGTGAACACCGTTCGACAGGTTGCCGACCGGCTTGCCGTGCAACGGATCGATCGTCGCGGCGGTGACGTACTTGCGAAGCGTCGCGATGATGGCGTTGCGGTCCGCATCCGAGAGGGTGCCGGGAGCGCCGGCGGCCTCGACCTGCACCGGTCCTGCGGCGAGCGTCAGCGTCGAACCGGCCGGCGCGGGCGCCTTCGCCTTGGTGTCGCTACCCCCGCCGGAGCAGGCGGCGAGTGAGAGCGCCAGCGATGGCACCGAGGAGCACAGCGGGCGCGCGGAGACGGCGACGAGAACTGTCCATGACCTTCTCAGGATGCCATGTCAGCGAGCGCGAATTGGCGTCAAGGGACGGGTCAGATGCCGGTGAGCATCCGGCGCACGGCGTCCTCGGACTCCGTTGTGACCAACGCCATGACCTCGTCGCCGGCCTGCAGCACGGTGTCGCCCCGGGCGATGACGACGTGGTCGTCGCGAACGATCGCGACGAACGTCGAGTCACGCGGCACGTTCAGGTCGCGGATCGCGCGGTCGGCAACCGGCGCGTCCTCGGCCAGCGTCACCTCGACCAGACCGACTTGGCCGCCTTCGAGCTGGAACAGTCGTACGAGCCGACCGACGCTCACCGCCTCGTCGACGAGCGACGTGATGAGGTGCGGCGTGGAAACCGCGATGTCGACACCCCAGGTCGCGTTGAACATCCACTGGTTCTTCGGGTGGTTGACGCGTGCGATGACGCGCGGGACCGCGAACTCCTGCTTGGCGAGCAGCGATACGACCAGGTTGTCCTCGTCGTCGCCGGTTGCCGCGACCACGACGTCGCATCGCTCGAGCCCGGCTTCCTTCAACGTCGAGACCTCGCAGGCGTCACCGACGAACACCTCGAGCCCGCCGAACCGTCGGGAGCTTGGCCGCGACGTTCGGATCGCTCTCGATGAGCAGCACCTCGTGGCCGTTCTCGACGAGCGCGTTGGCGATGAAGCCGCCGACGCTGCCGGCACCGGCGAGGGCGACGCGCATCAGTGGTGCACCGAGTCGTCTTGGCCGCTCAACCGTGCCTGGAGCGCGTCGGTCGCCGATGCGTCGATCATGAAGTAGAGGACGTCTCCCTCCTGGCCGACCAGATCGGGCTCGACGACGCGGGCCGAACCGAGCCGGGTGACCGCTGTGACCATGAAGCAGCCCGGCTCGTTCAGCTTCGAGAGCTTCTGGCCCGCCCAGACGGCGGGGAGGTCCCGCTCGACGAGGGAGACCTTGCCACTCGAGTCGGTCCAGTCGGCCGGGTGCTCGCCGGGAAGCAGTCGGCGGACGACCTGGTCGGTCGTCCACGAGACCGTGGCGACCGTCGGGATGCCGAGCCGCTGGTAGATCGCGGCCCGGCGCGGGTCGTAGATGCGGGCGACGACCCGTTCGACCTCGAACGTCTCGCGCGCGACGCGCGCCGACATGATGTTCGAGTTGTCACCGCTCGTCACTGCAGCGAGCGCGCCCGCTTCATTGATGCCCGGCTTCCTCGAGCGTGTCGCGGTCGAAGCCGAAGCCGACGATGCGGTAGCCACCGAAGCCGGTGGGGAGGCGCCTGAACGCTTCCTTGCGCTTGTCGATGACCGCGACGGTGTGCCCCTGCTTCTCCAGGGTTCCGGCCAGCTCGCTGCCGACCCTTCCGCAACCCACCACGACCACGTGCATGCAAGCTCCTTCGACGTCGGCATCGTAGACCGGCAGCCGGCGCGCGCTCCGAGACCGAGGACTGCCGAGGCGCGCTAAGTGCGCGTCAAGATTCGCCACCGAGCGAGATCGCGTGGGTCGGCCGCTGGTTCACTGAGCGGGTGACCGCCACCGAGCCCAAGATCGGCGCCGAATCGACAGCCGCGACCGGGTCCGAAGCCGTTCCCGGCCCACGCACCGGTCGACCTGCCCGAGAGCCGCCGCTACCGCTTGAAGCGCAAGGTCCTCGGCCCTCCGCTCGATACCGACCGGCTGGAGCACGAGCGACTCGGGAAGCCGACTGCGCTCGCGGTGTTCGCCTCCGACAACCTCTCCTCGTCCGCGTACGCGTCCGAGGAGATCCTGCGTGTGCTGGTCCCGGTGATCGGGGTCGCGGCGTTCTCTCTGCTCGTGCCGATCACGGTCGCACTGCTCGTCGTGCTCGGCTTCCTGATCCTCTCGTATCGCGAGACGATCAAGGCCTATCCGACGGCCGGTGGCGCCTACATGGTCACCCGCGACAACTTCGGCCTGCTCCCGGCCCAGGTCGCCGGCGTCGCGCTGCTCACGGACTACGTGCTGACGGTGGCGGTGTCGGTCGCCGCCGGAACCGCGGCGCTGCGTCTCCGCCTTCCCTGCGCTCGCCCCCTACGACGTGCCGATCTCGATCGGGTTCATCATCGTGATCGCGTTCGGCAACCTGAAGGGTGTGCGCGAGTCCGGGAGGGTCTTCGCGGTCCCGACGTACTTCTTCATGTTCATGATGGCGCTGCTCATCGGAGCCGGCGTCTTCCAGATGGTGAGCGGCACGCTCGCTACGGCGCCCGCGCACGCCCAGGGCCTGCTGAAGTTCGGGAGTGCCGGCGACGGCATCTTCTACGGCGCCGCGATCTTCGTGATCCTCAAGGCCTTCGCCTCGGGAGGCGCCGCGGTCACTGGTGTCGAGGCGATCTCGAACGGAGTTCCCGCGTTCAAGAAGCCCGAGTGGAAGAACGCGCGGTCGACGCTCGTGATCATGGGCTGCTCGCTCGGCGCGATGTTCCTCGGTCTTTCGATCCTCGCTGCGCACATGAAGGTCGCCCCGTACGCGGACGGCACCCCGACGGTCATCTCGGAGGTCGGGCGGCTCACGTTCGGCGGCGGCTCCGCCGGGAACGTCCTGTACTACGCGCTGCAGGCCGCGACGATGCTGATCCTCGTGCTCGCCGCCAACACGTCGTTCGCGGACTTCCCGCGCCTCGCCTCGTTCCATGCCGGCGACAACTTCATGCCGAAGCAGCTGACGAAGCGAGGCCATCGGCTCGTGTTCTCGAACGGGATCATCGCGCTGTCGGTCGCCGCGATCTTCCTCGTGATCGTGACCCAGGCGCAGGTCGACCGGCTGATCCCGCTCTACGCGATCGGCGTGTTCACGTCGTTCACGCTCTCGCAGGCCGGGATGGCCAAGCATCACTGGACGCTTCGGGAACCGCACTGGCGCCGCGGACTCGTCATCAACGGGATCGGGGCGTTCCTCTCGTTCGTGGTGCTGATCGTCGTGGGGATCACGAAGTTCACCCATGGCGCCTGGGCGATCATCGTGATCGTTCCGATCCTCGTCGCGCTGCTCGTCCGGCTGAACCGTCAGTACGTCGCGGAAGCACACCAGCTCGAAGACGACGCTCACGAAGCCGTGAGCGCGCCGATCCTCAGCCGTCACGTCGTCTTGGTGTTCGTGGCCCGGCTCGACCAGAGCACCGCTCGCGCGATCCAGTACGCGCGCGACGCTGATGCCCGACGAGATGCGCGCGGTGCACATCGCCTGGGACCGAGAGGCGGCAGAGGCACTCGCCGACAGCTGGCGCACGCTCGGTCTGGCCCGGGTCCCACTCGAGCTCGTCGACTGCCCGGACCGCCGTGTCGCCCGCGCCGCGCTCGACCTTGTCGCGCGGGAGGTCAGCGATGAGCAAGACCGAGGTCACCGTCCTGCTCCCGCACCGTCTCTACCGGCGGTTCTGGCACCGGCTGCTCCACGATCACACCGGAGACGAGATCGCGGCGGCCGTCACGAAGCTCGAGCACGCCAACGTGACGATGGTGCCGTTCCAGATGGGTGAGCCCGGTGCCGTCACCCTCCTCGATGATCGCGGTCTGCAGAGGACCAGCTGCCCGGTCACAGCCGATCGGTGAGGTCGCGTGGCGCACGAACGTGCGGGTGCGCGGGTTCATCCGCTCGATGCGGGTCCAGCCGTGGGCGGACGTCGCATCGCTCGAGTGCATCGTCGTCGACGAGACCGGCGGCATCCTGCTCGTCTTCCTCGGCCGGAGGAAGGTCGCGGGGATCGAGCTCGGGCGCGAGGTCATCGCGGAGGGGATGGTCGGCCAGTCCCGCGGCTACCTCGCCATCCTCAGCCCTGACTTGGAGCTGCTGGCGCCCTAATCTGGGCGCGATGCCGCTGCGCAAGCTGGTCGACCGCATGACGAAGTCGGTCGCGGAGACCGATCGCGAGGATCTCGCCGCGTTCTGCGACGGCCTCGAGGGGCTGGTCCACCTGGACACGCTCCCGCTGCGGGTTCCGGTGCGCTTCGGCGGTGAGATCACGTCGGTGCGGATCGTTCCCCGTGCCGGCGCACCCGCGCTCGAGGTGACCGTCTCCGACGGTCGCGGTGCGGTCGTGATCGTGTTCCTCGGTCGGCGCAAGATCGCCGCGATGTCCCCGGGCCGACGCCTGATCGCCGAAGGTGTCGCCACGGCCCGTGGTCCCGAGCGACTCGTCTACAACCCCTGGTACCGGTTCATCCCTCGCTAGCACCGGTCAGCAGCTCGCGCATCTCGTCCTCGGAGTCCGGGGTCACGAGCGCCAGCACCTCGTCGCCCGGCTCGAACACGCTCTCGCCGCGCGGGACCACCAGGTGCTCCTCGCGCAGGATCGCCACGATCGTCGCCTCGCGGGGGATCGCCAGCTCGCTGATCGTCTTGTCCACGACGGGGGAGTCCGGCGCGAGCGTCACCTCGACGAGGCGGGCCAGACCGTGCTCGAACCGCAGGATCTCGATGAGCTTGCCGACGCTCACCGCCTCCTCGACCATCGCGGTGATCAGCTGGGGCGTCGAGACGAAGACGTCGACGCCCCAGTTCTCGGTGAACATCCACTCGTTCTTCGGGTGGTTGACCCGGGCGATGACCCGGGGCATCCCGAACTCCTGCTTGGCGAGCAGGGAGACGACGAGGTTGTCCTCGTCGTCGCCGGTCGCCGCGACCATCACGTCGCAGGCCTCGAGGTGGGCGTCCTTCAGCGTCGCGACCTCGCAGGCGTCGCCGATGTGCCACTCGATCCCGGGGTGCGTCGCCGCCCGGGCGGCGACGCCACGGTCCTGCTCGATGATCAGCACCTCGTGCCCGGAGCGGCCGAGCGCGTCGGCCACGTGGAGCCCGACATTGCCCGCACCCGCGATCGCCACCCGCATGGCCGAGAAACCTATCGTCCGCTTCTGTCCCTGAGCCCACGGTCGCGGGGGAATCGCGTGCCAGACTGACGCGCTTCAGGCTGGCGGCGGGTCAGAGACCGTCAGCGACGGACCGTGCAAAGCGAGGATCGTGTCCGTCGTCAAGCGCGTCCTGGTCGGGCGGCCGATCTCGTCGGCCGACCAGGAGCACCAACGGATCACGAAGACGATCGCGCTGGCGGTCTTCTCCTCGGACGCGATCTCCTCCACCGCGTACGCGACCGAGGAGATCCTCTTCGTCGTCGCCGCCGGCTCGTCGAGCCTGCTGCTCGGGCTCAACGTCCTGATCCCGATCGCGATCGCGGTCGCGGTCCTGCTCGCGATCGTCGTCACGTCGTACCGGCAGACGATCTTCGCCTATCCGAGCGGTGGCGGGAGCTACGTCGTCTGTCGCGAGAACCTCGGCGAGATGCCGTCGCTCATCGCCGGCGCGTCGCTCCTCGTGGACTACATCCTCACGGTCGCGGTGTCGATCTCGGCCGGCGTCGCGGCGATCATCTCCATTCCCGCGTTCCGCGGCCTGGCGAACCAGCGCGTTGGTGCTCGGGCTCGCGCTGATCGTCATCATCAGCGTGGCGAACCTCCGCGGGATCAAGGAGTCGGGCCGGGTCTTCGCGGTGCCGACCTACATCTACATCGTGATGGTCTCGCTGCTGGTGGGCCTCGGGCTGTTCGAGAGCTTCTTCGGTCACCTCGGGCACGTCCCCTTCAACCCGAAGGAATCGGACGTGGCGTTCAGCGGGGGTTCGCTCGGGATCTTCCTGATCCTCAAGGGCTTCTCGTCCGGAGCGGTCGCGCTCACCGGCGTGGAGGCCATCTCGAACGGGGTGCCCGCGTTCCGCCGGCCGGAGTCGAAGAACGCGGCCAAGACGCTGATGGTCATGGCCTTCATCCTCGGCACCCTCTTCTTCGGGGTGTCGGTGCTCGCCCACCGCACCCAGCCCTACCCGAGCCACGACCAGACGGTCTTCTCCCAGATGGGCCTGCTCGTGTTCGGCAACGGGCCGGTGTACGTCGTGCTCCAGTTCGCGACGGCCGCGATCCTGACGCTTGCCGCGAACACCGCGTACGCCGACTTCCCCCGCCTGTCGTCGATCATCGCCCGTGACGGCTACCTCCCCCGCCAGTTCGCGAACCGCGGTGACCGCCTCGTCTTCTCGAACGGCGTCCTGTTCCTCGCCGGAGCGGCAGGCGTGCTGATCGTCGCCTTCGGCGGGCTGACGAACAAGCTGATCCCGCTCTACGCGGTCGGGGTGTTCACGATCGTTCACGCTCTCCCAGTTCGGCATGGTCCGCCATCACCAGCAAGGAGCACGAGAAGGGGTACAAGCGCAACATCGCTGATCAACGGGTTCGGGTCCGTGGCCACCGGGATCGTGACCGTCATCATCGCGGCGACGAAGTTCACCGAGGGCGCGTGGATCGTCCTGGTCATCATCCCGTTGATCATCTTGCTGTTCAGGGCGATCCACCGGCACTACAAGTCCGTGTCGGAGGGGCTGGCGGTGACGCCGGACTTCAAGGTCCGCAAGATGAACCACACGGTGGTCGTCCTGGTCGGGTCGGTGCACCGGGGCGTGCTCGAGGCGCTGGCGTACGCCAAGTCGCTGCGGCCGAACAAGCTCCTCGCCCTCTCCGTCGTCTCGGACGAGGAGGAGCAGGCCAAGATCGAGGCGCAGTGGCAGGCGTTCGACCTCGACGTCCCGCTCGAGATCCTCTACTCGCCGTACCGGGAGCTGGCCCGGCCGGTGCTGCGCTACGTCGACGAGCTCGACGCGCAGCGGGACAACGACATCGTCACGGTGGTGATCCCGGAGTTCGTCGTCGGGTCCCGCTGGGGCCAGCTGCTCCACAACCAGAGCGCGCTGTTCCTCAAGGGCCGGCTGCTGTTCCGCAAGAACACCGTGGTCACCTCGGTGCCGTACCACGTCGAGGAGCTGTCCCGGACGAAGGCCCGAGAGGGCGATCCTCCGAGCGAGTAGGCGCTCCCGGCGGGGCCTGACTACATTGTCACCCTCGTGACGGTCCCCGAGCCTCTCGGCGGCCGACTCGATCCCCGGGGCGGCGTCAGTCTCGCGCCCTGAGACGACATCACCCTGAAACGACATCAAAGGAGAGCGACGCTCGATGAACCTCGTCCTCGCGGTCGAAGGTGGTTACCAGGTCTTCACCCTGGGTGGGGCCGAGTGGTTCTGGCTCGATCTTCTCGGCGGTGACCGCGCTGCTGGCGATCCTCGTGGGCTTCTTCCTGATGAAGGGGGTGCTCGCGTCGGAGACGGGCACACCGACCATGGTCGAGATCGCGCTCGCGATCCAAGAGGGCGCCATGGCGTACCTCAAGCGTCAGTTCAAGACCATCGCGGTGATCCTCGTCCCACTCGCGGTCATCGTGTTCCTGACCGCGACCGAGGTCGCCAAGCCCGGGGTTGTGTCGTTCGCCAAGGTCGGTCTGGTGCCGAGTGATGGTTCTTCGGGCCTGTCGTTCGCGGCCTCCGGCCTGTTCCGGACGCTGGCGTTCATCTCCGGTTGCATCATGTCCGGGCTCACCGGGTTCATCGGCATGAGCCTCGCGGTGCGCGGCAACGTGCGCACCGCCGCGGCCGCCAAGGCCGGCTCGCTGCCCGCCGCACTCAAGGTCGCGTTCCGCACCGGTGGCGTCGCCGGCATGTTCACCGTCGGCCTCGGTCTGTTCGGGGCGACGATCATCATCATGATCTTCCAGAACACCGCCTCCGCGATCCTCATCGGGTTCGGCTTCGGTGGCTCGCTGCTCGCCCTGTTCCTGCGGGTCGGTGGCGGCATCTTCACCAAGGCGGCCGACGTCGGCGCCGACCTCGTCGGCAAGGTCGAGGCCGGCATCCCCGAGGACGACCCGCGCAACCCGGCCACCATCGCCGACAACGTGGGCGACAACGTCGGGCGACTGCGCCGGCATGGCCGCCGACCTCTTCGAGAGCTACGAGGTCACGCTCGTCGCCTCGATCATCCTGGGCGTCGCGGCGTTCGCGTCGCTCGCGCATGAACCCCGCGCTCGGTGCTGATCTTCCCGCTCGCCGCGCGCGCGATCGGCGTGCTCGCGTCGATCGTCGGCGTGTTCGCGGTGCGGGCGACGGACAAGGACAAGTCGGCGATGGCGCCGATCAACCGGGGGTTCCTCACCGCCGGTCTCCTCACGGTCATCGGCACCGCGATCGTGGCCTTCACCTACGTCGGCAAACGACAAGGCCCCAATGCGGGCTGGAAGTGCTTCGGCGCGGTCGTCGCCGGCCTCATCCTCGCCCAGGGGCTGAGCCGGCTGACCGAGTACTTCACGTCGACCGAGACCGCCCCGGTGCGTGAGATCGCGGAGGCGTCGCGTACCGGCCCGGCCACCGTCGTGCTCTCCGGCATCAGCTCCGGCCTCGAGTCGAGCGTCTACGCGATCATCGGCATCTGCATCGCGCTCGGTGTCGCGATCGCCATGGGCGACGGCAACATCCAGTTCACCTTCTACCTGGTGGCACTCACCGGCATGGGCATGCTCGCCACCACCGGCGTCGTGGTCTCCGAGGACACGTTCGGTCCGGTGGCCGACAACGCGGCCGGGCATCGCCGAGATGTCGGGCGAGTTCGAGGGCGAGCCCGAGCGGATCATGGTGAGCCTCGACGCGGTGGGCAACACCACCAAGGCGGTCACCAAGGGCTTCGCGATCGGCTCGGCGGTCATCGCCTCCGTCGCCCTGTTCGCGTCGTTCGTCGAGACGGCCGGCATCGGAGTCGGATTCAACGGCGCCGACGGGCTGCCGCTGCTCGGGAACCATCTGTTCAACGACGTGCGGCTCGCAGATCAACGTCGCGAGCCCGAAGGTCTTCATCGGCCTCCTCATCGGTGGCTCGGTCGTCCTTCCTCTTCTCCGCGCTCGCCATCCGCGCCGTCGGCCGCACCGCCGGCGTCGTGGTGCAGGAAGTCCGCAGCCAGTTCAAGGACGGCGGGATCATGGCCGGGCACGAAGAAGCCCGACTACGGGCCGGTGATCGACATCTGCACCGCGGCGTCGCTGCGGGAGCTCGCCACGCCGGCGCTTGCTGGCGGTGCTCACGCCGGTCATCGTCGGTTTCGGCATCAACTACGTCGCGCTCGGCGCGTTCCTCGCGGGCGTCATCCTCACCGGTCAGCTCATGGCGAACTTCCTGAGCAACTCCGGTGGTGCATGGGACAACGCGAAGAAGTACATCGAGGACGGCAACGAAGGCGGCAAGGGCTCCGAAGCGCACCACGCGGCAGTCATCGGTGACACGGTCGGTGACCCGTTCAAGGACACCGCCGGGCCCGCGCTGAACCCGCTCATCAAGGTGATGAACCTGGTCTCCCTGCTGATCCTGCCTGCGGTCATCAGCCTGCAGCGACGACGATTCGCGGTACGCCATCGCCGGCTGCGGGCATGCTCGTGCTGATCGGCGCGGTGGCGTTCTCGAAGCGCAAGGGCGGAGCCTTCGGCGAGGAGTCGGAGGAGTTCGTCGCGGCCGAGGCGGAGACCGGGGTCACGGGCACGGCCTACTAGGCATCCGTCGGCTCGGGCCGCGAGCGCGGCTCCGAGCTGATCGGACAGCGCGACCGCGACGACCCGGGCTTCCAGGGTCACACCGTGGTCCGGATCGGGCTCGAGCACGATCGAACCGACCTGGTGTCCGTCTCCCACCACGGGGAGGCGGACGCCGAGCGGCGGCAGCGCGAGCTCGCCGTCGATGCCGACCCGGCGGTACGGGCTCTCGATCCGGCCGGAGCGTTCGAGGATCGGCAGGTCCGGGCCGGTCGCGGCGATCTCGAAGCGGCAGCCGAGGAGCGACAGGATCTGGGTCAGCTCCAGCGACCGCAGTGTCGATCAGGTCGCGCGAGCTCGCGCCGGCGGCGACGAGCTCGGCCATGTGGCGCATGCTCGTGATCTCGTCCCGACCGCGCTGTGCGTCCCGCCGCGGTGTGTCGCGCGTGCACCGCGAGCTGGCCGACGACCAGGCCGATGGCCAGCAGGATCAGCGTGGTCTCGACGTCGTCCGCGCTCGAGATGCGCAACGACTCGAACGGCTTGGTGAAGAAGAACTCGTAGGAGGCTGCGGTGATGATCGGCGCTGAGCGCGGCGGGCCCGCGTCCGCCGAACGCGGCGGTGCCCACGACCACGAGCACGAGCACCAACGCGACGTTCGTGGTGTCGATCTCGCCCCGCACCCCGACCATCGCGGCGGCGACCGCGATGGGCAGCAGACCGCCGATCGCGTAGGCGATCAGGGCCGGCCAGTCGTCCTCGTGGGCTCGGTTCCCGGTGTCTGTCACGGCGCACCTCCGAGGGTTGTGAACCTCTGCAACGAGTGTGACGCGTGCATCGGCCCGGTGCCGACAGATGCCCGTCAAGGTTTCGCGACCACGCGCTAGAAGGGCATCAAGGCCCTGTTCGGGGCGGCGGACCGTCGGTACAACCGGACCCATGCACGACGACCAGCAGTCCCGGCGCAGCGCCCGCCCATCGCTCTCCCCCCTCGCGTGGGCGGTCGCGCTCGCCGGGCCGGTCGTCGTCTCCGCGGCCCTGATCCCGGTCCGCGCGGACATCCGCACGTCGAACGTCTCACTGGTCCTGGTGCTCGTCGTGGTGCTCGCGGCGGTGCTCGGTGGCCGCCTCGGTGGCGCGATCGCCGCGCTCGTGTCGTTCGTCGCGTTCGACTTCTTCTTCACCCGTCCCTACTACTCACTGACGATCAGCAGCCATGACGACATCGAGACCGCGGTGCTGCTGCTCGTGGTCGGGCTCATCGTCGGCGAGCTGGTCGTCAGGAACCGGCGCAGCCAGAGTCGCGCGGCGCGGAGCCGGGCCGAGGTGGTGCGGGTCCGTCGCCTGTCCGAGCTCGCGGCCGGTGGAGAGCCGGCGGGACGGCTGATCGGCATCGTGCGCGGGGAGCTGGTCTCGCTGCTGCACGTCGAGGAGTGCCGGTTCGAGCCGCTCCCGTTCCGTGAGGACCTGCCGGAGATGACGCACCAGGGCGTGCGCATCCCGGGCTCCTACCTGCGCGAGCCGATGCCGACGCGACGGCCGGATCTCGCTTCCGGTCTACGGCGGCGGGCCGACCGGTCGGTCGCTTCGTCATCGACCTCGAGGCGCGCAGCACGGGCATCGCGCTGCCGCCGGAGGACCGCGCGCTCGCGGTCGCACTCGCCGACCAGCTCGGCACCGTCCTCGCCAACGAGACCCGGAACTGAACCAGGAGACTTCATGGCCGACATCGTGTTCATCGTCGTGGTGATCATCGGGTTCTTCGCCCTGTGCACCGCGCTCGTCGTGGGCTGCGACCGCATCGTGCGCAGCGGTGACGACGGCTCGACGCCTGTCACCGCGCCGGAGGAGGTGCTGCCGTGAGCGCCGAGAACCTCATCGGCCTGATCCTCTCGGTCGTGCTGCTCGGCGTGTACCTCGCTCGCCGCCTTCCTGATCCCGGAGAAGTTCTGATGACCGGCGCGGCCTGGGCTCAGCTGGCGCTTGCTCGTGGTGCTGCTGGCGGTCTCGATCCCACTGCTGGGCAGCTACATGGCGAAGGTGTACGGGAGCGATCACGGCGCCCGGAGATCGTGTGTTCCTCCCGATCGAGCGGCTGATCTACAAGATCTGCCGGGTGGACCCGGACCAGGAGCAGCGCTGGACCGTCTACGCGTTCTCGGTCCTCGCGTTCAGCGTCGTCGGCATCATCGTCCTGTACGCCATGCAGCGATTCCAGGCTGTGCTGCCGCTGAACCCCACCAACGCCGCCGAAGGTCGGTGACGCGCTCTCGTTCAACACCGCCACGAGCTTCGTGACGAACACCAACTGGCAGAGCTACGCCCCCGAGTCGACGCTCAGCAACTTCACGCAGATGGTCGGCTTGACCGTCCAGAACTTCGTCTCCGCCGCGGCGGGCATGGCCGTCATGGCCGCGCTCATCCGCGGGCTGGCCCGCCGACGCGCGAACACGATCGGCAACTTCTGGGTGGACCTCACCCGCACGACGCTGCGGATCCTGCTGCCGATCGCGTTCGTCGGCGCGTTGATCTACGTCGGCACGGGTGTGGTGCAGAACCTCCACGGCTTCGAGGTCATCAAGACCGTCGAGGGTCGGACGCAGGTGATCCCGGGCGGGCCGAACGCCAGCCAGGAGATCATCAAGATGGTCGGCACGAACGGTGGCGGGTTCTTCAACGTGAACTCCGCGCACCCGTTCTCGAACCCGAACGGGTTCTCGGACCTGTTCGGGCTCTTCCTCATCCTGGTGATCCCGTTCGCGCTGACCTACACCTACGGAAAGATGGTCGGCGAGCAGCGCCAGGGCTGGGTGCTGCTCGCCGTGATGGTCGTGATCTGGGCGCTCTTCGTCGGGTTCACCACGATGTTCGAGCTCAACGGCAACCCGAAGGTCTCGGATGTTGCACGTCAATCAGGCGACCACGTCCAGCTCGCCGGGCGGGAACTTCGAAGGCAAGGAGATCCGCTTCGGCACGCCAGCCTCCGCGATGTGGGCCGCGTCGACGACAGGAACATCGAACGGGTCGGTCAACTCGATGCACGACTCCTTCACTCCGCTCGGCGGGATGATGCCGCTGCTGCACATGCAGCTCGGTGAGGTCAGCCCCGGCGGCGTCGGCGTCGGCATGAACGGGATGCTCGTGCTCGCCCTCCTCGCGGTCTTCATCGCCGGTCTGATGGTCGGGCGCACGCCGGAGTACCTGGGCAAGAAGATCCAGGCGGGCGAGGTCAAGCTCGTGGTGATCTACATCCTGGCCATGCCGGTCGCGGTGCTGATCGGTGCGGGGATCGCGATCGTCACGCCGACGGTGCTCAACGATCTCGATCTTGAACCCGGGTCCGCACGGTTTCAGCGAGGTGCTCTACGCGTTCACCTCCGCCGGGAACAACAACGGCTCGGCGTTCGCCGGCATCACCGCCAACACGCAGTTCATGAACACCGCGCTCGGCATCGCGATGCTCATCGGCCGGTACTTCCTGATCATCCCGACCCTGGCGATCGCCGGCGCGCTGGCCAAGAAGGACAAGGTGCCGGCATCCGCAGGGACCTTCCCGACCGACACGCCGCTCTTCGCCGGCCTGCTGTTCGGCGTGATCCTCGTCGTCGCCGGCCTCACGTTCTTCCCCGCACTGGCGCTCGGTCCCATCGTCGAGCAGCTCGGGATCTAGGAGACGATCATGACGATGACAGAACCCACCGTCGCGCCGGGCGAGACGAAGGCCGAGCGGGTGCGGAAGTCGACCTCGCTGCTCAACGGCCCGATCATCCGGCGCGCGGTCGGCGACAGCTTCGTGAAGCTCGACCCGCGCACGCTCATGAAGAACCCGGTGATGTTCGTGGTCGAGGTGGGCAGCGTGCTCACGACGATCCTGTTCTTCAAGGACTTCGGCTCGTCGAGCCCGAACCAGAACGTCTTCAGCGCGCTGGTTGCGGCGTTCCTCTGGTTCACCGTGCTCTTCGCGAACTTCGCCGAGGCGGTGGCCGAAGGTCGGGGCAAGGCGCAGGCGGACACCCTGCGCCGGACCCGGTCCGAGACCATGGCGAACCGGCGCCGTGCGGACGGCTCGATCGAGGAGGTCCCGGGCACCCAGCTCGACGTCGGCGACGAGGTGATCGTCGTCGCCGGTGAGGTCGATCCCGAGCGACGGCGACGTCGTCGAGGGCATCGCGAGCATCGACGAGTCGGCGATCACCGGCGAGTCGGCGCCGGTCATCCGTGAGGCCGGCGGCGACCGGTCGGCGGTGACCGGCGGGACTCGGGTGCTCTCGGACCGGATCGTCGTGCGCATCACCGCCCGACCGGGCGAGACGTTCATCGACCGGATGATCGCCCTCGTCGAGGGGTCCGAGCGCCAGAAGACGCCGAACGAGATCGCACTCAACATCCTGCTCGCCGGGCTCACGATCATCTTCCTGCTCGCGACCGTGAGCCTGCAGCCGTTCGCCATCTACGCGAACGCCGAGCAGTCGGTCGTCGTGCTCGTCGCGCTGCTCGTCTGCCTGATCCCGACGACGATCGGCGGCCTGCTCTCCGCGATCGGCATCGCCGGGATGGACCGACTGGTGCGGCGCAACGTGCTCGCGATGAGCGGGCGCGCGGTGGAGGCCGCGGGGGACGTGAACACGCTGCTGCTCGACAAGACCGGGACGATCACCTACGGCGCCCGCCAGGCGGCCGAGCTGCGGCCCGCGCCCGGCGTCGACGAGCGCGAGCTCGCCGACGCGGCGCTGCTCTCGAGCCTGGCCGACGAGACCCCGGAAGGGCGCTCGATCCTCGAGCTGACCGAGCGGCAGTACGGCATCGCCCCCCGTGAGGTGCCGGGGGCCGAGCTGATCGAGTTCACCGCGCAGACCCGCATGAGCGGCCTCGACTTCGACGGCCACAGCATCCGCAAGGGCGCCGCCGACTCGGTGCGCACGTGGGTCGAGGAGGATGGCGGCACGGTGCCGGTCGAGCTGATGGACGAGGTCGACGCGATCGCCGGGCTCGGCGGGACGCCGCTCGTCGTCGCCACGAAGAACGGAGCGGCTGCGAAGGCGCTCGGCGTGATCTACCTGAAGGACACGGTCAAGCCGGGCATGAAGGAGCGGTTCGACGAGCTCCGCACGATGGGGATCCGCACCGTGATGGTCACCGGGCGACAACCCGATCACCGCCCGGTTCATCGCGGCCGAGGCCGGCGTCGACGACTTCATCGCCGAAGCCACTCCCGAGGACAAGATGGCCTACATCAAGGAGGAGCAGGCGGGGAGCCGCCTCGTCGCGATGACGGGCGACGGCACGAACGACGCGCCGGCGCTGGCCCAGGCCGACGTCGGGGTGGCGATGAACACCGGCACGCAGGCGGCCAAGGAAGCCGGGAACATGGTCGACCTCGACTCGGACCCGACGAAGCTCATCGACATCGTCGAGATCGGCAAGCAGCTGCTCATCACGCGCGGCGCGCTCACGACGTTCTCGATCGCGAACGACGTGGCGAAGTACTTCGCCATCGTTCCCGCGATGTTCCTCGCGGTCTTCCCGCAGCTCGACCGGATCAACGTCATGGACCTGAGCTCGCCGCGCTCGGCGATCCTGTCCGCGGTCATCTTCAACGCACTGATCATCGTGATCCTGATCCCGCTCGCGCTCCGAGGCGTGAAGTTCGTGCCGTCCGGTGCCGCGCAGCTGCTGCGACGGAACCTGCTCGTCTACGGGCTCGGCGGGATCGTCGCGCCCTTCATCGGGATCAAGCTCATCGACATGCTCGTCACTGCCCTGGGGGTGAAGTGATGCGACGCCAGCTCCTGCCCGCGATCATGATGATGGTCGTCTTCACGCTCCTGCTCGGTCTCGCCTACCCGCTCGTGGTCACCGCGGTCGCCCAGACCGCCTTCCCGAACCAGGCGAACGGGTCGAAGCTGAAGGTGAACGGGAAGGTCGTCGGCTCGAAGCTGCTCGGCCAGACGTTCACGAAGCCGAAGTACTTCCACGGACGCCCGAGTGCCGCCGGCGCGGCCGCCAGCGGCTCGGATGCCACGGATCCGAACGACGCGAAGAAGACGGTGCCGAACGACCCGAAGGATCTGAGCCAGGACATCAGCTCCGGGTCGAACCTCGGCCCGACCAACCCGGAGCTCCTCTCCACCGTGAAGCAGCGGGCGATCGAGTACCGCAAGGAGAACGGGCTCGCGAAGGACGCCGAGGTGCCGGTCGACGCGGTGACCGCGTCAGCCTCCGGTCTCGACCCGCACATCTCCGTGGCGAACGCCCGCATCCAGGCCCACCGGGTCGCGCGGGTCCGCGGGATGTCGCTGGCCGCGGTCGACAAGCTCGTCGACCAGACCACACCGACGGCCGCTCGCTGGGCTTCCTCGGGTGAGCCGGGCGTCAACGTGCTCGAGCTCAACGTGGCGTTGGACCAGCTCGTCGTGACCGTAGGCTGACCCGATGGCGCGCGGGAAGCTCCGCATCTACCTCGGAGCGGCCCCCGGAGTGGGCAAGACGTTCGCGATGCTCAACGAGGGCCGGCGCCGCTTCGCCCGCGGCACGGACGTCGTCGTCGGGTTCGTCGAGACGCACGGCCGGGCGAACACCGCCGAGCAGCTCGGCGACCTCGAGGTCGTGCCCCGGCGCCGGATCGAGTACCGCGGCACCTCGTTCGAGGAGATGGACATCGACGCGCTCCTCGCCCGCAAGCCGCGGGTGGCGCTGGTGGACGAGCTCGCGCACACGAACGTTCCCGGGTCGCGCAACGAGAAGCGCTGGCAGGACGTCGAGGAGCTGCTCGAGCGCGGGCATCGACGTCATCTCGACCGTCAACATCCAGCACCTCGAGTCGATGAACGACGTGGTCCAGGAGATCACCGGCATCGAGCAGCGCGAGACGATCCCGGACGCGGTCGTGCGCGCCGCGGACCAGGTCGAGCTCGATCGACCAGACGCCCGAAGCGCTGCGGCGCCGCATGGCCCACGGCAACATCTACGCGCCCGAGAAGATCGACGCCGCGCTCGCCAACTACTTCCGCGAGGGCAACCTCGGCGCGTTGCGCGAGCTCGCCCTCATGTGGGTCGCGGACCGGGTCGACGAGGCGCTCGAGGAGTACCGGGAGCTCCACGGCATCTCCGGCACCTGGGAGACCCGCGAGCGGGTGCTGGTGGCGATCACCGGTGCGCCGGGCGGCGAAGACGTGCTGCGGCGCGCCGCCCGGATGGCGATGCGCACGCGCGGCGAGCTGATCGGGGTGCACGTCCGCCCGGCCGACGGTCTCGCCGGCCCGTCGACCGAGCGGCTGGCCGAGCTCCGCCGGCTGCTCACCGAGCTCGGCGGCGAGTACCGCGAGATCAGCGGGGGCGACGTCGGCGAGGCGCTCGTCGGGTTCGCGCGCGGCCGAGAACGCGAGCCAGCTCGTGATGGGCGCGAGCCGCCGGTCTCGTTGGAACGAGTTCCTGCGCGGCTCGGTGATCAACGGCGTGCTGCGCTCGTCCGGCACGATCGACGTCCACGTCATCTCCACCGAGCGGGAGGAGGGTCACGGCGCGCCCACGGTGCGCCGGCCGGTGCACCGGTCGTACCTCAGCCGGCGCCGGCAGCGGACCGGTTGGCTGCTCGCGGTCGCTCGCGCCGCCGATCCTCGCCCTGCTGCTCTCGATCGGGGACCAGAACTTCGGGCTCTCCGAGCGTGCTGCTGCTCTTCCTGCTGCTCGTCGTGGTCGTCGCTGCGGTCGGCGGGCTCGCTGCCGGCGGTGCTCGCGGCGGTCTCGGGTTCGCTGTTCGCGAACTTCTACTTCACCCCGCCGATGCACACGTTCACGATCGACGAAGGCGAGAACCTGCTCGCGCTCTTCGTGTTCCTCGTCGTGGCCGGCGTCGTCAGCTGGCTCGTCGAGCATCGCGAGCCGGCGAACCGCCGACGCCGCTCGCGCCCGAGCCGAGGCGGAGACGCTGGCCGCGCTCGGCGGGACGCTCGTGACCGCGGACGACCCGCTTGCCGCAGCTCGTCGCGCAGCTGCGGGCCGCGTTCGCGGCCGACGCGGTGGCGGTGCTGCGGGATCTGGACGACGACGGCTGGGAGGTCGAGGCCGTCGCGGGTGAGCCGGTCCCGACCCGACCCGAGGACGGCGCGCTCTCGGTGCCGATCGGCCCGCTGGAGCAGCTCGTGGTGGTGGGCACGATGTTGACCGCCGACGACGTGGAGGTGCTCCGCGCGTTCGCGGCGCAGGTCCAGGTCGCGGTCGAGCGGCGGCGGCTCCGCGCGGACGTCGAGGCGGCGACCGTGCTCGCCGAGGGCAACGAGCTGCGCACCGCGTTGCTCGCCGCGGTGTCGCACGACCTGCGCACGCCGCTCGCGTCGATCAAGGCGTCGGTCACGAGCCTGCTCCAGCGCGACGTCGAGTGGACGCCCGACGCGACCCACGAGTTCCTCGAGACGATCGACGAGGAGACCGACCGGCTCAACTCGCTCGTCGGCAACCTGCTCGACATGAGCCGGCTCCAGACCGGCGTGATGCGACTCGTGATGCGCGACGTCGGGCTCGAGGAGATCGTGCCGCGCGCGCTCGACGGCCTGGCGGAGCGTCCGGTGCCCGTGGTGCTCGATCTTCCCGAGACCCTCCCGCGCGTCAACGCCGACGCGCCGCTGCTCGAACGCGCGGTCGCGAACATCGTGGACAACGCTCGCTCGTGGTCACCGCCCGGCGAGTGCGTGCGGGTCGAGGCCGGGCGCAGTGTCCGACCGCGTGCACCTGCGCGTCATCGACCATGGACCGGGGATCCCGGTGGACCAACGCGAGCTCATCTTCCTGCCCTTCCAACGGCTCGGCGACAACCCGAGCAACGGCACCGGCGTCGGGCTCGGCCTCGCGGTCGCGCGCGGCTTCGTCGACGCGATGGGTGGCGAGCTCGTCGTCGAGGACACCCCGGGTGGGGGCGCGACGATGGTGCTGAGCCTGCCGGCGGCGACATGAGCGCAGTGGGACACCGCGGACGTGGTGCCGCGCGACCAACGGAGCGGAGCCCGAGCGGCTCGGCCCGCAGGGCCAGGAGCGGGACGATGAGCCGGGTCCTCGTGGTCGACGACGAGCCGCAGATCCGGCGCGCGCTCGGCATCAACCTCCGCGCGCGGGGCTACGACGTCGAGCTCGCGGAGACCGGCGAGCAGGGCCTGGAGCTCGCGGCCCGGCGCCATCCCGACGTCGTCGTCCTGGACCTCGGGCTGCCCGGGATCGACGGGGTCGAGGTGATCCAGGGGCTCCGGGGCTGGAGCCAGGTGCCGATCATCGTGCTCTCGGTGCGCGAGGCGGAAGCCGACAAGGTCGCCGCGCTCGACGCCGGGCGCCGACGACTTCGTGACCAAGCCGTTCGGCATGGACGAGCTCCTGGCCCGCCTGCGCGCCGCGCTGCGCCGGGCCGCGCCGTCAGAGGAGGAGGCGGTGGTGATCACCGCGGACTTCTCGATCGACCTCGCGGTGAAGCGGGTCCTCGACGCGAACGGCAAGGAGATCCGGCTCACGCCGACCGAGTGGCACATCGTCGAGGTCCTGGTGCGCAACTCGGGCAAGCTCGTCGCGCAGAAGCAGCTCCTCCAGGAGGTCTGGGGTCCGGCCTACGAGACGGAGACGAACTACCTGCGCGTGTTCATGGCCCAGGTCCGCCGCAAGCTCGAGCCCGAACCCGGGCGACCGAAGTACTTCTTCACCGAGCCGGGCATGGGCTACCGCTTCGAGCCCGCAGGCTGAGCGGCTACTCGTCGATGGCGTCGTGCAGGCGCTCCGCGACCTGCTCGGCGTCGGTTCGCCGAGAGGGCGTCGGCCTTGGCCTTGCGCCGGTGGCGGAGCACCTCGATCACCGCGGGGAGGATCGAGATGAAGATGACGACCGCGATGATCGGCAGCAGGTACTTGTCGATGTTGTCCGCGCCGATCTGGTCCCCGAGCGCGTAGCCGAGCGTCGTCACGCCGACGGCCCAGAGCAGCCCGCCGATGACGTTGTAGACGAGGAACGTGCGGTACTTCATCTTCCCGACGCCGGCGAGCACGGGCACGAAGGTCCGCACGACGGGGACGAAGCGGGCGAGGAGGATCGTCTTGGCGCCGTGGGTCTCGAAGAACTCGTCGGCCCGCTGGACGTACTCCTGCTTGAAGAGCTTCGAGTTCGGCTTCCGGAAGATCGAGGGCCCGACCTTCTTGCCGAACGCGTATCCGACCTGGTCGCCGATGACGGCGGCGAGGAAGCACCCGACGAGCACGACCGCAAGGTTGAGGTCACCCCGGGCCGCGAAGAGCCCGGCGGTGAAGAGGAGCGAGTCGCCGGGGAGGAAGAAGCCGAACAACAGGCCGGATTCGGCGAAGATGATCGCGATGAGCCCGATCGTCCCGAACGACCGCAGCATCTGTTGGGGATCGACGATGTCGGTGATGCCGCCTAGGACCATCGGGACAGGTTAGACGGGACATTTTGTGAACCTCGGTCCGGTCCGTTTGACACGGTTCGGAGCCACGTGGCACTACGGAAATACGGTGCGGCGCTACGGTCGCTCCGTCATCGAGCCGAAATCGAGTCCTGTGCCCAAGCCCCTTGTCATCGTCGAGTCCAAGACCAAGGCCGACACCATCGGTCGATTCCTCGGCCGCGACTACACCGTCATGGCCAGCGTCGGCCACGTCCGCGACCTGCCCCGCAAGGGCCTCGCGATCGACGTCCAGAACCACTTCCAGCCGGAGTACGTGATCTCGCCGGAGAAGACGAAGGTCGTCAGCAGCCTCCGGCGCGCCCTCAAGGAAGCCGACGAGCTCTACCTCGCGACGGATGAGGATCGCGAGGGCGAAGCCATCGCGTGGCACCTGCTGGAGGTGCTCAAGCCGAAGGCCGACTTCCCGGTGAAGCGGATGGTGTTCCACGAGATCACCGAGGAGGCGATCGAGGAAGCCATCGCCCATCCGCGCGAGCTCGACATGAAGCTCGTCGAGGCGCAAGAGGGTCGGCGGGTGCTCGACCGGCTCGTGGGCTACGAGGTCTCGCCGGTGCTCTGGCGCCGGGTGGGCGGCGCGCGCTCGCGCGGGTCGCGTGCAGAGCGTCGCGACGCGACTCGTCGTCGAGCGCGAGCGCGAGCGGATGGCGTTCCGCGCGGCCGAGTACTGGGACCTCGACGGCCGCTTCGCCGCACGCGGCGATCTCGTTCGGCGCGCGGCTCGTCGAGCTCGACAACCACCGCGTCGCGACGAGTCGCGATTTCGATCCCGCCACCGGCGCACTCGCCGAGGGTTCCGGTGCGGTGCACCTGCGCGAGGCGGATGCCGGCGCGCTGGCGACGCGGCTGCGCGACGTCGCCGTACACCGTGGCGTCGGCCGAGTCGAAGCCGTTCACCGAGCGGCCGAAGGCGCCCGTTCAAGACCACGACGATGCAGCAGGAGGCGGGCAACAAGCTCCGCTTCAGCGCGAGTCGCACGATGTCCGTCGCCCAGGGCCTCTACGAGCGTGGGTACATCACCTACATGCGTACCGACTCGGTGAAGCTCTCCGAGCAGGCCGTGGACGCGGCCCGGGCGCAGATCGTCGAGCGCTTCGGCCAGGCGTACCTCCCGCCGGCGCCGCGCACCTACGCCAACAAGGTCAAGAACGCCCAGGAGGCCCACGAGGCGATCCGCCCGTCCGGTGCCCGCTTCCGCACCCCCGAAGCCGTGCGGGGCGAGCTCAGCCGGGACGAGCAGGCGCTCTACGAGATGATCTGGATGCGCACGGTCGCGAGCCAGATGCCCGACGCCCGTGGCCGCAGCCTCACGCTGCGGCTCGCCGGCACGTCGAGCGCGGGCGAGCAGGCGGTCTTCCGGGCGTCGGGCCGGACCTTCGAGTTCCTCGGCTTCCGCATGGCGTACGTGGACGTGAGCGAGGACCGCGACACCGACGATGGCGAGGCCAACCTTCCGGCCGTCGGCGAGGGCGAAGGCGTCGCGTGCGAAGGCATCGAAGCGGGCGGCCACTCGACCCAGCCGCCCGCCCGCTACACCGAGGCCAGCTTGATCAAGGAGCTCGAAGACCGCGCGATCGGTCGGCCGTCGACGTACGCGTCGATCATCAACACGATCACGAACGAGCGCGGCTACGTGTGGAAGAAGGGCAACGCGCTCGTCCCGTCATGGACCGCGTTCGCGAAGACCCAGCTGCTCGAGCGCTACTTCGCTCACCTCGTGGACTACGACTTCACCGCAACGATGGAAGAGGCGCTGGACGAGGTCGCGGCCGGGCGCGGCGAGTCCGAGAAGTGGCTCCACACCTTCTACTTCGGCAACGGCACCGCCGGGCTTGCGGAGCTCGTGTCGGAGGAGAACCTCGCCAGGATCAACATGAGCGAGGTCAACGCGATCCACATCGACGGCGGTGGCGACACCGGTCGTCCCGAGATCGTCGTGCACGTCTGGAACACCGGTGAGTCGCTGCACCGGGGCGACGAGAAGTGCCCGCTCCCCGCCGACATGGCCCCCGACGAGCTCACGGTCGAGCGGGCCGAGGAGCTGCTGGCGCGCGGGGCGGCCGGACCACGAGAGCTCGGCGTCGATCCGGCGACGGGGGAGAAGGTGCTCTCGCTCAACGGTCGCTTCGGTCCGTTCGTGCAGCTCGGCGAGCTCGAAGAGGGCTCGAAGGCCAAGCCGCCGCGCGCGTCGCTGTTCAAGTCGATGGATCCGGACTCGGTGGACCTGGAGACGGCGCTCAAGCTGCTGTCGCTCCCGCGGGTCGTCGGCAAGGACGCCGAGGGGGTCGAGATCACCGCGCAGAACGGTCGCTACGGGCCGTACCTGCGCAAGGGCACGGACAGCCGCAGCCTCGAGTCCGAGGACCAGATCTTCAACATCACGCTCGAGGGGGCCGAGGCGATCTTCGCCCAGCCCAAGCAACGGCGCGGTCAGGCCAAGCCGCCGATCGCGGAGCTCGGGACGAGCCCCGACACCGAGAAGCCGGTGCGAGTGCTCGACGGTCGGTTCGGTCCGTACGTCACCGACGGCACCACGAACGCGACGATCCCGCGTGGGCTCGACCCCGGAGCCGTCACGCTCGAGGAGGCGATCGAGCTGCTCCGCGAGCGCGCGGCCAAGGGCCCGGCCAAGAAGAAGGCCAAGAAGAAGGCGGCCAAGAAGAAGGCGGTCAAGAAGAAGAAGGCCGCGAAGAAGCCGGCGAAGAAGGCGACGAAGTCCACGGCGAAGGCGGCGGCCACGGGACCCGAGCAACGGGTCGCGCCGAGCCTGGACCCGGTCGACCCCGAGCCCGCAACCCCGTGATTCGGGGCTCCGCGCCCCTAGTCTGAGGGTCACGTGAGCCCGGAATCCGCTCCATTCATCCCGCCCTCGTCCGAGGAGCACTCGATACCGCCGGCTCCGTGGCGGCTCTTCGGGACGCGCCCGTTCTTCAAGCTCTGGCTCGCCCAGGTCTTCTCGAGCCTCGGCGACTGGGTCGGCTTCTTCGCGATCCTCCAGCTGACCGGCCGCGTCTCGAACGGATTCCGCGGCGGCGTTCAGCCTCGTCATCGCGGTGCGGATGGTGCCCGGGCTTCTTCCTCGCGACGCTCGGCGGGGTGATCGTCGACCGGTTCGACCGCCGCAAGGTGATGGTCTGCTGCGACCTCGGGCGCGCCGCGCTCATCTGCACGCTGCCGTTCGTCAACACGCCTCTGGTTGTTGGTGCGTCGTCTCCTTCTTCGTCGAGATCCTCACGCTGCTCTGGGGTCCGGCGAAGGACGCGTCGGTGCCCTCACTTCGTGCCTGACGAGAACCTCGCGACCGCGAACTCGCTCTCGCTCGTTGCTTCCTACGGCACGTTCCCGCTCGCGGGCGGTGATCACCGGTGCGCTCACGGTCGTCGCGGGATGGCTCGGAGGATTCCACGCGCTGCACTCCCTGCAGAGCAACTCCGCAGTCCCGGCGTTCTGGTTCGACGCCATCACGTACGTCGTGTCGGCGATCATCGTCTTCGGCCTTCCGATCCCTCGCCGGCCGAAGCGCGCGTCGGGCAAGAAGCTCGAGTGGACCTCGACCTTCTCCGAGATCAAGGACGGTCTCTGCGTTCATCCGCACCGACCGATTCGCTCGCGCCGTCATCGTCGGACTCGGTGGTGGCGTGATCGGCGCCGGCGCGATGGTGCCGCTGAGCACCGTCTTCGCGACCGAGGTGTTGGGGAGCAAGTCCGAGTACACGCGTGCTGCTCTTCGCGCTCGGCACCGGCGCGGCCATCGGCGTGTTCAGCCTGCTCGCGTTCCAGAAGCGTCTGCCTCGGGACACGGTGTTCGAGTGGTCGATCATCGGCGCCGGCATCTGTCTCGCGCGTGCGTCCGCGTTCAACGTCGGCGGCCTCGCGGCGGTGATGATCGCTGGGGTCGGCGCGTGCGCAGGCGCCGCGTACGTCACGGGCTTCACCGTGCTGCAGGAGACCGTGACCGACGAGCTGCGAGGCCGGACGTTCGCGACCCTCTACGCGGTGGTCCGGCTCTGCCTCCTCCTCTCGCTGACCGTCTCGCCGCTGTTCGCGGACCTGTACGAGTGGCTCTTCAGCCTGGCTGCGGGAGCACCCCGTATCACTCTCGGCGGGTTCAGCTACGGGTTCCCGGGGGTGCGGCTCGCGCTCTGGGGCGGCGCGGTGCTGACCGTCGTCGTCGGGCCTCTACGCCCGCCACGAGCTGCGCGGCGATGCGCGCCCTGGCCGGAGTGCCGCGCCATCCCGCGAACGGTCACCCGTCGCCCCACCTGAAGCCGCAACCACCGCGGACGATCCGCCGCCGGACCTCCAGGCCGGGACCGGGCCCGACGCCGAGGTTCCCCCGGCGGCCGAGGCGGGCGGATGAGCGGCCGATTCATCGTCCTCGAGGGCGGTGACGGGAGCGGGAAGAGCACGCAGATCCCGCGGCTCGCCGACTGGCTCCGCGGCCGGGGCCTCGATGTGGTCGTCGACCCGGGAACCCGGCGGCACACCGCTCGGCGGCTGCGTTGCGCGCGCTCGTCCTCGACGGTGAGGACTCCATCGACCCGACGGCCGAGGCGCTGCTGATGGCCGCGGACCGGGCCCAACACGTCGCAGAGATCGATCCGACCCGCTCTGCAGCGCGGGGCGTGGGTGCTGACCGACCGCCACGTCCCGTCGTCGCTGGTCTACCAGGGCGTCGTGCGCGGCCTCGGCGCGGATCGCCATCGAATCGGTGAACGCGTGGGCGACGGTGGGCTGGCGCCCGACCTCGTCATCGTGCTCGACGTCAGCGAACGCAGTGGCCGCCGAACGCCGTCCGGGTGACCCGGACCGGCTCGAGCGCGAGGGTGAGACGTTCCATGCGGGCGTGCGGGCCGCGTACCGGGACCTCGCCGTCGGATCGGGGCTGGAGCGTCGTGGACGGCTCGGGATCTCCCGATGAGGTGGCGACCCGCGTCGAGGCTGAGGTCACGCGCGCGCCTCGCCCCGTAGGACGCGCTGCCGGGTCACTCCAGCGCACCGTGCCTGCTCCGGCCTACGCTCGCCCACCATGTGGGAGCAGGTGATCGGTCAGGACCGCGCGGTGGCGATGCTGCAACGCGCCGCCGAACGTCCGGTCCACGCCTACCTGCTCGTCGGGCCCCGGGGCTCGGGGATCGAGATCGCGGCCCGCTGCTTCGCCGCGCTCGCTGATCGGCGCAGACGGCGACGAGCGCGTGCTGCGCGGCCGGCATCCCGACGTCGTCGAGTTCCGGCCCGTCGCCACGCCGTACTCGGTCGAGCGCGACGTGCGCGACGCGATCCTGCCCGCGGTGCACGCGAGCCCGGTGGAGACCGATCGCAAGTGCGTCGTCCTGCTCGAAGCGGACCGGCTCAACCCGGAGTCGTCGAACACGTTGCTCAAGAGCATCGAGGAGCCTCCGCCGCGCACGATCATCATCCTGGTCGCCGAATCCGCGGCGGAGCTGCTCCCCACCATCCGGTCGCGCTGCCAGCAGGTCGACTTCGGCGCGCTGGGTACGGACGTGCTGCTCGCCGAGCTCGAGCGGCGCGGGGTGCTCGAGGCGCGGGCGCGCCTCGTGCGCCGCGCTCGCCGGTGGACGGCTCGATCGCGCGGTGGCGCTCGACCGGTCCGCTGGCCGAGCTGCGCGACGCGTTCGTCGACGTTCCCACGCGCATCGACGGCACCGGCGCGACGGCGCTCGGCGCTGGCCGAGGGGCTCGGCGAGGTGATCAAGGACACGCTCGCCGGGCTCGAGACGGGACAGGAGGCCGAGCTCGAAGACCTCGAAGCGGAGATCGAGCGCCGGCAGTACGCGGCCGCGCACCGCGAGCGCGATGCGCAAGCGGGTCACCGACCGGCAGCGGCGCGAAGCTCGCCGGGCCCGGATCGACGCGCTGCTCGAGGGGATCACCGCGATCGAGTCCGTCTACCGCGACGCGCTGGCCGACGGCGTTCCCGAGCTGAACCTGGATCGGGCCCGACTCGTCGTGGGCCCGGCCGGGGCCGCGGCTCGTGCGCTCGACGCCTGCCGCGAGGCCCGCGACGCCTTCGAGTTCAATCCCAGCGAGGCCCTGCTCCTCGAACGGCTGCTGCTCCACCTTCCGGCCAGTGGCGGGAGTGGGTCTCGCTAAACTCCCCGATCCCGCCGGGATAGCTCAGTCGGTAGAGCAGCTCACTCGTAATGAGCAGGTCAGGAGTTCGAATCTCCTTCCCGGCTCCAAGGCGCGGACACCATGGTCGGGCTCCGGTTCCTCGTGTGGCTGCCGAGGAGGGCGGACGCTCTCGCGCCGGGGCCGGGAGCGCGTGGCCGAGCGCGAGCGCGGCCGCTACTGGTCCCTCGGCCTGGCCTGGTCCCGCTGATCCTTGGGCTTGACCTTGGTGGCGAGCTCCCAGCCCCACCAGAAGAGGAACGCGAAGCACGCGAGCGCGATGACCTTTGGCGCGCCGATGCCGTCCTGGATCGTCGAGACGATCTCGGCGCCGAGGCCGATCACCGACACGAGGAGCAGCACGTAGCCCCGGGTTCGCTCCCGCATTCGCGCCCTCTCGGATCGGTCGCTCGACTCGAGGACCGTACCGCCGGTGGGCACGGTTCGGGCGCGGTCCGGCATCGCCTCCGGGCATCTCGGGAGTGAAGTTTGGGGCTCAACCCGGCCTGACGGGGTGCCGATGATCGCCCTGCGTGGTTGGGACTCTTTGAGGGGAATTGCGAACATGCTTCAGATCGTCGGAATCATTGCCATCATCGGGCTCGTGGCCGTTCTCGTGGTCATGCGCCGGAAGGACGCCGCGGGAACGAAGACGACCAAGTCCTCGTCGACTCGGATCTGAGCGGCCCGGGCGGGCCCGACGGGTCGGCGCGGCGCGCCACTCGTCGCGGATGAGGGAGAACACCACCGCGTCGTGCGCCGTCTCACAGACGTGCAACCGCCGCCGCAGGACTCCTTCCCGGACTGCACCGACTCGGGCTGCGACTGGTTGGCTCGGTGCATTTCGGTCGCGGCGAGGATCCCGATCTGTTCCAGGGCCCGCTCGGCGAAGCCGAAGTCGGAAACCAGGGTCGCGGCGCGCGTCGCACGACGCGGCGGTTGCCGGCGTCCGGACGCGTAGCGCCGGGTGCGCCCATGGGCGCACCCGGTCGATGCGGTTGAGACCACGGTGCCGAGCACCGCCCGGTCGTCCGCGCGTCGTCGCTCGCGTCCGGGCTCGGAGGGCCAGAGTTTCCGGGTCGAATCGCGCCACCCGACCCGGAGCGTCCCGAGGTTCGGGGGTATCCTCCGTCGATGGCCGATCAGGCACAGTTCGCTGACCTCGCGATGCCGTTCATGTCGGCGTTGTACTCAGCCGCGCTGCGCATGACCCGGAATCCGACGGACGCCGAGGACCTGGTCCAGGAGACGTACCTGCGGGCCTACCGGGGGTTCCCGGGCTTCAAGGAGGGCACCAACCTCAAGGCCTGGCTGTACAAGATCCTCACGAACACCTACATCAACTCGTACCGGGCAAAGAAGCGCCGCCCGGAGCAGGTGGAGCTCGATGACGTCGAGGACTTCTACCTGTACAAGCGGATTGGTGGGCTCGAGGCGGTCGAGGCCGACAAGGGCCCCGAGATGGAGGTCCTCGACTCCATCCCGGACGAGACCGTCAAGAAGGCGCTCGAGGACCTGCCCGAGCAATTCCGCATCGCGGTCCTGCTCGCCGATGTCGAAGGCTTCTCCTACAAGGAGATCGCCGAGATCATGGACGTTCCGATCGGTACGGTGATGAGCCGACTGCATCGGGGAAGAAAGCAGTTGCAGAAGCGGTTGTGGGACTTGGCCGAGGAACGTGGTCTCGTCCCGAGTGGTTCTTCTTCAGGGGGATAGGTCGGGGGATCGGACGGACATGGATTGCGAAGGCGCGGTACCCCGCGTGTATCACTACCTCGATGGTGAGCTGACGGTCTGGAAGCGACGGGCCATCACTCGGCATCTCGACGAGTGCCCTCCCTGCGCGCAGGGCTTCTACTTCGAGATCGAGATCCGCCGGGTGGTCGCCACCCGGTGCCGGGACCAGGCGCCCGAGGCGCTCCGGCGACGCATCGCGGATGCGCTCGGCGAGGCCTGAGCGGCGCGAGTTCACCCTCCGTTGAACCGCCGCCCTACGATGCAGCCGTCGTCCGTCGAGCCGGTTCGGGAGCCCAGGTGAAGAGCGCGATGCCGAAGGCAGCAGCTGCGAAGGTCGCGGCGTTCGTCGCAGTGGTGTGCACCCTGCTGATCTCCACGGCGCTGCCCGCAGTGGCGAGCACCGGGGCGACGCTCGCCGACGCGCAGCCCTGGCACTACTGGATCGCCTTCGTGATCCTGTTCAGCGCCGTGCTGACCGTGCTGATCATGCTGCCGGTCGCAGTACTACAAGCGCGTCTACCGGCTGAAGCATCCGAAGCGGTAGCCCGCTCCGATGGCGACCCCGACCCCAGCAGCGGTGAGCACCACTCCGGAGCCCGTCGACTGGGGTCTCGCCGAGCGGGTCGCGCGCCGCATCGCCGGCCGCGAGCCGATCGCCACCTCGTACCTCGGAGTGTCGCTGCAGCGCGACTTCGAGGCCGTGACGCTCAGGGCCGAAGCCGCGGTCACCGAGCTCACCGGGCTGCGGCCGCCGACGCCTGCAGTCGCGACGGTGCTCGACCGCGGCGGCTGGGTCGGCGCGAACGTCGGGTCGATGCGGCGCCTGCTCGCGCCGTTCAGCGAGAGGGTCGGCGCCCGGATGGCCGCGAGCCCCGTTGCTCCCGTAGGCCGGCGCATCGCCGGCGCGGAGCTGGGCTTCCTCCTCGGCTACGTGGCCCAGCGGGTGCTCGGGCAGTACGACCTGCTCGTCCCCGAGGATTCGTCGCTCGCGATCTCGGAGGACGCGGTCTACTACGTCGGCCCGAACGTGCTCGGGCTCGAGAAGCGGTTCGCGTTCCGACCGCAGCGACTTCCGGCTCTGGATCGCGTTGCACGAGCTCACCCACCGGGCGCAGTTCACCGGGGTGCCGTGGTTGCGCGAGTACTTCCTCGGGCTGGTCGGCGAGCTGATCGGCGGCGTCCGAGCCGGATCCGAAGCGACTGCTCGCCGCGGTCGCGCGCGCGGTCGACGAGATGCGTCAGGGCCGAAACCCGATCGACGAGGGCGGCATGGTCTCACTGTTCGCCTCGCCCGAGCAGCGCGAGACGCTGGCCAAGGTTCAGGCGCTGATGTCCCTGCTCGAGGGGCACGGCAACGCGGTGATGAACCGGCTCGGGCGCGGAGCTCGTCGACGGCCAGGCCCGCATGGCCCACGTGCTCCAGGCCCGGCGCAACGCGCGCGGCGCAACCGCCGTGATCCAACGGCTGCTCGGGCTCGAGCTCAAGATGAAGCAGTACGAGGTCGGTGAGGCGTTCATCGACGCAATCGAGCGCGAGGCCGGGTTCCACGCGGTCGAATCCCGCGTGGCAGAGCCCCGAGCACCTGCCGACGCTCGAGGAGCTGTCGAACCCGACCAGCTGGCTCGCGCGCGTCGACGGCCTGACCGCGGTGACCCGGTAGGACGGACCCACCGCCATGCCGGCAGCCGAGTGCGACGGTGTGCGAGCTCGCAGGGCTCGTCGCACCGGTCGTGGTTGCGTGCTCGGGCGGACCCGACTCGCTCGCGTTGCTGATCCTCGCGGCCGAGGCCGGGCTCGATCCCGTCGCGGTGCACGTCGATCACGGGATGCGACCCGAGAGCGCAGCGGAGGCCGATGTCGTGCGGGACGCGGCGCGCCGGCTCGGCGTCGAGGTGCATTGCGTCCGAGTCGAGGTCGCGCCCGGCGGCAACATCGAAGCGCGGGCGCAGGGACGCGCGGTACGAGGCGCTCGAGCGCCGCGCGCGGAGCTGCACGCGACCGCGGTGCTCGTCGCTCACACTGCGGACGACCAGGCCGAGACGGTGCTGCTCAACCTGCTGCGCGGCAGCGGGGCGAGCGGGCTCGCAGGGATGCCGACGCGGCGTGGCCACATCGTCCGCCCTCTGCTCGGGGCGCGGCGCGCCGACGTGCACGCGGTCTGCATCGCGAGCGGGTTCGTACCGGTGGTCGACCCGTCGAACGAGGATCGGATCCATCGGCGGAACTGGGTCCGCCTCGACGCGCTCCCGGCGTTGAGCGAAGGCGCGCGCCGCGATCTCGTCCCGGTCCTGAACCGCCAGGCCGAGGTGCTGCGGGCCGAAGCCGATCTCCTCGACGAGCTGGCTGACGCGTTGCTGTCGGAGGCCGGAGGTGACGCGCCGTCGGTCCGCGCGCTGGCCGGCGCCCACCCGGCATTGGCTCGTCGAGCGGTGCGGCGCTGGCTGGGCTTGCCGCCGCCGTCCCTGGCGGAGGTCGAACGCGTGCTCGCAGTGGCTCGCTGTGAGCGCCGGGCCGCGCAGCTCTCGAGGGGGCGGCGGGTGTGGCGGGAGGCCGGAGTGTTGCATCAGGCGGTACCGTGTCGCCCGTGACCGATCCGTTGGGCAAGGTGGTGGTTCCCGCCGAGGAGCTGCGCGAGCGGATCACCGGGCTCGGCAAGGAGATCACCGCCGACTACGCGGGCCGGGCGCCGTTGCTCGTCGGGGTGCTCAAGGGCGCGTTCATGTTCATGAGCGATCTTGCCCGCGCGATCGACTTGCCGGTCGAGTTCGACTTCATGGCCGTGTCGTCGTACGGGTCAGCGACGCGCACCGAGTGGTGTGGTGCGCATCATCAAGGACCTCGACCTCGACCTCACCGACCGGCACGTGATCATCGTCGAGGACATCGTGGACTCCGGCCTGACGTTGGCGTACCTGCGCCGGAACCTCGCGGCGCGGCGTCCCGCGTCCCTCGAGATCGTCGCCCTGCTGGTGAAGGACGGCTTGCAGAAGTCGGACCTGGACATCAAGTACGTCGGCTTCCAGATCCCGCCCGAGTTCGTCGTCGGGTACGGCCTCGACGTGGCCGAGCGGTACCGCAACCTCCCGGACGTCGTCGAGTACACAGGCCCGGCCCAGCCCTGAATCTTCGCCGGCGGAGCCGTCGTGGGGCCACGCGGCCCCGGGTATCCTGTTCAGCCCGAACGTCTGGCCGATCCGGAACCCCGTGACCCAGCGCCGTCGCCTCCTGATCCTCGGCATCGCCTTCGCCGTCCTCGCGGTGTTCGTCATCACGCGCGTCGTGAGCAGTGGGTCGAGCCGCCGCACCTTGGACCTGGCGACCTTCGAGCAGAAGCTCCAGGCGGGCGAGGTGCGGAGCGTGAAGCTGCTCGACCGGGACCATGAGGTCCAGGGCACCCTGGCGAACGGCACGGCGTACTCGAGCCGGTTCCCCGATCGGTACACCGCGGACCTCACCCGCGAGATCCGGCGGGCCCACGTCCGCGACTTCAAGGTCGACGGGCAGGCGGGAAACCCCTGGTTCTCGTTCCTGCTGAGCGTGCTGCCGTTCCTCCTGGTGATCGGGCTCCTCCTCTGGTTCGTGAGCCAGGCCCAGGGTGGTCGGGGTGTGCTCGGCTTCGGCAGGTCCCGCGCGAAGCCGGTCAAGGATCTGCCGACCGTGACCTTCGCGGATGTGGCCGGGCTCGACGAAGCGGTCGAGGAGCTCAAAGAGGTCAAGGACTTCCTCACGGCACCAGAGCGGTTCGAGGAGCTCGGCGCCAAGCTCCCGAAGGGTGTACTGCTCTTCGGCCCGCCGGGTACAGGCAAGACGCTGCTCGCCAAAGCTGTCGCCGGTGAGGCCGGGGTCCCGTTCTTCTCGATCAGCGGCTCGGACTTCGTCGAGATGTTCGTCGGGGTCGGTGCCTCCAGGGTCCGCGACCTCTTCGCGAAGGCGAAGGGCGCCGCGCCTGCGATCGTGTTCGTGGACGAGATCGACGCGGTCGGCCGCCACCGCGGCGCAGGCGTCGGCGGTGGTCACGACGAGCGCGAGCAGACGTTGAACCAGCTCCTCGTTGAGATGGATGGCTTCGATCCGAAGATCGGGGTGATCCTGCTCGCGTCGACGAACCGGCCGGACATCCTCGATCCGGCGCTGCTCCGACCGGGACGGTTCGACCGCCAGATCGTGGTGGATCGGCCCGACCTGGAAGGGCGCAAGGCGATTCTCGCGGTGCACGCGCGCGGCAAGCCGTTGGCCGAGGGCGTCGACCTCCCCGTCATCGCGCGCCGCACGCCCGGGTTCACCGGCGCGGACCTCGCGAACCTCGTGAACGAAGCTGCGCTCCTCGCGGGTCGACGGGGTCTCGACCAGATCGGCCTCCCCCAGCTCGAAGAGGCAATCGACCGGGTGATGGCCGGTCCCGAGCGCAGGAGCCGGCTCATCTCCCAGGAAGAGCGCCGGGTCATCGCCTATCACGAGGGGGGCCACGCGCTCGTGAGCCACGCGCTGCCCGCACACCGACCCGGTGCACAAGGTGTCGATCATCCCGCGCGGTCGCGCGCTCGGGTACACGCTCACGTTGCCGACCGAGGACCGGTTCCTGGTGCGGCGCAGCGAATTGGTGGACGAGCTGGCGATGCTGCTCGGCGGGCGCTCCGCCGAGGAGCTGATCTTCGAGGACCCGACCACGGGAGCCCAGAACGACATCGACCGGGCCACGACCATCGCCCGCCAGATGGTCACGGAGTACGGCATGAGCACGAAGCTCGGGCCCCGCCGGCTCGGCCATCCGCAAGGAGAGGTGTTCCTCGGCCGCGACTTCGCCTCGACGCCGGACTACTCCGAGGAGATCGCGGCCAGCATCGACGACGAGGTCCGGGTGCTCATCGACTCCGCCCACGCGGTCGCCCGGGCCATCCTGGCCGGGAACCGTCGGGCGCTCGACGACCTGGCCGCTGCGCTCATGGAGCACGAGACCCTCGAGGGCGACGACGTCCGGAGGGTCCTCGGCGCCGTAGCACCATGGACCCATCCACGCGAGGCCGGGACCACCCGACCCGCCGCGGTCGCCACGACCGACCACACTTCACCGGGACCGGTTCCACCCGGCCCGCCCCCAACCGGGAGGAACCACCCGTGACCGACCCGAATCCGCTCCACGCCGTGCCTGCAGTCGGCGCCGACACCCCGGTCGACAAGCCGCGGATCGAGCGGGCCGTCCGCGAGATCCTCGAGGCGATCGGCGAGGACCCCGACCGGGACGGGCTGCTCCGCACGCCGGCCCGGGTGGCCGCCATGTACGAGGAGATCTTCTCCGGCCTCCACGAGGACCCGTCCGAGCACCTGAACGTGACGTTCGAAGCCAATCACGACGAGATGGTCATGGTTCGGGACATCCCGCTGTTCAGCTCCTGTGAGCACCACCTGATCCCCTTCCACGGCATGGCCCACGTGGCCTACATCCCGGGCGACGACGGCCGGATCACCGGTCTCTCGAAGATCGCCCGCCTCGTCGAGGGCTACGCCGCGGAGGCCCCAGGTCCAGGAGCGGCTGACCACCCAGATCGCCGATGCTCTGCTCGAGACGCTCAAGCCCAAGGGCGTCTTCGTGCTGATCCAGTGCGAGCACCTGTGCATGTCCATGCGGGGTGTGAAGAAGGCGGGATCGCTCACCGTGACGTCTGCGGTCAGGGGTCTGTTCAAGGACAATCCGGCGACTCGGGCCGAAGCGATCAGCTTCATCGGACATCCCGGAAATCGCCTCTAGCAGAGGGGTTCTTGCGCGTCACCGCAGTACGCTGCCAAGCCTGATGTTCGAGTGGGGCGAGGCCGTGGGCGGGGTCATGGGGATCGTGAACGTGACCCCGGATTCGTTCTCCGACGGCGGGCTCTACCTCGATCCGGACGCGGCGATCGCGCACGGGATCGCGTTGCGCGACGAGGGTGCCGCGGTGCTCGACGTCGGCGGCGAGTCGACCCGCCCGGGAGCGGCGCCGGTGTCCGCGGACGAGGAAGCCGCGCGCGTGGTTCCCGTCATCCGAGGCCTGGCCGCGGACTCACCGCGTCCCGGTGAGCGTCGACACGTCGAAGGCAAGCGTTGCGGCCCGTGCGCTCGAAGCCGGCGCCACGATCGTCAACGACGTGTCCGCCGGTCGTCACGATCCCGACCTGCTGGGTGTGGTCGCCGACGCCGGGGCCGGCTACGTCGCCATGCACATGCAGGGTGAGCCGCGCACGCATGCAGCGCGATCCCCACTACGACGACGTGGTGGCCGAGGTCGGCGCGTTCCTGGTCGAGCGGCTCGACGCGGCGCGGCGGGCCGGCATTGCCACGCAGTCGCTGATGGCGGATCCCGGCATCGGGTTCGGCAAGCGCGCCGAGCACAACCTCGCCTTGCTCGCGGGCATCGCGAACCTCGTCGAGCAGGTCGGCGCACCACTCCTCGTCGGGGCGTCGCGCAAGACGTTCATCGGTCGGCTGCTCGGGGTGGACGATCCTGCGGCCCGCGACGATGGCACGCTGGCCACCATCGTCTGGGCGCTCGATCAGGGCGCAGCCATGGTCCGGGTCCACGACGTGCGCAGCGCGCGGCGCGCCGTCGACCTCCTCGGTCTTCTCGAAGGAGCCGCCGCGTGATGAGGAATCAGCTGTGACGACGTTGCGGGGTCGGTGGGCGCAGGGCCTGGAGCCGCGCTTCTTCTGTTGGATCGTGCGGGATCGGCTCGCCGCGTCCGAGCGGCCGGGGGGGTTCGCGCGCAGCCACCGCAAGATCCGCCGGCAGGAGGAGCTGATCTGGCTGGGTCAGAACGGCTTCACCCGGGTGATCTCGCTGCTCGACTCGCCGCACAACCTCCAGGCCTACGACGAGGCCGGCATCCCGTACGAGCACGTGCCGCTCGGGCGCCACGACGAGCTGGCGGACCGGCTCCCGTTGATCTACGAGGCGATCGCGCGTCGGCTCGACGTGCCCACCGAGAAGCTGCTCCTGCACAACGAGGAGTTCGGCGACCGGCTGCAGGGGGTCATCGCCGGCTATCTGCTCTACGCCGGTCTCGTCGACGAGGGACCCCACGCGATCGTGGCGAGCGAACGGCTCGCGGGCGCGAGCTCGGTGCGGAGGGGCGGGAGATCGTCGCGATCACGGTCGAAGAGAACATCGTGCGCCGGTCGCGCGCGGCCCGGGCGGATTCCTGACCAATGGGGACGATCCTCGTGACGGGCTTGCGCGAGCTCGGGGTCCACGGCGTCCTGCCGGAGGAGCAGAGTCGCCCGCAGCCCTTCGAGGTCGATGTCGAGATCGAGGTGGATCTCTCCGCCGCGGGCCAGAGCGACGATCTCGACGACACCGTCGACTACTCCGCCGTGTCCGAGGCAGTCAGCCGGGTGGTGAAGAACGAGCGCTACCAGCTCCTGGAGCGCCTCGCCACGCGCATCGGTGAGGTCTGCCGCACGGATGAGCGGGTCCGTTCGGCGACGGTGACCGTCCGCAAGCTCCATCCACCCGTACGGGCAATGTTGGACCACGTTGCCGTGCGCGTCACGGTGTGACCCGAGCCTTCATCGGGCTCGGCTCGAACCTGGGCGATCGCCTCGCCCATCTGCAGGGCGCGATCGACGCGCTGGCGGCAACGGACCGCGTCGCCGTGATCGCGGTGTCCGACGTCTACGAGACCGCGCCGGTCGGTGGTCCGATCCAGGACGACTTCCTCAACGCCGTGGTGGCGATCGAGACGGATCTCCCACCCCGCGACCTGCTCGCGCTCGCGATGCACGTCGAGCAGCTCGCGGCGCGGGTGCGGATCATGCAATGGGGTCCCCGCACCCTGGACGTCGACATCCTCATCTACGGCGACGAGCAGGTCAGCGAGCCCGACCTCGAGATCCCGCACCCGCGCATGCACGAGCGGGCGTTCGTCCTCGCGCCGCTGCTGGACGTGGCGCCGGACCGGGTCACCCGTCCGCCCGGAGGCTGGGAAGGCGTGGCCAACACCCCGCTAGCATTACGCCTCCCTTGATCCAGTCCGGACCCTTTGGGCCGGAACCGCGAGGAAGGGTGGATCTGGTGAACGGCGTCGAACATGCGGGTGCGCTGGCGCTCGTCGGCCCGGGCCGGGCCGGCACGACCGTCGCTGCCGCGCTCGCGGATCGCGGGCTGGGCGGTCACCATCGTCGCGGGCAGGACGCCCGATGCCCCGAGCACGCGTGCCGCGGCCGCTCGCTTCGACGCGTCGGCAGTCGCCGTGGCGGACGCGGGCGCCGGGGTCGATCTCGTGATCATCGCGACCCCTGATGGCGCGATCGACGCAGCCGCCGCCGCGCTCGCACCGTCGGTCCGTCCCCGCACGTTGGTCATCCACCTGTCCGGAGCACGAGGGCTCGACGCGTTGTCGGCGGTGCCCGCGCGCATCGGCGCGCTCCACCCGCTCCAGACGTTTCCGTCGGTGGACGCCGGGCGCGCCCGGCTGGCCGGGTCGTGGTGTGCGATCGCCGGCGACCCGCAGACGCGTGTCCTGGCCGAGCAGCTCGAGCTGACCGCGGTGGAGATCGACGATGAGGATCGGGTGCGGTACCACGCGGCCGCGTGCATCGCCTCCAACCACCTGGTCGGGCTGCTCGACCAGGTCGGCCGGGTCGCGCCGATCCCGCTCGAGGCGTTCCTGCCGCTCGTGCGCGCGACGATCGAGAACGTGACGGAGATGGGCCCGGCGGCTGCGCTCACAGGACCGGTGGCTCGGGGCGACGTCGAAACCGTGCGCCGGCATCTCGCTGGCCTCACCGGCGTCGACCGGGATGCGTACCGCGACCTGGCCCTCCTTGCCTGCCGGCTCTCCGGCCGTGACGATCCGGCCCTCGACACGGTCCTCCGATGATCGTCGCGGAACGGGTCGCGGAGCTCCGATCCATCTGCGACGAGGCGCGCCGCGCCGGTCGTCTCGTCGGCCTGGTGCCGACGATGGGGTACTTCCATGAGGGGCACCGCTCGCTCATGCGCACGGCGCGCGCCGCCACCGATCTCGTCGTGGTCACCCTGTTCGTGAACCCCACCCAGTTCGGTCCCAACGAGGATCTCGCCGCGTACCCTCGCGACCTCGAAGGTGATGCTGCGGTCGCGGAAGCGGAGCACGTCGACGTGTTGTTCGTGCCCCCGGTGGAAGAGATGTACCCCCAAGGTTCGCAGCTGACGGTCGTGCACGTGGGGCGGCTCACCGAAGATCTGTGTGGAGCGACGCGGCCGGTGCACTTCGACGGCGTGACGACCGTCGTCACCAAGCTCTTCTCGATCGTCGGCGCGTCGGTCGCGTTCTTCGGGCGCAAGGACTACCAGCAGCTCGCGGTCATCCGGCAGATGACGGCCGACCTCGATCTCCCGGTCGACGTGCGTGGTTGCCCCTTGGTCCGCGAAGCGGACGGCGTCGCGATGTCGAGCCGCAACGCGTACCTCACACCCGAGGAGCGGACTGCGGCCCGGGTGCTCTCCGAGTCCCTGCGCGCCGCGGCGGATGCCGATCGTGGCGGGAGAGCGCAGCGCCGCGGTGATCGAGTCGGGCATCTACCGCCGGGTGGATGAGGAGCCTCGAGTCGCCCTGGAGTACGCCGAGGCGCGGGACGCGCGGACCCTCGAACCCTGCGAAACGCTGCGAGGAGAGGTCGTGGTGGCGGTGGCGGCGAAGGTCGGACGCGCCCGGCTCATCGACAACGTCGTCCTCGAGGTGGACGGCTCCGAAGTCGTGGTGGACCTCGGAGTCCGCGCGGGTGAGCGCGACCCCGGCGCGGTTCCGTAACCTCTCGCCAATGGCCGACCTCCTCGTACTGGGCAGCGGCATCGCCGGTCTCTCGGCTGCGATCCACGCGGCCCGCCGCGGGCTGTCGGTGGTCGTGCTGACCAAGGGCGAGCTCGCGCTCTCGGCCACCCGCTACGCCCAGGGCGGTGTCGCCGCCGCGCTCGAGGCGCCCGACTCCGCGGAGCTCCACCTCTCGGACACGCTTGCCGCGGGAGCCGGGCTCTGCGACTCCGATGCGGTACGGGTGCTCGTGACCGAGGGGCCGGGCCGGGTGCGCGACCTCATGGCGCTCGGCGCGGTCTTCGATCGGACGGGAAATGGCGCGACCGCGGCATTGGCACTCGCCCGTGAAGGTGGTCACTCGATCTCGCGCGTCGTGCACGCGGGCGGTGACGCCACCGGGGCCGAGATCGAGCGGGCACTCGTTGCCGCGGTTCACTCGCTGGATCTCGTCGACGTTCGGGAACGCTGCTTCGCGGTGGATCTGATCGTCGAGGGCGGCCGGTGCGTCGGGGTGCGGGCGCTGGATCCCACGGGTGCGCCGATGGAGATCCGTGCTCACGACACGATCGTCGCGACCGGCGGCGCGGGCCAGCTGTTCGAGGTCACGACGAACCCGGTGGTCTCCACCGGCGACGGCATCGCGCTCGCCCTCCGGGCCGGCGCGGTGGTCGCCGACATCGAGTTCATGCAGTTCCACCCGACCGCGCTGCACCACCCGTCGATGCCGCGGCCGCTGCTCTCCGAGGCCTGCGGGGTGAGGGGGCGGTGCTGCGGGACGAGCGCGGTGTGGCCTTCATGGCCGACGAGCACCCGCTCGCCGACCTCGCGCCCCGCGATGTCGTGTCGCGTGCGATCGCTCGCCGGCTCGTGGATCGGGGCATCGACCACCTGTGGCTCGATGCCACGAGCATCGACGACTTCCCGGATCGCTTCCCGACCATCTGGGGATCGGCGCAGTCGGTCGACCTCGACCCCCGCCGGGACTGGCTGCCCGTCGCGCCCGCCGCGCACTACCTGTGTGGTGGGGTGGCCACCGACCTCGACGGCGCTTCCACGGTGCCCGGTCTGTGGTCGTGCGGTGAGGCCGCGTGCTCGGGAGTGCACGGTGCGAACCGCCTCGCGTCGAACTCGTTGCTCGACGGCCTGGTCTTCGCGCCCCGCGCCGTCGACGCGATCGTCGCGAAGAAGGACGGCCCCGAGGCCACCGGGGTGCTGCGTGCGCTCTCGGTCAGCGACGGCACTCCGGTGCCGATCGCGTCCACGCGACCGGGGCCGGACGCGAGCCGTCCGCTACGATCGACCTCGATCGAGCTCCAGCGGGTGATGACCGCGGGCGCCGGGCGTCCTGCGCGACGCGGAGAGCCTGCGCGGCGTGCTCGACGTCCTGCCGGCGAGCGTCCCCGCGGACGATCCCGAGCGGCTACGAGCTGCGCAACTTCCTCGTCGTCGGTTGGGCGCTCGCGACCGCCGCGCTGGCCCGCGCAGGAGTCGCGTGGCACCCACACCCGGCTCGACTTCCCCGATCGCTCGAACGCGCTGCTCGGTCGCTTCTTCCAGCTCGACGACGCGGTCACGTTCCATGCGCTCCCGCTCGACGTGCGTCAGCCGAGCGCGTGATCCGCGACCTCGATCCGCCGATGAACGTCGTGCGCGAGGTCGTGGCGCGGGCGCTCGCTGAGGACCTCGGTCTGCTCGGCGACCTGACGTCGATCGCGGTCATCGAGGAGTCGGCGACGGGCACCGGGCGGTTCGTCGCCCGCAGCGACGGTGTCCTCGCGGGCACGCTCGCGGCATCGGAGACGTACGCGCAGATCGACCCGAGCGTGCAGGTCGACTGGCAGCTGGCCGACGGCAGCGAGGTGCTCGCCGACCAGGTGCTGGCGACCGTCTCCGGTTCGATGCGCTCCCTGCTCGCGGGCGAGCGCACCGCGCTCAACCTGCTGCAGCACTGCTCGGGCATCGCGAGCGTCACCCGTCGCTACGTGCGCGCGGCGCGCGGGAAGGCGCGCATCCGGGACACCCGCAAGACGCTGCCCGGCCTCCGGGCGCTCGAGAAGGCAGCGGTGCGGGCCGGCGGCGGCTTCAACCACCGCGAGTCGCTCTCGGACGCGGTGCTGATCAAGGACAACCACCTCGCCCACCTCGGCGTCCGCGCAGGCGGTCGAGCGGTGCCCGGGCCCGTTGGCCCGGTCGGGTCATCGAGGTGGAGTGCGACACGCTCGACCAGGTGGCCGAGGCGGTCGGCGTCCGCCCGGACCTGCTCCTGCTCGACAACATGGACCCGGACCAGGTGCGCGAGGCGAAGGCGCTGGTCGAAGGCACGATCCCGCTCGAGGTCTCCGGGCGGGTCTCGCTCGAGACGGTGGGCGCGTACGCGGAGGCAGGAGTCGACTACATCTCGGTCGGCGCGATCACGCACTCGGCCCCGGCGCTGGACATCGCGCTGGACCTCGACTGACGGAAGCGGACCATGCTGCTCGCGGTAGACACCGGCAACACCCAGACGGTCATCGGACTGTTCGACGGTCCCGAGCTCGCCGATCACTGGCGCATCGCGACCATCTCGTCGCGCACGTCCGACGAGCTCGCGTTGATGATCCAGCAGTTCCTCGGCTTCCACGGGTTCTCGTTCGACGCGCAGGTGACCGGTGTCGCGATCGCGTCAGGAGTGCCGAGCGTCACCGCCGCGCTGCGCGAGATGACGAAGCGGTACTTCGGGTTCGAGGCGCTCGTGATCGAGCCCGGCGTCCGCACGGGCATGCCCATCCTCTACGACAACCCGAAGGAGGTCGGCGCCGACCGAATTGCCAACGCCGTCGCGGCATACGACGGCTACGGTGGACCGACGATCGTCGTGGACTTCGGGACCGCGAACACGATCGAAGCCATCAGCGCGAAGGGTGAATACCTTGGCGGCGCGATCTTTCCCGGCATCGAGATCTCGATGGACGCGCTTTTCGGTCGTGCGGCTGCGCTACGGCGCGTCGAGCTCGTGCCCCCGAAGAACGTCATCGGCAAGACCACGGTCGAGTCGATCCAGTCCGGCTCCGTCTACGGGTTCAGCGGCCAGGTCGACGCGTTGGTCGACCGGTTCCAGGACGAGCTCGGCGAGTGCACGGTGATCGCCACCGGCGGGCTCGCCGAGCTGATCCTCCCGCACTCGCGGACACTCCAGCACCACGAGCCGTGGCTCACCTTGCGCGGCCTCCAGATCATCTTCGAGAGGAACCGCGCGCGTGAGCCCCGTAGCGCCGGGACGAGGAGTTCGAGCGTCGGTTGGCCAAGATCGAGAGGCTTCGGGCCGAAGGAGGGAACCCCTATCCGGTGCGGTTCGATCGCGACCGCACGATCGCAGAGCTGCGGGCCGAGTTCGGCGACCTGGAGCCCGGCGCGGAGACGGAAGCGGCGGTCAAGGTCGCGGGCCGGCTGCTGCTGATCCGTCGGCAGGGCAAGCTCAGCTTCGGCAGCCTGCGCGACGGCACCGGTGAGGTGCAGCTCTTCGTCTCGCAGAAGGTGACCGGTCCCGAAGAGCACGCGGCCTTCGACGACCTCGATCTCGGCGACTGGGTCGGCGTCGAAGGCACCGTGATGACGACGCGCAAAGGCGAGCTGAGCGTGAAGGTCCGCAGCTTCGAGCTGCTGTCGAAGGCGCTGCGCCCGGTGCCGAAGTGGCACGGCCTTTCCGACGTCGACACGCGCTACCGGCAGCGCTATGCGGACCTCATCGTGAACGAGCGGGCCCGAGCGGTCTTCGAGATCCGCTTCGCCAGCGTTGAACGCGATCCGCGAGTTCCTCGGCGACGCGCGGCTACGTCGAAGTCGAGGGCCCGGTACTGCACGAGCAGGCCGGTGGTGCGACCGCCCGACCGTTCTACACCCACCACAACGCGCTGGATCTCGACCTCGTGTTGCGCATCGCGCTCGAGCTCCACCTGAAGCGACTCATCGTCGGCGGGCTCGAGAAGGTCTTCGAGATCGGTCGGGTGTTCCGCAACGAAGGGCTGTCGACACGGCACAACCCGGAGTTCACGATGCTCGAGCTCTACGAGGCCTTCGTGGACTACACGGACATCATGGTGTTGACCGAGGAGATGGTCGCGCACGCGGCCCGCAAGTCGGTCGGTACGACCGTCGTGACGTTCGACGGGGAGCCGCTCGACCTCGCGCCGCCATGGAAGCGCCAGACGATGCGCGAAGCGATCCTCGAGCACGCGGGGGTCGACGTGCACCCCTCGATGCCCGTCGCGGAGCTCGAGGCGATCGCCGACCGGTTCGAGGTCGCGCGCGAGCCCGGCTGGGGCTCCGGCAAGCTGATGCTCGAGCTCTACGAGAAGACCACGGAGCACGCGCTGCGCGGTCCGGTGTTCATCACGGACTACCCACGCGAGGTGTCGCCGCTGGCCCGGGCGCACCGGGACGACCCGCTGCTCGTCGAGCGGTTCGAGGCGATCATCGGTGGCCGAGAGCTCGCGAACGCGTTCAGCGAGCTCAACGACCCGGTCGACCAGCGGGTGCGGTTCGAGGCGCAGGCCCGACTGAAGGAGGCAGGGCGACGACGAGGCCAACGAGGTCGACGAGGACTACCTGCGGGCGATGGAGTACGGCATGCCGCCGACCGGTGGTCTGGGCCTCGGGATCGACCGGTTGATCATGTTGCTCGCGGAAGTCTCTAGCATTCGTGAGGTGATCCTCTTCCCGCTGCTCCGTCCCGAGCACGACGATGACGAAGCGCGGGATCAAGCCCTGCCTCGATCAGGACGCCGACTGATGCGCGTGCTCGTCACCGGAATGGGCGGCGAGCTGGGGACCCGGGTCGCGCAGCTGCTCGAGGAGCGAAGCGAGGTTCGCGAGATCGTCGGCGTGGACTTCGTCCCGCCACGGCGCCGGCTGCGGCGCAGCGAGTTCCGTCGGGTCGACCCTCGCGACCGCGAGAAGCTCACGGAGCTCGTCACCGACTTCGCGCCGACTGCTGTCGCGCACTTCGGCGTCTACGAACCCGCCTCGCGCCTCGCACCGCGGGTCGCCGCGGAGTACACGCACGCGTGCACGGTCGCCGCGCTCGGCGCCGCGGCGCGCACCGGCCAGCTGGAGCGCGTGGCGCTGCGCAGCAGCCTCGCGGTCTACGGCCGCGGCCGCGGCCGCCCGGGCGTCCCCGACGAGGCCGCGCCGGTCGCGCCCACGACTCCCTACGGCCGCACGTGCCTCGAGGTCGAGGCCCTCGCGGTCGATCTCGGCCGGCGCCACGGCTTCCCGGTCGCGGCGCTGCGCATGGCGCCGGAGGCGGGCTCCCACGTTCCGTCCCCGCTCGGCCGCGTCCTACGGCTCCCGGTCGTCCCGGTCCCTGCGCTGGCCGACCCGGCGTTCCAGCTCCTGCACCAGGAGGACGCGGCCCGGTCGATGGTGGCGGCGCTCCTCCTCGGGGTCGACGGTCCCTTCAACGTCGTCGGACCTGGCGCGGCGAGCGTGTGGCAGGCGGTCCGGCTTGGGCGGCCGGATCCCATGGCCCGTCGTCGGCCTCGGGTGGCGCGTGGCGACCCGCGCCGCGGAGCTCGCGGGCGCGCCCGTGACCCCACACATCCTGGAGCTCATGACCAAGGGGCGGACCGCGGACGGCTCGAAGGCCCTGGAGGTGCTCGAGCTCGGCGCGATGCGCCCCACCCAGGAGGTGTGCACCGAGCTGTTCGAATGGGCCAAGGTCACGCCGCTGCGCCCGGCGCTGCCGATCGCGGAGGCGCAATGAACGAAGGCGGCGCGCCCACGAAGTGCGGAGGCCGGAGCGGCCCCGAGCGGTGGAGCGGGATTGATGGCGATGGACGCGCCGAACGTCAGCGTGCTGCCGGTCTACGGGGTCGACCCGGACCGGACCCAGACGACGGACCTGCTCACCGTGATCCGCCGGCGCTTCGAAGGCCGCTATCCGGTCGACGCGTTCGGCGTCGGATCCCCAGCTGCAGGACCTGATTGCCCCCTTTGTCACGGCGACGGTGCACGTGCAGGTCGATCACCCGGAGCGCTTCCCCGAGGACGGGCCCGCGGTGCTCGTCTCGAACCGGGGTCTGGGCGTCATCGAGCCGGCCGGTGCTCGCGGTGGCGCTGCGCCAGGAGGCCGGCCGCCGTCTGCGGGTCATCGGCGCGCCCGACGTCGCGATCCTCGGCGACCTGATGCGCAAGCTCGGGGCCGTGATGTCCTATCAGGGGGATCTCGCGGCATTGCTCCGCGCCGAGCACGTCGCCGCGATCCCGCTCGGCCCCACCTGGATGCGCACCGGCGCCGGGACGCCGCCGATCCAGCTCCTCGTCGCGGCGCTCGGGCTATCCGGTCATCCCGGTGGCCGTGCGCCCCGGAGGGCCCCTGGGCCTGCCGCTGCGTCCGTGGCGGGTGGCGGTGGGCGAGCCGCTGCCGGTGCGGGCGAACCGAGGCTCGGGCGATCCGCTGGCCGCCGCGGAGCTCGCCGAAGCGGCACGCGAGAACGTCCAGCGGCTCATCGACAGCTTCTAGACATCACCGTCCGGAACCGCCGGTCCGTACCGAGTGGGGAGGTACGGGGTCTAAGGTTGATTCGCGGTTCGCGAGCACCGTGCTCGCGTCAGTGCGGGCACGAAGGGGGCTTCGGTGTCGGAGGTCGTGGCCAGTGACGATGTCACGATCCACTACGACGTCTTCGGCCGCCGTGATGGTCCGCCGCTGCTGATGATCCAGGGACTCGGCACGGACTCGCGGGGCTGGGCCCTGCAGCGGCTCGCCTTCGGCCGCAAGTTCCGCTGTTACACGCTCGACAACCGGGGCACCGGGCGCAGCGACCGGCCCGACGGCCGGTACTCCCTCGAGCAGATGGCGCTGGACGCGCTCGCGGTCCTCGACGCCGAGGGCGTCGAGCGAGCCCACGTGATTGGCGCGTCGATGGGCGGCGTGATCGCGCAGATCATCGGGGTGCTCCACCCGGACCGCACCCGCTCGCTGGTGTTGGCGTGCACTGCCTGTCGCCACCACCCGTGGCGTCGCGAGCTGCTGCAGGAATGGGCCGACGCGGTGGACGAGGGTGGGATGGCCGCGCTCGGCGACGAGGCGCTCGAATGGCTCGTCGGGCCGCGGCTGCGGAAGCGGTTCGGGATCTGGATGAACTTGATCGCGCGCATCGTGCTCCAGCAGCCGCCCGAGCCGTTCATCGCTCAGGTCGGTGCGATCCTCGATGCGACCGAGGACCTGCGCTTCGAGCTCAAGACGATCCGCGTGCCGACCCTGGTGATCACCGGGTCGCAGGACTCCCTGACGCCCGTCGGCGACGCCGAGGAGCTCGCCGAGCTGATCCCGCACGCCCGCCTCGAGGTGCTGGGCGGCGCCGCGCACGGGCTCATGGTCGAGGCACCGAACGCGTTCAACGATGCGGTTGTGCGGTTCCTCGTGGAGGTCGACGCGACCGAGTCCGCCATCGAAGCCCCAGGAAGCCGAGTCCGCCTGACCAGCCGGGCCGGACGGGTCGCTAGCTCTCGCGACCGACGAGGTCGTCGACGAGGCGGCGCATCCCGCCGATCACCTCGGGGTCGAGCCCCTCGGTGTCGGCGAGCCGCTTGTCCGCACGGGCCGCCTGGTCACGGGCGGCGTCGAGCGCGGCATCGATCGCGCCGTCGGCGCCGGCGAGGCGACGGGCCTCGTCGACCTGGTCGTCGTCGAGCTTGCGACCGAGCAGCTCGCGCAGCGCCGGCGTGCGGCCCAACGCGAGGATCACCGGGAGCGTGTACACGCCTTCCATCAGATCGTTGCCCGCAGGCTTGCCGAGTGACGCGTCCGAGCCGGTGACGTCGAGCACGTCGTCGACGATCTGGAAGCACACACCGAGGTGATGACCGAACTCGGTGAGCGAGTCGAGCGTCGGGCCTTGGACGTCCGCGACCATCCCGCCGATCCGGCACGCGGTCGCGAACAGTGCCGCGGTCTTGCCGCCGATCGCGGAGAAGTAGATCTCCTCGCTGCGGTCGACGTCGAAGAGGTGTTGCAGCTCGAGCACCTGACCGCGGCACAGCTCGCCGATCGTCTCGGCGAGCAGCGCGGCAACCGGGGCGCCGAGCGAAGCCGCGAGCTCCGACGCGCGCGCCAAGAGGTAGTCGCCCGCGAGGATCGCGACGATGTTGCTCCAGCGCGCGTTCACGCTCGGAACACCACGACGCGTCTCGGCCTCGTCGATCACATCGTCGTGGTACAGCGAGCCGAGATGGACGAGCTCGACGGCGACGGCACCGGTGATCGCGGCGTCCGTCGCGGGGCCGACGCCGTTGGCGGCGTACCCGGTGCAGAGGGTGAGGGCCGGCCGGAGCCGCTTTCCGCCCGCCTTCACCAGGTGGGCGGCGACCTCTCCGAGAAAGGGATCCTCGGACCTGACTGCGGCGGCCAGCTCGGTCTCCACCCGCTCGAGATCGGAGGCCAGCGGCTCGAGCCCGAGCGCGGCAAGCGGCTGCATTAGCGCAGGGTACGGCGTCATGGGAACAAACTCCAAGCCGGAAGCGTCCTTCTCTTTCCACGCTTTCTCCACCACGTCCCGCCTTCAGGTGGTCCCAGGACCGGCCGATGGGTAGGCACGCGGCACGGGCGCGGTGTGGCAGTCCGGAAACCGCGTCGGGCGAAATCCGGCGTGGCCGATACAATGGTCAAGAGTCGACGAGAGGCGGATGTCCAAGTGTTCGAGCGCTTCACCGACCGAGCCCGGCGTGTTGTGGTCTTGGCGCAAGAGGAAGCGCGCCTGCTCAACCACAACTACATCGGTACAGAGCACATCCTGCTCGGCTTGATCCACGAGGGCGAGGGCGTCGCAGCAAAGGCGCTCGAGTCACTGGGGATCTCGCTCGAGGCAGTGCGCGGCGCAGGTTGAGGAGATCATCGGCCACGGCGGCTCCGCGCCGTCCGGCCACATCCCCTTCACTCCGCGAGCGAAGAAGGTCCTCGAGCTGTCACTGCGCGAGGCGCTCCAGCTCGGCCACAACTACATCGGGACCGAGCACATCCTGCTCGGGTTGATCCGCGAGGGCGAAGGCGTCGCCGCACAGGTGCTCGTCAAGCTCGGCGCCGATCTGTCCCGCGTGCGCCAGCAGGTGATCCAGCTGCTGTCCGGCTACGCCGGTGGCAAGGAAGGCGCCGCGCAGGGCACCGGTCCCGGCGAGAGCGCGCCGTCCGGCTCGCTGGTCCTCGACCAGTTCGGCCGAAATCTCACGCAGCTCGCGCGCGAGAAGAAGCTCGACCCGGTCATCGGGCGCGAGAAGGAGATCGAGCGGGTCATGCAGGTGCTGTCCCGCCGCACCAAGAACAACCCCGTGCTGATCGGTGAGCCCGGCGTCGGCAAGACCGCGATCGTCGAGGGCCTCGCGTCGGACATCGTCGAGGGCGACGTGCCCGAGACGCTGGTCGGCAAGCAGCTCTACACGCTGGACCTCGGCGCGCTGGTCGCCGGCTCCCGCTACCGCGGTGACTTCGAGGAGCGCCTGAAGAAGGTGCTCAAGGAGATCCGCACGCGCGGAGACATCATCCTGTTCATCGACGAGCTGCACACGCTCGTCGGGGCGGGCGCGGCCGAAGGCGCCATCGACGCAGCGAGCATCCTCAAGCCGATGCTGGCCCGCGGTGAGCTCCAGACCATCGGCGCCACCACGTTGGACGAGTACCGCAAGCACCTCGAGAAGGACGCGGCGCTCGAGCGGCGCTTCCAGCCGATCAAGGTCGAGGAGCCGTCGGTTCCGCACACGATCGAGATCCTCAAGGGTCTGCGCGAGCGCTACGAGAGCCACCACCGGGTGACGATCACCGACCAGGCGATCGTGGCGGCGGCGAACCTCGCGGACCGCTACATCTCGGACCGTCACCTTCCGGACAAGGCGATCGACCTCATCGACGAGGCGGGCTCGCGCCTGCGCATCCGTCGCATGCAGGCACCGCCGGACTACCGCGAGCTCGAGGAGCAGATCTCGAGCGTGCGGAAGCGCAAGGAAGAGGCGATCGAGGGCCAGCAGTTCGAAGCGGCTGCCGCACTGCGGGACGAGGAGAAGGAGCTCCTCGAGCAGCGCGCCTCGAAGGAGACCGAGTGGAAGGCCGAAGGCGTCGACCTCTTCAACGAGGTCAACGAGGAGTCGGTCGCCGAGGTCCTCGCACTGTGGACCGGCATCCCCGTCTACAAGCTCACCGAAGAGGAGACCGCCAAGCTGCTGCGGATGGAGGACGAGCTGCACAAGCGGATCGTCGGCCAGAACGCGGCGGTGAAGGCAGTGTCCCAGGCCATCCGCCGCACGCGGGCCGGCCTCAAGGACCCGAAGCGCCCGTCGGGCTCGTTCATCTTCCTCGGCCCGTCGGGCGTGGGGAAGACGGAGCTGGCCAAGACGCTCGCCGAGTTCCTGTTCGGTGACGAGACCTCGCTGATCCAGCTCGACATGTCCGAGTACATGGAGAAGCACACCGTCTCCCGTCTCGTCGGCTCGCCTCCGGGCTACGTCGGCTACGACGAGGGCGGCCAGCTCACCGAGGCCGTGCGGCGCAAGCCGTTCTCCGTCGTGCTCTTCGACGAGATCGAGAAGGCCCACCCGGACATCTTCAACGCACTCCTCCAGATCCTGGAGGACGGGCGCCTGACCGATGCCCAGGGCCGCTCGGTGGACTTCAAGAACTGCGTGATCATCATGACGTCGAACCTCGGTACGGCGGATCTGCGCAAGGCCAACATCGGCTTCAGCCGGGCCGACGAGCAGCTCACGTACGACAACATGAAGGCCAAGGTGACGGAGGAGCTCAAGCGGCACTTCCGTCCCGAGTTCCTCAACCGCATCGACGACGTCATCGTGTTCAGCGAGCTGAGCCAGGCCGAGGTCACCGAGATCGTCGACCTCCTCGTGAAGCGGGTCCAGAGCCAGCTGCTGGGCCAGGGCCTCACCCTGGAGCTCACGAACGACGCCAAGCTGCTGCTCGCCGCCAAGGGCTACGACCCGACGCTCGGAGCTCGTCCGCTCCGACGGGCGATCCAGCGCATGGTCGAGGACCCGCTCTCCGAGCGGATCCTCTGGAAGGAGTTCCACGCCGGCGAGACGATCGTCGTGGATGCCTCTGGCCGACGAGATCGTGTTCCGCACGATCGAAGCGGTGGAGCCTCCTCCGGTCGAGCTGGCGGGTCGGGTTCCGAGGGCTGAGTCCCTCGGTTCCATCTGATCGTTGAAGCGGCGCCGGGCCTTCGGGTCCGGCGCTTCTTCTTGTCTGTGGTTCTTCTTCAAGTCCTGAGGCGGAGCCGGCATCGCTCGAGTCGCTCGGACAAGGGGATCGCAAAGGGCGCTCACCCAACTCGCTTGATGAAGCGACGCCGGCTCACTCCGCGTCGCCCGTCGGTCCGACCGGGTTCCACTCGGCCTGCGGTCGTTGGGTGCTGGCGCGGGACTCGTCTCGGTGCGTTGAACGGGGCAGTGTCGGTGCTGCGATCGCGTGTCGATCGTCCGGTCGTGCTCGTCGGTTGCGTGTCGGGTTGATGCTTCGGTGACGGTTTCGGTTGGGAGGACGGGTCGGGGGTGGTGGCGGGGCGGGTGGTGTTGGATGCGGCGGCGGTGAAGGCGGCGGAGGTCGGGGGGACGAAGCTCGAGGACGCGGTGCGGTTGGGGGACCTGACCGCGGCGGGGTGGAAGTCGACGGGGTGGGTGCGCGCGAAGAACGGCGGCGCCGCGCTGACGTTGACCAAGGGGTTCGCACGGGCGGAGGACGCGGGAGCGGTGGTGGCCGAGCTGAACGGGGCGGACGGGCCGTTGCGGGGGGTGCGGGTGACGCGCTCCACGTCGACGTTCAGCAGCGACTGGGGATTCTCCGGCGTCGCGGACCTCAAGGACCTGAAGACCGGGCTCACGGGCGATCAGGAGCTGGTCGGGCGTCTGACCGCGGAGCGGGTGGACGTCGGCGCCTGGACCAGCGGCTGCTGGTGGAGACGCGCGACGCGCTGCGCCTGCACGTCATCGCCGATCTTCCGCACGCTTCGCCGCGCGAGTTCCCGGTGCGCGCCGGGATCACGACGGTGATGCACACGAGCTCGAGCCAGACCGCGATCACGCGGATCCTCGCGCTGGTCGTCGGGCTCGGCGTCGGCCTGGTCGCGATCGTGGCTCCTGCTCGCGGGCGAGCTCAGATCGCGCCGACGCCGTCGGGTCTGATCACGCGGTGCGCGTGCCGTCCGCGGTGAACGTGGCGGTGAGCCAGTCCGGGAACTCGAGCAGCGAGTCGAGCACGATGTCCGCGCCGGCCGCCGTGAGCTCGGTCGCGGTGAACGGACCGCTCGGAACCCCGACCGCGATCGCGCCGGCGAGGCGCGCGGCATCCATGTCCGGCGGGGTGTCGCCGACGTAGACCACCGCGCCGTGCTCCGACGAGCGTCTCGCCCTTCTGCGGGCCCGTGGCGCCAGCCGACGACGTCGTTCACCGTGAGGTTCGTCTGCTCGAGGCAGCGCCACGCGTTGGGCTCGTACTTCGCGGTGACGACGAGCGTCCGGCCCGCTCATCGCGTGCACTGCGTCGAGCGCGGCGGCCGCGCCCGGGAAGGGCGACCGTTCCCTCGATGCCGACCTCGGCGTACAGCTCGCGATAGCGGTCGGCGAGCGGATCGATCTGGTCCGCCGGCACCCACTCGGCCAGCTCCCGCTCCAGCGGCGGACCGAGCCGGGCGACCACGACGTCAGGATCGATCGGCGCGCCAGTCTCCGCGACCAGCGCGCGCATCGCCGCGTGCACCCCGGCCCGGGAGTCGATCAGCGTCATGTCCAGATCGAAACCGATCACCAGGACCATCGGCCGAACCTACCGAAGCAAACAACCAACCTGTCCCACCCCGGGGCTAGTCTCGTTCCATGACCCGAACACGCGTTCGTTTCTCCTGCACCGAGTGTGGGGCCCAGGCGCCGAAGTGGCTGGGCCGGTGCCCGGAGTGCGGGGGCTGGGACACCCTGGCCGAGGAGTCCGTGCCCGGCACCGCGAGCTCGACCGGCTCGACCGGCGGTCCCACCGACCGGCCGGTCTCCCTCGGCGACGTCGCAGACCGGGGGCAGCCGAGATGCGAGCCGACCGGGATCGAGGAGCTGGACCGCGTGCTCGGCGGTGGTCTCGTCGGCGGATCGGTCACGCTGCTCGGCGGCGAGCCCGGCATCGGCAAGAGCACGCTCATGCTCCAGGCGCTCGCCCGCATGGCCGAGCGCGGGTGCCCTGGTGCTGCTCGTGACCGCGGAGGAGTCGAAGGAGCAGGTGCGGCTGCGGGCGGAGCGGCTCGGCGCCCTGCACCCGAACCTGATGATCGTCGCGGAGACGTCGCTGCCCCACGTGCTCACCCACGTCGCCGAGCTCGCGCCGGACGTCCTCGCGGTCGACTCGATCCAGACGGTCGCGGATCCCGACGTTCCCGGGGTGCCGGGATCGGTGAGCCAGGTGCGGGAGTGCGCGCACCGGCTCGTGCGGCTGGCGAAGGACCGCAACCTGCCGACGATGCTCGTCGGTCACGTCACGAAGGACGGCGCGATCGCCGGCCCGCGCACGCTCGAGCACATCGTGGACACCGTGCTCGCGTTCGAGGGCGATCGGCATCACGCGCTGCGGATGCTCCACGCGCTCAAGCACCGTTTCGGGTCGACGCACGAGCTCGGGTTGTTCGCGATGGAGGAGTCCGGCCTCGCGGACGTGTCGGATCCGTCGAGCCTCTTCCTCGAGGACCGTCGCACCGGCCTGCCCGGCTCGGTGGTGACCGCGGTGCTGGAAGGGCGCTCGGCCGGTGCTCGTCGAGGTGCAGGCGCTCGTCACGCCGACGCGCGTGCGCCGGTGCCGCGGCGCTCGTCGCAGGGTCTCGACGCGAACCGGTTGACGCTGCTGCTCGCGGTGCTCGACGCGCGCGCCGGGCTCCCGGTCGCGGACGCGGACGTCTACGCCAGCGTCGCCGGCGGGATCCGGGTGACGGAGGCCGGCGCCGACCTCGCGGTGGCGATCGCCGTGGCGAGCGCGCGCGTTGGCTGTCCGGTCGCGGCCGACCTGGTCGCGGTGGGCGAGATCGGGTCTGGGCGGCGAGGTCCGGCAGGCGGCCCAGACCCCGCGCCGCCTGGCCGAAGCCGCGCGGCTCGGGTTCCGTTGCGCCGTGGTGCCGACGTCGGTCGCCGACGTTCCCGGACCTGGAGCTGATCCGGGTCGGCACGGTGCACGAAGCGCTCCAGGCCGCCGGCCTCGGCGAGGAGGAAGGCGGGTCCGGCCGCCCGTCGAAACGCTCGCTCGCGCTGCTATCGTGACGACAATTCTCGTACCCGAGGGCCGTACGCGTTCGGTTTTCGCCCCAGTCCCGGCAAAGCCAGGAGGACCAACGCCCGTGCCGGCAGCGCCCCGTTCGGAAGCGATGCTTTCCGCCTTGCGGCTGGTGGCCCCGGGCCGTCCCCTGCGGGAGGGCCTGGATCGCATCGTGCAGGCGAAGATGGGCGCGCTCGTCGTCGTCGGCGACGGTCCCGACGTGCTCGCGCTCTGCAGCGGCGGCTTCCTGCTCGACGCCGAGTTCACGCCCCAGCGGCTCTCGGAGCTGGCGAAGATGGACGGGGCGATGATCCTCTCGTCGGACTGCAGCCGGATCGCCCGGGCCAACGTGCAGCTGGTCCCGAACCCCGACATCCCGACCCTCGAGACCGGGCACCCGTCACCGCACCGCCGAGCGGGTCGCCAAGCAGATCGACGCACCGGTCATCACGATCTCCGAGGAGCTGGCGCTGGTCGCGGTGCACCGCCGGGGCCTGAAGCGGACGCTCGAGCCGGTGGTCCGGGTCCTCTCCCGGGCGGACCAGGCCCTCCAGATCCTGGAGCGGTACAAGGTCCGGCTCGACGCGGTGAGCAACTCGCTCTCGGCGCTCGAGGTCGAAGACCTCGTCACCGTGCGCGACGTGAGCACCGCGCTCCAGCGCGCGGAGATGGTCCGCCGCATCGCCGAGGAGATCGAGGAGTACGTCATCGAGCTCGGCGCCGACGGCCGCCTGATCCTCCTGCAGCTCGAGGAGCTGATGGGCGGGGTCGAGGACGATCGCCGGCTGTTCGCGAAGGACTACTTCAGCGAGTCCCCTGACTTCGAGCTCCACGACGTGCTCGGTGCGCTCGCCGACCTCGACACCGAGACCCTGCTCGACCTGCGCGAGGTCTCCGGCGTGCTGCACCTCCCGCACGACGCGGGGCTCGACACCGCGGTTGCAACCGCACGGGTACCGGCTGCTGCACAAGATCCCGCGCCTGCCCGAGCTCGTCGCCGACCACGTCGTCGAGCGGTTCACGCACCTGCAGAAGATCATGCGCGCCGGTGTGCCGGATCTCGTCGAGGTCGAGGGCGTCGGCGAGGCGCGCGCCCGCGCGATCAAGGACGGCCTGGCCCGGCTCGCGGAGACATCGATCCTCGAACGCTACGTTTAGGTCCTTGGCTGCACTTGCGGAAGGGCCCATCGAGGCCGAAGTCGAACGCATCACGTTTCGGGGCGACGGTGGTGAGCCGGTCGACGGCGATCCACGCCCGGCCCACTGGCCTGCCGAAGCTCGGGCTCGTGCTCCATCCCGACGTGGCATGGGCATCCGGCCGCTCTTCGACGATCTGTGCCGGCGCCTCGCGACCCACGGGCTCGCGGTGCTGCGCACCGGAGCCGTTCAACCACCTCGTGGACTACGAGCAGCTCGACGCGGCCGCGCGCCTGGACCGGGCGAAGGATCTCGAGGACTCGCTGCAGATCGGGAACCTCGAGCGGGCCGCGGACTGGCTCGTCGTCAACGACGACGTGAGCGAGGTCGCGATCCTCGGCTTCTGCATGGGTGGGATGTACGCGCTGAAGGCTGCGGGGACCGGGCGATTCGATCGCGCCGTCGCGTTCTACGGGATGATCCGCGTGCCCGAGGCGTGGCGCGGTCCGGACCAGGGTGAGCCGCTCGAGCTCGCCGTGGACTCATGCCCGACGCTCGCGATCTTCGGCGCCGAGGACTCGTGGACACCTGCTGCCGACATCGACGCGCTGCGCGAGCTCTGGAGGGACCGGCCCGACTGCGAGGTCGTCGTCTACGCGGGCGCGGACCACGGGTTCGTCCACGACGCCGATCGTCCCGGCGCACCGGGCGGCGGACGCCGCCGACGCGTGGTCACGCGTCCTGCGCTTCCTCGGGGTCGCGCCGAGCGAGGCCGACGCAACGCAGGACGACGCGCCGCTCTAAGGGTTCGCCCGGAGCTCCAGCGCCTCGCGGTCGAGGATGTGATAGCGGCTGCGGCCGGTCACCTCGACCCACCCGAGCCGCGTGAACATCGCGAGCGCCTTGTTGACCCGCTCACGCGACGCGCCGACGAGCCCGGCGAGGTCTTCCTGGGTCATCGGCAGCTGGAACTCGGCGTCGGCGCCGGCGAGCTCGAGCAGCCGCTTCGCGGTCCGCGCGGGAACGTCGAGGAACACCGCGTCGGCGAGCGCTTCGTCCGTCGCGCGCAGCCGGCGCGCCAGCAGGCGGACGATCACCCACAGGATCTCCGGGCGGGCCTGGAGCACCGGCGCGCACGTCCTCGTACGCGAGCGCGACGACCTCGGAGTCGGTGAGGGCTCGCGCGTCGGCCGAACGAGGCTCGTCGTCGAACAGCCCGAGCTCGCCGAACAGGCCACCGGCCTCGAGCACCGCGACCATCGATTCGCGCCCGTCGGTCGAGCGGGTGGCGATCGCGATGCGGCCCTCGGCGATCACGAACAGCTCCTCGGACGGGTCACCCTGCGAGAACAGGAGCTCGCCCTTCGGGATCGCGCAGGAGCTTGGTCTGGCCGCTCAGCTCTTCCAGCGCATCGGCCGGGAGCGCGGCAAAGAGCTCGGTGGCGTCCAGGAGGCGTCGCTCAGGCACCTCGACCACACTAGCGAGGGTCCGGATTCACGGCTCCGGGCAGGGTCCGGTACAATGGACTGGTTCCCCCCGGTGGTTTCTCCTGAGGAGCACTATGCCGTTCGACGTCGGCGACAAGGTCGTCTATCCGCACCATGGAGCCGCGACGATCGAGAAGCGCGAGAAGAAGGAAGCCTTCGGCAAGAAGCAGGAGTACCTGGTCCTGCGCCTCGCGTACGGCGACCTGACGCTGATGGTCCCGGCGGACAACGCCGAGGAGATCGGCCTCCGGGACGTCATCAACGACGAAGAGGTCGAGGAGGTGTTCGCGGTGCTCCGCAAGAAGGAGGCCCGGATGCCCACCAACTGGTCCCGACGCTTCAAGAACCACGTCGAGAAGCTGAAGAGCGGCGACATCTACCAGGTCGCCGAGGTGGTGCGGAACCTGACGATCCGCGAGAAGGACAAGGGTCTCTCCGCGGGTGAGAAGCGCATGCTGGGCAAGGCCCGCCAGATCCTGGTGTCCGAGCTGACATTCGCGTTGAAGCTGGACGAGGAGACCGCCGAGGCCAAGCTCGACGAGGTGCTCGGCAAGGGCGAGCCGGCCGTGGCGATCGACGACGAGTCGATGCCGGACCGGACCCCGGTCTCCAAGGCTCCGGCCAAGAAGGCCGTGAAGCCGGCGAAGGCACCCGCGAAGACCGCGGCCAAGGCGCCGGCGGCGAAGGCCGCGACGAAGAAGCCCGCGAAGGCCGCGAAAGCCACCGCAAAGGCGAAGTAGCCGCGACCGAGCTCCGACGCCTGGTCAAGCCGGAGCCCCCTCCCGCCGATCCCTGAAGGGTTCGGAAGGGAGGCTCAGTGTTCGTCGAGGTCACGCGACTCTTCACCGTGGTGCTCCTCACCGCGGCGGGCTTCATCATCGGCAAGGACCTCGCGCCCGACAGCGCGGAGCTGTCCGGGATCTGCGGGATGCTCGGCTGCCTCGTCGGCTACCTCTCCGGTGGCGTGCTCGGCCGCTTCCTCGAGCGCGCCGCGGGCGTCGTCGAGCGACGCGTGGACCGGGTCCCGCTCCCGCAGGTGATGGCCGGAATGGTCGGGGGTGGCATCGGCGCGGTCTTCGGTCTCACGATCGCGGTGCCGCTCGCGCTGCTCGTCCGTCCGATCGCCATCTCGATCGGCATCGGCGGGCTCCTGGTCTGGCTCGCGATGTACTTCGGCTACCGGCTCGCGTCACGCAAGAGCGAAGAGCTGTTCGCGATGGCCGGGCTGTCGACGCGCCCGTTGGTGCGCGCGCGTCCCTACGACGACTTCGACGGCTTCATCGTCGACTCGTCCGCGGTGATGGACGGCCAGCTGCTGCCGCTGTCGCGCTCGGGGCTGTTCCGTGACGACCTGTACGTGCCGCGCTTCGTGCTCGACGAGCTGCAGGGCATGGCCGACGCGCACGACGAGCGGTCACGGCGAGCGCATCGGGGTCTCGAGATCCTCGAGGTGCTCCGCAAGGAGGCGCCGCTGCGCGTCCTCGTCGTCGACGACGAGGTGCCCGAGATCGACGAGGTCGACGCCAAGCTCGTGATGCTGGCGCGCAAGCTCCAGCTCCGGCTGCTCACCAACGACGTGAACCTGGCCAAGGTCGCGGAGATCCAGGGGGTCCCCGCGGTGATCCCGCGCCGACTCGCCGCGGACCTGATTCCCGGAGTGCTCGCCGGCGAGACGCTCACCGTCGCGCTCAGCCGTCCCGGCCGCCATCCGGGTCAGGGGGTCGGGTTCCTCGACGACGGCTCGATGGTCGTCGTCAACGGGGGCGAGAACCTCATCGACACGGGACCGGTGACGCTCGTCGTGTCGTCGATCGTCCCGACCAGCGCGGGCCGGATGGTCTTCGCCCGGCCGAGCGATCCGCGAACCGGGCGCGCCCAACCCGACCCGAGCGGTGCCGAGCCACCTTCTTCGCGCCAGTATTGAGCGGTGCAGACCTGGGGGATCGTCGTCGCGGCCGGCTCCGGCGCGCGCTTCGGCGGTCCCAAGCAGTTCCACGAGCTCGGCGCCGAGCGCATCGTGGATCGGTCGGTCCGCACCGCGCTGCGGTGCTGCGACGGCGTGGTCGTCGTGCTCCCGGCCGGATCCGAGTGGGACGGACCGCCGGTCGCGGCCGCGGTGCCAGGCGGCGCGACCCGTGCGGCGTCGGTCCGAGCGGGGTTGGCCGCGGTGCCGGCGAGCGCGGACATCGTCGTGGTGCACGACGCGGCACGCCCACTCGCGGGTGACGCGTTGTTCCGTGCGGTCGTCGACGCGGTGCGCGCGGGTGCGGACGGCGCGATCCCGGGGCTCGCGGTTGCGGACACGATCAAGCGGGTCGAGGGTGGGCGCGTCATCGCGACCGTCCCGCGCGACGACCTCGTGACCGTGCAGACTCCGCAGGCGTTCCGCGCCGGAGCCCTGCGCGATGCGCATCGCGATGAGGCCGACGGCACCGACGACGCCGCGCTGGTCGAAGCCGCGGGAGGAACCGTGGTGATCGTCGAAGGTGAGCGGACCAACCTCAAGGTCACCGGTCCGGAGGACCTCGTGCTGATGACCGCGCTGCTCGCAGCCGGGAGCGCCTCGTGATCCGGGTCGGGATGGGCTTCGACGTCCATCCGTTCGGCGGCGATGGTCCCCTCGTCCTCGGCGGGGTGACCCTCGACGGCGACGGTCTGGTGGGCCACTCGGATGCCGACGTGGTCGCGCACGCCGTCGCCGACTCCCTGCTCGGCCCGGCGGGCCTTGCCGACCTCGGCTCGCTGTTCCCGGCGTCCGACGAGCAGTACCGGGACGCGTCCTCGATCGAGCTGCTCGGCGAGGTCGCGCGGCGGGTGCGGGCGCAGCGGTGGTGGGTCGTGAACGTCGACGTCGTGGTCGCGGCCGAGCAACCTCGCCTGGCGCCCCACCTCGGGGCGATGCAGGCCAACCTCTCCGCCGCGCTCGAGCCGGTCCGGCGCCCGAGGGGCCCGGCGGTCCACGTCTCGGTCACGCCCAAGCGCGGCGAAGGGTTGGGCTTCGTGGGTCGGACCGAGGGCATCGCCGCGTGGGCCGTCGCCCTCCTCGAGCAGGATTGAGCGCTTCCGAGCGTCCGCGGAACCCTGCCGGGACCGCGCGAGACGGCCGCTAGCCTCGTTCGATGCTCCGGATCCACGACACGATGGCCGCGCGCGAGGTGGACTTCGTCCCTCGCACGCCCGGGCGCGCGTCGATGTACGTCTGCGGTCCGACGGTCTACGACGTCCCGCACATCGGTCACGGCCGTACCGCGGTCGTCTTCGACGTCATCCAGCGCTACCTGGAGTGGAGCGGGCTGGCGGTCACGTACGTGAGCAACGTGACGAACGTCGAGGACAAGATCATCGCCCGCGCCGCGCGTGAAGGTGCGAGCGAGCACGAGGTCGCAGATCGCTACGAGGCCGAGTACTGGCGCCAGCTCGAGCGGCTCGGGGTCCGCGCGCCGGACGAGGTTCCCCGGGCGACGGAGTTCATCGACCAGATGATCCAGCTCATCGCCGAGCTCATCGAGCGCGGGCACGCGTACGTGATCGAGGGCGAAGGCGTCTACTTCCAGGTCGATTCGTATCCGGGCTACGGCGACCTCTCGCACCGCAAGCTCGACGACCTGCTCGAGGGCGCCGGCGCGCGCGTGGACGTCGACGAGCAGAAGCGCAGCCCGGTGGACTTCGCGCTGTGGAAGGCGGCGAAGCCGGGCGAGCCCGACTGGGAGTCGCCGTGGGGTCGGGGTCGGCCGGGCTGGCACATCGAGTGCTCGGCGATGTCGCTCGAGATCCTCGGTGAGAGCTTCGACCTGCACGGCGGGGGCGACGACCTCGTGTTCCCGCACCACGAGAACGAGCGAGCCCAGGCGGAGGCCGCGGGTCACCCGTTCTCGCGGCACTGGATCCACAGCGGGATGGTCGAGGTCGGCGGCGAGAAGATGTCGAAGTCGCTCGGCAACTTCACGACGCTCGCCGAGGCGATCGACGCGCACGGCGCCCGGGCGTTCCGGCTCGCCGTGCTGCAGGTCCACTACCGATCGCGCACCGAGCTCGGACCGTCCGAGATGCAGGCGGCCGGCGAGGCGGTCGAGCGGCTCGACGCGCTGGTGCGCCGGGCGGGTGGCGCGCTGATCGACTTCAGCACCGCGCCGTACGACGAGGAGACGGTCGCGACGTTCCGCGCCGCGATGGACAACGACTTCGGCACGCCCGCCGGCCGTCGCGGCGATCTTCGACGCGGTCAAGCGGGCCAACATCGCGATCGACCGGGGCGACCACTTCACCGCGGCCGTGCTCGTCGCGACCGTGCGCCACCTCGCGAACGTGCTCGGGCTCGAGGTCGGGGTCACCGGAGGCGGACGGTGACGACGCGGCGGACCGAGAGATCGACGCGCTCGTCGCGGCCCGCGACGCGGCGCGCGCGGATCGGGACTTCGCCGAAGCCGACCGCATCCGGGACGAGCTCGCGGCGCGCGGCATCACGCTCGAGGACACCGCCGCCGGCACGATCTGGCATCGATGACCGGCGCGAAGCGGCCGGTGCGTTCGACCGGTCGTCGCGATTCCGGAGCCGACGGCGACGCCGGGCCGACGACCGCCCGGGGCCGCAGCGAGTCCGGTCTCGGTGGCGATCAGGTCGAAGGTCGCAACGCGGTGCGCGAGCTGCTCCGGGCGCGGCAGCGGCGCGTGTCCGAGCTGTGGGTCGTTCCCGCACGCGACGCGCCGGTGATCGACGAGATCCTCGAGCTGGCCACCGAGGTCGGCGCGCGGATCCGCGAGGTGTCGCCGGAGCAGCTCGACGAGCGGGCCCGCACCGACGCGCCCCAGGGCGTGCTCGCGCTCGCGGCGCCGATCCCGAACCACGACATCGACGAGCTGCTGGGCCGCCCGGACGCGTTCCTGCTCGCGCTCGACGGGGTGACCGACCCGGGCAACCTCGGCGCGGTGCTGCGGGTGGCCGAGACCGCCGGGGTGACCGGCGTGGTGCTGCCGCGGCACCGCAGCGCCGGGCTCACGCCCGCCGCGGTCAAGGCCGCGGCCGGTGCGGTCGAGCACCTCCCGCTGGCGACGGCCTCGGGGGTGCCGGCCGTGCTCGACCGGGCGGCCCGGGCCGGGGTGTGGTCGGTCGGCCTCGACGCGGCGGGCACCGCGGACGTCTTCGCACTCGACGTGGCCGACCGACCGCTCGTCGTCGTGCTCGGCGCCGAAGGTCGCGGGCTCGCGCGCCTCACGCGCGAACGCTGCGATCTCGTCGCCAGCATCCCGATGCGCGGCGTGATCGAGAGCCTCAACGTCGCCACCGCGGCCGCGGTCGCATGTCACGCGATCGCCCGCCAGCGCGATCGGACGTCGCAGTAGCCTCGCCCCGTCGCCGGAGTAGCTCAGTCGGCAGAGCAGCGGTTTTGTAAACCGCAGGTCATCGGTTCGATCCCGATCTCCGGCTCTCTCCTCGGAATGAAGTGCCACCGACGCCGGCCCCTCAGCCGGTAGGGTCGAAGGGTAAGGATCGACCTCCCATCGGAGCCTCCCGACCATGAGTGACTCGACCATCCTCCCCGGCGGGCCGCGCGTCGAACGGACCCGAACCGGCAAAGGTGTGGGCTTCGGGCGCAGCGTTGCGTTCTCGGCCGCGCGCGGCGCGGCGCTGATCGGCCTGGCGGTGATCATCGGCATCGTGCTGCTCCAGGTGATCGACGACGGCACGAGCGGTCCGATCGGTGACGGTGGCGGCTCCGCCGCCGCCGGCGGCACCACGAACACCACCGCGGCGAGCTCGGACTCGGGTTCAGCTCCACCACGTCGACCACCGCGGCGAACCCGGTCAAGCCGCCGGCCCAGGTCGCGGTGCTCGTGCTGAACGGGTCCGGTCGGCCCGGCGCGGCGACGACGCAGAGCAACGCGCTGAAGGCGAAGGGCTACCAGACCCTGATTCCCGCCGACGCCACGCACCGCGCCGGGCAACATCGTGTACTTCAAGCCCGGCTTCGATCGTGAGTGCACGACGGTCGCGGCGTCGGTCGACGGTGCGCCGAAGGTGGAGGCGATCCCGAGCCCGCCGCCGACGGGGAGCGACACCGCGAACTGCGTCGTCATCCTCGGCTCGTAGCTCGGTCCTTCGTGCACGCCGCGCTCGACCCGCTGGTCGAGCACGCCGATCAGGCCGCGGTGCTCGTCGACTTCGACGGCTCGCTCTCACCGATCGTCGACGACCCCGACGCCGCGGTCCCGCTGCCCGCGGCGCGTGATGCCCTGGCCGCGCTCGTCGGTCGGGTCGGGCTCGTCGCGGTCGTGAGCGGTCGGCCGGTCGCGCTTCCTGCGCGACGCGCTGGGCATCGACGGCGTCACCTACGTCGGCCAGTACGGGGTGCAGCGTTGGCCGACGGCGCGGGTGGTCACCGACCCGCGGGTCGAGCCCTACCTGGCGTCGGTCGAGGCGATCGCCGTCGCCGCGAACCGGGAGCTGCCGGGCGTGCTGGTCGAGCGCAAGGACGGGGTGGCCGTGGTGCTGCACTGGCGGCAGCGACCCGAGCTGGGGGACCGAGCGGCCGAGTGGGCGGCGCAGGCGGCCGCCTCGACCGGGCTCGAGCTCCACCCGGCCCGGATGGCCGCGGAGCTCCGCCCGCCGGTGCCGATGGACAAGGGGACCGTGGTCGAGGAGCTCTGCGCCGGGCTCGACGCGGCCGCCTTCGCCGGTGACGACGCCGGCGATCTCGCCGCGTTCGACGGGCTCGACCGCCTGCAGCGCGACCGGCCGGCTCGGCCACGCGGTCCGGATCGGCGTCGGTTCGGCCGAGGTGCTCGCCGGAGCTGCTGGCGCGCGCCGACGTGCACGTCGAGGGTCCGCCCGGGCTCGCCGCGCTGCTCGCCGACCTCGGCGCCCGCATCGTCAGCGGGCGGCCTGCCTGAGCTGGGTCTCGAGCCAGGCCGCGGGCGGGTTGGCCTGCGCGTGGGCGCGCAGCTCCGCGGCGCGTGCCGGCACGCTCGGCCGGATCCATCACGAGCGCCTCGTGCAGCGCCGCGGCGGTCTGCACGAGATCGAACGGCTGCACGGTCAGGCACGCGTGGTGGAGCTCGTCGTGCGCGCCGGCTTCGCGTGAGAGGCAGAGCACGCCGTCGCGCCGGTTCGCGAGCGGGCCTTCGAGCGCGACGAGGTTGAGCCCGTCGCGCACCGGGTTCACGAGCAGCACGTCGCTGCGCGACGAGCCCGGCCAACGAGCGCGCGTAGTTGTCGCGCTGGTCGAGGATCACCGGCTCCCATCCCGGGCGTCGCCCAACGCTCGTTCACGCGCGCGCGCGGCGTGCTCGACCTCGTTGCGGTACGCGTGGTACTCGGGGAGCGAGTCGCGCGACGGGTTCAGCAGCGCGGCGAACGTCACGCGCTCGCGCAGCTCGGGGTGCTCCTCGAGCAGGAGGTCGTACGCGAGGAAGCCGCGGACGATGTTCTTCGAGAGCTCCATCCGGTCGCTGCGCACGATCAGCTGCCGGTCGCCGACGCGCTCCTCGAGCGCCGCGATCTCGGCGTCGACCTCCGGCGTCGCGATCTCGGCCGCGAGCACCGCGGGGTCGGGGCCGAAGGACGCGGCGAACGTCCGGCCGACGGCGGCGTCGGAGCCGAGCACCTCGTGGACCGACGCGCGGAACGCGCGCGCCCAGCGCTCGGTGTGGAATCCCGGTGGTGCTCGTCGGCCATCGACGAGCAGATCGCGTGGGCGACGTACTCGGGCAGCACCCGGATCGAGCTCGGGCCGCAGAACGGTGTGTGCGTGAAGTGGACCACGTGCAGGTCCGGGCGTGCCTCGGCGAGCATCTGCGGGACGAGCGTGAGCTGGTAGTCCTGCACGAGCACCGTCTCGTCCGGTCCGCGCGACGTCGATGACCGCATCCGTGAACGAGCGGTTGACCGAGACGTAGCCCTCCCACGCCTCGCGGAAGTGGCGGTCGAAGCGGGGCCGGCGGGCGAGGTCGAACAGGCCGTGGTGCAGGAACCAGAGCACGCCGTTCGAGATGACGTCGTAGTGCAGCCGCGAGACGTCGGGTCGAGCGCGAGCAGCTTGGCGTGCACGCCGCCGGTCGGGGTCGGCGTGCCCGGCCTCCACCGCGGCGCGGTCGTCGGCGCTGATCGCGGCCGCGACCCAGGTCGCGTCCTCGCGGTTGGCCAGCAGCGGCATGAGCGCGCTCACGACGCCCCCGGCGCCGCGATGGGTCGAGAACGTGCCGTCGGCGTTGCGCGCGAACCGGAACGGCCCGCGGTTGGAGACGACGATCACGCGGCTGTCCCTACTTGCTGAGCGTGCCGAAGAGTCGGAGCCAGTCCTCGAGCTCTCGGGTCGAGAGGAAGTTCTGGCGGACGTGCTCCTGGCCGCTCGCGCCCATCTCGTCGGCGTGGGCCGGGTCGGCGAGCAGCTCGATCGTGCGGTCGGCGCACTCCGGGATCGAGTCGACGAGGAAGCCGTCCTGACCGTCGCGGATCTGCAGCACGATCCCGCCCGCGCGCCCGCCGATCACCGGCCGGCCCTTCCAGAGGCCTTCGGCGACGGTGAGGCCGAATCCCTCGCGCAGTGACTTCTGGATCACGACGTCCGCGGCCCGCTGGAACGCGTTGATCTGCACGTTGCCGACCTGCTGGATGTTCGAGAGCAGGTGGATGTCGCGGTCGTGACCACGCGCGGCCTCGACCTGCTCCCACACCTGGAAGCCCTCGGGGTCGTCGGTCGCCATCGATCCGGCGAGCACGAGCTGCGCGTCGGGCACCGCGTCGCGCACGGTGTGGAACGCCTCGATGACGCCGACCGGGTCCTTCCACGGGTCGTACCGGCTGACCTGGCACACGATCGGTCGCTTCGTGTCGATGCCGTACTGCTTGCAGATCTCGTGCACGAACGGATCCGGCAGCTCGAGGTTCTTCACCGAGAGCGGATCGATGCACGGCGGCGCGATGACGACGTTGTCCATCGACAGGGAGTCCGGGATGAACTGCTCCATCGTCCACACCGACGCGTCGTGGCACTCGACGTACGGCCGGAAGAACTCCCAGACGTCTTCGCGCGCGTTGGTCAGGTCGATGTGGCAGCGCCAGATCCACTTCGTCTCGGGCCGGTTGACGCTCGACTGGCCGATGAAGTTGAGCAGCGCGGCCGGCTGCGGGTCGTGGGCGATGACGTAGTCCCACTCGCCGTCGATCAGCAGCGCGTTCTCGAGCACCTTCTCGAGGTACACCTTCTGCATGTTCGCGTCCCAGGGCACGTCGGCCCCCTGGAGCGCGTTGTGGACGGCCTTCGTGACGGCGAAGAACTCGTCGCTGCCGTGGATCACCTGCCATTCGGCCTCGATGCCGAGGCTCCGCAGCAGGGGCACGTGGGTGGAGAGGAGCTCGGCCACGCCACCGCCGTACGCGGTGGCGTTGATGTGGAGGACCCTCGCACCCCGGAACGGCTCGGCCAGCGCGCGGATGCGCTCGATGGCCTCCGTTCCGGCGATTTCCTCGTAGTCAGCCAGCTCCTTCTCCAGGAGCGGGACGCGTTCGAGCATCTGAAGTTCCTCGCGAGGGGTCGGGGACGGAGTTCAATCTATCGAGGATGAATGCCAAGGCAGTTGCTTGTCCGGACAAGTTCCGAGGATCGCTCGATGCTGCCGCGGCCGCCGCGGCCATGGCTCGAGGCTTGCGGACGGCCGGCTTCGACGACGTCGTCGAGGTGCCGCTCGCCGACGGTGGCGAGGGAACGCTCGACGCGCTGCTCGCCGCACGCGGGGGCTCGCGCCGGACGGCCAAGGTCACGGGACCGCTCGGCGGCACCGTCGACGCGGTGTGGGGCCGGCTCTCGGACGGCACCGCGATCATCGAGATGGCCAACGCGAGCGGGCTCGCGCTGGTCGAGGGTCGACCCGATCCGCTGCGGGCGAGCACGCGTGGAACGGGTGAGCTGATCGCTGCCGCGGCACGCTGCCGGCGCGACGCGTGTGATCGTGTGCGTCGGAGGGAGCGCGTCGACCGACGGCGGCCTGGCCGCGGTCGGAGACCCTGGGCTGGTCGCTCGCCGGGTCTCGACGTGGTGGTCGCGTGCGACGTGGGAACGACGTTCACCGACGCGGCCGAGATCTACGGACCGCAGAAGGGGGCGTCGACCGCGCAGGTCGCGCTGCTGAAGCGTCGACTCGAGCAGCTGGTCGGGGTGTACCGGCAGCGGACCGGCATCGACGTCAGCGAGCTCGAAGGGAGCGGAGCCGCGGGTGGACTTGCCGGCGGGCTCGCGGCGATCGGGGCGCGGCTCGAACCCGGCTTCGAAGTGGTCGCGCAGGCGGCCGGTCTCGACGCGGCGTTCGACGGCGCGGAGCTCGTCGTCACGGGCGAGGGCAAGCTCGACGTCACGAGCTTCGAGGGCAAGGTCGTCGGTGGGGTACTCGAGTGGGCGGCCGACGCCGGAGTGGCCCACCGGGCCGCGATCGTCGGGCAGGCGACGGACGCGGCACGCGAGGAGGCGAGCGTCCTCGGCGACGTCCAGGTGCTCGCGCTCACCGACCGCGTCTGGCAGGCCGGCGAAGCGTTCGTCCGCGCCGCGATCCTGGTGGAGGAAGCTGCGGTCGAAGCGGGCCGCCGCGCGCTCGGCGCGGGTACCGCGCGCCTTGAGCAGGAGATGAAGAGGAGCGGGCACGACGCGCGGACGTTCGGAGGGCCCAGAGTTGCGACGTGACGAGTGACCCAGCGTCAAGCGGTCAATTCGCGGCCGTGGTTCCGGCGGTACTCGGGGATCGTCTCGATCGGCGGGCGCTCGCGCACCTCGACCGCGATCGCCTGGGGCTCGAAGTCGGCGGAGTAGCGCACGAGCTCCGCGGCGCTGGTGCGTTCGGCGACGAGTCCCGCGCGCCGGAGCGCGGTGACGAGGATCGCGGTCGCCTGTGGCCCGAGCTCGGCGAGCGTGCGGTTGCGGTGCTCACGGACGCCGAGGTCCACCTGCGCCGTCGCCGCGAGCCCGTACCGCTCGACGACGTCGACGAGCAGCGCGAACTCGACGCCCCAACCTTCAACGAAAGGAAGCGTCTCGAGCACGTCGCGTCGTCCCGCGTACTCGCCCGAGAGCGGTTGCACGAACCGCGCGAGCTGGGGGAACAGCGTCGAGATCAGCGGCCGCGCCATCAGCTCCGTCACCCGGCCACCGCCACTCGGCTGGTCGTGCAGCGGTCGTCGGTAGAACCCCTTCACGAACGCGACCTCGGGTTGGGTGAGCAACGGACCGACCAGCGCGGTGACGAAGTGGGCGCCGAAGTTGCGAATGTCGGCGTCGAGCCAGCAGAGGAGATCGCCCTCCGCGGCGTCGAGCGACTTCCACATCGCGTTGCCCTTTCCCGAGCCGGGCCCGGTCTCGGGGAGGACGGCCTCGGCCGCCACCACCCGGGCGCCCTCCCAGGATGCGACCGCGGCGGTGGAGTCCGTGGAGCCGTCGTCGAGCACGAGCACCTCGTCGACGAGGGCGACCTCTTCCATGAGGGTCCGGCGGACGGTGGCGACGATGTGGCCGACCGTCGCCTCCTCGTTGCGGGCCGGGAGGCAGACCGTGACCGTCAGGCCCAGCTCCGCCTTGGCCCGGGCCAGCTCGGCCGGTTCGAAGTCGTCGTGGCGCCAGGGCACGGGGAGGAGCGGCACGGCGTCGAGGTTAGGCGGGCGCAGCGATGGACCGGAACGGGTACGAAGGTGGAGGGCCGGAGCGCCGCGAGATGAATGACTGGCTCGGGGATCGGGGATCGTGCGAGACTGTCCGCCGACACACGCGCTCATCCAGAGCGGCTGAGGGACGGGCCCTTTGACGCCGCGGCAACCAGCGCCCTCCACGGGGGAGCCAGGTGCCAATGCCCGAACGATGAGAGAGCCCTGAGCACGGGACCGGAACTCCGATCTCCGCTCGAGGCGCTCGAAGACCAATGCGAGCGCGTCGAGACCGAACGGGAAACCGTTCATCAGGAGAAGGAGAGAACGAGCATGGCCCACGTCTTGGGACTTCGGTGTCGGGAGTGCGCGCGCGAGTACGACATCGCGCCGATCTTCACCTGCGAGTGGTGCTTCGGCCCGCTCGAGGTGGCCTACGACTACGACGCGATCGCGAGGTCGATCTCGCGCGAGAAGATCGCCGCGGGCCCGCTCAGCATGTGGCGGTACCAGGACCTGCTCCCGGTGGAGCGGAACCCTTCGGTCGATCTCGGTGCCGGCTTCACGCCGCTCGTGCGAGCCGACCGGCTGGCCGCGGAGCTCGGGCTCGGCGAGGTCTGGATCAAGAACGACACGTTGAACCCGACGAACTCGTTCAAGGACCGGGTCACATCGGTCGCGCTCTCGAAGGCGTTGGAGTTCGGCTTCAAGACCGTGGCCTGCGCGTCGACGGGGAACCTCGCGAACTCGGTCGCGGCGCACGCGGCGCACGCGGGTCTGCGCAGCTTCGTGTTCATCCCCGCGAACCTCGAGCAGGGCAAGATCGTCACGACCTCGGTCTACGGCGGCAACGTCGTCGCCATCGACGGCAACTACGACGACGTGAACCGGCTCTGCGCCGAGCTCGCGGGCATGTACCCCTGGGCGTTCGTGAACGTCAACGTGCGCACCTACTACGCGGAGGGCTCGCGGACGCTTGCGTTCGAGACTGCGGAGCAGCTCGGTTGGGAAGCGCCGGACCACGTCGTCGTCCCGGCGGCGAGCGGTTCGCTGCTCACGAAGATCCGCAAGGGCTTCGGCGAGCTGCACCAGGTCGGTCTGCTCGACGAGGAGCCCCAGGTGCGGGTGTCGGGCGCGCAGGCGCTCGGGCTGCTCGCCGATCGCCGCGGCGTGGCTCGACGGCAGCGACAACATCAAGCCGGTGAAGCCGGACACGATCGCGAAGTCACTCGCGATCGGGAATCCGGCCGACGGCTACTTCGCGCTCGACGCGGTCCGCCAGACCGGAGGGGGCTTCGCGGCCGTGACCGACGACGAGATCGTCGACGCGATGCGCCTGCTGGCCCAGACCGAGGGGATCTTCGCCGAGACCGCGGGCGGGGTGACGATCGCCACGCTGAAGCGCCTTGCCGCCGACGGCACGATCCGACCCGACGAGCGCGTGCGTCGCCTACATCACCGGCCACGGCCTGAAGACGCTCGACGCAGTCGCCGACAAGGTCGGCCCGACCGCCACGATCACCCCGTCGCTGGACGCGTTCCACGCGGCGTTCGACCCAACGACCTTCGACCAGTAGGAGCACCACCGTCATGGCTGTGACCATTCGCATCCCCACGCAGCTGCGTGAGCTCACCGGCGGCGCGCCCGAGGTCTCCATCGAGGGAGGGACGGTGAAGGAGCTGCTCGCGGGCCTCGACGCGGCTCACCCGGGCTTCGCCGGCCGGCTGCACGACGACAACGGCCAGCTGCGACGGTTCGTCAACGTCTTCGTCGCCGACGAGGACATCCGGTTCCTGGACGGCATCGACACCCCGGTCGCCGCCGGCCAGACCGTGAGCATCGTCCCCGCCGTCGCGGGCGGGTAGGGACCCCGACCGGGAACCGCCGACCGGTCGGCTTGCGCCGGCCGCGCGCCCCTCCTAAGGTATCCCTTACCTCACCTGACCGAGGGGTTGGTGTCTCGTGCTCCCGACGTTCGTCATCGGCCTTCGTGAAGGCCTCGAAGCGGCCCTCATCGTCGGCATCATCGCGACGTTCCTGTCCCAGCAGGGCCGGCGCGACGTGTTGCGCGCCATGTGGGCCGGCGTCGCGATCGCCGTGGTGCTCTGCACCGGTGTCGCGGTCGCGCTGAAGATCGCCGAGGAGAACCTGCCCCAGCGACAGCAGGAGGGCCTCGAGACGGTCATCGGGCTCCTCGCCGTCGCAATGGTCACGTGGATGATCATCTGGATGCGCCGCCACGCCCGGGGCCTCAAGGGCGATCTCGAGGGCAAGACCGCCGCGGCGCTGGTCGGCGGCTCGGTCGGGACGCTCGTGCTCATGGCCTTCCTCGCCGTCCTGCGCGAAGGGCTGGAGACCGCGGTCTTCCTCCTTGCCGCGTTCCAGGCGTCGCGCGATCCGGGTGCGGCCGGCACCGGTGCAGTCCTCGGGATCATCGTCGCAGTCGGGATCGGCTACGGGATCTACCGCGGTGGCGTGCATCTGAACCTCGAACGCTTCTTCAAGTTCACCGGGTTCGTGCTCGTGCTCGTGGCTGCGGGCCTGCTCGCGACCGCGGCGCACACGGCGCACGAGGCCGGCTGGCTCAACCGCGGTCAATCCGAGGTCTTCAGCCTGCAGTGGCTGGTGGATCCCGGCTCGATTCGTTCGGCGCTGCTCACCGGGATGCTCGGGATCCAGCCCCAGCCGGTGCTCGCCGAAGCCATCGTCTGGCTCGCGTACGCGATACCGATGGGAGCTCTTGTGCTGTGGCCGTCTGGTCCGAGGTCCACGTGCCCCGCACGGAAGGCCGCGGTGACCGTGGGGGCGGGCGCTGCGCTCGTTGCCGTCGTGGCCCTCGTGGGCTGCAGCTCGTCTGGTTCGGGCAACGCCTCGGGCGATACCACAGGCGTCGAGCAGGTGAACGTCAAGCTGGTGGACACCGGGTGCAACCCCTCGAAGCTCGAGGTCGCGGCGGGCCCGACGAAGTTCAACGTCAGCAACGACGACGCCGATTCGGTCACCGAGTTCGAGGTGCTGCAGGGGAGCAGCATCGCGGGCGAAGTCGAGCTCGTGGCGCCGGGATTCACGAAGTCCTTCTCCATGACGCTCAAGCCGGGCACGTACATGATGCAGTGCAACGGCGGCAGCAAGAACGGCGGCAAGGGGACGCTGACGGTCACCGGGACCGCGAAGACGGTGGCCGGCCCGAGCGCGGCGGCCCGGGCGAGCGCGGTGGACGCCTACCGCACGTACCTGGAGACGCAGGCGAACCAGCTCGTCGCCAACACGACGCCGTTCGTCGCCGCGGTGAAGGCGGGTGACATCGAGGAGGCGAAGTCGCTCTACGCCGCGGCTCGGGTGCCCTACGAGCGCATCGAGCCGGTGGCGGAGTCCTACGGCGACCTCGATCCCCGCATCGACGCCCGGGCGAACGACATCGCCGCGAGCAAGTGGCTTGGCTTCCACAAGCTCGAACAGGCGCTGTACCAGCACGGCAGCCTCGACGGGATGGGTCCCGTCGCGGACAAGCTCCTGGCCGACGTCACGGAGCTGCAGGGGCTCGTGAAGACCGTCAAGCTCGAGCCGGCGACGATCGCAAACGGCGCGGTCGAGCTGCTGAACGAGGTGTCGAGCTCCAAGGTCTCCGGCGAGGAGGAGCGGTACTCGCACATCGATCTCGTCGACCTCGTCGCGAACGTCGAGGGGGCGCGGGCGGCGTTCGAAGCGGTCGCGCCGCTGCTGCCGGAAGGCAGCCCGGTCTCGGCCGCCAACATCACCGCGAAGCTCGACGCGATCAACGCCGCCATGGTGCCGTACCAGCAGGCGGGCACCTACGTGCTCTACACGGCGCTGACCCCGGCCCAGACCCGGGCGATCGCCCAGACCATCGACGCGGCGGCCGAGCCCTTGTCCCAGGTTGCCGAGCAAGTCGTCGCTTGAGTCGTAGCGCCGGTGGCTCCGGTTCCGGCCACGGGCGCGCGGTCAGTCGTCGAGCGGTGCTGGGCGGCATCGGAGCCGCAGGCGCCGGCGCGGTCCTCGGCGGGCTCGTCGGCGCGGACCGCGGCGAGCGCGCGGATGCCGAGACGAGCACCGGGGCGAACCACGCGGGGATCGTCGCGTTCTACGGTCCGCACCAGGCAGGAATCGCGACTCCGGTGCAGGACCGCATCCTCTTCGGTGCGTTCGACGTGTTGCCCGGGGTCGGTCGTGCGGAGCTCGTCGCGCTCCTGAAGAAGTGGACCGACATGAGCGCGCAGCTCGCACTCGGCAAGGAGATCGGCCGCAACAACATCCCGCCCGCACCGCCGGACGACACCGGTGAGGCGCTGGGCCTCGCGCCGAGCCGGCTCACGATGACGTTCGGTTTCGGGCCCACGTTGTTCACGGGTGCCGGTGTGGACCGCTTCGCCATTGCGGCCAAGCGGCCCGCGGCGCTCATCGATCTCCCGCCGTTCGATCACGACAACCTCGATCCGGCGGTCTCGGGCGGGGACATCGCGGTGCAGGTGTGCGCAGACGATCCGCAGGTGACGTTCCACGCGCTGCGCAACCTGATCCGTCGGGGCAAGGGCGTCGTCGGGCTGCGCTGGAGCCAGGTCGGGTTCGGCCGGACGTCGAGCACGAGCCCGAGCCAGGAGACGCCGCGCAACCTCATGGGGTTCAAGGACGGGACGAACAACGTCCACGGCGACGACGACCGGACGATGGACGACCAGATCTGGGTCGGCGCGGGCGACGCGCCGAGTTGGATGCGCGGCGGCAGCTACCTCGTCGCGCGCCGCATCCGGATGCGCATCGAGAACTGGGACCGCGACTTCCTGGAGGACCAGGAACAGGTCATCGGGCGGATCAAGGCGAGCGGCGCGCCGCTGGGGGCGAACCACGAGCTCGACCAGGTGGACCTGCACGCCAAGCGGCGCGACGGCAGCCCCGTCATCCCGGTGGACGCGCACATCCGGCTCGCGGCTCCCGCGTCGAACCACGGCGCCAAGCTGCTGCGGCGCGGCTACTCGTTCACCGACGGCTTGGATCCGCACACGGCGGGGCTCGACGCCGGGCTGTTCTTCCTCGCGTACCAGCGCGATCCCCGCAAGCAGTTCGTGCCGATCCAGCAGCGGCTCGCGGGTCAGGACGCGCTGAACGAGTACATCGAGCACACCTCGAGCGCGATCTTCGCGGTCCCGCCGGGTGTCAGCCGCGGGCGGCTGGATCGGCGAGACGCTCTTCGGCTGAGCTACGCCGCGGTCTCCGCCGTGACCCACATCAGGGTCGCGATGGGCGTCGGGACCTCGTGCTCGCCCGACGGTGTCCTCACCTTCACGCCGTTCGGGCCCCGGCCCGAGGACGGTCGCGCGCTGGCCCGGGATGAGCCGCGCCTCGGCGAGGAGGTTGAGCGCGTCATCGTCGAGCTCGATCTTCTCGCTGATCCGCACGACCTCGACCGGCCCGTCCTCGGAGTCCACGAGCGTCGTGCGGGGCTTGGTGGCCTGCTTGCGCTTCGTCCCCGGGATCGGGTTGCCGTGCGGGCAGGTGGCGGGGTCGCCGAGCAGCTCGACGAGCTTCTGCTCGACGTCCGCGGAGATGGCGTGCTCCCAGCGGTCGGCCTCACGGTGGACCTTCTCCCACTCCAGCCCGATGACGTCCACGAGGAGCCGCTCGGCCAGCCGGTGGCGGCGCACGACGGAGGTGGCGAGGTCCCGGCCCTTCTTCGTGAGCCGCAGGCTCCGGTCGTCCATGAGCTCGGTGTAGCCCCCGCCGACGAGACGGTTGACCTGCTCGGAGACCGCCGGGCGCGGAGACCTTCAGCCGCTCCACGAGCCGGGCCCGGATGGGCGTGATGCCCTCCTCCTCGAGCTCGAGGATCGTCTCGAGGTACTCCTCGGTCGCGTCGTGCATCTCGGCCATGAGGGCGTGAGCGTACCTCTCCGCGAACTTGCACTCGCCTTGGGAGAGTGCCAACATGGACTAGCACTCAGACAGAGCGAGTGCTAATGCGCTGCGAGGTTTCCCCGCAGCAACTCCGTCCCACGATCACACCCCCAGGGGGATCCCGTATGCCCAAGCAGATCGCTTACGCCGAGCAGGCCCGCCGGTCGCTCGAAGCCGGTATGAACAAGCTGGCCGATGCCGTTCGAGTGACCCTCGGCCCGAAGGGCCGCAACGTGGTCCTCGAGAAGAAGTGGGGCGCACCCACGATCACGAACGACGGCGTCTCCATCGCCAAGGAGATCGACCTCGAAGACCCGTACGAGAAGATCGGCGCCGAGCTGGTCAAGGAAGTCGCGAAGAAGACCGACGACGTCGCCGGTGACGGCACGACGACCGCGACGGTGCTCGCGTGGGCGATGGTCCGGGAGGGCCTGCGCAACGTGGCCGCCGGTGCGAACCCGATGACCCTGAAGAAGGGCATCCAGTCCGCGGTCGTCACCGCCGTCGAGTCCATCAAGAAGGACTCGAAGAGCGTGAAGACCGACCCGGCGCAGATCGCCAACGTCGCGGCCATCTCGGCCGCGGACGAGGAGATCGGCTCGATGATCGCCGAGTCCCTCGAGAAGGTGGGCACCGACGGTGTCATCACCGTCGAGGAGAGCCAGACCTTCGGCATGGAGCTCGACCTCGTCGAGGGCATGCGCTTCGACAAGGGCTACATCTCCCCGTACTTCGTGACCGACCCGGAGCGCATGGAGGCCGTCCTCGACGACGCCTACGTGCTCCTGGTGAGCTCGAAGATCTCGGCGGTCAAGGACCTGCTGCCGGTGCTCGAGAAGGTCATGCAGGGCGGCCGTCCGCTCGCGATCATCTCCGAGGACGTCGAGGGCGAGGCGCTCGCGACGCTGGTGGTCAACAAGATCCGCGGCACGTTCAAGTCGGTGGCCATCAAGGCGCCCGGCTTCGGCGAGCGGCGCAAGGCCATGCTCGAGGACATCGCGGTGCTCACGGGCGGCCAGGTCATCTCCGAGGAGGTCGGCCTGAAGCTCGAGGGCATCGGGCTCGAGCTGCTCGGCAAGGCCCGCAAGGTCGTCGTCACCAAGGACGAGACCACCATCGTGGAGGGCTCCGGCGCTCGTGCGGACGTCCAGGGTCGGATCAACCAGATCCGGGCCGAGATCGACAACACCGACTCGGACTACGACCGTGAGAAGCTCCAGGAGCGCCTCGCGAAGCTGTCCGGCGGTGTGGCGATCATCAAGGTGGGCGCGGCCACGGAGGTCGAGCTCAAGGAGAAGAAGCACCGCATCGAGGACGCCGTGCAGACCACCAAGGCTGCGGTCGAGGAGGGTGTCGTCCCCGGTGGGGGCGTGGCGCTGCTCCGGGCCCAGGCCAAGGTGCTCGAGCTCGCCAAGGCGCTCGAAGGCGACGAGGCGACCGGCGCCAAGCTGGTGGCCCGGGCCCTCGAGGAGCCCCTCAAGCAGATCGCGCTCAACGCCGGTCTCGAGGGCGGCGTGATCGTGGAGAAGGTCCGCAGCCTCAAGGGTGCGAACGGCCTCAACGCCGCCACGGGTGAGTACGAGGACCTGGTCAAGGCCGGCGTCATCGACGCCGCCAAGGTGACCCGCTCGGCGCTGCAGAACGCAGCATCGATCGCGGCCCTCTTCCTCACGACCGAGGCGGTCGTCGCCGACAAGCTCGAGGAGAAGGGTGCCGCGGTTGGTGGTGGCGGCATGCCGGGCATGGACGGCGGCATGGGCGGGATGGGCGACTTCTAGTCCCCAGCTCCTCCGTACGAACGCAGGTGACCGGGGCGCCCTTCGGGGCGCCCCGGTCGCGTCTGGATCACGCTGCGTGGCGGGTATCCTCGGGACCGAATCCCCGTCCAGCAGGAGCGATTGCCGTATGCGCCGTCTCGGTCTCGTGGTCACGGCCGCTGCCATCGTCACGCTGAGCGCGTGCGGGAGCGGCTCGGGCTCCGGCACTGCGTCGCCGAGCGGCCACGGCGCCATCCGAGTTGATCGCGAGCTCCGCGGACAAGGCCGCCGCGGCGAAGTCGGCCCGGATCAGCGGTGAGGTCACGGTCCGGGCGAACGGCGAGACCCGAACGCTCCCGCTTGACGGGGCGGTGGACTTCGGCAGCGGCGCGTTCGAGTTCACCTACGACCTCAGCCGGCTCGGCCTGCCGGGCGCGACGAGCGCCAAGATCCAGGCCCGCATGGTCGACGGGGCGATGTACATGAACCTCGGCGGGCTCGCCGGCGGCGCGGGCAAGGGCCTGTCGTCGATGACCGGCGGCAAGGCGTGGATCAAGCTCGACCTCGGCGCGCTCGGCCTCGACCAGTCGGGATCGTCCGGGGGCCTGAGCGACGCGAACCCCGGCGGGACCCTCGAGCTGCTCCGCGGGGTCGGTGACGTGACGACGGTGGGCACCGAGACGCTGCGCGGCGTCTCCACGACCCACTACCGCGCCACCGTGGACCCGGCGAAGGCGATCGACGAGGCGCCGGCCGCGCTGCGGGGCCGCGTGCAACAGGGCCTCGGCGCGATCAGTGGTCCGATCCCGGTCGACGTGTGGATCGACGGCGACGGTCAGGCCCGCAAGATCTCGACGAGCGTGGATGCGAAGTCCGCCTCGGTCGCCACGAGCATCGAGTACTACGACTTCGGCACCGGGGTCTCCGTGCCGCCGCCGCCGGCATCCGACACGTTCGACTTCTCGGACATGCTCGGCGGGCTGCGACGGCTCAGCGGCGCGGGGACTGCCGCAACCTGATCGATCGGTCTCGAGGTCCGGCCGGTAGCCTGGGCCCATGCCGATGGAGCCGGTTTCACCGTCGATCGGGTGGGGTGTGTTGCACCTGCTCTACCGGGTGGACCGCGAGCGCGCGGACCAGGATCCCGGTGCCGCCAAGCGGGTCGTGGACGCGGTCTCGTCGCTCGAGGCCGACGGCCATCACGCGCTCGTGTTCGCGGTGCTCGGCCACAAGGCGGATCTCGGGGTGATGGCCTACGGTCCGGACCTCGCCCGCCTGCACGCCTTCCAGCAGGAGCTGCTCGTGGGCCCGGTGGTGCCCGAGTACTCCTTCGTCTCGCTCACGGAGCTCTCGGAGTACACCGCGAGTGAGGACGACGAGGAGACCCGGCTCCGTAGCGACGAGGGCCTGACCGACCCGGCCGAGATCGCGGCTCGGCTGGTCGTCTGGCGTGAGCGCATCGAGCACTATCGCGAGAACCGGCTCCACCCGCAGCTGCCGCGGCGCAAGGTCATCGGCTTCTACCCGATGTCGAAGCGCCGCGCGGGCGCGGACAACTGGTACCGGCTGCCGTTCGAGGCGCGCAAGGAGCTCATGGCCGGTCACGCCGCGCATCGGTCGGAGCTACGCGGGACGCGTGCTCCAGCTGATCACGGGGTCGACCGGGCTCGACGACTGGGAGTGGGGGGTCACCTTGCTCACCGACGACCCGGTCGTGTTGAAGGAGATCGTGAACGAGATGCGATTCGACGACGTCTCGGCGCGCTACGGCGACTTCGGTCCGTTCTACACGGGGCTCGTGCTCGAGCCGGCCGACGCGCTGGAACGAGTAGGACTGCGATGAGTGACCGCGTTCGCCTCTACGTCTCGTTCCCCGAGGAGCTCGTCGACCGTCCGATGATCTACGAGGTCGTCAAGGAGTTCGACGTCGTCCCGAACATCCGGCGTGCCGGCATCGAAGCGCACGAGGGCTGGGTCATCCTCGAGCTCACCGGACCGGCCGAACGAAGGGATGCCGCGGTCGCGTACCTCGAGGGTCTCGGCTGCACGGTCAACCGCATGGAAGGCGACGTCCTCGAGGGCTGACGTGACCGACGACGAGCTGTCGCCCGAGGCAGCCGAGGCTCGCGGGCTCACCATGTTGGCGGAGACCGGTGCCGCGATCGTCGCCGGCGTCGCGCGC
>CAWKDX010000003.1:0-471700 GCA_963848485.1 uncultured Acidimicrobiia bacterium
CTCGGTCAGCGACGGGTTCAGCGCCCGCCCGAGCATCCGCTTCGCCGTCTCATAATGCGGCCCGAGCTCCGCCTGCCAATCGACCCCCAGGCCCGCCCACGCCGGGTCGCGGTACACGCCACCTTCGGGCTCGAGCAGCACGCCGCCGAACACGAGGCTGCCTCCGCCCACCCCGCATCCGCCGATGATGCCGACGTGGCGGAAGAACCGCAGCCAGAAGAACCCGTGCATCCCCAGTTCGGGCTGCCATACAAACTCGCGTAGGCGGCGACGGCCGGCTTCGATCTGCGCGGGACCGATCCGGCGTCCCTGTTCCAGCACGATTACCCGGTAGCCCTTCTCGGCCAGCCGCAGCGCACCGACCGCCCCGCCGAACCCGCTACCGACGACCAAGTAGTCACAGTCGAAGTTGCTCGGACGTCCACCTCGCCGGCGGTACAGCGCCGGTTTCTCCACATACCCAGCAGCGGCCGGTGCGGCTCGAGCCGCTCGGACCGGCCGGGGTTGAACTGCAAGGAGGATCGTCACGAGACGCCACCGGCCCGGCGCCGGCTGGTTCGAACCAGACCGCACCGGGGCCGTGGCCGTCCGTGGCCGAACGGGCCGGCGAGGTTGGCGCTGGGCGTGCCAGCGGTTCAGGCGTGTGCTCGGGAGCGCAGGTCTCCGCGCACACACCTGCGAGCCCAGGGCCATGGGTAGCCCCCACGGCGAGACCGGCGCCGAACCCCACGATCACCCAACCGAGCAACGCAGCTACCGTCGCGGGTCCTGCTCTATCGGTGACGTACGGGTGTTTCATGCTCGCTCCGCGGCCCTAGGTAGATGAGCCTGTTGACTACGCTCTGGCGTCCTCCGCCCCCGCGGCTTGATCGTCTCGTGGGCTCGTATGGACGCAACGAGGATCGCGCTTCATCCACGGTGCGACATCGGTTGGACACCCCGATTGATTCACCCTGACCGCCGGCCGCCGGAGTCCGTATGCTCTTGTCGGGGTCTAAGGGGACGTGGACGATTCCGTTCAAGAGCTCATCGGCCGCGACCGCGAGCTAGAGGTATTGGAGCGCTTGCTTGGCGAGGCGTGTGCCGGCTCGTCGCGGTTCGTGATCGTGAGTGGCGAGCCTGGTATCGGCAAGAGCTCTTTGGTCGCGGAGCTGGCGCGCCACGCCGAGGCGGTTGGTTGTTTGGTGCTGGAGGGCAGGGCGACCGAGCTGGAGCGCGACTTCCCGTTTGGGCTGCTCGTCGATGCGCTTGACGGTTACTTGGCCTCGCTTGACGCACGCTCGTTTGACCGCGTTGCCGCGGAGGAGCTCGGGGAGCTGGCTTCGGTGTTTCCAGCACTCCGTTCGGTGCGCCCGGCGGGCGCAGTCCTCGGGACCGCGGCAGAGCGGTTCAGGGCTCACTTTGCGGCGCGGGAGCTGCTCGAGCGTCTGGCGGCGCCGCGGCCATTGCTGCTCACGCTCGATGATCTGCAGTGGAGCGACGATGCGTCGGTGGAGTTCATCGGCCATTTGCTCAGGCGCCCGCCGGACGCGGCCGTGATGCTTGCGGCGACGATCCGGACCGGACCGGTCCCCAGTTGCTGTCGGCGGCAATCGACGGTGCCGCGCGCAGACGGACCGTCTACCAGGTCGAGTTGGGGCCGCTCGATCGCGATCAGGCGGCGAGGCTGGTGGGCGAGGTGACTGTGGAGGATCTGGACCTGCTGTATCGGGAAAGCGGCGGCAATCCGTTCTATCTTCTGCAGCTGGCACGCGCCCCCGGCCTGACCCTGGCGTCGTCTGAATCGGAGTGGACGGATCGCCGCGGGGTGCCGCCTGCGGTGAGCACCGCGATCGCAGCCGAGCTTGATCGCTTGCCCGCGCAGGTTCGTGCGTTTGCGCAAGCCGCGGCGGTCGTGGGCGACCCATTCGAACTTGATCTTGCGGTGGCGACGGCAGCAATCGCGCCGGCGGATGCGCTCGTAGCGCTTGATGACCTGGTCGCGCGCGATCTGCTCCGCGCTGCGGACGTGCCTCGCCGGTTTCGCTTCCGTCATCCGCTCGTCCGTCATGCGATCTATGCGAGCTGCCCTCCGGCACGCGCCTGGTGTGTCACGAGCGGGCCGCAGCCGCGCTTGTGGCGCAGGGTGCGCCAGCGGTCAGCCAGGCCCATCACGTCGTGCATTCGGGCCGCCAGGGGGACGCCGCGGCCGCGCGACTGTTGCGAAACGCAGGATTGGAGGTTTCGCAGCGGGCTCCCACGAGCGCGGCCGTGTGGCTCGAGGCGGCCGCTCGAATCTTGCCGAACTCGACGCCTAGGGGCGAGCGCCTGGAGTTGCTCGCGGCGCTGGCCGACGTTTACGCCGCGACCGGCCGCCTGGAAGACAGCCGGACGGTCCTGCTGTCGGCGGCCTCGCTGACCGCCCAGGAGGACGTGTCGACCCGGGTGCAGCTGACTTCTGTGTGCGCGAAGATCGAATTGTTGTTGGGTCGCCGCAAGCAGGCTCAGGCTCGGCTGCTCGAGGCGCTGGACGAGGTATCCGAGTCAAACCCGGAGATGGGAGCCAGGTTGATGGTCGACCTAGCGTCGAGCGCGTTCCATGGGGCCGATATCGACGGCATCCGGGATTGGGCATCTCGCGCGCTGGACATCGCGCGCGCCCACGAAGATCGTGGCTTGACGGTGGGCGCGCTGTCGCGGCTCGCGCTGGCGGAGGCCTCCGGTGGGCCGGTCTCGGACGCGCAGGCGCACTGTTCTGAGGCGGTGACGCTGGTCGATGCCATGCCGGACGACGAGCTGGCGGGCGAACTCGACGCCCTGGCGGATCTGTGCGGGGCCGAGTACCAGCTCCAACGTTTCCTCCAGGTCGAGGCGCATGCACGACGGGGCCTGACACTGGCACGCGCCACCGGCCGAGGCGACCTCTTCCCGTGGCTGTCCCTCGTGCTTTCCGGCGTGTTGTACTCCACCGGCCGGCTTGTGGCGGCAAGAGAACTGATCGACGGCTTAGTCGAGGCGGCGCGCTTGAGCGATAACACGGTCGGGCTCGCATCGGCATTGGTCAACAGTGCCGCTATGTCGCTTGCGGCCGGGGACGTGGACGACGCAATGGAGGCTGCGCAGGAGGCACTTGCCCTGACACGCGGGATGACACCAAGCGTCGTCGCTGCGTGGGCGGGCGGGTTCCTGGGTGCCGCGCTGCTCGAAGAGAGCCAGCCCGAACGGGCCGCGGCGACGCTAACCGCTACGGCCGGCGGAGATGAGCTTCCGTTGATCCCCGGCGCGTTTCGCGTGCACTTCCTGGAGATCCTCACGCGTGCGCGGCTGGCAAGCGGGCGACCCGTCGAGGCCGAGCGAACCGTCGAGATGGCCGAGCAGCTCGCGCGGCAGTTCGACCTCGGCCTCTCGACCGCCGGGGCAGAGCTGGCAAGAGCCGCGCTGGCTCTCGACGCCGGCGATGCGCGCCTCGCCGCCGCTAGCTCGCTCGCGGCGGCGGAGCACGCCGACGCGTTAGGTGGCCGCGTCATGGCGGGCCTCTCACGCTTGCTCGCGGGCCGCGCCTTGGCCGCGCTCGGGCAGACGGAGGAGGCTGTCATCGAGCTCGAGCAGGCCGCCTCGATGCTCGAGCAGTGCGGCGCGCGACGCCACGCCGCGGCGGCTGAACAGGAGCTGCGCCGGCTGGGCCTCCCGGTGCACCGTCGCAGTCCCCGAGGACGGCCGGACGGCGGGGGGGTGGCTTCATTGACCGGACGGGAGCTCGAGATCGCCCGCTTGGTGGTCGACCGGCGGACCAACCCCGAGATCGCGACCGAGCTGTTTCTCAGCATCAAGACCGTCGAGACCCATATGCGCAACATCTTCCGCAAGCTCGACGCCAACTCCCGGGTCGAGGTCGCTCGCATCATCGAACGCGATCGAGCCGCGACTCGAACACCCTGAACCAGGGAGTCCGATCGCAGATCAGGGTTCCCACCCGATGTCGCGCGGCCCGCGTTCGATCACGCTTGCCAGACCGTATGCACGACCAACCGATAACCGTTGACACCGCAGCATTTGGCGATCAGACGCATGAGTGGCCGCTTGCCGACGGGCGAACGCTCGGCTACGGGCTATACGGCGCGAGCGACGGACCGCTGGTGGTGGTACTCGATGGGCCGGGCTCACGCGGCCTCGCCCGCGCGATGTCATCGCCCGCAGCGCAACTCGGGATCAAGCTGCTCGCGCCTGACCGCCCGGGCTTCGGTAGCTCGAGCCCGGCTGGTGAACGCTCCATCGCCGCGATATCTGGGGATCTGCTCGCGCTCGTGGACCACCTGGGGTTCAGGCGGTTCGGCTAGTCGCGCAGTCAGGCGGCACCCCGTACGCGCTGGCCGTCGCAGCAGCGGCCGGCGACCGAGTCACCGGCTTGGCGTTCGTCGGTGGACTGGCCCCGCTCGACGAACCCCACGCTCTGCGTGACGTCGCACGGTCGATGCGAATGGCGTTCATGCTGGCCCGGCGAGCACCGTGGGTGCTGCGCCTGTTCTTGAACGGTGTCGCTCGCCAGACCGCGAAGGATCCCGAGGCGGTGGCGCGCAAGTTCGCCGCGACATTGCCAGCCGACGATCGTCGCGTGCTCGCCGATCCAACCCTCTGGGCAATCCACGCCACGAGCTGCGCCGAGATCACGTCCCGCCCGGCCGCCTTCGCGCTGGAGACGCGCATGCTCGTGCGACCGTGGAGCGTCGATTACGGGCGCATCAGCGCACCCGCGGCGCTGTGGGTCGGCGAGCTTGACCGCACGCATCCCCCGCGTATGAGTCGACGCCTGGCGAAGCTCCTAGGCGGGGCGCCGGTCACCGTAGTCGCGGGTGCCGCGACGTTCGCGATGCTCCCGTGCTTTCCCGATGTCCTGCGCCATGCCGCCGCGCTGCCCGAGGACTGGGCGCCGAGCGGACAGCAAGCGTTGCGGCCGGAATCCTCTACCAGCAACAGAGCGGTCGGATGGCCGGCCGATTCGACGCGCCGATAGTCCGCAGGTGCCGATGACCCAGCTGGCCGCCGAACCGAAGGAGACCATCCAGCCGGCCACGACGTTGCCTCCCGGGCCGAGGTGGCCAGGCCCTGTGCAGACGGTCTGGTACACGTTCGCTCAGCCCAGCTTCTTCGCTGCGTCCCGGGCGCGATACGGGCTCACGTGGACGATGCGGCTGCCGAACTTCCCGCCGCTCGTGGTCACCCGCGATCGCGACGCGATCCGCCGCTTGTTCACCGGCGATCCACTCGTCCGTCGGCACGGCAACGACCTGTTCAAGTCGGCCTTCGGTGAGCGCTCGGTGATGCTGCTCGAGCCTGCCGAGCACCTCGAGCGTCGACGCATGGAGCTCCCGCCGTTTCACGGGCAGGCGGTTCGGTCCTACACCGACCGGATCCGACAGCTCATCACAACCGAGCTAGAAACCTGGAAGCCCGGTCGAGTAGTCGCTACCCACCCGCCGGCGCGAGCCGTGACCCTGGAGGTCATCCTCGAGCTGGTCTTGGGCGTCGGCGACCCTGCGTTGCAGGCCGAGCTCGCCGGCATTTTCGATTCGTTCAACACGCCGCTGAGCAAACTGGCTCTATTCCTGCCGACCACGCTGGGGCGCAGAGCGTGGTGGAACCTGATCGCCAAGCCCGCCTTCGCGCGCGTTGACCGTATGCGCGGCCTGCTCAGCGCGCACATCGCGCGCACCCGCACCGACCCGTTGCTCGGCCAGCGCGAAGATGTCCTCGCCGTGCTCGTCCGCGCCCAAGACCAAGACGGGCACGGGCTATCTGACATTGACCTCCGCGACGAGCTCGTCACACTCGTCGCCGCCGGACACGAAACCACCGCCACCGCGATGGCCTGGGCATGCGACCTGCTCGCACACCACCCCGACGTGGTCACTAGGCTGCGCGACACCCTCGCCGCCGGCGAGCGCGAGTACCTCAAGGCCACAGTCAAGGAACTATTACGCGCCCGCACGATCGTCTACGTGGCCGCCACACGTCAGATGCTCGAGCCATTCCCAATCGGCGAGTGGATCCTTGGCCCCGACGTCCTCATCCTCGTCGATGCCCAAGGCGTGCATGGCGACCCCGAGCTCTACCCCGAACCCCAGGCATTCCGGCCCGAGCGATTCCTCGCCGCGCCGCCCGACGGCTACGCCTACATCCCCTTCGGCGGCGGCGCCCACCGCTGCCTCGGCGCGGCCCTGGCCACGCTCGAACTCGAACTGTTCATCGAGGCGCTCGTCAACCACGTCGAGCTAGCCCCAATCGGACCGCCAGCCCGCGCGATACGACGCGGCGTAACCCTCGCGCCCAGCACCCACGGGCGGGTTCGCATCGCGCGAGCGCGCCAGCGCGCAATCGAAGACTCCCACAGCTACACCGTCGGCACTGCGAGCACCCGCTCGCGAACGTAATCGGACGCGCGGTGCAACAAGAAACCATACGGTCACCGCGACGTTCAACGGTCGGCTGCTCCTGACCGAGACGATCGGGTCGATCAGGCCTCAGCGGCCCCCCGACCCCCTACCCAACGCCACACCAGGCGCCAACCCGAGAAAGCCAAGAAACCAAGTAACTATTCAGGTGCCGCTCCAGCGGCGGTATGCGGCGAGCAGCCTTGAGGTGGCGGGGTCGCCGTCGATGGTGACGTCGAGTAGCGCGATCTCGTAGCGCTGGCAGGTGGCGATCAGTTCGCGTCGGTCGTCGTGGCAGCGACTGATAGCACCTCGATGGTCTCGCCGACGACCGTGGCGGAGCACGGGAAGTTAGCGTCCTCGTTGAATGCATTCTCAAAGCCAGTTGGCTGCGATCGTTTCGATGTGGTTTCGGCGTCGTGCTTGACCAGGTGCCTGCAGGCGCCTTCGAGGATCCCGGTCGCGGTCGGCCAGCTGAGCTGCCCTGGGTTTCGCGGAGACTCTGAATCGAGGGTTTCGCCCTCGAGGAAGGGAACTCCACGTTCGTGCCCAGAGCCAAGAAGTATCCAGAGGAGTTGATCGAGCGCGGTGTGCGGTTGGCGCTTGAGTCGGGGCGGCCGGTAGCGGCGGTCGCGCGCGATCTCGGTGTCGGTCATGAGGTGCTGCGTAAGCGGGTGCGTCAGGCCGAGGCCGACGGCGGCCTGCGCCCGGATCTGCCGACCAGCGAGGAGCGTGACGAGATCAAGCGGCTGAAGCGTGAGAACGCTGAGCTACGCCGCGCCAATGAGATCCTGAAGGCCGCCTCGGTGTTTTTCGCGACCGAGCTCGACGCAGACCGTCCGAGGTGAGCGCGTTCATCGACATGCACCGTGACCGCTTCGGCGTCGAGCCGATCTGCCAGACCCTGGACGTGTCGGCGTCCGCCTACTATCAGCGCGCCACCGGCGGGCGGTCGGACCGCGGCCTCGAGGACGAGCGGCTGACCGGCCGCATCCGGGAGGTGCACAGCGAGAACTATGAGTGCTACGGCTACCGGCGGCTGCACGCCCAGCTGGTCCGTGAGGGCGAGCAGGCCGGCCGCGACCAGATCGCCCGTCTGATGCGCCAGGCGGGCGTGCAGGGCGCGAAGCGGCGCGGCAAGCCATGGCGGACCACGACCGCGGATCCTGGGGCGCAGCGGGCCTCTGACCTTGTCAAGCGCGACTTCACCGCCACGGCGCCGGACCGCTTGTGGGTCGGGGACTTCACCTACCTGCGCACCTGGGAGGGACGGTCGTTCTTCTCCTTCACCATCGACGTGTTCTCACGGATGATCGTCGGCTGGCAGATCGCCCGCCACATGCGCACCAGCCTCGTGCTCGACGCGCTCAGGATGGCGCTCGCGATCCGCCACCCCGGCGCAGACTTCCAGCTCGTCTCACACACCGACAATGGCTCGCAATACACCAGCGAGGACTACACCCAGCAGCTCGACGATGCCCAGGTGCTGGCGTCCGTCGGCAGCGTCGGCGACTGCTACGACAACGCGCTCGCCGAATCGTTCGTCGACAGCTACAAGACCGAGCTGATCGCCGACCGCGTGTGGCGCACCCACGCCCAGCTCGAGCTCGCGACCGTCGACTACGTCGCCTGGTTCAACACCCGCCGGCTGCACTCCTCGCTCGGCAACCGGCCGCCCATCGAGCACGAGCAGCGACACGCCGCGACGCTCGCCGCTCACCCTGAAGCGCTGCTTCTTCCCACAGGCTCTATCACCCTGAACCGTTCCGGGGTGTACGACCCCTTCGGGGTCGTCTCCGACGTACCGGACCAGGCAATCACACTAACAAGATAGAATTACTGACAAGACCTACAAACCAGGGCTCCGTCGAACCCAGGGCATTCCAAGCCGCTTTGTAGGGCGGTCGGGCAGTCGAGTCGAGGTAGGGGGCGAGGGTGGTCACGTAGTTGGCGGCGTCGTCGGCGGGCTTGCGTGGGTCCGAGCACCTGCACAAGGGTCGCGGAGATGATGTCGGGAAGGGCCATCGCCCAGCAGGGCCTGGCGAGAACCTGCAAAGACCGCGCGCGCAACGGGCAAACCGGAGGCGCGGGGAGGGTGGTGGTCTGGCGCATGAGCCCGTATGAGCGACGACACCCCGGCGCGGGTAACACCCGCTCCGGGCAAGGGGGCTCTGGGCACTCGGTGGCCACGACAGTCGGGTACGCACCCAGACACAGAGCTGGGTTGCGCGGGGCCTGCATCGTGGCGAAGGGGCGCGGCAAACTCCACCGCGTCGGGGCGAAGGGTGCGCCAGCACCGCAGTTTCGTGCGCTGGGGGAAGGCCCGCCCTGAGAAATGGCGTGCAGAACCGAGGACACGTGGCCAGTTGGAGCTTGATCTCCACGCGGCGCGCGCGCCTGATTTCTCTCTCGACAACTGCACGAGCGGTTCGGAAGGGCGGGCGGAGGTAGCGGCCATCTGGTCTGCCGCCTCCCGCGACCCGACACTGCTGGAACCGTTGCGGACAGCATAACCGCCGGCGAGGGAAGGGCCCGCACTTCATCGATGCACGGGAAGGAGCAGAGGGCAAAGCTCGGTCTTGGCTTGGCGCGGGTAGCGCTCCCGCGCGGTTCGCGTGGTGGTGCCCCGCACGTGGGCGATCTAGCCTGCGGCCTGCTTCCCGAGATCGTCAGCAGTCGTCTGTCGAGGGACACGGACCATCCGCGATGGGAGGATCGGCTAGCTCACACAGAAGTCGAAGACGTCTTTCCAGACGCGATCGAACGCATCCTGGGTGAACTCAGTATGCGACTTGAGCGCATCGACAGAGGCGTAGCGTCGTCCTGAGGCGTCAGGCGATGGCACGGTCTCGCGAAGCACGTAATGGCCGACGATGTCGAGGTGGTCGGCGGCAACAAGCCGGGTCTCTTGCAGGTCGGGCCACAGCATTGAGGTTGTGTTGACGATCCCGTCGTTGTCCCAGACGGCCAACCTATCTCCGGACGTCGGTCCAGATGGTCCGAGCTTCGTCAGGTCCAGGAGCGACGGGTTGAGCGTGTCGATGTCGCCACTCGCCTTGGCCACGGATGACGGCACCTTGAACGGGCCGCCGGCGCACGCACGGTAGGTCAACAGGTAGGAGATGTCCATCTCGCCCGCGTCGCCAGCGCGCTCTTTGGTTGGCCACGTTGATGTGTTGTGAAGATCGAACGGTTTCGCCGGCTCGCCGGGATCGAACGTGAACGCCCGTCGGCCGATTGTCGCGATCGAACGTGTTGCGATGTCGTGCTTCCGCCACACGGCCTGCTCGGCTTCCCGGTGGGGATCGGAGTAGTGGGCCGGGCTCGTCGAGTTGAGCGGGGGGGTCGTGAAGCTCGCGAGATCGTCGATGACGCCGAAGTCGTGATCCATGTGCTGCAGCCACGCCCGCAACTGTGACCCGGCCTCCTCGGCGTCGGCGCGCTGGAGGGGGTCGCCCCGTGACGTCTTGGTCTCGTTGAGAGCATCCTGCGCCGCTTTGAGAATGTCGGGCTGTTTCGTCAGTTTCGCGACCTCATCGAGGAGAAGGGAAATGCCTTTCTCGAGCGGCGGGATGTTGGCACCCTGAACGCTGCGGTACAACCCCTCGATGACCGCGCGCCGAAGGAGAGCGTGGCCGCGCACCCAGTCCGCAATGTTCGTCCCGTACTGGGGCACGGATATGAACACCACCCGGCTGACCTTGTCGAGGATCTCTGCCTGCTTGACGGGTACCGCGGTGGCATCCAAGCCGTCTGTTGCGGCACCACCGGTGAAAACCAGGTCGGGCGGTGGTTGCACCGGTGAGAACAGCATCCGCCGGATATCCAGACCGCCTGTCGAGTGTCCGACCAGGGCGATCGTGTCGTCATCCTGGATCTCGCCGCGCGCGATGCGTTTCGCCAGGTAGCTGTGCAGCCACGCGGCGCGGGTCGATACGCCGGCGGTCGGCAGATTGTCGAAGTATTCCAGCACAACGGCTCTGTGGCGAGAGCCTCCATTGTTGAGCCAGCGCTGATACCGATCGGTCGTGCCGGCGTAGTACTCAATCTGCCCAAGGGCGTCGAACGCTCCAAATCCCGGGACGAGCACGATGTGCACGCGACCCGGAGACGCGCCCAGAGTCAGCGACTGTGGTCACCTTCGCTCCTTCCCGAACGCCACGCCGATCAAGATCCCGACCGACCGGTTCAGCTGTCTGATCTCCCCGCTGGAGCGATTATGGCACGCGCTCCTCGGTGGCAACCCGTCGCGATCACTCCGGTTTCGCGTTCCTTAGGAACTGTCGGATCCACGTGCTTGAGTTGCCAGCAGGACGAAACGGCGCGGTCACCTGCAGCTCGCCGAGCAGCAGGACCGGGCCGCCCGCGAAAACGGTCACCTCGGTCGGCTTGGCCGGGGTCTCGCTGGTCGAGCTGATCAAGTGATTCGCGATGCGCCAGTCGGGCAGTGCGCCACGATCCGGACCACATCGCCGAGATCTCGGGCACGTCGAACACACGAACGCTTACAGCAGTCGGGGACGGATGGTTGACGAAGCGGGTGAAGCGTCATCACGCGAGCCACGTGATTCGCCGGTAGCCCTCGGGGGGCCCACGAGCCCGGATCCCGGAACGGGTGATCGCGCGCACGGCGAAAGGGAACCGTCAGGCACGCCCCGCGTTGTCCGTGCCAAGGCTAGCGATCAGCACGGTCGCGCAGGACTGGGCATGACTGGCTCTGGCGTTGTCGAACCAGTCATTCGGACAGCGTCCTCCACCTTCAGCCGGTTGGCTAGGTAATTAGACTGGGGGGTTATCGGCGGGTTTGAGGCGGGGTGTTGTCTGGTGCGGGGTTATTGGGTGTCATCGCCGTGACGGCATTCCGCCTTGTAGGCGTTCCAGTTCCAGCTGGCTAGGAACTGGTCGGCGGCTTCTCGGCCTTTTTCGATGACGCCGTCGCGCTTGGGCTTGTCTGCGTTGAATCGGTGAGGCCGATCGAGCGTGTGTCGACGTCGATTATCCGTCGGCGTACGCATGGTTGGTCGATGTAGGTCTGGTCGTGGCCGGCGAGCGCGGTGGCGAGGACCTGTTCGAGCTGGCGGAGCGGTCGCGAAGGGGTGGTAGCGCGAGCGGCGGGAACAGCTCGGCGTGGGCGCCGAAGGGGGAGCGCCGACACTTGGGTGTATCTGACGGCATTCCGCCTTGTAGGCGTTCCAGTTCCAGCTGGCAAGGAACTGGTCGGCGGCTTCTCGGCCTTTGTCGATGACGCCGTCGCGCTTGGGCTTGTCTGCGTTGAATTCGGTGAGGCCGATCGAGCGTGTGTCGACGTCGATTATCCGTCGGCGTACGCATGGTTGGTCGATGTAGGTCTGGTCGTGGCCGGCGAGCGCGGTGGCGAGGACCTGTTCGAGCTGGCGAAGCGGCGGCAGGGTTGGCAGCGCGAGCGGCGGGAAGAGGGCGGCGTCGGCACCGGGGAGCGCCGGGGTGATCTTGACCCCAAAGGTGGGCCAGCGTGGATGCTTGCCGTCGGTGCGATCGAAGATCTCAACAGGAAAGCCCGACAGCACGCCGCCGTCCACGAGCGTCGACTCCTCGCCGGTTCGTTCGTTGCGGAGCTTGCGCGGCTTGAAGTAGAGCGGTATCGACATCGACGCTCGCACGGCGTCCGCGACGAGTTCCTTGTCTGGATCGCGGTCGAATAGCTCGTAGTCCCACGGGAGCCGCAGCAGGCGCCCTTGAGTGATATCGGTGGCTATGACGACGAGTTTGTAGCGTTGGTTTGGGCGCAGGTTCTTGTCGGCGGCTCGGTCGTTCAGCCGTAGGTCGGCGAAGGTGGTAACGCCCAGCTCGCTGAGTTCTTTGCGAAGCCAGTTGTGGGCGTAGTTGCCGGGATGGGCGCCGCCCTGGGCAAGCAGCGAGACCGCCTCGCTGGCGACAGGGATCCGGGGGCGGGCTAGGTCCGGGACGCGCGAGTAGTCAAGTCGCCCCATCACCTTCACAATGGTTGCGGCATCGACGCCCGCGGCGAGGAACGCTGCGAGGATCGAGCCGGCCGACGTTCCCGCCACTCGAGGGAACGTGTAGCCCTGCTCCATCAGGCGCGTCACGGCGCCCAGGAGGCCTAGCCCCTTGGTGCCGCCGCCCTCCAACACCAGATCTGCTTTATCAGACACGTGTACCTCCAAGAATCCGACTCGAAGCTGATACGCGGAGCGATACGGCGCTTTTGCGCTAGTCGCCGAATTCGCTGCGAACGCCGGGCGGGGTCAGAGCCGCGATGTAGTACTGCGGCAGATGGTCGTTCACCGAGGCGTGGAACGGCAGATTGCGGGTCAGCTTGAACTGACGGGCGACGAACGACAGCGGGTTGGTCACGAGCGCCAGCACGCTCGACAGCTGCTTTCGGGGGCTCTTTGTTGAGGTTCCATTCCCCGCCATCGCCCTGGGGTTTGTACTGGTACTCCGTTCCGAAATGCTTGAAGGCACCGGACTCCGTCGGGGGCAGCTGCGGAGCGATGTCGTTCTCGAACACGTGACGGATCACCCTCTCGCGGAGAAAGTCGTTGGCGTTGCACTTCTCCGCGAGCTGCGGACTGGTGATCATCGGCTGCCCGAACGTGTACACCGCCTTGAGCTTGCTGACGACCGGCTTGTATTGGGGCTCGGTTACGAGCATGATCGCCAACATCGCGGCGCTCGCCGCACCGAGGCTGTGCCCGGTGATGTACAGCGCCTCAAGCGGGTTCGGCATCTGAGCGCCGTCGTCGAGCACGGAGCGTCCGTCCATGGCGCGCGCCAACGCCCCGACGATCTCGTAGCGCGTCGATCGCACGTTGCGATAGAAGCCACCGTGCACATAGTCCTCGGGCGACCCGTTGAAGAATGGGATGTTGAGCTTCACAGGGTCGACCTCGATGTCGGTGAGCCAGGTGATCGCGCTGGTCGGGGGCGTCCCCCGGTAGCAAAGGATCACGACCCTGCCGTCCTTGCTCTGGATCAAGAACGACGTCGAGGTGATGAACATCACATCGACGTCCTCGGCGATCATGCGACAGTTGTTGTCCTCGAGCCCAAGGCGCGCCATGATCATCGCCACGGTCTGGCCGTCCGAGTAGGCGTAGCCCGCGCAGGTGCCCATCACGTGGGCGACCATCTCGTCCCGGTGTTCAGGGTCGACCTTCGCCGCGACAAGCTTGCCAACGAGATCTTGATAAACCGGAAACGTGGCTGTCGTGACGTCTTTGAGCGGCCTGAGCGGCCTGAGCTCTCGGTAGCTCGGGGCCTTGAATTCCTTGATCTCCATGTCAACTCCCTAGGCTCTGGGTACCCGGCAGAACGCCCGGCGCTCGGTTCTACGACACCGTCAACCACTCCGCCGAAGACAAGCGAACTCACAGCCCCGGCCGCAGCAGCCTCTGGCGAGTTTACTTGCCGCGAATAAACGATGTCTTACGACGTTTCTCACACTTCTGCCCGACGCACCTGCATAGCCTCCGCGCGGTGGTGATCGCTATGAGATGGCTAAGCCCGCCCAAGGCCGAGGTTTGCTTGACGCCAAAGGGAGGTGACCGCTTTGGCAACTATTGGGCTGCGTACGTAATTCAGTGCAAGTAGCGGCAGGTCGACTGCATAAGAGGGGTTAGAATGGATGGGGTTTGGCCAGGAATAGGGAGCTTTGGCGGCTACGTCTTAGCGGGTTTCTGAGCAGTTAATTTGTTTTCATTGGGCAGGCGTTACATTGTGGCCGCGGTGGTGTATTGGGGCTTACACCTAATAGCTGGCGGTATCGAGCGTGCTGAACACCCGGAAAGCACGGGGATGTCGGAGTGTTCATCGCGCGGTCGTGGCCCGTCGGGTGCGTGGCGGCAGCCGCGATGCGTGGCTTATTGGATAGGGGTGGACGATGATGGACGAACGGTATGACTATGTGGTCATTGGCTCTGGCTTCGGGGGCAGCATCACCGCCTGCCGTCTCGCGCAGGCTGGTCACTCGGTGTGCGTGTTGGAGCGTGGGAGGCGCTGGCCGCGGACGGGGTTTCCGCGGACGCCGGCGCAGGTCGCGAGCGAGGCTTTTTGGGACATGGACGCGCGGCGATTCGGTCTGATCGAGTACAGCGTGTTCGACCGGATGCAGGTGATCCACGGCAGCGGTGTCGGTGGTGGGTCCCTGCATTACTTCAACGTTCATATTCGCCCTCCGGCGAGCATTTTCGATGATCCGCGGTGGCCGGCGGCGATCAGTCTCGAGTCGCTTGACCCCTATTACCGGCTCGCGCATGAGATGCTTGACGCGGCGCCGCTTTCCCCGCCCGCTGGGCGACGGCTGCCGGCGCGCACCGAGGTGTTCCGCGAGGCGTGCCGCGCGGCCGGCCGCGAGCCGGAGCTTGTGAGCATCGCTGTTTATACCGAGGCCTGGGCGGCGCAACCCTCACGGGGGCGGCGAGCAGCTGTCGTGTGATTACTCGGGCAATTGCGGGCTGGGGTGCGCGACGCACGCGAAGAATACGCTGGATCTGAACTATCTCGCGCTCGCCGAGCACCACGGCGCGGTCGTCCGCTCGCTGCATCAGGTCGAGGTGATCGAGCCGCTATCGGAGGGCGGCTATCGCGTGGAGTACGAGCGTCTTGATCCAGATGACCCGCGGGCGGACGAGCAGGGGACGGTGGAGGCGGGCCGGGTGATCGTGTCCGCCGGCACGCTGGGCAGCAATCAGCTGTTGCTGCGCTGCCGCGACGTGCACGGCACGCTTCCGGACCTGAGCCCCGCGCTCGGCAGTGGGTTCTCAGGCAACGGCGATCTGCTGCTCGCCGGCGCGGAGATGAACCGCGACGTGGATGCGGGCAGCGGGCCGAGCATCACCGCCGGGGTTGACTGGGCGAGTCGCGGGTCAGGAGGCGTATATCGAGGATCTCGGATTGCCGGAGGCGGTTATGTGGCTGGTCGAGGGGATGCTCGCGAACGAGAACCCGCTCGGCAATCTGGTGAGGTGGGGAAAGCTGCTGCTCGATGACCGGTTCCGGATTCCGGGCGCCGCGCGCCGCATCACCCGCGAGCGCGAGCGGCTGCTCGGGGGTGGTAGGACGCGCCGGTTTCTGCCGTATCTGGGGATGTGCGAGGACGCCGCCGATGGCCGCTTCGTCCTTGACCGGCACGGCCGTCTGGACCTGAAGTGGGATCCGCGAGCGAGCGAGCGCAACCTGCTCGAGCTCGAGGACGCGATGCGCAAGCTGAGCGAGGCGCTCGGCGGCGTGTACATCCCGAGCCCGCTGTGGACGGCGGGCGGGCGTGAGCTGCTGACCGCGCACCCGCTCGGCGGCTGCCGGATGTCAGCGGATCCTTCGAGCGGCGTGGTCGATGAGCTGGGAGCGGTTTACGGCTATCCGGACTTGTTTGTGGTCGATGGCTCGATCGTGCCGACGGCGCTCTCCCGAAACCCGACCGCGACGATCAGCGCGCTCGCGGAACGAGCCGCATTTCACATGATCCACGGTCGCGAGTTGCGCGACGGGGACGCGCAAACCCCGTCGAACTATCCGCCGGAGCTTGCCGACGCGACGCCGGGAAGGACCGTGCCGCTCGCCGCGGCAGGGTCGACTGCAGCAGATGAAAGGAGGGGTTGATGAGCCCCGAGCAAGCAATCTCAGAACGGACACGGACTCGCAAGCCGCGCAAGAGCGCACCGCGGGTAGCGATCGTCGCCGCGGGCGCCGGCGCGCGGGGCGCGTTCGAGGCCGGCGCGCTGTCGGTGCTGGTGCCGTGGCTCGCGCGCCGCGGGCTGCGACCGACCGTGTTCGTCGGTACCAGCGCCGGCTCGATCAACGCGACGCTGCTCGCTGGCACCGCCGAGCTCGAGCCCGACGACGCTGCCGAGAAGCTGCTCGCGTTCTGGCGCGGCCTGAGCGTCCGCGACGTCTACCGCTCGCCCCTGCTCAGCGCCCCCGGTACGGTCGCCACCTACCTAGGGCAGATCTTCGGGCAGAGCCACGTCGTCAGCCTACTCGACACGACACCCCTGCTCGCTTTCGCGGAGCAGACGCTCGCCCCGTACGCCCGTCCGCTGCGCAGCAACGTCAACAGTGGGCTGGTGCAGGCACTCGCCGTCGCCGCCACCGACGCGAGCGAGCGCACGACCGTGTTTGCCGAGCTGGCCCCCGGCGTACGCCTTCCGGGCACAAACCGGGGAAGGGCGATCGATTACCGAGCGAGCCAGGTGACGTTCAAGCATGTGCTCGCGTCTTCCGCGATCCCGGTGCTGTTCCGTCCGGTCGAGATCGACGGCAGCTACTACGTCGATGGCGGCGTGCGGCTCAACGCGCCGCTGGCGCCAGCGGTCGCGCTCGGCGCTACGCACGTCGTCGCGGTCGCCACCCACCCCGACAGCTATCCCGCCGCGCCGCCAGCGCAACCGCAGCCGCGACCGCCGGACGTCATCGACTCGATCGTCGGCATGCTCGCCAGCGCGATGAGCGACCGGATGATCGAGGACCTACAAACGCTCGACAAGCTCAACGCGAACGTCAACGGCGGCCCGGCGCGACTGATCCCCAGGCTGTTCGTCGGCCCCAACACCCGGCGTGAGCTCGGCGAGCTGGCGGCGAAGGTCTACCGCGAGCGCTATCACGGCCGCCGCGTCGTGGACGAGCTCGACTTCCGGCTGCTTCACGCCCTTGTCGGAGCGGGTGAGAAGGACAACGGCGAGCTGCTCAGCTACCTGTTCTTCGACAAGGCGTTCATCGAGCCGGCGATCCAGCTCGGGATCCGCTACGCGCGCAACAAGACAGGCGGCACAGCGCCATGGAAACCGTCGTCTGCGGTTGCCCAGCCTGCGCCCACATCCACGGTGCCCTGAAAAGAGGAGGAACGTTGCCTACATCGACCACCACTCGAACCGCCGGCCGCGACGGACGATCGACGGTCAGCGACCTGGACGCGCCAGCGCTGTTGCAAATGTCGCAGGAGGAGCTCGACGATCTGTTCCGGGCCAGCCCGGCCGGCCCGATCCCGAAGGGCGTCGCGCACGGCGAGGCGATCGTCTTGCCGGGCACGCCGCTCGCCGGCGCCCTCGCTTCGACGTTGGGCCTGCTGTGGCGCGGGAAGGTGTTCTTCCCGAAGCGCAAGGACCTGCTCAACCGGATCCTGCCGTTCGGGCTGCGCGCGGTGCGGGCGCAGGTCTACCGGCAGGACAGTTGGTTTGACCAGCGCGAGACGATCGTCCTGGACTACTCAAAGACGTCGGTGCTGGCTCACTACATCCGCGATGAGATTCGCGAGGTAGCGCCGAACCTGTACCTGGGGATCGTCTACTGGGGCCACACCAAGACCATCAACTTCGCGCTCGACTTCGCGCACCAACACAGATGACCGACCAACTCCCGGTAACCACCGTCGCGCCCGTCAAACCAGACGCCGAGCGCAGCCTCGGAGAGCTGCACGCCGCAGGCAAGCACACGCTCCCCGTTGGGCGGCTCTCCACGACGCAATGTGCGCGCTTGGTCCTACTCGACGCCCCAGGCGACCCGCACGGCCGACCGATCGAACCCCAGCTCACGTACATGAGCGACACCGACGCGCGAGCCGAGCGGCACCTCGAGCAACCGGCTGACTTCCCGGACGGGATACACCAAGTGTCCGAGCGCTGCGAGCGCGACGAATTCGAGCAACTGACTAGAGCCGGGGAGATAGACGATGCCCGCCACCAAGCAGGCCGACACTCACCCGGACGCCGGCACCGGAGTTTCGCTGGCGACTCGGTTCGCGACCCGGCGGCGGCTGACCCGCCAGCTGCCCGTCACGATCGTCGCGCCCGTCCGCCCGCGCCAGCTGGCGCCGCTGCGCCGGCTGCTCGAGCGGATCGGCGAGGACGCCGCGGGCAACGCCGAGCTTCCGTTCGGGCGCCTGCGCACGGCGCACTACGCGCGGCTTGTGCTGCTCGAGAAGAGCCGCGATCTGGACGGCGAGGCGATCCCGGCGCAGCTCGTGTACATGAGCGACATCGACGAGCCGCTGTCTGATCACCTCGATGACCTGCTCGGGCTCGCGCCTGGCCTGGACCGTGTGTTCGGACGCTGCGAGGGCTATCCGGCGCGCGGGGAGTTGAGCAACGATTCCCGCCGCCGGTGGCTCGAGCGCCACATGGTCAAAACGCAGGCGTTCTATGTGAACACCGTGGGCCGGACCGTGCTCCAGATCCAGCGCGAGTCGCTGCTCCACGCCGAGATCGAGCAGTTCCTCGACCGCGGGGAATGGGGCGGTCGCGCCCCGCTGGAGGTTCGAGCGGCGATCCAGAGGCATATCAACACCCGTCCCGAGCTCGCGTGGGCCCTCACCCCTGCCCCCGGCCCGGGGCCGCTCGACATCGCGCGCGATGTGGTCGCCGTGGCGCTCCCGGCTGTCGGCGTGCTGGCCGCCGCACCGGTGCTGGTGCCGCTGCTGCCGGTCTACGGGTTGCTGTTGCGCTGGCAGGAGCTGCACGACGTGGTCGAGACCGCGCCTCTGACCGCTGCCCACGAACGCCAGCTCGCGGAGCTCGAGGATCGTGGTCCGGTGAACCAGTTCAGCGCGGTCGGGTTACTCAAGCCCGGGCTCCTGCGACGAGTGACGATCGGCGTCGCGCTTCGCGGGCTCGATCTCGCCTCACGCCACGTGTTCAACCACGGCGCACTCGTCGGCATCAAGACGATCCACTTCGCGCACTGGACGAAGCTGGATTCCGGCCGGCGGATGATCTTCGCCAGCAACTACGACGGCACGGTCAAGAGCTACAACGACGACTTCATCGACAAGGTCTGGTGGGGGACGAACCTGGTGTTCAGCAACGGGGTCGGCTGGCCACGGACGTTCCTGCTGATCTGGGGCGGTCTTCAAGACGAGCAGGCGTTCAAGAACTACCTGCGCCGCCACCAGATCCCGACCCAGGTCTGGTACTCCGCCTACCCGGACCTGACCGCCGTGAACATCGACAACAACGCGAAGATCCGAGCCGGCCTGGTCGGCTCGATGAACTCTGAGGAGGCCGAGCAATGGCTGCGCCTGATCTGAGCGCCGAGCGCGAGGACATCCAGGGGATCGTGGCCAGCGGTTACGGCCACCTCCCGCACGCCGCCTACCTGCTGTTCGCGATCGATCAGCCCGTCGCCGCCGGCGACTGGCTAGCGCGGCTCGCCGACGCGGTCACGACCGCGCGGCGGCGGGTCGAGCGGCGGGCGGTGGGCGTCGCGCTGACCGCGACCGGGCTGGCAGCACTCGGGCTGCCGGAGCGCAGCCGCAGCGAGTTCTCGCTGGAGTTCACGACCGGGATGAGCGACGACGCCCACCGGCGACGGATCCTCGGCGACGTCGGCCCGAACGCCCCCGAGGAGTGGCTCTGGGGCGGGCCCGACACGCGGACAGTCGACGTTCTGCTGTTGCTGTTCGGCGAGTCCGAGAGCGAGCTCGAGACGCTCACCGAGGAGCACCTCAAGGACGCTAGCGGCGCGACGCTCGTGCAACGGCTGCAGGCCAGCAACGCCACATTCGACCATTTCGGCTTTCGCGACGCGATCTCGCAACCGGCCATCGCGGGTCTGCGCAGCGGCCCGCCGGCGCAGACGATCCAGACCGGCGAGTTCCTGCTCGGGTATCCGAACGAGTACCGCCAGTACACCAACCGGCCGCTGATCGACCCACTCGAGGATCCGAGCGTTCTGCTACCGGACGACGCGGCCGGCTCGGGCCTTCGCGACCTCGGCCGCAACGGCACCTACCTCGTGTTCCGCCACCTCAGCCAGGACGTGCCCGCCTTCTGGCAATGGGTGGACCAGAACGTCGGCCCGAACGGCAACGGCAACGCACCCAGCGGCGCGCGGGAGCAGGCACGGACCGCGCTCGCCTCCAAACTCGTCGGCCGCTGGCCGGGCGGCGCTCCGCTCACGCTGTCGCCCGACCACGACGACCCGGAGCTCTCGACCGCCGCCGACTTCGGTTACTTCCAGCAGGACCGCGACGGCCTGCGCTGCCCGATCGGCGCCCACGTCCGCCGTAGCCACCCGCGCGACTCGCTCGACCCGAACCCCGGCACGCCGGACTCGATCGGCATCGACAAGCATCACCGGCTCCTGCGCCGCGGACGCAAGTACGGAGAGCCGATGGCGCCGGCGGCGGCGCTCGCAGCCCCGGCCGGCGGCGAGGACGAGCGTGGCCTGCACTTCATCTGCCTGTGCGCGAACATCGAGCGCCAGTTCGAGTTCGTCCAACACACGTGGGTCAACAGCCCCAAGTTCGACGGCCTCTACGATGACCCCGACCCGCTCATCGCCGGCGGCTCGCGGACATTCACCGTGCAGGCGGTGCCGGTGCGCAAGCGCTACCAGGACCTGCCGGCGTTCGTCCAGACGCGAGGTGGCGGCTACTTCTTCCTCCCCGGGCTGAGCGCGCTGCGCTACCTGGCAACCTTCGCGGGAGATGCGGCATGACCGCCCGCCGTGCTCGACCCTGACGGCTCGACCGGCATCGAGCGCCGTCGCCGACGCTCCCGTCCGAGCGCCGATCGCCACGGCCGGACAGCGGCTGATGTCCGCTCAGCAGAGCGCCTCGAACAATGCGAATGTTGGCCCGCCCCAACCACCACGAACCCCTTGCAGCCGATCAGTGAGCTCTCGATCTGGGGCTGGCGCCTCGAGCGGCGCACCGAGTTCCTGTGGCGCGACCAGTTCGACCGGCTCCTGCTTCCGACCCTGTTCGCTGCCGCTCAGGCGATGCTAAACGCCACCCGGCGGAACGAGGGGCTGGCGCTCGCGGAGGAGCGAGAGCTGCCCGAGGAGGAGCGCTGGACGCAGGAGATCATCGACCAGCTCGCCGCGTTCATGAAGGAGAACTGGCTGCCGGGCAGCGTTCAGCGCTTCGGGAACACAAAGACGTTCGGCGTCCTGCGGGGCGAGTTCCGGGTGCTGCCCGACCTTCCCGACCATCTCCGGCACGGCGTGCTCGCCTCGGAGCGAACATATCCCGCCTGGGTGCGGTTCTCCGGGCCGGGACCGTACGCTCCGCCGGACCTCTAGGACTACGGTCAGTGCTCGGTCGCGATCAAGCTGATGGACGTTCCGGGGCCCAAGCTGATCGACGACGAGCGCTTTACGCAGGACTTGATCATGGTCAGTCCCGCCAGCTTCGTCACGCCGAACGTTCGCGAGAACGCAAAGCTTCAGCGCTACGTGCGCGCACGAACGAACCTGTTCTACTTCATCGAATCCGCGCGGACACCCATCTGCTCGCCGCGTTCATGCAGGCGCTGTATTCGCGCATGCACACCAGTCCGCTGGAGACGCGGTACTACAGCAATGTGCCGTACCTGCTCGGGGACGGGCAGGCGGTCCAGTATTCGCTCCGTCCGCGGTCCAACACGCGCACGAGGATCCCGGTCCGCGCCTCGGCCAACTACCTGCGCGAGGCGATGGTCCGCACGCTCGCCGACGGCTCGTGGAGCTTCGACTTCATGGTGCAGAGTCCAGACCGATCCGCATCGGATGCCGATCGAGGACGCAACTGTCAAATGGCCCGAGCGGCTATCGCCCTACGTTCCGGTCGCCGAGCTGCGGCTTGCCCGCCAGCGGTTCGACGAGCCGGCGCAGCTCGCGTTCGCCGACAACCTGTCGTACAACCCGTGGCACAGCCTCGAGGCGCACCGACCGCTCGGCAACCAGAACCGGGCCCGCCGCCGGATCTACCTGGAGCTCTCCCGGCTGCGCCAGTCAATGAACCAGGCGCCGCACATCGAGCCAACAGGCGCTGAGCGGTTCACCGGGTCAGGGGCTGCGAATGGCGACCGCCCGGGACGCAGCCGGGCTCGGCAAGCTCCCCAGCATCGAACGAGGGCGAAAGCGTGAAGCAAGAACCTCCGATCGGTTTCCATAATCGACGCTCGCACGAAGCATTCGCCATGCCCGACGGATGGCGGCTAAACGAGTTCGTCAACCTATGGAGTCCGCATGATCCGCGCGAGCCTCACCGGTCCGACGCGCCCGCGATGAGGGAACACGATGCGATTCGTGGCGCATCTCACTGATCGCATTCGTGTACGTCCGGCGACGGGACCGTCCGCATGGAGCTAACGCGCCAGAAGCTCGACGACCGCCGCACGCCTGCTGGCTTGCGCGCCCGACAGCTGCAAGCCCGCGACATGCTGCGCGGCGATCTCGACGGCGAAGAGCTAGAGCGCTACCTAGAGGAGCGGGTCCTCACCACGACGCTCGATAAGGCGCTAGCTTGGGCGCAAGGCAACTCGATCTACCCGCTCACGTTCGGCCTCGCCTGCTGCGCGATCGAGATGATGACGATCGTTGCCGCCCGGATGGACGTCGCGCGGTTCGGATTCGAATTCCTCCGCGCCTCGCCGCGTCAGGCGGACCTGATCATCCTCTCGGGCCGAGTGTCGATCAAGATGGCGCCAGTCATCCGCAGGCTATACGACCAGATGCTCGAGCCCAAGTGGGCGATCTCCATGGGTGCCTGCTGCTCCTCGACTGGCGTGTTCAACAACTACGCACTCGTCGCGGCGGACAAGTTCATGCCGATCGATGTCCACGTCCCGGGTTGCCCACCGCGTCCGGAAGCACTCATGCACGGGATCCTTCTCCTCCGCGACAAGATTCACGGCCACAAACGCGGCGGCTGGCGCCAGCGCTACGACGCGCTCGGGACAGAGGAAATGCGCGCTGAGCACCCGCCAGCAGACACACCAACCTGATCGCCGGTCACCAGGCGATCAGGTCGCAATACGAACGCACACCCCCGGGGAGTTCCCGTCGACTCCGACAAACGAAAGGAGGGGCTTGTGAACCCCAAGCTCATGACCTCAAAACAGCCAGCAACCCACTCCGCGAAGACCGCCGAGCCTTGGCAGCTGGCCATCCGCGACGAGCGCGCGGTGCGCGAACTGGTCGGGAGTGTGACGGATGCGCTGGCAATCGCGCCGACCTCGTGGGTGCCTTCGTTTCTCGGCCTGCCGTCCTCATGGGGACCGGCGCCGTACTCTGAGTACCAGCTGCTGTGGTCAGGCGACGTGCCACGGCTGGCGCGCTACCTGGTGGACGTCGGTATCCCATCGGTGCCCGGCCGGGCCCCCGGCTGGGTCCCCGGCCCGCTGGCGTCGTTGTTCTGGCACCCCTCGCACGTGGACCGGCACCCGGACGAGAACGGGCAATCGGACTCTCACCCGCACGAGGCGTGGTTCTTCATCAACGGGATTCTGCACGACGACGCCCTCGCGCAGATGAACGGGGACTATCTCGCGTACCTGTTCCACCGACCGATCACGCTGCTGCAAAACTCGACAGACGGAGCGCTGGTCGATCTGCTCGAATGTGCGGTTGAGCGGCTCGGCGCGACCGCGGAGGACGTCGACGCCGCGTTCCCGCCGCTGATGAAGGCACTCAAGGATCCAGAGAAGGAGCGAGTCGTGGTGATCGCCCACTCACAGGGGACCCTGATCCTTGCCGTCGTGCTCGAGCTGATCAAACACATCTACGCTCGCACCACATCGAACCAACTCTCCAACGCCGACGTCGACGCGATCCACCGCCGCACGCGGGCCGAGGGGATGCAGTTTGACCGTCGCCACATCAAACCGCTCAACGCCCGCGAGCTCGGATCAGCCGCGGTCAGGGCGTCACGCCCGGCGGGAGCCGGGCCGCCGGCCGGCGACGCGAAGTTTCCCTGCCTCCGGCGCCAGGCCACGCCGAGCGGGGTCACCACGGCCAGCACCGCGACCAGCGTTATCACTCCTGCGGTCATACTCCCTATAAGGCGCGGGACGGCCGCTGGCATTCCGCGGCCTGGCCCGCAGCGGGCTCGGCGCTCAGCGCGGGACGAAGGTGGCGAGCTGCCGGTTGCCGGCCGTCACGTCGAAGCCCTGCACCTGTGACGGCCGCCACCCACGACGAGCCCGGGTACCAGGCGGTGGCGGCATCGCTGGCCACCGTCCAGGCGGCCGCGGCCAGGTGCACGCCCTGCGCGTCGGTGACCCACAGCTGGCACGTCGTCCCGATGGGTACCCCGGTGACCTGGATGTCCATCGCCGTGCCCCACGGCTCCTTGTTGTAACGGACCGTCGCCGTGATGCCGCTCAGCGCACTGGTGGTCCGGGCCGTCTGCCAGCTCGCGGGGGGCGTGGTGGCGGAGGCGGACTGGCTGGCCGGTGCGGGACTGGACGAGAGGCGGAACCCGGCCACGGCTCCGGCCGCGGCGATCACCACCGCGGCGGCGGCCGCCACGGCCTGCCATCGCCGGTTCCGGCGGCGCCGGGCGGCGGTCAGGCTCAGCACGGACTCGACGAAGTCCTCGGGCGGTGCCGCACCGGCGGGCACCGGCTCGGCGTCCTCACCCGAAATGCGGCCGACCTCGTCCGCGCTGACCCGGGACAGCAGAGCCGGGAGACCCGCCAGGCCGGCCAGCTCGTCACGGCACTCACGGCACCCCGTGACGTGCCGGTCCACCTGGGACCGTTCGGCCGGATCGATCGCGCCGAGCACGTAGACCCCGAGCGACTGCCGGGTGTCTGTGCAATCCCATGCCGGCGTCATGGCGCCAGTCCTCTCTCCTCCAGGGCAAGCTTCAGCGCCTTGAGCGCGTAGAAGGTGCGGGACTTCACCGTGCCGGAGGGAATCCCGAGGGTGGCCGCCGCCTCGGCGACGGAGCAGCCACGGTAATAGGTCTCGATGATCACGCGCCGATGGTCGGGCCGCAGCGCGGCGAGCGCGTCCGCGACCGCCCACGATTCCAGCGCCCGGTCGGCGTCGTCGGCGGCCGGCACCAGCTCGAGCGCGGCCTGGCCGACCTCGGGCGGCCGTGACTGCCTGGCCCGGTACGCGTCGACGGCGAGGTTCCGTGCGACCGCGAACAGCCAGGGCCGGGCCGGCCGGTCGGCCAGCGCCTCCGGGTGCCGCCAGGCACGCACCACCGTTTCCTGCACAAGATCCTCCGCTCGCTGCCGGTCACCCGCGGTGAGGTGAAGCGCATAGCGGAGGAGAGCGCCGCCATGTTCGGCGTAGAGCGCCCGAATGTATGCCTCATCGGCTACCGCGCCCGGCTGGGCGGCGGATCCCGAGCCTGCCACGCTATGGACTACGCCTCCGGGCCCGGATCGGTTCACGACACGCCGGCAAATTTCTCGGCGCCGCGCTCCGCCGGCCCGGATGTCCGGCTCGGGCCGCCTCGGTGCCGGCACGGCCCAGGACGCCGGGCGTGTCACGCGCGGCTGACCGCCGGCGCGGGCCGGCGCGGGACGGGTCGGACCGCAGGACCTGCGCAGGCGTGAACCGCCAACCGCCGGCGCGCGGGCCGCCGCTGCAGCGGGCCGCAACCCCGGCCGGGCACGAGCCGGCCACCTGGGGCGTGGTGATCCTGCCGCACGCCCGCGCGGGCGTGCGCCGCTAGCCGCCGGCGAAAGGCGGCAGCACCTCGATCACCGCCGTCTCCGGCAGCCTGATTTCCTGGTGCGGCCGGACCCCGGCGGGCTGGCCATCGATGAGGAACGACGACCTGGCCAGCACGCCGCGCAGGCGGTCGCCCCGCTCGCGGCCCCGGCTGGCCAGGGCCGCGGACAGCGCGTCCGCGAGCGTCCCGGCCTCGATCGACTCGGCGGCAACGCCCGCGGCATCCTTCGCCGCCGCCCAGTAGCGGATGGTCACCATGGCCATATCGGCTATCCTTACTCACAATGGGATCCGGGCGACGCTGCCCCCGGGTCCCTCTGTGTTTTGACAGGTTAGTGCCGGTGCGCTGGGCGCCGCGAAGTGGAGGTGGAACCGCTTGAGCGATCTGCTCCTGCTGACCGGGACGCTGGAACCGTCCACGGAAGTGCTGCCCGCCCTTGGCTTGCTGCTGCACTCGGTCCGCGTCATGCCGCCGGAAGCCTCGGCCCTGATCGACGCTCCTCCGGGGGAAGTGGTCCTGGTCGACGCGCGCCGCGACCTGGCCCATGGTAAGAGCATCTGCAAGCTGCTGCTGACCACCGGGCTGGACTGCCCGCTGCTCATCATCGTCACCGAAGGCGGCCTCGCGGCGGTGAGCGCCGACTGGGGCGCCGACGACGTGATCTTGAACACGGCGGGCCCGGCCGAGGTGGAGGCGCGGCTGCGGCTGGCGCTGGGGCGCCGGGCCCGGAACGCGGCCGCGGACGCGCCCGACGAGATCAGGTCGGGTGATCTCACCATCGATGAGGCCACCTACTCCGCGCGGCTGCGCGGGCGGGCGCTCGACCTTACGTTCAAGGAGTTCGAGCTGCTGAAGTTCCTCGCCCAGCATCCGGGGCGGGTCTTCACCCGGGCCCACCTGCTCCAGGAGGTCTGGGGGTACGACTACTTCGGCGGCACCCGGACGGTCGACGTGCACGTCCGGCGGCTGCGTGCCAAGCTCGGCACCGAGCATGAGGCGCTGATCGGCACCGTGCGGAATGTCGGCTACCGCTTCGTGCCTTTCAAGGGTGTCAGCGACGACCAGCGGGACGACCAGCACGCGGGAGACGATGAACACGACTCCGGACCCGACGACGACGCCGGCCTCAGCGACGTGGCCGGATTCGACGCCGCCGCAGCCCCCGGGCCGTCACCGGCGGCTCAGGCCCCGGCGTCACGTCCACCGGACGGTGACCAGGCTCTTCCGCGGTCTCTTCCGGCCCGCTGAGCCCGGCGCAGCGGGAGCAGGTACTCCGGCTGACCGGCGCGGCGACCGCCGGCGACGGGGTGGCGCCGCTGTCCGAGCACGTCATGCTGCACGTCCGTTACGGCGGTACGGCCGGACTGGACCTGATCGCAGCGGCGGCGGGGCCGGGCGCGTCGCTGGCTACGCCCACCTGGACCGGGACGAGTCCGGTGCCGCCAGCGGCGAGCTGGTGGTCGATCCCGGCTCACCGCCGGCACGGGCCGGCCGGGCCCTCTCGAACGCGCTGGCGGCCGCGGCCGGAGAGCGGCCGCTGCGCGTGTGGGCCCATGGCGATCTCCCGTCCGCGGTGGCCCTGGCCAGGGCCACCGGGCTGCGGCGGGTCCGCGCCCTGTGGCAGATGCGGCGATCGCTGCGGGATCCGCTGCCGGACGCGCCGGTGCCGGCGGACATCAGGCTCCGCACGTTCGTGCCGGGCCGGGACGAGGACCGCTGGCTGCGGCTCAACGCCGCTGGCGTTCGCCCATCACCCTGAGCAGGGCGCCTGGACCCGCGCGGACCTTAGCGTGCGCGAGCAGGAAGACTGGTTCGATCCGGCCGGGTTCTTCCTGGCCGAGCGGGGCGGGCGGCTCGTCGGTTTCCACTGGACCAAAGTGCACGACGGCACGACCGGTGAGGTGTACGTCGTCGGCGTCGACCCCGCCGCGCACGGGGGTGGCCTCGGCCGCGCGCTGACGGTGGCCGGGCTGCGCTACCTGCGGGACGACAGGGGCCTGACCGAGGTGATGCTCTACGTCGATGAGACCAATCGCGCCGCGGTCCGGATGTACGAGGCGCTGGGCTTCACCCGCGCCGGCACCGACGTCATGTACGGAACCGGCTGACACAGGCCGGCTGCCCCGGCGGCGACCGGCGACCGCGGGCGCCGGAGCGCTGGCCGTCAGGCGATCCGGCCGAGAACCTTGGCCGCCGGGCGCACGCCGAGCACCTCGTCCAGTTCCTCGTTGGTCAGCGGGCCATCGCTGGCGGCCACCGCACCCAGAACCTCGGCGTAGAGCTCGATCTCGTCAAGAGCTACCCGGTCGTGAACACGAAGATCGACGTACTCTGGCACCGCGTTCACCTCCGTCGCCGCTGACGCTTCCCCTACGCCTGCCAGGCTACGCCGTGTCGCGGCCCGTCCGCATGACCCATCAGGGCCATTCTGGGATCACCCTCCCGTGTGGTTTTACCCAGACCGGGGTCGCAATTCCGCGAAATGGCCGCTATTGCGCCCAGCGATCAGGTAGAGAACCACATACAGGACTTCTCGTACCCTTTGTGCATGCACGGGCGAGGGGCGCACGCCCACCGGCCGCGGCGGGCCCCGCATGCACGGTCACCCGGCATCCAGAGCGGCCGGCTCAGCGGGACGCGCGGAGCCGGCCACTTTAAGCGAGCTACCTGATGCTTAGCGTATATCGGGCGCTTGCCGGGCGCGCAACTCGGTGCATAACGGGGCACTCTGACGTTTCGGTTGCGCAGAAGGGTGGTTCGGGACAAGAGTCGTGCAGGTATCGATCTCAGGTACACCGCACAAGGTTCCCGTTACTATCCCGCGCCTGATGAGCTGGCCCGCGATAACGTGCCTACAAGATTATTTTCCAGCACGCTCCCGGATATAAGGTCTTCGTGAAGCCATGAACGAAAATAGCGATCTCCTTCCCAATCTCGCCTCCCAAGAAGACGCATTCGAGGTGCAACTGCGCGGTTACAGCCGGAGGCAGGTAGACGAGTTCGTCGCTCGCTGCCGCAGCCAGGTTCGTGAGCTAGAGGAACGGCTCGGCCGCTCTCTGGACGACAGCGAGCAGCTGCGCCAGGAGGTCAAGGCACTCCGCCAGCAGGCACTGGGCAACAGGCCGGCCCACGAGGAGGTCAGCGAGCGGATCTCCCAGATCCTGAAGCTCGCCGACGACGAGGCCAAGGCGCAGAAGACCCGCGCGGACGACGACATCAAGAAGCAGCTGTCGGACGCGCAGCAGGAAGCCGACCGGACCAAGAAGGAAGCCCGGGATCAGGCCGAGCACATGCTCACCGCCGCCCAGGAACAGGCCGAGCGGGCGATTTCCACGGCGCGCGCCGATGCGGACAAGACCAGGAACGCGGCCCGCGCGGAAGCCGACCACACCACGGCGACGCGCGCAAGAAGGCCGACAGCGTGCTGTCGAGCGCCAAGGCACAGGCCAAGCAGACCCTGGACGAGGCCACGGCGCGGGCAACCGCCATTCACGACGGCGCCGAGCGCCGGCTGAACCTGCTGAGCACGCGGCACGGCGAAACGATCCGCCGGCTGACCGAGATCCTGGACGGCGTTTCGGGCCTGGTCGCGGCGGAGACAGTCGCGCCTTTCGCTCGAGGACGAGGTGGATCAGAACGTCGCCAAGGCCATCGCGCAGAAGGCCGCCGAAAGCGCGGGCGCCGACTCGGCCGGCCCAAAGGGCGGCCCGGCACCGCGGCGCCGGCGGGACTCCGGCCCCGGGGCCCCGGTGCGACGACCGGCAACCAGCGCGGCATCCCCGGGAACCAGATCCGCGGCCAGGGCGGCCCGCGCCCGGCCAACGGGCCGCGCGGGAGAACTCTCCCGCAGGGCCCGGCCGCCCCGCCCCCGCGATGCCGCCCGCCGCGGCCCACGCCGCGCCGCCAGCCCGGCCAGGCCAGCCGCGCCCGGCAAGCCGGCCGACCCGGTCCACCCCGGCCGGGGAGCGCACGAGGCTCCCCGGGGCGGCGCTCACGTGGCCCCGCGGGCCGGCGGCCGCCCGCGCCGCCGGGCGGCCCGGGCGCGCAGCCGGCGAGCGGCCGGCCGACGCGTCCCGGCGCCGGCCCGGTCCGGGTCCCGAGACCGAGGGGCCGGGCGGCCGGCGGCGGCCCCCGACGACCTCGGCGGCAACCGGCGGCCGGTGGCCGGGTAGCCACGGCGCACCCAGGCGGACGGCAGCCTGACCGGCAGCATCGACTCGGACGAGGTGACGGAAGGCGTTCGCATCGTCCGGGAGCAGCGGCAGCACTAGAAATACACTCGGCCGGCGCATGACCGGGCCCGGTTACGTGAGCGAGTCAAGACGGCGGAGAATCACGCCCTCCCGCAGCGCCCAGGGGCAGATCACCAGTTCGGGGACGCCGAACAGGTCCATCGCGGCGTCGGCCACGATGGCTCCGGCCGACAGCTGCGGGGCCCGGTCGCCGATACGCCCTGCAGCTTGACCCGTTCCGCCAGCGTCATCGTGGCGAGCCGGGCCGCCCACGTGGCCGCGTCCGTATTGCTCAGCACCCGCCGCACGTAAAATCCCTCGCTGGACGGCGCGGCGCCTGCGATCCTGGCCAGCTGCCGGAACGTCTTCGAGGTGGCGACCGCACGATCGGGCCGCCCGTAGCGCATGATGCCGCCGACCGTCCTGGCTATTTCGGTTCGCACGTGCTTACGCAGGTCCCGCGTCTGCGCGGCGGTCGGCGGGTCGGCCCGGAGCCAGTCGCGGGTCAGCCGGCCCGCGCCGAGCGGCAGGGACACCGCGACATCCGGATCTTCGTCGACACCGGACGCGATCTCCAGTGATCCGCCGCCGATGTCCAGGACCAGCAGCCGGCCCGACGACCAGCCGAACCAGCGGCGCGCGGCCAGAAACGTCAGGCGGGCCTCGTCCTCCCCGGCCAGCACCGTGATCCGGACGCCCGTCTGCTTGGTGATCCGGGTGAGCACGGCGTCCCCGTTGACCGCGTCGCGCACCGCGGACGTGGCGAATCCGATGAAGTCCTCGACGCCCTTGTCCTCCGCGATCCGGATCGCCTCGTCGACGAAGGCGCCCAGCAGGTCTTCGCCCTTGGCGGAGAGCCGGCCGCCGTCTTCGAGGTGGTCAGCGAGGTGAAGCTCGGCCTTGTGCGAGAACGCCGGAAGGGGCCGCGCGCCCGCGTATGCGTCCACGACAAGCAGGTGAACCGTATTGGAACCCACGTCGAGCACCCCAAGTCGCATACGTCGACGCTACTAATTCCGGGCCCGCCGGCCTAGCCGGGCCGGCTAAAGCCCCGAAGTCGCCCCGGAAGCGCCCTTTCCCGTTATGCCCGGCGTCGGGCCGCCGGACGGGACGGTCTTTTGCGGCGAATCAGCAGTGGTACTGGCGACTGCCGCCCTCGGCGCTGACCGCTGCCCGCCTCAGTGCAGTCCAGCCTGCCGGGCACCGGTACGGTCCGAGCTGGGCCTGGGCTAAGTTGTACTGCCCATGGACGTTGGTAACGGTGACGCGAAGGACCTGACGGCGGCACGCAACGGCGACGTGTCCTACTGGTGGCGCGCCCGGGGTGGCTTCCCGCCGCGGCGGCCGTCTCTGCCTGGCCCGCTCAGCGCCGACGTGTGCATCGTCGGTGCCGGTTTCACGGGGCTGTGGACCGCCTACTACCTGAAGCAGGCGGAGCCGTCACTGCGGGTCGTGGTCCTGGAGGCCGCCTTCGCCGGGTTCGGCGCTTCCGGCCGCAACGGCGGCTGGCTGACGAGCGCGCTGCCCGGGTCGCGGGAGCGTTACGCGCGCGGCCCCGGCGGACGTGATGCCGTCCTCGAGCTGCAGCGCCAGCTCAGCGAGACGGTGGACGAGGTCGCGCGGGTCTGCGGCGCCGAGGGCATCGACGCGGATCTGGTCAAGGGCGGCGAGCTGTCGGTGGCGACCACGCCCGCCCAGCAGCAGCGGCTGCGCGCCGAACTGGCCGCCGACCGGGGCTGGGGACTGGGCGAGGAAGACGTCCGCTATCTCGGCCCGGCCGAGCTGGCCGATCGCGTCCGCATCAACGGCGGACTCGGCGCGCTGTATTCGCCGCACTGTGCGCGCATCCAGCCGGCCAAGCTCGTCACGGGTCTCGCCCCGGCGGTGGAGCGCGCCGGCGCCGAGATCTACGAGGCGACCCCGGTGACCCGGATAGTGCCGCGGCACACCGCGGGCCGGGACGGCGGGACGGCCGGTAAACCGGACATGGCCCGGGCGTGCACGGTCTTCGGCGACGTCACAGCGCGGTTTGTGCTACGCGCCACGGAGGGCTTCACCGCCCGGCTGCCCGGCCAGCGCCGCGCGCTGCTGCCGATGAACAGCTCGATGATCGTGACCGAGCCGCTGGATGACGCGCGTGGCAACAGATCGGCTGGTCCGGGTAGGAGACCATCGGCGACAGCGCGCACGTCTACATGTACGCCCAGCGCACCGCGGACGGCCGGATCGCGATCGGCGGCCGCGGCATCCCCTACCGGTTCGCGTCCGGCGTCGATGACCGGGGCGTGACGCAGCCGGAAGCGATCGACACCCTCGGGCATCCTGCGGGCGCTGTTCCCCGCGGCCGCCAGGGCCCGCATCGACCATGCCTGGTGCGGCGTCCTCGGCGTCCCCGTGACTGGTGCGCGACGGTCACGGCCGACCCGGCATCCGGGCTGGGCTGGGCCGGGGGTTACACCGGCCACGGGGTCGCCGCCGCCAACCTGGCCGGGCACACGCTCGCCAACCTGGTCGCGGACGTCACCGCGCGGACAGCACTGCCCTGGGTCGGTCACCGGACCCGCCGCTGGGAGCCGGAACCGCTGCGCTGGGCGGGCGTGCACAGCCTCTACGCCCTGTACCGGGCGGCTGACAGCGCCGAGGGAGGCGGCTCGGCACGGACATCCCCGCTGGCCCGCATCGGGGACCGGATCTCCGGCATCCCGTAACGGCGGCGCCCCGCGGCCCGGCTCACGGCCCGCCCAGGCTCGCCTCGGCCGCGCTCATCAGGCGATCCAGCTCAGCCGGGTCGGCGGCACCGGCATAGTGCCCGGGCAGCGTGGTGAACAGCGGGAAAGCCCAGAACATCTGGCTGTACGTGCCGTACATGACCATCCAGTCGGGATGCCGCTGCCGGAGGTTTTCGGCCATCTGGCGATTCCGCAGGCCGGCGTCGTCCCGGTCCCCGTCGGTCGCGGCCATCCGCCCTCCCTGCCCGGAGATCCGGCGATACCCGCGTGGCGGGCTCATGTTAAGGCTTCGCGCGGGCGTACGCGGTGCTGTTGCGGCGAATGTGACATAACGGGCCGGTGGGACACCGATCGTCCGTGCGGGGCCTGGCCGCGCAGATCCCAGCGGAGGATCCAGTAGAAGTCGACGAACGGGGCCAGCGCGGCCGACGGCGGGCAGCGGGTGAGCCCGAACGGGAAGCCGCCCTCTCTGGTGCAGCACCCCCCGGCCCAGCGCGGTACCGCCTGTTCCGCCTGGCCCGCCACGGCATCTGCCATCTGCCCAGCATAGGCGTCGCGTTTCTTCAAGACGGGCCGCTGCGCCCGCCGTAACCTCGACGGGTAACGGCGAGAAGGTGCCAGGCGAGACGGATGCTCAGAAAGGAGGGAAAATTTGGTGAACCTGCACGAGGAGATGGCGGCGCGCCGCCGCCGAGGACGCCCGGGTGGTCAGCGGCGTACGAACGGATCAGCTCACCGCGGTCACGCCCTGCCCGGACTGGGATATGCACGCCCTGCTCAACCACACGATCCTGTGGACCGCGTTCTCCGCTGAGCGCCGGGCGCGGGACGAGCCGCTTCCCGACGAACTGATGAACCGGGATTTCGCCGCCGAGCCCGGTTTCGCGGCCACGTACGCGGCCCAGATCGAGAAGGCCGTGGCGGCCTGGTCCGATCCGCAGGCCTGGGAACGCGAACTGACGGTCATGGGTTCCCCGACGCCGGCGGCCGACGTAGGGGCCCTGCTGGTGGCCGAGATGGTCCTGCACGGCTGGGACATCGCCCGGGCCAGCGGCCAGGACTACTCGTGCCCGGCAGCGGTCGTGGCCGCCACGGCGGCGGCGGTGGACGCGAACGCGGAACTGTTCCGTAAGTACCAGGGGTTCGCCGAGCCGGTGCCGCCGGCCCACCGGCCGGCCTTCGACCGCGTGCTGGCCGCGTCCGGCCGGGACCCGCACTGGGCCCCCGCGGCCTGACGGAGCCGGGCGGCGCGCGGGTTCCGTCCGTGGCGGCGCGCGACCGCATCCACGATCGCCCGGACACCGGGGTGGGTGGCGAGGTCCTCGAGAAAGACCGGCTTGCCCTCGCCGTCGGCCAGCGGTATCCGCCAGTTGGGATACTCATCCATCGTCCCGGGCACGTTCTGCGGCTGCCGCTGGCCCACCATGTCCGGCAGCGAGACGCCGATCAGGAGGGACGGCGTCCGGGCCAGGTAGCCGTACAGCGCGGCCACCTGCTCGGCGAGGCCAGAGGGTCTCCCGGTGGGAGCAGCCCTCCTCCGTCAGCGCGGCGCGCCACGCCGCCAGGGCAGCGTCGGCCTCGGCCCGTTCGGCTTCCGCTGACCGGGCCAGCACGCCCAATTCCGCCCGGAGCGCCACATGCTCGCCGGTGAGGAAGGCCGCGGCCGGCGGCATATCGTGCGTGCCGACGGTCGCCAGGCTGTTACGCCGCCAGTCACCCGGCGGCAGCGGGGTACCGTCGTCGCGGCGCTCGAACCAGAGCATCGAGGTGCCGAGAATGCCGTGCGCGGCCAGGTAGTCACGGATCCACGGGTCAACCGTGCCGAGATCCTCGCCGATCGCCAGCACGCCGGCCGCGGTCGCCTCCCGGGCCAGCACCCCCACCGTCGCCACGTGGTCGTACCGGACGTACGTTCCCTGGGCCGGGGTCATACCCGGGGGAACCCACCACAGCCGGGACAGGCCCATCACATGGTCCATCCGGAGCGCCCCGCCGTTCCGTACCGCCGCCGCGATCAGGTCGGCGAGCGGCTGATACCGCTGTGCGGCCAGCCGCTCGGGATGCCATGGCTGCGACCCCCAGTCCTGGCCGAGCTGGTTGAACTCGTCGGGCGGCGCGCCGACGGTGACCCCCGGGACGACAGATCCTGATCGGACCAGGCGTCCGCACCGCCTGGGTGAGCGCCCACCGCCAGATCCTGGATGATCCCGATATCCATGCCGGCGGCCCGCGCGGCGTCCTGCGCCGCGGCCAGCTGACCGTCGGCGAGCCATTGCAGCCAGGCGTGGAAGTCAGCCTCCCGGGCCAGCCGGCCGCGTTCCATGGCCACCGCCTCGGAGGCGGGCCGGGCCAGCGCGGCCGGCCACGCCCGCCAGTCCGGGCCGTAGAGCTCGGCCAGCACGCACCACGTGGCCCAGTCCGTCAGCGCCTGGCCCTCACGTTCACGGTATGCGTCGTAGTCGGCGGCGCGCTGCGGCTCATCGGCACCTGACGCAGGATCTTCAGCGCGGTCCGCTTCGCGGCCCAGACCGCATCGCGGTCCAGCAGGGGATCCGGCTTCGTTCGCGGCCCTCAGCGGTCTGGCGAGCGCCGCGACATGCCCCCGCTCCCGGTAGTCGAGGTCGGAATACTCCGGGCCCGACACCTCCAGCAGGGACTTCAGCCCGATCGGGTCGATCGCGATCACCCCGTCGACGGACTCACCGGTCTTCGCCTTCCACATCTGCGCCGCGAGCCGGGCGTTGGCCGGGAAGTTCGGTGACATGGCGAGGTTGCGCCACTCCTGGCTCGGGTCGGTCCAACCCCAGCGGGCGGCGAGGTCGCCCGAGATCGGCACCGCCCCCGCCGGCACCTTGAGGAAGCCGGTGTCGGTCATCGGTCCGAGGTTGAACTGGCCGTCCTGCATGGTCAGCACGCCGGCGCTCAGCAACATGCCGGAGCCGGCCCGCATCTCGGAGTTGTTGGCCGCGAGGACCAGGTACTTCGAGGGACCCTGAGCCATCTCGCCGATGCCCTTCGACGCGTCGTCGACCTGGGTCATCGACGTGCGGACCTTGTCCAGCTGGCGCTTGAACTTCGTGCGGGCCGTGGACAGCGGGCCGAGCAGCGCCTGGCGGGGACCGAGGTCGAGACCCGTCAGCTCACCTTTCGCCTTGGACGCGATCGCGCCCAGCTCGCGCACGAGCGCGACCCGGTCGGGGCCCGCGGTGGTCGGCTTCTTCAGCCGCTCGGTCGAGGACTCCATCGCAGTGACGCCGACGTCGACGACCTTCGCCGCCGAGCTGGTGAGCGACGAGACCGATCGGACCTGGCGACCGACGAACGGCAGGATGGTGAACGGCTTCAGCGCGAACGAGTCGCCCGCGGTTGCGGCCTGGTCGAACTCGTCGCGCGCCGCCGCGCATCCGCCCGAGGCCCTCTCCTCGGATCAGCTGGGCGGGCCCGAGGTCGTGCTGCGCGGACTCGAGCTGGTCCAGACCCTTCTGGGCGTGCCGACGCGCCTCGAGCATCTGGAAGGCCGCGAACGCGCACCACGCCACGACGACCACGACGACGCCGGCCACGATCATGCGGTTGCGGCGGCGATGTGGTCGCGGCGCCGGCGGCCCGGGCGCGCCAGCCGGCTCCGGTGAATGCGCGGACCGCGCCGCAGGCTCAGACATGAGCAGGCAATTCTACGGGCCGGGGGGCAGAAATTTCGGGCACTCCTGATATATCGCCACCTTCCGGCCGGCCTTGACGGATGGACTCGCTACGGTCGGTGAATGCCGGACGACCAGCCCGCGAAGGTGACCCTGGGTCACCTCGCGCGCGCCGAGCAGATCTGCGCCCGCCGCCTCGCGAAGGAGCACGCCAACACCAGGTCGAACTTCGGCGGGAACGGTCGATGGCGGGTCTCGAACCGGGTGACCGAAGAGGTACGACTCGCCCATACCGAGCTCGCTGCGCCCGGCCTGGACCGGTTCGCCGGCAACGGCCACGGATCTCACGACGGAGCAGCGGGCCGTCTACCGGCTCGCGCTCCGTTGGTACGTCACGCTCTTCCCGAGGCCGGTCCGGGTGGTCGACGAGGACCAGTGGGGCACGAACATCGCCGACGACCTGCGCCTGGTCGGTCCGGCCGGGCTCGCCTTCACCGACGCCGACGACGAGCCCGAGATCCGCCTGCTCCGCTTCGACTCGCGGGCACTCGCGAGCGCGTCGAGCGATACCCCGGCCGTGCGGTTCGCCCTACTCCGACGGACGGAGTGGCTGTCCGGCCGGGCCGTCCGCGTCGGCGTCGCCGACCTCGTGCGCGGCACCCACGCCGAAGCGGTCGTCGACACCCGTGCGGTCATGCCCGAGATCGACGACTGGCTCGCCACCCGCCTCGAGGTGGTCAAGTCCCGCGTCGCGAATCCGGTTCCTACCGCAGGCATCGAGTGTGCGTGGTGCCCCTTCATCGCCGGCTGCGGAGCCCACCAGTGAGCCGACCGGCGCGCCGGGGCGGAACGGCGATGCCGCGCGCTCGCCACCGTTGGACGAGCCCGGCACGGTCGGCCCTTCGGCCCGCACCGAAGGGCCAGGGGCGGGAATGAAGGAACGGTTGTTGCCGGACATCGTGCCGATCAGCGCGAGCTCGCTCGACATGTGGCGCCGGTGCCCCCGCGAGTACTTCGACAAGCACGTGCTCGGGTTGCCGGAGAGCGACTCCGGGTCGTCGCCGGACTTCGGCAACCTCGTGCACGCGATGCTCGAGCAGGTCCACCTCGGCGGGTCGTGCCACGACACGGCGCACGTCGAGGACGTCCTGGCCCGTCACGGCATCGACGCGGACGGTGCCGTGGCCGGGATCGTCGACCGGCACGCGCAGCGGTGCCCGTCGCCGGCCGACCACGCCAAGCACGAGCTCGAGGTCGCGCGCTTCCACCGGCGCCCCGCACCGATGTTCATGGCGACCGGTCGGCTCGACGCGGTCTGGCAGCACGACGGCCTGCTCGAGGTCCGGGACTACAAGACGGGCTCAGTCGTCACCGAGCGCATCGCCGACGACCCCCGCGCTCGGCTCCAGGCGTGGCTGGCCGCGCCGATCGCGACCCGGCTGGGCCTGCAGCTGCGGGTGCGCTACGAGCACCTCGCCGCGGAGATCCCCGACGACCCGGAGCCGTTCGAACCCGACGCCGAGGACCTCGAGGCGATCGAGGAGGAGCTGCGGGTCACTGCGGCCGCGATCCATGCCGCCGCCGCGGCGCACGCGTTCCCCGGCGTGGCCGAGGTCGAGGTCTGCGGCTTCTGCCGCTACCGGTCGATCTGCCCCGAGAGTGCGGCGCCGGGCGTGCCCACCTGGCCGGCCCCGCCCGATCCGGACTTCGACGACGAGGAGTAGCACGCGGCGCCGTCGGTAGGGTGCCGACCCATGCCCATCGATCCCCGCACGCCGGTGCTCGTCGGCGCCGGCCAGGCCCAGCAGCGCGTCGAGAACCCCACAGCGGCGCTCGAGCCGATCGACCTGCTCGCCGTGGCGGTGCACGCGGCCGACGCCGACGCGCAGCGCCGCCGACTCGCTGCTGGCGACCGTCGACACCGTCGCGGTCATCGACATGCTCTCGTGGAAGTACCCGGACCCGGGCGCGCTGCTGGCCGCGCCGCGTCGGCGCGTCGCCCCGCAGCCACGATCACGCACGACGGTCGGTGGCAACACGCCCCAGATGCTCGTCAACCGGCTCGCCGCGGAGATCGGACGCGGTGAGCACGACGTCGTGCTCCTCGGCGGCGCCGAGTGCGTCTACACCCGCTGGCGGGCCCGCCGGGCGGAGCCGAAGGCGTGGCTGCAGTGGTCCGAGCCGGATGACCCGCCGGCGTCGGAGGTGTGGGGTGACGACCGCCCCGGGTCGAGCCCGTACGAGATGGCGCACCTCGCGCTGGCGCCGACCCAGGTCTACCCACTGTTCGAGACGGCGCTCGGGCGCGCCGCCGGACACGCGGGATCGACGAGCACCAGCGGTTCGTCTCCGAGCTGTGGAGCGGCTTCGCCGCGGTCGCCGCGGAGAACCCGCACGCCTGGTCGCGCACGCCGTACACCGCGGAGGAGATCCGCACGGTGTCCGCCGACAACCGCATGGTCGACGTTCCCGTACCCGAAGCGGATGTGCGCCAACATCGACGTCGATCAGGCCGCGGCGCTGCTGCTGTGCTCGTACGAGGCCGCGCGCGCTGCGGGCGTCCCCGACGACGCGGATGGTCTTCCCGCTCGCCGGCGCCGACGCGCACGACCACTACTTCTTCACCGAGCGCGACTCGCTCGCCGAGTCTCCGGCGATCGGGATCGCCGGTTCGGCGGCGCTCGGTGCCGCGGGCATCGGGATGGACGACGTCGCCGGCTTCGACCTCTACTCGTGCTTTCCGGCCGCGGTGGAGATCGCAATGAAGGCGTACGGCCTGCGCGGGCCGGCGGGCGGCGACGACCGGCCGCTCACGCTCACCGGCGGGCTGGGCTTCGCGGGCGGTCCGGGGAACAACTACTCGACGCACGCGATCGCGATGGCCGTCGACGCGTGCCGCGCCGATCCCGGTTCGGTCAGCCTCGTCACCGCGCTCGGCTGGTACACGACGAAGCACTCGGTCGGGCTGTACTCGACGACTCCTCCCGCCGCACGGGTTCGTCGCGGTCGACCCGGCCGACGACGCAGCGCGCGGTCGATCGCCTTCCGAGCCGCGAGCCGGCCGGGGCCGTCGACGGTGAGGTCGTCGTGGAGGCGACGTCCGTGGTCTTCGACCGGGACGGCGCTCCGAACCTCGGGATCCTCACCGCGCTCATGCCCGACGGCTGCCACGCGCTCGCGAACACCCGCGACCTGGACGCGATGCGGTCGATGTGCGCGGAGCCCTGGGAGGGAACGACCGTCCGGCTCCGCAGCGACGACGGCACGAACTTGCTCGTCTGACGCGCCGCTAGCGACGCTGCTTCCAGCCGTTCCAGTAGGTGATCTCCTCGACCGGGCGGCGCTTCGCGGGCTGGAAGTCGTCGCCGGTGAAGTACGCGACCGGGATCAGCGCGGTCTGCATCACGCCGTCGGGGATGCCGAGCAGCTCGGCCGCCTCGGCCGCGAACGGCAGGTGCAGGGTGGTGAACGCGGAGCCGAGCCCGCGGCTGCGCAGCGCGAGCTGGAAGCTCCACACCGCGGGATAGATCGAGCCGAAGAGCCCGGCGGCGTCGACGAGCTCGCCGCTCCCGAGCCCGCCGTAGATGCACGGGATGACGAACACCGGCACCTCGTGCAGGTGCTCGGCGAGGTAGCTCGCGGAGTCCATGACCCGCTCCTGCTGCGCGTTCGGCGTCGGGCGCGGCCGCGCGGCTCGCCGCGATGTAGGGGCCCCAGACCTTGCGGTAGCAGCTCGGCCAGCGGCGAGTCGCTTCTCCGGATCCGTCACGACGATCCAGCGCCAGCCCTGCGAGTTGCCGCCGGTCGGCGCCTGGATCGCGAGGCGCAGGCACTCCTCGATCACCTCGGGCTCGACGGGTCGCTCGAGGTCGAGCCGCTTGCGCACCGCACGCGTGGTGCGTGAGCAGGTGATCGACGGTGGCGCGGTCCAGTGTGGTCACAGGTACCCCTTGCGATCGGGTCGGAATCCTCGGCGACCGCTATGTTGGCGCGTCGTGCCGACCACCGCGCCGAGTCGATCCAAGATCCTCTGGTGGGGCGCCGACGCGGCGGTGCGCCCGCTGCGGTCGCGGCCATCTGTTCCACCACTACCTCACGATGGTGCGAGGACTGCCCGAACTGCGGGCTCCACTTCGAGCGGGAGCCGGGCTACTTCGCCGGCGCGCTCGCGATCAACATCATCGCCGTGGGCGGCCTCTTCGCGATCGTGTTCGTCGCGCTGCTCGCCCTGACGATCCCGGACGTCCCGGTGCTCCCGCTCCTGATCGTCCTCGTGCCGATCATGGTCTTCGGGCCGATCGTCTTCTACCCGTTCTCGAAGACGCTCTGGGTCGCGGTGGACCGCGCGTTCCTGCAACGGCTCGACCCGAACGAACGGGTCGACTGACCGCACTCGATCGGCGGCCGACTACGCCTCGACCGGGCAGCGGGCGAGGAGCTCCATCACTGCGTCGTGGTTGCCGACCTGGGCCGAGAGGCGGTCGAAGTCGACCCGGAGATCGTCCGCGAGCGCCGGTCCCGCCTTCGGCGAGGAAGCCGGCGAGCGCTTCGAGCGCGGCACCGAACTCGTCTCCGTCGACGAGCTCGTCGGCTGCGTCGCGACTGCTCGATCGTGATCTTCTCGTCGAGCATGATCGACGAGACCGCGGATCCGACCGGTGAGGTCCGCGCGGGTCAGGAAGTCCATCAGCTGCCGAGATCGACGCGGAGCGTGAGGACGCCGTCCTCGAACGTCCAGGTGGCGTCGCCGACGATCGCGTAGTCCTGGAAGTCCATCGCGGCCTGCTCCAGGAACCGCTCGCGCTCGGGACCCGCCACCGGCGGCATCCCCCGGTCCTTCACCCGCGCCGCCCGGTCGCGGAACCGGGCCAGCATCGCATCGACATCCAGCTCGTCGGCCACGAATCGAACCCTACCCAGTGCGTCTCTGCGAGCCGCGCGACGAGCACACGATCGCGGCCGGCCAGATCCCGGTGCACCTCGACCTCGCGGAACGACCCGGCGTGCGCGAGCGCGGTGACTGCTTCGACCTGATCCGGCGCCAGCTCGAGCACGAGCGTCCCACCCGGGTCGAGCCACTCGGGCGCCTCGGCGACGATCGCCTCGAACGCCTCCAACCCGCGTCGGACCGCTGACCAGCGCGCCGACCGGCTCCCAGTCGGCGACGCTGCGGTCCAGGCCGGCCAACTCGCGCTCGGCCAGGTACGGCGGGTTGGCGACGGCGAGGAGCAGCCGGCCGCGCAACGAGTCCGGCAGCGCGGCGAACCACGAGCCGGGCGCGAGGCGAACCCGCACACAGGGCGACCCGGCACCGGCGACGTTGGCGCGGGCGACCGTCAACGCCTCCTCGTCGATGTCCGTCGCCCACACCTCGGCTTCGGGCAGCGCGAACGCGAGGGCGACGGCGAGCGCGCCGGATCCGGTCCCGAGGTCCGCGATCACGTACGAGGTGAGCGCGCCCGTCCACGGATCCGACCTTCCCACCTGCTGGCCGAGGCGTGCGACCTCACCGATCGCGACCTGCGCGACGACTTCGGTCTCCGGACGCGGGATGAGCACCCGCCGGTCGACGAGCAGGTCGATCCCGCAGAAGCTCCACGAGCCGAGGACGTACTGCAGCGGCTCGCCCGCCAGCCGTCGATCCACGAGCTCGGTGAGGGCGTTCGCGGCGCGCATCGTCGCGAACGCATGCGCCTCCGCGACCTGTTCGGCCGCGTCGAGCCCCGAGACCTCTTCGAGCATCCATCCCACCTCGACGCCCGGCTGCTCGATGCCGCCCGCGCGCAACCGGTCCGCCGCCGCGTCACGCAGCTCCGCCCAGGTCACCAGCGCGGTCAGGAGCCCTCCTCGAGCTGGTGCCGGCGCTCGTCGGACATCAGCGCGTCGACGATCTCGTCGAGATCACCGGCGAGCACCTGGTCCAGGTTGTGCGACGTCAGGCCGATGCGGTGGTCGGTGACTCGGTTCTCCTTGAAGTTGTAGGTGCGGATCTTCTCCGACCGCCCGCCGCCGCCCACCTGGCTGCGGCGGGCGTCGGACTGCTCCTGGGCCAGGCGGTCGTGCTCCATCTGCAGCAGGCGCGACCGCAGGATGCGCAGCGCCTTGTCCTTGTTCTGCAGCTGGCTCTTCTCGTCCTGGCAGGTCACGACGATCCCGGTGGGCTTGTGCGTCATGCGCACCGCGGAGTCCGTCGTGTTGACCGACTGCCCACCCGGTCCCGTCGACCGGTAGACGTCGATCTCGAGGTCGTTGGGGTCGATCGTGATGTCGACCTCCTCGGCTTCCGGGAGCACCGCCACGGTCGCCGCGCTGGTGTGCACGCGGCCCTGGCTCTCGGTGACCGGCACACGCTGCACGCGGTGCGGGCCGGCTTCGTGCTTGAGGTGCGACCACGCATCCTTGCCCTTGACGACGAACGTGACCTCGCGGAAGCCGCCCATGTCCGACGGCTGACCCGAGAGCAGCTCCGTCTTCCAGCGGTGCTGCTCCGCGTAGTGCTGGTACATGCGGTAGAGCTCGCCGGCCCAGAGGTTCGCCTCCTCGCCGCCCTCCGCGCCGCGGATCTCGACGATGACGTTCTTGCCGTCGTTGAGGTCCTTCGGGATCAGCAGCTCCTTCAGCTCGGTCTCGAGCTCCAGCCGGTGCCGTTCCTTGTCCTCGAGCTCCGCCTTGAGGTAGTCCCGCATCTCGGCGTCGGACTCGGCCGCCAGCATCTCGTTGGCCTCGGCGAGGTCGGCCTCGGTGCGCTGGTACTCCCGGTACGCGTCGACGACCGGTCGCAGCTGGGCGATCCGGCGCCCGGATTCTGCGGCCGCGCTCTGGTCACCCGACGGCATACAGCTCGGAGAGCTGAGACTCGAGCTTCTCCAGCTCGGCCTCGAGGTCGACCAGGCGCTCGAACACAGCATCAAGGCTACGCGACAGCCGTCGGCGGCCTCCGAGTCACGTGCCGGCCGTCGGGCGGCGCCGATCGGGCCATGTCCCGGGCGGCGCGCGCCGACGTCCCTGGCAGCACCTCGACCAACGCCCACGTGGCACCGGCCGCGGCCAACGCCTCCGGATCGCGGATGGCGACCGCCGACGAGCGCGAGATCGAGGCCGCGCAGCCCGGGCCCACCGATCTCGAGCATGTCCGTCATCGTCCGCGGGCGTCCAGACCTCCGCACCAACGAGCGCCACCCCCTCGAGCCCGTGACGCAACGCGCGGCGTGGGCCCGCGATCTTCCCCGGCCGGCCCGCGACCCAGATCGGGCACCGCGGTTGCTGGCGTGCGGCCACCGTCGTCCTCCGGTCGTCCAGCGTCGGGACCGGCGCGCCCTCGAGCGACGGGAGGAGCAGCTCGATGCCACGGTCGAGCGCAGCCGCCCGCGCTCGATCGTCGGCCGCCGGCTCCGCGAACACCGAGAACTCGCCGTAGCTGTCGACCGCCGAGGCTGAGCGTGACGCGGCCGTTCGAGAGCCGGTCGAGCGTCGCGGCCTGCTGCGCGACGACCTGCGGGCCGCGCGGCGCGGGATCGGCGAGCTCTTCGCGACAAGGAGAGTCGAGAGACCCCACTGCCATGTGAACGTCCTCGGCTTCGGCGGGTTTCAGCCGAGCAGGTTCTGGAGCTCGCTGTCACCCGTCGCCGACTGCTCGGCGAACTTGTCGAGCCAGGCGTGGAAGTCGTCGGAGCCCGAGCGGTCGGCGATCGCCCGCGGGATCGCCGGGAAGTCGTAGTCCTCGGTCGGCAGCGGCGGGTGGTCGGACGCCGGCTTGCGGGCCATGACCTGCTCGATGACCGGCTCGAGCCGCTGCGCCTTGTCCCGGGTCGCCTTCTCGTCGCGGTCCTTGAACTCGGGCAGCACCTCGCGGCCGAACAGCTCCAGGCTCTCCATGATGTGCTCGTGGCGGTTCTTGCCCGCCTGCGAGCAGAAGATCACCTGGTCCACGCCGCACTCCTCGTACCGGCGCAGGTACTCGCGCACCTGGTCGGGCGTGCCGACCGCGCCGCGCAGCCCGCCCGAGCCCACCCTGCACGACCTTCGCGCCGAGCCGGTCGTCGTTCGCGCCGGCGGCGGCGACCGCCTCGGGGTCGAAGCCGTGCTCCGCGCGGCGCTGCTGGTACTCCGCCCACACGTCGGTCACGCCCGGGCGCGTGCCGACCGAACACGTAGTAGTGCGCGAGCGAGTAGCCGAAGAAGTTCGCGCCCTCGAGCCCGCGCGCGAGCGCCGTGTCCTCGTCCTTGTCGCACATGAAGGTGGTGACGCACGCGACCTGCGCGTTCACCGCGTCGCCGATCGGGACACCTTCGGTCGCGAGCGTCTCGTAGTAGTCGTCGACCCACTGGCGGGCTTCCTCGGGATCGACGAACGCGAACGCGAGCGCGCCGATCGCCTTCTGCGCGGCGAGGTGGATCGTGTCGCGCCGGCTGCAGGCGACCCAGACCGGCGGGTGCGGCTTCTGGCGCGGCTTCGGGACGACGTTGCGCGGCGGCATCGTGACGGACTTGCCGTGGTGGCCGGTGAACGGTGTCTCGGTCATGCACCGCAGCGCGACGCGCAGCCCTTCCTCCCACAGCTCCCGCTTCTCGACCGGGTCGACGAGGAAGCCGCCGAGCTCGGCTTCGGACGACGACTCCCCCGTGCCGAAGTCGGCCCGGCCGTCCGAGACCAGGTCGAGCATCGAGACCCGCTCGGCGATGCGGGCCGGATGGTTGAACGGTGCCGGCGTCTGCACGATGCCGTGGCCGAGCCGGATGTTCTTCGTCCGCTGCGAGGCCGCGGCGAGGAACACCTCGGGCGCGCTGCTGTGCGAGTACTCCTCGAGGAAGTGGTGCTCGACCTCCCAGACGTACTCGATGCCCAGGGAGTCCGCGAGCTCGATCTGGTCGAGCGCGTCCTGGATCAGGCGGTACTCGCTGTCCTCCTCCCAGGGTCGCGGCAGCTGGTGCTCGTAGAAGATGCCGAACTTCACGTGCGCTCCCTCATTGGTCGTGTCGCTCGGTCGAGTCGCTCGGGACGGACGAGCTCGTCACCGAGCGCGTGGAACCCCTCGAGGATCTCGTCGCGGCGCGGGTTGCCCTCGAGCGCGTCCTCCACCTCGCGGATCCGCAGCCGGCGGTTCTGGTCGCGGCCCGCGCCGAGCGACTCCTCGAGACCCGCCGCCCAGAGCCGGCCGACGACCTCGGTGCCGGGGATGCGCCGGCCGGACTCACCGATGAACGTGCGGTCGCGCATCTCGGTGAGCGCGGTCGCGAGGTAGGCGACGTGCGGCGCCTCGTCCTGGCGGATGTACGACACCAGACGCGCGCCGTCACCGTCGCCGGCGACGAGGTCCGGATCGGAGAGCAGCTCCTCGGCCCACGCGAAGACGTGGTGCGCGGAGATCTCGATCAGCAGGATCCCGATCATCCGCCGGATCATCATCTCGAGCGCGAGATCGAGGTCGTCGAACACGCGCGCCGCGAGCATCCGCTCGCGCACCTGCCGCCGGGCTCGGCGGCGGCCCGCCGCTCGAGATGCCCATGCGCGACATCATCTCCGCGGTCTGGTCCTCGGTGACCGGGTGCTCGAACGCGATGTCGCGCACCGCGAACCACATGTGCTCGTGTCCGGCTTCTTCGTCCCAGCCCGGCTTCGTCACGCGCGTGCGCCTCGAACAGGCCGCGGTCCAGGTGCTCGATCGCGGTGCCCGCGATGCTCTCGTCGAAGAACCGCTGGCGGTCCGGAACCAGCGGCGTGGCGGATCATCGCCCCGAAGCCCTCGACCGTGCCGATGCGCGTCAACGTGAGGATCGCGGGCTCGCGCACCCCCTGCTCGATGCAGGTACGCGCGACTGCGCGACGGTCGGGTAGGTCGCGGGCCAGCGGTCGAGCGGCACGTCGAGCAGCTCGGTGCCGAACTGCGTCGCGATGGCTGCGCCTGCCACGCCTCGATCGCCGGGACCCGGAAGCGGGTCCGGGGCGAGCGGTAGCGCGCCGTCGGCGTCGAACCCGCCGTGACACCGGTAGCCGCCGAGGATCAGCGGCTCCGCGACCGCATCGCCTTCGAGGAGCTCGGCTTCGGTCCAGGCGGTCTGGCAGCGTTGGTGCCCATGGCGCTCACTCCGAACCGTCGAGGGGCACCGCGCTGCGGGCCCGTGATTGCTGTCCCCCGAGGGTATACTCCCGAGTATACCCATGCCAACCTCCCTCGACCTGACCCCGTCGCGCCGACCGGGCCCCTCCCGCGGGCGCGAGCGCCACGCGGCCATCCTCCGTGGCGCGGCGGTCGGCGTTCGCCCGCCGCGGGTACGCGGCCACGTCGATGGAGCAGATCGCGGCCGCGTCCGGCATCACGAAGCTCATCGTCTACCGCCACTTCGCCTCGAAGGAGGCGCTGTACCGGGCGGTGCTCCAGCAGGTCTTCGACCGGCTCGCCGAGGAGTTCCTCACCGGCTACACCCGTCGGCCCGAGGGCGGCGGAGTCGGGGCCCGGTCGATGCTGCGGGTCGCACGGGAGAACCCGGCCGGCTTCGAGCTCCTGTGGCGCCACGCGGCGCGGGAGCCGCAGTTCGCCGAGTACGCGAGCGAGCTGCGCGACCACGCCGTCGACGCGTCGCGTGCTCGCTGCTCGAGCAGCGCATCGACCCGACGCCTGCACGAGTGGGCGGCGCAGACCGTCGTCGGCTACCTCGTCGAGGCGACGCTGAACTGGCTCGAGTTCGGCGACCCCGAGCGCGACGACGAGTTCATCGACCTCGCGACCGCGGCCGGTGCGGGTCGCGATCGGCACCTGGGTCCGCTGACGCCGGTCAGGCGGCGACGCGGGACTCGACTTCGGCGAGCTGCTCGCTCGTCATCACGGCCCGCAGCGACGCGATCGCCACCTCGAGCTGGTCGAGGCTCGGCTCGCGGGTGGTCATCCGCTGCAGCGTGAGGCCGGGCTTCATCGCGACCCGGACCCAGAGCTTGTCCATGTGCCGGGCCGCGAAGCGGATGACCTCGTACGCGATGCCGGCGATGACCGGGATCAGGACGAGCCGGGACAGCACGAGCACGGGAGCGACGGACGACCGATGACCGAGTACACGATGATCGCGATGACGAGCACGGTGAGCAGGAAGTTGGTGCCGCACCGCACGTGCTGGGTCGTGAACCGCTGCGCGGACTTCGGGCGTGAGCGGCTCGTCGTTCTCGTACGCGGCGATCGCCTTGTGCTCGGCGCCGTGGTACTGGAACACGCGCTTGATGTCGGGCATCAGGCCGACCGCGCCGAGGTAGCCGAGGAAGATGCCGAGGACGAGCGCGCCCTCGAGCACGTGGAACGAGGAAGCCGTCGATCCCGAGAGACTCGAGAGGCCGCGGCGCACCGAGCGCGGGCAGCACGACGAAGAAGCCGGCGAAGAAGACGAGCGCGATGGCCATCGTCACGCCCATCGCCTTGCTCCCGACCCGCTCCTCTTCCGGAACCTGCTGGTTCGCGGACCAGGACAGCGCCTTCATCCCGAGCGCCATCGACTCGGCGAGGTTCATGACGCCGCGCAGCAGCGGGACCTTCGAGTACTTCTCGGCCCAGCTCGGCGCGTCGTGCACCTCGACGTCGATCGCCGCCCTCGGGGTTGCGCACCGCGACGGCCCAGTCGAGGACCGCCGCGCATCATGACGCCCTCGACGACGGCCTGTCCCCCCATGTACCGCGGCTGGTCGGCCATGCGGCGCTCCCCGGGCTACTTCTTGGCGGACTTGGAGTACCGGCGCTGGAAGCGCTCGACCCGGCCACCGGTGTCCACGAGCTTCTGCTTGCCCGTGTAGAAGGGGTGGCACTCCGAGCAGAGCTCCACCCGCAGCTCCTTGGTGGTGGAGCGGGTCACGAACTCGTTGCCGCAGGAGCAGTGCACGCGGCTTTCGGCGTATGTGGGATGCGTGTCGGTCTTCATGAGGAATCCAGTCTACGGAGTGTGGCGTCCAACGGGCGAGCGGGTCCGAAGATTCCCGAGGCCGGCCGGCGCCGAGATCGCCCTCGGAACGAGGCGGTCGAGTCAGACGCCCGCCGGCCTTGGCGATCTCGGCGAGGAACTCGTCGTTGCTCTTGGTGGTCTTGAGCTTGTCGATGAGGAGCTCGAGGCCCGGGGCGCTGCCGCCGTCGGCCGCGAGGGCGTTCAGCACCCGGCGGAGCTTCCAGACCTGGTTGAGCTGGTTGCGCTCGAACAGGAGCTCCTCGTGGCGGGTCGAGCTCGCGTTGACGTCGATCGCCGGGTAGAGGCGGCGCTCGGCGAGGCGCCGGTCCAGGCGGAGCTCCATGTTCCCGGTGCCCTTGAACTCCTCGAAGATGACCTCGTCCATCCGGCTGCCGGTCTCGATGAGGGCCGTCGCGACGATGGTCAGCGATCCGCCCTCTTCGATGTTGCGGGCGGCGCCGAAGAACTTCTTCGGCGGGTACAGCGCGGTCGAGTCCACGCCACCGGAGAGGATCCGGCCCGACGCCGGCGCCGAGAGGTTGTACGCGCGGGCGAGGCGGGTGATGCCGTCGAGCACGATCACGACGTCCTTGCCGAGCTCGACCATGCGCTTCGCCGCGCTCGATGGTGAGCTCCGCGACCTGCGTGTGCTCGTCCGACGGGCGGTCGAACGTGCTCGCGACCACATCGCCGCGCAGCACGTGGCGCTTCATGTCGGTGACCTCTTCGGGCCGCTCGTCGACGAGCAGGACCATGAGGTGCACCTCGGGGTTGTTGCGCTCGATCGCGTAGACGATCTGCTTGAGGATCGTGGTCTTGCCGGCCTTCGGCGGCGACACGATCGAGGCCGCGCTGGCCCTTGCCGATCGGCGAGAGCAGCTCGACGATCCGGCCGGTGAGCAGGCCGGGCTCGTCGCGGCAGCTCGAGCCGGAGCCGCTCGTCCGGGAACAACGGGGTGAGGTCCTCGAACCGCGGCCGCTCCCGCGCGTCGTCCGGGCTCACGTCGTTGATCTGGTCGACCCGGAGCAGCGCGGGGTACTTCTCGTTGCTCGCCGGCGGCCGGGTCGCGCCCTTCACGTAGTCACCCTTGCGCAGCGCGAAGCGCCGCACCTGGGACGCGGACACGTACACGTCGTTGCGACCGGGGAGGTACCCGCTCGTGCGCAGGAAGCCGTAGCCCTCGTCGCGCAGGTCGAGCAGACCCTCGATCTCGATCGGCTCGCCGCTGTACTCGCGCTCGCGCGGCTCGCCGCCACCTTCGGGCGGTCGCTCGTTGCCCTGGCGCTCGCCACCGCGGTCGCGACCGCGCCGACGGCGGCGCCGCGTTCCGGTGCGGTTGCCCTCGCCGTACGAGTTGCGTTCGTCCTCGGAGTCGACGCGCGGCGCGGCCGTGGTGGCCGACGCGGAGCGTCATCGGCGGCCGACCGTCGCGGCGGGCGTCAGCTGCCGGTGCAGTCGTCGCGCGGCGCGCCGGCGCCGGAGCGACCTCGGGCTCGGCGCCCGCGGACGCGATCGCCTCCTCCTCGGCGGCGAGCGCCGCGATCGCGCTGTCCGGCGCGGCCAGCTCCGACGCCTTCTTCGAGCGGACCGCCCGCTTCGGCTTGACGTCGGCAGAGCCGTTGGCGGAGTCCTTCGCTGAGGTCTTCGCCCCGTTGCCCCGACCGGCCTGGCCGGCCGCGGCCGCGAGGATCGCGTCGACGAGGTCCGCCTTGCGCAGGCGGGTGATGCCCTTCACGCCCATGGCACCGGCGATCGCGTGCAGCTCTTCACGATCCTTGCCGTCGAGCATGGACCGTTCGAGTTGCTGCTCGGAGGCCATCATCTGCTCCTTGGAATCGACCGGTGCGGCCGGCGTGGTCACTGCTGCCGGGAGCCCAGTCGGACGATGCGTGCGGCGAGCGCCGGACGCGATTTGCGAAAACGCACCCGGATCACGGAGCAACTCCGGATTTCGGGCGGGACCCTCCAGGAGAGGGTCGGGGCACGCACCCGCCGAGGTGGCGGTGGGCACCAACGACCATCCTAGGTCATCAGTGGGACTTCTGGAGCCACCCGCCCGTCAAGGCCGGCGCGACCCCCGGCTCACATGCCGAGCTTCTCCTCGATCCGGGTGATCCGCTGGTCGAGCCCTCCGACGGTCTCGTGGAGTGCCGCGTCCGAGTCACGGCTCGACTTCTCCAGGGCTTGGAGCGCGGCGCGGAGACTCGCGTCGAGCTCGGCGAGATCGCTCTTCGCCGAGGCGCGGCGTCGCGTCGACGTCGCCGTTCAGGCGGTCTTCCAGCGCCTTCAAAGTGAGTGCGGTCCGGTTCTCGAGCGCGGTCAGATCCGTCCGGTTCTGCAGCTCGAAGCGATCAAGGTCGCGCGACAGCGTGCGGTCGAGGCGGTTGACGTCGCGGCTCAGCCCGCCGTTGACCAACCCGACGTTCTTGTTCACGTTCTCCTGCACTCCGCCGAGAAACCGATCGCCGCGGTCGATGAGCCGTGGCAGGAAGTACGCACCCGTAACCCCGAGCAGGATCGCGACACATCCGAGCGCGGTGCCGATCGTCGCTCGCGACGCCGCCGCGGGTCGTCGTAGGTCGCAACCCGCTGTCGCGCGATCAGGCCCGCGATGAGGCTGACGACGCCCGACCGGGATCGCGGCGAAGAACCAGATGACCGTCACCCCGAGCACCACACCGGAGATCCCGAGCACCAACGCGACGAGGGGCAGGGCCGCGTGCGCCTGCAGCGATGGCGCTGGTCGCGGCCGCGTCGTCGTGCCCGTCGGGCCCGTTGTCGTCTCGCGCCGCGTGCGCGCCATCACCGACCGGTGCGCGCGATGCGCTCTGCTGCGCCAGAACCTGGGCCATGAACACCACTCCCTCGCCGAACTCATCGGCGGGGGTCGGAGAACGCTTGAGGGGCGCGCTAGGCGGTCAGGCGCCCCATGAGACGGTGTGCCGGAAGCGGTGCCGAGCCCTGCGGTGGCTGTCTCGGTGTAGGCGCAGCCCGTCTCGCTCCAGCTCGGAGTCGAACAGGAGGTACGGGACGGGATCCGAGGTGTGCGTGCCGAGCCGGATCGGGGTGGCGTGGTCCGGCATGAGCAGGATCCGGTGGGGCCCGAACGACGGCAGCGCCTCGAGCAGCGGTCCGATGATCTCACGGTCCCACGACTCGAGCGCCGCGACCTTCTCCGCCGCGTTCTGCTGGTGGCCCGCCTCGTCCGTCGCTTCGACGTGGAGCAGGAAGAAGTCGCGGTCCACGAGCGACTCGAGGCACGCGTCGCGTTGGGCGCCGTAGTCGTTCTCGAAGCCCGCGCTCGCGCCCGGGACGTCGAGCACCTCGATGCCGGCGAGCACGCCGAGCCCGCGCACGAGGTCGACCGCGGAAGTGAGCCGGCCGGAGACGCCGAAGCGCTCCGCAAAGGGCGGCAACGTCGGACGGATCCCCTGGCCCCACAGCCAGATCTGGGTCGCGATCGACTCGACCTGCGCTGCGGCCTCGGCCACGATCGGGCGCGACGCGTCCATCAGCGCGATGAGCTTCGCGGCGGCCGGACCGGTGGGAAGGGTGGCCGGCTTGCCCGTGAGGTCGTGCGGTGGCGTGCACTCTGCGTCGGCCCAGTCCCTCGGAGTCACGACGAGATGGCGGTACTCGACCCCGGCGTAGAACCGCACGCCGTCGCGGCCTGCCGCCGAGCGTCGCGTCGAGCGCCTCGATGATCGGATGGCTCTGCTCGCTCGACAGGTGACCGGCCGCAAAGTCGACCATGGTCTCGTCCGCGCCGAGCGTCACGAGGTTGCAGCGGTACGCAACCTCGTCTGGCCCGAGCTCGACCCCCATCGCCGCTGCCTCGATCGGGGCGCGGCCGGTGTGGAACTCGAGCGGGTCGTACCCGAGGATCGAGAGGTTGCCGACGTCGCTCCCTGGCGGGAGCCCACCCGGGATCACGTTGGCCCGGCCGACTTCGCTGCGCGCCGCGAGCGTGGCGAGGTGCGGGAGCGCGGCCGCCTCGAGCGGGGTCGGCCATCGAGCTCGTCGACCGGCTCGTCCGCACAGCCGTCCGGGACCAGAACCACGTATTTCATGGCTGGAAGCGTACGCGACCTCGCCGGCGCGACCGCCCTCGATACGGTCCGGGAATGCATCAGCGCCTCGTCACATCGCTCGCGGTCCTGATCGTGACCGGGCTGGTCGTCGCCGGCTGCTCCAGCCATGACGGCTCGAAGGCCTCAACGACCACCAGCACGACGCGCGCGCACGTCGTCTTCCACCGACGGCACCACGACCACCACCGCAGGAGCCGATCTGGCGGCCGTGAACGTGAAGCTGACCAAGCTCGCCGAGCTCCAGCGCCCGACCGCGATGGCGGTCCGCCCGGGGGACCACTCAACCGTCTACATCGTCGAGAAGGTCGGGCGCATCCGCACGATCCGCGACGGAAAGCTCGACACTGCGCCGGCGCTCGACATCTCCTCGCTCGTCGGCAGCTCGTCGAACGAGCAGGGACTGCTCGGCCTCGCGTTCTCACCCGACGGGTCGAAGCTCTACGTCGACTACACGAACACGAACGGCGACACCCGGGTGGACGAGTACACGGTCGATGCGGCGGGAACGATCGCGACGAGCTCACGCCGGCAGGTCCTCGCCCAGGACCAACCGGAGTCGAACCACAACGGCGGCCAGCTCGGCTTCGGGCCTGACGGCATGCTTTACATCAGCTTCGGTGACGGCGGCGCGGCGGGCGACCAGGGCCCAGGTCACGTGTCAGGTGGCAACGGTCAGTCGCTCGGGACGTGGTTGGGAAAGATCCTGCGGATCGACCCGATTCAGAGTGGCGCGAACGCTTACACGATCCCGCCGGACAACCCGTTTGTGAACACGGCGGGAGCGCGGCCCGAAATCTGGGCGTTTGGCCTGCGGAACCCGTGGCGGTTCTCGTGGGACCGCCAGACCGGAGACTTCTGGATCGGCGACGTCGGCCAGGACGCGTGGGAGGAGGTCGACCTCGCCACGAAGGGCTCGGGCGCCGGGCGTGGCGTCAATTTCGGCTGGAACGTCTGGGAAGGAACACACCGATACCGCGACGGCGACGCGCCAGGCGCCGTCATGCCGCTCTTCGACTACTCGCATGACAACGGGAACTCCGCGGTCACCGGTGGCTACGTCTACCGCGGGACGAAGATCCCCGCGCTCCGTGGCGGCTACCTCTTCGCGGACTACTGCGGTGGCACATTGCGCGCCCTGGCCGCGCCGGACGGCAAGCTGGCCCAGGACCGCATCCTCCCGGTGCGCGTGCCGGGGGTCAACAGCTTCGGGCAAGATGCGAGCGGAGAGCTGTACGTCCTCTCCGACGGTGGTGACGTCTACCGGGTCGACCCCGCCTGAGCGAGTTCTACCGCTCGCTCCGACTCACGATCGCGCCCGCGATCCTGCGCGTGACCGAGTGGGGCGTCACCGCAGTGAAGGCCGCGGTGGCGGCATTCAGCGGGCCCGGGACGCACACGGCACGACCCTTGTCGTACGCGCGCAAGCTGTGCTGGACGACGGTCGGCGCGTCCTGCCAGAGGAAGCCGGGCACCTCGCTCGAGTCGAAGCCCGCTCGCATCTGGAACTCGGTGCGGGTGAAGCCTGGGGCGAGCACCATGCACTTCACCTTGGTGCCCTTGAGCTCCTCGTGCACCGCCTGGGAGAAGCTCATGACGAAGGCCTTCGTCGCGCCGTAGACCGCGTTGCCGGGCGTGGGCTGGTAGCCGGCGATCGAGGCAACGTTGATCACGCCGCCCCGGTCCCTCTCGACCAGCCCGGCCGAGTGCGGCATGCGTGAGCCTCACCAGCGCCAGCACGTTCAGCTGGATCTCCTGTTCCTCACGGTCGATGGGCAGCCCGGTGAACTCGCCCGAGGTCCCGAAGCCCGCGTTGTTCACCAGCAGGTCGACCGGACGCGACCCGTCCGAGACTCGTCCCTCGACGGTCGCGAGGGCGGCCGGGTCCGAGAGATCAGCCGCGAGCACCTCCGCGTGCCGCGCCGTACGCGGCAGCGAGCTCCAGGGCGAGCCCCTCGAGCCGCGCCGTGTCGCCGCGCCACGAGCACGAGGTCGTGCCCGCGGTCCGCCAGCGCGACTGCGAACGCACGCCCGATGCCGGATGAGGCTCCCGTGACGAGGGCGACGGGCCGCGTGGTGATGATCATCGCTGCACTCCCTGCTTTCGGGAGAGTGCTACTTCAGGCCGAGCTCGGTGGCAACCGCGTCGAGGTCGGCGACGACCGGCTCCCCGAGTCGCACTTCTTCGATCGCGCGCTGCGGGTCCTTCAAGCCATGACCCGTGACCGTGCACACGACCCGCTCGCCCGATTCGACCAGACCTTCGGTCGCCGCCTTGCGCAGCCCCGCCACGGATGCGGCCGACGCCGGCTCGACGAAGACGCCTTCGGTGGCCGCCAGCTCGCGGTACGCGGCCAGGATCTCGGCGTCGGTGACCGCGCCGATCGCGCCACCGGACTCGTCTCGCGCGGCGATCGCGGTGTCCCAGCTCGCGGGGTTCCCGATGCGGATCGCGGTGGCGATCGTCTCCGGGTGGAGCACCGCCTCGCCGAGCACCAGCGGGGCCGAGCCCTGGGCCTGCCAGCCGAGCATCCTCGGGGTGCGTTCGCAACGGCCGAGCTGGTCGTACTCGAGGTAGCCCTTCCAGTACGCGGTGATGTTCCCCGCGTTCCCGACCGGGATGCAGTGGACGTCCGGCGCGTCGCCCAGCACATCGACGATCTCGAACGACGCGGTCTTCTGCCCTTCGATCCGGAACGGGTTGATCGAGTTCACAACCGTGACCTCGCCCAGCCGACCGAGCTCGCGCACGACCTTCAGGGCCTCATCGAAGTTGCCCTGAACCGGCACGACTCGCGCGCCGTGGATGAGCGCCTGCGCCAGCTTGCCCAACGCGATCTGGCCCTGCGGGATCACGACGCCGCACGTCAGCCCGGCGCGCGCCGCGTACGCGGCCGCCGAGGCCGAGGTGTTCCCGGTCGACGCACAGACGACGACCTTGGCGCCGGCTTCGACCGCCTTGGTGATCGCCATCGTCATCCCGCGGTCCTTGAAGGAGCCCGTCGGGTTCGCGCCCTCGATCTTCAGCCACACGTCGAGGTCCAGCTCGTCGGAGAGCCGGTCCGCGTGCAGCAACGGCGTCCCGCCCTCGAGCAGCGTGATGACCGGCGTCGACGCCGTCACCGGGAGGAGCTCCCGGTACGCCTCGATCAGCCCCGGCCACTGGCTCGGGAGTCCCCGCGCCTTGCCCGCTGCGCTCATCCAGGTTCGTCTCCCATGACCCGGAGGACCGAGCCGACGCGGTGGACGGACTTCACGTCGCGCAGCGCGTGCACCGTCCGGCGCAAGTCTGCCTCGCGGGCGCGGTGAGTGATGAAGATGATCCGGGCATCCGCGCCGATGCCCATCTGCTGCATCGACTTGATCGAGACGTCGTGCTCGCCGAACTGCATCGCGATCTCGGCCAGGACGCCGGGCTGATCCGCGACTTCGAGCTGCAGGTAGAACTGGCTCTCGACCTCGTCGATCGGGCGTACCGGCTTGCGCGCGAGCGCACCGATCGTGGCGCCCCGCCGTCCCGCCACGAGGTTCTTCGAGGCGTCGATGAGGTCACCGAGCACCGCACCCGCCGTCGGCGCACCGCCGGCGCCGCGGCCGTAGAACATCAGCTCCCCGACCGCGTCGGCTTCGATGAACACCGCGTTGAACGACTCCCGCACCGACGCGAGCGGATGGCTCGCCGGGATCATCGTCGGGTGCACGCGTACCGCGACGCCGTGCGCATCCTCCTCCGCGACCGCAAGCAGCTTCACGACGTAGCCGAGCTCGCGCGCCGAGGCCATGTCGGCATCCGTGAGCTCGCTGATACCTTCCCGGTACACGTCGCCGGCAACGACGCGCGCGCCGAACGCGATGGTCGCGATGATCGCGGCCTTCGCGGCGGCGTCGAATCCCTCGACGTCCGCGGTGGGGTCACGTTCGGCGAAGCCCAGCGACTGCGCTTCCGCGAGCGCATCGGTGAACGATGCTCCCTCCTCGCTCATACGGGTGAGGATGTAGTTCGTCGTGCCGTTGACGATGCCCATCACCCGGGTGATCCGGTCACCGGCGAGCGACTCGCGCAACGGTCGCAGGAGCGGCACTCCACCGGCCACGGACGCCTCGAAGAGCAGGTCGACACCGGCGCTCTCGGCGGTCTCGAAGAGCTCCTTGCCGAAGTTGGCGAGCAGCTCCTTGTTCGCGGTCACCACCGGCTTGCCGGACGTGAGGGCCTGAACGATGAGCTCGCGAGCCGGTTCGATCCCGCCAATGACCTCGACCACCACGTCGACGTCGGGATCACCGACGACCGCGTTGGCGTCGTTCGTGAAGGCGATGGCCGGGAGCGCGACGTCTCGCTTCGCGCGACAGGTTCCGGACCGCGACCTTCTCGACCTGCAACCGCACTCCGGTCCGGGCCTCGATCGAGTCGCCGTTCTCCGTGATCAGCCGCACCAGCGCCGAGCCGACATGCCCGCAACCGAGCAGGCCAACCCGTACGACATCTTCAGCCATGCACACCCCAATCCTCTTCGACCCCAGTCTGACGCAGCGACGCCCCGGGCGGCGCTCCACTCACGGCTGGTCCAGCCGCACCAGATCATCGGCGCGCTCGCGCCGGACCACGAGTCGAGCTTCCCCGGCCCGCACGAAGACGACCGCCGGACGGGCGACCTTGTTGTAGTTGCTGGCCATCGAGTAGCCGTACGCCCCGGTCACCGGGGTCACGAGCAGGTCACCGACCGCCACAGACTCGGGGAGATGCGCGTCGGTCACGATCACGTCGCCCTGCTCGCAGTGCTTCCCGGCGATGGAGGCGACGAGGGGACGGGGCTCATCGATCCGGTCCGGCAGGTAGGCCTCGTACCCGGCGCCGTAGAGCACCGGACGCGGGTTGTCGCTCATCCCACCGTCCACCGCGACGTACGTCGCGACGTCGCGAATCACCTTGATCGTGCCGACCCGGTAGACGGTGATCCCCGCCGACCCGACGATCGCGCGCCCGGGCTCGACCATCACCGTGCGATCGCCGACCGCGTCGTGAAGGACGCGCGCGTACTCGCTCACTTCCATGAGCGGGTCATCGGTGAGGTACCGGGTCCCGAGGCCGCCGCCGAGGTTGAGGACCGGCACCGCCGCGCCGGTCTCCCGCTCGCACTCGCTCGGCGAACGCAACCACCACCGCCGCGGCCTTCGCGCACGAGTCGAGCCGGAACACCTGCGAGCCGATGTGGCAGTGGATCCCACCGAACGTGAGCCCAGGCGCGTCGACGACTCGGCGCACCGCCGCGAGCGCGTCGCCCTTCGCAACCGAGAACCCGAACTTGGATCGCTCGGTGCCGGTCTCGATGTACTCGTGGGTGTGCGCCTCCACCCCGGGCGTCACCCGAACGAACACCGATGCCGCGGAAGCCGATCCGCTCGAGTCGGTCCAGCTCGGCGAAGGAGTCCGCGACGATGACGCCCACGCCGGCGTCGCGAGCCGCTTCGATCTCCTCGTCGCTCTTGTTGTTCCCGTGGAACACCAGTCGCTGACCCGGGAAAGCCGGCCTGGAGCGCGACGTGCAGCTCGCCGCCCGTCGCCACATCGAGCCTCAGCCCGGCTTCGTCGACCAGCCGAGCCATCGCCAGGCACAGGAACGCCTTGCCCGCGTACGCGACGTTCGCCGGCGCCGAAGCTCGCCGCGAACGTCCGCGCACCGGGCCCGGAGGTAGTCCTCGTCGTACACGAACAGCGGCGTCCCGAACTCCGCCGCGAGCGCACCGATGTCCACGTCGAGCAGCCCGGGCGGCACGAGCGACTGGTCGAACGGTGCGCTGGAACCTGCGGTCACGCCTGCTCGCTCGGTGCCTCGCCGGCTCCTTCGTCCTCAGGGATCCGCTCCATCACCTCGGGCGCGCTGACCCCGAGGATCCCGAGCGCGTCGGCCAGCCCGATGCGGCACGCCTCGGTGAGCCAGAGCCGCGCCTGAGTCAGCGCGGCGTCGTCGGTGATGACCCGGCAGTCGCGGTAGAAGCCGTGGAACCGCGACGCGAACTCCCGGACCCAGGTCGCGACCCGATGGGGGGCTCGCATGACGGCCGCGCGCTCCAGGACCTCCGGGTACTCGGCGAGCGAACGGAGCAGGTCCAGCTCTCGCTCGTGGACGAGCAGCGAGAGGTCCGCGGCTTCGAGCGGACCACGCGCGATGCCCCGCTCGGCCGCCCGGCGCGCGATCGACGACACACGCGCGTGCGCGTACTGCACGTAGTACACCGGGTTCTCCATCGACTGCGACGTGACGATGTCGAGATCGAAGGTCTGCGTCGTGTCGATGCTCTGCAACAGGAACGTCAGCCGCGCGACATCGGGATCGACCTCGTCGAGGATGTCCGACAACGTGACGATCGTGCCAGTGCGCTTCGAGAGGCGGACCGTCTCACCGTCGCGCACGAGCGTCACGAACTGGCCGAGGATGATCTCCGGCTCCGGCGCCTCCGGCGGTGCCGACGCCGAGCGCCTGCATCCCGACCTGGACGGACTTGACCTGGCCGTGATGGTCCGCGCCCCAGATGTCGATGAGGTGCTCCCACCCGCGATCGATCTTGTCCTGGTGGTACGCGAGGTCGTTGCAGAGATAGGTGGTGTTGCCGTCGGACTTCACGAGCACGCGGTCGCGCTGGTCGCCGAGGTCCTCCGCGCGGAGCCACGTTGCGCCGTCCTGCTCGTAGGTGAGGTCCGCAGCCTTCAGCCGCTCGAGCACCGAGCCGACCTTCCCGCTCTCGTGGAGGGTGCGCTCGGAGAACCACGTGTCGAAGTGGACGCCGATACGTCCGAGGTCCTCCCGGAGCTGGTCGACGACGACGACGAGGCCCCACTCCCGAGCCTGCTCCTCGCTGACATCGTCGCCGAGCTCGGCACGCAGGCGCTCTCCCATCTCGACCAGGTACGCACCCTGGTAGCCGTCCTCGGGGAGCTGGGTCCGCGCGTACCGGGCGAACAAGCGACGCACCAAAGGTCGCGAGCTGATTGCCCGCGTCGTTCAGGTAGTACTCACGATGGACGACCGCGCCCTGCGCCGCGAGGAGGTTCGCAATCGCGTCGCCGACCGCGACCCAGCGACCGCCGCCCGCGTGCAACGGACCGGTCGGGTTCACCGAGACGAACTCGAGGTTCACCCGCGTTCCGGCATACGTGTCTCCGCGGCCGTACGCGACGCCTGCGGTCACGACGCTTGTGAGAACCTGGTGCAACCAGGCGGGTGAGAGGAAGAAGTTGAGGAAGCCGGGACCCGCGACCTCGACTCGCTCCAGGTGTGGAGGCGGAGCCGCCCGGAGCGCGTCCGCGATGCGCGGCGCGATCTCGGTGCCCCGCGCGCCCACCTGCTTCTGCAGCCCGAGCGCGACGCTCGACTGGAAGTCGCCGTGCTCGCGGTTCGTCGCGGGCGTGACCTCGAGCTTCTTCGGCTCCGGAAGCCCCGCGGCGGCGAGCGCGACGCGAAGCGCCACGACGATCTCGTCGGCGATCACCGGCACTCCGAGACAACAGTCGGCAACACGCACCACCAGAGGCGGGCCGGAGGATTCGTCGGCAGTTGATTCGGGGACAACGTGGGGACCCCTGGGGGCGGACTGGGGGGCGGAGAGGAGCGTCACGGTGCGTGGTCGACCGGCACGCAGACGCGCGTCAGCATCGCACATCTACCCTGAGTCCCTCGGCTCATTCTGGGCCCTTCCGACGCGGACACGCTCTGTGGCCACTAATGTGCAGATCCGGGCGGTTCCGCCGGGATCCGAGACATTTGGGGCAGTACGGCATGAGATTCGCATGTCGCTCGAGGGAGGAAGCACGTGACGCGACAAGGAGGTCTCGGCCGCGGCCTGGCGGATCTCCTCCCCGACGCGAACCGATCCGGAACCCCATCCAGCGGAGCACCACTTCCCGCCGATACCGGGGGTCGGAACCTCCGAGGCCGGCGACCGGGGAGCACATCGACACCAAGGACGGGTCAGAGAACACGGACGACGGAGCGGCCGAAGTGGGATCGTTGGGCAACGAGGAGACCGACGTGGCGGACCTGGGGGCTGAGCTCGTGGCCGACCTCGCCACCGACCAGTCCGGGCTCGCGATCATCTATCGCGCGTTGGACGGGCTCGTCGCGCAGTACGAGCTTCACGACGCCGCGATCGTGATCGACGAGTCGGGCCTCGGCCGGCAGGTGTTCCGGGCCGCGCGCAAGCCGCTCGACGATCCGGGCGGCGAGGCGCTGCTCGACGCCGAGCCTGGCCTCTACACGGACCCCCCGCTCGAAGCCGCGGCCGTCGATGCCGCGCTGCTCGGCAGCCTGTGCGTCGTCGCGCTGCGGATGGAAGTCCTGCGCTACGACTCCTGGCACGACCCGCTCACCGGCCTGTTCGACCGGCGCAGCTTCGACCGCCTGCTCGACATGTCCGTCGCCCGCAGCCTTCGGTACCACTGGCCCTTCACGCTGGTCGTCATCGACCTCGACGGCCTCAAGCAGATCAACGACGGCCAGGGGCACGCCGCCGGCGACGCCGCGTTGCAGGCCCTGGCCGAGCGCTTCCGCCGGGTCCTGCGATTCGGTGACAACGCGGCTCGGATCGGCGGCGACGAGTTCGCGGTGATCCTGCCGAACACGGATCCCGACGACGTGCCGATGCTGCTCGAGCGCATCGGCTCCTCCCAGCTCGGCGACCGACCGTGCCCGGCGTTCTCCTACGGCGTCGCGCAGTGCCCCGCCGAGGCCGACGACACGACCAGCCTCTTCAAGCTGGCGGACTCGCGCCTCTACGAAGCGAAGAAGGCCCGCTCGTGAACGTCGACGACCTCGAGCTCGAGCTCCGCAAGCTCCCCGGCGTCCGCGCCGCGGGGTTCACGGAGCGCGACGACGTGCTGCTGATCCAGCTCCAGGTGAGCGGGGACACCCCGCCGCCGAACCTCCCCTTGCAGGCGACGCGCATCGCGTACCGCCACTCCGAGAAGCCGGTCGCGCTCGAGGTCGTGCGCTGGCGGGTCTCGGCCCTCCCGCGCCACCAGGCCGCGGGCGGCAGCTCGCCGCTCGACGGTGCGCTCGGGAGCATGGCCGGCATCGACCGCTGCCCGAGGAGCTGGTCGAGGCAGCCGAGCCCGAACCCGGCGCCACGCCCACGCTGGCCGCGGCCGACGGCGCCCCCGAGGCGGCGGTCGCCGTCGTGAGCACCGTCGCCCGACGCGCGCGCCACGCCACGCGACCAGCGGGTCCGGCTCCTCGCGGTGTTGACCTTTCCCGACACCGACGAGCTCGAGGTCCACCTCACCTTCGAGGGTCGTCGCATCATCGGGCGCGCGGTGGCGAGCAACGGGATCCTCGGCGTCGTCGAAGCCATGGTGGACGGCCTGCGGGTGTTCGTGCCCCGCCTCGAGTACGCACCGTCCTGGGCCCGGGTGCTCAACGACGATGGCAAGGACACGCACGTAGTCGCCTGCGAGCTCGTCGCGCCGGACGATTCGCGTCGGCTCGGCATCGCGGCGGGTGCCAGCGCGATCGAATCCGCGGCCCGGGCAACGCTGCACGCGCTGAACCGGTCGATCTCGAAGCACCTGGCGAAGGGGTAGAGCGCCGTGGCCGAGACCGACGCGCGACTGAGCCGGCGCCTCGGACGGCATCGGCCGAGTCGGCAGCGACGCCCTCAACTACGCTGATCCCTCGCCGTCGGCACCGCTCGACGACGCCCGCCCTCGTAGCTCAGCGGATAGAGCATCGGCCTCCGGAGCCGTGTGCGCAGGTTCGAGTCCTGCCGAGGGCGCCAGACACCGAAACGCGTCGTCAAGATTGCCACCCGCGTCGCGTCCGGGCCCGAGCCTGGGAACTCGACGATCACGTTCTTGCAGCTCGCGCGGCTCGACCAGCTCGTCACGGTCGCACCATCCTTTCACCTTCGCGATCGGATCGTCGCCGATTGCGAGCATCACCGGTTCGACATCGGCGCGATGGACGATCGGTCGGAACGATCGGAGGTCGAGCTGCCGCGGCGATCGCATTCGGATCTGGGCGAGCGGGTCCGCCGGAGACGAAGCCCTACTTCGACGTGGTGCTGATCGATGGCGGCCACGGCCGGGCGACCCGCTTCGTCGACCTTTGCTACGCGAACCTCATGATCCGAGCAGGAGTCTGCTCTTCAAGGACGACCTGCGGCTCTCTGCGGTCGCCGAGGTCTCCGGACCCCTCGAGCACGGTCACCCTCGCGGGGCGCGCGGCCGGCCTCACCGCCTGATCCACGGAACGGGGACGGCCGGGGTTGTGGTTCCATGGGGGCATGAGCGAGCTGCATCCTCTCCCCATCGGGAGCGAGCGGATCACGACGAACGAAGAGATCGTCATCCACTCCCCCTTCGACCACTCGGAGCTCGGTCGAGTTCCGAAGGCGGGCGCCGACGAGGTCGACGCCGCGGTCAACGCCGCGCGAACCGCACGGAAGGCCGAGCCGCTGCTCGCGTGGCAGCGCGCGGAGATTCTCGACGCGGCGGCGAAGCGGATCGGGGAGCGCCAGGAGGAGCTCGCCCGGAGCATCGCGAGCGAAGCCGCGAAGCCGATCAAGACCGCGCGCATCGAGGCGGCCCGTGCGGTGGGCACGTTCGCGTTCGCGGCCGTCGAAGCGCGCACGCTCACCGGCGACATGATCGCTATGGACGCGAACGTCGCCGGTGTCGACAAGCTCGGCTTCACCTTGCGCGTCCCGATCGGCGTCGTCGGCGCGATCAGCCCGTTCAACTTCCCGCTCAACCTCGTCAGCCACAAGCTCGCGCCGGCGATCGCCGCGGGTTGCCCGGTCGTCCTCAAGCCGGCGTCGCAGACTCCACTGACCGCGCTGCTCCTGGCCGAGATCCTGCTCGACGAGAGCGGGCTTCCCCCGGGCTGGCTCAACGTCGTGACGGGTGGCGGCGGCAGCGTCGGCAACGCGATCGTCGAGCACCCGGACGTCGCGATGATCACGTTCACCGGCTCGCCGGAGGTGGGCTGGGGCATCAAGGCGCTCGCGCCGCGCAAGAAGGTCGGCCTCGAGCTCGGCAACAACGCGCCGGTGATCGTCGAGCCCGACGCGGACCTCGATCTGGCCGCGACGAAGATCGTCGCGGGCGGCTACGCCTACTCGGGCCAGACCTGCATCGCGGTGCAGCGGGTCTACGCGCATCACTCGATACGGGACACGCTCATCGAGCGCGTCGTTCCGAAGGTCGAGGCCCTCGTCGTCGGTGACCCACTCGACGACACGACCGACGTGTCGGCCCTCATCGCCCCGTCGGAGCGCGACCGGATCGTGGGCTGGATCGAGGAGGCTGTGAGCGGCGGCGCGAAGGTCGCGACCGGTGGCGACGTGCGCCAGGACCTGCTGACTCCGACCGTGCTCGTGAACGTGACGCCCGACATGTTGGTCTGCACCCAGGAGGTGTTCGGGCCGCTGGTCGGGGTGCAGGGCTACGACTCGGTCGACGAGGCGCTCGCGCTGGCCAACGACAGCCGCTACGGGCTCCAGGCCGCGATCTTCACCCGGGACCTGAAGACCGCGCTCAAGGCCGCGCACGAGCTCGACTTCGGCGGCGTGACGGTGAACGAGATGCCGACCTTCCGCACGGACCAGATGCCCTACGGCGGGGTCAAGGACAGCGGCAACACCAAGGAAGGCCCGCACTACTCCGTGCACGAGATGACTGAGGAGCGCCTCGTCGTCATCCAGCTCTGAGGCCGGCGTAGCCTGCGGCCGACGTCGACCCAAGGGGACGAGATGGGCCAGCTGGACGGAAAGGTCGCGCTCGTCACCGGCGCGGCCTCGGGCATCGGACGGGCCACGGCGAGGCGGCTCGCCGCCGAAGGCACGCGGATCTGCTGCGTGGACATCGACCCGCGCGGCCGGGAGGTCGCGGAGGAGGTCGACGGGATCTTCGTGCGCGCCGATGCGGGCGAGTCGACGGACGTCGACCGTGCCTTCGACCGCGTGTCAGCTCGAGCTCGGACGAGTCGACATCGCATTCCTGAACGCAGGGATCGCGATCGGGCTCGCCGACCTGACCGAGCTCTCCGACGACATCTACCGGCGGATCATGCGGGTGAACGTGGACGGTGTCGTCTACGGGACCCGAGCCGCGATCCGGGCGATGCTGGACACCGGCGGTGGTGCGATCGTCGCGACGAGCTCGCTCGCCGGGATCATCCCGTTCCCACCCGACCCCGTCTACGACCTCACGAAGCACGCCGTGGTCGGGTTCATCCGGAGCGCCGCGCCGACCCTGGCCCCACTCGGCATCACCGCCAACACGGTGAACCCGGGCATGACGAACACGAACATCCTCACGGACGAGGCCAAGAAGCTCTTCGCCGAAGCGAACTTCCCGCTCATGGAGGCCGACCACATCGCGGAGGCCGTCCTCACGATCATCACCACCGGGCGCACCGGAGAGTCCTGGGTGTGCCAACCCGGTCGCGACCCCGCGCCCTACCGCTTCCACAACGTGCCGGGACCCGGTTCGGCCGGAGCCGTTGGTCGGCGACCGCCGGACGTCGCCGACTGGAGCGCCTGAACTCGGAGCGTGGTCGCGGGCACCCGGTACGCTGGATGCCGTGACCGACACGAACGCGAACCCGGCGGTGCCCGAGGTGGTGGCCGACGCCGCTCCGACCGATGGCGAAGGCCCGGCCGATGTCGCCGCGGGCGAGCAGGTCACGCGGCCTACGAAGCTCATCCGCATCGCATCGATGGTGCGGGGGATGCTCGACGAGGTCCGCAGGGCGCCGCTCGACGACGCGGGGCGCCGGGCCTTGCGCGAGATCCACGAGAAGTCGCTGCACGAGCTCGAAGGCGTGCTGTCCCCCGAGCTGCAGAAGGAGCTCGAGGACGTCGTCCTGCCGTTCAACTCGGACACGCCGAGCGAGTCCGAGCTGCGCATCGCGCAGGCCCAGCTCGTCGGTTGGCTCGAAGGGCTGTTCCACGGGATCCAGGCCACGCTCTTCACCCAGCAGGCCGTGGCCCAGCAGCAGCTGAGCGAGATCGGTCCGCGTCGCGCGATCGAACCGGGTGGCCCCGGCGAGCGGCTGCCCGGCGCCTACCTCTAGGCCGCGATCCCATGACCGCAGCCGCCACCACCCCGCGCGATTCGCCCTGGTCGCCTGACTCCTGGCGTTCCCGGCCCGCGCTCCAGCAACCGGACTGGCCCACGGACGGCTCGCTCGAATCGGTGCTCGCGGGGCTGAGCGGCCTTCCCCCGCTCGTCTTCGCGGGCGAGGCCCGGTCGCTGACCAAGTCGCTGGGACTCGTCGCGGAGGGCAAGGCGTTCCTCCTGCAGGCCGGCGACTGCGCGGAGTCGTTCAACGCGTTCTCCGCCGACGGCATCCGCGACAAGCTGAAGATCATCCTGCAGATGTCCGTCGTGCTCACCTATGGCGCGGGCGTCCCGACCGTGAAGGTCGGTCGGATCGCGGGACAGTTCGCCAAGCCGCGCTCCGCCCCGCTCGAGACCCGCGGCGATGTGGCGCTTCCGAGCTTCCGCGGCGACATGGTCAACGATCTCGCGTTCGACGCGGCATCGCGTCGACCCGATCCCGGTCGATTGCTGCGCGGCTACCACCAGTCCGCGTCGACGCTCAACCTCTTACGCGCGTTCACCAAGGGTGGGTTCGCCGACCTGACCCGCGTGAACGCCTGGAACCAGGAGTTCGTCACCGCGAGCCCCGAGGGTCGGCGCTACGAGGCGGTCGCGGCCGAGATCGAGCGCGCCCTGCGGTTCATGGAGGCCTGCGGCATCGACCTCGACAAGGAGCTCGCGCTCCACCAGGTCGACTGCTACACCTCGCACGAGGCGCTGTTGCTCGGATACGAGGAGGCGCTCACCCGGGAGGACAGCCTCGCCGGCGGTTGGTACGACTGCTCGGCTCACCTCCTCTGGATCGGCGAACGCACCCGCCAGCTCGACGGCGCGCACATCGAGTTCCTGGCCGGGGTACAGAACCCGATCGGCGTCAAGCTCGGACCGACCGCGGAGCCCGGCGATGTCATCGAGCTCTGCGAGCGGCTGAACCCGGACCGCACCCCGGGCCGGCTCACCTTCATCAGCCGCATGGGCAAGGCCCACGTCGCCGGGCACCTCCCGCCGTTGCTCAGGGCCACCAAGGACCACGACCACCCCGTCGTCTGGGCCTGCGATCCGATGCACGGGAACACTTTCAGCCACGCCAGCGGTTACAAGACGAGGCACTTCGATGATGTCATGGCCGAGCTCCGCGCGTTCTTCACCGCCTGTCGAGGCGTCGGCGTTTGGCCTGGTGGCGTCCACGTCGAGCTGACCGGCGAGAACGTGACCGAGTGCCTCGGTGGTACCGAGGAAGTCCTCGGCACCCACCTCGAGCAGCGGTACGAGACGATGTGTGACCCGCGACTCAACGCGCGCCAGTCACTCGATCTCGCGTTCCAGACTGCCGAGCTCCTCCGAAAGTAGATGGAAGGGGGGCCAGCCCCATGGCCCTGACCGACAAGTTCGAAGACCTGGGTCCGAACTCAGGCCTCGTCGAAGAGATGTACCGCCAGTTCCTCGAGAACCCGGGTTCGGTGTCGGTCTCGTGGCGGGACTTCTTTGCCGACTACGCGCCCCGGAGCTCCTCACCGACGCCCACGGCGGTGATCACGCCGCCCGCACCGTCCCCGGCGAGCGCGCCCGTCACCGCGCCGATGCCGGCCGCGAAGGTCGCGCCGCCCGCCGCGGGCGCGCCGCTGACGATGGACGGCGAGACCGCCGATCCGCTGCGGGGCTCCGCAGCCCGGATCGTCGAGAACATGGAGGCCAGCCTCCAGGTCCCCACCGCGACCTCGGTCCGCACCGTCCCCGCCAAGCTGCTCGAGGTCAACCGCCAGATCCTGAACAACCACCTCAACCGGGTCGGGCACGGCAAGGTGAGCTTCACTCACCTCATCGCTCATGCGATCGCGAAGGCGGTGAAGCAGATGCCGGCGATGAACTCCGGCTTCGGCCTCGTCGACGGCAAGCCGGCGGTCGTGCACCACGAGCACCTCAACCTCGGGCTCGCGGTCGACGTCGATCGCCCAGACGGGTCGCGCTCGCTCCTCGTGCCGAACATCAAGCACGCCGACGAGCTCGACTTCGCGACCTTCTTCGCCGCATACGAAGAGCTGATCCGCAAGGTGCGCACGAACAAGCTCTCGCCGGACGACTTCGCAGGCACCACGGGCACGATCACCAACCCGGGGATGATCGGCACGGTCCACTCGGTGCCGCGGCTCATGCCCGGTCAAGGGTTCATCATCGGGGTGGGCACCATCGCCTATCCGGCCGAGTACGAAGGCGCGGACCCGAACACGATCGCCCGGCTCGCGGTGAGCAAGGTCTTCACGCTGACGAGCACCTACGACCACCGCATCATCGGCGGTGCGGAGAGCGGCGAGTTCCTCCGCTGGATGCACCAGTACCTGCTCGGCGCGGACAACTTCTACGACGAGATCTTCCAGAGCTTCGGCGTGCCCTACGAGCCGCGCGCTGGAGCACCGACGTCAGCCCGCTGGACGACCCGAACACCGCGTTCGAGAAGGTCGTCAACGTGCACCAGCTCGTCAACATGTACCGGGTGCGCGGCCATCTGATCGCGAACCTCGACCCGCTGGGAAGGCGACCGCCGCACACCCACCCCGAGCTGGACGTGAACCACTACGGCCTCTCGATCTGGGACCTCGACCGCGAGTTCCCAGCCGGCGGCCTCGGCTCCGGCGCGCTCGGGCGCAAGACCATGCCGCTGCGCGACATCCTCGGCATCCTGCGCGACGCCTACTCGCGCACGATCGGCGTCGAGTACATGCACATCCAGGAGCCGGAGCAGAAGGACTGGATCCAGGCGCGCGTCGAGACGACGCCCGTCCCGCTCGACGGCGCGCAACAGCGGCGGATCCTCGAGCGCCTGAACGCCGCGGAGGCCTACGAGGGCTTCATCCACACGAAGTACCTGGGCCAGAAGCGGTTCAGCCTCGAAGGCGCGGAGTGCCTCATCCCGATGCTCGACACCGTGCTCAACGACGCTGCGGAGGCCGGGATGGCCGAGGTCGTCCTCGGTACCGCGCACCGGGGGCGGCTGAACGTCCTCGTGAACACCATCGGGAAGAGCTACGCGCAGATTTTCCGGGAGTTCGAGGGCGCCCTCGACCCCGCGTCGGTGCAGGGCTCGGGCGACGTCAAGTACCACGTCGGCTCGGCCGGGACGCACACCACCCCGTCGGGCAAGAAGATCGTCGTGAGCCTGGCGTCGAACCCCAGCCACCTCGAAGCGGTCGACCCAGTCGTCGAAGGGATGGCTCGCGCCAAGGAGGACCGGCGGGGCGACACCACGACCCGCTCGCAGGTGCTTCCCGTCCTCGTCCACGGTGACGCGGCGTTCGCGGGTCAGGGCGTGGTGGCCGAGACGCTCAACCTCTCCGAGGTGCCCGGCTACGAGGTGGGCGGCACCGTCCACATCGTCGTCAACAACCAGCTCGGGTTCACGACCGCGCCGGAGCTGGGCCGGTCGAGCGTCTACGCGACCGACGTGGCGAAGATGGTGCAGGCCCCGATCTTTCACGTGAACGGCGACGATCCGGAGGCGTGCGTGCGCGTCGTGGAGCTCGCGTTCGCGTTCCGCCAGGCGTTCCGCAAGGACGTCGTGGTGGACATGGTCTGCTACCGGCGCTTCGGCCACAACGAGGCCGACGAGCCGGCATTCACCCAGCCCAAGATGTACGAGCTCATCCGCGCGCACCGCAGCGTGCGCAAGCTCTACACCGAGACGCTGGTGAACCGCGGCGACCTCTCGCTCGCCGAGGCCGAGGCCGCGCTCGACGACTACCGCGCTCGGCTGACGCGCGCGTTCGAGGAGACCCACGCGAGCGCCGCGCCCGAGCCCCGAGTCAACCCGGAGCTCCCGGAGGCGGTCGAGACCTCACCTCCGACCGGTGTGGACCGCGAAGTCCTCGAGGGGGTCGTGGACGCACTGGTCACGTGGCCCGCGGACTTCAACATCAATCCCAAGCTCGAGCGGATCCTCCATGCCCGGCGCACCGAGTTCGACGCCGACCACGTCGACTGGGCCCTTGGCGAAGCGCTCGCATTCGGCTCGCTCACGCTCGAAGGCACCCCGGTGCGGCTCGCCGGCCAGGACACGCGGCGGGGCACGTTCAGCCAGCGCCACGGCGTGCTCGTCGACACCGACACCGAGAAGGAGTACTTCCAGCTCGCCCACATCGCACCGGAGCAGGCACCGTTCATGCTCTACGACTCCGTGCTCTCCGAGTACGCGGCGCTCGGATTCGAGTACGGATATTCGGTGGCCGATCCGCAGGCGTGGGTCGGCTGGGAGGCGCAGTTCGGTGACTTCATGAACGGCGCGCAGATCATCATCGACCAGTTCATCGTCGCCGCCGAGGACAAGTGGGGCCAGAGCTCCGGGCTCACTCTCCTGCTCCCGCACGGCTTCGAGGGCCAGGGTCCCGAACACTCCAGCGCCCGCATCGAGCGGTTCCTCGCACTCTGTTCGGAGGACAACCTGCGGGTCGTCTACCCGACGACCGCGGCGCAGTACTTCCACGTGCTCCGGCGCCAGTCCAAGGCCCTCACCCGCAAGCCGCTCATCTGCTTCACGCCGAAGCGGTACCTGCGCATGCCGCAGACCCGCTCGCACGTCGCGGATCTCACCAGCGGTGCGTTCCACGAGACGCTCGACGACCCGTCGACCGACATCGACCCGACGTCGGTGCAACGCGTCCTGCTCTGCTCCGGGAAGCTCGGCCACGAGCTCATCGGTCGGCGTGACGAATCCGGCGCACCGGTGGCCGTCGTGCGCATCGAGCAGCTCTACCCGTGGCCTGAGGAGCAGCTCCTGGCGATCCTCGACCGGTACCCGGCAGCCGAGCAGGTCTGGTGGGTCCAGGAAGAGCCCGCGAACATGGGCGCGTGGAACTTCGTGCACGCCCGGCTGCACCGGATCCTGCGAGAGCGAGTCGAGCTGCGCCACATCGCCCGGCCGACGAGTCCGAGCCCCGCGAGTGGAAGCCTGACGGTGCACGAGCGCGAGCAGGAGCAGCTTCTGGCCGGCGCGTTCGCCGACCTCGCGTAGACGCGGTCAGGCGATGGCGCGCAGCACCGCGTCGACGAGCGCGTCGACGTAGCCGTCGTCGAGCGGCTCCCGGCTGACGAACGCGCGGTAGAACAACGGCGCGACGAGCAGGTCGAGCACCAGCTGCGGGTCGGCCTCCCGAGCGAGCTCGCCCCGTTGCACCGCTCGTGCCAGCGGTACCGCGGAGACTCGCCGGCGGTCGGCGATGAACGAGCGGTATGCGGCCGCGAGCTCCGTGTGCTGGGCGGTGGCGGCGACCATCGCGGGGATCGCATGCCCGGCGCGGGTCTCGGCCACCATGCGCAGGTACGAGTCGGCGAGAGCCCGCAGATCGCCGCGCAGCGTGCCGGTGTCGGGTGCCGCGCCCTTCTCCTCGGCCAGCTTCTCCGCGGCTGCGAGGATCAGGTCGAGGCGGCACGCGTAGCGGCGGTAGATCGTGGTCTTGCCGACCCCCGCGGCCGCGGCGACCCCCTCGATCGAGAGGCCGTCCCAGCCCCCGGCGATGAACGCTTCGATCGCGGCGTCGAGGATGGCCGCGTCCGCTTCGGCGCTGCGAGGCCGGCCCGGTCGCCGCTCGCGGGTCGTGCTCGCGGTCGTCACCGGATCTCGGCCGGCGCGTCCGTCACGTGGGGCTTCGCGAGGTCGAGGTCGTCGGCGTGCTCCTCGGCGTACTCCCCCGCCTGCTCCTCGATGTCGGCCGCCCGCGCCCGGGCGGGAAGCCAGATCATCGCGACGATCGCCCCGATGAGCGTGGCGCCCGCAGCGACGAGCACCCCGGCGTGCATCGCGTCGACGAAACCCTGGTTGGCGACGTGCTTGAGGTCGTGCGCGAGCTGCTCGACGAGGGTCGCTGGGAGCGGCAGCTTCTGGTGCGGCAGTCCGTCGGCTACCGCCTTGGCGCCGCCGAGCGAGCTGTGCGCGGCATCACGAGCCGTCGCGAACTGCGGCCTGAGGCTCGCGGGGACATCCTTGGAACGGGACGCGAAGAAGTCCGAGATCTTCGAGCCATAGGTCGAAGAGAGCACGCTGCCGATGATCGCGACGCCGAGCGCACCACCGACCTGGCGGGTGGTGTCGTTCACGGCGGATCCGACACCCGCCTTGGCGAGGGGCAGTGACCCCATCACCGACTCGGTGGCCGGAGCCATCGTGAGTGCCATGCCGACCGAGCAGCACGAACCGCCACACGACGTCGGTCGCATAGCTGCTGTCCACCTCGAGCCCGGTGAACGTCACGAGCGCGACCGTCACGATCGTCAAACCGCAAGCAACCGTGATCTTCGTCCCGACCCGCTCCACGACCTTCGCCGACAGCGGAGCGACGATCATCATCGTGAGCGCGAACGGAAGCATCCGGATCCCGGCCGCGAGCGGCGAGTAGTCCAGCGTGAACTGCAGGTACTGGGTCAGCAGGAAGATCGAGCCGAAGAGGGCGAAGAAGAGCAACGTGATGCCGGAGCTCGCGGCTGAGAACCGGGGGTTCTTGAAGAACCGGACGTCGAGCATCGGGTGGTCGGTGTGGCTCTCCCACCCGATGAAGATGCCGATCAGCACCACGCCGATCCCGAATGCCGCGAGGATCGTGGAGTCGCCCCACCCGTCGGTCGGAGCCTCGATGATCCCGTAGAGCAGAGCGCTCAGCCCGGTGATCGACAGGACCGCGCCGAACGGGTCCAGCCGCGGCGCGCTCGGGTCCTTGGACGTCGGGATCAGGAAGAACCCCGCGAGCAGCCCGAAGAGCACGATCGGGATGTTCACGAGGAAGATCGAGCCCCAGTAGAAGTGCTCGAGGAGGAACCCACCGGTGAGCGGCCCGAGCGCGACGCCGAGCCCGGCCGTGCCCGCCCACACGCCGATCGCCTTGCCCCGCTCGTTGGACGGGAAGACGTTCGTGATGATCGAGAGCGTCGCCGGCATGATCAGCGCGCCGCCGATGCCCATGAACGCCCGGGTTGCGATCAGCTGGTCCGCGGTGCTCACGAGCGCCGACGGCAGCGAGCCGATGCCGAAGACGATGAAGCCGGCCTGCAGCGCGCCACGCCGCCCGTATCGGTCGCCGAGCGCACCCATCGTGAGGAGCAGACCCGCGAACACGAGCGTGTACGAGTCGACGATCCACTGCACCTGGCTGTTGGTCGCGTGGAGCTGGTCGATCAGCGTCGGGATCGCGACGTTGACGATCGAGTTGTCGAGGACGATGACGAGCAGGCTGAAGCACAGCACACCGAGAATCAGCCAGCGGCGGCGGTACGCGTGCGCCTGCACTCGTTCGTTGATCCCCACCATGCTGCCCTCTCGTGGATCGGCGGTCGCGACGGTCTATCCCGGGTGATTCCGAAACGCAACCGTTGCGTTACTCGCAGCACGTGGCGTCAGACGTGATGGCACTGCGCCAGTGCCGTCTATGACGCGGCGTTGACGAGCGCGAGCGTGGTCTCGACGGCCTCGGCGCTCGCATTCACGAGCGGGAGCCGCACGTCCGCGGTCGGGATCCGGCCCTGGGCGTGCAGGACCCCCTTGAACACCGCCGGATTCGGCTCGGCAAACAGGGACTTCACCACCGGCAGCAACGCTTCGGCGTGCGCCCGGCCGTCGTCCAGCTTGCCCGCCAGCGCGCACTCGATCATCGCGACGAACCGCTCGGTGCACACGTGCGCCGATGCGCAGATCGCACCGCTGCCTCCCATGAGCACGATCGGGAAGAGGAACGGATCCTCGCCGCCGAGCACCGCGAAGTCGTCGGGTGCGCCGGCCAGCAGCTCGAGCGTGTCGAGGTCCAGCCCGGCCGCGGCCTGCTTGATCCCGACGATGTTGGGGTGCCCAGCCGCCTCGATGACCCCCGCCGCGCTCGAGGTTGCGGCCCGTGCGCAACGCGATGTTGTAGAGGACCACCGGCGCCGGGCTGACATCGGCCACCGCCTTGAAGTGCGCCACGATCCCGGCTTCGGACGGCCGCACGTAATACGGCACGACGATGAGCGTCGCCGCGAGGGCGGGCGTTCCGGCCAGGGCCTGGACCGCATCGATGGTGGACGCGGTGTTGTTCGATCCGGCCCCGACGATCAGCTGCGCGGACCGCTCGCTGCACACCGTCGCGCACGCGTCGATGACCGACCGCTTCTCCTCAGCGCTGAGCGCGCTGGCTTCGCCCGTGGTCCCCAACGCGACGATGCCCGTGGCACCGGCGTCGAGGTACTCGTGGCAGAGCAGCGTGACCGCGTCGACGGCAACCGAGCCGTCGGCCGCGAACGGTGTGACGAGCGGGATGTAGACCCCGCGGAGCTGCAGGTCGCTGGCCATGGGGAACAGGGTAACCGGGAGGGCCTTGGGTAGCGTCGGTGTTCGTGTCCGAACCGCTGCAGACCATCCTCGTCCTGATCGCCGGGTTCTTCACCGGAGTGATCTCGGGGATGTTCGGCGTCGGGGGCGCCGTCGTCTCCACCCCCGCGATCCGGGCGCTCGGTGCGAGCCCGATCGAGTCGATCGGCTCCACGCTGCCATCGATCATCCCCTCCGCGATCAGCGGGTCGCTGCGCTACCACCGCGACGGGCTCATCAGTTGGCGGGTCGTTCTCTGGACCGCGCTCGTGGGCTGTGCCGCGGCAGTGGCCGGAGCGCTGCTCTCCGACGTCGTCCCGGGCAATGGCCACCTCCTCATGCTCCTCACCGCGGCCCTGCTCGGGTTCACCGCCTACCGGACCGGTCGGTCGCCGAGGCGGCCCGATCCGGCTGACGCCGAGGAGGTCGACCCGAACGAGGATCCCGACTTCGTCGACGCCGCGATCCCGATCGGGCCGCCCCGCTCGGAGTGGTGGCGCCTCGCCGTGATCGGGCTCGCGGCGGGCATGCTGAGCGGGCTCCTCGGCGTGGGCGGCGGCATCGTGATGGTGCCGCTCTTCGTCGGTTGGGTGCGGCTGCCGATCAAGGAGGCGGTCGGCTGCTCGCTCGCGTGCGTCGGCATCCTCGCGGTGCCCGGTACGATCACGCACGCCGCGCTCGGTCACATCGACTGGGCCTTCGCCCTGCCGCTGTGCGTCGCGGTCATCCCCGGCGCGCGCGTCGGCGCCCATCTCGCGATCCGTTCGTCCGAGCGGGGGTTGCGACTCTCGGTCGCGATTGTGCTGGGCGCTATCGCAGTGGTGTACGCGTTCGGGGAGATCCTGGCGCTGATGTGATCTCGCGCGCCCGCGCGAACACCGCGTCGATCATCGGCTCGGTGAGCTTGCCCGTGAACGTGTTCTGCTGGCTCGGGTGGAAGCAGCCCAGGATCGTGGCCCCTTGCGTCGGCACCTCGACGAGGTGGGCGAAACGAGGGCGAGGCCGCGGCAGCTCGACACCGGCGTCGCGGAACGCCGACCAGAGCGCCGTGTAGCCGAACGCCCCGAGCGCCACGATGACCTGTACCCGATCGAGCAGCTCGAGCTCGCGGTCGAGGTACGGCCGGCACCGGTCGCGCTCGTCCGGGGTCGGCTGGTTCGCCGGCGGCGCACACTTCACCGCCGCCGTGATGTACGCGTCGGACAGCTCGAGGCCATCGTCGATCGCCACCGAGGTCGGCTGGTTCGCGTACCCCGAACGATGCAGCGACGCGTAGAGCCAGTCACCGGACCGATCGCCGGTGAAGACGCGTCCGGTCCGGTTGGCGCCGTGCGCGGCCGGAGCGAGACCGACGATGAGCAGCCGCGCCCGCGGGTCTCCGAATCCGGGCACCGCACGACCCCAGTACTCCTGGTCCTTGAACGCAGCGCGCTTCGTCGCGCGCGACCTCCTCGCGCCATTCGACGAGGCGCGGGCACGCGAAGCAGTCGACGATCTGCGCATCGAGGCGAGCCAGGGAATCAGAAGGCATGCCGCTAGCCTGCCCCGGTGTGCGCGTCTTGCTCATCGTGAACACGACGGCGTCCTCGGTGACCGCGCGCAAGCGCGTGGTGGTCCAGAAGGCGCTCGGCGCGGATCACGACCTCGAGGTGTTGGAGACTTCGCGCCGAGGCCACGCCGCCAGGCTGGCTCGCGGCGCCGCACACCGCGGCGTCGAGGTCGTAGCAGTGCTGGGGGGCGACGGCACGCTCAACGAGGCGGCCGACGGGCTCGTCGGCACCGACACCGCCCTCGCACCCCTGCCCGGGGGGTCGACCAACGTCTACGCGCGCACGCTCGGCATCGCCCACGACCCGGTCGACGCGACGTCCCAGCTCCTCGGCTCGCTCGAGCGCCGCTCCTTCCAGCGGATCGGCCTCGGCCAGGTCAACGGCCGCTACTTCCTGTTCCACTGCGGCGTCGGCTTCGACGCGGCCGTGGTCGCCTGGGTCGAGCGTCACTCGGCGATCAAGCGGTACGCCGCCCATCCACTGTTCGTAGTCGCGGCATTCGACACCTTCCTGCGCACCTACGACCACTCGAAGGGACGATTCGAGGTGAAGCTCGATTCCGATGAGGTGATCGACGGTGCGACGCTCACGATCGTCTCGAAGACGAGCCCGTACACCTACCTCGGGAACCGACCGCTCGTGGTCGCGCCCACGGCCGGCCTCGATTCCGCGCTGAGCGTCACCGTGGTGAAGGTACGTCGGGCTTCGGCGATGCTGTCGCTCGCCGCCGCGGCGATGTTGTCGCCGGAGATGCTGCACCGGCATCCGAACGTCGAGCATCGCGACGGGGTGACGTCCGCGGTCATCACGGGCGCCGACCCCTACCCGTACCAGGTGGACGGCGACTATCTCGGCGAGGTCAATCGACTCGAGTTCGGGTACGAGCCGGACGTGATCACGCTGGTCGTGCCATGACGCAGCGGCTCCGATCGGTCTGGTCACGCTCGGCCGAGCGCCCGCCTCGCGATCCGCGGCGTGTCGGTGATGATCGCGTTGACGCCGAGCGCGGCAAGGCGGATCACGTCATCGGGCTCGTTCACGGTCCAGACGTTGAGCGCGACGTCGAGCGTCTTGGCGAGTGACACCGCATCCGCTGCGTAGGCCTCGCCCATCGCGGCCACATGCGGATGGAGCGCCGCGGTGGCCGTGGTCGGCCGCGACCTCCAGCGCCGGGACCGGGAGGGGGTCGACGACGACGAGGTAGCCGGTCGGCACGGCTGGATCGAGCTCGTGCACCCGGTCGATCGTCGGGAGGTGGAAGGAGGAGACGAGCACCGAGCCGTACCGGTCGCGAGCCCGGATCAGGTCCACGACCGCCTCGGCGGCCCGGTCCTGGCGGTCGAAGTCAACGTCGCCCGGCGAGTTCTTGATCTCCACGTTGACGAGCATCCCGGAGCAGGCGTCGAAGACCTCACCAAGGGTCGGGATCTCCGGACGGGCGGCCCGGACGGCGGCGAGGTCGTGTTCGGCCAGGACGCCCAGCCCCTCCGCGGCCGAGTCGTGGTGGACCACGAGCGCACCGTCCGCCGTCCGGTGGACGTCGAGCTCGACCCCGTCGGCGCCCTGGTCCCGGGCGGCGATGAACGCGGCAAGTGTGTTCTCGACCGCGTCGCGCGGCGCACCACGATGGCCGATGACCAGCGGGCGTAGCGGCGAACCAGGCATGGGGGCGAGCGTACGCACGCCGAGCGGGGTCCACGAAACCGCAGGTCAGACCCCTTGCAACGCGTTCTAGTTCCCTCGTAGGGTGGGTTGTTGCCCCGAGGTACGACGTTCACCGCCCCCTATCCGGCGGTCCGGGCGGAGGCCAGGGGACGCTTGTGAACGTGCGCATAAGCACCCACACCGGGTCAATCGCACGTCTCGTACTGAAAGGGAGTTCGGGTGGCTCTCACCTGGATCCGCACCCACGACTGGGACCAAGATGCCTGGCGGAACCGATCGCTGTGTCGCGACTCGAACCCGGAGTTGTTCTTCCCGATCGGCGCCACTGGCGTCGCGCTCGACCAGATCGATGCCGCCAAGGAGATCTGCGCGGTGTGCCCGGTGAACCCCGAGTGCCTGGAGTTCGCCCTCGCCACCAACCAGGAGGCGGGCGTCTGGGGCGGCACGACCGAAGAGGAGCGCCGCAAGCTCCGCAAGGGCTGGTTGGCCAAGCAACGCGCCAGCTAGACGGGCGCACCCGACCCGGCTCCGCCAGGTCAGGTCGGCGGCTCGACCACCTTGGTCGCGGCAGTCGCCGCCAGCGGGATGCGCACCTCGACGCGCGTGCCCTTCTCGTTGTACATCTCGATGGACCCGGCCAGCTCGCCGGTGACGAGCGCCTGCACGATGGAGAGGCCGAGCCCCTTCGCCCGGTCGAGCGAGAAGCCTTCCGGGAGGCCCACGCCGTCGTCGATGACCTCGACGAGGAGGTCCTGCCGGCGGCGGGACAGGCGAACCGTCACCGAGCCGTGGAGCGGCTCGTCGGTGTCGACTTGAGGAAACGCGTGGTCCACCGCGTTCTGCATCAGCTCGTTCAGCACCACCGCGAGTGACGTCGCCACCTCGCCCGGCAGCTCGCCGGCGTCGCCCTCGACCTCGAACCGCACGCCTCCGTCCTCGGTCGAGACCGACTCCTCGACGACGCGCACGAGCGGCTTCACGATGTCACTGAACTCGACCTCTTCACGCCCTTCTCGCGAGAGCGTCTCGTGCACGATTGCGATGGAGCGGATGCGCCGCTCCGACTCCTTGATCGCCTGCCGGGCTTCCGGTGAGTCGAGCCGGCGACCCTGCAGGCGCAGGAGCGCGGCAATCGTCTGGAGGTTGTTCTTGACCCGGTGGTGGATCTCACGGATCGTCGCGTCCTTGGACATGAGCATGCGGTCCCGGCGCCGTAGGTCCGTGACGTCGCGCAGCAGGATCAATGCACCTGCCGGCTTGCGGTCCTCGAGCAAGGGGATCACGCGGAGCAAGATCGACGCCTCGTCGCGTTCGACTTCCTCGATCACCGGCATGCGGGCCCGCACGGCGGTGTCCACCGCGCCTTCGTCGAAGCCGATCTCGGAGAGGTGCACACCCGACGTGTACGCATGGATTCCCATGCGGTGCAGAGAGCTGACTGAGTTCGGGCTCGCGTACCGGATGCGCGCGTCGCCGTCGAGCAGGATCACACCGTCGCCGACGCGGGGAGCCCCTTCGAGCTCGATCTCCTCGCGTGCGAACGGGAACGAGCCCTCGGTGACCATCCGGGCGAGCCGGTCGAACGCCTCGAGGTAGAACCGCTCGAGCTCGCCGGGCCGCCGACCCGAGGTGGTCGGCGCCTCGCGGGTGACGATCGCGATGACCCGGCCGCGGTATCGCACCGGGATGCACTGCAGGCGCACCCGCTCCTTGCCACTGAGGACGTTCGCCTCCCCGTCGGTCTCCTCCCCCCGCCGCCACGCGCGCGTCACGAGGGGCCGCTCGACCTCGTCCACGACCTGACCGACGAGATCGGTGACGTAAAGGGTCTGACCGGTGGTCGGGCGGACCTGTGCGAGCACGACGAAGCGGTGACCGTCCTCGTTGACGATCGGTGCGAGCAGGAGGAGATCGGCGAACGACAGATCGGCCAGCAGTCGCCAGGACAGGGCGAGCCGCTGCAAATGCGCGAGCGCGTCGCCCTTCACGGGGGTGTGAACGAGCGCGAGCTCCTCGAGGGTCGCCATTTCGCCCCAGGGTACCGGGGGCCTGCTCAGAGGCTCGCCGAACATGGCCGAGGTCCGGTTGGGCGCGGGCTCCAGGCGACTTTGGCCTGCTTCCACGGTGTCCGACCTGGGCGACGGCATCACGCTGGCCGCGGTCTGCCTCGTGGGCACGTCGCCGAAGGTCGCGGCCGCCCGGGCGGCCCCTACAAGCTGACCACGTCGTACCAGGGATCCGCGTGCAGATCCGCGAGGAAGAACTCCCGATCCTCGGGGTCGGCGATCGCGCTCGCCGCCGCTTCCGCCTTCGCCCGCCACTCCGTCGCGGCCGCAACGTCATGGGCGACCGCATTGCTGCGCGCCATCGCTTCGTGGGCGTACGCGCGGTCGAAATCCACGAGACCCGCTCGTTCGCACGTCGCCAGGCACTGCCGGGCGTACCTGAGTGCCGGTTCGGCCTGGCCGAGCACCGCATAGACGCGTGCCAGCAGCCAGTCGGCGCGCGGTGGACGGCTCGGTGCCGCCGGCCATCTCCCAGTGGAAGGCGGACGCGTGGGCCGCGTGGATCATGGTGTTGTCGTCGACCTCGCTGCGATCCGCCTGCTCCAACAGCTCCCAGGTCTCCTGGTTCGCCTGCTTGGCGAACGCGACGTGCTGCTGGCGTTCCATCTCGTCTTCCGATTCCGAGGGTTCGGTCATCGGCGCCTCACTTCCCGCCTCCCGGCTTCAGCTCGCGGGATCGTTCCCCGGGACTCCACCATTCGCGACGTTGTCGGTCCAGCGCACGCCGTCGAAGTACCGCAGCTCGTGGCGGGCGTACGGGTCCGCGTACCAACCCGGTGCCGGGCCAGTCGACGCGGGTGTGACGGCCCGGGCCGCCACGCCGGCCCCCGTGGCCACCCGGTCGAGCTGCGGCCGGATGCCGAGGAGGTAGACGAGATCGAGCACGACGCCGACGACGCAGAGGAGAAAGCCGACCGCGATCAGGACGACCCAGAGCGTCTTGTTCTGGCTCGCCCGGGCCCACTCGTCGTCCGGGCGACGGGTGGCGTCCACTAGCGCGATGACCCCGAGGGCGAGCGGCGCCATCCCGAAGATGACGATGAACGCGCCGCCACGGAAGAACACGCTGCGAGGCTACCGGCCGGAGGTCGACGGTCGATCGCGCGCCACCGGGACCAGATCGCCGCTGTGCACGTCGAAGATGAAGCCGCCGACCACGAGATCGTCCGGGAGCAACGGGCAGGACTCGATCACCCCGATGTCGTCCTGGAGCGTCGCGAGCTGGTCGTCCATGGTGAGGAACTCCCAACCACTGGCATCGACGCCCCGGAGCTCACCGATGCGCGTCTGCACCTCGGCGTCGGTGGTGCTGGCCATTGCGCAGTTGGTGTGCTGCATCACGCAGACTCGGTTCACGCCGAGGAGATTCACGGCGAGCACGAGCGACCGCAGCGAATCACCGGTCACTCGTGCGCCGGCGTTGCGAATGATCTTGGCGTCACCGGCCTCGAGGCCGAGCAGGGCCAGTGGATCGATGCGCGAGTCGATGCACGTCAGCACGGCCAGGCCCTTGGCCGCGACGCCGGCGATCCCCGAGTCGTGGAACTCGGCGCGGTAGCGCCGATTGGCCGCGAGCAGGTCGTCGAACATCACCCCGTTTCTACCGCATCCGGCTCCGCCACTCGGAGCCGGAACCGCCTACCTACGGGCGAACTTGGGATCACCCGAGATGTAGAGGATCTTGAAGGTGACGACGAACGTGTTCGGCGTGGGCTGGGTGATGGTGTGCCGGTCCACGCAGGGGTGCGGGTTCGCCACCCCGGCGCCGAGGCTCGAGCAGAACGGGACCGGGGTGCCGGCGTTCGGGCTCCCCGGGTCGTCGTTCTTGTAGATCGTCGACCCGAAGGCCGTCGCAGCATCCGTGAGGCTGCTCGGGCTGTCCGGGAAGTTGTAGGTGAGGTCCAGGACGATCGGGTGGTTCGGGTCGCTGTAGCCACCGAATTCGGAGATCTCGGTGGCGGTGCCGCTGCACGGGCCGTCGCAGAACGTGCCGTCGCCCTGGGTGACGACGACCGGCGCGCCGTTGCCCGTGTCCGGCAGGCTCAACGTCGCCGGGTCGGCGCCGGGGATCGTGAGCGAGCCACCCGGGGACACGAACCCCTTGGACACGCCGTCCTGTGAGGCCTCCACCGTGGTGACCTGGGTCCCGGCGGCGTTGGTGCCCGGCGAGGCAACCGCAGAGTTCGTCATCGTGCCGCCGCTCGGCACCGAGGCCGGGCTGGTGGCGACGATCTGGACCTGAGCCGATGCGCCGACGGCGAGTGCACCGAGCGAGCAGTCGACCGGACCGGTACCCGAGCAGCTGGCCGGGGCGGACTTGAGTGAGGCGCCGGCCGGCAGCGAGTCGACGACGTGCGGGTCGGCGACCGCGGCAATGCCGTTGTTCGTGACGGTCAGCGTGTACTGCACGTCGTTGCCCGCTGTGACCGGGTCGGGCGAGTCGGTGATGCTGGTGGCGAGCGACTGCGACACGATCGTGGTGGTTTCGGTTGCGGCAATCGGCTGGCCCGGAGGCGATGTGGCGGTGTTCGTGATCGTGCCGCCGGCCGGAACCGTGGCCGGGCTCTTCACGACGACGGTGGCCGCCGCCGAACCGCCGGCCGCGATCGTCCCGAGCGAGCACGTGACGCTCGTGGCGCCGGTGCACCCACCGGACGCACTGGCGGAGACGAGGGTGGCGCCGGGGAACGCGTCGGCAACCTGGACGCCGGTCGCGGCGGTGCTGCCGGTGTTGTTGACGGTGATCGTGTACGTCACGTTCTCACCGACCTGCACGGGGTCGGGGCCGTCCGAGATCGACGTGACGAGCGGGTTGGCGTGCTTCGTGATCACCCGCAGCTCGTCCATGACGTAGGTGTTGATGTCGAACGTGACCGTGCGCTTGTCCGGCGAGATCGTGAACTTGTCGCCGAGGCTCGAGAAGCCGTTCTCGCTGCCCTCGAGTCCACGCCACCGCGTGGTGCTGGCGTAGGCGGTGCCCGGCGCTCCGAGGCTGTCACTCGAGGCGAGCTTGGCGGTCGACGCGACCACACCGAGGATGTCCTGCGAGAACGTCACCGATCCGGTGCGGTGGCTCGTGAAGTTCCTCGATGGGATGTCGCTGTGGATCAGATGGCTGTCGACGACCGTTCCGACCGCGATCTTGGCGCTGCCCGAGGGGAACGTCGTGTACGTCCCCGGGTTCACCGCGTCCACCGCGATCGCCGAGGTCAGCGTCGTGTTCTGCGCTTCGTCGAACGCGTACGTCGAGGTCGCGTTCTCCAGCTTGTTCAGCGCGACGGATGCCGGAGGCGTCGTGAGTCGGATCACCTGCCCCGTGGATCCCGTGATGGCCGCCCCGGCCATGACGATGGTCGAGAACGCCAGTGCGACGACCGCGCACACGGCAGCGATGACTTTGGAAGCGCGCACCGGCCCAACCTCCCTGTCGACCCGCGTCCGGCAGCCCGAGAAGCCGAATCGCTCGGCGGTACCCTAGCCATATTGCACGAGGTGTGTCACCGCGACCCTTCTTCTATCGCGCGTGCCGAGTGAGGTGACTGAAATCTGTTTGTGGTGTTCGAGCAGGGAACTTCTTTTGCTCGGTCGTCGATTCGGCGCCCCGCCGTTCGTCGTCTGCATGAGCGGCACGGACGGTGCCGGACGACGAAGGGAGCCAGCGACATGGGGAAGTACGTGTTCGCCTACACCGGCGGTGCGATGGCCGAGACGCCCGAGGCCCAAGAAGCCGCGATGAAGAAGTGGGTCGGTTGGTTCGGCACCATCGGATCCGCGGTCATCGACGGTGGGAACCCGTTCGGTGCGTCGACCGCGGTGAACTCCGACGGGTCGACGGGTGCCGCTTCCACCGGCCTCGGTGGCTACTCGATCATCGAGGCGGACAGCCTCGAGCTCGCGGCGAAGCTCGCGAACGGCTGCCCCGTCCTCGAGTCCGGCGGCACGGTGGAGGTCTACGAGGCGCTGCCGATGTAGTCGGGGTTGCGGCCCGATGCGCGGTTCGACCCGGCCGGCCCTCCGCAGGTTCGGCCGGTCGGCGCGCGAGCACGAGCGGCGAGTGGAGTCACTGACGCTCAGCGTCAGACACCCGTGAAGCAGGCCACGGTGCGTCAATGACGCCAGGTCGTTCGGCCTCTGGTTCTTTCCGGTGCGAGTTGGAACCCCTCGAGGGGTATCAAGTCGCACCGAAACGGCAGCGACAGGTGCAAGGCCATCATGCCCCACCAACCACCACCCATCGACCCGCGAGTGCGCATACGATTCCTCGTCGCGACGACCTGACGCCGGGGAGCTGCATCGACGCGACGCCCTCCCGGTTACTGTCACGAACGGGACCGGGCCCCGGACCCCGGAAGCCCGGACTGCGCCCGTACGTCGGCCGAGCTCGGGCCATTGCCTCGCCGTTCGCAGGGAAACGACCATGAGCCAGACCACAGCTTCGGGTGCCGGCGCGGCGGCGAAGGCCGTGCTGACCACGCTCTCTGCCGCGGAGTTCGTGATGATCCTGGACGCGTCGGTGATGAACGTGTCGATCGCCACTGTCGCGAAAGATCTGGGAACGACGGTCACCGGCATCCAGACCGCAATCACCATGTTCACGTTGGTGATGGCTTCGCTCATGATCACCGGCGGGAAGATGGGCGCGATCCTCGGGCGCAAGCGCGCGTTCACGATCGGCTGCGTGATCTACGGCTGCGGTTCGCTCACGACGGCGCTCTCACCCAACCTCGCGGTGCTGATGTTCGGCTGGTCGTTCCTCGAAGGGGTCGGAGCGGCGCTCGTGATGCCGGCGATCGTCGCGCTCGTGGCGTCGAACTTCGGTCGGGCCGACCGGCCGCGCGCGTACGGGATCGTGATGGCCGGTGGCGCGATCGCCGTCGCCGTCGGTCCGCTGATCGGCGGGCTCTTCACCACCTACTGGTCGTGGCGCTACGTCTTCGTGGGCGAGGTGCTCATCATCGGCTTCGTCCTGCTCCTCAACCGACGCACCGCAGACACCCCGACGGAGGAGGGCGCCCGCCTCGACCTCATCGGCACCGCACTGTCGGCCCTGGGGCTCGGGCTCATCGTTTACGGGATCCTTCGTTCGGGCACGTGGGGGATCGTGCGACCGAAGCCGGACGCGCCGACGTGGTTGAGCCTGTCGCCCGTGATCTGGTTGCTGCTCGCCGGAGGTACGGTCCTGTTCGGGTTCCTCGCCTGGGAGCAGCACCGCCGTGACACTGGCCAGGGCGCGCTGCTCGATCCGGCGATCCTGCGGGTTCCGCTCTTGCGCAGCGGGGTCACTGCATTCTTCTTCCAGTACCTGCTCCAAGCCGGCCTGTTCTTCGCGGTCCCGTTGTTCCTGTCGATTGCGCTCGGACTCTCGGCGATCGACACCGGACTCCGGATCCTTCCTCTGTCCATCACCTTGGTCATCGCGGCCGTCGGGGTCCCGAAGGTGTTTCCGCACGCGTCGCCTCGTCGGGTCTCCCAGCTGGGCTTCCTCATGCTGTTCGTGGCACTCGTCGTGTTCGTCGCCGCGCTCGACGCGGGTGCAGGTCCCGAGATCGTCACCTGGCCGATGCTCCTCGCCGGGCTCGGCATCGGCATGCTCGCGTCGCAGCTCGGCGCCGTCACCGTCTCCTCGGTCTCGGACGAGCAGAGCGGCGAGGTCGGCGGACTACAGAACACCGCCTCCAACCTCGGCCTCTCGATCGGCACCGCGCTGGCGGGCGCGGTCCTGATCTCCGCGCTCACGAGCTCGTTCTTCTCTGGCATCGCCGGCAACCCCGCGGTGCCCAAGGACCTCACTTCGAAGGCGCAGACCGAGCTCACGAGCGGAGTTCCATTCGTCTCCGACGCCGATCTCGAAGCTGCCCTCGAGGACGCGGGGGTCTCGACGACCGAGACGGCCGCCATCGTCGACGAGAACTCGCAGGCCCGACTCGCCGCGTTGCGAGCGTCGTTGTCGGTGCTCGCAGTCCTCGCGCTGGTCGCGCTGTTCTTCAGCCGGGGACTCCCCGACACGCCGGCCTCGCCGGACCCGGCCGGGACCGAGCCGACCTGACCGCGGGGTCAGGGCTTCGGGAAGAGCGAATCCGCGATGACGGCAAGACCGGAGATGTCGCCGACGTCGGAGTCCAGCGCGGGCACGTCGGCGAGGACCTCGGGGACCCGGGAGAGCTCGGACCGGAGCTCCGCTTCCCGCTTGGCCACCACGGCGAAATTCTGGAACGAGTGACCGATCGTGGTGAGCACGCGGGCATCACGGGCGGGATCGGCGAGCGCGGTGTTCCCGGTCTCGGCGAGCGCCGCGCCGAGCGGGCCCGACTCCGCACACAAGGTCTCGGCCGCGCGGTCGCCCGCGGCGGACAACAGGTAGCGCGGCAGCGTGCGGTTCAGGATCAGAGCGCCAAGGTGGTAGTCGCGCTTCGTCAGCTGCTCGCAGAAGTACTCGGCTTCGTGCAGCGGCGCGGATTCGAGCGTCGTGACGACCGCGAACGTGGTGCGCTTGTCGTGCAGCAGCCGCTCGACCGCGTTGGCCCGTTCGACGAAGCCGCCGTACATCGACTGGAAGTTCAGGAAGAACTCCGCGATGTCCTGGAGGAACTGGCTGCCGAGGAGGCGGTCTGCCATCTGGTAGAACGGCCGGCTCGCGACGTTGATCATCCGGGCGCCGCGCCGGCCGCCGACGCGGTACGGCATCGTGAGCCAGCGCAACAGGCGGCCACCGAAGAACTCGGCCATGCGCTTCGGTGCGTCGAGGAAGTCGAGCGCATTCCGAGTCGGTGGGGTGTCGACGATGATGAGGTCGAACTTCCCGGTCTCGTGGATCTCGAACAACCGCTCCATCGCGATGTAGTCGTGGCTCTGCACGAAACGCGCGGTGATGTTCTCGTACAAGCGGTTGTCGAGGATCTTGTACGCGGTCTCCTCGTCGGGCGCGTGCCGGAGCACCAACGCATCCCACGACTGCTTCGTGTCGAGCATCGCGGCCCACAGCTCGCCCCGCACCTCCAACCCCGCCGCCTTGAACGCCTCGACCGGCACCTGCTTCTCGATGTTGCCGATGCCCTCCAGCCCGAGTGCGTCCGCGAGCCGCTTCGCGGGGTCGATCGTCAGCACCAGCACCTTGCCCCCGAGCCGGCTCGCCGCACCGAGCGCCGCCGACGCCGCCACCGTGGTCTTGCCCACACCGCCCGATCCGCAGCAGACGACGATCTCCTTCGTCGCGAGCAGGGACTCGACGCTCGTGGACGTCACAGGCCGAGCTCCTGGCTGAGAGCATCGGCGACCACCCGGGTCTCGCGCAGGCCGTGCGTGCGCGAGAAGAGGTACGGCACGTAGAGCAACGGGAGGTCGACCTCGTCGCGCAGCCGAGTCAGGTGCGTGGCCCGGGTCCGGCGCAGCGAGACCGCGAGGCGCGCTCCGTCGAGCACCGCGGTGACGCCCGACCCGGCGGTGCCAGTCAGGATCTCGGTCGCCGGCGGCGTGCGCAGCGCGTCGAACGCCTCCTCGTCGGCATGGGTGAAGAGCTCGGGCAGCACCCGGTTGACGATCACCGCGCCGAGCGCGACCTCGAGCTCCTCGCGCGCCTGACCGACGAGGTCGATCGTCTCCTCGACCGGCATCTCCTCCGGGGTCGCGACGACGTTGAGCGCGGTGATCGCCGAGTCGTTCAGGATCTCGGTCATCCACTCCGTCTGGGACCGCACCGGCCCTACCGCCACGAGCTCCCGGATCGCCTCGGGCGCGCCGAGCTGCGAGATCACGTGTCCGGTGGCCGCGGCGTCCACGACGACGAGGTCCCAGTCGGCGCGGCCTTCGAGCGCCTCGCGCACCTCCCAGCAGACCTTGCCGATCGTCAGGACCTCCTTGACGCCGGGCGCGGCCGTTGCCACGAAGTCGAGCACGCGGCGAGTGGTCCGATCCGCCCGACCACGGGCACCTTCAGGTTCAGCTTGAGGTACTCGCGCAGGCTCGCCTCGGTGTCCATCGCGAGCGCGTACACGCCGGGGTACACCTCGCGCGGCTGGAACCCGACCGGCCGCGACTCGAAGCGGTCGGTGATGTTGCCCTTGGCATCGACCTCGATGACCAGGACGCGCTTGCCGTGGTCGGCGGCGAGCAACGCCATCGCCGCGGTGATGGTGCTCTTGCCGACGCCCCCCTTCCCGGTGAAGAAGAGGAGGCGCCGCCCGAGAAGATCGGGCGAGGGCAAGCGGTCGACCTACCTATCGCCCGAAGCCGACTCGCCGGCCGTCGTCATCGTGCGCGATCTCGACGTACGCGATCTTGTCCAGCGGGACGCCGATGCGACGGCCGCGATCGTCGTGCATCCAGAGCATGTGCGCGGACTCGGCCAGCGCCTTTTCGACGTGGGCGACGATCTGCTCGGGTGAGCTGTCGATGTCCACCGTCAGCTCCTTGGGCGAGTAGACGACGCCGATCCTGACTTCCATGCGCAGCAATTCCTTCGGTGGCGGGTAGCGCATCGTACCCGGGGCTCCGGAGCGCCCGGGCCTCGGGCGGGCCGCATCAGATGAGGCGCAGCTCCTTCTTGAAGATCTTGCGGGGCTGGATCTCCTCGATCCGCGCCGCGATCGTGTGAAACACCCGGGCGGCCTCGGACTCGGGGTCCGTGACGATGATCGGCGCACCGGTGTCACCACCCTCCCGCAGCTCGGTGTCCAGCGGGACCTGGCCGAGCAGCGGCACCTCGAGGTGGTCGGCCAGCTCCTGACCGCCGCCGGACCCGAAGATCTCGTAGGCCTTGCCGTCGTCGCCGCGGAACCAGCTCATGTTCTCGACGACCCCGATGAGGTCCAGCTCGACCTTCTCGGACATCGCCGCGGCGCGCTGCGCGACCGACTGGGCCGCGACCTGCGGGGTCGTGACGACGATCACCTCGGCGCGGGGCAGGAACTGGGACATGGAGATGGACACATCACCGGTGCCGGGCGGCATGTCGATGATCAGGTAGTCCGGCTCGCCCCACTTCACGTCGGTGATGAACTGCTCGAGCGCCTTGTGCAACATCGGGCCCCGCCAGATCACGGCCTGGTTCTCAGGGACGAAGAACCCCATCGAGATCAGCCGGACGCCATGGGCCTCCGGCGGGATGATCGCCTTCTCCTCGTCGAGCTCGGGCGGCGCCGAGATCCCGAGCATCCGGGGCATCGAGAATCCCCACACGTCGGCGTCGAGCGCGGCCACGTCCTTGCCGCGCCGGGCGAGCGCGATCGCGAGGTTCGTGGTGACGGTGGACTTGCCGACGCCGCCCTTCCCGGAGGCGATCGCCAACACCCTCGTCGAGGCGTGCGAGAACGGATTTTCGGGCATCAGCCCTCTCCTGGCCGGTCCTGACGGATTTCCACTACGGACATAGGTAGAATACCGGACCATGCCCGGAGAACCCGCGCTCGACGCCGACGAATTCAGCGCCGCGGTCAGCGCGGTGACCAGCGCCTTCGGTGATCCCACCCGGCGTGACATCTACCTGGCGATCCGCGAGACGCCGGTCGGCGTCACCGCCACAGAGGTCGCGGAGCGCTTCGACCTCCACCCCAACGTCGCTCGCCACCACCTCGAGAAGCTCTCTGCGGGTGGGTACGTGACCGTCGACGTCAACCGCGTCGACGGTGCCCGCGCCGCAGGTCGCCCGTCCAAGCGCTACCGGATCGCCGAGCAGGACGCAGTCCTCTCGTTCCCACCCCGCCGCGACGACCTCCTCGCGACCCTGCTCGCCCGCGCGCTCGACGTGCTGGCCCCCGACCAGGCCGAGGCGATGGCCGAAGAGGTGGGCTTCGACTACGGCAAGACGCTCGCGGCGCGCATGGCGCCGAGCGATGGGCACCGCTCGGTCAAGACCGCGCTGGCCACGGTGGCCGAGGCACTCACGGCGCACGGCTTCTCTGCGCATGCGGAGTCGAAGGGAGCCTCGCTCACCATTGTCTCGGAGCAGTGCCCATTCGGCGCGGCCGCGCAGGCCTACCCGCACGTCGTGTGCGCCGTGGACCGCGGCCTGATCCGCGGGTTGATGTCGGGGCTGTACGGCGACACGCAGCCGATCTTCGAAGCGAGCCGGCCCGAGGGCGACGACCACTGCATCGCACGCGTCTAGTGAAGCGCGCGCGTACCTGGATCACGCATCGTCTTCGCCGCTGCGGCCGGCAGCGCTCGCCGCGATGCTCCCGTTCCTCACGGAGCACTTCGGTGACCCGGCCCGGCTGCACGCCGAGGGACGCGTCACGCGCGTCGCGATCGAGGACGCACGCGAGCAGGTGGCGTCGTTGTTCGGCGCGCGAGCCGCGTGAAGTCATCTTCACCTCGAGCGGCACGGAAGCGGTGAACCACGCGATCTGGGGTGGGGTGCGACGCGCCGGGCTCGGCGGCTCGATCGTGACCACCGCGGTCGAGCACTCGAGCGTCCTCGATGCGTGCCGCCGGGAGCCCGGTGCACTCGAGCTGGTCGGGCGTCGACCGGGTCGGTCGGGTCGATCCGGAAGAGATCGCCGCGGCCATCACGCGACGAGACCGCGCTCGTGTCCGTGCAGCTCGGCAACCACGAGGTCGGCACGTTGCAGCCGGTCGCGACGATCTGCGAGATCGCGCGGGCTCGGGAGGTGCTGGTGCACGTCGACGCGTGCACGGGCGCGGGGCACGTGCCGGTGGACTTCGCCGCACTCGGCGCAGACCTCCTGAGCATCTCGGCGCACAAGCTCGGCGGGCCCCGAGGTGCAGGCGCCTTGTTGATCCGGCGCGGCCTGCGGATCCCGCCGCTCATCATCGGCGGCGCGCAGGAGCGCGAACGCCGGGGCGGGCTCGAGAACGTGCCGGCGATCGTCGGGTTCGGCGCGGCGGCCGCCCGAGCTCGCCTCCGATGAGTGCCTGGCCACCGAAGCCGCGACCGAGCGCCGGATCACGGACGCGGTCGTGCGCGGCGCGATCGACACCGTGAGCGGCGTCGTCCAGTACGGCGACCCCGACCTCCGGGTGCCCCACCTCGTGTGCCTGGGCATCGAGGGCGTCGAGGCGGAGCCGATCCTGCTCGCGCTCGACCAGCGCGGCGTCGCGGTGCACTCAGGCTCCGCGTGCTCGAGTGAAGCGCTGGAGCCGTCACCCGTGCTCGAGGCCATGGGGGCTGACGCCGACCGGTCCCTGCGCATCAGCGCGGGATGGTCGTCGACGGGCGGCGACGCCACGCAGCTCCTCGAGGTGCTGCCGGGTATCGTCGCCTCGTTGCGCGCGCTCCGATCCTCCTCAGAGCGCGCTTCGCCCCCCGAAAGGCACCGATGAGCCAGAACTGGAACGACCTTGCCGGCAGGCTGAACGCCGCGCTCGCCCTGGCGGCCCCGCCGATCGCCATCAGCTTCCGCGCCGGTCCGGTCGACGGCGTCACACCATTCGACGCGCCGATGCCCGAGCCGCTCCCCGATGGGCGCACGGGCCGGGTCCCCGCGGGCTGCGTCTTCTGGATGCACGCCACCGAGTCCACGTTCGGCACGGTCGCCGAGGACCACGGCAACTGCAGCGTCGGCAGCCTCACCCATGGCTTCAAGACGCTCGAGGAGGTCGCGGGCAACAGTGACGTCGCCGCGCTCCTCGACACGGGCTGGGTGACGATGGACATCGTCCCGCAGATCCCGGTCGTGACGGAGAAGCCCGGGACCGTCGTCTACGGGCCGCTGGCCGAGACGCCGATCGATCCCGACGTCGTGCTCCTGCGCCTCAACGCCAAGCAGCTCATGGTCGTGTCGGACGCGGTGCCCGGGCTGCGGATCGAGGGCAAGCCGCAGTGCCACATCGTCGCGATCGCCAAGGAGCAGGGCGAGATCGCGGCGAGCGTCGGATGCGCGCTCAGCCGCGTGCGCACCGGCATGGCGGCCACCGAGATGACGTGCGCGATCCCCGCGGCCAAGGTCGTCGACGTGATCACGGCGATCGAGCGGAACGCGGTTGCCGACGCCGCGGTCGCGCACTACGCCGCGGACGACGCGGTGCGCTTCGCCTGAGCTACTTCTTGGCGGCCTCGTAGTACGGGTTCGAGCCGGACGCGTGGTCGGTGACGTCCACGACCTCGGTGATCTCGGGAACGAACTCGAGCAGCGCGACCTCGATGCCCTGGGAGAGCGTGACCGCAGCCATGCCACAGCCCTGGCAGCCGCCGCCCATGCGCAGGTAGGCGACCGGCGCCTCGATCGCGACCAGCTCGGCGTACCCGCCGTGCGCGGCGATCTGCGGGTTGATCTGGGTGTCGAGCACCTCGACGACCTTGGCCACGACCGGGTCCGAGAGGTCCAGGTCCGGTGCCGCACCCGACATCGCCGGGGCGAGCTGCGGGCTGTTCGGGTTCTGCAGGAGCAGCCCGCCACCCGAGAGGTCGAGCGTGGAGCCGCGGATGTTGTCGGCGTGCTCCTCGGGAACCACGATCGACAGGTCGTCGCCGTGCTGGACGAGGTCCTGCTCTCCAGCCTCGTCGAGGCGCCGGAAGTACATGTCGTAGGTGAACGCGTTGCCCTGCACGCCGGAGACCTCGAGCCAGAGGGCGAGAGTCCCGGGCTCCGGCTCACCCTCCCGGACCTCCAGGATGCGCTCCCGGGCCGGGTCGGTGATCGTGAGCAGGGCGCTGAGCTCGGTCATGTGCACCATGATACGCCCGTGACCCGGGTACTCCTCCTCGTGCCCACCAGCACCTACCGGGCCCCGGACTTCGTCGCCGCTGCACGGGCCCTGGGCATCGAGCTGGTGGTCGGCGCCGACGACGCACCCGTCGTCGGCAACGGCGATCGGGTGGTCGCGATCCCACTCTCAGACGTCGACGGGGCGCTCCGGACGATCGACGATCTCGACGGTCGACGCGGCGTCGACGCCGTCGTCGCGGTGGATGACCGCGGCGTGGTCGTCGCGGCCGCGGCCGGGGCGCGGCTCGGCTTCCCGCACTCACCCCCGGACGCCGTCGCCGCGACCCGGGACAAGGCGGAGATGCGCCGGCGACTCGCGGTCGGTGAGGTGCCCCAGCCCCGGTTCGGGACGAGCGGGGCGGACGTCGGGTTCCCGTGCGTCGTGAAGCCGACGGGACTCTCCGGCAGCCAGGGCGTCATCCGCTGCGACACTCCAGCAGAGCTCGACGCGGCGATGTCCCGGATCGCCGGGTTCTGGGACGGCCCGCTCATCGTCGAGGAGTACGTCCCCGGCGTCGAGGTGGCAGTCGAGGGTCTCTTGCGCGACGGCAGGCTCGAGGTGCTCGCGATCTTCGACAAGCCCGATGCGCTCGAGGGCCCGTACTTCGAGGAGACCATTTACATCACGCCGTCGCGGTTGGCCGCCCCGACCCTCGCGCTCGTCGCGAACGCGAGCGAGCGGGCCGCGCACGCGATCGGCCTGACCGAGGGCCCGGTGCACGCCGAGGTGCGCGTCCACGACTCGCGGGCTTGGGTCATTGAAGTGGCTGCGCGGTCGATCGGCGGGCTGTGCGCGCGCACGTTGCGCTTCGGGGCCGGCATCAGCCTCGAAGAGGTCATACTCCGGCACGCGGTGGGGATGCCGCTCGACGGCCTCACTCGCGAACAGTCCGCCGCGGGCGTCATGATGCTCCCGATCGAGCGGGCAGGAACGTTGCTCGAGGTGCGCGGTCGCGAGGACGCGCTGGCGGTCGACGGGATCGTCGGGCTCGAGATCACGGTCCCCCTCGGTCGGACGTTGACGCCCCTCCCGGACGGCGACCGCTACCTCGGATTCCTCTTCGCGCGCTGCCGAGTCCCCGGCGGGCGTCGAGGCCGCGCTACGGGAGGCGGCGGCGCGCATCGTTATGGTCGTCACGTGAAGGTGCTCCTCGTCTCCACCTACGAGCTCGGCCACCAGCCGCTTGCGGTCGCGGGACCGGCCGGGCGCCTGAGAGCTCGGGGGCACGACGTTCGTTGCCTCGATCTCTCCGTCGACATGTGGGATCCCGCGCTCGGGAGCTGGGCCGACACGGTCGCACTGTCGGTGCCGATGCACACCGCGGCCCGTCTGGCCCGTGAGGTCGCGCCGACGATCGACGGGCCGGTCGCCTGTTACGGCCTCTACGCCGCGATGTGCGCCGACGTGGCCACCGCGCTCGTCAGCCGGGACCCGGAGACCGAGCTGCTTCGCTGGATCGAAGCGGACCCGACCCTGACCTCCGATCCAGACCCGGCCCTGCCGGCGCGCGACCTGCTCCCCCCGCTCGAACGGTACGCGCACCTGGTGCAGGCGGGCGAGAAGCACCTGGTCGCATCGGTCGAGGCTTCACGCGGTTGTGCGCACCGCTGCCGACACTGCCCGGTCCCTGCCGTCTACGACGGACGAATCCAGATCAACCCGGTGGACGCGGTCGTCGCGGACGTCGCACAGCAGGTCGCGCGCGGCGCTCGCCACGTGACCTACGGGGACCCCGACTTCTTCAACGGTGTTCACCACGCGCTGCGAGTCGTGCGCGCGGTGCACGAGAGGTTCCCGGACCTCACGTTCGACTGCACCGTCAAGGTCGAGCACATCCTGGCGCACGCCGGGGTGTGGGAGGAGCTCGCGGCCTCCGGCTGCATCTTCGTGGTGTCCGCGTTCGAGTCGGTCAACGATGCGACGCTCGCGCTGCTCGACAAGGGCCACACCGCGGCAGAGGCGGGGCAAGCGGTCGAGCTCCTCAGGAGTCACGGCATCGCGATCCGTCCGTCATGGTTGCCCTTCACGCCCTGGGCCACGCTGGAGGACGTACGGGCGATCCTCGAGTTCGTCGCGGCGCACGGGCTCGTCGGCAACGTGGACGCGGTGCAGTACACGATCCGCCTGCTCGTCCCGGAGGGTTCGCTGCTGCTGGACCACATCGACGACCTCGGGCCGTGGGACCCGGCCCGGCTCACGTACCCGTGGACGTCGCCGCTCGACCCGCTCCAGACCCGCTTCGCCGCCCTGGTCGAGGGTGCGGGTGATGCGCCGATCGTCGAGGTCTACGACGCGCTCCGGGTCGAGGTCGGTCTCGCGCCACTCCGGCTCACGACCGTCGCCGAGTCGCCGCGCCTTGACGAGCCCTGGTTCTGCTGCGCCGAGCCCACCGAGGTGCAGCTCCGAGCCATCTGATCGCCCCCAGATCAAGTTTTGGCGTCATTTAGGTACCGTATACGCGGGTAAACGACGCCAAAATCCGTTTGGGGATCGGTCAGGTGCGGGCGGGCTCGGGCTCGGGGGTGGGCGGCGGGGCCGCAGGCGCCGCGGCGGCCGGCACCGGCGACGGGCTCCCTTCCACGTTGATGTGGGGCAGCAGCCTTTCGAGCGGCTTCGGCAGCCACCAATTCGCGTTGCCGAGCAGCTCCATCGTCGCGGGGACGAGCATGAGCCGAACGATCGTCGCGTCGACCGCGACCGCCACCGCCAGACCCAGTCCGATCATCTTCACCGTCGCGTTGTCACTCGTCACGAACGACAAGAACACCGCGATCATGATCAACGCGGCCGACGTGATGACCCGCGCCGTCTTCGCAAGCCCGATCGCGACGGCCTCCCGGTTGTTCCCCGACTTGTCGAACTCCTCGCGGATCCGAGAGAGCAGGAACACCTCGTAGTCCATCGAGAGACCGAACAGGATCGCGAACATCATCACGGGGACGAACGCGACGATCGGGATCGTCTCTCTCAGCCCGATCAGGTTCTTTCCCCAGCCCCATTGGAAGACCGCGACGATCACGCCGTACGCGGCACCGATCGACAGCAGGTTCATGACCGCGGCCTTGAGCGGCACCAGGATCGAGCGGAACACCATCATGAGGAGGAGGAACGCGCCGATTACCACCGCGCCGATGACGAGCGCCAACCTCGAGTTCATGCGGTCGGTCAGGTCGATGAGCTCCGCGGTGACGCCGCCGACGTGGACCTGACCCGCGAGCGGCGTGCCCTTCGTCGCAGCCGGGATGACGTCGTCGCGCAACGAGCGGACCAGCGCCTGGGTGGTCACCGCGTTGGGAGCTGACGTCGGAGTCGCGAGCGCGACCGCGGCGTTGCCCGCTGGGTTCGGGAGCGGAGGAGTCACCGAGGCGATGCCCGGGGTCGCCTTGACCGCGGCGAGCAGCTTCTCCGCATCGGCGATGTCGGCGCCCTCGTTCGCGGGCGTCGCATCCGGGAGCGCCACCGTCAGGAGCAGCGGACCGTTCTGGCCGGCGCCGAAGCCGTGCGTCACGAGGTCGTAGGCCTCGCGCTGGGTCGTGCCGACCGGCGCGTCGGCGTCGGTGGTGAAGCCGAGCCGCATGCTCAGTGCCGGTGCCGCGAGCAGCAGCAGGATGACGAGGCTGGCGGCCACGAACCACCAGGCGCGGCGGGCGACCTCGTGACCCCAGCGGTACCAGAACCCGGTGCCTGCGGCCTTCGGGTGCTTCGGCTTCGGCAGCACCCGCCACTTGTCGATGTGGGGCCCGAGGATGCCGAGCAGCGCCGGGAGCAACGTGAGCGCGGCGAGCACCATCACGGCCACGAACATGGCCGCGGAGAACCCGAGGGTGGACACGTACGGGACCCCCGCGAACCACAGACCACACAGCGCGATCGCCACGCACATCCCTGCGAAGAGCGAGGCGGAGCCGGCGGTGCCGATCGCGCGCCCGATCGAGTCATGCACCGCGGTGCCCTGGTCACGCTCCTGGCGGAACCGACTGACGATCAGCAACGAGTAGTCGATGCCCACGCCGAGGCCGATCATCGAGCCGAGGATCGGCGCGACGGTGCCAACCGTCATCCCCGTCGCGATGATGGTGAGGATCAGGGTCGCGATCGTGACGCCGGTGAGAGCAACGATGAGCGGGAGCAACGCAGCGACGATGGTGCCGAACACGAAGATCAAGATGATGACCGCCGCGAGCAGTCCGATCTCGTCGGCGTGGTTCTGCGGCGCGGTCTGCTGTTGCACGAAGTCGATGACGGGCCCGCCGTAGGCCGCGGTGATGCCGGCGGCGCGCGCCGCAGCGGTCGCGCGGTCGAGCCGATCGATCGTGTCGAGGGAGACGTCCGCGGTCGCGACGTTGTAGGTGACGGTCAGCAGGACGGTCTTGCCGTCAGCCGAGACCCGCGGTGGTGACGCGCTCTCGACCTGGGGCAGCTTCTCGATCGCCGCAGCCGCCGCGCTGACCATGGCGGTCGGGACCGCGGCTTTCGAATCGTGGAACACGACTTGAGCGGTGGGCAGGTTCTCTGCGGGGAACCGCTGGTTCAGCACCTCGATCGCCGCCTGCGAGTCGCTCCCGGGAATCGCGAAGACGTCACGGAACGGCTTGCCCGCGGGGGCCGCGCCCGCGATCAGCGCGATCGCGATCAGCAGCCAGACCCCGAGCACCCACCACCTGCGCTTGGCCGAGAACCGGCCGAGCCGTTCGAGCCCGCGTGGACGCGTTGCGTCAGCTACCGCTGGCGCGCCAGGAGGTTGAGGGCTGAGCCCGCCTTGAACCACTCGATGTGCTCCTCGGACATGGTGTGGGTCGTCTCGATCTCGTCCGAGCGACCATCGACATGGTGCAACACCACCTTGACCGGCGAGCCGGGCACGAGCGCGGCAAGTCCCACGATGTCCACTTTGTCGGCTACGAGCACCCGCTCGTAGTCCAGGGGGTTCGCGAACGTCAGCGCGAGCACACCCTGCTTCTTCAGGTTCGCCTCATGGATGCGGGCGAACGACCGGACGATGACCGCACGGCCGCCCATGAAGCGCGGCTCCATCGCCGCGTGCTCCCGAGACGATCCCTCGCCGTAGTTCTCGTCGCCGATCGCCACCCACTCGACGCCGGCCTGCTTGTACGCCTTCGCGAGATCCGGGAGCTTCACGATCGAGCCGTCGCGCACGTCCACGCCGAGCCCGGGCTCGTCGAACGCGAACGCGTTGTTGGCACCAATGAAGAGGTTGCCGGAGATGTTCTCGAGGTGGCCGCGGTACCGGAGCCACGGACCGGCCGGGGAGATGTGATCCGTCGTGCACTTCCCCGACGCCTTGAGCAGCACCTGCAATCCGGTGAAGTCCTGACCGTCCCAGGCCGGGAACGGCTCGAGCAGCTGAAGCCGCTCCGAGTCGGGCTTCACGATGATCTGCACCGAGCCGGGATCGGAGCTCGGCGCGGCAAAACCGGACTCCCCGGGGTCGAACCCGGTGGCCGGGAGCTCATCCGCGTCGGGTGCCTGGAGCTGCACCTTGGCGCCGTCCTCACCGACGACGGGCTCGCGCACGAAGTCCACGTCGAGTCGCCCGGTGAGCGCCATCGCGGTGACCGTCTCGGGCGAGCCGATGAACGAGAGCGTCGCCGCGTTGCCGTCGTTACGGGCCGGGAAGTTGCGATTGAACGACGACACGATGGTGTTCGTCTCACCCTTGGCGATGTCGTCGCGCTGCCACTGGCCGATGCACGGACCGCACGCGTTCGCGAGCACGGTCGCGCCGATCGCCTCGAGGTCCGCGAGCAGTCCGTCGCGCTCGATCGTGGCCCGCACCTGCTCGGAACCGGGGGTGATGAGCAGCGGCGACCTCACCCGCAGGCCGTGCGCCGATGCCTGCCGGGCCACGTGCGCAGCACGCCCGATGTCCTCGTAGCTCGAGTTGGTGCACGAGCCGACGAGCGCGTAGGAGATCTCCGCCGGGTAGCCCTCGACCTTGACGGCCTCGCGCACATCCGAGATCGGCCGGTCCAGGTCGGGGGTGTGCGGGCCGACGAGGTGCGGCTCGAGCTCGGAGAGGTTGATGTCGATCACCCGGTCGTAGAAGCGCTCGGGGTCGTCGGCGATCTCGGGGTCGCCGCACAGGTGATCCGCGTACTCGTCCGCGAGATCCGCGAGCTCTTCGCGTTTGGTCGCCTTCAGGTACACGGCCATGCGCCGGTCGTACGGGAACAGTGAGCACGTCGCGCCGATCTCGGCGCCCATGTTGCAGATCGTCGCCTTGCCCGTGGCTGAGATCGACTCGGTGCCGGGACCGAAGTACTCGACGATCGCACCGGTGCCACCCTTGACCGTCAGGATCCCCGCAACCTTGAGGATGACGTCCTTCGCCGCGGCCCACCCCGACAGCGCTCCGGTGAGCCGCACGCCGATGACCTCCGGCACTTTGGTGTTGTACGGCCAACCGGCCATGACATCGACCGCGTCGGCGCCGCCGACGCCGATCGCCACCATGCCGAGCCCACCCGCATTGGGCGTGTGGCTGTCCGTGCCGAGCATCATCCCGCCGGGGAACGCATACTGCTCGAGCACGACCTGGTGGATGATTCCCGAACCCGGCTTCCAGAACCCGATGCCGTACTTCGCGCTGACCGACCGCAGGAACTCGTAGACCTCGGAGTTCGTGTCGATCGCAGTCTTCAGGTCGATGTCCGCGCCGACCCGGGCCTGGATGAGGTGGTCGCAGTGCACCGTGGTCGGGACCGCAACTGTGGGGAGCTTGGCCAGGGTGAACTGCAGCAGCGCCATCTGCGCGGTCGCGTCCTGCATCGCGACGCGGTCCGGCCGGTAGTCGCCGTAGTCCACGCCCCGCTCGAGGCCGATCGATGCCGGATCGTCCGCGTGGGCGAACGTCACCTTCTCCGCGTAGGTCAACGGGCGGGCGAGCCGTTCGCGGATGATCGCGAGGCGCTGCGGATAGCGCGCGTAGGCCTCGCGCACCAGCGAGAGGGGCGTGAACGGTTCGACGACTTCAGCCATGACGGGCTCCCGGGTTCTGAGTGGCGGGGAATTCGACTTCCAGCGCGGTGAGGTGGGCCGCATAGCGGTGCTCGGCGACGATGACCGCGTCTCCGTGGCGATCGTAGGTGACCCTCCGGCAGGCGAGGATCGGCGAGCCGGCGGGAACGCCGAGCTGGTCGGCGGTCGCGTGCTCGGCGGCGATCGCGGTGATCGTCTGCACCACGCGGCCGGGCTCGACTCCCTGCAGCGGCAGGAGGTCGTAGAAGGTGGAACGCTCGACGTCCGCGCGGCTGAGCGGCGCGCCGAGGCCCGGCCGGCACCCAGACCGTGACGATCGCGAACGGCTCGCCGTCGGCGAGGTTGAGCCGGGTGACCCGCAGGACCTCCCCGTCGACGGGCAGGTCGAGGGTCTTGGCGACGTCCGCGGGCGCCGGCTCGAACGTGAACTCGAGCACCCGGCGGCTGGACGCCGAGCCCGCCGCCTCGAGCGCAGCTTCGAGCGTGGTCACGCGGCCCGAGGGATTGGCGGACGGGATCGACGGCAACGAACCACCCGACCCCCTGGCGGGCCGTGACCAGCCCTTCGTCCCGCAGCAGCTCGAGCGCCCGGCGGACCGTGACCCGGCTGACGCCGTACTCCCGGCCCAGCTCGGCTTCGCTCGCGAGGGCACCTCGGGCTCCGGAGACGATTCGTTCCCGCAGGGTGTCGGCGAGCTCCACGTAGCGCATCACTTGTATTGTACCTGTCTTTCAAGGTTCAAGACAAATACGGGCCACCTCGCGGGGATCGCGGCGTGGGTCGACCGGCCCATTTCCCAGCATTCCGGACCGACGCAACCCGGGCGTCGGCTTCGGGTCCGGTGGAGCGGCGACTGACCCGTCGCGCTACGGGCGGTCGATCTCCTCGACGGTCACGGACTTCATGACGTCGCCGACCTGCGTGCTCTTCGCGACGTCCATGCCCTCGACCACGTACCCGAAGAGGCTGTAGTCCTTCGTCAGCTTGCGGGTGCAGTCATCGATCGTGATGAAGAACTGCGAGCCGTTCGTGTTCGGGCCGGAGTTCGCCATCGCGAACGCACCGAGGGTGTACTCGCCCTGCACCGGCTCGTCGCGGAATTTGTACCCGGGGCCACCGGTTCCGGTGCCCTCGGGACAACCGCCCTGGATCACGAAGTCGGGGACGACCCGGTGGAACGTCAGGCCGTCGTAGAACCCCTGGCGAGCCAGGCCGACGAAGTTGTTCACCGTGTTCGCGGCGAGCTGCGGGTCGAGGTCGGCGACGATCGTGCCGTGGTCCGTCTCGATCGTGGTCCGGTAGATCTTGCTGCCATCGATCTGGTATTCGGGCTGGTCGACCACGACGTTCCTCCAGGGGGACGGTTGGGGGACGGGACGAGAGCTACTTGGCGGCCTTGACCGCTTCGGCGAGCAGGCTGCGCACCTGATCGGCGAGGGCCGAGTCTGGCGCGGCGACGAGGTACTGCTGGAATTCGGGGATCGCCGCCTTGGGATCCTTCCGGTCCCGCAGTAGGACGAAACCGCGGAAGAAGTGCGCGTCAGGGTACGACGGGTCGACCTCGATGGCCTTGTCGAGCACCTGCAGCGCCTGGTCGGGATAGCCCTGGAGCCGGATGATCCACCCGCTGTAGGCAAACGGCTCGGCGTTGGTCGGTGCGAGGCTCGCCGCCGTCTGGAAGTCTTTGAGCGCACCGCCGAGGTCCCGCTGCCCGAGCTCGAACCGGGCGACGGAGAGGCGCGCCTCGGCGTTCGAGGGGTGCTTCGCGGCGACAGCCTCGAGTGCGGCCAGCCGATCCTTGGCCGAGGTCTGGGCCCCGCCCCGCTGCCGGCCGGTGATGGTGTCACCCGGGAGGCGGGCGCCGAGCGCGAAAGCCATCGTCGTCGCCGCGATGACCGCGAAAACGACGATCCCGCCGATCACGAGCAGGCGGTGCCGCCGCGACGTCGGCGGGAGGTCACCCGGAGCTGCGCCGGTCTCCTTGCCTTCCTGCATCGCCCGGACGGTGATCGCCGCCCGTGCGGTGTAATCGTCGTGCAGGCGTTGATACGTCTCGTCGTCGATGTTGCCCGCGGCGCGCTCGGACTCGAGGTCGTCGAGCGAGCGCAAGAGGAAGTCGCGCTCCTCCTCCTGCGCGGTCCTCGCCTCGTCGATCACTGCAGGCCCCGTTCATCGCGCGACGAGCTCCTCGTCGGCCTCTGACGCGACCAGCCGGGGCTGGCGCTGCCAGCGGCGCAGCGCGAGCACGATGCCCCCGGCGCCGATCACGAGCGCCGCGATCGGCAGTGCCCAGACCAGCACCCCGAGCCCCTTGTTCGACGGCTGGAGCAACACCGACTCCCCGTAGCGGTCGACGTACACCTGGCGGATCTCTGCATCGCTCTCACCATGCCGGATGCGCGACCCGATGTCGGCTCGCGTCGCGGCGGCCGTCGAGGTGGCGCTGTCGGCGACCGAGAGGCTCTCGCAGTCGACGCAGCGCAGCTCCGATGCGATGCGGTGGGTGTGCGCGGCAGTCGAGTCGTCGGCGCCGCGTGGCCACGCCGTGTAGAGCAGCACGCCGGCGACCGCAACGCCGATCACGATCCACGGCAGCCATCGGCGGACCATGGCGCTAGTTCGTCCCTTGCGCGAAGGTGACCATCTGGTCGAGGACCTGGGGCGTCACCGGGCCGAACTTCGACGCGACGACCAGGCCGTCGGGTCCGATCGCGTAGGTCTCGGGTTGGCCGCGGGTACCGAAGTCGAGCGCGGCCTTGGCACCGGGGTCGAAGCCGACCGGCCACGTCACCTTCTCGTTCGTCACGTAGCTGCGGACGGCCTTCTTCGTGTCCTCGCGCACGATGCCGACCATCGCGACGCTCGGATCGTCCTTGTGCTCGTCGTACCAGGCCGAGAGCGCGTCATGCTCCTGGCGGCACGGGATGCACCAAGAGTTCCAGAAGTTCACGATCACCGTCTTGCCCGCGAAGTCCGACGACTTGATCGGCGTGCCGTCGAGCGAGGTCACCGTGAACGCGGGCGCCGTCTTCCCGACCAGCCGGCTCGTGTTCGAGTCCTGGTGCGGATCACTGCTGACGGTCAGCGCGAGGACCACCGCGAGCACGCACACGCCGACGCCGACGGCGAGCGCGACCCATCGGAACGGGTGCTTCACACGCCCACCTCGGAGCCGAGCGGTGGCACGTCCTCGGGCACCGGCTCGCTCGGGGTCGCGGGAGTGGGACGTGCCGGCACGGACGCGAAGCCTGCGACGCACGGTCGGGCCGATCGCGACGATCGTGCCGAGCGCGATCAGGCCGCCACCGATCCAGACCCAGAGCGTCATCGAGTTCACCGCGATGCTCACCGTGACCCGACCCTTCGCGTTCGGCGAGGAGACGATCGTCAGGTACAGATCCTCGAGGAGGCCGGTCCGAACGGACGGCGTGCCGATCGCCTGGTCGCTGTTCGGGAACGTCGAGACCGCCGGCGCGTACGTCCCAAGGCTCTTGCCATCCTTGGTGATCGCGAGGTCCGCCGAGACGGATGTCTTCTGTGCGGTCTTGGAGGTGCGGGTGCCGACGAACTTCACGGTGTAGCCACCGACGGCGGCGGAGTCACCTTTGCGCAGCCGCACCTCCCGCTTCGCGCCGAACGAGCCCGACGACGCGAGCGCGACCGCGATGCAGATGACGCCGATGTGGACGACGAAGCCGCCGTAGCGCCGCGGGTTGCCGCGCACCGTGCTGACCGTGGAGCGAAGCCAACCGGCCCGGTCGGCGTGCCGGCGGCTGCGCACCGCCAACGCGGTCTCCCGGAAGATTGCGACGATGGCGAACGTCGGCGAGCCCGAACGCGACCACCGTCGCGAAGGTGCGGGTGAGGAACACCAGCGTGAGCAACATCACCGCGACCCCGACGTAGGCGGGGACGAGCAGCCGGCGCCTGAGCACCTCCCCACCGGCGGCCCGCCACGGCAATGCGGGTGCGACGGCCATCAGGAAGAGGAGGGCCAGGCCGATCGGCGTGGTCATGCGAGCGAAGTACGGCTCGCCGACGGAGAGCTGGTTGCCCCGGACCGCCTGCGCGACCAGCGGGAAGACCGTGCCGAGCAGCACCACGAACGCGAGGCCCGGTGAAGAGGAGGTTGTTGGCGAGGAACGCGGACTCGCGCGACACCGGGGAGTCGATTCGGCCGGGTGCGTGCAGCTTGTCCGCCCGCCACGCGATCGAGCGCGAGGCACGTGACGACCACGATGCCAAGGAACGCGAGCAGCCAAGGACCGATCGACGACTGCGTGAACGCATGGACCGAGTTCACGACTCCCGACCGGGTGAGGAACGTGCCGAGGATGGTGAGACAGAACGTCGCCAGCACGAGGGAGATGTTCCAGACCCGGAGCATCCCGCGGCGCTCCTGGACGATGACCGAGTGGATGAACGCGGTGGCGGTCAGCCACGGGAGCAACGACGCGTTCTCGACCGGGTCCCAGCCCCAGTACCCGCCCCAGCCGAGGACCTCGTAGCTCCACCACGCGCCGAGGACGATGCCGACGGAGAGGAACCCCCAGGCGACGAGGGTGGTGCGTCGGGTGTCCTCGAGCCAGCCCTCACCGAACCGGCCGGTGATCAGTGCCGCCATCGCGAACGCGAACGGAATCGTGAACCCGACGTAGCCGAGGTAGAGCATCGGCGGGTGGAACGCCATCAGCGGATGGTTCTGCAGCAATGGGTTCGGGCCGCGACCGTCGAGTGGGATCGTCCCGTCGAGAGCTTGAACGGGTTCGCCGCGACCGCCATGAAGACGAAGAAGAAGAGTGCGACCGAGAGGCACACGAGCAGCGCCCACGCGACCATCGGGTCCTCGAGCCGGTGCCGGAACCGCCGCGCCGTGACCGTGATGTACCCGGCGAGGATCAGCGCCCAGAGCAGGATCGAGCCTTCGAGCGCGGCCCACAGGCCGGTGATCGTGAAGAGCAGCGGGGTGCCCCGCGCGTTGTTGTCGGCGACGTACTTGATCGAGAAGTCGTGGGAGATGAGCGCCCATTCCATCGCGAACGACCGAGAGGAGCGCGGCGGCGAGCACCACGAAGACACAGCGACGACCGCTGCGAATCAGCTCGACGTTGTGACGCGCGACCCCGAGCCGCGAAGAGGAAGACACCGACGGCAGACGCGCCCACCCCGAGCGCGATGCCGAGTATTCCGAGCCCTGCCTTCACGTGCCCCTGCCCGACTGCTGGCCTTCGGGGCCTTCTTCGTGTCGACCTTCGGCGGCTGCGTAGTCGCTGCCGTGCTTGATCAGGATCCGGTCGCTGTCGAAGTGCACGCTGGCGTCCGAGGCCGACCACCGGCCCTCGCAGAGCACCGGCGCGCCGTTCTTGAACAGCACCGGCGCGTCGCCGTGGTGCACGACGTTCACGGTCTTCTTGCCGTCGGTGATCTCGAAGCGGACGGCGTGCGCGCCGTCCTCGATCGTGCCCGGCACGACCGCGCCGGCGAGCCGGAACCGGCCGGTCCCGTGGCTTGTGCGGGCGTGCACCGCCTCGGAGACCGTCTGTAAGTAGACGACGTTCTCGGAGAGGACGAACGTGAGCACCATGACGGCGACCACCGCGAGCAGCGCACCCGCCGGCCGCCACGATGTAGCGCGTCCGGTTCTTCTTCGGCCGGGGGGCGGCGGCGGGAGCTGCGCGGTCGGCCGCGGTGGCGCAGTGGTCACCGTTCGGTCTCCGGCGGGAGCGACCGCTCCGCCCGCCGGATCCGCACCACGACGCGCGGCGAAGTACGCCGGCGATGACCGCGCCGGTCAGGGTCCAGCCGATGATGACGTAGGCCCAGCCGTAGTCGGCGTCGGCGAGGTGCACCGCGAGCGTCATCGGCCGACCTCCACCGGGGCCGCCGCGATGCGCTGCCGCGATCGCGGCGTCGACCTCGCGCTGCTCCATCTCGTCCTCGAGCGCGGCGAGCCGGTACCGGCGGTCGAGCAGGTACACGTAGAGGATCGTGAACGCGATGACGCCGATCCAGAGCGTGAGCGCCATCACGCCGTCGATGTTGCGCGTCGAGCTGCGGGTTGAACACCGTTGCCTTCTGGTGCAGCGTCCGCCACCACTCGACCGAGAAGTGCACGATCGGGACATCGACGAACGCGATGAGCGCGGCGATCGCGTTGCGCTTCCCGCTGCCGATCGGGTCGTCGCTCGGGATGCGGCGCAGCGCGAGGTACCCGAGGTAGAGGAAGAAGAGGACGGCGGTGGTGACGAGGCGCGCGTCCCAGGCCCACCAGATGCCCCAGACCGGCTTGCCCCAGAGCGACCCGAGCACGAGGGTCAGCGCGGTGAAGAGGACGCCGAGCTCGGCCGACGCGCCGGCGAGCCGGTCCCAAACCATCGAGCGGGTCCGCGGCCAGAGGAACAGCGCCGACGCGAGCGCGGTGACCCCGAACGCCAGGTACGCGAGCCACGCCGCGGGGACGTGGAGGTACATGAGCCGTTGCGCTTCCTTCTGGGTCGCGTCCTCGGGTGCACCCCAGAGCCCGAACAGCGCGAGCACCACCGAGCGAGACCAGCGACGCCCAGCCCAGGACCCGCGAGACCCTCGGGTCGAGCAGGCGGTCCCGGCTCGTCGCTGCTGCGCTCATGTCTCCTCCCACAATGGTCCGAAGGCCAGCACACCGATCGCCGTGTAGAGCACCGCGAAGATCCCGAGCAACGCGACCCACGGCCACGCGTCTCCCGGTGCCCCTTCGAGACCATCCTCGAAGGCCCGGGTCGCCCCGAGCATCACCGGCGCGAGGACCGGGAGCAGGAGCAGCGGCAGCAGCGTCTCCCGCAGCCGGAGCCCGGCAGCGAGCACGCCGTAGAGGGTACCGGTGGCGGCCAGACCGATGGTCGCGGCCAGCGCGGTCAGGATCAGGATCCCGATGCCGTGGACGTCGACGTTGTAGAGCAGCACCACGCCGGCGCCCAGGACGACCTCGAGCGCCAGCAGCTCGAGCGCGATCGCGCCCGCCTTGCCCAGGAAGATGGCCGCACCGTCGAGGCCGGCGAGCCGCAGCCCGTCCCGCGCGTTGTGCTGCTCCTCGGTCGCGAAGGCCCGCCCGATGGCGAGCAGCGAGCCAGCAGCACCGCGATCCAGAACAGGCCCGGGCGCGGCCCGGGCGAGGATCCCCCGGTCCGGGTCCAGAGCGAAGGCGAACAGCAGGATCACGATCAGCCCGAACGGCAGGATCTGGGAGACCGCGACCCGGGACCGCGACTCGATCCGCAGGTCCTTGCCCACCACCAGCGCCGCCTCCCGCCAGACGCTCATGAGGTGCGTCCGCGGCTCGGCGGGCACGATGGTCGTCGGCCGGAGTCGACGCGGACCTCACGGGTGGCGAGGGCCCGGGCGAGGTCGAGCTCGTGGGAGGCCATGAGGACCGTGCGGCCCTCGCCGGGCGCGGCGGCGACGATCTCGTGGAGCACCTCGCGGCCGTCGGCGTCGAGGCCGGCGTGCGGCTCGTCGAGCAGGAGGAGCCGCGGGTTCCGGACCAGCGCCGCGCCGAGCGCGAGCCGGCGGCGCTGGCCGGCCGAGAGCTTCCGGTGCGTGAGGTCGGCCACGGCGCCGAGGCCGAGCCGGTCGATCGTCGGCATCGGCGTCGTCGCCGTCGCCGCCGGACGCCCGGGCCACGAAGCGCAGGTTCTCGCGCACGGTCAGGTCGTCGTAGCAGAACGTCTCGTGGCCGACGAGGGCGAGCTGGCGCCGGGCGCTGCGCCGGTCGACGGCGAGATCGGAGCCGAAGACCTCGGCCTCGCCCGAGTACAGCGGCACCAGACCGGCGATGAGGCGCAGCAACGTGGTCTTGCCCGCGCCGTTCGGCCCGGCGAGCAGCACGATCTCGCCGGCGTGGACGTCGAGATCGACACCGGCGAGGGCCGGGAAGCGTCCGAGGAGGCACACGGCGGAGCGGAGTCTGACGACGAGCGGCACGCGAGCCTCCGGGGCCCCGGGTGGGGCGCAACCAGCGCCGATGAGTGTACGGATCCCCCCGGCCGGCGGTCGAACCGACCGGTCCGTGGGCGTCGGACATGCGCCGATTCGGCGGCTTCGGCCCCGCCTACGATCCGGCGATGCGACGGATCATCGGCGGGGTCGGACGCGGCCTCGTCACCATCGGGATCCTGATCCTGCTGTTCGTCGCCTACCAGCTCTGGGGCACCGGGATCTACGAGGCCCGGGAGCAGAGCCAGCTCCAGTCCCAGTTCGCCAAGGAGCTGGCCAAGGAGAAGGCCGCCGCGGCGCCGCGGCCGCCACCGCCACGACCACCACGACGACCCTCCCCGAGGTCCCGCCGCCGGTCGGCGACGCCGGTCGGCATCATGCAGCATCCCGAAGATCGGCCTCGAGCGGGCCATGGTCCAGGGCATCGGCGTGCCGGACCTCCGCAAGGGGCCCGGCCACTACCCCGCGACGCCCATGCCCGGCCAGCTCGGCAACGCGGCCATCGCCGGGCACCGCACCACGTACGGCGCCCCGTTCAACCGGCTCGACGAGCTCGCCGCGGGCGACCCGATCAACATCCCCACGCTCAGCGGGACGTACCACTACACGGTGAGCCAGCCAGCTGGTCGTGTCGCCGAAGGAGGTCTTCGTGCTCGACCCGACCCCGAACGCCACCCTCACGCTCACCACCTGCAACCCGAAGTTCTCCGCGTCGACACGCCTCGTCGTGAAGGCAGCGCTCGACGTCGAGCGGAGCCCGAAGCCGCAGAAGGCCGCACCGCATCCCGGTCGCCAGCCGGGCGTCACTCGACGACGCGCTCTCCGGCCGGGGCGAGCCGCGAGCTGCCGACGGTGTGGTGGGGCTTCTCGCCGCTGCGGTCGGCGGGCTGTGGTGGTTGGTCTTCCACCGCTACCACCGCTGGACCACGTGGTTCATGGGCGTCGTCCCGTTCCTGGTGGTCCTCTTCGTCTTCTACTACCACCTCGAACGCCTGCTCCCCGCGAACTACTCGAGGTCCGGCGCGGTGCCGCGCCGGCCCACGGCACGGGAGGTTGAAGTACCCGCGTTGCGACCAACGCGATGCTGACCGCGCCCGAGGGGACCGGCATGTCCGGCGTTGCTCGGTGGCTAGCGACCCTGGAAGTTCGGGGGCGCTTCTCGCCGAACGCCGCGAGGCCCTCTTGGAGGTCGGCGCTCATGAACGCAGCCTTCCTCCAAGGCGCGGGTCTCGGCGATCGCGGCGTCGTCGAGCGCAGCGGCCTCGGCGACAAGGTTCAGCGCGCGCTTGTGGCCCTGCACGCTCAGCGGTGCGAGCCGGCGATCTCCGCCGCGAGCTCGAGCGCCGGCAGCGAGCGCGTCGTCCGCGATGCGCTGCACGAATCCGATCTCGCGCGCTTCGTCGACCGTGATCGTGCGCCGGTCAGCAGGATGTCGCGCGCCGCGCCCTGGCCGACGAGCACCGCGAGCCGGCGGATGTTCGGCGCGCTGAGCAGCACGCCGAGCTTCGCGGCGGGGATGCCGATCTTCGCGGTGGGCGCGACGACGCGGAGGTCGCACGCGACCGCGAGCTGCATCCCGGCACCGAGCGCCGCGCCGTTCACCGCCGCGATGACCGGGGCCGGGATGGTCGACGATCGCGTCGAGCACCCGCTCGAACGCGGGCCGGAACGTGTCGCCGCCGCCGTGCTCCAGCCCGCCGGTGTCCTGCGGCCCGCCGGATGATGTCCGCGCCGGCGCAGAACGCGACGCCTTCACCCGTGATCACGATCGCCCGCAGGCCGTGCGACTGCCTCGAGGTGGCCGCGCAGCTCGTCGCAGAGCTCCGCGTTGAGCGCGTTGCGCCGCTCCGGACGATCGATGGTCGCGAGTCCGACGTGCTCCTGAGGGACCGACCAGCGGATCACGGGCGCGAGACGCGGTCGCTCAGCTCTCGTCGATGAGGGCGATCAGGTCGCCTTCCTGGACGACCTGCTCCGGCTCGACGTAGAGCTCGCGCACCACGCCCGGGACCTCGGTGATCACCGGGATCTCCATCTTCATGGACTCGAGGATGCAGATCTCGTCGCCCTCGGCGACCATCTGCCCTTCCTCGGCCACGACTTGCCACACGTTCGCGGTGATCTCCGCACGGATCTCGGCCATGGCCGCACAGTACCCGGCACCCCGTACGATCCGCGCTCATGGAACCAGTCGATCGACCGTCAGCGCCTCGCCGAGCTCGTCACGGCCGAGGAAGAGCGCTTCGCCGAGAGCCATCCCGCGTCCGGCGAGCTCGCGGCCCGGGCGTCGACGTCGCTGCTCGGTGGCGTGCCGATGAACTGGATGGCCTGCTGGCCCGGGCGGTTCCCCGTCTTCGCGGCCATGGCATCGGGAGCGCGGGTCGTCGACGTCGACGGGCACGAGTACATCGACTTCTGTCTGGGCGATACCGGCGCGATGACCGGGCACTCCCCTGCGGCCACGGTCGCCGTGATCGCGGAGCAGGCGCAGCGTGGCATCTCGCTCATGCTCCCGACCGAGGACTCTCCGGCCGTCGGTGAGGAGCTCACTCGCCGATTCGGGCTGCCGCTCTGGCAGATCGCGTCGAGCGCAACCGACGCGAACCGGTTCGCGCTCCGGCTCGCGCGCCAAGCGACGGACCGCCAGAAGATTCTCGTCTTCGACTGGTGCTACCACGGCACCGTCGACGAGACCCTCGTCATGCTCGACGAATCCGGCCGCGTGGTGCCGCGCGAAGGGCGCATGGGCCCGCCAATCGATCCCGCGCTCACGACGAAGGTCGTCGCGTTCAACGACATCGACGCGCTCGAGGCCGCCTTGGCGCCCGGCGACGTCGCGTGCGTGCTCGCCGAGCCCGCGATGACGAACATCGGCATCATCCACCCCGAACCCGGCTACCTCGACGCGCTACGCGAGATCACGCGGCGTACCGGGACGCTCCTCGTCATCGACGAGACCCACACGATCTGCACCGGAGCCGGGGGCTACACCCGGGCGCACGGCCTCGAGCCCGATCTCCTCACGATCGGCAAGCCGATCGCGTCGGGCCTGCCGACCGCGGCCTACGGAATGACGGCCGAGGTCGCCGACCGGGTACGACCGGCCGCGACCGGATCGGACGGCGACGTCAGCGGCATCGGCGGCACGTTGGCCGGCAACGCGCTCGCGCTCGCCGCGATGCGGGTGACGCTCGCCGAGGTCCTCACCGACGCGGCCTTCGAGCACACCATCCCGCTCGGCGCACGGTGGGAGGCCGGGGTGCAGTCCGTGATCGACGCGCGCCACCTCCCGTGGAGCGTCACCCGCCTCGGCGCGCGCGCCGAGTACTGGTTCCTGCCCCAGCGGCCGCGCCATGGCGCGGAGGCGGCGGCCGGCGTTGACGAGGAGCTCGACGGGTTCATGCACCTCTACGCGCTCAATCACGGCATCCTGCTCACGCCGTTCCACAACATGGCGCTGATGTCCCCGAACACCACCGAAGCCGACGTCGACCATCACACCGAGGTCTTCGCAGCCGCCGTCGACGCGCTCCTCGGCTGACCCACGGAGCGGTGAGGCGGTCGTAGCCTGGCGGCATGGCACTCGCAATGGAGGACATCGTCGTCCGGTGCCCGCGGCGCTCGGCGGGCCGACGCCCGCGCTCGCGGTCCGCGACGTCCTCGACGAGCTCGTCGCCGACCCTTCCGCGGTCGAGCGCGCGGTCGGCGCGGTCGAGGCCGGCGGGATCACGACGCTCCACCACGCGGACGACCTGACCATCCTGCGGGTCGCCTGGACCCCGGGCATGGCGCTCTACCCGCACGAGCACCGGATGTGGGCAGTGATCGGCATGTACGGCGGCCAGGAAGACAACGCCTTCTACCGTCGAGCACCTCAGGGGCTCGAGAGTGTGGGCGGCAAGGAGCTCCTGGCGGGCGATGTGCTGGTCCTCGGCGACGACGTCATCCACTCAGTCGCCAACTCCCGCGCGGAGTACGCGGTGGCGCTGCACGTCTACGGCGGCGACTTCTTCGCGGTCGAGCGTTCCGAGTGGGACTTCGAGACGTTCACGGAACGTCCGCGCGACTTCGCACGGACCACGCAGCTCTTCGACGACGCGAACGTGCGGTGGCGCAACGAGGTCTGAGGGCTCAGCCTGTGGTCGCGGCGGTCGCACCCTCCGGCGCCCCGATCGCTGCGGCGACGCGGTGCCCGCTGCGCACCGCGCTCTCCATGTATCCGGCCAACGACTCCGTGTGCTCGCCGGCGAACCGGATGCGGCCGATCGGGTGCCGCAGCACCTCCCAGAACCGGGCCATCTGCCCGGGCCGGTAGGCCGCGTAGCCGCCGCCGGTGTACGGCTCGTCGGGCCACGCCATCGTCGCCGACTGCTGCACTCGACCGTGCGCCGCCGGGTACACCCGAGCGAGCTGACGGTGCACGCTACGGATCCGGGCTGCAGCCCGCATCCGCGCGAACGCCGCACCATGCGCGCCGGTCGTGAAGGTCGTCAGGATCCCTTGCGGCGACTCGACGGAGTCCGTCGTGTCCCACGCGATGCGGAACGGGAGATCGGTCACCACGAGGCCGGATCCGCCTCCGGCCCGCCAGAAGCGCTCGTCGTACTGCGTCATCACCTTGGTCGCGGGCCCGAGGTCGAGGCCGCGCACCATCGCTGCGGCAGTCGACGGCAGCGCGGGCGTGAACCGGATCCGACGCAGTGGCGGCGGCGGCACCGCAAGGACGAGCTGCGCGCCGGTGTAGTCCCGATGCCCCGCGCGACCGTCACGAAGTCGTGACCCCGGTCGACGGATCGCACGGGCACACCGAGCACGACCGCGTCTCCGAGCTCCGCGGCCATCGCCCGCGTGAGCATGCTGTTCCCGCCGGCGATCCGCATCGTCTCGACCGCGGAGTCGGGCACGTCGACGACCACCGCCTCCTGCTGCGCGTAGAACAGCAACGATACGTTGGAGGGGTCGTTGGCGTACTCCCCCGTCTCCGCGGAATCCACGATGAAGCGGGCCCGCGGATCGAGGTGGAGCCCGTCAATGAAGTCGGCGAGGCTCCGGCGGTCGAGCTGCTCGGCATTGGATGCGCGCTCGGGGTGCTCCGGATCGATCCCGCGGGCGAGCTTGGCGCTCTCGTCGTAGAAGCGGTTGTAGTCGGCGAAGACGGCTGGGTCGCCGGTGAGGAATTTCGCGGCCGGAGCGCGCCGGCCCCGGTAGTACGCCAACCCGTTCGCGTCCCGGTTCGCGAGCCGGCGATCGGTGTGCAGGCCGAACCTGGCGATCAGCGCCTGGATCTGATCGTGGTTGTCGTCGATCGACTCGCCGCCGGACTCGGCGTGCAATCCGTCGGTGAACGGCGCGTCGACGGTGCGCACCCGGCCGCCCACTCGCGTACGGGCCTCGAGCACGACCACATCCCAGCCCGCCGCGCGCGGAGGTCCAGCGCCGCGGTCAGCCCGGCCAGTCCCGCGCCGACGACGATCGCCCGGCCTGATGTGCCGGAGTCCGCGCGGGTCCGGGCCGCGCGGGGATGGGACGCGTCGAGTACCGCGCCGGCGCCAAGCACGGCCGCGCCGGTGAGGAACGTGCGCCGGCTGACGTCCGTCACTAGACCGGGAGGACGCCGTGCTTGCGCCACGGGCGGTCCACGCGCTTGTCGCGGCTCAGCTGCAGGCCGTTCCAGATCGCGAGGCGCGTCTCGGCCGGATCGATCACGTCGTCCAGCTGCGCGTGGCCCGCGGCGATGTACGGATCGATGTTGGCCCGGATCTCCTCGGCCAGCTCGAGCTGCTTCGCGACCCGCTCGTCTTCCGGCACTGCCTCGAGCGTCTTGCGGTGGATGATCGCGACGGCACCGTCCGGACCCATCACCGCGATCTCGGCCGTCGGCCAGGCCACGATGTAGTCGGCCTCGTAGGCGAGCCCGTTCATGACGAAGTAGCCCGCGCCATAGCTCTTGCGCAGGATCACGCTGATCTTCGGGACCGTCGCCTCGCTCACCGCGAACAGCATCTTGGCTCCGTGCCGGATGATCCCCTGCTTCTCGACCGCGGAACCGACGATGAAGCCGGGCACGTCGTGGAGGAACACGAGTGGGATGCCGAACGCGTCGCAGAGCCAGACGAAGCGCGCCGCCTTGTCCGCGGCGTTGACGTCGAGCGCCCCACCCAGCACCATCGGCTGGTTCGCGACGATGCCGACCGGCTGCCCGCCGACGCGCGGCGAGGCCGGTGACGAGGTTCTTGGCCCATTCGGGCTTCATCCAGCGCACCTCGCCGTCGTCGACGACCGCGCGGACGACCTTGCGCATGTCGTAGGCGCGCCGCGGCGCGGTCGGGACGATGGCGTAGAGCTCCTCGACCCGCCGATCGACCGGGTCCGACGTCTCCCGCACGGGCGGGGTCTCGCCGTTGTGCTGCGGGAAGTACGACAGGTAGTCCCGCACGACTCGGAGGCACTCGGCGTCGTCCGCCACCTCGAGGTCTGCGACCCCGCTGATCTTCGTGTGGACCGCGGAACCGCCCATCTCCTCCTCGGAGACGTCTTCGCCGACCGCAGCCTTCACCAGGTGTCGTCCACCGAGCGCCATCGACGACGTGCCCTTCACCATCGGGACGAAGTCCGCGAGCGCGGGGATGTACGCGGTGCCCGCGGCGCAGTGACCCATCATCGCGGCCACCATCGGGACGACCCCGCTCATCGCGACCTGCTCGCGGAACAGGTCACCGGCCCCCGCGAACGTCGAGCCGCTCGTCGCCTGGATGCGCGCGCCGGCCGAGTCCAGCAGCCACACCATCGGGATGCGCTGGCTCAGCGCCAGGTGGCGGAGGCGGCGGATCTTGTTCTCCCCGACCGCGCCCATCGACCCGGCCATCACGGTGAAGTCGTACGCGGCGACCGCGACCTTGCGGCCGTCGATCTCGCCGACGCCCGTGACGGACCCGTCAGCCGCGAGGTAGCGATCGCCCAGGCCCGGGTCCATGTGGTCGGCGAGCATCCCGTACTCGACCCACGTACCGGGATCGAGCAGGAGGTCGAGGCGTTCGCGCACGAGCAGCTTGCCCAGCGAGTGCTGGCGCTCCACGAACTTCTCCCCACCCATGCCGAGCGCCCGCTCCCGCCGCTGCGCGAGATCTCCGACGAGCGGTCCCCAGTCGTGCACGTCTCCGCCCCCGGTGGAAGTCATGGCGCCACTCTTGCACTCGGCACGCACGCGCGTACCGGCCCTTCCACTCCGGGGTGCGCTTCTCGGCGAACGCGGCCACTCCTTCAGCCGCGTCCTCGGACTGTGTGTGGACCGTGAGCATCGCCTGCAGATGGTCGAGCGCGTCGTCGCCGTCCATCTCGAGCACCCGGTAGAAGGCGTCGCGACCCCACCGCAGCACGAGCGGCGACTTCGCTGCGAGCGAGCCGGCGAGCTCAGCCACGGCGGCGTCGAGCTCGTCGACGGGCACGACCCGGGTGACGAAGCCGATGCGATCGGCCTCGTCGGCGAGGACGCGCCGGCCCGTCATCTGCAGCTCGAGCACCTTCTTGGCGGGCATCGACCGCAGCAGCGGGACGGTGATCATGTAGGGCCACAGCCCGACGTTCACCTCGGGGGTGCCGAACTGCGCGTCCTGCGCGGCGATCACGAAGTCGCACGCGAGCGCGAGCCCGAAGCCGCCCGCGAGCGCATATCCCCGCACGCGGGCGATCGTCGGCTTGCCGAGGGCCCAGAGCTCCCGGAACAGCGCGGCCAGCAACCCGCGCCCGTCGTGGGCCGCCGCGGCGCCGTCGTTCTCCGCGATCCCCCCCAGGTCCGCACCGGCGCAGAACGCCCGATCGCCTGCGCCGGTGAGCACCACGACGCGCACCGCGTCGTCGTCCTTCGCCCGCCCCACCGCATCGCGCAGCCCCTGCATCACGCCGTACGACATCGCGTTGCGCCGATCGGGACGATTGATCGTGACGAGCGCGACACCATCGCTCACCGCGTACAGCACCTCGGGATCCGCCATCACCGGATGCTAGGCAGCACTGAGGAGGGTCCGCAGTCGTCCGCGCGGGTCTCGCTACGGTGGACCCATGCTGGTGTACGTGGTTGCGATCGTCATCGCGATCCTGATCGTCCCATTGACCGGCGGGCGGTTCCGTCAGCTGGGTCGCATCCGGCTCCGGCGGGTGTGGTTGCTCTTCGCGGGTCTGGGCCTCCAGATCCTCCTCGAATTCCTCGATCTCCCGAAGGCACGCTTCGACGACGTCGGCCTCGCCATCCTGCTCGCCTCCTACGTCCTGATCATTGGCTTCGGACTCTCGAACCTCCTGTTGACCGGGATGGGGGTGATCACCGTCGGCATCGCGATGAACACGTGCGTCATCGCGCTCAACCAGGGGATGCCCTACAAGGTGCCCGACGGCGTGAAGCCCGAGACGACGGTGAAGCACCGGCCCCAGAAGTCCGACGACGTGCTCCCGCAGCTCGGGGATTACATCGCGCTCGGTTCACCCATCGATGCGTCGATCTCCTTCGGTGACCTCGTCATCGCGGTCGGGCTCGTCGACCTGACCTATCGGGCGAGTCGCCGGCCCCGCCGTTCCCGCACCCGCGGCTCCAGTCCGCCAGACGACCTCGACCCGGAGGTTCCGGACCCGCCGCGACCGACCCTGACGCCACCGTCGAGCTGGCGCTAGCCGACCGGCACCTTGGTGTCGGCGCCGGCCACCCGCTCGAGCGCGTCGAGGACCCGCGGGTCGTAGACGTAACCCGGACCTGAGTACAACGCCTCGATGGCCGCGTCGTTGAACGTGGGGTCGCCGGCGGTCAGCTCGTCGAACGCGCTGGCGACCCGCAGGATCTGGCTGCCGACCGACGCAGTGTCGGACGCGAGCAGGTCACCCGCCGGGCGCAGGTACTCGGTCTGGCGCAGGATCTCGGCGCCTTTGTCCGTCACCTCGGTCGGCTCGATGGCGCGACCGCGCACCACGGGATCCTCGAGGCACAGATGGCCGAGGTGGTGGAGCAGCGCGGCGGCCTGCAGGTACTCCAGATCCTGGGGCGACAGGTGCATCTCCCGACCCAGGCTGACGGCGAGGCCCGCAACGCGCTCTGCGTGGCCCTCCCGTACGAGCCCCGCGAGCTCGGGCACGACGGAGAGCGCACTGATCGTCTGCTCGTAGGTGCGCCGGATCGAGGCCAACCGCTCGAACGAATACCACGCGGCCAGCAACGGGATCGAGAACAGCACCGGCCCCCACAGCCCGATGCCGGCGATGCCACCGATGCCCTTGTACCCGACCGACATCAGCATCCCGCTCGTGATGAGCGCCAGGTCGGCGGAACGACCGTGCGTCGACAGGTAGAAGTGACGGGCGCGCACGACGTGCAGCAGGTCGTCCACCAGGATCTCGGCGACGCCGGCTGCGGCCAACGCGACGAGGATCTGCCAGCGTCCGTCACCAGGGCTCATCGCCCGCGCCACGACATGGAAGACGCCCAGCGCGGCAACACTCGCGCCGAGCCGGATCGCGGTGACCCACACGCGGTCCCACACGGAGCGCTCCGGCCTGAGGAGGAAGGCCACCATCTCCGCCGCGAACACGGTGACGAGGAACTCGGCCGGTGACGCCGCTCGGAGCAGGACGAGGATCACCGCATAGGACAACGGGAGCGCGGCGCGCTGTGCCGGGCGCAACAGGAAGAGCTCCCCGCCGACGACTCCGGCGCCGAGGATCGCGACCGCGGTCGACGAGCCGCTGGGGTCGACGATCTCGGCCACGCCCGCGGCGATCACGCCGAGCAGGGCGATGATCGCCAGCCGCTGCCCCCTCGTCATCGGCGGGCCGCCTGCCCGGTCTCGACCTCGGTGAGCAGGTCACCGAGACCGGCGGAACCGGTACCGGCCTCCGGTGCGTCCGCGTGGTGGACGACATCTTCGTGACCGAGCCCGTGCTGCTCGTCGCGGTGCTCGATCGCGATGATCAGCGCCTCGACGACGCGAGGGTGAAACTGCTTGCCGGAGTTCTTGCGCAGCTCGTCGAACGCGGTGTCCTGCGAGAGCGCGCGCCGGTACGAGCGGGTGGAGGTCATCGCGTCGAACGCGTCGGCGACAGCAACGATGTGTGGCTCGATCGGCTGGCCCCGGTCGTCCGCAACCGGCGCGAACTCCGCAGCCTCGCTCGTCGCGCTCGGCGCGACCGGGGCCAGGAAGTCGATGCGGGTGAGGATCTCGACCGAGACCTCCTCGTGCAGGCGCACCTGCGCGAACTCGTCCGCGGTGAGCTTGCCCTTCTTGTTCAGGAGGTGGTTGGGCACCACGAGCTTGCCCACGTCGTGCATCAGCGCGGCGAAGCGCAGGCGCTCGAGCCGCGCCGGCGACATCCCGAGCTCCTCACCGATGTACTCCGCGTAGTTCGCGACCCGCTCGGCATGCCCGGCCGTATAGGGGTCCTTCGCCTCGAGCGCACCGATGAGCGTGCGCACCGCGGCTTCCTGGGACTCCTTCAGCGCAAGGTAGGAGGCGAACGTCTGGCGGGCGACCAGGATCGGGACGATGAACAGGGGCACGAACACGACCCCGTAGTCCACGTACAGGAGGCCCAGGAACACGCCGAGCACGGAGAAGGGGACGGTCTGGGGCAGCAACGGCCCGAGCGTCTCGATGACCGGCGGGTACTTGCCGGTGAACATGAGACCGGTGAGTCCGTACATGCCCACGTTGATGACCGAGAACACCAGCGCGACCGGGAAGGCGAGGAGGAGCAGCACCAGCGGGTCGAACACGTTCGCCGGCGCGAGCACGTTGAACACAACGGCGGCCCCGAGCATCGCGAACCCGTAGTTCGCGCTGTTGATGAAGATCTTGCGCCAGTCCAGTCCTCGGAGGTGTGGGAGGTAGAGGCCGCCGCACATCCCGACGAGCAGCGGGCCGAGGAGGCTGGCCTGACCGTGGAAGACGACGATCGCGGCCATGCCGAGCATGAAGCTCATGCTGACGTCGGCGTGGTCCGCCAGCTCCACGACCTGGTTCTCCGCCAGCGCGAAGAGCAGACCGAGCACCAGGACCGGGCCCCACTCCGGCAGCGGGCCGCGCACGGCCAGCGCCGTGGCGACACCCACGACGGCAAGCCCGAGCGCAAGAGAGCACACGGTCACACGCGTCACGATGGCTGACTGCACGTTCATCCGTTTCGACGGGGCGGAGGCGGCAAGGCCTCGGTTCGATCATTCACTAGCGGTAGTGCACAGCGCCGCCGGCAAGCAGCAACGCAGCCATCGCCGACGCGAGCACTGCAACGCGGACGTAGACCTTCTTCATGGGGAGATCACCCTCTTCGAGAGTTCCTCCCTGGCGCACAGCTAGAGCCCCAGAGGGATTCCGCTTCGCTTCGCAGACCCTTCGGTCCCGATCACGTGCACCGAGGCCTTGCCGTCTCCGTCAGATCACACGGATGTCGTGGGCTTGGTTCTCCGCCCTCCTCCCTCACACTCGTCCCGGTCGTTCGGCCACCCAGGGCCTCCAATCAAGTGTCGGCACCGGGTGAAATCGACTGTAGGCCCCACATTGCTCGGCGCAAATGCGCGTCGCCGCACCCCGACCGCCCTCCACAGCGGCACCATCGACCGATCGACATCTCATCAACCACATCGACAACACCAGTCTCACAGACAACACCGCGCGTGGCAAGGAACCTCGAAGAACCACCAAATGTGGTCGGGACCGTCCTAATCTCAGCCCCCAGGCGGGGGGAGCACCGGCGAAGCACCAACCGGTCATGGACGATCAGGGGAGCACCGTTGGCAGAGCAAGGGTCCGAGAAGCAGGAAGCGACGGACGGTGAGGACGAGGTCCTGGAGCTCGAACGCGAGCTGTGCCGGCTCCCGGAGATCTCGGCGGCACGGCGTGGTCACGGACGCAAGCGGCCGCCCGACCGAGGTGCACATCCTCGCCGACACCGCCAAGCACACGAAGCAGGTGGTGCGCGACGTCCAGTCCGTCGCCCTGGCCAGCTTCGGGATCGAGCTCGACCGCCGCATCGTCTCGGTGGTCCAGCTGGGCAGCCCGGCCAACGGGAACGGCCACACCGAAGGCGTCGACGAGATCGACCTGGGGTTCCGGCCGGTGCTCGTCAACACCACCGCCGAGGTCAGCGGCCTGCGGTCCCTCGTCCGGGTGACGCTCGCCCGCGGCGACAACGAAACCGTGGGCTTCGCCGAGGGATCGGTCGCCTCCACCGCACGCCACCGCCTGGTCGCCACCGCGACCGTCGACGCGTTGCGCCAGCTCGAGCCCGCAGCCGAATGCATCGATGTGGACAGCGCGCAGATCGTTCGCGTGGGCGCGCACGACGTCGCGATCGTCACCGTGGTGTTCGTGCTGCCACCGAGCGAGCAGCTCGTTGCAGGCTCGGCGATCGTCCGCCAGCACGCCGAGGCCGACACGGTGGTTCGCGCGGTGCTGGACGCCACGAACCGCCGGCTTCCCTCGATCACCTGAGACATCGTCTGAGCCTCGAGCCGGCACCGGCCTAACGTCGGGCCCATGGGTCCCGTCGCCACGTTCGTCTCGTACCGACTCGGTGGAACCGACGGGGTCTCGATCGAATCTGCGAAATGGATGCGGGCGCTCGAAGCCCTCGGCTTTACCACGCGCCGCCTCGCCGGCGACGTCGCGGGACCGACCCGACCCGACGACGTCACGCTCCCCTGGCTCGCGCTCGGCGCGCCGAACGGGGCTCCGGACCCGGCTGCAGCCACACGGCTCTTCGACGAGGCCGATCTCACCGTGATCGAGAACGTCTGCTCGCTCCCACTGAACCGCGCGGCCGCGCTCGCGGTGGCCGACGCGACCGGCCGGACCCACAGCCGGGTGGTGTTCCACCACCACGATCTGCCCTGGCAGCGGCCCGAGACCGCGAACGTGATCGACCTGCCGCCGCGCCCACCGGGCGCACTGCACGTCACGATCAACGAGATCTCACGCGCCGAGCTCGTGGCGCGGGGCATCGACGCAGTGGAGATCAGCAACGCGTTCGACCTCGACGCCCCCGAGGGCAATCACGACCGGACCCGCCGCGAGCTGGGCTTTGACCCTGACGACATCGTCGTGCTGCAACCCGCACGCGCGATTCCGCGCAAGAACGTCCCGGCGGCGTTGCGCTTCGCCGAGGAGCTCGCCGCGCTCGTCGCGCCCCGACCCGTCCGCTTCTGGCTCACCGGCCCGGCCGAGGACGGCTACCAACCGACGCTCGAAGCGCTCCTGGCCGCAGCGCAGGTGCCGGTCACCCTCGGACTCGGCCCGAGCCCGGCCGATGCGTATGCCGCCGCCGACGTGGTGGTGTTCCCCTCGACCGTCGAAGGCTTCGGCAACCCCGTGATCGAGTCGGTCATCGCGCGCCGCCCGCTCGTCGTCGGCCACTACCCCGTCCTCGACGAGATCCTGGCCCACGGCTTCGAGCTCTTCAGCGTCACGGAGCCCGAGGCGATCGCGAAATGGCTCGCCGGTCCGGACCCGGGGGTGCTCGACCGCAACGTCGCCCGGGCCCACGAGCACTACGCGATCAGGGACCTTCCGGTCCGCATCGACCGGACCTTCCGTGACCACGGATGGACGACCTGGTGACGCCGGACGATGTCGCGCCCGAGCCGCGGGCACGCCCTGACCCCGTCGCGGCGCGACGGATCCGCATCGGCCGACTGGTGGCCCTCGGCAAGCGCGTGGGCTACCTCGGCCTGCTGGTCGCGATCATCGCGTTCGTCTTCGCGGCCGTGACGGGCTTCGGCTCCTGGGCCGTCGGCGTGTCCGTCGCCGGCCTGGTCGTGGGGATCGTCGTGCTGCCGCTCCCGATCATCTTCGGGTACGGAATTCGCGCCGCCGAACGCGAGGAGCGGGGCGGCGGCCGGTTTCATTGACCGGATGGTCAAGGGATACATTGCCGACACCAACACCTGCCAGGGGGAACCGCTATGCCGAAGGCCGCCGTCGCCACCGAAGTCGGGAAGCCGCTCGAGATCATGGACCTCGACCTCGCCGATGCACAGGCCGGAGAGGTGCGGATCCAGCTCGGCGCCTCCGGCGTCTGCCACTCGGACCTCTCGGTCACGAACGGCACGCTGCCGCTCGCGCTCCCCGCGGTGCTCGGCCACGAGGGTGCCGGCACCGTCGTGCAGGTCGGTGAGGGCGTCGAGAACCTGAAGGTCGGCGACCACATCGTCGTGTCCTGGGTTCCACAGTGCGGCAAGTGCTACACGTGCCTGCACGACCAGGGCGAGATCTGCGAGGTCGGCTCCGTCGCCGCGATGAGCGGTGGCCTGCTCGACATGACATCGCGCTTCTCGCACGACGGATCGCCGATCTTCCAGATGGCGGCGTCGGGCACGTTCTCCCAGGAGACTGTGATCCCCGCCATCGGCGCGGTGAAGGTCGACAAGAAGATCCCGATCGACGCGGCGGCGCTCATCGGCTGTGGTGTGCTCACCGGGTTCGGCGCCGCGGTGAACACCGCGAGCATCCGCAAGGGCGACACGGTTGCGGTCGTCGGTTGCGGCGGCGTGGGGCTCAACGTCATCCAGGGTGCGAAGCACGCGGGTGCCGAGCGGATCATCGCGGTCGACATGGTGCCCGGCAAGCTCGCCCGGGCCGAGAAGTTCGGGGCCACCGACCTCGTGAACGCCGGTGACGGCGACGCGGTCGCGGCGGTCATGGGCCTGAGCGACGGTCGAGGCGCCGACGTCGCGTTCGAGGTGATCGGCCTGGGCCCGACGATCGAGCAGGCGTTCGCGATGACTCGGCGCGGTGGCCAGGCGATCATCGTCGGCGTGCCCGGCTTCGACGTGACGTGGACTCTCATGCCTGCCATGGACCTCCTCTTCCAGGAGAAGCAGATCCGGGGCAGCTGGTACGGCGGCTCGAACGTGCACCGGGATGTGCCGATGCTCGCCAAGCTCTACACCGAGGGCACGCTCCTGCTCGACGAGCTCATCTCCCAGGAGATCCAGCTCGAAGAGGTCAACCAGGCGCTCGAGGTCATGGGCAACGGAGAGATCGCCCGCTCCGTCATCAAGTACAGCTAGGAGTCCCGTGCGGTATCGAAGGTTCGGCGCCAGCGACCTCGAGGTCTCCGAGGTCGGGTTCGGCACCTGGACGCTCGCCAGCGACTGGTGGGGTGTCATCGCGGACAAGCAGGGCATGTTGCATGCCGCGCTCGACGCGGGCATCAACTTCATCGACACCGCGCCGGTCTACGGCGAGGGCGGGATGGGCGAGTCCCTGCTCGCCGACGTGCTGAAGACGAACCGCGACGAGATCGTCCTCACGACGAAGTGCGGGTACGACAACGACGCGCAGCGGATGTTCCCGGGTCAGTCGGAGCGGCCCCAGGACTGGAACCCGTCGTCGATCCGGCTGCAGCTCGAGGGATCGCTGCGCCGGTTGGGCACCGACTACGTCGACCTCTACCAGCTGCACAACGCGCGCATCGAACCCGTGCTCGACGACGCGCTGTGGGAGGTGCTCGCGGAGCTCAAGGCCGAGGGCAAGGTGCGCGAGGTCGGGGTCGCGCTCGGCCCGGCCATCGGTTGGGTCGAAGAAGGGCTCGAGTCGATCCGACGCCGCGACGTCGCGTCGCTCCAGACCGTGTTCAACATCATCGAGCAGGAGCCCGGGCTCACCTTCGCGCGGGAGATCGAGGCGCGCGGTGCCGGCATCGGGATGATCGCGCGGGTCCCCCACGCTTCGGACACCTTGTCGGGCAAGGTCACTCGTGACACCGTGTTCCCGCCCGAGGACCACCGGTCGCACCGTAACCGTGACAACATGCTCGACAACTTCGACAAGGCCGACAGCCTTTCGTTCCTCTGGGAGGGCACGGGGCGCACCCGGGGGCAGGCGGCGATCGCGGGCATCCTCGCGAACCCGGCCTTCACGACGGTGCTGCCCACCAATGTCGACGTCGAGGACATCCGGGAGTACGCGGCGGCGGTCGAGATGCCGCTGACGTCCGACGAGATCGCCCGGCTCGACGAGATGTGGGGCGAGAACTTCGGCGTCGAGAACCGTTACGAGATGCCGATGAAGGCCAGCCACTAGGCCTGCACGCCGCTCCCGGGGAACCTTTCTCGGCTGCACGGCGATCGGTGCCCCATGATCGGCCGAGGGAGACCGGCCGGAATGTAGCGTCAGGGCATGTCGATGAGGCTTCCTGCCGAGCAGCGCCGGACCCAGCTCATCGCGGTGGCGGTCGAGGTGTTCGGCGAGCGCGGCTTCCACGCGACCTCGATGGACGAGGTCGCCGAGGCCGCGGGTGTCACGAAGCCGGTGCTGTACCAGCACTTCCCGTCGAAGCGGGCGCTGTACCGCGAGCTCCTCGACGATGTCGACGCACAGCTCGTTGACCGTCTGGTCGAAGCAACGGCCAGCGCCGCGAACGGACGCGAGCGGGTCGAGCAGGGGTTCGCCGCGTACTTCCGGTTCGTCACCGAGAACCGGGCGGGCTTCCGGTTGCTCTTCGGGGCGTCGGTGCGCAGCGATGCGGAGTTCACCGTCGTCACCGAGCGCGCGATCGATCGCATCGCCGAGCTCATCGCGGACCTCGTCGAGATCGACGCGCCGGCTGGGCACCGCCGCGTGTTGGCGCACGCGATCGTCGGCATGGCCGAGGCCACCAGCCGACGGTTGACCAACGACGACGCGGAGGACGACCCCGACCGGTTGGCCCGGTGGCTCGCGGAGATGGCGTGGTTCGGTCTCCGCGGTGTGCGCGCCGAGGAGCCGGTCGAGCACCTGTAGCCCGCAATTGCCGTCCGACATCAGCGCGTTTGCACCCTAACGACCGTTGCTGGGATTCCGCTGGGTTCGTTAGCCTTGTCGAGCGGGGACAGCGGTCCGTCGGGCGGCGATCTTCAGTTGGGAGCCTGACGTGTTCACAGCTCGACCGAGGCGGCGGTGGTACCGGCGCATCGCGCTGACCGCACTCTCGCTCGTGGCATTGCTCGTGGCGACACCCGGCGTCGGGTTCGCCGCACCGCCCGGTCCGTGGCACATCGCCAGCAGCCCGAACCTCGATTCAGGGAACAACCACTTCCAAGAGGTGTCCTGCTGGAGGAGCACCCATTGCGCCGCCGTCGGATACACACAGAGCCCTTCGACGTTGTTGCAACGGTCGCTCGTCGCCACCGAGAGCAACGGTGTCTGGAAGCTTGGTTCCGTTCCGGCACGCGGCACGTCGAACAACAGCCTCTGGAACGTGTCGTGCGTCAGCTACACCCGCTGTGTCGCGGTGGGGTACTCGGCGAACACCAGCATCGGCTACTACCAGACGTTGATCGCGACCTACGACGGGCGCACGTGGTCGCTCAGCTCCAGCCCGAATCGCCCCAACGTCGACAACTTCCTGCTCGGCGTCGATTGTGCCGACGCGACGCATTGCGTTGCCGTCGGCCGTTCGTTCGACCAGACCACGAACATGTCGCGCAACCTGGCGCTCAGCCTGTCGGGCTCGAGGTGGACCATCGCGAAGACACCTGACCGAGCGCACGCGAGCAACCTGCTCGCCGACGTGTCGTGCGGCGACGCTACCCACTGCGTCGCCGTCGGATACACGGTCCGAACGTCGGACAACCTCTTCCGGACGCTGGCGATCGATGGCACCGGCGCGACCTGGAAGCTCCATGCGACCTTCGACCGGGCGAACGCGAGCAACGTCCTGCGTGACGTGGTGTGCACCAGCACCACATCGTGCATCGCGGTCGGGGCCACGGATCCAGGTGTCGGGAGCTTCGACGAGGAGAGCCTGATCGAGACGCTTTCGGGCGGCGTCTGGACCCTCGCGCCGAGCCCGAGCCGGGCCGGCTACGACAACCACCTCTGGGCGGTGGCTGCAGCAACGCTTCCAACTGCGTCGCGGCCGGCGAGTCCCAGAACGGCGATAAGGCCCGCACCCTGATCCAGACGATGTCGGGTGGCACCTGGCGCCTGACGAGCCCGAGTCCCTATCGCGGCAAGACCTTCAACTACCTCTACGGGCTGTCTTGCCCGTCGCGGCGCGCCTGCGTCGCGGCCGGCGACTACATCAACGCATCGACCGGGATCTTCCGGACCGCGATCCTGACCAACAGCCCGTAGGCCACCGGTCGGTCCTGGTCATCCTGACGACGGGACCGGCTCCGGCTGGGTTGACGGGAACCGCACGTACTCGTCGATGAGCTGATTCCCCAGCGCCGGGCTGGAGATGCTCGTGTCGTCGTAGCCGCGCCCGGCGAGGTCGTCGACGAGCGTGTCGAGCACGGTCGCGAGCTCGAGATCGTCAGTGTGGTCGCGCCAGACGTCGCGCTCCCTGGCGTCGGCGAAGCAGTACGCCTTCCAGGAGACGGAGAACCGCAGCTCGTCCCACGCGTACGTGCGAACCTCGCGACCGGTCGCGTCGCGGAGGGTCACCCGTCCGTCCTCCCCGGTGCCGAGCTCGGCGCCCAGCTCGAGCCGCGGCAGCTCCGCGCCGGGTGGCCCCACCGGCTCCACGCCATGGAAGACGGTGTCCGTGTCGAGCACCGCGGCGGTGTTGTGGCGGGCTTCGAGTCGCGAGGCCGGACCGTCGGGACCTTCCGGCCAGTACGAGAGCGCGCCGCCCTCGGACGAGCCGAACCAGGTGATGCCCGTCGCGATCGGGAGCCGCCACCGGTCGAACAGCCCGAGTGGTGCATCACGACGAGCAGCCACTGCGGCACGAGCTTGCGGTTCAGACCGCGGAACTCCGGCACGTCGGTGTGCACCGCGAGCTCCTGGCCGGGCAGGAAAAGGTTCGCGTAGACGATCGCGGGCTCGATGACGTCGCGGCCGTGGATGCGGCGCGCCGCTTCGATCAGGCCGGGGTGGTCGCGCAACGATTCGACGCCGTCGAGCAGAAGCCGATCGCCGTACGCGTACTCCTCACGGAAGTAGCTCGTGCGCGCGCCGACGGACTCGGCCGTGTCGTCGCGGCCGACGCGCGTCTTCAGGAAGTTGCGCACCGCGTCGTGGCGCGGGCTGAGCCCCGGGCCGATGGCGAGCTCGATCTGCTCGTGCTCGGCGTAGAGCCGGTAGCTGCCGAATGCTGCGGCGCGGCGTTCGAAGGCCGCGGCGACCTCGAGCTCGGCGAAGAGCGGGTCGAGCTGGACGAGCGCTGCAGTCACGGCTTCCATTCAAGCGCATGCAGACGGCGTTCGCAGCCGGCGCGGTCCTCAGGCCGATGGGTCAGCTCGTATTTCGACTTGACCACGGGCTCGGTGCGAGTCCACGAAGTCGACCAGCACCTCGACGAACCGCTCGGGCTGCTCGCAGTGCGGGAAGTGGCCGGCACCCTCGAACACCTCGAGCCGGCTGCCCGGGATCATCTCGTGGGCGTTGGTCCCGTGCTCGAGCGGGATGATCGGGTCGCGGTCACCCCAGACGATCAGCGTCGGCACGTCGGCGGCGAGGTACATCCGGTCCGACGCGCTCGACCCGCTGGCCGTGCATGTCGACGACCGATCGGAGCGTGTGGTGGAACGCCTCGCGCGTCGACGCGTCGCTCAACGACGCGAAGCTGCGCCACATCTCCGCGACCGCGGGGACCGGACGCAGCCCGAGCCGATCGAAGAAGCCCGGTGACCGCGACGCCGGCGTCGCGCACACGCCCGTTGCACGCGATCGGCATGAGGTAGTCGGCGCCCGGCAGCGTGAGCGCGCGCAGCAGGAGCGCGACCTCCTGGCCCAGTCCCCCGCTCGAGACGAGCACCAGGCGCTCGCAGCACTCCGGGTGCTGGTACGCGAGCTGCATCGCGACGCCCCCACCGAACGACTGCCCGACGATCGTGGCCCGCTCGTGACCGAGCGCGACAAGCAGGTCGCGGATGCTGCTCGCGTGGGCGCCGAGCGAGTAGTCGCCCCGCGGCTTGTCCGAGTCGCCGTGACCCGGGCAGGTCGGGGGCGATGACCGTGTAGTGGCGGGTCAGCTCGCGCGAGGACCGGCTCCCACGTGACCGAGCTCCCGGCCATGCCGTGGATGAGCACGAGGACCGGACCGGATCCACCCCCGCGGTAGCTGACGTCGTGCCCATGGATCGAGACGTGTCTGAGCTTCCACGGTGTCCTCTATCCCTGGTCGCGGCCGACGACCGACACGAACGAGACCATCTCGCCCGGGTAGCCGCCGAGGTTGTGGGTGAGCGCGAGCGGCCGGTCGTTGCCGATCCGGCGGTCCTCCGGTGCCTCGCCCCGCAGCTGCAGCCAGCACTCGAACATCATGCGCAGCCCGGACGCGCCGACCGGGTGGCCGAAGCTCTTGAGCCCGCCGTCGGGGTTCACCGGAAGCTCGCCGCCGAGGTCGAACGTGCCCGCGAGCTCCTCCTTCCACGCCGTGCCCCGCTCGGCGAAGCCGAGGTCCTCCATCAGGACGAGCTCGGTCGGGCGTGAAGCAGTCGTGCACCTCGGCCATCGCGAGCTCGTGGCGCGGGTCGGTGATCCCGGCCTGCGCGTACGCGTCCTCCGCGCTGCGCTCGACCTCGGGGAAGTGCGTGTAGTCGTACGACGGGTCGATCAGCCCCGAGCCGTTGCCGGCGACGAGCGAGAGCGCCTTGATGTACAACGGCTTGTCCGTGTAGCGGTGCGCGTCCTCGGCCCGCACGACGATCACCGCGGCGGCACCGTCGGCGACGCCCGCGCAGTCGAGGATCCCGAGCGGCCCGGCGACGCGCGGCGACGCGCAGATCGTCTCCATGCTCATCTCGCGGCGGAACTGCGCCCGCGGGTTGCGCGCACCGTTGTAGTGGTTCTTCCACGCGATCCGGGCGAGCACGTCCTTGATCTCGGTCTCGTCCACGCCGTAGCGCTTCGCGTACGCCGGCGCGACCATGCTGAACATCGCGGCCGCGGTGAGCGTGCGCGCGGTGCCGTCGTTCGGAACCGGGAACGCGTTGAGCCCGGCGTACCCGCTGTCCTTCACCTTCTCCGCGCCGACCGCCATCGCGACGTCGTACGCACCGGACGCGACCGCGTACGCGGCCTGGCGCATCGCCTCGGAGCCGGTGGCGCAGAAGTTCTCGACCCGGGTCACCGGCTTGCCCTCGAGCTGCAGCGGGCGGGCCAGCGTGATGCCGCTCATCCCGCTCTGCGCGGTGCCGAACCAGTACGCGTCGACCGTGTCCTTGTCGACGCCGGCCGCGGTGAACGCCTGCGTGGACGCGTCGATGATGAGGTCGTCGAGCCCGGTGTCGAACCGCTCGCCGAACGCGGTGCACCCCATCCCGATGATCGCGACCCGGTCCTTGATCCCGTGCGAGCCCATCGCTGTCCTCTCAGCCGACCCTGACGGGCCGGGCCTTCCAGAAGTAGTCGTGGATGCCGTCGGCGGTGAACAGGCGGCGGAACGTCATCTCCACCCGGTCGCCGATCTTCACCGCGTCGGGGTCGACGTCGGTGAGCTCGACCGGGAACCGGCCGCCACCGTCGAAGTCCACGACCGCGAACACGATCGGCGGGCTCGGCGAGTACGCGAGCTTGTCGATCGTGAACGTGACGATCGTCGCGGGCACGTCGGCCATCGGCGCGGCTTCCATGTCGTCGAGCGCGCCACCGTCCATCGAGACCCGCGCCGGCGGGAGGTGCAGCGCGCCGCTCGCGCGGTCGCGGGAACCGACGAAGCCGAGCTTCCAGTCCTCGGACCGTCCGGCCGCGGCACCGGAGACCCGCGCCGGCTCGGGCCGGCGGGGCGGCTCGACCGTCACCATCTGGCGCCAGCTCAGGAACTTGCCGTACGGGAGGTCGCCGCCGAGCTCGACCTGCGTGCCGATCGTCGTGCGCGGGCGCGTAGCTCGGCGAGCGCGTCGGTCGTGCGGAACAGCAGCACGTCGGCGCCGTCGGCGAGCACGACGAGCGCGATGATCTCGCCCGGCTGCGGCCTGCTCGAGCGCGCTCGCCAGCAGCAGGCCCGGGTGCGCGGCGCCGGAGTTCCCGACCGTCGCCGCGAGGTCGTCGACCAGCGCGCCGTCCTTGGTGCCGAGCCGCTTGGCCAGCGCGCGCACCGAACGGGCGTGCAGGCCCGTGACGATCACGCGGTCGACCTGGTCCGCGTTCAGCTCCGCGGCCTTGAGCGCGGCGTTCCACGCCTGCTCGCCGAGCGGCAGGTACTTCGTCTCGCCGAACCGCTCCTCCCAGACCTTGGAGCGCCGGTCGCCCGGCGTGCGCCACCGGTCGAGGAACTCCTCGGTCGCGGTGCCGCCCGCCGAGGTACTCGGCGATGACGGGCCCGGTCCCGGCGTCGCCGACGAGCAGCGCGGCCGCCGCGTCGCCGCCGGCCGACTCGTCGGGGCTGGTCGGGAGGCCGGTGCGGAGGTCCGAGGCGACGACGAGCGTGGTGCCGACGCCGTCGAGCGCGACGCGCAGCGCGCCGACCGCGGAGCGGGCGGCACCGCCGAAGTCGAGCGCCGTCGCGTCGGAGTCGAGCCGGAGCGCGGCGTGGATCGCGGTCGCGTTCGTCTTGTCGAGGTACGCCGGATCCGCGGTCGAGAACCAGAGGCCGTCGACGTGGGTGCCGTCGGGCGCGGCGCGGAGCGCCAGCCGCCCGGCCTCGACGCCCATCGTCGTGGTGTCCTCGTCGTAGGACGCGACCGATCGGGCGCCCTTGCCCCCGCCGCTGCCGAACGTCTTGCTGATCTCGGAACGCTGGAGCCGCCGGTACGGCACGTATCCGGCGGCGCTGATGATTCCCCGGTTTGCTCACACGGCGAGTCTATGCAGCGGTTTCGCACGCTCCGGGGGTCGGCCGCGGCGCCTCCTACAGTGACGAGATGCGGCTCGGAGACATCACCAACCCGGACGCGGCGGCGTTCGGCAAGCCGCTGGACGGCGTCCGCGTCCTCGCGGCGGAGCAGATGCAGGCGCTGCCGTACGCGACCCAGATGCTGGCCCGCCTCGGCGCCGAGGTGGTCAAGGTCGAGCACCCGGTCCACGGCGAGTCGGGCCGGGCCTCGACGCCCGCGATGCTCGACCCGGACGGCCGGAAGGTCGGCGCCACCTACCTGCGCAACAACCTCAACAAGCGCAGCCTCGGCATCGACCTGAAGTCCCCCGAGGGCCGCGACCTCTTCCTGGCGCTCGCCGGGCGCTTCGACGTCGTCGCGGAGAACTTCAAGGCCGGGACGATGGACCGCATGGGCCTCGGCTACGAGGCGATCAGCGCGGCGCACCCGCGCGTCATCTACCTCTCGATCTCGGGCTTCGGCAACGCCGCCGACACGCCGTACCGGGACTGGCCCGCGTACGCGTCGATCGTCGAGGCGATGTCGGGCATCTACGAGTACAAGACCGGACCCGACGTGCCGCCGACCACGATCCCGGTCGGCGCGCTCGGCGACATCAGCTCCGCGCTGTTCGGGGTGATCGGCATCCTCGCCGCGCTGCGCCACCGCGACCACACCGGCCTCGGTCAGTACGTGGACATCGCGATGCTCGACGCGATGGTCGCGATGACCGACGTCGTCACCAACTTCTGGTCGATGGGCGTGCGGCCGGAGCCGGGCAAGGGGCTCGAGGTGATCTCCGAGGGGTTCAAGGCGTCGGACGGCTACGTCGTCGTGCAGATCTCGCGCGAGCACCAGTTCGCCGCGCTCGCCGAGCTCGTCGGCCATCCCGAGTGGAACGACGATCCGCGCTTCGAGACCCGCGCCGGTTGGGCCCCGAACCTCGACGCCGGTGATCCGGCCCGCGGTCGACGCGTGGGCCTCGCAGCACACGAAGCTCGAGGCCGCCGCCGCGCTGACCGCGGTCGGGATCGCGGCGGGGCCGAGCAACTCGGCGGCCGACGTGATCGCCGACCCGCACGTCGCGGCGCGCAACATGCTCGTCGAGATCCCACGCACCGACGGCGTCGAGACCGACGTCCTCGTGCCGGGCAACCCGGTGAAGCTCTCGCGGGTCTCCGAGGGCCCCGAGACCGCGGATGCCCTGGGTCGGCGAGCACACCGACGCGGTCCTGCGCGCCGAGCTCGGCCTCGACGACGCCGAGCTCGCCAAGCTCGCGCGAGGGGCACGTCATCACCGTGATTCCCGTACCATGCGCCTGCGAATCTGACGACCCGTCAGATCAGCGGCGACCAGCAGGGATACGGCCAATGGACTTCGACTTCTCCCCCGAGCAGCAGGCGTTCGCCGAGCAGGTCGAGAAGTTCCTCGACGCGCACGACGACCCGGACGTCTTCGACCTGACCCGGGAGAACATGGCGCAGATCGTCGACACGCCGAAGCGCCGCGCGTTCATGGCGAAGATGGGCGAAGAGGGCTTCCTCGGCATGACCTGGCCGAAGGAGTACGGCGGCTCCGAGGGCGAGGGCGTCTACGAGTACCTGCTCAACGAGGCGCTCGCCGGGCGGGGCGGCCCGCAGATCGGCAAGGGCGTCGGCATCATCGGCAAGACCCTCATCGCGCACGGCAACGACTTCCTCAAGGAGAAGTTCCTGCCGATGATCCTGCGCAACGAGGTCGAGTTCGCGGTCGGGCTACAGCGAGCCCAACGCGGGCTCCGACGCCGCGTCCATGCGGCTCAAGGCCGAGCGCCACGAGCAGGACGGCGTCACCGGCTGGCTGCTGAACGGCCAGAAGACGTGGACCACGTCCGCACACTTCGCCGAGTGGTACTGGCTCGGCACCCGCACCGACCCGAACGAGAAGCACAAGGGCATCACGCTGATGCTCGTCCCGCTCGACCAGCCCGGCGTCGAGATCCGGGCGATCTGGACGATGGGCGACGAGCGCACCAACGAGGTGTTCATCGAGGACGTGTTCGTCCCGGACGACTACGTCGTCGGCGAGGTCGGCAAGGGGTTCCAGTACATCTCCCAGGCGCTGGACCTCGAGCGGTTCACGATGTTCACGTTCTCGCCGATCAACCAGCGCCTCGAGCTGCTGAGCGAGCACGTCCGCACCGAGGTGCGCGACGGCGAGCCGATGCGCAAGGACCCGGTGGTCCGCCAGCGGATCGCGCAGCTCGCGACGCAGGCGGAGGTCGCGCGCTGCCTCGGGCTGCGGGTCGTCGCCGCGTCGGTGAAGGCGGAGAAGGTCGAAGGGGCGCCGCCCCCGACGGTCGAGTCCTCGCAGTACAAGCTCTTCGCGACCGAGTACTCGCGCCGACTCGCGGACGCGTCGATGGACCTCGGCGCGCCGGGCTCGCAGCTGCGGGTGCGGGTCTCGCCGGACGCGCCGATGGAAGGCCGGGCGGAGTCGACCTACCGCTACACGGTGATCGACACGATCGGCGGTGGCGCCTCGGAGATCCAGAAGAACGTGATCGCGCGCCGCGGGTTGGGCCTCCCCAAGAACTTCTGACGTGCCTGGCTCTTCCGGAAGCGCTCCTTCCCTTCTCGACGGCGTCACGGTGCTCGATCTCGCGAGCGTCGGACCGGCCGCGCGCACGTCGCGCTGGCTCGCGGACTACGGCGCGACCGTGGTCAAGGTCGGGCCGACCCCGAAGCAGGGTGGCGTCCAGATCACGCCGCCGTTCTACGCCTACGCCGCGCACCGCGACATGCTCCGAGCGCAGTTCGACCTCAAGGCCGACGCCGGCCGCGACGCGTTCCTGCGCCTCGCCGCGTCCGCCGACGTGGTGATCGAGAGCTTCCGGCCCGGCGTGGTCGACCGGCTCGGCATCGGGTACTCGGCGGTGCAGGCGGTGAACCCGGGCGTCGTCTACTGCTCGACCACCGGCTACGGGCAGGACGGCCCGTACTCGCAGTGGGCCGGCCACGACATCAACTACCTCGCGGTCGGCGGCTACCTCGACTGCTCGGGCCGCGACGAGCACGGCGGCCCGGCGCTGCCCGGCGCGACGATCGGCGACGGCGCGGGCGGGGGCATGCACGCGGTGATCGCGATCCTCGCCGCGCTCGTGCACCGCGCCGCGACCGGCGACGGGCACCTACCTCGACGTCTCGGTCGCCGACGGCGTGCTCTCGCTCATGTCGCTGCACCTCGACGAGTTCCTCGCGACCGGCGCGGTGCCCGCGCCGCGCCACGACCTCCTCACCGGCCGGTACGCCTGTTACGACGTCTACCCGGCGCGGGACGGCGAGTGGCTCGCCGTGGGCGCGATCGAACCGCAGTTCTGGGCGAACCTGTGCCGGGCGCTCGGGTGCGACCAGTGGATCGAGCACCAGCACGACGACGCGGTGCAGGACCAGATCCGCGCCGATCTCCGCGCGGCCTTCGCGACCCGGGACCGCGACGAGTGGGTCGCGACGCTCGGGCCCGCGAACACGTGCGTCTCCCCCGTCGCGTCCGTTCCCGAGGTCGTCGACGACGCGCACTTCGCCGCGCGCGCCACGTTCTCCGACGGCGCACGACGCCCAGCACGGCGAGTTCCGCCAGCTCGGCCGCGTGCTCGCCGGCATGAACCGTCATCAACCCCCGGTCGAGGTCCGACCGGCGACCGTCACCGACACCGGCGCGCTGTTGCGCGACGCCGGCTTCGACGAGACGGAAGTCGCGGCATTGATCGCCCAAGGAGCAGTCGCGTGAGACCCAGAAGTGGAAGATGGAAGACATCCCGCAGGCCGTGCTCGATCTGATCGGCGAGGTGCAGTACGAGGAGACCGGCGAGTTCCCGGTCGAGCAGGGCTACATCTGGACGACGTGCTCGTCGGTCGAGAACGGCAACCCGCTGTTCTGGGACGCCGAGGTCGCCGACGAGATCACCGGCGGCGCGATCGCGCCGCCGACGATGCTCTCGGTCTGGTTCCGCCCTCACAGCTGGGCGCCGGGTCGCACCGAGGTCGCACTCCCGCTGCAGGTCCACTTCGACCTGAAGGAGACGTTCGGCCTTCCCGAAGCGGTGATGACCGACAACACGATCGTGTTCCACGAGCCCGTGCGGCCCGGCGACATCCTGCACACCCGCCAGATCCTCCGGTCGGTGAGCGACCCGAAGACCACGAAGCTCGGGAGCGGGCGCTTCTGGGTCATCGACGTCGAGTACCTCAACCAGCACGAGGAGCTCGTCGGCGTCGAGTCCTACACCGGGTTCGGCTACAAGCGGGAGGTGGCGTCATGAGCGTACCGCGACGAAGAGCCTGCTTGCTCGCCGACGTGCACGAGGGCGACGCGCTGCCGGAGCTTGTCGTACCCCGTCACCGCGACCACCGTCGTGCTCGGCGCGCTGGCGTCAGCCGCGACTGGCGGCCGATGCACCACGACCACGACTTCGCGGTGAACCGCAACGGGACCCAGGACATCTTCCTGAACACGCCGAACCAGGCCGCGTGGTTCGAGCGCTACGTCACCGACTGGACCGGGCCGAAGGGTCGGCTCGGTCGCATGAAGTTCCGCATGAAGGGCTCGGTGTTCCCCGGCGACACGATGGTGATGCGGGCGACGGTCGAGTCGGTCGAGACCGACGACGCGGGCTGCGGCTGGGCGTCGCTGCTCGTGACCCTCTCCGTCGGCGACGAGCTCAAGACCGACTGCTCGGTGCGCGTCGCGCTGCCGACCAGCGACGACGACAACCCCTGGACCCGCCGCGGGCACGACTGGCGCCCGTGACCGCTTTCCGGTCTCCGGAGGCAATCCGACCCGACGTCGCGCTCCGGATGAGGACGTGACCTGATGGACCTCGAGTTCACCGAAGAGCAAGAGATGCTGCGCGACATGGTGCGGGGGGTGTGCAGCTCCTACTCGTCGCTCGAGACCGTGCGCGAGGTCGAGGACGACCCGATCGGCTACCCGCTCGAGCTCTGGAAGCAGCTCGGCGCGCTCGACCTGATCGGGCTGATGATCCCGGCCGAGTACGGCGGCTCCGAGATGAGCCTGCTCGACGGCACGGTGGTCTACGAGGAGCTCGGCCGCGCGCTGGCGCCGTCGCCGCACTTCGCGAGCGCGGTGATGAGCGCGGGCGTGCTGCAGCGGGCGGGCTCCGACGAGCTCAAGCGCGAGTGGCTGCCGAAGATCGCATCGGGCGAGGCGATCCTCACCCCTGCGTGGCTCGAGCCGCACCACGGCTTCGGGCCGAAGGGCGTGGCGCTCACCGCGACTGCCGACGGCGACGGGTTCGTGCTCGACGGCGTGAAGTGGCACGTGCCGTTCGCCGCCGCGGCGACGCAGCTCGTGGTGCTCGCCCGGACCGGTTCGGGCGACGCGGACGTCGACCTGTTCCTCGTCGACCCCAAGGCCGCGGGCGTGACGCTCACCCAGCAGCTCACGATCGGCTCCGACACGCAGTACCAGGTGGAGCTCGCCGGGGTCTCAGGTGCCCGCGAGCGCGCGGATCGGCGGGGCCGGCACCGGCTGGTCGACGTGGAGCGAGACGATGTTCGACGGGATCATCCTGCTCGCCGCGTACGCGATGGGCGGCGCACGGTACGCGTTCGACATCACGCTGCAGTACTCGAAGGACCGTCAGCAGTTCGACAAGCCGCTCGGCGCGTTCCAGGCGATCGCGCACTACCTCGCCGACGCGTCGACGACCGTCGAGGGCGGGACGATCCTCGTGCACGAGGCGGCGTGGTCGCGCGCGAACGGCCGCTCGATCGACGCGCTCGCGCCGATGGCGAAGCTGTTCGCGTGCAAGACGTTCCGGGACGTGACCGCGATGGCCCAGCAGGTCTTCGGCGGCGTCGGCTTCACCAACGAGTACGACATCCAGCTGTACTTCCGGCGGGCGAAGCAGCTCCAGATCTCGTGGTGGGACGACCGCTACCTCGAGGAGCTCGTCGCCACCGCCACCCTCGACTGAGTCGCGAATCTGTGGCCGCAAGCCGCGCCCGTGGACGATGATCGCACCCATGGCCACGACCCGACGCGCCGACATGTTCATCGATCTGAACGACGACCCGCGTGAGCATGGACCCACGTTGGGCGACGAGCGCACCACGTTGGTCGAATCCCTCCGCTGCCAACGCCTCACCTTGGAGATGAAGTGCTCGGGTCTCGATGCGGAGGATCTGGCGCGGCGTTCCGTCGAGCCGTCGACGATGTCGCTCCTGGGGCTGGTGCGACACCTGGCGGAGATGGAGCGCGCGACGTTCCGCCAGATGATGGCGGGACAGGACGTGCCCCGGCTGTTCTGCTCCGCCACCGACCGTGACGGTGACTTCGACGGCGCGGTTCCCGACCCCCAGGTGGTTGCGGAGGCGTGGGATGCGTGGCGTGCGGAGGCGGACTTCGCCACCCGGTTCGTGGCCGAGGCGCCCAGCCTCGACGTCACCGGCGACGATCCGTTGAATCAGCATGGCAGTGGTGGAGGTCCGATGTCGTTGCGCGAGGCGCTGCTCGGAATGATCGAGGAGTACGCCCGCCACCTTGGGCACGCTGACCTGCTGCGCGAGCGGATCGACGGTCGCCGGGGTCAGTAGCTCCGCCGCCGCGGTGAGTCGCGTCGACAAGGGTGGCTTGCGCCCTTGGCGTCACGCTGCCCCGAGCGGGCATGATCCGTAGCATCTCGCTGATACGCGAGCATCGAGGTCGCCGCCACCGTGTCGCGGATAGCCCCCGTCGTCCGATCGAAAGCACAAGCGCGAGCCACCTACGACCGTCGTAGTCGATCGTACGAACGTGTCGAAGGCCGGTTCGAACGCAATGCCCGAATCGCCGGCGAACAACTCCTGTCGGTCAAGTCGCGAGAGAATGTCGTTGAGATCGGATCGGGGCCAGGCGCCAGTCTCGCCGCGTTCGCCCGCGCGACCGGCACCGACGGATTCGTCGTCGGGATCGACATCGCGCCGAGAATGCACCGGGTCGCTGCCGACCGCCTACGCAGCGATCACCTCTTCGCCTCGGTCGGGCGTGTCGTCGCGGACGGCGCTCACGTCCCGCTTTGTGACCGATCCGTCGACGCGGCATTCGTGAGCTTCACGCTCGAACTCTTCGACACCCCCGAACTCCTCACCGTTCTCGGCGAGCTACGGCGAGTCCTTCGGCCCGGCGGGCGCGTGGCGATCGTCTCGCTCACCGCGACCGAGCCGCCCGCATTGATGGAGCGTGCCTACCTCGTCGCGCACCAGCTCATGCCGCGACTCGCGGACTGTCGGCCGATTCCGGTCACCGCACTGGTCGCCGAAGCCGGCTTCGAAATTGCAGATCACCGGCGCAGCGACATTCTCGGTATCCCGGTCATCGCGGCCCTGGCGCGCGTGCGCGATGACGGCGACGCGCCATGACTGCCGCTGCACGCGTTCTTGGCCAGTCGTTCGCCCCATAGTCTGAGCGAGTGATCGAGAACCCGAGAACTGGCGAACGGGTCGAGTTCGTCTCGGAGTCCCCTGAGCTTCTGACCATGGTGACGACTTGGACCAGGCCGGGGCACCGAGCGGCCGAACACGTACATCCGCTCATGGAGGAACGGTTCGAGGTGCTCGACGGGCGAGCCACCTTCCGAATCGATGGAATCGACATCGAAGCAGCCAAGGGAACGGTGGTCGTAGCCCCACCCGGGCGCCGCCACTTGGCCTGGAACCCGACTGACGGACCGGTCCGGCTGAAGATCGAGATGCGCCCGCCGCTTCGCTGGCGGGAGTTCACGACCGCGGTTCTTCGGCGGCGACGATCCGATCCAGCTCCTTTCCGAGTACGCCGAAGAGGTTCAGCTCCCGACTGACTGAGAACGCTTGGCCATCCCACGGGCTCGGCACGACCTGTGCACCGTCGGGCAATGCTCAGGTCGCGCGGTCGTCCAGGGCCTGGTCGCGCAACGCGGGGAAGACCTTGGAGACCTTGCCCAGCAGGTACTCGCCGTAGGTGCCTTCGAAGTCGAAGACGCTCGCGCCGTCCCAGCGGTCGGCCGCGCCGTTGTGGCTCCGGGCCGGCGGCCGTCGACTCCTCGTAGCGGATGATCGGGCGGACCTCGGTGTTCCAGCCCGGGTCGAAGAAGAAGGGGCAGGCGATGCGGTCGCGACCCCGCGGGCTGCGCACCCGGTGCGGCGTGGAGCGGTACACGCCGCCAGTCATCCGCTCGAGCATGTCGCCGAGGTTGCACACGAGCGCGTCCGGCCGCGGCGGGACCTCCACCCAGCCGTCGACGGGTCCGGAGCTCCAGGCCGCCACCCTCGTCCTGGGAGAGGATCGTGAGCAGGCCGTAGTCCGTGTGCTCTCCCACGCCCCACACCGGGTCGGGCTCCGACTCCGGGAGCAGCGCCGGGTAGTGGAACATCCGGAACAGGATCACCGGGTCCGCGGTCAGCTCGCGGTCAAACCAGTCCGCGTCGAGACCGAGCGCGATGGCGAAGCCGGTCATCAGCTGGTGGCCGAGCGCGGTGAACGCGTCGAGACACTCGAGGACCGTGGCGCGCAACGTCGCGGGACGCGCGGGAAACAGGTTCGGTCCGTGCAGCGGGACGCCCGCAACGAACCCGCGGATCGTCGCCGGGAATCTCCTCGCCGAAGTAGAGGCCCTCCTTGCGATCCGGTGCCCCGCTCGTGAGCTCACCGCCGAGCGGGAACCACCCGCGCCACGCGCGCCCGCCGCGCGCCATCGCGATCTGCTCCTTCTCCGCCGCATCGAGCGCGAAGAACTCGCGCCCGAGCGACTCGAGCCGGCTCAGGAGCTCCAGGTCGATCCCGTGTCCCACGATGGAGAAGAACCCGTCGTCGCGACACGCGCGATCGATCGCCGCGGCCACGGCCGCACGCGCATCCGGGCCGGCGTGGCCGGGATGGGTCAACGGCGAGACGTCGATGACCGGAGGCCCGTTGGCGGCCATGGCGCTGACCCTATGCCGCTACCTCCGACCCGCGGATGCCTTCGACACCACCCGGTCCGGGTCGTGCAACAATGCGTCCGCCCGAGATGGGCACCTGTGGCACCGGAACGGAATCCGGCCGGGGAACAGGGTTGCACCCAAGGATGGAGATCGTGTGGCCGGTCGAGATGTGAGCGCGTTCGACAGGAGCGTGCCGCTGCTGATCGTCAAGGTCGGCCACTACCCGCTGCACCACGGAGGGGTCGGCGCGATCAGGACGCTCGCACGGGTGGGGGTTCCTACGTACGCCGTCACCGAGGACCGCTTCACTCCGGCCGCGCTCTCCAACCACCTGAACGGCCGGATCATCGCCCCGACCACCGGGCTCGAGTCCGACGATCAGCTGCTCGAGATCTTCTCGGGCATCGGTCGCCGCATCGGTCGGCCGGTGATGGCGCTGCCGACCGACGACGAGGCCGCGGTGTTCGTGGCCGAGCACGCCGAGGAGCTCGCGCCCTGGTTCATCACGCCCCGCGATCGAGCCCGGTCTCCCCCGTCGTCTCGCCAGCAAGCGCGGGCTCCACGACGCCTGCGTGGAGCTCGGGGTCCCGGTGCCCCGGGCGGTGTTCCCGACCTCCTTGCAGGAGGTCGAGGCCTTCGCCGAGGAGGTCCTGTTCCCGGTCGTGGCGAAGAACGTCGACCCGTTCAGCCGGCTCAGCGACCCGGCGGTCGAGTTCAGCACCGTGGTGAAGACGCCCGAAGCGCTGCTCGCGCTGGCCGCGACCTGGCCCGACCCGCCGGCGGTGATGCTCCAGGAGTACATCCCGCGCGAGGTCGCCGAGGACTGGATCTTCCACGGCTACTGCGACGCCGCCTCCGAGTCCCTCGTGGCGTTCACGGGGGTCAAGTACCGCTCGTGGCCCCCGAAGGCCGGCGTGACCAGCTACGCCCGCGCGGTGCGCAACGACGCGCTCGGCGAGGAGTCCCGGGACCTGTGCCGGCGGCTCGGCTTCCGGGGCATCGTCGACCTGGACTGGCGCTTCGACCGTCGGGACCAGCGCTACAAGCTCCTCGACTTCAACCCGCGGGTCGGCGCGCAGTTCCGGCTGTTCGAGACGACGGCGGGAATCGACGTCGTACGGGCGATGCACCTCGACCTCACCGGCCGCGCGGTGCCGGAAGGTGAGCCGGTCCTGGGCCGCGGCTTCTCGGTCGAGATCCTCGACGCGCCCGCGCGCGGTCGCGTACCGGCTGCTCGCGTCCGGTGCCGCGCCGGTGCCGCACCCGCCCGGCCCCGTCGAGCCCGCGTGGTTCACCCGTGACGACCCGCTCCCGCTGCTCTCGGCGTCAGTGCGCGCGGCCGCGCCGCTCGCACTGCGCATCCGTGCGCTCGGCCGTCAGGCCGGCGCCAAGGTTCAGCGCGGGAACGCTGCGCCGGCGGGCCGCCACGCCGGCACCGATCCTGCGAGCCGCGAAGTCCGACCCGTGGACGAACCGCAACAGCGGCCCGAAGGTGGCAGCCGCGGTGAGCCCGGAGAAGTACAGGCCCGGCACCGACGACTCGAACGATGCGTTCAGCAACGGCGAGCCGGCAACGGTACGCAACGAGGTCTTGAGCTCGGAGCTGATGAACGGCAGCGCGTCGAGCCCGACCCGGTAGCCGGTCGCGGCCAGCACGTGGTCGACCTCGAGCACGTCGCCGCCACCATTGCGCGACGCGAGCGAGAGGCGCACACCGTCGCCGCCCGGTGATGCGGTCGCCGAGTGCACCGTGACACCGGAGCGGATGTCGACCTGGCCCTCGACCCGGTCGCGCAGCCACCAGGCGCCCGGACGGGCCGAGCACGGACTTCACGAGCGCGAGTCGAGCGCTTCGCCGGGAGGTAGCGCACCAGGTTCGGGCGCGCGCGGTCAGGCTGCGGGCCGACCAGCCGTCGCCGAGCGCGGACGGCGGCTTGACCATCCGGTGCATCCGGACTCGGCGGGCCGGGGTTCGGGACCGCACCCCAGAGCACCTGCTCGCCGCGTGCGAGCACGTGGACGTCGGCGCCGGCCTCGGCGAGCAGCGCGGCGCTCTCGAGCGCGGACTGCCCGGCGCCCGACCACCGCGACGCGGCGGCCGGCGAAGACCGAGAGGTCCGGGTGCTGCGCGGTGTGCGAGAGCAGACCGTCGGCCGTCGGGACCGCTCGGCGACGAGCGCAAGCAGCTCCGGCGGCGTGTACGCGTACGGGATCACGCCGCACGCGACGACGACCGAGTCGGTGCGGATCTCTTCGCCCGACGCGAGGCGGACCTCGAAGTCACGGCCCGAGCGCGAGCGAGCCCGACGACGGACTCGTGCTCGACGTCGGGGACATGGCGCTCGGCGAACCAGAGCCCGTAGTCGATGAAGAGGTCGATCGGGATCGCGTTCTCCTCGGTGAGCGCGCGCGAGCCGATCTCGTTGCAGTAGTCGAAGATCGTGGAGCCGCGGCTTGGGCGACGAGAGGCTCGACGCATCGGGCGTCGACTTCAGGTACATGCCGGCGGGCATGTTGCGGCGCCACGCGGACATCAGGTCGCCGAACACCCGCGCTCCGACGCCGGCTTCGCGTAGATGTGCGGCAATCGAGAGCCCGTACGGACCCGCGCCGACAACAACCACGTCACCCATCAATGTCCTCCTCCATGAGGTTCCGCTGCGTGAGGTGCCCCGCCCCGAGCCGAGCAGACGGAGGGTACGGCGACCCTCCGAGCCCGGCAAGCCGCGCTGCGAGTCTTGGCCAAATCTTTCACTCAGCGCACGCTCATACCGACTCGAGCACCTGATGGACGTTGTGCGAGACCCACACGTCGCTCGGGCGGGTCCCCGCCGAGTGCCGCGTGTAGCCGTGCACGTGGCGCAGCCACATCAGCAGCACCGCCGTGCGCGACGACAGCTCGTCGGCTCCGGGCGCGGCCTGGATCAGCTCCGACTCGCGGTCCCGGAACCCGCCGTCGGCCAGCACGCCCCGCACGACCGCACCGAGCTCGGTCCGCTCGACCAGCGCCCGCGTCGTGCAGACGAGGTGCATGACCTCGAGCACGGGGAGATCGACCCGGCTGCGCTCCCAGTTGACGAGGCCCGGTCACCCGGCTCGTCGTCCGGGCAGCACACGACGTTGCCCAGCCAGAGGTTGCCGTGGACGAACCCGGCGGTCACCGTGGTGCCCGCCAGCTCGGCCCGCAGCTCGGCGTGGAGCTTGGCCAGGCTCGTCTCGTCGGCCCGCAGCCGCATCCGCGAGCTGGGCAGCGAGTCGGTGACGCCCGAGGGGCAGGTCCAGCAGCTCCGGCAGCTCCTCACCGATGCAGACGGAGGTGGCCGTGACCCGGTGCAGCCCGGTGATCCGGGCCACGAGATCGGTGCTGACGGTCGACGAGCCGGACCTCGTCGTCCACGACGATGCGGGCGTCGACGCCGGGCCGGCGACCGTTGAGCGTCCACTCCGTCGCCGTCGGACTCCAGGCCGAGAGGCCGGGGCAGGATCGCGCCGAGCTCGGCCGGCGCGACCTCGCGGACGTACCGCAGACCCTCGCGGTCACGCGCCAAGGCCTCGGCGGCACGCGGGCTCGTCGCGACCTTCAGGACCGCGTCCGTCGTCTTCGTGCCGGTTGCGCAGCAGGACGATGCGCACCTCGTCCGGGATCCTGGTCGACGTCGAGCAGCTCCCAGTCCCCCGGCGCGAGCCCCGCGACCTGGAGCGCGGCCGCGCCGTCGACGTCGACGTCCCGACGCGAGCGTGCGGCTCGCACCGCGCGACGCGAGGCGATCAGTGCGCAGGCGGTCGGTGTGCACGTACGGGAGCCACACCGTGCGCAGCTCGCCGAGCAGGAGCACCGACGCGACGACGGTCTGCGACACGAGCCACCCGACGCCGACCGCGGCGATGCCGATGATCGGCGCCAAGCTGATGGCGATGATCACCACCCCCACCGCGAGGCACGCGGTCGTCGACGATCACAGCCTTCATGCGCCGCTGCACCCGGGTGATGTTGAGGTACGTGAGCGTCACCGCGTTCGGGATCGCCGAGAGCGCGAGCAGCTGCAGCAGGCGCGTCGCGTGGTGCGAGTACGCGGGTCCGTAGATGCGCAGCACCAGTGGCGCGAAGACGCGCGATGAAGATCGCGAGCGGCGCGACGATGCGCAACGAGTGCTTGATCATCTTGCGCGCGAGCTCGACGATGCGCTCCGGCGCCTTCGAGGTCTCGGTGATGAACGACATCCCGACCCCGATGCTGACCAGGTACAGCGCGTAGGCGATCGTCCACGAGAGGTAGAGGTAGGCGCTCGCCGACGGGCCGAGGATCGAGAGCATGATCACGGGCATCAGGCCGATCGTGGCGGACAGCGTCAGCGTCGCGACCATGTCGAAGCCGACGTAGTGGCGCACGGTCTGCGCGTCGATCGTCTCCAACGGCTCGTTGGTGCGCGTCCGGGACCATCCGCTTGAAGATCAGCCCGTTGACCGCGATGACGGCGACGATGAGCGGCAGCGTCCAGGCCGCGTAGACGCCGAGCGCGGGCAGCGACGCGGCCACGAAGAAGAGCAGCCCGATCTTGACGACGCCGTAGATGACGTTCTCGATCAGCACCCAGTGCGCTTCGCCGAGGCCCGTCAACACTGCGTCCTGGAGCGCGAACACCGTCCACACGACGGTGCCGAGCACGAACCACACCGCGTAGATCCAGTGGTCGTGGAGCAGCGAGAGCCGCGGCGCCCACAGGTTGATGCCGAGCACGAACACGGTCGACGCGACGCACGCGGTCGACATCGTCGCGAGGTAGCCGGTGAGGACGAACCGGCGGGTGCGGCACACCGGCGACGGGAACGAAGCGGTTGAACCCGTTCGTGAGGTTCAGCTGCGAGATGCTCGAGAGGAAGAGCATCGTCGAGATGAGCGCGGTGTCGCGTCCGACCTCTTCCTTCGTGAACAGGTGCGCGGCGACGATCCAGAAGATGACGCCGAAGCCCGACGTCGCGAGCGTCGAGCCGACGAGTGAGTACGCATTCCGGACGAAGGGCGCATCAAGGTGCCCGCGCAGCGACGCGACGCGACGACGGACCGACGCGCGCACGCGCTCACGCGCACCACGTCTCGCGCGTCGAGCTGCGGGCGACCGCCATCTGACCTCCTGGAAACACCGGCCCTGCGCAGCCGGCGGACAACACGTCACCCTCCATGACAACGCCGCGAGCATAAGGAGAATGCACTGCTCGCCGCCACTGCACGCGCGCGAACTCTCAGGTACGCGACGCAACCGCGGAGATTGAACAGATTGTCGGCGCGAACCGTGACAACGGATGAACGCGCGCGTATGCTCCTCCCGGGCGAGAGTGCGGAACACTGCAGGATGCAGGGGCACCACATCGTCTGACATCCGGGGCTCGAAGTCTTGGATGTTCGCGCCCATGGACGGGACATGACGGCACACGGCAGGAAATGCCGTACCCAGGGATGGGGGAAATGACAGACGTAGCAGCAGCGCCCATGGCGTTCGATCCAGTCGACGCGCCGGATGCGGACGCGCCGGTCGTCACGACACCGATGCGCCGGTGATCGTGGACGCCGGGGAGATCCTCCCCGGCATCCCGTCGGTCAGCGTGGTGATCCCCACGCTGAACGAAGCCGGCAACCTTCCGCACGTCCTGCCGCGGATCCCTTCGTGGATCCATGAGCTGGTCATCGTCGACGGGCTGTCGACCGACGACACCGTCGCCGTCGCCAAGTCGTACGCACCGCGCGCCAAGGTGGTGATGGTCAGCACACCCGGCAAGGGGGCGGCGCTCCGCGCCGGGTTCGCGGCGTGCACCGGCGACATCATCGTGATGCTCGACGCCGACGGGTCCACCGATCCCCAGGAGATCCCCGCGTTCGTCGGCCTCCTCCTCTCCGGCGCCGACGTCGTCATGGGCTCCCGCTTCACGCTGGGCGGCGGCACCGACGACATGGAGCGCCACCGCCGCATGGGGAACTGGGCCCTGACCCGCCTCGTCCGGCTGGGCTTCGGCGCCCGGTTCTCGGACCTCTGCTACGGCTACACCGCGTTCTGGCGGGACGTGCTGCCGGTCATCAGCGGCCCGTTCCGGGGCTTCGAGGTCGAGACCGTGATCCACATCCGGGCCGTGCGCGCCGGGCTGCGGATCGCCGAGGTCCCGAGCTTCGAGTCGATCCGCATCTCGGGCACCACCAACCTGCGGACCGTCCGCGACGGCTTCCGGGTCCTGCGGGCGATCGGCACCGAGTGGGCGCTCGAGAAGGTCATCGGCACCGACCACCGGGTCCAGACCGAGCACCGGCTCGCCCGACCGGTGCAGCACCCGCCGTGGCACGCCAACGGCCGCTCCGTGCACCGCCCGGGGCTGCCGGAGGGCGGTGCGCTGATCCGGAGCGTCTCGCAGTGAGCTCGGCCCCGAGCACGCTCTCGGTCGTGATCTGCGCCTACACCGAGGAGCGCTGGTCGGATCTCCAGGCCGCGGTCGCGTCCGTGCAGCGACAGGACCTGCCGGCGCGCGAGATCATCGTCGTCACCGACTACAACGACGCGCTCCTCGAGCGGGCCCAGGAGGCCTTCGCCGGGGTGCGCGTCGTCGCGAACGCCGAGGCCAAGGGCCTCTCCGGCGCGCGCAACACCGGCATCGCCGCGTCGACCGGCGCGATCGTCGCGTTCCTCGACGACGACGCGATGGCCGAGCCGGGCTGGATCCGTCACCTGCTCGCGCCGTACGCCGATCCGCTCGTGCTCGGCGTCGGTGGCCGGGTCGTCCCCCGCTGGGACGACGCGCGCCCTGCGTGGCTCCCCGAGGAGTTCGACTGGGTCGTCGGCTGCACGTACACCGGCCACCGGTCCGAGCCGGGGCCGGTCCGGAACCTCATCGGCGCCAACATGTCGGTGCGCCGCGACGTCGTCACGAAGATCGGCGGCTTCCGCCACTCGCTCGGCCGCACCGCGTCACTGCCGGCCGGCTGCGAGGAGACCGAGTTCTTCATCCGCGCGTCCCAGCAGTTCCCGAACGGCGTCGTCTGGTACGAGCCCGGAGGCCGCGGTGTCGCACCGGGTGCCCAGGCCCGCGCCACCGCCAAGTACTTCCGCGCCCGCTGCTTCGCCGAAGGCATCTCGAAGACCCAGATCTCGCGCCTGGTCGGGACCGAGGACGGCCTGGCCAGCGAGCGGGCGTACACGATGCGGGCGCTGCCCCGCGCGGTGCGCCGCGAGCTGGGCCTGGCCGTGCGGACCCTGGACCCGAAGGGCATCGCCCGCGCGGCGACCGTCGTGACCGGCGTCGCGACGACCGCGGGCGGGTACGCCGCGGCCCGGGTGCCCGGCTCGCTGCGGTGGCTCCCGTCGCGCAACGCGTGCCGCCAGGACGCGTCCGGCGCACGCCCGCTGCAGTGGCCGAGGCGAGACTTCGAGCCCGCGCTCGTCACCCAGATCGACATCGCCGACGGCGTGCAGGCGCTCGCCGCGCTCGACCCCGGCACCGGCAAGACCTACACCGCGCGCCGTCGTGCTGGTGCGCAACCAACGCGCGCCGATCGGCGTGCTCGAGCTCGCGCTCGGCCCGTACGGGCTCTCCGGCGTGGAGCTCGGCCGCGAGATCCGCGCCCAGCTCGGCGTCGAGGTGCCGTCCACCGCCGATCCACGCCGCGCGCCGACCGCCACGCTCGAGCGCGACCGGCCCCGGATCGCCGTCGTCATCGCCACCCGGGACCGGCCCGAGAGCCTGGCCCGGTGCCTGGAGTCGCTGCGGCGGCTCGACCATCCGGCGGCCGAGATCATCGTGGTGGACAACGCGTCCGTCGGCCGGGAGACCGCGGAGCTCGTCCACGCGCTCGACCGAGACCGACCCGCGGGTCCAGTACGTCCGCGAGGACCGGCCCGGGCTCGCGCGCGCCCACAACTGCGGGCTCGAGCACGTCACGACGCCCTACGTCGCGTTCACCGACGACGACGTCGTGGTGGACCCGGCCTGGCTGGACCAGCTCGCCGCCGGCTTCGCACACGGAGACGCACGTCGGCTGCGTCACCGGGATGATCTTCCCGCTCGAGCTCGAGACCCCGGCCCAGGACTGGCTCGAGCACTACGCCGGGTTCAACAAGGGCTTCGAGCCGCGGATCTTCGATCCGTCGCGGCGCTCCTCCGATCCGCTGTTCCCGTACACCGCCGGCACGTTCGGCTCGGGCGCCAACATGGCGTTCCGCACCGACGTGCTCCGCGCGATGCGCGGCTTCGAGCCGGCGCTCGGCGCGGGCACCGAGGCCAAGGGCGGCGACGACCTCGCGGCGTTCTTCGACGTGATCGCCGCCGGCCACGCGATCGCGTACGAGCCCGGCGCGATCGTCTACCACCAGCACCACCGGACCTTCGAGGCGCTGGAGCGCCAGACCTTCGGCTACGGCGCCGGCCTCACCGCGTACCTGACCAAGACGATCGTCGAGGAGCCCGGCCGCATGCTCGACATGCTGGCCAAGGCGCCGCGTGCCGCGCACCACGCGCTCAGCCCGAGCTCGTCGAAGAACGAGCGCCTGCCCGGCGACACGCCCGCCGATCCTGGTGCGCAAGGAACGGCTCGGGATGCTGGCCGGCCCGGCGCTCTACTTCCTCAGCCGCTGGGACAGCCGGCTCGACGAGCGCCCGGAGCTCACCGCCGAGATCCCGCAGGTGGACGTCCCGACGTCCGACGCCGCGAGCTCGGAAGCCGACGCGCCAGACGTCGAGCGAGCCGTCCGAGGCGCCGGACATCGATCTCGTCGAGATCGAGCTTCGCGAAGCGAGCGTGGCGCCATGAGCCGACACACCATCCTCCCCGTCCTCCTGTACCACTCGTCTCGCCGGGCGCGCGGCCGGAGCAGCACGGGTGGATCACTGCCCCGGAGGTCTTCGCCGAGCACATGGCGTACCTCCACGAGACAGCTACCGGACGCTCACCGTCTCGGAGTACGCGGCGATGCTCGTCGAGCCGATGACCGAGGCGCCCGAGCAGACCGTCGTGATCACCTTCGACGACGGGTTCGCCGACTTCGCCGAGCACGCGCTCCCGGTCCTGACCGGCTACGAGCTCACGTCGACGATGTACGTCGTCACCGGTTGCGTCGGGTCGACGAGCACCTGGCTGGAGTCGGTCGGCGAGGGTGACCGCCCGATGCTCGGCTGGTCCGACATCGAGTCGCTGGCGAAGGCGGGCGTCGAGATCGGCGCCCACACCCACAGCCACCCGCAGCTCGACATCATCAACCGCGACACCGCGTGGGAGGAGATCCGGCGCAGCCGCGGGGTCCTCCAGGACCGGCTCGGCCACGAGATCCCGAGCTTCGCCTACCCGTTCGGGTTCCACGGGCCCCGCATCCGCGCGCTGGTGGAACGGGCCGGGTTCACCTCCGCGTGCGCGGTGAAGGACGCGTTGAGCGGGCCCGGCGACGATCCGCTCGCGATCGCCCGGGTGATCGTCCCGGGCGACACCGGCGGTCGGCACGCTCGCCGACCTGCTGGCCGGGCGGGGGCGCCCGCCGGCCTGGCGGGGCGAGCGCACCTCGACCAAGGCGTTCCGGGTCGCCCGGCGCAGCGCCGCCCGCGCCCGCAGTTTGCGGGCCGGCTACGGACGGACTCCAATGGGCGGAAGGATTGCCGGAGAGAGTGCGCAGCCACGGAGGCCAACGCACGGCCCATGACCCGCACGGAAGCTGAGCCCATGGTCCCGAGAACCACTCGGCGCCGCCAACGCCGGTCCGAGATCCGTCGGGCCCGGCGTCAGCGGCGCCGGCTCGTGCTGTCGGCCCTGCGTCGTGCTCGTCGGCGTGGCGATCGCCGTCTCCGTCTTCGTCGTGCGGAAGAACGCGGTCGCCGACGGCCCCGACAAGGGCGTGCTCCTGCTCAACGAGGGCTTCAACGGCACGAGGCTCAACTCGAACAACTGGTCCCCCTGCTACCAGTGGTCCACGAACGGCTGCACGAACCAGGGCAACCACGAGCTCGAGTGGTACGTCCCCGACCAGGTCAAGGTCGCCGACGGCCTGCTCTCGCTCGAGGCCAAGCCCCGGACCGATCACCGGGGTCGACAACCGGCAGTTCGACTACGTCTCGGGCATGATCTCCGGCCTCTCGCCGGACCGCACGCTCTTCTCCTTCAAGTACGGCTACGTCGAGTCGCGGGTGCAGATCCCGAAGGGCCAGGGCCTCTGGCCCGCGCTCTGGATGCTGCCCGCGTCGCGAGCGTCGTTGCCCGAGGTCGACATCTTCGAGACCGTCGGTGAGCAGCCGAACGTCGCCGCGCTGCACACCCACTGGCTCGAGAACGGCAAGAACGTCGACAAGGGCATCCGGTGGCACGGCCCCGACTTCTCCGCCGGCTGGCACACGTTCGGGCTCGAGTGGAAGCCGGATTCGCTCACCTGGTACGTCGACGGCGTCGCCCGGCTGCACGTCACGGACCCGAAGCAGATCCCGCACGAGCAGATGTACCTCATCGCCAACCTCGCGGTCGGCGGCACGTTCACCAAGCCGCCGAACCAGTCCACGCCGTTCCCCTCGGCGCTGAAGATCGACTACATCAAGGTCTGGGGAGCACCCGCGTGAGCGCACCGAGCCCGCCCGACGTCGAGGCGACCCAACGGCGCCTCTACCAGGTCTTCGCGCAGCGCCGGAACGCGGCGCCGATCCTCCACTCGCCGCGCCGCGGCGCCCCGACGATCCGGACGACGGCGCGCCGGCGCGCCGTCCGTGGGCGTCGCAGCCCCAGTTCCACGGCATCATGCTCGGCCTCGCCGCGCTGCTGTGGCTCTGGTCGCTGCAGACCACCGACCTCCAGGACATGGGCGACTACGGCCTGCTCTCCGCGCTGCACGCGTCCTTCTACCTCGCGCTCGCCGTGCTCACGGTCGGGTTCCTCGCTCGGCGTCCACCGCGACGCGTCGAGCAAGCTCCTCGGTCCCGTACCTCGTGCTGTTCATCGCGGTCGTGCACGCGTCGCCGGTGCTGCTCTACGGCACGCTCCGGTACGCGTGGGCCTGGAAGCACGTCGGCGTCGTCGACTACTTCATGCGCACCCACGCCGTGGACCCGCACCTCTCGTTCCTGCCCGTGTACCAGAACTGGCCCGGGTTCTTCGGGCTCGCGACGACCCTGACCGAGGCCGTCGGGGCTCAAGAGCGCGCTCTCCTTCGCCGCGTGGGCGCCGCCGGTCTTCGAGCTCCTCAACCTCGCCGCGCTCTGGATCCTGTTCGGCGCGCTGACCGAGGACCGCCGGGTCCGGTTCACCGCGTGCTGGTTCTTCCTCATCGCCAACTGGGTCGGGCAGAACTACTTCGCGCCGCAGGCGTTCGTGTACTTCCTCTACCTCGCCGCGCTCGGCATCGTGCTCAACTCGCTGTCGAAGAAGCCCGCGGCACCGAGGATCGTGCGCAAGCTCATCCCGCCGCTGCGGGCGACCGCGGCGAAGGCGGCGCCGGCCGCGGTCACGTCCTCGACCTGGGGCACCGTCGCGATCCTCAGCGTCATGTTCGCGGTCGTGGCGACGAGCCACCCGCTGACGCCGATCGTGCTGACGGCCGCGCTCGTCGGGCTGGCGCTCTTCGGCGTCCTGCGGGTGCGCACGCTGCCGCTGATCATGGGCGCGATGACCGTCGGCTGGATCCTCACCGGCGCCCGCACGTACTACTTCGCCAACACCACGTCGATCTTCAAGGGCTTCGGCTCGTTCTCGTCGAACCTCAGCAGCAACCTCGTGCAGCTGAGCCACGTCGCGGAGAGCCAGCAGGTCATCTCGCAGATGGGCCGGCTCCAGGTGGCGATCGTCGCGCTGCTCGCGGTGTGCGGGCTCGTCCGGCGGCTCCGCCACGGGAACTGGGACGCCGCCGCGGCGGTCCTGCTCGCGTGCCCGATCGTGATCCTCGTCGGCGGCAACTACGACGGTGAGGCGCTGTTCCGGGTGTTCCTCTTCGCGCTGCCGTTCGCCGCGTTCTTCATGGCCCAGCTGCTCTACCCGAGCCGCGAGTCCGGGCAGGGGTGGATCACCACGGTGTTCGCGATCGGGATCAGCGCGGTCGTGCTCGTCGGCTTCCTGTTCGCGTACTACGGCAAGGAGTCGTGGTCGTACTTCACCAAGAACGAGGTCCGCGCCGCGGAGACCGTCTACGACCACGCACCGCCGCACACGCTGATCGTCGAGGGCACCCACGACTACCCGAACCAGTTCCGCGACGCCGAGCGCTTCACCTACACGACGCTCGAGACCGAGCCGACGAAGTCCGTCGAGGGCGTGCTCGAAGCACCCGGTCGGCGAAGCTGGCGGAGTGGCTGGCCGACCCCCGGTACCAGCAGGCGTACCTGATCATCACCCGGGCCCAGAAGGAGCAGATCGACGCGATCGGTCCGCTCCCCCGCGGCTCGCTCGTCGAGGATCGAGAAGGCATTGCTCGCATCGCCGAAGTTCAAGGTCGTCGTGCACAACCGGGACGCCACCGTGTTCCGGGTCGCCCGGCCCGCCGGTCGGCCCGACCAGCCCGACCGCCCCGAAGGCGGCGAGCGTGATCAGCGCCGACCGGTGCGTGGCGATCGTCGCGGCGTCGAGCGCGCTGGCGCTGCTCGCGACGATCGCGGGTACCGGCAACGCGCTCTCGATGATCCCGCTGCTCTGGTTCCTCGCGGTGATCCCCGGTCTGCCGTACGTCCGCATGCTGCGCAACGACGACGACCCGGTCGCGTTCTGGCTCACCGCGATCGCACTCTCGGTCGCGATCGACGCGCTCGTTGCCGAGGCCCTGCTCTACGGGCGCGGGTTCAGCGCCCTCGCGGTCGTCTCGGTCGCTCGCGGGGGTCGCGTGGCTGGGCGCGGCAATCGGCCGGCTCCGGTCCTCCGGGGGCGCACGAGTCGGACCCGCCGGCTCCGGCGGCGCCTAGCCCGGGCGAAACCAGGCCGCCGCCGAACACCTCAGACCGCCCGGAACGCTCAGACCGCCGGGAGTTCCCCGCTCACGATCGGGTTCCCGGTCGGGGCGGTGCTCCCACCACGCGGCTCGATGGTGATCGCGAGCTCCTTCGTGCCCGGCACGATCCGGAACCGGTGCAGGTCGCTGTGGCCGCGCATCAGGCCGAGCGAGACCGGGCCGTTCGACGTGATCGACCAGAGCTGGAGGTCACGACCGGTCGGCGGCTCGGGCATGGACGCGCTCGACAGGAGACCGGTGCCGTCGGGCAGCACCGCGGTGAGCGCCGAGTACCGGCCGTCCGACGAGCGCAGGATCACCGTGCGGGTCTTCGGATTGCGCACGGCCTCCGCGAGGGCCTGCGAGCCCGGGTCCGGGTTGGAGCTCGTGGAGCTGTTCACAAGCGCGAACACCCCGACCGCGCCGATCGTCAGGATGACGACCGCCGCCGCCCCGACCAGCCACTGGGAGATGCGTACGGACCGGAGCGATGCAGGAGCGAGGACCTCCGGCGCCGGTTCCGGTTCGGGCGCCAGCTCGTGGAGCTCCGCGCGCGCCGATGCATCCGTGAGGAGCAGCTCGCGCACTTCTTCGGGCGTCCGGTCCGCGGTCATATCGCGTTTCCGATGTCTGCCGCGACGAGGCGATCCCGCATCCGCTGCACCCCGGTGCGAATCCGTCTCTTCACCATCGCCTCCGGCTGACCGAGGATCGTCGCGACGTCACGGTAGGTATGGCCGCCGTCGTCGGCGAGCTCGATCGCGGGGCATCGGGTCGGGTCCACACTGGGGGTTCGTCGCCGAGTCGGTCACGGACGGCAGTGATGCTCACAAATCTCTCGCTCCCGGAGCCAGCTGTGCCAACCTGCCCGCGATGCAGCATCGAGAGCTCGGAGGGCTCGGTCCCGTCAGCGTCCTGAGCCTCGGCGGCGGGTGGCCTCGGCCAGGTGTGGGGACCCACCGACCGTGACGAGGCGGTCGCGACCGTCCATGCCGCGGTGGCTGCGGGGATCGACCTGCTGGACCTGGCGCCGGCGTACGGTCGGGGCGAGTCCGAGCGGGTGATCGCCGAGGCGTTCGCCGGCCGCCTCCCGCCCGGTGTGCGCGTCTCCACCAAGGTGATGTTCGGCGACCCGGTGGACCGAGCGACCGGAGGACCGGATCCGTCGGTCGATCGAGCGCAGCCTCGAGACGCTGCAGCCTCGACCGGGTCGATCTGTGCTTCCTGCACACCTACATCGTCGACGACGGACGCGTGCTCCCGACGCTCGGCGAGCACCAGCACCGCCGGGCCACGAGCTGGAGCACCTACGCAGACGCGTGGCGACCGACGATGGCCACGCTCGTCGACGAGGGAATCGTCGGGGCGTGGGGCATCACCGGCACCGGTCCGCCGGCCACCGTCCTCGCCGCGCTGGCCGACGAGCCGCGACCCGCGGTGGTGCAGGCGATCGCGAACTTGCTCGATTCCGCGGGCGACATCCGGCGCTACGACGAGCCCGATCGACCACGCGAGATCATCGCAGGCCGCGGCGGCGCTCGGCATCGGCGTGCTCGGCATCCGCGCGGTCGCCGCCGGCGCGCTCACCGACGCGGTCGACCGCGAGATCGGCGACGAGGTGCAGCGTCGGCGTCGACTTCGGGCGCGCCGAGCCGATCCGCGCGCTCGCTCGATCACTCGGCCTGTCGACCGCCGCGCTCGCGCACCGGTACGCGCTCACGATGACCGGCGTCGACTCCGTCGTGCTCGGCGTGAAGAACCGCGCCGAGCTCGCCGAGTGCGTCGACGCAGCGGACGCCGGACCGCTCCCCGATGACGTCATGGCCGCGATCGGCGCCCTTGCGACCTAGTCGACTTCCCCAGGCGAACCTTGGGGGTGGGTGCTGATCGGTCAGGTGGCGCGGCGGTAGCGGCGGACGGCGAGCGGTGCGCAGACGACGATGATGCCGACGATCCACGCGAGCGCACTGATCAGGTACGACGTCACCGGGCCGCCCAGCGTCAGCGCCCGGGCCGCGTTCACGACCGCGGTCACCGGCTGGTGGTTCGCGAAGACCTGGAGCCAGCCCGGCATCGAGCTGACCGGCACGAACGCCGAGGACGCGAAGACGAGTGGGGCGAGCAGCGGGAAGGACGCGGCCTGGGCCGTCTCTGCGTCCGGCACCGAGAGCCCGACGATCGCGAACAGCCACGACAGCGAGTACGCGAACGCCAGGACGAGGCCCGAGCGCGGCGATGAAGCCGACGAAGTTCGTGTTGATCCGCCAACCCACGAGCGAACCCGACGACCGCCATCAGCACCACGACGAAGAGGTTGCGGACGAGGTCGGCCCACGTGCGGCCGACCAGCACGGCCGAGCGGGCGATCGGCAACGACCGGAACCGGTCGATCAGACCCTTGCTCGAGGTCCTCGGCGAGCCCGACGCCCGTCGTGAGCGCGCCGAACGTGACCGTCTGCACGAAGATCCCCGGCATCAGGAAGTCGACGTACGGGACCGGCTTGCCGTTCCAGCTCGCGGCGATCGCTCCGCCGAACACGTAGCGGAACATCAGCACGAAGATGACCGGCTGAATCGTGGCGAACACGAGCAGCTGCGGGTTCCGGCGGATGTTGAGCAGGTTCCGCCACGCCATCGTGAGCGCGTCGCCGACCGGGCGCGGCGCGTCGTCGCGGAGCTGGAGGTCAGGGGCGGTCGTCGCAGTCATCAGGCACTCCGTCGCGAGCGTCGGGACTTCTTCTTCTCCGGTGGTGCTTCACCGTCAGGTTCGGTCGGCTCCTCGGCCGCGTGACCGGTGAGCTCGAGGAACACGTCGTCGAGCGTCGGCTCGCGCAGCGACATCGTGATCGGCGCCAGGTGGGCGGCGTCGAGCGCCCGGACGATCTCGAGCATCGCCGTCGGACCGTCCGACACGCTGACCCGGATCAAGTGATCTTCGTGGGCGACCGTCCCGATCGCCTCGAGCTTCTCCGACGCGACGGCCACTGCGTCGTCGTCGCTGAAGCCGAGCTCGATCAAGCGTCTCGCCGAGCCGCGCCTTCAGCTGGGCGGCAGTGCCTTCGGCGATCACCGAGCCGTGGTCGATGACCACGATGTTGTCCGCGAGCCGGTCCGCCTCTTCGAGGTACTGGGTCGTGAGCAGCACGGTGGTGCCGCCGGAGACCAGGTCCTCGATCACGGTCCAGAGCTCGGTACGGCCCTGCGGGTCGAGCCCGGTGGTCGGCTCGTCGAGGAAGAGGACCGGCGGCTCGTGCACGAGCGCGGCCGCGAGGTCGAGGCGGCGGCGCATGCCACCCGAGTAGGTGCGGACGAGTCGGTCGCCCGCGTGCAGCAGGTCGAAGCGATCGAGCAACGTGGCGACCCGCGACCTTGATCTCGGACTCCGAGATGTGGGTGAGCCGGCCGACGAGGCGCAGGTTCTCGGTCGCGGTGAGGTTCTCGTCGACCGCGGCGTACTGGCCCGCGAGCCCGATCGACGCGCGCACGCGAGTCGGCTCCGCGGTCACGTCGCAGCCGAGCACGCGCGCCCGTCCACCGTCGGGCTGCAGCAGCGTGGTGAGCACCCGGACCGCGGTGGTCTTGCCCGCGCCGTTCGGCCCGAGCAGGCCGAGCACCCGGCCCGCGGGAACCTCGAACGACACGTCCTTCAGTGCTTCGACATCGCCGAATCGCTTGACGAGGTGCTCGACGACGATGGCCGATTCACTGCCAGGAGGTTGGGGCACCCGCTCAGGCTATGACGTCCGCGCCGCGACCCTCGCCTCCATTGCGGCGGTAGGCTCGAGTGCGCGGCTCCGGGGGGTCAGATGGCGATGGCGATCGCAGGCCGAAGATCGACGAGTCGGTCGACTCCATCGTCGGCGCGGTCGAGACGCCGACGGGTACGCGGTCGTTGACGGTCTCCTCGCTCGCGACGAGGTCGCCGCGGCCCGCGCCGAGCTCCGCGGCGATCATCGACGGCGACACCGAGCGGTCGCGACGACTTCGAAGGCCGCAAGACCCGCCGGGTCTACGCGCTGTTCGCCAAGACCCGCCGGTTCGACGGGCCGGCGACCCATCCACTGATCCTCGCGGTGCTCGATCGGGTGCTCGGCGAGTACCAGCTGAGCGCGCCGACCGGCATCGAGATCGGTGCGGGCGAGGTCGCGCAGCCGTTGCACCCCGACGACGCGCTCTACCCGCTCCCACGCCCGCACCCCGAGCTGGTGGTCAACGTGATGTGGCCGCTCGACGACTTCACCGAGGAGAACGGCGCGACGCGCATCGTGCGCGGGCAGCCACCGCTGGATCGACGAGCGCCCGGGGCCCGACACGCCGACGATCGCGGTCGAGATGCCCGCCGGTTCGGCGCTGATCTACCTCGGCAGCCTCTGGCACGGCGGTGGCGCGAACCGCACCGACCGGTCGCGGCTCGGCGTGGTGCTGCACTACGGCGTCGCCTGGCTGCGCCCGGTCGAGAACCACATCCTCGCGGTGCCGCCCGCGGTCGTCGCCGGGCTCTCGCCCCGGATGCAGGAGCTCCTCGGCTACAACATCTGCTCGCCGTTCCTGGGCTACGTCGACGGTCGTCATCCCCGCCGGCTCCTCGGATCAGCTCGGACGCATAGCGCCACGGGATCGCGCTGCGTGGCCGCGTCGACGTAGTGGCCACCGAACTTGATCGCGTGCACGACGAGCGGCGCGATCTGGTGCAGCGCGACCCGGTCCTCCCAACCTGGGGCGAGCGGATACGCGTCGGCGTACGCCGCGAAGCAGTCGGGACCGAACCCGCCGAACAGCCGCATCATCGCGAGGTCGAACTCCCGGTGCCCGCCGTGCGCGGCCGGGTCGATCAGCCAGCTGGTCCCGGTCGGCGTCGATCGAGGCGGTTCCCGGCCCAGAGGTCGCCGTGCAGGCGCGACGGCGGCTCATGGTGCGGGTCGAACCGTTCGAGATCGTCGGCCAGCCGCTCGAGCGCGTCGATCACGTCGTCCGCGGAGCACTCGCGCGTCGCCGCGCCAGCCGGGCCAGCGGGAGCAGCCGGTTCGTGGCGTAGAACTCGGCCCAGGTCGCGGACGGTTCGTTGGGGAGCCCGCGGCTCCCGGTCGTCCGTCGATCCTCGCGACCGAACGCCGGCGCGCCGGCCCGATGGAGGCGCGCGAGCGCCGACGCCGAGCTCGGCCTCCGTCTCCGGCCGGCCGGCGCCCTCCTCGATCCACTCGAGCACCAGATGGTTGGGCTTCTCGTCGGAGACCGCGAGCACCTGCGGGCACCGGGATCGCATCGGCGTCGCGCAGCCACGTGAGTCCGCTCGCCTCCGTGGTGAAGAACTCCGCCGGCGCGCCGGGATGGGTCTTGGCGAACACCCGGCGACCGTCGGCGAGCGTCGAGCGCGTACGCGACCGCGACGTCTCCGCCCCGCACCGGGCGCGACCCGGACGATCGCCACGCCGATCGCCCGTTCGAGCGTGGAGCGGAGCCGGTCGTTCATGGCCGGGAGCCTAGGGACACCGAGCTCCGGACCGGTACCCTGCGGCCATGTTCGAGCTGGGTCTGGCCGAGGTCGCGGACGGCGTCTGGGCGTACCTGCAGCCCGACGGTTCGTGGGGGTACAGCAACGCCGGGCTGGTCGCCGGCGCCGGGACCTCGCTGCTCGTCGACACGCTCTTCGACCTGCAGCTCACCCGCGCCATGCTCGACTCGATGCGCCCGATCACGGACCCTGCGCCGATCGAGACCGTCGTGAACACCCACGCCAACGGCGACCACTGCTACGGCAACCAGCTGGTCCGCGACGCGCGCATCATCGCGTCCGACGCGGCGGCCGGAGAGATGGACGACGTCCCCCCGCCGTTGCTGCACGCGTTCAAGCAGCTCGACATCGGCGAGGACGGCAACGCGCTCGTCGCCGACGCGTTCGGACCGTTCCGGTTCGACGACATCGAGTCGGTGCCGCCGACCGACACGTTCTCCGGGCTCGATGACGGTCGACGTCGGCGGCCGCGCGGTCACGCTCGAAGAGGTCGGTCCCGCCCACACCCAGGGCGACGTCATCGCGTGGCTCGACGACGGCGACGTCGTGTTCACCGGCGACATCCTCTTCCACGGCTCGACGCCGATCATGTGGGCGGGTCCGGTCGGGAACTGGGTCGCCGCGTGCCGCCGCATCCGCGCGCTCCAGCCGAGCGTCGTCGTTCCGGGCCACGGTCCGCTCGCCGATGTCGACGGCGTCGCCGCAGCTTCGAGCGCTACCTCGAGTGGATCGACGGCGAGGTCACGCCAGCGCCGCGACGCGGGGATGTCCGCGATCGACGCGGCGTGGGACATCGAGCTCGGCGAGTACGCCGACTGGGGCGACTACGAGCGGACGATCGTCAACGTCGACACGATCTACGCCGGGTCTCGATCCCAGCGCACGAGCGCCTCAACGCGGTGCAAGGCGTTCAAGGAGATGGGCCGCTACCGGGCCCACCGCTAGACGTTGGCGTGCTGCGCCTCGACCATGCGCCGCATGCCGTCGCGCCAGTCGACCTCGGTGCGGCCGACGAGCTCGTGCATCTTCGTCGGGTCGATCACCACGCTGCTGACCGTCTGCTCGGTCTCGACGAACGACACGTCGCGACCGACGATCTCGCCGAGCAGCGTGCTCCACTCCTCGATGCTCGCGGTCTCGCTGCCGCCCCAGTTCACCGTGGTCGCCGGGACGCTCGCGATCTCGAGCAGCCGCGGGATCATCCGGATGATGTCGTCCTCGTGGATCGGGTTGAAGGTGTTCGGGCGGTCGGGGTGGATCGGCACCGGCTGGCCGGCTTCGATCATCGCGAGGTGGAACGCGGGCCAGCCACCGTTGTCGCCGTACGGGACGTTGAGCCGGGCGATCGTCACCGGCAGGTCGAACTGCCGCGCGCCGAGCCGCGCCACCGTCTCCGCCGCGATCTTCGAGATCGAGTACGTCTCCATGATCACGCGGTGGTTGTCGCCGAGCGAGTCGGTCTCCTTCAGCGGGTGCTGGCCCGCCGGCTGGTAGACGCCGGTCGACGAGCACTGCAGCCACGCCTTCGCGTTCTGGCAGTGCGCCATGAGCAGGCCGGTCGCCTCCGCGTTGGCCGCGAGGTCGATGTCCCAGCGGTTGCTCTTCACCACCGCGAGGTTGAGCACGTAGTCGACGTCGGTCGGGACCGCCGTCGAAGTCACCGTCGGCGAGGTTCGCCTCGATGCAGGTGACGCCGGCCGACTCGAGCTCGGCGCGGGCGTCGGCGTCGCGGAACCGGGCGATGCCGAAGACCTCGTTGTCCGCGGCGAGCGCGCGGGTGACGGGAAGTGCGACCTGACCCGTGGGGCCGGTCACCAGGATGCGTGCGCCAGTGATCATCGGCGCACGCTACCGCCCGTCAGTCGGGCTCTCGGGCGCGAGTCTCGCGCGCTCGACGATCGCGGGGAGGAACAGGTCAAGGAACGTCGCGAAGAGCTCCTCGGCGTCCGCGTCTGACCCTCGCCGCTTGCAGAAATCCGTCCGATGCCGTGAGGAGGATCGCGGCGACGGTCTCGACCGGAACTTTGAGGGTGAGGCCAGTTGCGGCGGTGTGGTGTTGCATGAACGCGGCGACCGTGTCACGGGTTTGGCGGCGCCACTCGGCGAAGCGCTGACCAGCACTCGGGTTCCGGTACTCGTAGAGGCTGAACTCAAGGCTGAGGGCCCACATCTCCCGGTGACCGGTGAGAGCTTGGATCCAGGTCTTGGCGGTCTGACGGGTGTCGAGCGCTGAGCTCGCGTCGAGGTCGAGCTGTTCGGCGAAGCTGTCGAGCACGTCCGCGTTGAACGTGTCGACGACGGCGAAGAAGAGGTCTTCTTTGTTCGCGAAGTGCTTGTAGATCGCGCCCCGTGTGAAGCCGGCCTCCTCCGCGATCTCATCGAGAGAGGCACCCTCGAAACCGCGTGTCGCGAAGACAGTGCACGCCGAGTCGATCAGCGCGTTGCGGGTCCGTTCCATCCGACGCTCGGGCGTCCACTTCTTCTCGAGCGCCACCGGGACACCTCGACACCGTTGACAGCTGGATCCCGAACTGTATCCTGGATACGTCTTCGTATCTCGGATACGGGATCGATTCCGACGGATGAGGCTGCACATGCTGCAGGTGCGGGAGCTCTCGAAGGCCTACGGCTCGCGCGTGGCCCTCGATCGAGTGGATCTCGAGGTCGCGCCCGGCGAGATCATGGCGCTTCTCGGCCGAAACGGCGCGGGCAAGACCACGCTGGTCTCCATCGTCGCGGGGCTGCGAAGCGCGGACTCGGGCCGGGTGATGATCGGCGATGTCGATGTGTCCGACCAGCCGGGCCGCGCTCAAGCGGCGCTCGGGATCGCCCCGCAAGAGACCGGTGTCTACCCGACGCTTTCGTGTCGCGACAACCTGCGCCTGTTCGCCGGACTCGCCGGGAACGGTCGCCGAGAAGCCGGGCCACCATCGAAGAGCTCGCCGAGGCTCTCGACCTCACCGCGTTGCTCGACCGTCGCGCCAAGGAGCTCTCCGGCGGCGAGCGGCGCCGGCTCCACACGGCCATCGCGCTCGTTGGCCGTCCGACGCTGGTCCTGCTGGACGAACCAACCGTCGGCGCCGATGTCCAGACCCGCACCCAGCTCCTCGGCGTCGTGCGCGGGCTCGCCGAGCACGGCGCGGCCGTCGTGTACTCCACGCATTACTTCCCGGAGGTCGAGGAGCTCGGAGCGACCGTCGCGATCCTGGAGCGAGGCCGTTTGCTCGCCGCGTGGCGGGATCGACGAGATCGTCACCGAGCACTCGATCGGGATCGTCGAGCTCGCGTTCGCCGGGCCTGCACCCGACATCGCCGGCCTCGCTCCCGACGACGTCGTGACGATCATGGGATCTCGAGTGCGGATCGAGACGAACAACCCGGCGCTCGTCACTGCCGCCGGTTCTCGGTGGTCTCGAGCCGCGGACCACGGAGCTGCGCGGCCTCTCCGTCTCGCAACCCAGCCTCGAAACGGCGTTTCTCCGCTTCACTCGAGGACCGGACGGGTGGCGCGACCGACGAGATGACCGATGTCGCGTAGGCGGGTCGCCGCGATCGTCGGCCACGAGATGCGCCTCCTCACCGTGATCCCCTACCGATCATGGTCCTCGTCGTCTTTCCCCTCATCTTGATGGCGTTCCTGAAGCCGACGTTCGGCCTCGCGCTCGCCGCGCACGGCCACCATGGCGCCAACGGAGCAGAGCAAGTCGTTCCTGGTCAAGCGGTCGCGAACGGCTTCTACATCGTGGGGATGACGAGCTTCGCGTTCTTCGCCGAGTACGGCTGGAACACGTGGGATCGCCTCCGGGCCAGCCGGGCATCCTCGGCGGAGATCATCGCGGGCAAATCCCTACCGCTGTTCGGTGTCTCCGCGCTCCAGTTCCTGGTCATCTTCGCGATCGGCGTCCCACTCTTCGACCTGCACAGCCGCGGACCGCTGGCCGCGCTCATCCCGCTCGTCGCCGCGTTCGCCGCCTGCCTGGTCATGCTGGGGGTCATGGTCACCGCGCTCTGCCGCACCATCCAACAGGCCAACGCACTCGCGTTCGGTGGCATCGTGGTCTTCGGCGCGCTCGGCGGTGCTCTCGTCCCCATCGACGTCCTTCCCGGATGGGCACGGACTGTCGCACCCGTCACCCCCACCTACTGGGTGATGCGCGGCTTCCGATCAATCATCCTCGACGGACACGGATTTGCTGCCGTCGTCCTCCCCGTCGCGGTCCTCCTTGCCATGAGCGTCTTCTTCGCCGCGATCTCCCTCGCCCGGTTCCGCTTTTCCGACGCGAAGGTCTCATTCTGACGACGAAGGGTGTGCTCGGCCCGCGTGCTGCGAGCCATTCATCGGGCTCCGGCAACCCGTGTCAATCGTGGAACTCGATGAGTTGCAGCGTGAGACACATGAGATTCGATCGCAGAGCTTCGTCATCGATGTCCGCGACGAGGGGGTGCATGACCGCGCCGCCGATGGCCGCCGAAGCCATCGCCGCGCGCGCACCCGGGCTTCGGCGCCGACGTTCCCATTGGTGAGGACGGAGTACAAGCGCGTCATCAGCTGCCGAAAGGGTTCGTGCTTCGCAAGGAACCGCACGACGACGGGGTCATGCTGAACCGCGCTCACCATGCGGCGACGCGCGACCGCGGCATCGATGACCTGAGCGAGCACCATCTCGCGTGCCCTGTGCGGAGATGCCTCGGCTTCGGCGGCATCGAGCGCCGTCTCCAACTTCGCGAGCTCGACCTCGATGGCGGCGAAGACGATCTCGTCCTTCGTCCTGAACTGGTGGTAGATCGCCGCCTTCGTCACACCGATGGTGTCAGCGATCATCTGCAGCGACGTCCCGTTCACACCATGCTCGGCGAACAGATCGAGGGCCGCGTCGACGATCCGGGCCTGGGCCACGCGGTAGGGCTTCGATGGCGACACCCCCGCGTCCACCTCACGAGGGTATCCACCTTGGCCGAGAGTAGCCGATCGGCTACGGTCGATAGCCGAACGGCTACTCGAACTCGCAGCGGGCCGCGCTGGGAGCAGCCGGAGGGGGTCTTGCCATGTCCGACCAGGAGCTCGATCAGGACCTCCAGGAACTCCTCGAGGTACGCAGGCCGGGTGCCCACCTGGAAGAGGACGTCGTTGCCGACGACTTCGTGCTCGCGCTCGGCGTCGACCTGACGAACTTCCCCAAGTTCGCGCGGGTCGACGATCGGGTGACCTACGCGAAGACGAACCTCGACATCCGCCAGCAGCTCGAAGTCGACTCGGGTGCCGATCTGCCCGACTACAGCGGGCCGTACCGCGCCGATCTCCGCTTCACGGACTTCTCGAACGAGGCACTGGCCACGAAGCTCATCCCCTGGAGTGAGCAGTACCTGCAGACCTGCGTCGACGGGTGGGCGGCCGAGGTCTCCAAGCGGTACGGCCCGGAGGTGATGGCAGAGATCGAGTGGTCGGCATGGAACGACCAGGTCGTTCCCGAGCTCGAGCGCATGCGAGGCGAGTACCTGCCCGACGACACCGTGTACGACGACCCGAACCAGCGGGTGCGCCAGGACGACCGGGCCGGCACCCGGGTCGTCTACACCGGGCTGTTCACGCTCGGTACGAACGCGCGGGACCTCACGAAGATCCAGCTCGTCAAGTGGCTACTCGGAAGCCACGAGTACCTGCTGCAGTGCATCGAGGCCTGGGCCACCCAGATCACCGTGCGCTACGGACTCGACGAGATGTTCGACGTCCAGTGGACGCTCTGGGGGACTTCGGTGCTCCCAGAAGTGAAGAAGCTCAAGGCGGAGTACCTCGGCATCACGGGCAACACCGTCGAAGACTGGATGAAGGACCTGCAGCTCGACGCCACTGCCATGCCCGGCAAGGCCTTCGACCTCGCCTTCGAGATGCCCGAGCCCGACGTCGGCATCATGACCTTCAACCGCTGCGTGGCCGTCGACCAGTGGGAGGCCATGGGGCGGCCGGACATCTTGGAGAAGAACTGCCACTCGACGTGTCCGAAGTCGATGATCGAGACCACCAAGATGTACAACCCGAACATGATGGTCGAGATCCTTGCCATCCCTCCCCGCCGGGATCCCGACGACGTCTGTTGCAAGTGGCGCTTCAGCATGCGGGCGGAGGGCGACCCCGAATACGTGCCCGTGGAGCTCACTTCGAAGCGTGACGATCGGCGGAGCTGACCGACAGTCCGGATTCGACGCGTTCTTCATGAACCTCGCCTACCTTGCGCCGCATGCGAGCTCGGCCGAGTCCGGGACCGAGGTCGATCACGTTCCGATGCCGGCACCTCGTGACGTCGGATCGCACGCCGGTCAGCCACTGCCGCCATCGTCTGCGTTCAATGAAGCCGACGTCTCGGACAAGCCCCTTTGGCTCCAGGCGCTCCCGCCCATCACGCCCGCGGTCGACACCAGGATCACGCAGAACTACGACACGTATCTGGAGACCCTCGACGCGGTGAACGACGGCGTCGTCCGGATCGTGAAGACGTTGCAGGAGAGGCGCGGTACGCCTACTTCGCGCTCAATACCGGAGAGAAGGAGCTCTACGACCTGCGGGCCGATCCCGATGAGCTCCAGAACCGCGCCGGCGATCCCGCGTACGCCGCGGTGAAAGCCGACCTCGCCGCCCGACTCGAGAAGCTCAAGACCTGCTCGGGCTCGACCTGCCGATCGAGCTGATTTTGGAATCCGGCCGACGACGCTTCGCGGCAGCTACGTGACCTTTGCGCGCCGCGATCGACTTCGGCGCGGGTGATCGTGTGCGGTCACGCGCTCATGCAGAACTGCGTCCACCTGGTAGAAGACAGCTGTCGAGATGAAACGAGGGATGCCGGTCGGTTCTGATTTGGCGGGCGAGGGCGGAACGGAAGCGCTGGTCTCGTCGGCGTGAGGGTCCGGTGATCGCGTGTGCGAGTGTCCCTGATCGTCACTTGAGGTGCGCCCGCTTCAGGTTCTCGGAAGCCCGCGTGGCAACGCGACACACTGTGTGAATGATCACCGTCTACGCTGGCAGGTTCGATCCCGTCACCAACGGACACCTCGACATCCTGAGGCGGGCTGCACGAATCTTTGAGCAAGTCATCGTGGCGGTCTTCGACGCACCGTCTGACAAGACCCTCTTCTCGACGAGCCGGCGGGTCTCGATGATTCAGGCGTGCGTCCAAGACATGCCGTCGGTCTCGGTCGAACCCTTCGACGGGCTACTCACCGACTTCGTCCGGACCGTGGGCGCGGACGCCATCGTCCGAGGCCTACGCGCCGTGACGGACTTCTCCGTCGAGTTCGATCAGGCGCTCATGTACAAGGACATGGCTCCAGAGATCGAGCAGGTGTATCTGATGAGCGATCTGAAGTTCGTGTTCGTCCGCGCAGCCCGTATTCGCGAGGTCGCAGCCCTCGGCCACGATGTCGCTCACCTCGTCCCAGAGCCCGTCGCACTCGCGCTCCAAGAGATCTGGCCGTTGAAGTCGTAGCCATCCGGTCGACCAAGGCGATGCCACCGAACGCCGGCTCTGGGAGCAGCACTTCGGGTTGCCGCGCGGCGTTCTTACTGGTGTTGGATCGCGACGAAATCGAGAGCGCCCACACCTCCCGATGGCAAGCACCAATTCCGGTACGCGGCTGCGACGGCGGTTCCCAGCGCGGTGCATCGATCGGCCGTGGCCGGCGACACGTTCGCGGATACGACTCCGGATCCAGTACCGGGCGACGACGCAACCCCGAGGTCCGCCGTCCTCATGTCCTCGCCGTCGGCGAACACCATCAGATCGCCGCACCACAACGCGAGTGCGGGGTCTCGCTCGACGAACTGGTGAAGGATCCAGGCCCTCTGGTCGACGCGGTCGTAGCCGTACCAGTAGACGAGCACCGCGCCCGCCTGTGCGGCCTCGATGGCGACATCCAATGCGGACAGGCCTTCCGTCCCGACGCCGTAGTGATCAAAAGGATCGATGAATACCACGACAGTCGTCGGATCGTGGCTGCCCAGCTCGTCATGAACCGAGGCCATTCCGTCGGCAGCGAGCACACGGGCCGAGTCACGAGTCGGCCCGGAGGACTGTCCCCGAACGCCGGGCAGGCGCCACCGGGTCGACGCGACACGGGCTCCCGACACCGCGTCAACAGCTGGTTGACGACGAGGTATCGTCAATGTAGGGTTGACGAATGACGCCCGCCCCGAAGCTCCAGGACCTCATCGCCTCCGTCCGTGCCGATGCATCCAGCGACGAGGCCCTCGACGAGCTTCGTGCAGCGGCCCGGCTGGTGACGGCCATCAACGAGGCCGGTGACGCCACGCTCGACTTCTTCGTCGATCAATCTCGCCGGAACGGCCACTCCTGGACCGAGATCAGCAGCGCGCTCGGCGTCTCGAAACAAGCCGCGCACAAGCGTTTCATGCCCAATGCTCCCGCCTGGGACCGGTACACGAAACGAGCCCAGGCGGCCCTCAGTGCCGCAACCGAGGAAGCCGTTCGTCTCGGACACAACTTCGTCGGCACCGAGCACCTGCTCATCGGCCTCTTCGAACCGGCCGGCAGCATCGCGGCGCAGATCCTCGACGAGTCGGGCATCACTCGCGACCGCGTCGAGCAAGAGATCAACATGCGGATCCCGTCCGCGTGGAGTCAAGCGGCTGGACACGGCGCCTCGCCGGCGCGCACTCCTCGCGCCACGCAATGCCTCGATCACGCGCTCCGCGCAGCGCTGGCGATGGGCCACAACTACATCGGCACCGAGCACCTTCTCCTGGCGCTCGTCGACGATCCAGAAGGCCTCGCAGCGAAGATCCTCGCCGACTTCGACCTCGACGTCGGCACCACCAAGCACGCGGTCATCGAACTGCTCACCTCGACGCGCCGCCGCCGATAGCCTGGCTCAGGCCTCTCGAACCTCGGCAAGCCGGCTGACCGCGAACTCGTCGGTTCCAGTCGGATCCCAGCACACGGCGGCTTCCCACGCGGCCCTTGCCTGCGCGGCAACGTCGTGCGCGTTCTCATCGAGACCGGCCGAGTTGTGGGGCAGCACCAGGTCGAGGTCGGGGACGTCGACGTGCGCCTCGTCCCAGTCGATCAGCGTTACCCGATCTGCAGTCATGCGGATGTTGCCGGGATTGGTGTCGCCATGGATGACGCATCGTTCTCGTCCAGCCAGGCGCGCCCACGCGGCCCGACATCGGACGACCCCCTCCGACGGCATCGCGTCGAGGTCGACCCTCGTGCCGGTCTTGGCGCGCAGGAGATCCGTCGACGACCGCCAGCCCGGGCGCTGCGGCCAGTCCTGGGTCAAATCGTGGAGTTGACGGAGCGTGTCGGCCACGCGACACCAGTCGGCCTCCGTCTCGGGGGGTCCGCCCTCCACGTACGTCATCACCACGATGCCGTCGGCGAAGGCTCGTCCGTCCTCGGTCGGGAGAGGCACCGGCACGCTCATCCCGCCTCGCTCGAGGTGTCGCAACAGGTCGGTCTCCCACGCGAGATCAGCATCGCTACGCCGGCCGAGACGAGCGACCGCGAGCCGTCCGTTGACCCGAACGCTCCAAACCTCGTTCGCGACACCGGTCTGGAACCGCTCCACGCGAGCGACGTCGTCACCCCACCGATCGAGCGCCTCCCATCCCACCCGGCACATCTTCGCGGATGGCGACGATGCCCCCCACCTGCCCGATCGTCGATCCGTTCCGCTCCGTCGACCTTGCCCCGAAACGCCGGCTACGAGATGAACGAGAAGATGTAGCCCTCCGCATCGCTGATCTCGTCGTCGCGACCCCAGGGCCGGTCGGATGGAGGCACAAGGACGGTCGCTCCGGCGCCTGCCGCGCGAGCGTGGTGCGCGTCGACGTCTCCGACATTGATCACGATGAGATGGGTGACGCCACCCGCGGCGCGAGGACTGAGCACGTTGTGCGCTCCTGGTTTGTCGAGCATCAGAACCGTGTCACCGAAACGCACGTGCGACCGCTTCAGATCACCGGCCTCATCCCGCAATTCCCATTCCTCTACAAACCCGAGAGCCTCGATGAAGAACTCTCGAGCGCCTTCGACATCTTCGTATCCCAGCAGAAGCGCAGTCACGGCCCTCTCCGGTTTCTTGCGACGCCACAGACTTGCCGAGTAGCGCCGACATGGGGTGACGCCCAGCGGAGCGCCGCTGCGAGCAGGCCTGCGCCGCGGCCGCGGCTACTTCTTCTTCGGCGGCAATGATGAGGCGTACGCCGAGCCCAACTTGACCCACTTCTCGAGCCGACGCTTGGTGCGTAAGTCGTCGGACTCGACGCGGAGCCAGCCCTGCATCGGACGATCACGCATCACGGCCGGCTCGGCCGGCGTGGTCTCGACGAGGCGATCGGCCTCGCCGGGGTCGACCCGAACGAGAGCGCCGCCCTGACCGCTCGCGGCGATGGCCATGTTGCCCCTGATGAGGAACGCGAGCCCGCCGAACATCTTCTTCTCGGTCACACCGCTCTGCTCCGAAAGCAGCTCACGGATCCGGTCGGCCAAGTCCTCGTCGTAGGCCATACGTCCGATCGTACGGCGCCCCGGAACGCCGGCTCCAAGACTGGCGATCTGCGCGTGCGTTCTGTACGTCGGCGACTCCTTGGCGAGCACGCATCTCTCGCCGTTCTGGCGCGCGCATTCCTCTCGGGTTTCGTCCGAGCCCGAATCGCTCGCACCTGTGGTCTGAACGGCGAGATGCAATGGAGTTGAACCACTCTTGTTACGTAGGAGCGGGTCCGGACCGTTCTCGACCAGGGCAGCGACTGCCTCGGCCGATCGGATTCTCACAGCTCGATGGACGGGCGCAACGCCACTTTTGTCGCGAGCGTTGGGGTCTGCTCCCTGTTCGATGAGGTAGACGATGACATCACGTTGGGCCGACGGGTGAGTGTGCAGTTGTCGGTCAGCGGCGTAGTAGAGCGGCTCAGCGCCGCGGCGGTTGCGGGCGGACAAGTCAGCGGCACGTCGTACCAACAATGCGGCGGTCGCGGCCTGATGCGCCGCGGCAGCAATGTGCAAGGCGGTGTCACCGGCATAGACATAGTGACGGATATCAGCGAGTAGTCGATGGGGCTGAGCATCTGGCAGTAGGAGTGCCGCCGGCGCGGGTTGTACCAGGTTTCGATCCAGTCGAAGATCGCGTTCGGCGAGTTGCTCGCGGCTGGTCCAGTGGTGTTCGTCGAGCAGCTCGAGTTGCAGACTGCCGAAGAAGCTCTCGGCGACGGAGTTGTCGAAGCAGTCACCGATCGTGCCCATCGAGCCGAGCAGCCCCGCGGTGCGGAGACGCCGCCCGAACGCCCAGCTCGTGTAGGTCGATCCGTGATCCGAGTGCGCGATGGTCTGACCGGCGGCTGGTTGGCGTCGCCACAACGCCATCTGTAGGGCATCGACGACGAGTTCGGAACGAGCGTGGTCCGCGATCGACCAGCCCACGACCCGGCGGGAGTACGCGTCGAGCACCGCCGCCAAGTACACCTTGCCTTCGTCGGTTGGGTGTTCGGTGACGTCCATCACCCACAGGCGGTCCGGCCCGTCGGGGTCGAAGCGACGGCCGACGAGGTCGTCGGCGGGTTCGGTGCCGTCCCGGCGGGTGCAGCCCCGCCCGCGGCGGCGATGGATCCCAGACACACCGGCCTGGCGCATCAACCGTTCGACACGTTTGCGGGAGCAGCGAGTACCGAGACCGAGACGGAGTTCAGCGTGCACCCTCGGTGATCCGTACGAACGGCGTGACATCCGGTGGATGTCGACGATCGTGTTCGTGAGGATCGCGTCGTTCCAGTCCCGGTCCGAGACCGGGCGCTTGCGCCACTCGTAGAACGCGGACTTCGACACCTTCATCACCCGGCAGCACATCGCGACCGGGAGATCCGCCACAGGCCTCAGTCGATGAAGGTGTAGATCATTTTGGGAGGACGTTCTCCTTGGCGAAGAACGCCGCCGCCCGCTTGAGGATCTCGATCTCCATCTTCGCGACGCGCAACTCACGGCGGAGCTCCACGAGCTCAGCCGTGCGTCTGCGGTCGAGACACCGTCGCGGCGGCCGTCGTCGACGTCGGCCTGACGGCATCCAGTTCCGCAAGCAGCGAATCGGAGATCCCGAGATCCTCGGCGATCTGCGCGATTGGCTTCTCACGCAGCCGAGCAAGCTCGACAGCACGCTGACGGAACTCCGGCGGGTGAGGTCTGGGCATCTGAACATCCTTCCCGAGACGACCATCGTCGCCTCAGATCGAATGTCCGCCAACCCGGGGGAAGAAAGAACGTCTGGGGGTCATCACGGGTCGCGCCGACATGCATCGCTCGGCTTGCAAGCCCGCGCTCCGCGTCCAGGGCGTCTTTGATCTGCAGGTCATCTTGAGCAGCGATCACACGGCAAAGCGCCAGAAGCGTTCGATCCATCGGCTCACGATCGCCTTCTCCGCTCGCCTTGGCCACGAACAGAGAATGCCCGCGATGCGCCTCGCCCAACTACCGAGGTCCCCGCGCCAGAACGACGCAGAGAGGCGCCCAGAACGCCGGCTCCGTTACGGGTGATGTGGTCCATCATGGAGCCCGTGCCGGATCCAATTTTCGCCGACCCGAGGTTGGCGAAGCTCTACGACATCGTCGACGACGACCGGAGCGATCTCGACGCCTACCTCGACATCGTCGCCGAGCTCGACGCATCGTCCGTACTCGACGTCGGCTGTGGGACCGGCACCTTCGCGTGCAAGCTCGCGTCTCTCGGCCTCAGTGTCGTAGGGCTCGACCCGGCCGTGGCATCACTCGATGTCGCTCGCCGCAAGCCCGGCGCTGATGGCGTGCGCTGGATCCACGGTGATGCCGCGAGTGTCTCGTCTCTCGGTGTCGACCTGGCCACGATGACAGGCAACGTCGCTCAGGTCTTCGTCACCGACGCCGACTGGACCAACGCGCTCGGTGCGCTGCGGAGAGCGCTACGCGACAACGGCTGGCTCGTCTTCGAGACGCGCGACCCGACCCGGCGGGCGTGGGAGCACTGGACCAAGACCCAGACCTACCGAGAACTCGAGGTCCCGGCGATCGGTCGGGTCGCGACCTGGACGGAACTGATCGACGTGCACGAGCCGCTCGTCTCGTTCCGTCATGTCTTCCGTTTCGAGCACCACGGACCAGAACTGGTCTCGGACTCCACGCTTCGGTTCCGTGACCGTGGCGAGATCGCCGCGAGCCTCGATGAGAGCGGGTTCCGGCTCCGCTCCGTGCGCGACGCTGCGGATCGTCCGGGGTTAGAGCTCGTCTTCCTAGCCCAAAGCGACGCGCCAGCGCAGTGCGCCTAACCGTCGGTTCTGCGGCACCCGGCGCGACGGCTCACTGGCGTCATCAGCGAACCCTGGCCTGACCCAATGTGCCGCTACCGGCACCTGGCCCATGCGTTCCGCGTGGTCGAGCTGTTCTCCGCGCTGCCGACGGTCGAAACGCCGATGGCCGAGGTCCTCGACGATGTCGAGGGCCTGCTCGGCCTCTGAGGTTCAGTCCTTCTTCGGTGCAGCTTGACCCCCCCTGGGCTTGTAGCTCACCCCGAAGCCGATCCCAAGGTGGCGTGAAGGGGCCCGGGACGCGGGGGTATCCGGAACGGCACTTGGAGGGCAGACCACCTTCGCAACGAGATGGCCTGCGAGCATGGAGGCGCACTGCCGACCCGGCTTCCGACGCTGGGAAGGAAAGGCACGATCCACGTGCTCCAACGCCGAGTCGGCGGAGCTAGCGCAGGTGTGCCCTGAGGGAGTAGGTGAGTGGGAAGCGCGGGTGTCCGGCTGGCAGTCGGTAGTAGCCGTCATCATTGCGCACCGTCCAAGGCCAGGGTGCGTTGGTGTACGGCTGCTCGTGGAACAACTCGAGCACGAGGCCTGCGTCGAGGACAGCACTGATGACGTCGCTCAGCGCGTGTGCACGCTCGAACGTCGTCGTGTGCTCGAACGTTGCGTCCGGAGCCGCGTACGTCCCTCCCTTCTCGTCCCACTCGACGTACTCGGCATCGAGAATGTCGTTCGTCATGGTCAGACCGTCACCAAGGACGCCAATCACGATCGGGTGGATCTCCACGAGATAGAGCAGACCGCCTGGGCGAAGAAGCGCGCCGACCACGCGGGCCCATGCGGCCAGGTCCGGCAACCAGCCGAGTGCACCGATGCCGGTGTAGATGATGTCGAACTTGCGCCCTTCGACGGCTTCCACCGCGTCGTAGACATCGGCACACCAGAACCGGGCATCGATCCGGCAATCGGCTGCAAGCACGGTCGCGATCTCGATCGCCTTCGGCGAGAAGTCGAGCCCGGAGACGTGGGCGCCGTGGCGAGCCCAGGAGAGTGTGTCCGTGCCGAGATGGCATTGGAGATGGAGGAGCTCTTTGCCGCGGACGGGACCGATCTCTTCGAGCTCGAATGGCCTGATGTCGTCGCGGCCAGATCGGAACCCTGCCAGGTCGTACAACTCGCTCACAGCATGCAACGGCGCCGACTCATCCCAACGAGCCTGGTTCGCTCTTCGACCCTCCCGATCCCTGTCATCCACCGCATCACCGTATCGATCGGCAGGTGCCCGAGAACGCCGGCACCGGGAGAGGTGAGCCCAGGTTCGCGGCCCCTACTGCCGGCCGTGTTCTCTCGCAGCCCCAGACCGGTTCGGATCGGGTCGACATGGCCGGCGCGAGCGTGACGTCTAGCGTCGCGGCAGCGAGCGAGGGAGAGTCATGTCCAGCGCGCGGTTGTACGACACGATTGGCGCCACGTACACGATGACGCGGCGGACCGAGCCGAGGATCGCCGCGCAGGTCTGGGCCGCGCTCGGTGATGCACGGACGATCTTGAACGTCGGCGCCGGCACCGGCTCCTACGAACCTCCGGACCGCGACGTGACGGCGGCGGAGCCGTCGGCGATCATGCGTGCGCAGCGTCCTGCCGGCGCAGCGCGGTGCGTGGCTGCTGTCGCGGCGCAACTTCCGTTCGAGGACCAGTCCTTCGACGCCGCGATGGCCTTCGCCACTGCTCATCACTGGCCGGACCCGATTGCTGGGCTGCGCGAGATGCAGCGCGTGGCTCGCCGCGTGGTGGTGTTCACGTGCGACACCAATGATCGGAGCTGGCATCGCCGGTTCTGGCTGACCGGCGACTACCTCCCCGAGGTCACTGCCTCCCCCGTCGGCCTCGCGACCGAGCTGGCCCGCGCGATCGGAGCCCGGATCGAGCCGGTGCTCGTTCCCTGGGATTGTGCTGACGGGTTCTTCGAGGCCTACTGGCGGCGGCCTGAGGCGTACCTGGACGAGGAGGTCCGTCGCGGCATCTCGGTGTGGACCGCGGTCGGGCGGAGCGCCGAGCAGAGGGCGGTGCACGAGCTCAGGGCCGATCTCGCATCCGGCCGTTGGACCGAGCGCAACCGCGACATCCTCGATCTTGACCAAGCGGAGCTCGGTCTTCGCTTGCTCATCGCCTGAACGCGTCAGCAATGCGTGACGAGCTCCCGATCAGGCCAGGACCAAGGCGACGACGACGGTGATGTTGTCGCGGCCGCCGGCGGCGAGGGCATGGTCCACGACGGTACGGGCGACTGAGTCGAGATCGCGGTCCGATTCGATCGACGCTCGAAGCTCGTCGTCGGTGAGTTCGCTCCAGAGGCCGTCGCTGCACAACAACAACCGGTCGCCGGCCGCGACTGCGTGGACTTCCTTGTCGACCTCGACGCTGGGACCGACGCCGAGCGCACGAGTGAGGATGGCGCGCTCCGGATGATCAAGGGCCTCCTCCGCGCGGAGCCTGCCCTGCCGAACGAGCTCTGCGGTGAGCGAGTGGTCGGTCGTCAACTGCTCGAGCGATCCGTCTCGCAGCCGGTAGGCACGGCTGTCACCAACGTTGACCACCGCGAGCTCACCGGAGTCGGTGAGCCCAACCGCGGACAGCGTCGTGCCCATACCTTCGAGCCGCCGATCATCGCGTGCACGTTCGAACACGGCCGCATTCGAGGCCCGTACACCTGCCGCGAGCTCATCGAGCGAACGGCCGGCAAACGCCGCTTCGACGACCGCGACCGCCGTGCTCGCCGCAATGTCGCCACCGGGAGGACCGCCCATCCCATCGGCCACGGCGAGCAGCCGATCGGTTCCGACGGCTCGATCCTCGTTCCGTTCCCTCACCCGACCGACATCACTCCACGTGACTGCGTTGAGGTACATCGACGCCTCCGGTTCGGTGTCCGCGGTTGCGTCTGGCGCGTCGGGCCTCTGACCAACTGCGAGGAGGTCCCGAGCCCTTCGGAGTGCTGCTCGGCGTTCAGCGCCGTCGAGTTCGACCCGGCGCTCCCACTCGTCGAGCCGACGTGCTGACGGTTCGAGCATCAGGGTGAGGATCTCCGCGACCGGAAGATCGGCGCGTCGAAGCGCATCGATCACCCGCGCGTCGTGAAGTTGGCCCGGCGCGTAATACCGGTAGCCCGATTCGTCATCGACCGCGGCCGGCACGAGAAGACCCGCGGCTGCGTAGCTGCGAAGGCGTTTCGGCGACAGTCCCGACCGCTCGGCGAACACGCCGATCGGCATCAGATCGTCCATCAAGAGAGGATGCGCCCTCCCCCACGGTGAGAGTCAAGCCCCGCTCAAGGGACCCGTCGAGTGGAAGGCGTCGGATAGCACCGCTGCAGATCGACGCGACATCGACCCGGCGTTCCGGGCGCCTCTCGACGAAACTGGGGCCATGCCGGCGTGAGGTAGCTGCGTCACGCCGGCTTGTGACGGGCGCGGTCAGGGATCGGTCAGGTTCTCGAGGACCGCGGCTTCGCGTCGGAGAAGGTCGGCGGTGTCGGAGCGACCGGCCCCGTCGTATTGATGCGCCTCGTGCTCGCGCTCGGTGATCTCCGCGCGCAGGATCCGGCGGACTTCGTCATCCGACAGGTCGCGCCGAGGTACGTCAGTCGCTGCGACGCCGGACACTGCGCCAGCGATCGGACCTTCACCGATTGTCGGCGCCGGTGCGGGGACCGTCTCCGCGTTCGCGATGGCCGAAAGCGCAGAGCGGATGGCCGCCACCGTGACCTGGTCCTTCGCCTTCATCGCGGTGAGCAGCCCTGCGCGCAGCCGGTCCCGTACGCCGGGTGTGCTCACGAGGTGGCCCGGACGACGGTCACGGGCACGGTGATCCGACTCCAGTCAGTGACCGTCGGGTGATGGTCAGCGACCAGGGTCGCGAACGCCCGGAGGTTCGCACCGATGGCGCGGAAGAAGTGAAGCGCAGCGGCGGTCGCACTTCGCCGACGCTCGTCGTCGCCGGTCCAGCGACTACTTGATGTGCACGCCGGAGATCGCACGTGCGATCACCAGGCGCTGGATCTCCGAGGTGCCTTCGAAGATCGTGTAGATCTTCGAGTCGCGGTGCCACTTCTCGACCGGGTAGTCCCGCACGTAGCCGTAGCCGCCGAGGATCTGGATGGCCTGCTCGGTCGCCCAGACCGCGACCTCGCCCGCCTTCAGCTTGCTCATCGAGCCTTCGCCGGCGACGAACTGCTTGCCGTTGCGCGCCATCCAGCACGCCCGGTAGACGAGCAGGCGCGCCGGCGTCGATCTCCATCTTCATGTCGGCGAGCTTGAACGCGATCGCCTGGTTCTCGATGATCGCCCGGCCGAACGCCTTGCGCTCCTTGGCGTAGTCGAGCGAGTACTCGTACGCGGCACGCGCGATGCCGAGCGCCTGCGCGCCGACCAACGGCCGGCTCGCCTCGAACGTGCTCATCGCGGCCTGCACCCGGTTGCTCTTGCCCTCACGGGCACGGGCGAAGCGCTCGTCGAGCTTCTCCTTGCCGCCGAGCAGGCACGAGCCGGGAACGCGCACGTCGTCGAGGATGACCTCGGCGGTGTGGCTGGCCCGGATGCCCATCTTCTGGAACTTCTGACCCATCTTCAGGCCGGGCGTGCCCGGCGGGATCACGAAGCTCGCGTGGCCGCGCGCCTTGAGCTCGGGCTCGACCGACGCGACGACGACGTGCACGGTCGGGACCTTGTCGATGCCGCCGTTGGTGATCCACGTCTTGACGCCGTTGATCACCCACTCGTCCTTGGCCTCGTCGTAGACGGCCCGGGTGCGCAGGCTGCTCACGTCCGAGCCGGCGTCCGGCTCGGTCACCGCGAACGCCGCGAGGTGGATCTTCTCGGGGGTGCCGAAGCACTGCGGGAGCCACTCACCGATCTGCTCCGGCGTGCCGCTGCCGAGGATGCCGGACACGCCGAGCGTGGTGCCGAAGATCGCCAGCGCGATGCCGGCGCAGCCCCAGGTCAGCTCCTCGCTGATGATCGGGAACGTGAGCCCGGTCGGGTCGCTGAAGAAGCTCGCCATGGCCTCCTGGGAGTACAGGCCGATGTTGGCCGCCTCCTGGATGACCGGCCAGGGCGTCTCTTCCTTCTCGTCGTACTCCGCCGCGACCGGGCGGATGACGTTCTCCGCGAAGTCGTGGACCCACTTCTGCATCTGCAGCTGGTCCTCGTTGAGATCCAGCGAGAAATCGCTCATTCCGGTCTCCTTCGGAGAGGTCCTGCCGTGCGGCAACTCAAGTTACTACTGGGTAACCCATGATAGCCCTCGACGACGGACCTCGCAAACCAACCGAGGTCCGGGCCCCGGCCGTGGGACGATGGCTCCATGTTGCAGGTCCGGGACCTTCGCATCGAGATCGGGAGCCGGGTCACCCTCGAAGGTGCTTCGTTCAAGCTGCGCGAGGGCGACAAGGTCGGCCTCGTCGGTCGCAACGGCACCGGCAAGACCACGATGCTCAAGGTCATCGCGGGCGAAGGCGCCTCGGCGGGCGGGGTCGTGCTGCGCTCCGACGCCCTCGGCTACCTGCCCCAGAACCCCCAGACCCGGGGCTCGGGCGTCGACAACACCGCGCTCTCCCACGTGCTCTCCGGCCGCGGCCTCGACGCCGCGGCCCAGCGGGTCGAGAAGCTGCGGCTGCGGATCGAGGAGGACCCGACCGAGAAGGACGTCGCGAAGTTCGCCCGCGCCGAAGAGGAGTTCCGCGACGCGGGCGGGTACGCGGCGGAGTCCGAGGTGCGGCGCATCGCGGCCGGGCTCGGGCTCACCGACGGCCGCCTCGACCTCCCGATCGACGCGCTCTCCGGTGGCGAGCGGCGCCGGGTCGAGCTCGCGCGCATCCTGTTCGCGGGCAGCGAGCTCCTGCTGCTCGACGAGCCGACCAACCACCTCGACAACGACGCGAAGGAATGGCTCGTCGGCTTCCTGCGCCAGTACCGCGGCGCGCTGCTCGTCGTGAGCCACGACCTCGACCTGCTCGACACGTCGATCACCCGGGTGCTGCACCTGAACGACGGTGAGCTCGTCGAGTACCGCGGCACCTACTCGCAGTACATCGCCGCACGCGCGGCCGACGAGGAACGCCTCGCCCGGCTCGCGACACGCCAGGGTGCGGAGATCGACCGGCTGCGCCACCTCGCCGACACGATGCGGGGCCAGACCGCGAAGCGAGCCAAGACCGCGAAGTCGATCGACACCCGGGTCAGCAAGCTGCAGAAGGGGCGGGTCACCGGGCCCGAAGCGCGAGAAGCACATCGAGGTGAAGTTCCCCGATCCGCCCGCGCGGGGAACGTCGTGCTCACCGTCGACGGGCTGACCAAGGGCTACGGCGGTCCGCCGGTGTTCTCGGACGTCGAGTTCACCGTCGGGCGGGGCGAGCGGCTCCTCGTCATGGGCCTCAACGGCGCCGGCAAGACCAGCCTGATGCGAATCCTCGCCGGCCACACCACCGCCGACGCGGGCACCGTCGATCTCGGCCACAACGTCTCGGCCGGCTACTACGCGCAGGAGCACGAAGGCATCACCGCGGGCAGCGAGGTGCTCGGCCTGTTGAGCGATGCAGCCGGGCTCCCGGCCCAGCAGCTCCGGACCCTGCTCGGCACGTTCGGGCTCTCCGGCGACATCGCGTTCCAGGACGCCGGGACGCTCTCGGGCGGCGAGAAGACGAAGCTCGCGCTCGCGCAGCTCGTCGCGGGCAAGCACAACCTGCTGCTCCTCGACGAGCCGACCAACAACCTCGACCCGCCGTCGCGTGACGCGATCGGTCGGGCGCTGCGCACGTGGCCGGGGGCGATCGTGCTCGTCAGCCACGACGCCGAGTTCGTCGCGTCACTCGAGCCGCAGCGGGTGCTGCTGATGCCCGAGGGTGACCTCGACTACTGGTCCGACGACCTCCTGGACCTCGTCGCCCTGTCCTGACCTCAAGGATCGATCGGCGCCGGGCCGCCGTCGCCGGACGGTTCCGAGCCGGGCTCAGGGGCGGGTGGTGGTCGTCGTCGTCGTGGTCGACGTGGTCGTGGTCGGCGGCTGGGTCGTCGTGGTCGTGGTCGGCGGTGCGGTCGTCGTCGTGGTCGACGCGGTCGTGGTCGTCGTCTCTCGTGGCCGGGTGGTCGTGGTCGTCGACGAGGACGTGGTCGAGGACTCGGGCACGGTCGTCGTGGTGGTGGTCGTCGACGTGGTGGTGTGGTCGGTCGTGGCCGCGCCGACACCGACGCCGATCGCGCCGCCGAGCAACAGGAGCAAGAGCGCGACCAACCAGACTCGGCCCGTGGTCACTCGCGCGCCATCTTCATGAACGCCTCGAGCTCGCGTGGGATGTCCGGGCCGATCGGCGCGTAGAGGATCTCGGTGGTCCCCGCTTCAGCGGTGGCGTCGAGCCGGGCGCGCAGCACCTCCGCCTCGCCCGTCCACGTGAAGTTCGCGAGGCCCTCACCCGAAAGGAGCGGACGGTCGCGCTCGGTCACCGCCCAGACGTGGTCCTCGTGCAGTGCGAGGTGGCGGGAGTGCTCCGGGATCTGCTCGAGCTCGGCGACCCACTCGACACCACCGGGCAGCGTCTTCACGAGCTCCGGATCCGACTCGTACATGCCGTGGTAGACGACCGTCGAGCGCGGGGCCCGCCGCGGCGAAGGCGCGCTCCGAGTCGGGCGACTCACCCGGGTCGAGCACGGTGCCGAACGCGAGCAGCGAGGACCATTCGAACTCGGGGTAGCTGCCGAAGATGCTCATGACACCGTCGCCGAGCTCGCGCGCGACCGCCAAGCCCTTCGGTCCGTTGGCGGCGACGATGATCGGCACCGAGATCGGGCGCTCCGGGAGGAGCCCCGCCGGTGGGATCATCTTGACGACGGCACCGTCGATCACCATCGACTCACCCTGCAACAGACCCTTGATCGCCGCGATGTACGTGCGGGTATCGGCCCAGGTCATCGCCTTCTGCCCGAGGGCCATCCGGCCCGTGAAGCCAGTGCCGATCGCGACCACCAGCCGGCCCGGCGCCATCGAGTCCACCGTCGCGATCGCGGTCGCTTGGGTCAGGGGGTGGCGGAGGCCCGGGACGAGCACGGCGGGCCCGAGTCCGACGCGCTCGGTGTGCTCCGCAACCAGCGCGAGTGCGACCCAGACGTCCTGGTACAGCGCCGGCGAGTCGAAGAGCCAAACCCGCTCATACCCCAGCTCTTCCGCGACCCGCGCGTGTGCGACCACATCGGGCCCTGGCGCGAATCCACACGAGACTTGCAGCTCGGTCATCGTTCCTCCGGCCAGTCGTAGGTCGCCGGTCGGCGATTGGCGAGGCTCGGGATACGCGTGCGCACATCCTGTTGCGCGTCGAGATCCAGGTCCGCAGTGATGAAGCACTCGGTGTCTGGAGCTTGCGCGAGCACCACACCCCAGGGATCCACGATCATCGAACGACCGTGCCACTGGAGCTTCGGCGTGCTCGCACCGCGTTGGTCCGGCGCGATCACGAACACCTGGTTCTCGATCGCCGCGGGCGCGGATCAACGGCTCCCAATGGTCCTTGCCGGTCGGAGCGGTGAACGCCGACGGCAGCGTGACGACGTTGGCGCCGCGCAGTGCCTGGATCCGGAACTCCTCCGGGAAGCGGAGGTCGTAACAGATCGACATGCCAATCCGCAGCGGGCCGGCGTCCGCGACGACGATCTCCTCGCCCGGCACCACGGTCGCGGACTCCTGGTAGGCGAAGCCCTCGACGTCCACGTCGAAGAGGTGGATCTTGCGGTAGGTAGCCACGATCCCGCCGTCTGGCGTGATCAGGCACGAGGTGTTCGCGTGCAGGGCTCCTCCGCCTTCGATCCGCTCGGTGATGCTCCCGGCGAGCAACCAGACGCCGCGATCACGAGCCCACGAGCGGGCCATCGTGATCGTGGGGCCGTCGAGCGGCTCCGCGGCGTCATGGAGCTCGCGCGCGCTGCCCCAGCAGTTGAACAGCTCGGGCAGCGCGATGAGCTCGGCACCCGCATCGTGAGCGGCGCCAACGAGGGTCGCGGCAACCGTGAGGTTTCGTTCCTTGTCGGGCGTGGAGGTGAGCTGGATCGCCGCAACGCGGATAGGAGCCAGACGTTACGCGGACCGGCCGGGAGCTAACCCGGCGCGAGGCAGGGTGCGCCCGAACACGTGTCGATCAGGGCACCATCGGTCTTGAGGAACTCGGACTTCTGGAGCTGTGCCGCCGGGGTGCGACGGGGGTTCTCGTGCGGGTCCTGCCCGTACGCGGGCTCGGTCGGCGCCACGTTGCCGAGTGGAGGCGCCGGGTTACCGCTGTCCCAGATGACCATCGCGGAACCCTTCCAGGGGTAGGTCGGCACCGCGGGGATGCCCCAGTACGGGGTGACGTCCGGGCTCCGACCGGGAGCCAGCGCCGGGACCCGAACCCGGGCACCGATGGTGCGCGCCTCGACGTCGGCGGTGACGTTCGCAACCTGGTGGTCGCCGAACGCCACCTGCATGAGCACCTGGTGCGCGGGGGTTCCCGGGTACGGGTTGTCGGTCATGTGCTCCGCGTAGCCGTCGGCCTCCGCACGGTCCCAGAGCATCTGCAGCAGTGGGAACCCGATGATGCGGTCGAGCTCGTCCGGGTACGCCGGGTTCAGGATCGTCTCGTACGTGGAGAAGTCCGAGCTGCGCTGCAGCAAGGTGCTGTAGTTCATGCCCGGCACTCCGAGGACCGCCCGAGTCCACTCGGTCGAGATCGCGGTGACCGCGCCGCCGAGGATGCCGCCCTGGCTGTTGCCGTCGTAGAAGACGGTGCCGTCGAACACGGGAGTGTGCTGCGGCGCCGGCCTGGAACGCCGGGTTCGACGCGAAGCCACGCGCGTCCTTCTCCAGCCGGGCGAGGAACAGGAAGTTCAGGAAGCCCTGCTGCGTGCGGTCCGCGACCTTCGGGCTCGTTGGAGACGTCTTGGAGCGTCGGCGACCGCGACGCCGACGTCGTCCTCGGAGAAGCCCGCCCACTTCGTCGCGCAGAACACGAAGTTGTGCGAGTTCGCACATCGTGCGAACGTTGCCCGCGTTGACCTCGTCGTTGCTCCCCAGCAGGCCGTGGCCGTAGATGCCACCGCGTGCCGGCGTGACCGGGTCGTTGCCGTCCGCGGTCGCGGAGCGCGGGATGTTGCAGATGAAACCGGCCTCGAAGTTGCCGTTCCGGATCGGAAGCGCGTCCGGACCCGCGCCCGGCGCGTACATGAACTCGTTGCCCGGGCTCCCGTCGCCGGTGAGGTAGTTCGGCACGGTGAAGGTGCCGGTCACCCGGCGGAAGATCTGGTCGTCAACGTTGTCCTCGACCTTGGTGACCGTGAAGTCGGGCACACCGCCGGCGAGTGAGGCGAACGCGTCGTCGCGGATGTGCAACATCCGCCGACGAGAGACTCTGCTCGCTCGCAACCGTGAAGTCCCACGCGAGGTACAGGTCGCCGCGCCGGACGCCCGCGCGACCGAGTTCGTCGAAGACCCCTCGAGGTGCGGGCGCCGGGCCTCGATGGACGGCGCGAACGTGGGGATGCGGTCGCGGTAGATCTGGAAGCCACGTGCAGCCTCGATCGTGGCGCCGGCGGCGTCGCGCACGTTTCGGATCGCCACGATGTAGCGGTGGCCTTCGACCAGGTTCTTGGCCGGACGGACGATGAATGCCGCGGCTGGTTGGCGCGGATCCGCCTGCGAATCGAGCTCGGAGAAGATCGGCCAGCGCCGGCCGGTATTCGCGTCGATCAGCACGATCGGCTGGTCGCGCCGCAGCGAGGCGCCGATGTCGGTGATCGGTGCCGCTCCGCTGCGCGCCAGGTCGAGCCCGGGAACGTAGGTGACGATCATGGAGCCCGGGCTGAAGCCGTCGTTGCGGTTCCACTCGGTCGGGTCGACGTGCACCCCCCCGGCGTTCGCGGGCGTCGACGCAGGATCGAAGTGCACCCGCCGGCCGGTCGGAGTCGACCCGTCCGCGACGGTGAAGAAGTCATTCGGAATCGGCATGAGGCACTTGACGGGCGCGAGCACGTCGCATCGGCTTGCTGTCGCGATGTCCACCTCGGGCTCCCACGAGAACGTGCTGGCACCCTCCTCGCTTCCGGCGCGGTGATCGTGCCCACTCGTGCGACGGGTCGCGACGGCCTCGATCGTCGTGAGCCCGGGCTGGAGGTCCGCCGCGTGGAGGAGGGCTGTCGCGCCAGAGTCGTCACGCACCAGGCGGTCGGTGATCTCGTCGCGCTGCCGAGAGCTGCCGGTGACGACCCAGACCCGCAGCGAGCGTGCGTCGAGGCGGTGGTCGACTCGGACGTTGAGGGGGACGTCGCCGGACGCCGGGGCCTGGCTGCGCCCGGTTGGCGCGACGACGTGCACGCCGCTCGACGTACCCGGATGGGAGCCGCCCGGCCGGTGACAACCCGCGAGCCCTATCGCCATGGCGGCGAAGATCGCGGCCGCGAGCAGCGTCCGTCCTCCGGTGGTGCGCATCAATTCCCCCCAAGCCCTCGGACCTGAACACGGTCGGCGAGATCTCCGACACTAACGGCGCGGGCTGCTCAGTGCCACTGCATCCGGTTCGCAACGCGACCAGGCTCGGACGCGCGGCCGGTAGCCTCCCGAATCGTGCGCAAACCTCTCGTCCTCATGGCCGTCGTGAGCATCGCGGCCGGCACGCTCACACTTGGCTCCGTGGCCCAGGCGTCAACGCCGAAGCTCAAGATGACTGCGGTGTCGACGAAGGCGCAGTACGTCACCGGCGGCGACGTCCTCCTACGACTGCGCCCCGCGGTGAACGACCCTCGATTCACGCGCTGCCGGCTCGAAGCTCGACGCGCGTCTGGCGGGAACGGACTCTGGTTGGTGAAGGGCCTGCCCGAGGGTGCGAGCCGCATCACGGCGAAGTCGGGCAGCTACTCCGCATCGCTCGCGGTCGTGAACCATCCGACGAGTGGGCCGCGTGTTCTCCGGCCCGCAGTCGCCGTTGCTCTGCTCCATCACCGGGGTCACCACCTCCGCCAGCAACGGGCGCGACCTGTGCCGCGCCACCGACCTACAAGGTGATGTACCGCAGCACCGACGGGACGTTCAAGCCGGTCGTCAGCGGAAAGCACACCCGCCGACGCCGCGACGGTCACCATCAGGGGCACGACCCAGCCGTACCTCGTCCGGTTCGAGCAGGGCGTCATCAACCGCACGCCGTATTCGATCGCGAGCCTCATCGGGCCCGGCCTCTGGAACCAGCGCCTCGTGTACGAGTTCGGTGGTGGCTGCGGCACCGCGTACTCCCAGGGCTCCGCACTCGGCACCGACGTGCTCAACGACTCATTGCTCAGCAAGGGCTACGCGGTCGCAACCGCGAACTTCAACACGTTCCAGACGTCGTGCAACGACGTGCTGTCCGCGGAGACCGCGATGATGGTGAAGGAGCGCTTCTCCGAGTCGGTAGGACTGCCCCGGTTCACCATCGGCGCCGGCGCGTCGGGCGGCGCGATCCAGCAGCTGATGATCGCCCAGAACTACCCGGGCATCCTCGACGCGCTCTCACCGGTCATCCCGTTCCCCGACGCGATCTCGATCGCGCCCGGACGTATCGGACTGCGGGCTGCTCGCCCACTTCTACGACGGGTGCCGGCTCGGCCTTCACGGCCGCGCAGCGCAGCGGCGATCGACGGCCACCTCTCGGCCGGGACGTGTGCGCTCTGGATCTCGTCGTTCCTCGGCACCATCAACCCCTACGTCGGCTGCGACCCGAAGATCCCCGCGGACGAGATCTTCTCCGCGACGAATCCCAAGGGCATCCGCTGCACGCTCCAGGACCTCAACCGCAACGAGTTCGGCATCGACGCGAGGACCGGGTTTCGCGAACCGGCCGCTCGACAACGTCGGCGTGCAGTACGGGCTGAAGGCGCTCAATGCCGGGACGATCTCGGTGGACCAGTTCCTCACGCTCAACTCGGACATCGGCGGCTACGACATCAACGGGCAGCCGGTCGCGAGCCGGGAACAGTCGACGCCGGCCCAGAACCGTCGGGCGTACGCGACCGGACGCGTCCTCGAAGGCGGCGGCAGCCTCCGTCGCATCCCGATCATCACGGTCAACCTCTACAGCGACCCGTTCGGCGACATCCACGACCGCTTCCGGCTCTTCACGATCCGCGAGCGGCTCCGCGAAAACGGGAAGGTCGACCGCAACGAGATCATCTGGACCCGGCCGTCGAACGGCAACATCGCGCAGGCGCTCACCGGCAACGCGTTCAACCCGACTGACGCGATCGTCCTGCTCGACCGTGGCTGACCGGCGGGTACCGGCCGAAGGAAGGCGGTCGACAACTGCACCGACGCGACCGGCCGGCTCGATCAGCGGCCCGAACGTCTACACGCAGCCCGGGCCGTGCCGCGACCTCTACCCGGTGTTCGGCGACCCGCGCACCGCGGCCGGCGCGCCGTTGGTCAACGACCGCCTGAAGTGCCGGCGGACACCGGTGAACCTGAAGTCGTACCAGGTGAAGTTCACCGCGGCGCAGGCGACGAAGCTGCGCCAGACCTTCCCGTCCGGCGTCTGCAGACTGGCGCAAGCCCGGCGTCGGCCAGGTGCCCGCTCGCCGCGACCTGGATCAACTACGGCAAGCCCCCCTACGCCCACCACCAGGTAACCCTCAGCCCGGCCGGGCGGCGTGGCGGGCGAGGCCGCGGGCGAAGCCGGTGAGCGTCGTGCGGAGGAAGCGTTCGAGCGCCGGGCCGGTGCGGTACCACTTGGGCACGAAGCGGGCGTGCCAGGTGATGAGGGTGCCGTCGCCATCGGGCGTGAGCGCGACGTCGGCGCGGTACTCGCGCACCGGAAGCCCCGTCAGCAGGATGTAGGCGAAGTGGTGCGGCGGCTCGAACGCGACGACCTCCTCGCGGCTGCCCATCCGGCCGAGGCCGAGGCGGCGGATCGAGCCGATGCCGTCGGGCGCCGGGCACGCCCTCGCGCTCACGCACCGCGTGCGGGATCCGTGACCACGAGCTCCACGCGGTCGCGTCGACGAGCAGCCGCCAGACCGTCATCCGGCGGCGCGGCGGACCGGGCGAACACGTCGAACTGGCGCTCGTCTTCCACCTAGCGACCGCGCCACTCGCGGGTCACGCCGCTCACGGCGCGGCCTGCATCCCCTCGGACGCGTCCTCGGTCGCGCCGACGACCCGCCGCATCGACTCACCCATCCGCAGCGCGTCCTCCCACGGGAGCTCGGGGCCGCGCGCCGCCATCTCCTTGATCGCGCGCTGGGCCAGCGGCGCGCCCGCAACGAGCCGGTCGGCGAGGACCCGCGCTTCGCCCAGCAGGTCGGCGGGCGGCACGATCCGCCAGACCAGGCCCATCTCCTGCGCGCGGGTCGCGTCGAACCGCTCGCCGGTGAGCAGCATCTCCATCGCGTTCGACCAGCCGACTCGCCCGGGAGCCGCATCGCCCCGACGATGGTCGGCACCCCGAGTCGCACCTCGGGAAAGCCGAACTCGGCGTCGTCCGCCGCGATGACGAAGTCGCAGCGCGGCAGCCGCGGTCAGGCCGTAACCGAGGCAGTAGCCGTTGACCGCGGCGATCGTCGGCTTCCAGAGCTCGAGGCCGCTCTCGAACGAGTTGATCGTCGGGATCTCCCAGAAGCTGCCCGGCCACTCGCCCACCGCGCCCTTGCCGTCCTTCAGGTCCGCGCCCACGCAGAACGCGCGGCCCGCGCCGGTGACGATGCCGACCCAGGCGTCCTCGTCCTCGCGGAATCGGTTCCACGCCGCGTTGAGGTCCTGGCGAAGCTCGCCGTTGATCGCGTTGAGCGCGTGCGGCCGGTTGTAGGTGATCGTCGCGACGTGACCGTCGAGCTCGTACTGCACGGTGTCAGGCATCCGGTGGCGTCGCTCCGTACGAGTCGTACTCCTCGCCCGCGGCCTCGGCGACCTCGCGACCGTGCCGGTACTGGAACGGGGAGATGCCGCCCGGGCTCCCACGGGCGTGACCGATCCCGCACGCGATCGCCTTCGCGGACTTCGGCCGGATCCCGAAGTGCGCGCGCACGTCTTCCAGCGGCCAGTCGGCGTACTCGAACCAGTCGGTCGCGGTGAAGTCGGTCTCGGTCTCGCGGCCGTGGTCGTCGAGGTACCAGGCCGCAGTTCGCGCCGCGCGCCAGCGCGTCGGCCAGGCGCACCGCCATGCGGTCCGCGTCGCGCGAGAGGTGCCCGCGGTCGTACTCGAAGAAGCCCTTCGCGGCGTTGAACAGGTAGCCGGTCTCGAACAGCCCGAGCACCATCGCCAGCAGCGCGAACCCCGCCGGGTCGTCGTTCGCACGGGAGATGAAGCCGAACACCTCGATCTCGCACTCGACCGTCGACCCGTAGTCGGCGAGCACGTGCACCCAGTCGTGCTGCGCGAGGCTCGGCGGCGCGCTGCCCGGGCGACCCGGAAAGCTGAACCCACGGGCGCGGTAGAAGCGCCAGACCCCGAGACCGAGCGAGCCCTCGGGACACGACCCGAGTGCCGCCCACCGCCGCGCGAGCGCGGGGTCGTTCGACCACGCCTTCCCACGCATCGTCGAGCGCGGCCGACGGTGTGCAGGTGCGCGGGCGGACGCTCGAGCATCGTCTGGAAGTAGCCGCTGCGCTCGAAGTCGATCAGCGCGAGCCCGAGCGATCCGCTCGCGATCTTGTCGGTCACCCGGAGCATGTCGTCCTCGACCCCAAGCGCGTCGGCGTACTCCTGGACCTGCTTCGTGACCTCCGGCGGCAACGGGACGAGCAGCAGCTCGAGGAGCAACATGACCTGCACCATGCGCTGGCGGAACCGCAGGTCGCGACGGCGCATCGCCTCGGCGAACTCGTCCGGGCCGAGCGGCGGCAGCGCCGCCACGTCGAGCGCGAAGCCGGTCATCGCCTCCACGGTGGCGTTGACCACCGCGCGCTGGACCTCCGTGAGCCCGCCGGGGCCGGCCGCCGCCGTGGCGAAGGCCCGGGCCATCAGCTCGGTCTCGACCGCGTCGGGCGGCACCAGGTTGACGGTGCTCGCATCGGGGAGGGGAACGGCCATCGCGCCGATCCTACGAGCGCGACCCGCCGCCGGGGCTCGGCAACCGCCGCCTTGTCCAGCTTGGATAATAACCGTTATCGTGAGCCCGTGACCGCAGTCGCGACCGAGCCGAGCACCCGTGAGCGCCTGGTCGCGGCCGCCATCGAGGTGTTCGTGGAGCAGGGCTACGAGCAGGCCCGGGTGCAGGACATCGCCCGCGCCGCGGGGCTGACCACCGGCGCGATCTACGCGAACTTCCGCGACAAGCGCGAGCTCCTGCTCGCCGCGATCGCCGACCGCACCGCGGCCGAGGTCGAGGCACTGGTGCAGGCCGCCGGCGAGCAGCCCACCGCGTGACCTGCTCGCGGCGCTCGGTTCCCGCATCGCGTTCCGCGAGAACGACCGGCCGCTGCTGCTCGACGCGGTCGTCGCCGTCGGAACGCGACCCGGCGCTCGCCGATCTCCTGCGACGACCTGCTCGGTCAACGCCACGACCGCATCGCCGGGCTCGTCGAGCACGGGAAGTCCGACCGGACCATCGACCCCGCGATCGACACCGACGTCTTCACCCGCTTCTGCCTGACCGTCGCGCTCGGATCCCTCGTGGTCCACGCGTCGAAGCTCCCGCAACCCGACCCTGATCAATGGGCCGCGCTCATCGAGCGACTGCTCGACGCGACCGCACCTACGGAGGACCCACGATGACCACGACCGAGATCGACCCGACCGCGTTCGAGCTCGTCAAGGCGAACATCGACACGACCTTCACGTGGGACTACGAGCGGACGCGTCCCGCGCTCGGCAAGCTGTACGAGAAGGCGAAGACCTCGCAGTGGAACGTCACCACCGACCTCGACTGGTCGACCGACGTGGACCCGGAGAAGGTCGCCGCCGAGCTCAGCGGCGGGACCTCGGCGCGCTTCCGGACCCTGCAGGACGTCGAGGACTCACCGGTCAAGCACTTCGGGCCCAAGGAGTGGACCGAGGTCGGCATCCAGATGCAGAACTCGCTGCTCTCGCAGTTCCTCCACGGCGAGCAGGGTGCGCTGCTGTGCACCGCGCGCATCGTCGAGACCGTCCCGTGGATCGACGCGAAGTACTACGCGTCGACGCAGGTGATGGACGAGGCCCGCCACGTCGAGGTGTTCGCGAAGTACCTCGACGAGAAGATGACCCGCCAGTACAAGATCAACGACAACCTGCGGTCACTGCTCAACGACATCCTCGGCGACAGCCGCTGGGACATCACGTACCTCGGCATGCAGATCATGGTCGAGGGCCTCGCGCTCGCGGCCTTCGGCATGATGCAGTCGATCACCAACGAGCCGCTGCTGAAGAAGCTGCTCCGCTACGTGATGGCGGACGAGGCCCGTCACGTCGCGTTCGGCGTGCTCTCGCTGCAGGAGTACTACTCGGAGCTCAGCGACGCCGAGATGCGCGAGCGCCAGGAGTTCGCGTTCGACGCCGCGTGCCGGCTCCAGCAGCGCTTCATGCAGGGCGAGGTGTGGGAGCGGATGGGCGTCGACCCCAAGGCGGTGCGCACCGCGCTCGACAAGGCGAACCCGCCCGCGCAGCAGATCTTCCAGCAGATGCTGTTCTCGAAGATCGTGCCCGAACTGCAAGAAGCTCGGCCTGCTCGACGCGGCCGACGGCTGGCTGCGCGAGCGGTTCACCGAGACCGGCGTCATCCAGTTCGAGGACTGGGTCGACACCGGCGAGGAGTACGCCGACCTCGACGCCGTCGCGGCCGACCGCCGCCGAGCTCAGGCGGGGAAGCCGGGGGGCCAGTTGTATTCGGTCCAACCGGTGCCCGCGCGGCCGTCGTCGGTCGTGTAGCGACACATCGCACGCGGGAAGCGGCTCTCGCGGCCGTCGGGCGCGACGAGCAGGATCGGCGCGTGGCCGACCGGCTCGGTCGTGAACGTGACCGGACCGATCTGCTGGCGGGCCGCGGTCGGGAGCTTCTCGGCGTCGATGTCGACCTGGTTCTCGATGACCTCGGCCTCGGTCAGCGCGCCGTCCGGGCTCACCGTGTACCCGGTCGCGAAGAGGTCGAGGCCGGGGATGATCGAGCGCGCCGCGTGGACGAACGATCCGTCGTCGAGGTGACCTGACGTCCAGTTCCACGGGAACTGCCACCAGTCCCGCACGCCCCACGAGTGGTCGCGCTGGCCCGCGCAGTCGACCGTCATCGTCCGGTCGCCGATCGTCACCGTGCCCGTGATCCACGACGAGATCTCGTAGCGCGTCGTCATCGCGTACGGGAACACCTCGGACCGGCTCGCCCACTCGAGGTCGAGCCGCACCGGCACCGACGGACCGTCGAGCCCGTGGAACGCCTGCGCCGGATCCGCGAGCTCGACGCCGACCGCCTCGCTCACGACCCGGAACCGTTGCATCGGCTCGAGGACCGAGAGCTCGACCGTCGTCGTCCCGGCCGCCGGCGCGAGCGCCGGCGTCACCTTCCGGGCACGGCAGCGCGTGATCCACCACGAGCACCAGCGGCCGGTCGCGCCCCGACGAGCGCGATCCACCACCACGACAGCTCCGAGGTTCGGGTAGAGGCCGAGGCGCACGTACCCGCCGTACGACGCGTCCGGCGCGGCCCAGTCCAGGTACCAGGACTCACCCCACAGCTCCTCGGGACCCGCCGGGTGCCGGCCTTCGTCCGCGGCAGTGAGATCGAACCCGCCCGCCATGCGACCCTCCTACTCCGGACCGGGCAGCGAGCTGCGGCCACCGGTCTCGAACCACGACGCGGTCAGCGTGAGCCCGGGACGCCCGGCGCGCGACGAGATCTCCTCGAACACGCGCTTGTACGCGGTGCGCTCGATCTTCCACTCGCCGTCGACCTTCACGTACTCGTCCTCGTAGAACGCGGCGCCGCGGATGTCGAGCTCCCACTGCAGGTCGATCACGATGTCCTCGAGCGCCCACACCCCGGTCGCGGTGTCCGGCCCGGTGATCTCGATCTCGGGGTGGTGCGCCTTGTGGCTCGAGAGGAAGCTCTCGCGGCCCATCGCCTTGCGGAAGAAGTCGACGATCGCGTCGCGACCTTCGAACGCGTACGAACCGCCGCCGTACGACGCGGTCGCGTCGTCGGTGAACAGCTCGCTGATCTCGTCCCACTGCTTCAGGTCGAGATTGCGGAAGTACGCGTACTTCACCCGCTTGATGAGCTCGATCTCCACCAGGTCGTCCGGGGTCACTGCTTCGCTCATGAGTAGCGGGCCTCCACCCCGCGGGAGTCTCCGTGGTGTGGCGACCGCGTCCTGCAGGTCCGCGACCAGCTCGTCCGGCGACCGCGCCGTGCGCGGGCGAGAGCATGAGGTGCAGACCGCGAGGGTCGGTGTTGCGGTTGAGGTTCCAGCCCTTGTCGTCCATCACGTCGGCGACCGCGTAGAGATCGACCGTGTCGGAGCGGATCGCGAGCACCGGGCCGATCGGGTCGCCGACCACCTCGATGCCCGTCGATGGCGTCGATGCCCGCGCGCACCTCGGCCGTCGTGGCCATCAGGTCGCGCATGATCTCGACGTAGCCCGCCTCGCCGAGGTAGGTCAGCGCCGCCCACGCGGTCGCGATCGGTGCCGGCGGGTCGCGCGCCCGCGATGCCGGGCGACCCGTAGAGGCCCGAGCCCCAGTTGTCGTAGAGGAAGACCTGGTGGCCGAACCAGTCGTCGTCGCGGTGCAGGATCACCGACGCACCCTTCGGGCAGTAGCCGTACTTGTGCACGTCCGCGGAGATCTCGGTGACGCCTTCGACCCGGAAGTCCCACGGCGGCACGTCGTGGCCGAGCCGCTCGAGGAACGGCAGCACGAAGCCACCGATGCACGCGTCGACGTGGCAGCCGACGCCGTGCTCCGCCGCGAGCGCCGCGAGCTCCTCGACCGGGTCCATGACGCCGTAGGGGTACGAGAAGGCCGACGCGACGACGACCGCGGTGTTCGGGCCGATGAGCGACTCCGCGGCGCGCACGTCGGCGCGGTAGCTGCTCGTCGAGCGGGACGCGCACGACGTCCATCCCGAAGTAGTGCGCGGCCTTCGCGTACGCCGGGTGCGCGGACGCGGGCACCATGATCTGCGGCCGCTCGATGCTGCGCAGGTACGGCGCGCTCGCGGTTCACGAGCATGGACATCAGGATCGACTCGGTGCCGCCGGAGGTCATCGTGCCGCCGCCGCTGCTCGCCGTGGTGCAGGAGCCCGCCGGTGATCGAGACGACGTCGTCCTGGAGCGCCGCGAGCTCCGTGAACTTGAACGGGTTCAGCGCGTTGCCGAACAGGTAGCGCCGGTTCACCTCCTCCAGCAGGGTCTCGAGGTCCTCGCGGGCCGGTCGGGTACACGAGGCCGAAGAGCCGGTTGCCGTGCACGTCGGGCTCGCGGGACTGGCGCTGCGCGAGGTCGTCCAGGATCGCCGCCGCATCCCGACCCTGCGGCGCCAGCTGCGCGCCGGACCCGTCCGGAAGCTCGATGTCGTCCACGCCGGGCGACGCTAGTGGGCCCGGCCGGGTCGTGGCTCTAGTGCGCCACGGCCGGGCTCGCGGTACCGCCCGGATCGGCCAGCTTCCAGCCCGATCGACCCGACCGCTTCGCCGTGTACATCGCGTGGTCGGCGTCCCGCAGCAGCTCGGCCGACGTGAGCCGGCCCTGCTCGCTCAGCGCGATCCCGACGCTCGCGCCGAGCCACAGCGCACCTTCGGGTCCCTCCAACGGCCGGGTCAGCGACGCGTGGATGCGATCCGCGATCTCGATCGCGTCTCGGGCGCCGGAGACCCGTTCGATCAACACGGTGAACTCGTCGCCCCCGAGTCGCGCGAGCACCTCGCTGCCCCGGAGGCACCCGCGCAGCCGCTTGCCCACCTCGATCAGGACGTCGTCGCCGAGGCTGTGCCCGAGCGTGTCGTTGACCTGCTTGAACCCGTCGAGGTCGACGAACAGCAACGCCAGCGTCGACCCGTCACGCGACGCGCGGGCGCAGGCCTTCTCCGCGTACTGCGCGAACGCAGGTCGGTTCCAGAGGCCGGTCAGCGGATCGTGCAGCGCGTCGTGGCGCAGCTGCTCCTCGAGCTCGCGCTGCTTGGTGACGTCGTGCATGTTGATCACGACGCTGTCGCCCCACTGTCCCGGCGGGTTGGTGAGCGTCGCCGCGACCCAGCGGCTCGATCCGTCCCGGTGGCGCAGCGGCAGCAGGTCCAGGGTCTGCGTGCGCCCGGGGTTGGTCGGACAGACCTTCGATCAGCCGGACGAGGCGATCCGTCTCCCCGGCCTGCACGATGGCGCCGATCGGGCCGCCGACGACCTCTTCCGGCGCGTAGCCGAGCAGCGTCTCGACCGCCGGGCTCGCAAAGACGAGCTTGCCGTCGCGCCCGACGACCGCGATCACGTCGACCGCGTGGTCGAGCAGCGTGAGGAACTGCTCGCCGCGGTCGCGCAACGCGTGCTCGGCATCCTCGGCCGCGGCGGCCTTCACGCCCAGCACGCGCGCCACGATGCCGAAGCACATCAGCCCGCCCAACGCCACTGCGTTCGACAGGCCGGGATCGATCAACGTCGGCGCCAGCCCGGTCTCGATGGCGATCTGGCCGAGCACCACGCCGACGACGCTCCACGCGAACCCGGAACGCCAGCTCGCGGAGCCCGCTTCCTGGAGCACCGCGGCGAAGCCCGACGCCGTACGCGACGACGAGCATCGGCCCCCAACCGATCGCGTAGATGATCGCGGTCGTCGCCAGCGTGGACACGCCGAGCCGCACCTCGATGCGCAACGGGACGCGGTCGGCGTGCGGCCGCAACCACGCGATCGATGTGAGGTTGCACGCCGCGGCGACGACGAGCAGGACGCGCGAGCATCCAGAACGGCGTGTCCGCGACCCACCCTTCGGTGCGGAACCACCAGAACCCGGCCGCGGCGAGTGGCACGGTCGCGAAGACCGCGAGGAGCGCGCGCCGGCGCGCCCGTTCGGCGCTCGGCGACGGTCGCACTCCCGGCGAACCGGTCCTCGGGTGGATGGTCAGCCGCCGCCATGGTCAGTTCCCGTCCTGTCTCGACTCGGAGACCATCGACCCGATGGGCCGGTGACCTGAGTCACTGGGCTCCGGGCCGCCGATTTCCAGGTAGTTTGGGGGCCTTACCATTCGAGAGGCTCACCAAATGGACGACCTGCACCGAGCCGCCCGGACCATCGCCCTCCTGGGCCGGGTGCTCGAGCGCGCCGCCGGTGACCTGACGCCTGGCCCAGTACCGGGTGCTGGCCATGGTCTCGGCCGGTGACGAGCGGGCATCGCTGCTGGCCGGGCGGCTCGCGATCACCAAGCCGAGCGTGAGCGCGGTCGTGGACGGGCTCGCGGAGCGGGGCTACCTGGCCCGGGAACCGGTGGACGGCGACCGCCGGGCGATCCGGCTCCGCATCACCACCGAGCGGCACCAAGGCACTCGACACGGCCGAAGCCGCGATGGCCGAGCGCCTCGAGCCCCTCGTCGACGCGGTCGAGGACCGCGCGGCGCTTCGATGAACGGCCTCGACGAGATGCACGCGGTCCTCCGCGCCCGCTTCAACGACCCGGACCGAGCAGCAGTGAGCCCGGAGCGCCTCAAAGATCCGGGAGCGGGAGAGCAGGGTTGGATCCGGCGGCTGATCACGTGGGTCGCGCCGCACAAGCGCGATGCGATCGCCGCGTTCAGCGTCGCGATCGTCGGCACCGGGATCGCCGCGTTCGCGCCGCTGATCCAGAAGATCATCGTCGACGACGTCCTGACCGACCCGACCCGTCCGCTCTGGCCGTGGCTCTTGCTCCTGCGTGATCTTCGGCGTCGCGCGCTTCGGGCTCGCGTACGTCCGCCGCTTCCGCGGTGGCCGCATCGCGCTCGCGGTGCAGCACGACCTCCGCACCGCGATCTTCCGCCAGCTGCAACGGCTCGACTTCGCGAGTCACGACGAGATGCAGACCGGCCAGCTCGTGAGCCGGGCCGGCTCGGACATCATGCTGATCCAGGGACTGTTGCAGTTCCTGCCGATCGTGATCGGCAACATCCTGATGTTCCTGATCTCGCTCGGGATCATGCTGTACCTGTCTCCCCCGCTCACGCTCGTGATGCTGCTCGTCACGCCGGCGCTGCTGTGGACCACGCTGCGGCTCCGCAAGGGGATCTTCCCGGCGAGCTGGGACTCCCAGCAGCTCGCGGGCGAGGTCGCGACCGTCGTCGAGGAGTCGGTCACCGGCGTGCGCATCGTGAAGGGCTTCGGCCAGGAGCAGCGCCAGCTCGACCAGCTCACCGAGACCTCCGACCAGCTCTTCGGGTCGCGGCTGCGGCTCGTGCGGATCACCGCCCGGCTGCAGTCCCTGCTGCAGACGATCCCGGCGCTTCGGCATGGTCGCGGTGCTCGCGCTCGGCGGCTGGCTCGCGCTCCAGGGCGAGATCAGCCTCGGCGTGTTCCTCGCGTTCTCGACCTACATGCTCTCGCTCGTCGCGCCGGTCCGGATGTTCGCGAGCATGCTGACGATCGCGCAGCTCGCCCGTGCCGGCGCCGAGCGCATCTTCGAGCTCCTCGACAGCACGCCGCTGGTGCAGGAGAGGCCCGACGCCGTCGATGCTGAGCCCGACGCACGGCGAGATCACGTTCGACGTCGGTGAGCTTCGGCTACCTGCGCACCGAGCCCGTGCTCCGCGACTTCTCGCTCACGGTCGCGCCGGGTGAGACGGTCGCGCTCGTCGGGCACGTCCGGGTCGGGCAAGTCGACGGTCGGGCTGCTGCTCCCCCGCTTCTACGACGTCCACGACGGCGCGGTGCGCATCGACGACGTCGACGTGCGCGACGTCACGCTCGAGCTCGCTGCGCGAGCAGATCGGCGTCGTGTTCGAGGACTCGTTCCTCTTCTCGGACACGATCCGCAACAACATCGCGTTCGCACGGCCCGACGCGAGCGACGCCGACGTCGAGGCGGCCGCCCGCGCGGTCGAGGCCCACGAGTTCGTGACCGGGCTCCCCGACGGCTACGACACGATCGTCGGCGAGCAGGGCCTGACGCTCTCCGGCGGCCAGCGCCAGCGCATCGCCCTCGCCCGCGCGCTGCTCAGCGACCCGCGGATCCTCCTGCTCGACGACGCGACCTCGGCCGTCGACGCGCGGGTCGAGGCGGAGATCCACCACACGCTGCGGCGGATCCTCGTCGGCCGCACCACGATCCTGATCGCGCACCGGCGCTCGACGCTCGAGCTCGCGGACCGCATCGTCGTCGTCGACCAGGGCCACGTCGTCGACGAGGGGTCGCACGACGAGCTGATCGCCCGCTGCCGCGTCTACCGCGACCTGCTCGCCGGTCCCGGTGACGACGTCGAGGGCATCGACCTCGACGCCGCTCGACGTCGAGGACGACGTCGCGATGGCCGCGCAGCCCAACGCGCGACGGGATCACGCCGTCCGCGTGGCCCGCGCCAGCCGGAGCCGGCACCGTTCGGCATCGCCGCCGACCGCCGCCGCGGCACCCGCCGGGCCGGGCCGCGGGGGCATGGGCGGCGGTGGCATGGGCCGGATGGGCGGCGGCGGCATGGGCGCGGCGCTCGCGCCGACGCCCGAGCTCCTGGAGAAGGTGGCCAAGCTCCCGCCCCCGGTGGACCGGCCCGACGTCGACGTCGTCGCGCAGACCCGGCTCGAGCGGCCGTTCCGGTTCAGCCACTTCCTCCGCCCGTTCCGCTGGCCGCTCGTCGCGGGCCTGATCCTCGTCACGCTCGACGGCCTCGCGACGCTCGCCGGGCCGTGGCTGATCCGGTTCGGCATCAACGAGGGCGTCGGCAAGGACGCGCAGGCTGCGCTCTGGGCCGCGTCGGCCGCGTTCCTCGCCATCACGCTCGCCGACTGGTGGGTCATGTGGGCGCAGACCCGCGTCATGGGCCGCACGTCCGAGCGGATGCTGTTCGCGCTCCGGGTGAAGCTGTTCGCCCACCTCCAGCGGCTCGGCATCGACTACTTCGAGCGCGAGATGGCGGGCCGGGTCATGACCCGCATGACCACCGACATCGACTCGCTCTCGCAGTTCCTCCAGACCGGGCTGGTCACCGCGCTCGTGAACGTGATCACGCTGGTCGGCGTCGCGGTCGCGCTCGTCTTCATGGACTGGGAGCTCGCGCTCGCGACCTCGGTCGATCCTGCCGCCGCTGATCGCCGCGACGATCTGGTTCCAACGGAACTCGAGCCGCGCCTACGACCGGGCCCGCGACAACATCGCCGCGGTCAACGCGAACCTCCAGGAGGGCCTCTCCGGGGTGCGGGTCTCCCAGGCGTACGTCCGGGAGGGCACGAACCAGCAGGAGTTCGAGACCGTGGCGCGCGGGTACCTGAACGCCCGGCTCGGGGCCCAGAAGCTCGTCGCGATGTACTTCCCGTTCGTCGAGATGCTCTCCGAGCTCGCCGCCGCGCTCGTGCTCGGGCGTCGGCAGCGTGCTGCTCACCGACAACGCGCTGCAGCCGGGACGCTGATCGCGTTCCTGCTCTACCTCGACCTCTTCTTCGACCCGATCCAGCAGCTGAGCCAGACGTTCGACGCCTACCAGCAGGCCCGCGTCTCGCTCGACCGCGATCGACGAGCTGCTCGCGCTCGAGACGTCGGTCCCGCCCGCCGAGGTACCGGTGGTCCCCGAGACCATCGTCGGCGAGGTCGCCTTCGACGACGTCGTGTTCCGGTACCCGCAGACCGTGAGCGACGCGCTGCGCGGCGTCACGTTCACGCATCCCGGCCGGCCAGTCCGTCGCGCTCGTCGGCGAGACCGGCGCCGGCAAGTCCACCGTGCTCAAGCTCGTCGCCCGCTTCTACGACGCCGGCTCCGGTCAGGTGCTCGTCGACGGCGTTCCGGTCGAGGACTACGACTCCGTGGCGTACCACCGCCACCTCGGGATCGTGCCCCAGGAGGCGTACCTGTTCTCGGGCACGATCCGGGACAACATCGCGTTCGGTCGGGCCGACGCGACGGACGCCGAGGTCGAGGCCGCGGCCCGCGAGGTCAGCGCCCACGACTTCATCGCTGCGCTCCCGGCCGGGTACCTCACGCACGTGAGCGAGCGGGGCCGATCGCTCTCGTCCGGGCAGCGCCAGCTGATCGCGCTCGCCCGTGCCCACCTCGTCGACCCGGCGATCCTGCTCCTCGACGAGGCCACCTCGAACCTCGACCTCGCCACCGAAGCGCGGGTGACCGCGGCCATGCGCATCGCGGCGCGCGGGCGCACCACGATCCTGATCGCGCACCGCCTGCAGACCGCGCGGCTCGCCGACCGCATCCTCGTCGTCGACGACGGCACGGATCGTCGAGGACGGCTCGCACGAGGCCCTCCTGGCCCAGGGCGGTCGGTACGCGCGCCTCTGGGAAGCCTCGTCCGATACCGCGCCGGGTGCGGCGGTCGCGACCGGAGGTGGCTTGCACCCCAGCGCGTGACAAGGCATTGTCTCCACATCTGACGGCGGCGTCAGATGCAGCAATGGCCTTGGGCCCGAGGGGGGACTGTGAGGCGATTTCGGTGGCTCGCGTTGGTTGTGACGTTGGGTCTCGTCGCGGCAGCATGCGGGCGGAGCGACAGCTCGAGCAGCGGAAGACAGCTCGACGACCGCGACGACCGGCGCGACCGCAGGCCAAGAGCGCGGACTTCGGCACCCAGAAGGACGTCTGCCAGCCGGGCCACCCGAGCGGCTCACCGACCCAGGGCGTGACGCCCACCTCGATCAAGATCGCGACGTTCGCCGACCCCGGCTTCGCCGGACGTCCGGGCCTCGACCAGGAGTTCTTCGACACCGCCGACGTCTTCGCGGCCTGGTGCAACGCACCGGGGCGGGATCAACGGCCGCAAGATCGAGGTCGACAAGAAGGACTCGGCGCTCACCAACACGAAGGCCCGGATGACCGAGGCCTGCGCCAGCGACTTCGCGATGGTCGGCGGCGGCTCGGTCTTCGACCAGGACGGGGTCGAGACCCGGCTCAAGTGCCTGCTCCCTGACATCGCGGGATACGTCGTCAGCCCCCAGGCCCGCGGCGCGGACCTCGTGGTCCAGCCGCTCCCGAACCCGATCGACAGCCTCGGCATCGGCCTCATGAACTACCTCGGCGCCAAGTACCCGGCGGCCACGAAGCACATCGGCGTGCTCACCGGCGACCTCTCGACCACGAAGATCGTCGCGGACCAGCAGGCCGAGGCGGCCAAGGCCTGGGCTGGAAGATCGTCTACAACGACCAGTACCCGGCCGCCGGCGCGACCGACTGGACGCCGTACGCGCAAGCAGATCAAGAGCGCCGGCGTGCAAGGGTCTCCTCTGGGTCGGCGAGCCCGAGAACCTCGCGGCGCTCATGAAGGCGCTGGCGAACATCAGCTACAAGCTCGACTTCATCCGCACCGACGCGAACCACTACGACCAGAAGCTCATCGACGTCGCCGGGTCCGGCGCTCTCGGACAACAACGTCTACATCCAGAGCTCGTTCTTCCCGTTCGAGAAGGCCAACAAGTCGAACGCGACCGGTCAGTACCTCCAGGCGTTCAAGGACTACAAGCCCGGACGGCAAGAGCCGCACCTACCTCGGCCTGCAGGCCTGGTCCGCGTGGCTGCTGTTCTCGCAGGCCGCGAAGGAGTGCGGCAACGACCTGACCCGGACCTGCATGTACGACAACGCACAGGAAGATCACGGAGTGGACCGGCGGCGGGCTCCACGCGAAGACGCTCACCCGGCGCCAACACGCGCGACCCGTGCTTCGCGGCCGAGCTCGCCACTCCGAACGGCTTCAAGCTGGTCACGGACACGAAGCCGAACGACGGCATCTTCAACTGCAACCCGAAGAACGTGTACAAGCTCACGGGCGACTACGGAACGGGCGTGACCCTCGCGGATGTGGGGCAGAACATCAAGAACATGAAGTAGCCGGTCGCGGGAGCCGAGAACCGTGGACAAGTTCCTGACCTTCACGATCGTCGGCCTCACCGTCGCGTCCATCTACGCGATCTTCGCCAGCGGGCTCGTCCTCACGTACACGACGACCGGCATCTTCAACTTCGCCCACGGTGCGGCCGGGATGCTGTTCGCGTTCGTCTACTGGCAGCTGCGCTTCGACTGGGGGTGGCCGGCGCCCGTCGCACTCGCGCTCGTGCTGCTGGTGCTCGCGCCGTTGTTCGGCGTGCTGCTCGAGCTCGTCATCATGCGCGGCCTGCAGAACACCACCGAAGCGGTCAAGCTCGTCGTCTCGATCTCCCTGCTGCTGTTCCTCATCGGGTTCGCGCAGCTGATCTGGGAGCCCGGCGTGAGCCGGCCGATGCAGACGTTCTTCTCGTCGAGCAAGCCGATCAACCTCGGCCCGACCACCATCACGGTGCACCAGGCCATCACGATCGCGCGTCGCGATCCTCGTCGCCATCGGGCTGCGCCTGCTCCTCACCCGGACGCGCATCGGCATCGCGATGCGCGCCGCGGTCGACGACCGCTCGCTCTCGACCCTGAACGGCGCCCGGCCGGACCGCATCTCGATGCTGGCCTGGGCGATCGGCACGTCGCTGGCCGCGCTCGGCGGCATCCTCATCGCCCCCGGCCTCGCGCTCGACGCGGCGTCGCTCTCCTTGCTGATCGTCAGCGCCTACGCGGCGGCGATCTTCGGCCGGCTGCGCAGCCTGCCGCTGACGTTCCTCGGGCGCGATCGTCGTCGGGCTCACCGAGGGCTACCTCTCCGGCTACCTCCCGCAGAACCAGTTCCTGCCCGGCCTGCGCATCGCGAGCCCCGCGATCATCCTCTTCATCGTCCTGCTCGCGCTGCCCAACCCGCGCCTGCGCGGGCGCGTGACCCGGAGCCGCGAGTTCTTCCCGATGCCGTCGGTGCGCGGTGGCCTCACCTTCGCGGTCGCGATGGTCGCGCTCGGCGTCGTGCTCGCGACCACGCTCTCGACCCCGGACCAGTTCGTCTACGGCAAGATCTTCTCGATCGGCATCGTGGCGCTCTCGCTCGTCCCCCTCGTGGGCTTCGCGGGCCAGATCTCGCTGTGCCAGCTGTCGTTCGCGGGCATCGGCGCGGTCGTGATGGCCCACCTCGGCGCCAGCGGTGATCCGCTCGCGCTGCTCTGGGCCGTCCTGATCGCGGCGGCGGTCGGCGCGGTCGTCGCGCTCCCCGCGCTCCGGCTCTCGGGCATCTACCTCGCGCTCGGCACCGCGTCGTTCGCGGTCGTGCTCGACCGCTGGGTCTGGAACCTGCCGAAGTTCGAGGTGTTCGGCTGGTTCCAGGTGAACCTGTTCGCCCAGGGCTCGGTCGGACGTGCAGCCCCTCAAGGCGTTCGGCACCACGTTCGACAAACCGGACGCGCAGATCATCCTCACGTCGATCGTCTTCGCGCTCGTCGCGCTGCTCGTCATCTTCATCCGCCGCGGCCGGCTCGGCCGCCGACTCCTCGCCATGAAGGACAGCGAGGCCGCGTGCGCCACGCTCGGCCTGAACCTGCTCGGCACCAAGCTCCTCGTGTTCTCGCGTCTCGGCGGGGATCGCCGGGCTCGGCGGTGCGCTCTACGCGATGCAGCTGACGTCGATCCAGCCCGGCAACTTCGACCTCGTGAGCAGCCTGCAGGTGTTCGCGCTCTCGGTCGTCGGCGGCATCGGCGCGGTCGGCGGTGCGCTCTTCGGTGCGCTCTCGCTCTTCGCCGTTCCTCCCGCTCATCGTCCAGCTCTGGCCCGGTGCCGTCCGGTGGGTCGGCCTGCTGCCGGGCCTGACCGGCATCGGGCTCGGCCGCAACCCGAACGGCGCGGTGCACGACATCCGCGAGGGCTTCCTGCCGCTGCTCGAGAGCCCGCCCGCGCTCATCGGCATGGTCGTCGCCCTCGTCGGGCTGTACGTCCTGCGCATCACCGACGTCATCACCAACTGGCCGTACGTGGTGTTGACGCTGGCGACGCCGGTCGTCGCGACGATCGTCGCCGGGCTGCTCAAGCCCGAAGGCCGTCGAGGAGGCCGCGGGTCACCATCGACGAGGTGCTCGACGTCCCGCTGGAGTGGCGGGGCATCGACCGACCCTGGAACGAGGACGACCTCGAAGAGCTGGACCGGGCGATCGGGCTCGAGGAGGTGTCGTTGCATGGCACTCCTTGAGGTCCGCGGGGTGACCGTCCGCTTCGGCGGCAACGTCGCGCTCGACGACGTCAACATCGAGACCGACGCCGGGCTCGGTCACCGGGCTGATCGGCCCCAACGGCGCGGGGAAGACGACGCTGTTCAACGTCATCACGGGGTTGCTCCCGCCGAACGCCGGCCGCGTGACCCTCGACGGCCGCGACCTGTCGCGGGTGAACCCCACGAAGCGGGCCCGGCTCGGGCCTCGCCCGCACGTTCCAGCGGCTCGAGCTGTTCCACGTGCTGAGCGTGCGCGAGAACATCCGGGTCGCCGCCGACATCCGCAAGGGCTACGCCAGCGACAAGAGCAACCCGGCGGCCGTCGTCGAGGAGATCATCGAGCGCATCGGGCTGACCGACGTCGCCGATGCCCGGGTGGACTCCCTGCCGACGGGCCAGTGCCGGCTCGTCGAGCTCGGACGGTGCCTGGCCACACGGCCGAAGGTGCTGCTCCTCGACGAGCCCGCGTCGGGCCAGGACGAGGAGCGAGACCGAGCAGTTCGCGGTCCTGCTGCGCCAGCTCGCGTCGGAGGGCGTCGCGATCCTGCTCGTCGAGCACGACGTGCAGCTCGTGATGTCGGTCTGCACCATGGTGCACGTGCTCGACTTCGGCCGGATCATCGCCCACGGCACCGCCGACGAGATCCAGCGGGACGAGGCGGTGCTCGCGGCCTACCTCGGCTCCGAGCGCGGAGGCACCGTGAACCTGCTCGAGCTGCGCGACATCCGCGCCGCCTACGACACGATCGACGTGCTCTTCGGCATCGACCTCGCGGTGCCGGCCGGCAAGGTGGTCGCGCTGCTCGGCCCGAACGGCGCCGGGAAGTCCACGACGCTGCGGGTCTGCGCGGGGCTGCACGCTGCCGAGCGCCGGCGACCTCATGATCGCGGGCCGGCGGGTCAACGGCGCCCGCCCGGAGGACCTCGCCCGCGCCGGGCTGTGCCTGATCCCCGAAGGCCGGGGCATCTTCCCGAACCTGACGGTGCGCGAGAACCTGCGGATGATGACCTACACCGGGGTCTCGCTTCCGACCATCGAGGAGCAGGCGTACGAGCCGCTTCCCGCGGCTGCAGGAGCGGCGCACGCAGACTGCGGGCACGATGTCCGGAGGCGAGCAGCAGATGCTCGCGATGGCCCGGGGTCTGGCCACCAACCCGGCGATCCTGCTGCTCGACGAGCTGTCGATGGGCCTGGCGCCGATCATCGTCGAGGAGCTGTACGAGATCGTGGCGCAGGTCGCGCGCGAAGGTGTGTCGATCCTGGTCGTCGAGCAGTTCGCGAGCACCGTGCTCGGCGTCGCCGACTTCGCGGCGATCCTGGTCCACGGCAAGGTGGCGCGAGCCGGTGCGCCGGCACGAGTTGCAGGACGAGCTGTCGAAGGCCTACCTAGGTGCATGAACGGGGAACGGACGGGATGATCGAGTCGAACGAACGAGTCCAGGAGTTCAAGCAGGAGATCGGTGCGATGAAGGTGCGCGACCCTCCGCCGGGTCGCGACCGGGTCTGGCTGCGCATCGGCATCGCCCTGATGGTCGTCGGGCCTCGGCGTCGCGATCGGCGCGTACTTCATGTCGCACGGCACCAACAACCCGCTGTCGCAGAACGACGCCGTCGTGATGGCGATCGGTGGCCTCGCCGCGGCCGTCGTCGGTGGCGCGGTGTTCGTGCGCTACTCGATCGCCTCGTTCCTGCGCTTCTGGCTCGCCCGATTCATCTACGAGCAGCAGAGCCAGACCGACCGGATCGTCGAGAAGCTGGACCGCTGAGCCTGGCCAGATGCGAGCTCCCCGAGGCGGTCGATCGCCTCGTCGAGCACCTCGGGGCGCTTGCAGAACGTGAACCGGACCAGCGATCGGCCCGCGTCCTGGTCGTCGTAGAAGACGACGTTCGGGATCGCGACCACCCCGCACCGCTCGGGCAGCCCGCGGCAGAACGCCAGGCCGTCGTCCTCGCCGAGCGCCCGGATGTCGGTCGTCACGAAGTAGGTGCCGGCCGGGCGGTAGACCGTGAAGCCCGCAGCCTCGAGCCCCGCGCAGAGCTGGTCCCGGCGCCGACCGAGGTCGGTGCCGAGCGCGGTGATGGTGGCGTCGGGCAGCGCGAGCCCGGTGGCGATCGCGTGCTGGAACGGCGCGCCGTTCGTGTACGTGAGGAACTGCTTCGCGGTGCGGACCGCCGTCGACGAGAGCCGGCGGCCCGCAGACCCAGCCGATCTTCCAGCCGGTGAACGAGAACGTCTTGCCGGCGGACGAGATCGTGACGCGTGCGCTCGCGCATGCCCGGCAGCGTGGCGAGCGGAACGTGCTCGCCGTCGAAGACGAGGTGCTCGTAGACCTCGTCGGTCACCGCGATGAGGTCGTGCTCGCGACACACCGTTGCGATGATCTCGAGCTCGGCGCGGGTGAACACCTTGCCCGTCGGGTTGTGGGGCGAATTGAGGAGCAGCAGGCGGGTGCGCGGCGTGATCGCGGCCCGGAGCGCGTCGGGATCGAAGTGGTAGTCCGGCGGGCGCAGCGTGACGACCTTGCGCTGCGCGCCCGCCATCGCGGTGCAGGCCGCGTAGGAGTCGTAGTACGGCTCGAAGGTCACGACCTCGTCGCCGACCTCGCACAGCGCGAGCAGCGTCGCCGCGATCGCTTCGGTCGCGCCCGCGGTGACGAGCACCTCGGTGTCAGGGTCGAAGTCGAGGCCGTACCAGTGGCGCTGGTGCTGCGCGATCGCGCGGCGCAGCTCGGGGATGCCGATCCCGGGCGGGTACTGGTTGTGACCGGCCCGGATCGCGTCGATCGCCGCGTCCGCAATCTCCCGGGGCCCATCGGTGTCGGGGAAGCCCTGGCCCAGGTTGATCGCGCCGGTACGGACCGCAAGCGCGGTCATCTCGGCGAAGATCGTCGTGCCGAAGCCCTGCAGCCGCGCGTTCAGATGCGGAACCCGTTCGCTCATGAGACGGGAACGGTACGCCTCCAGCGCGCCACCGAGAGCCAGACCAGGCGCCAGCCGAACGTGGTGAGGCAGTTGAAGAGGAACAGCACGATCGTGAAGACCGACAGGTAGCCGCGATCGGTGAACGTCCCGCGGAGGAGCTGCGTCGAGGATCGCGGCGATCGCGACCGTCGCGACGAGCCGGAGCCCCCATCGTTCGCGAGCGGGTGTAGAGCCGGGTGACGAGCGCACCGAAGGCGAAGCCCACGCCAACGGCCAGAGCACGGTGAGGTACCAGCCGACCCCGGTGCTGTTGAGATCGTGCTGCTCGCGACCGATGCGCCACGAAGACCATCAGGCACACCGCGTCGAGCAGCTGGGGCGACGCGGCGGTACGGGAAAGGGTTCACGGCGCGAGTCTCGCGCGGGCCCCGAGGCGACTCCGGTCAGCCGACGCCGCCGACGACGCTCTTGGCGGGGTACTTGGCGAAGGTGCGGATGTGGTTGCACGATCCCCCGCTGGAACGCCTCGAGGTACGCGAGCTTGCGGACCATGTAGCTGCGCGTCTCCTTCGGGTCCAGGTAGAGATTGTAGAGCCGCCCGTAGGTGTACTTCTGGGTGACGCCGCTGAAGCCACCGATGTTCATCACGTCGTGGTCGTCGTCCGAGGTCGACGCGAGCATGAACTTCCACTCCGCGACCCGCACCGCGGAGAACGTCGAGCCGAGCCAGTAGAAGAGATACTTCCGGTTGGAGTCGGCGTCGCCACCGAGCAGGAACGACGTCTGGTCGACGCCGTCGATGTAGCGGTCGCTCGGGATCGACTCCTCCGCGCCGGCGAGGTGCAACAACGTCGGGAACCAGTCCATGAGCGAGAAGAGGCCGTCGGACGCGCGGTCGGCGTCGATCATCCCGGGCCACGACACGATCCCCGGCACCCGCTGTCCGCCTTCCCAGGTCGAGCCCTTCGAGCTGCGGAACGGCGAGTACGCGGCGTCAGGCCACGTCTCCATCTCTGGGCCGTTGTCCGAAGTGACGAACACGATCGTGTTCTCGAGCTGGCCCGGTCGCCTCGAGCTCCGCGACCAGCCGACCGACGATGTCGTCGAGCTCGAGGATCGTGTCCTTGTACGGGTGCTTCGCCGGCGACTTTCCGAGGAACTTCTCGTGCGGGTAGTTGTCGAAGTGCGCGCCGCGCGTGCAGTGGTAGAGGAACCAGGGCTGCCTCCTGCGCACCCATGCGACGGAGGAAGTCGAGCGAGTACTCGGCCCACTTGTCGTCGAGCAGCGAGAGCACCGGGATCGTGACCTCTTCGACGTTCTCGAGCTGCTCGCCCTTCGTCCCGTGCACGAAGCATTGTTGAACGGCTGGTTCTCGATCCAGCGCGTGCGCTCCTCGCTGTACGCGACCTCGGGGAAGAAGTACGGGTCGCGCCACTCGGTGTACATGTCCGAGACGCTGAGGAACCCGTAGAAGTCGTCGAAGCCGACGTTCTGGGGCTGGGACTCCGCGTTCTCGCCCATGTGCCACTTCCCCACCGCCTGGGTGACGTAGCCGGCGTCGGCGAGCAGCTGCGCGATCGTGATCTCACCCTGGAGCCCGCCGGCCTCGCCGTACATCGGCGGCCGCAGCAAGCCGTGGCGCATCGGCAGGCGGCCGGTCATCAGCGAGGCGCGCGACGGCGTGCAGGACGGCTCCGAGTAGCACGACGTGAGGAGCAGACCGTCGCGGGCGAGCCGGTCGATGTTCGGCGTCGGCGCGCCGACCGCGACTCCCCCGCCGTAGCAGCCGAAGTCGCCCCAACCGACGTCGTCGAACACGATCATCAGCACATTGGGCCGCGAGCCGTCCTTGGTGAAGGCGGCGAGGCGGGCCGCGCCTGCGGCTTCCTGCTCGGGGTAGACGAAGCGCGGCTCGAGGTGCTCGGCCGCCTGCACGGGCTCGGTGACGATCGGGTCATGGGCCATGTTCGGCATCGTCGTCGGGCCGTTCGTAGCCCGTCAAGGCGCCCGTGCCTTCTCGCTCTCGGCTCGCCGAGGCCGCTCCGAGCGGCTTGAACGTGCCGAGAACGGGGTGGACGGGCCAGCATGGCGGTCGTGCTGCTCCACGAGGTGCTCGACGAATGCCGCCCGGCGCGCGCCGGATCAGGTCGCGCTGGTCACCGACGCGGGTGCGCAGACGTTCGCGGAGCTGTCGGCTCGGGTGCACGCGGTCGCCGCGGGGATCGCGGCGCATGACGCGACCCGGGCGATCGGGTCGCGATCCTGTCGGAGAACCGGGCCGAGTACGTCGAGTGCTACTACGCGGTGCCGGCGGCGGGACGCGTGCTCGTCCCGCTCAACCAGCGGCTGCATCCCGACGAATGGCTCGGCAGCCTGACGCGCTCCGGCACGCGGGTGCTGATCGCCGAAGCCGAGCTGCTCGCACGGCTGGACGTCGCCGCAGCGCGCGCCGCCGGCGTCGAGGTGATCGTCGGGCTCGACGAGGTGCAGCCGACCAGTCGTACGACGATCTCGTGCGGCCAGCGAGCCCACCCCTGCCGGCGTGGGCTCACCACCGACGACGTGGTGTGGCTCATCGGCACGAGCGGCACGACCGGCGACACCGAAGCTGGCGATGCTCACCCACGCGAGCCTGCTGGCCGCGGTCGACGCGACGTTGACCGCGCCGCCCGGTGCGACGCCGACGACGTCTTCTGCACGCCGTTCCCGCTGTGCCACGTCGCCGGCTACAACGTGATCGGGCTGCACCGCATGGGCCGACCCGTCGTGCTGATGCGCCGCTTCGATCCGGCGCGGCTGATGCTCGCTCATCGCCGAGCACGGCGTCACCTTGCTCTCGCTCGCGCCGACGATGATCGCGATGCTGCTCGACGACCCGCGGACCGACGACGCGGTCCTCGCGTCGGTGCGCTCGATCGGGTACGGCGCGTCCGCGATCCCCGCGCCGGTGCTGCGCGCCGCCGTCGAACGTTGGGACGCCGACCTCTCGCAGGGCTACGGCATGACCGAGCTGTCGGGCAACGCGGTGTTCCTCGGCCCGGACGAGCACCGGCGCGCCGCGGCCGGCGACGCGCGGCTGCTCGGCGCGGCCGGCTTTCCGGCCCCGGGTGTCGAGGTGCGGCTCGACGACGCGACCCAGGAGATCCTCGTGCGCGCACCGCAGGTGATGGCCGGCTACTGGCAGGACGCTGCCGCGAGCGCGACCGCGCTGGGCGGCTGGTGGCTGCACACCGGCGACGTCGGCCGCATCGACGACGACGGGCTGCTCACCGTCGTGGACCGGCTCAAGGACGTGATCGTGAGCGGCGGGGAGAACGTCGCGTCACGCGAGGTGGAGGCGGTGCTGCACACGCATCCCGGCGTCGCAGACGTCGCGGTGATCGGCCTGCCGGACGCTCGTTGGGGTGAGCGGGTCGCGGCCGTCGTCGTGCGCCGCGGGACGGGACCCGGTCAGCGCCGAGGAGCTCGTCATGCTGGCCCGGGCGCACCTTGCCGGGTTCAAGATCCCCGATCGGTGGAGTTCGTCGACGAGCTGCCTCGGAACGCGGCCGGGCAAGGTGCTCAAGGCGCAGCTCCGAGACCAGCTCGGCACCCATGGCTGACGCCGGCGCGTCCGGTGCGCCCGGTCACGCGCGCCGAGATCGACACGTTCTGGACCGACGGCGTCGTCTGCCTCCGCGGCGTCCTCGACCCCCACGTGCTCGAGGAGATGAGCGCGCCGGTCGAGGCGGCACTGGTCGCGAAGGAGAGCGCGGACCTGAGCGAGATGGGTCGGGCGCTCGCGGCCGCGGGCGAAACGGTCACGACCGACGGGTCCGGCGCCGCGAGCACCGGCCGGTTCGTGAGCGGCGTCGACCACTGGCGGAGCCAGCCGGAGTTCCGCCGGTTCGCCGCGGAGTCCGCGCTCCCCGCGGTCGTCGGTGCGCTGCTCCGGGCGACGAAGGTGAACCTGTACGAGGACAGCGTGCTCGTGAAGGAGCCGGGCGCGCTCGAGCGCACGGTCTGGCACCAGGACCTGTCGTACTTCCACGTCGACGGCGACCAGCTCTGCACCACCTGGTGCCCGCTCGATCCGACCGGCCCGGAGAACGGCGCGGTGCGCTACGCCCGCGGCTCGCACCGCTGGGACCACGTGTACCGGCCGAACCTGTTCGTGAGCTCGATGCCGATCCCCGGCACCGAGGGCGACCTCGTTCCGGACGTCGACGCGCTCGCCGCGACCGGAGACGTCGACGTGCTGACGTTCACCACCGGTCCGGGCGACGTGGTCGTGCACCACGCCCGGACCCTGCACGCGGCGGGCGGCAACCGGTCGTCCACCACCCGGCGGCGGGCGATCTCCGTGCGGTACTGCGGCGACGACGCCCGGGTCCTCGTCCGCCCCGGCGCCCCGCTGAAGGCGTACCAGCACGGGGTGACCGACGGCTCCGTGCTCGACTCGCCCGACTGCCCGGTGGTCTGGCGGTCCGACACGTAGAACCGGTTCTCGTTCCGTGGGTACCCTCTGGGCATGGACGAGATCAATCACCCAGTCTTCGACGCCGACAACCACTACTACGAGGCGCTCGACGCGTTCACCCGCCACCTCGACCCGAAGCTCGGGCCCCGCACGGTGCAGTGGGCGGAGATCAACGGCCGGCAGTACCACGTGATCGGCGGGCGGGTCAGCCGGGCGGTGGTGAACCCGACGTTCACGCCGATCGCCAAGGCCGGCGCGATGCACGACTACTTCCGCGGCAACCCCGACGGTCGCAACCCGCTCGAGTTCCTCACCGAGCGCGAGCCGATCCGGCCCGAGTACCGCGACCGCGACGCGCGGCTCGGCGTCATGGAGCGCCAGGGCCTCGACCAGGTCTGGCTGTTCCCCACGCTCGGCATGCTCTACGAGGAGCTCCTCAAGGAGGACCCGGAGGCGGTCACCCTCACGTTCACCGCGTTCAACCGGTGGCTCGAGGAGGACTGGGGCTTCGCTTACAAGGACAAGATCTTCGCGGCGCCGTACCTCTCACTGTGCGACATCGACTGGGCCGTCAAGGAGCTCGAGTGGGCGCTGGACCGCGGCGCGCGCGGTCGTGCTGCCTGCGCCCGGCCGCAGTGATCACCGAGACCGGGACGTTCGCGCCGGCCGACCCGAGGTTCGACCCGTTCTGGGCGCGCGTGAACGAAGCGGGCATCACCGTCGTCGCGCACGCGGGTGACAGCGGGTACACCGCGCACGGCTACGCGAAGGACGGCTTCTCCGCGGCGTTCGACGGCGCGAACCGCCCGTCGATCAAGATGCTCACGATGGAGCGCGCGATCTACGACTTCCTCGGGTCGCTCGATCTTCGACCAGCTCTTCCAGCGGTTCCCTGGCGTGCGGATCGCGTCGGTCGAGAACGGCTCGGAGTTCCTGGCCGACATGTTCAAGAAGATGCGCTCGTGGCACCGCAAGATCCCCGGCTTCTTCCCGGAGGATCCGGTCGAGCTGTTCCGGCGCAACGTGTGGATCAACCCGTTCTGGGAGGACGACGTCTACGAGATCGCCGAGCTCATGGGCACCGACCGGGTGATCTTCGGCTCGGACTGGCCCCACATCGAGGGGATGCCCGAGCCCCTGGACTACGCCAAGGAGCTCAAGGACTTCGACGCCGTCGACTCAGCAGCTGATCCTGCACGACAACGTGGTCGAGCTCAACACGCTCCGACCGGCCTGAGCAGGGTGCTCCTCGATCGGTTCAACCTCGAAGGCAAGGTCGCGATCGTCACCGGCGCCGGTCAGGGCATCGGCGCCGGTTGTGCAGTCGGACTCGCGGAAGCGGGCGCAGACGTCGTGCTCGCGTCCCGGACTCAGGCCGACCTCGAAGCGGTCGCAGAGAAGATCCGTGCGCTCGGCCGCAGGGCGGTCGTGGCGCCGACGGACGTCACCGAGAGCGATCAGCTCGCAGCGCTGGTGGACTCGACCGTCAACGCGCTCGGACGGGTCGACGTGCTCGTGAACAACGCGGGCGGCTGGGATCCCCGACCGCTCCCCCAGACGAGCGCGCGGTCGGTCGAAGCCGCGTTCAAGTTCAACGTGCTTGCCGCGTTCACGCTCACGCAGCTCTGCGTACCGCACATGGTGGCGGTCGGCGGCGGGAGCGTCGTGAACATCTCGTCGCGCGCGGCATCGATGGTGCAGCCGTGCTTCGTTGCCTACGCGACCGCGAAGGCCGCGCTGTCGATGATGACGCGGGCGATGGCGCCGGAGCTCGCACCGAAGATCCGGGTGAACGCGATCGAGGTCGGTGGGGTCGAGACCCAGGCGCTGTCGCACGTGCTGACCGACGACTCGGTGCGCACCCAGCTCGAGGAGGGCACACCGATGCACCGCGTCGGCCAGCCCGAGGACATCGCCGCGTGCGTTCTCTACCTCGCGTCCGACGCCGCGTCCTGGGTCACCGGCAAGGTCTTCGAGATCGACGGCGGCGTCGAGTCTCCCTCCTTCACCATCCCCTTCACCCCCCTGTAGCTCGAGACGGCGAGCAGTCGGGCGAGATCACCGGCCTGCGCAAGGGTGACGGGCTCACGTCCACCGTCTCTCTCCTTCCGGTGCGACTTGATGCCTCTCTGGGGGTTCGAACTCGCACCGGTACCGAGATCGCAGACCGGCGTCATTGACGAACATTGGCCTGAGGCAAGGTGCTCCGAAGGCCTCGCTCTCCGAACTCGCTCTCGGGCGAACGGGACTCGCGTGCGCTGACGGAAACGCCCCGGCCGGAGATCCTGTGGCGAACCGGCGGTCCGCGGAGCGAACACTGGCCTGAGGCGACGGATCGCCTCGAAGCTGCGATTCGCTTTCGCTCGGCGGTCCGAGCTGAGCGCTCAGACGGTCTGGGACGAGACTCGATGATCTGGATGAAGCCGTGTCTGACCCAGGACCTTTCCGTCGGTTCAAGTCATTGTGGGAGGAGTACACGGCTCCGTTCGAGCACGGCGCTGCGGGCACTCGATCGCGACGAGTGCCGGCGCGATCGACGGCCTCCTGCGCTCTGGGTTGGAGTCATCCAGGCGCGGGCCTCGGGCGACTCGAGCCTTGCAACTCTCGGCGACCTCTCGCTCTGTCGCGCGCGGTGAGCGAACTCCCCGCTCGACGGGAATGCATGCTGCGGCCAAAGAGCACGGACCAGCTCGTAGTTCGCCACGTCGAGCCCGGCTCCGAGTGCCGACGGAAGCGCTGTCCGACCGACGACTAAGAGAGCAGTGACCGACCGTTGCATCGGTGCCGATCGGATCAGGTCTGGATCGGGCCGGTTGGCGAATCGGGTTCGACCGTGCTCGGGTGCCGCTGCCGGCTCCGCGGCAGACCGGATCCTCGAATCCACCAGAGTGATTACTGTCGGTGGGCAGATTGGTGGCGCAGGCGAGCGAGGGGGCCGAGATGCCGAACGGGCACGCTTCGGGCGACGGGTTCGGGCCGTCTGGCGGCATCAGCCGGCGAGCGGTGCTCAAGGGTCGTTGCCGGCCTCGCGGCCGGGGCTGGCTTGGCTGCGTGTGGGTGGGTTCCCGGACGCGGCGGCCCCCCTCGGAGGTTGCTCCCTCCCGGGAGCCGGCCGTTTCCCGGGCTGCCCGAAGGCATCGACACGCTCCCCCAGATCGAGCACGTCGTGATCCTCATGATGGAGAACCACTCGTACGACTCGTACCTCGGTGCGCTTCGCCGCGGTGACGGCTTCCGCTTTGCGCCCGACGGCATGCCGCGCAACGCCAATCCCGACGGCAACGGCAACCTCGTGCGCGCGTTCCACATGCCGTCCACCTGCCAGCTCCACGCGCTCCCGGGTCAGGATTGGAATCGGAGCCATCGGTCCTGGAACGGGGGCCGAAACGACGGCTTCGTCGAGGCATCGACCGCCGTCGCGATGGGCTACTGGGATGAGCCCGACATCCCCTTCTACTACGGGCTCTCGCGCTCGTTTCCGCTGTGTGACCGCTGGTTCGGATCCGTGCTCGCCCAGACCTACCCGAACCGCCGATTCCTCATGGCGGGGACCGCGGCGGGGATCGTGAGCACGACGAACCAAGACCTCACCGCGCCGCCCCCTCCGAACGGAACGATCTTCGACCGCTTCCAAGCTCATGGCATCTCGTGGCGGAACTACTACACCGACCTCCCGTCGGCGGCCATCATCATCAAGACCTTGAGTGACTACCCCTCGAACTTCTCGAAGATCGACCAGTTCTACTCCGACGCCGCCGCCGGCACCCTCCCGTCGTTCAGTCTCGTCGACCCGAACTTCGATACCGAATCCGAGGAGAATCCCCAAGACCTGCGCAACGGTGAGCAGATGGCCGCGAAGGTCATCAACGCGGTCATGCAATCTCCCCTCTGGCCGAAGACCCTCCTCATCTGGACCTATGACGAGCACGGCGGCTACTACGACCACGTGCCGCCACCGCCTGCGGTCCGCCCGGACAACATCCCTCCGAACATCGACGTTCCGCCGGATCTCCCGGGCGCGTACGACCGGTATTCGTTCCGGGTACCAGCTGTCATCGTGTCGCCGTACGCACGCCGCAACTACGTATCCCACGTGGTGCACGACCACACGTCGGTGTTGAAGCTCGTCGAAACCAAATGGAACCTCGGCGCGATGACCTACCGCGACGCGAACGCCGACAACCTGCTCGACTCGCTCGACCTCCGGGGTCGGCCCGCGTTCCTCGAGCCGCCGACACTGCCACCACCCGCGCTTGCCGCCGGCCCAGATGCTTGCGTACCGGGTGACCCCGGCGGTCCGATCCCACCAACAGATGCGGTTGTGCCCATCGGCCACAACCCGTGGCTGGCCGCGACGCCACACGCTGGTCCTGCGCCACGGTCCTCACGTCGGCGCGACCACCTGCCCGACAACCAGACCGCGTTCGCGGGTGACTGATCACGCAGGCGTCGACCCGGCGGACCCGCGGCCAAGCTCGTGACGCCCGTCCGATGGCAATCAGGTGCTCCGGCGGCGGCAGACTTCTCGGATGCCCAGCTCATGGACTGATGCGGACAAGACCACCGAGTATCTCGCCCGGGCCGATCGGCTCCCGCACCGTGGCGAGGGCGAAGGGGTGCTGGTCCGTGACCTCGCCGGCGCGCTGCCCGGACGGATCCTCGATCTCGGCTGCGGCGACGGACGGCTCACCGCGCTCGTGCTCGGCGCGTACCCGGAGTCGACCGCGACGTGCGTGGACATGTCGCCGCCGATGCTCGCAGCCGTCAACGACCGCTTCCGCCGGGACGACCGGGTCACCGATCGCGATGCACAACCTCGAGGATCCGCTGCCGTTCGACGGCCCGTTCGACGCGATCATCACGTCGCTCGCGATCCACCACGTGAGCGACGCGCGCAAGCGCACCCTCTACGCCGAGGTCGCGCAGCTGCTCGCGCCCGGCGGCGTGTTCGCGAACCTCGAGATCGTGGCCAGCCCGACCCAGGGCGCTCCACGACCAGTGGCGCGACGAGATGGGCGCCCGCGACGACCCCGCCGACGTCCTCACGGACATGGCGAGCCAGCTCGAGTGGATCAACGAAGCCGGGCTGCAGAACGTCGACTGCATCTGGAAGTGGCGCAGCCTGGCGCCTGCTCCGGGGTGAGCGATCCCGGGCGTAGCACTCGGTCGTCGGTTCGGGCTCCCGGGCCGTGAGACGATGGGCGGATGGGAGCACCCGTCAAGCTCAAGCTGCATCGCCGCATCGTCGAGCTCGACGAGGAGCGGTTCACCATCCTCTCGTTGCGCCCGGACACCACGGCGCGCTTCGCCACGACCGAGTACCACGAGACGTGGCACATCCTGTGTGACACCGAGGGAGCCGAGCTGCTCGGCCGGCTCGCGTGGGCGATGGCGTTCCAGAGCCGGCAGCACACGATGCTGCTCATCGACATCCCGCTGATCGCGAAGGACCCGGTCGGCGAGAGCCCGCCGTCACCGATCCTCATCGTGAACTCGGATCTCGGTACGCCGTCGCCCGCGGGGATCGAAGCGCTCGGCGCGATGTTGCCGCTGACGACGCCATCCGAAGGTTCGGTGCGGCTCGTCACCGCGGGCTTCGACCGCGCGCTCGCGGACCTCGAAGCGTTCTGGGCTCAGGGCCGCAAGGACGACCCCGCGTTCAGCTCGCGGCAGCACGCGCGCTGGGTCGAGCGGGTCAACGGCGTCGTCGTGCTCGCGGCGCCGTCGCCGGTGCTGCGCCAGTGGGGCGTCAACGTCGCGCAGCTCGCACAACACGGTCCACCGGACCCCGAGTGGACCCCGGTCGACGACCGCAAGTGGACCGGTGAGGTCCAGGTCCTCGCCGCCGCCCTCTCCTGATCGGCCACACCGCCGGCCCACGAGCCCTTCCGACGTCGAGTTGCGCTCCGTCGCATCCACCGAATCCACGATCGCCGGGCCTACGCTCGCCGGCGATGGGCAGCCTGCAGCACGTCACGATGCAGGCCAGAGTTCAACGGCGTCCTTCGTGGCGTAGGTAGGCAGTGATGGGTCTCCGACGGAAGCGCAAGGTCGAGTCCGAGCTGGCCGAGCTGTTCGATCTCGTGCGCGCCGAGCTCGAGACGATGCGCGACCGAGATGCACGACGACATGGCCGAGACCGCGCCGGTGCTCTCGACTCGCGTGCAGCACCGAGATCGAGCAGCGCATGGGCGAGCCGAGCGCGCTGGTCAGCGGCATCCAGGACGTCCGCGAGATCATCGCCGGACGCGACACCGAGCTGGTGCACGTCCTCCAGCAGGTCGGCACCACGTGCGAGGCGTTGGCCGACCAGGTGCAGAGCGAGCGGATCGAGCGCACCGCCCTCGCCGACGCGATCAAGCGGCTCACGAACAGCCTCGTCGTCGGTGGCACCTTCGCACTCCCGCCGCCGACGTCGGCCACGCCCGCGACCGGATCCACCCCGGCGTCGCGCGAGACCGTGATCGGCGGCACTGTCGATCCTGCTCGCACCGAGGAGGTCGAGTCGGGCACCCCGCAATGGTCGAGATCGACCTCGACGCGGTCGACCTCGTCGCTGGAGACCGACGGTCTCCGCCCGCCTCGAGGCGCCCGCTCCATCCCGACGGGGTCGAGGTGCGGTGCCGGTTCGGTGACCGCTGGGTCACAGGCTTCGAGGTGTGCGAGGTCATCCGGCTCGACGACGTGACCCGCTACCGCCTGCGCCGCCGCTCGGACGGCTCGGTGATCCCGACGCTGTTCGAGGAGAAGGACCTCCGGTTCTTCACCACCACCTACAGCGAGCTCACCTAGCGCGCGACGACTACGCCGCGGCCCGCGATCAGCGGGAGATCGAGGTAGGTCTTGATGCCGGGCTCGGCCTCGCACACGTACGGAATCGCGTTCACGCAGTGCATCGCGGGTGCGATCAGCCCGATCTCCGGGTGCTCGCCGACCACCGGCGGGTGCAGGCCGTGGAACGCGACCGCAACCGGCGGCTCCGCGTCGAACTCGACCTCGAACCGCTGGCCGTCGAGCCGCCACGCGGGTTCGAGGTGCTCCTCGCCCATCAACCAGTTCACGCGCACGGTGATCACCGGCTCGCCGTCGACCAGACCCTTCCCAGGTGAACCGCTGCGCGGCGACGGTCCCCGCCTCGAGCACCCCGACCGGCGTGTCGAGGTCCTGGGTCGCGACGGCCATCTCGTGGGTCGTGCGCTTCTCCGGGTCGAGCTTCCAGCCGAGCCCGGCCGCGACCATGTCGATCGACTGCGTGAACCCGTCACCGAGCACCGCAGGCATCGGGCTCGTCGCGGCCTGCTCCGGCGGCGTGCCGAACAGCATCACCTCGCGCACGACCGACTCGGTCGGGTAGTTGCGGATGTCGGAGAACTCCTCCATCCGCACGTGCCTGATGTTGCGGCACAGCGACGAGAGCATCAGCGGGAACCGTTCGGTGATGCCGCCCGGGTTGATGCCGGTGCCGTGCAGCGTGGTGCCGCCGCGCCGGCACGCGTCCTCGAGCTCGCGCGGTCTTGGGCGACTCCGGCGGGTAGATCCACCCGACCGGCGTGACGACGTTCTTGCCCGACTCGAGCAGTGCCGCGACCGTGCGCGTGCTGGCGAGCACCGGCGCGTAGACGACGCAGTCCGCGTCGATCGCGCAGATCTCGTCGAGGTCGCCCGTCGCGGTGACGCCGAGCGGATCGAGCCCGCACAGCTCGCCGACGTCACGGCCCACCTTGTCCGGGCTGTGCACCCACGCCCCGACCAGCTCGAGCTCGGGATGCCCGAGGATCCCCTTGATCGCCTCCTGGCCGACGAGCCCCGTCGCCCACTGGATCACCCGATACGTCATCTGCTCCCCCTCGTCCGGTGGCCCGCACTGTATTCACCTCGACGGGCGACTCCGCTCGCCGTGTGGCAGCGTTGTGGCCATGGCTGATCTCGTCATTCGCAACGGCACGATCGTCGACGGGACGGGGGCACCGCCGTACCGGGGCGACGTCGCCGTCACCGGCTCGACCATCACCGCAGTCGGGCGACGTCGACGACCGCGGCACCCGCGAGGTCGACGCCGACGGGCTGCTCGTCACCCCCGGCTTCGTCGACATCCACACCCACTTCGACGGCCAGGTGACGTGGGACCCGATCGTCGCACCGTCGTCGATCCACGGCGTCACGACGATCGCGATGGGCAACTGCGGCGTCGGGTTCGCGCCGGCGCGGCCCGACCGGCACGACTGGCTCATCGGCCTGCTCGAAGGCGTCGAGGACATCCCCGGCACCGCGCTCGCCGAGGGACTGACGTGGGACTGGGAGACGTTCCCCGAGTACCTCGACGCGCTCGAGGCGAAGCCGCACACGTGGACCTCGGCGCGCACATCCCGCACGCCGCGCTGCGCACCTACGTCATGGGCGACCGCGGCGCGGACCACACCGAGGCCCCGACCGACGACGAGCTCGCGCAGCTCGCGGCCGCGGTCGGCGAAGCGCTCGCACGCCGGCGCGATCGGCTTCGCGACCTCGCGCACCGAAGTCCACCGCACCAAGGACGGCGCCAACATCGGCACGCTCACCGCGAGCGAGCGCGAGCTGCTCGCCATCGCGGACGTGCTCGCGACGTCGGACCACGGCGTCACGCAGCTGATCTCGGACCTCTACCAGACCGCGGACGACGAGTTCGCGGACTCGGAGCTGCGGCTCATCGAGGCGTTCGCCGCGCACGTCGCGCCGGCCGGTGTCGTTCACCGTGCAGCAGGCGTACCACTCCCCGACCGCTGGCGGAAGATCTTCGACCAGGTCGGCCGGATGCGCGCCGACGGGCTCGACGTGAAGCCGCAGGTCGCGCCACGCCCGATCGGCGTGCTGCTCGGGCTCGAGGCCACCGCGAACCCGTTCCTCTTCACCGCGAGCTTCGACGAGGTCGCGCGGCTGCCGCTCGCCGAGCGCGTCGTCGCGCTGCGCGACCCCGAGCGCCGGCGCCGGATCCTCGAGGAGCACGCCGCGCTGATCGGCGGGCTCCCGGACGGCCTCTTCAAGCAGATCTCCGGCGGCTTCGACGTGATGTTCCAGCTCTCGGACCCGGTGGACTACGAGCTCGACGCCGACTGGTCGTTCGGCAGCCGGGCCCGGGCGTCCGGCGCGGACCCGGCGGCGATGGTCTACGACGCGCTGCTCGAGCGCGACGGCAAGCAGCTGCTCTACATCCCGTTGTTCAACTTCGCCCACGGCACCTTCGACGACATCTTCGAGATGATCTCGACGCCGTTCTCGCTGTTCGGGCTCTCGGACGCGGGCGCGCATTGCGGCGCGATCTGCGACGCGAGCATGACCACGTCGTCGCTCGTCGTCTGGGCCCGGGACCGCAAGCGCGGCGCGCGGCTGCCGGTCGAGCAGATCGTGCACCAGCAGACCCAGCGCACCGCCGCGCACGTCGGCTGGCTCGACCGGGGCGTCGTCGCCCCGGGCTACCTCGCCGACCTGAACACCATCGACTTCGACGGGCTCGGCTGCCGTCCGCCGCACCTCGTCTACGACCTGCCCGCGGGCGGTCGCCGGCTGATGCAGGAGGCCGTCGGCTACCGCATGACGATCAAGGGCGGCGCGGTCACGTTCGAGAACGGCGAGTCGACCGGCGCGCTCCCCGGTGGGCTCGTCCGCGGCACCCGCCCCGCGCCCGCCTGACCCGGACCACCGCCCGCTCCCGTCCCGACCTGGTGAATCGACCGGCGAGGACACCACCTGGCCGCGCGGCAGACTGCGCTCATGGCTGAGGAATTCCGTGGGGAGATCGGGCCGAGCTGGCGGGAGTCGACGCCGTGGTGGCCACCGGATCCGGAGGTGCCCGAGGGCGCGCCGAACGTCGTGCTGGTCGTCCTCGACGACGTCGGGTACGCGCAGCTCGGTTGCTACGGCTCGGACATCGCGACCCCCAACATCGACCGGCTCGCCGCCGGCGGGGTGCGCTTCGCGAACTTCCACACCACCGCGCTGTGCTCGCCCACCCGGTCCTGCCTCCTCACCGGGCGCAACCACCACTCGAACGGCATGGCACGCGTCGCCGACCTCGCGGTCGGGTTCCCCGGCTACTGGGGTCGCATCCCCCGCCGCAACGGGTTCCTCTCCGAGACCCTCGCCGCGAACGGGTACGCGCCGGTCGCGGTCGGCAAGTGGCACCTCACCCCGGAGGACGAGACGCACGCCGCCGCGCCGCGCGACAGCTGGCCGGTCGGGCGCGGCTTCCAGCGCTGGTACGGGTTCCACGGCGGCGAGACCCACCAGTTCGTCCCGAACCTGTTCCAGGACAACCACGCCGTGCTCCCGCCCCGCACACCCGAGCAGGGGTACCACCTGAGCGAGGACCTGGCCGAGCGGGCGATCCAGTACCTCGGCGAGATCCGCGCGGTCGAGCCCGACCAGCCGTTCTTCCTCTACTTCGCGACGGGGGCCTGCCACTCGCCGCACCAAGCGCCCGGCGGAGTGGATCGAGCGCTACCGCGGCCAGTTCGACGGGGGCTGGGACGCGTGGCGGGAGGCGACGTTCGCGCGCCAGCAGGCGATGGGCCTGCTCCCCGAAGGCACCGAGCTCTCGCCCCGCCCGCCGTGGGTGCCGGCAGTGGGAGCACCTCGAGCCGGAGGACCAGAAGGTCGCGGCGCGGTTCATGGAGTGCTTCGCCGGCTTCCTGTCCCACGCGGACGCGCAGATCGGCCAGGCTCCTCGCGTTCATCGACGAGCTCGGCGAGCGCGACAACACGATCGTGGTCCTCGTCGTCGGACAACGGCGCGAGCGCGGAAGGCGGCGAGCGCGGCTCGATCAACGACGCGCGGCTCTGGAACGGCAATCCGGCCGGTCGGCGCGAGCTGCGCGAGCGGGTCGACGAGCTCGGCACCCCGACCGCGCACAACAACTATCCGTGGGGCTGGACGATGGCGGGCAACACGCCGTTCCGGCGCTGGAAGCGCGAGGTGCACGAGGGCGGCGTCGCGGATCCGTGCATCGTGCACTGGCCGCGCGGCATCGCGGGCCGGGGCGAGATCCGGCACCAGTTCGCGCACGCGATCGACGTGCTCCCGACCCTGCTCGACCTCATCGGCATCGACGCGCCCGCCGAGCTCGGCGACATCGCGCAGAGCCCGATCGAAGGCACGAGCTTCGCCGCGACGCTGCGCTCCGCCGACGCGGCCGAGCACCACACCACGCAGTACTTCGAGATGCTCGGCAGCCGCGGGATCTACCACGACGGCTGGAAGGCCGTGACCTTCAAGCCGCTCGGCGCCATGTACAACGACGGCATCGATCCCGACGCGCCGTTCGAGGACGACGTCTGGGAGCTGTACCACGTCGCCGAGGACTTCTCGGAGTGCCACGACCTCGCGACCGAGGAGCCCGAGCGGCTCGCGCCAGCTCGTCGACGATCTGGTGGGAGGAAGCGCGCCGAAGTACCAGGTGCTCCCGCTCGACAACCGGCCGATCGCGGCGCTGCTCAACCCCCGCAAGCCGTTCGACCAGCGGGACCGCTACGTCTTCTGGCCGTACGGTGCGCCGATCCCGGAGAACGTCACGGTGAACGTCCGCAACCGGAACCACACCATGACCGCGCACGTCGACCTTCCCGAAGTCGGGACGACGGAGGGTGTGCTGCTCGCGATGGGGACCGTGCTCGGCGGGTGGTCGTTCCACCTGCTCGACGGGAAGCTGCGGTTCGTGCACAACTTCGTCGGCAAGGAGCGGTACACGGTCACGTCCGACGTGGTGGTGCCGTCCGGCGAGCACGAGCTCGCGTTCTCGTTCGACAGCAACGGGGACTTCAGCGGCGTCGGGCGCCTGCTGATCGACGGCCGCGTCGTCGGCGAGGGCCAGATCCCGATGACGACGCCGGTGCGGTACTCGATCAGCGGCGCCGGCCTGACCTGCGGCTGGGAGCAGGGCCCGCCGGTCGGCACGGGCTACGCCGCGCCGTTCCGGTTCACGCGGGACGCTGCGGCGGGTCGTCGTCGAGGTCGACGGCGAGGGCCACCGCGACCCGGAGGCCGAGTTCGAAGCCATCATGGCCGAGCAGTAGCTCGCCCGAAGATCGAGTCCGGGGGGACCCATGACCGTCATCGACTCCGATCAGCACCTCGTCGAGCACCGCGGGCTCTGGGAGGAGCACATCGATCCCGGCGTCGCGTGAGGACGCAATCCGGTTCGCCGACGACCCGGCCGGCAACACCTGGGTCACGTGGCGCGACCGACGGCTCGGGACTGGCCGAGGTCCAGACCCCCGGCGAGACCGCGCTCGCTCGGCGAGCGCCACAACCGGGTGCGGCGCGGCGAGCCGGCCGAAGCGCGCTACGACGACGTGCTGCCGCGCGACCACTGGGATCCGACCGCGCGACGTGACGGGCTGGCGCGGCTCGGCGTGGACGAAGCGGTCCTCTTCCCGAACTACGGGTTGCTCTGGGAGCGCACCCTCTCGACCGCAGCCCCGGCGATGCTCGCGAACATGCGGGCGTGGAACCGCTGGTGCGCGACCGTGGTCACCGACGGTCGCGGGCAGCTCCACCCGGTCGCACACCTGTCGCTGCGCGACCCCGAATGGGTCGAGACCGAGCTCGACGCACGCTGGAGGCAGCCGGCGTCCGGCTGGCGATGATCGCTCCGGCGATCGTCGACGGCAAGCCGCTCTCGCATCCCGACCTCGACCGGGTCTGGCGCGCGTTCGTCGACCACGGCGTCTCGCCGGTCTTCCACGTCGCGGACCAGGCCCGACCGTTCGACGACGCCTGGTACACCGACTCCGAGGATGCGTTCGTCCCGGTGCTCGACTCGGTGTTCCTGTACACGGCCGCCGCGCTCGCCTGCACCGACCTCATCATCAACGGTGTCTTCGAACGGCACCCCGACCTGCGGCTCGGCATCGTCGAGCTCTCGGCGATCTGGGTGCCGATGTTCCTGCTGATGCTCGACGGCGGCGTCGACTTCACGACCCGCCTCAACGGCTTCCCGCCGTCCGACCTCTCACTGCGCCCCAGCGAGTACTTCCGGCGCCAGGTCCGGGTCTCGTCCTTCTCCTACGAGCTCCCCGAGCAGCTCGCGGCATCAGCTCGGGGGCGCCGACCTCCTGATGGCCTGCAGCGACTACCCGCACTCGGAGGGCACGCCGACCCCGGTCGCGGACTACGCCGCGACTGGCAGGTTCGGCACCGATCCTGAACGGGCGCCGGGCCTCTTCCACGACAACGCCGCCTTCCTGCTCCGCCGCTGAAGCGCGGGCTCACGAGCCGGGACTGCGTCAGCGGGTTGCCGGCGAACGCGCGGTGCCGACCTGCCTCCGGTGCAGCGAGCAGACCTCGGCCCCGCTCGGTCGTGACGCGACCTCCGGCCCGCTAAGCGCTCAGCGCGGCGAGCATCGCCGTGCCGAACCGCTCCGGAGCCTCGACCATCGGGTAGTGGCCGATGTCCTCCAACGTCACCAGCGGCGCCTCGCTGCGGATCTCGTGGAGCCGGGTCGCCATCGGGTACGCGGGCGACCGGGTCGAGCTGGCCCCAGATGATGTGGAGCGGCGCCGGGTGCTCCTCGATCGCGCCGGTGAAGCGGCGCTCCTCGAGCCGGCGATCCTCGATGTAGCGGATCGTGCGGGCCAGCAGCTGATGCCCGTCCTGGTACGACGGCGAGCTCCCACAATGCGCGCTGAGCTCGGCCTCGTCCGCCTCGTCGGGACGGGCGAACGTCCCCGCGACCCCGGCCTTGAAGCCGACGGATGGGTCGATGCCGAGCGCGGCGAGGTCGAAGCGCGCGTCCTCCGCCGCGAGCAGCATGTTCTGACCGTCCGTGAGCTGCGCGAGCTCGAGGTAGATCGATCCGTTGGTGATGATCCGGTTCGTGACCGCGAAGCCGAGCGATCCCTCCTGCGACACGTGCGAGCAGCTCGCCGCCGACCGAGTCGCCGAGGTCGTGGGTGACCAGCACCACCTGCTCGAGCCCGACGGCCTGCGCGACCGCTTCCGCGGTGTCGGCGTACCCGCGGATGCTGTACCGGACGTCCGGCTTGTCCGAGAGCCCGAAGCCGAGGAAGTCGAAGAGCACGACCCGGCGGCCCGCGGCTCGGACCGGCTCGATCACCCCACGCCAGTCGAACGAGCACGTCGGGAAGCCGTGCAGGACCAGCAGCGGGTCACCGCGCTCCGGTGCCGTGGCGGGCGCATCGAGGACGAACACCTGCAAGCCGTCGACGGTGATGCGCGTTCCGCGCGCTTCCCATTCTGCGACCAGCTTCGAGACCATGGTGCGACTCTACGGGGCCGCGCACGATCCGTACGCGAAACTTCCCCGGTGACCGAACCCACGTCTCCCGAGCAGGTGTTCCGCCTCGACGGCCGGGTCGCGCTCGTGACCGGCGCGTCGTCGGGCCTGGGCGACCGGTTCGCCCGGGTGCTCGCCGCCGCCGGCGCGACCGTGGTGCTGACCGCTCGCCGGGCGGATCGGCTCGAGGCGCTGGCCGCGGACCTCGACGGCGCGACCTGGTCCGCCGGCGACCTCTCCGACCCGGCCTTCCGCGAGGAGCTCGTCGCACTCCTCGGACGCGAGCACGGCCGCCTCGACGTCCTGGTGAACAACGCCGCCACGAACGACGAAGGGCCGCTCGAGGACGAGTCGTTCGAGGACCTGCGCGTGGTGGTCGACCTCAACCTGCTCGCGGTCATGGATCTGTGCCGGCTGAGCGCGCCACTGCTCTTCGCGTGCGAATCCGCGTCGATCGATCAACCTCTCATCGATGTACGGCGTCGTCGCGTCGACCGGGCCGATGGCCGCGTACAACGCGACGAAGGGCGCGCTCGTGAACTTCAGCCGTCACCTCGCCGCGCAGTGGGGCCGCCACGGCGTCCGCGTCAACGCGCTCGCGCCCGGCTACTTCCCCACCGAGATGACCGGCGACTTCGCGGACCCGGCCATCGTGCGCGCCATCGAGTCGCGGACGCTGCTGCGGCGGGTGCCGCGCGCCGACGAGCTCGACGGCGCGCTCCTGTTCCTCGCGTCCGACGCCTCGAGCTACGTCACCGGCCACACGCTCGTCGTCGACGCAGGCTGGACCGCCGATCTAGTGGCGAGCCATTCGCTCAGGTCGCCGGGTTCAGCTGGAGCTTCATCGCCGAGCCGCCACTGGCCGGGAGCGTCATCGCCTGGCCGTTCACCGAGACGTCGACCCCCGCCGGGTTCCCGAGGCGCACGGTGAGCGGGCCGGACTCGGTCAGCTCCTTCGATTCCCCGGGCTGCAGCGTCGTGGTGACGACGACGGTCTGGTCCGCCTGCACGGCCTGCATCCAGCAGGCCGCCCGCGCCGCGATCGTCACCTGGTACGGGCTCGCCGGCACCGAGATGGTGACGGTGCTGCCCTGCGTGCCGGTGATCGAAGCCGCGGGCGCGACCGTCGTGGTGGTCGTCGACGCAGGGGCGGTCGTCGTCGAGGACTTGGGCTTCTGGCTCCGGGCCTGTGGGGTGGCGTCGGAGCCGCCGCCGGACCCGACGCCGAGCGCCGACCGCGAGCCCGACGATCGCGAGCACGGCGACGACCGCCCCGCCGATCAGCAGCCAACGCCCGTCGATGCGCGGCGCCCGTGCGTTCCGGTCCCAGACCCCGAAGCGGCAACCGGGGGCGCATCCCGGGTGACCGGCTCGGTCCTGGGGGCCGAGGCCGCGATGCGCAGCGCTTCGAGCTGGCGCTGTTGCGCCGTGACCGTGTCGCGCTCGATCGCGGCCGCGACCGGCGCGCCACGACGGTGACGAGCACCGAAACGACGATGAGCAGAACGAGCAGCCACATGACAGCGAACGGGATACCACTGACGGGCCGGCAACTGGTGGCAGAGGAGGTGACTTGCATCACGCGGCCGCGCGGGGCCAAATGGGAGTGAGCACCGTGCAGTGCGGGTGTGACGGCGTCGGGCGGGCTCGGGGGGCTCTGACCACGCAGTGAACGGAGGCTCCCATGGCCGAGCTCTTTGACCAGGTCTCGATCGAGGATCCGGACGATCCGCCCTCGTCGGCGACGATTCGCATCAACCCACCCATGGGTGACCGCCACGTCCATGCGTTCGCCCGGCTCGCCGCGGTCGTCGACCGGGCCGGCTCGACCAAGATCCCGAGCCAGGGCGAGCCGTGGGCGGGCGGCGGGATCGAGGTCCACGCCCGGCCGCCCGAGCCCCGGGGTCCGAGCGGTCGACTCCGAGACGAGGCGATCGCGCTCCTGGAACAAGCCGAGGCGGATCACACCGCGGCCCTCGAGCACTCGCGGACCTGCTGGCAGGACGTCCACGAACGCGAACGGCACATCGCGCAGATGGCCGATGAAGAGGCAGCCGCGCTGCGGGCGTTCGAGCTGATCCGCGACGCGCGGCGCAATGCGGAGCGGGGGTTGCGTCAGGCCCGCAACGACGGTGAGGAGGCGAGCCGGCGCTGTCAGGTCACGTCACGGGTGCTCGACGGCGCGCGCATGCGCGCCGACCGGCTCTGACCCGAACCCGTCGGCTCAGTCGGCGCGGACCTCCGCCCAGATGTTCTCGACCGCGTGGACGATGGTGGGCACCGCGGCTCGCAGTGCCACCGTGTCGCCCACCAACCACGCCGCGTCGACGACCTCCGCACCCGACCGGGCGAGAAGACCGGGCAGATCGTTGAGCTCATCGGCGAGCCAGGTCGTCGGGTCCTGCTTGATCGCCGCCTCCCAGTGTCGATCGCAGGGCTCGATGCCGTCGAAGGTGGGATGGAAGTGCGCGCTCTTGAGGTTGCCGGGCGGCGAGTCGGTCTGATCGAAGAGATCGGCCCGGAACACCGGCTGGTCGAGCACGACCCGCTCGGCTGCGAACCGGGACCCCCGCTTCGGGGCCGGCTCGAGCAGGCGGACCTCGACGCGCGCTCCCCGCTCGGGCGGGTCCATCGGCTCGTGCCACGGCCCGACCAGCACCGCGACCCCGTCGAACACGTATGCCTGTCGCACCAGTGCGCCTCCTCGAGTGCCCCAACGCTACGCGTGCCGCACGATCCGGAGCGACGAGGCGCGCAGATGTCCGCCGGCCGACCCGCGAACCTGAGCTGCCGCTCGGTCGACGGCGGTCCGCGCCTGGCTCTCCCACCCGACCCGGGTGGCATGATCCGGGGGCACGCCCGCGCTGATTCGAGAGGGGCTCCACCGTGGCCGAGAACCCATACGAAGACCGCTTCCCCGTCAACCGCACGCTCCCCGAGCAGGGCCGGCCCCGAGCCGAGCTCCTCGCCGAGCTGGCCGTCATGGCCGAGGAAGAAGACAAGGCTTGGGAGAGCGGCAAGTGCTCCGGGACGATGTACTGCGGCGACCACGAGCACTACGCATTCATGAATCAGGCCTTCGGTCTGTTCGCCCACGTGAACGCGCTCCAGCGCGACATGTGCCCGAGCCAGACCAAGTTCGAGGGCGAGATCATCGCGATGACGCTCGACCTGCTCCACGCGGAGGCGGTGACCGACACCGAGCCCGTCGGCCTCGTCACGACCGGCGGGACCGGCAGCATCCTCCACGCCATGATCTCGTATCGCGAGCACGGCGCGGCGCGTGGCGTCACGACCCCGAACGTGATCAAGCCGGAGACCGCGCACCCCGCTTTCGACAAGGGCTGCCACCTCTTCGGCATCGAGGTTCGCAACGCGCCCGTGGACCCCGTCACGCTCCAGGTCGACACCGGGTGGGTCGCAGACCACGTCGACGACAACACCGTCGCGTTGGTCGGCTCAGCGTGCAACTACGGCTACGGCACGATCGATCCGATCGAGCAGCTGTCCGACATTGCGCTCGAGCACGGCATCGGCCTCCACGTCGACGGCTGCCTCGGCGGCTGGCTGCTCCCGTTCGGCCAGGAGCTCGGCTACGACATCCCGACCTTCGACTTCCGGGTGCCCGGCGTCACGAGCATCTCCGCCGACACCCACAAGTACGGCTACGCGTTCAAGGGGACGTCGGTCCTCGTGTTCCGGGACAAGGCGCTGCGCAACGGCCAGTACTTCTTCCTGACCGGCTGGACCGGTGGCAAGTACTGCTCTCCCGGCATCGAGGGTTCGCGCTCCGGCGGGTTGCTCGCCGCGACGTGGGCCGCCCTCGTCTCGTTCGGGCGCGACGGCTACCGGAAGTACGCACAGGAGATCTTCGAGACCGCCGACACGATGAAGGCGTCGGTGCTGTCACACCCCGAGCTGCGCATCATGGGAAACCCCACGTTCGTGTTCAGCTTCACCTCGGACGAGTTCGACATCTACCACGTCAACGACTTCATGCGGACCCGCGGCTGGCGGTTCAACGGCCAGCAGTACCCGAACGCGATCCACATGGCGGTGACGCGCCCACAGACCCAGCCCGGGGTCGCGGAGACGTTCGCCACGGATCTCGCGGACGCGGTCGCCTACGCCAAGGAGCACGCGAGCGAATCCCCGAAGTCCGGTGCGATCTATGGCGGGGTCGCCGGCGGGCTCACGGAGGAAGCCGATGACTTCATCAAGGCGGTCATGGCCGACATGATGGACAGCCAGCTGACTGTGCTCCCGAAGAGTTGATCCGCCCCTCCCCCGGCACCTCGTCCGTTCCGCTCGCGACCGCGGTGGATCGCGAGGAGCGGTTCGTCCTCGCGATCGATCTCGGCACCGGCGGGCCGAAGATCGGGCTCGTGTCGCTCACCGGCACGGTGGCGTGGCACGACCACTGCCCGGTCGAGACCCGCCTGCTCCCGGGCGGGGGCGCGGTGCAGGACGCGGCCGAGTGGTGGGACCTCATTGCGGACGCGACCCGTCGCGCGATGGCCTCCGGTGTCATCGAGGGGCACCAGGTGGAGGCCGTGAGCTGCACCGGCCAGTGGTCGAGCACGGTGCCCGTCGACGGGGCGGGGATCCCGGTCGGTGAGTGCAGCCTCTGGATGGACAGCCGGGGCGCGCCGTACTCGAAGCGCGTGATCAGCGGCCCGGTCAGCGGATACGCGCCGATCCCGTTGACGTTGTGGGTCAGGCGCACCGCCGGTGCCCCGTCGACCACCGGCGCGGACCCGATCGGTCACATGCTCCACCTGCTCAACGACGAACCGGAGGTCGCGCGCGCCGCGCGCTGGTTCCTCGAACCGGTCGACTACCTCTCGATGCGGTTCACCGGGGTCGCCGCGGCCTCGCACGCCTCGATGACCGGTGCGTGGCTCACCGACAACCGCGACCTCGACCGGCTCGAGTACGACGAAGAGCTCGTGCGCCGATCGGGCGTGAGCCTCCATCACCTGCCGCCCCTGCGAGCGACCGGAACGGTCGTCGGGACGGTGCTCCCCGACGTCGCGCGCGACCTCGGACTGCCCGACGGTGTGCAGGTCGTCACCGGCACCCCGGACCTGCACACCGGCGCACTCGGTGCCGGGACCCTGCTCGACTTCGAGACCCACCTCGCGATCAGCACCACCTCGTGGATCAGCTGCTCGGTCCCGTTCAAGAAGACCGACGTGTTCCACCAGATCGCGACCGTGCCGGGCCTCACGCGCGACCGCTACCTCGTCGCGAACAACCACGAGACCGGTGGCGCCTGTCTGCAGTGGCTGCGCGACCAGGTCATCGCCCCGGCGGACGGACTCGGCGGCGACGGCGAGTCGCCGGGCTACGAGGCGCTCACCCACGCGGCCGCGTCGATCCCCGCCGGTGCCGGCGACGTGATCTTCACTCCCTGGCTGTCGGGAGAGCGCTCACCGGTCGACGACCGCGACGCGCGTGGCGGCTTCCACAACCTCTCGCTCGGAACCACGCGTGCGCACCTGGTGCGCGCGGTGCTCGAGGGCGTCGCGTACAACAGCCGGTGGCTGCACGACGCGTGCGAGAAGTTCGTCAAGCGAAGGCTCGACCACGTGCGCCTCATCGGCGGTGGCGCCCAGTCCGACCTCTGGTGCCAGATCCATGCGGACGTGCTCGACCGCACGATCGAACGCGTCGCGGACCCCGTCGACGCCAACCTGCGCGGCGCGGCCCTGCTCGCCGGTCTGGCGCTCGGTGCGGTCCACCAGGACGAGGTGCGGGAGCTCGTGAGGGTCGACGCGTCGTTCCGACCGGACCACGCGAGCCGCGCGGTCTACGACCGTCTCTACGCCGAGTTCCCGAAGCTGTACAAGGCGCAGAAGTCGATGTTCAAGCGCCTCAACCAGCACTAGCGACCGGCTCGAGGACGCCGGCGCCACGAAGGCCCCGCAGTCGCCCTCCACGGATCTTCAGGACGTCGTGACCAAGGAGCGGCTCAGTCGGGCGGCGACCTTCTTCAATCGCTCCATGTAGCGGAGCAACCGGTCCCGGGCCTGCTCGGCCTCGTCGTTCAGGCCTTCGCGCTCGGTGAGGCGCCAGTGATGGAAGAGCACCGGCTGGAGGACCTTCTCGAGGAAGATGCTGTAGTCGTAGACGCCCGCCGCGGCGATGAGCCGGGCGTGACGGGCATAGTCGGGGATCCCGGTGCCGGGCATCGTGAACCCGCGCACCGTGGTGTCCATCGCGATCACCATCGCCGACGGGTCCATGTCCAGTGCCGCGCTCGCGAGGTCACGGTAGAAGAGGTAGTGCAGGTTCTCGTCGTTCGAGACGCGCGACATGATCGTCTTGCCCGCCGGGTCCTCGAGGATCCCGCCCGTGTTCCGGTGCGCGATGCGGGTCGCAAGCTCCTGGAGCGTCGTGTAGCAGAGCGCCTCGCACAGCCCCGAGAGCTCCGGCGTGACGCCGGTCGAGACCTGCTGCATCCGGCCCCGCTCGAGCGCGACGGGGTCGATCGCCCGCGTCACCATGAGGTAGTCGCGGATCACGATCGCGTGGCGACCCTCCTCGGCAGTCCAGCGCCGGGTCCATTCCCCCCAAACCCCGTCGCGGCCGAGGCTGCTCAGGGTGCGGAAGTAGTACGGGAGGTTGTCCTCGGTGAGGAGGTTGACGAAGAGCGCGCTGCGGGCGGCCGACTCCGCACAGTCCGCGGGATCCCACCACTCTTCACGCGAGACGAAGTCTCGGGCCCGGCCCCACGGCACGTACTCGTGCGGAAACCACTCGACCGCGGTGGACACATGCCGTTCGAGCAACCGGGTGACGTCGGGCTCGAGCTCGACTTCCAGCGTCAGTGTCTGCACAGGGTGAACCCCCACATCGCTTGAACGAGAGACGGTGCCGAAATCGCGCATTTCGGACTGGTGATGCGCGAGACCGGACTCAGCGGCGGGGTCTCGACCGCGGCCGCAGCCTACGCCCCCGTAGGGAGTCAGGGGAGAACGGACCGTGAACCCCGGAAGAACACGGGCTTTCTCCATTTCTCCATCCGAGTAGGGTGCAACTGCGGTCCGCGCGCACGGCCGGTTCAAGACCCTGATCGGACCACCCCGTTGCGCCCCTCCGGGGCGAGCGGCTCGCCGCAACGGATGGAGTCCCATGGTCGACCCGGCAGGCTCGAGCACCTTGTGCTCGGAGTGCGTCGATGCACTCCACGTCAGCGGAGCCGGCATCATGCTCATGACCGCCGCCGGCCCTCGGAGCGTGCTCTGCGCCTCGGACGCGGCCAGCGGCGCGGTCGAAGAGCTCCAGTTCACATTGGGTGAGGGCCCGTGCGTCGACGTCTGCCACTCCGGGCTCCCGGTGCTCGAACCCGACCTCAACGCACCGGGCTTCTCTCGCTGGCCGGCGTTCACGCCGCCGGCGATGCAAGCCGGGGTCCGGGCGATCTTCGGATTCCCGCTCCAGGTCGGCCCGATCCGGCTCGGCGCGCTCGACGTCTACAACGACCACCCGGGGGCGCTGCGGGCCGAGCAGCTCGCGGAGGCGGTGAACCTGGCCGCCGTGGTCACCCGCAAGGTCCTCGATCTGCAGGCCGAGGCGGATCCGGGATACGTCGCAGCCGAGCTGGGCGGCCCCGACACGCTGCGCGCGTCGGTGTACCAGGCGTCCGGGATGCTCTCGGCCCGCTTGGGCATCGGGGTCGACGAGGCCCTGCTCCGGCTGCGGGCCTACGCATTCGCCGCGGAACGGTCGATCAATGACGTCGCCCGGGATGTGGTCGCACGGAAGTTGAACATCCAATGAACTCAACTAGGCTCGGGTCAGTGGTTCACGACCTTGGCAATGGCAGTGGGCAAGGATGCGTGATGACGAGATGCGACTCGATGCAGTGACCAACCGCGACGAGCTCCTCGCCCGGACCTTCGTCGAGGTCGCCGACACGCTCGTGCGCGGATTCGACATCGTCGACTTCCTCTCCGGGCTGGCCCGGAGATGCGTCGAGCTCTTCGGGACGGTCGAAGCCGGACTGATGGTCGCCGAGGCGCCGGGTTCGGTCCAGGTCGTCGCGTCGTCGAGCCACCAGATGCACCTGCTCGAGCTGTTCGAGGTGCAGCAGGACCAGGGACCCTGCCTCGACTGCTACCGGACCGGAGAGGCGATCGCGAGCATCGACCTCGCCAGCGAGATGAGCCGGTGGCCGATGTTCGCACCCGAGGCGGTGGCTGCCGGCTTCGCGTCGGTGCATGCGCTCCCTATGCGCCTGCGCCAGGAGGTCATCGGCTCGCTCAACCTGCTCGTCCGACCGACCGGTGGGCTCGATGCCACCGACCTGACCGCCGCGCAGGCGCTCGCGGACGTTGCCACGATCAGCATCCTGCAACACCGCGCAGCCGAGGAAGCGCGACTGCTGGCCGAACAGCTGCAGTACGCGCTGAACAGTCGGATCACGATCGAGCAGGCGAAGGGCGTGCTCTCCGAACGCTCAGGGCTCGACCCCGAGGCCGCGTTCGAGTCACTGCGCCGGTACTCGAGGAACAACAACCTCCGGTTGTTGGAGGTCGCCGAAGGTGTCGTGCGCCGGACCCTGGACGTGGATGCGATCGCCCCGACGCGCCAGCCACCGCGGCCCAAGGTCCCGCCCCCGGGTGGTCGCCCCCCGCCAGCTAGACGGTGGGAAGAAGCGGTCTCCCCGGCGGGTTGGCGCCGGGGAACGCCTTCCGGAGGGAGTCTGCCCATGCAGGTCAAGGAGCTCGGTCACGTCGTGCTGTACGTCCGTGACCTCAGCGCGTCACGACGGTTCTACGGCGACATCCTCGGCTTTCCCGAGCTGCCCGGCGGCTTCCCCGGCGCGGCGGCGTTCTCCACCGGCCGCACTCACCACGAGCTGCTGCTGATCGAGGTCGGGCCGGACGCGACACCGATCCCCGCCGGCCGGCGGGTCGGGATGTACCACATCGGCCTCAAGGTGGGAGACACCGACGACGAGCTGCGGGCCGCACTCGCGGAGCTCCAGGCCGCGGGCGTGGACATCGTCGGTGCGAGCGACCACACCGTCACGCACAGCCTGTACCTGCTCGACCCGGACGGCAACGAGGTCGAGCTCTACGTCGACGTCGAGTCCGCGGACTGGCGTACGGATCCCGCGCTCTTCAACGCGCCGGTCAGGCCATTGCGCCTGTAGCTCCGAGCCCGGGCGGTCAGGGCTCGGGAAGGGCGATCCACTCCGCCCGCCCCGCGTCCGCGCGCCGACGCGATCCGAGCGCGAACAGCGTGCCCGCGACGACTGCCGCGACCCCGGCCTGCACGAGTCCGCCCGCGGCGCCCAACGCCACGACCGCGACGAGGTACTCGACGACGATCACCAGCTGACGGCTCACGGTCGCCCGGGCATCGAAGCGGCGGTGGAACTCGACGAGCCGGGCCGGCGTCGTGAGTCGCGCACCCGGCAACACGCCGAGTCCCCGCACGAACCCGAACAGCGTGCCAAGCGCCAACGCGACCAGCGGGTTGCCGGTGAGAGCCGCGAGGGCGACGAGCAGCACCAACGCGGACGTCATGATGAACGTCGCGAAGCCAAGACCGATCTGGAACCCGAAGCCGCCCCCGTAGACCCAGGGGCGGTAGTCGTCGAGCCACAGCTCGTTCACCTGGCGCCGGTGGTACGGGATGTGGATCCCGAACAGGCCCGCGTCGGCGACCGCCGCGGCGATCGCCAGCAGCGCGCCGATCACGAGCGCGACCGTCGTCGAAAGGCCGATCGCGCCGACCACGGCCGCGAGCACCGCCGCACCCAGTCCGAGCACGGCGCCGCCGAGCGTCGCACCGAGGATGAACCAGGCGGCGGTCCGGCCGAACCGGTTGCCGCGCCCCCGCTCGCCGATCGGCGTGATCGTCGACAGCATTGACTGTCCACACGGCGACCACGTCGAACGAATCGCCGCCGCCACGGCGACGAGTGCGGCCAAGCCCGCGATCAACACGCCCGCCAGACTAGTTGGAGACGCAACCGGCTCAGCTCGAGCGTGGACCGGACGCGAACGAGAGGGCCGGGAGCTCGGTGCCGGGCACGAGCCCGAGCCGCTGCACCCGCCGGAACCGCCCCAGACCCCGCAGCGTGAGATCCCGGGTGCCGAGCACCTCCATCCACGACGGGAAGGTCTCCGGCGGATATCCGACCCCGAGCAGCTCGCCGGGTCGCGCAGCCTGGCTGAGCCGGGCAGCAAGGTTGACCGGGCGGCCGATGTAGTCGTCGCCGTCGAAGAGCAGCGCCCAGCCGTCGGCGATGCCACCCCGCAGGGCCAGCGTGTGCGCGTCGTAGCGCGCGATGAGCTCCGCAGCCGCGGCGATCGCGGGGCCGACTTCGGTGCCGATGAGCATGGCGCCGTCGCCCAGCCACGACGCGATTCGCACGCCGCGGCGAGTCGCGATGTCGCGGGTCAGGTTGCGGAATCCGTTGAGCGCGTCGATCGCCGCGTGCTCGCCCCGGGTCGCCATGAACGCGGTGAAGCCACAGAGGTCGACGAACACGAAGGCGCGCTCGACCATCGGCATCGCGTCCGCGAGCTGGCGCGGGCTCTCCATGCCGGTGATCTCGATCCCGGTTCCGGTTCCTGCGCCGCCCGGGCGTCCCTCGGGGGCGCCGTGCTGCACATCGGTCATCTCGACCACGAGCTCATCTGCCTTCATCGTCGGTGCGATTTGGTACGCCCCAAATGCCGGCTTCTCGTGGCGTGCCGAGAAGCGATCGGTCGGCCCGGTAGCAACGCCCCAGACGATATCCCCTGTCACGAACGCCTGTTCGAACATTTCCGAACGGTCGCGTGAACCCTGGGCACACCAAGAGTGACCGGCGACGAGCGCTGCGTGAGGGAGGGCTCAGGGTATCGGTGAGAGCGTCCCACCACTGCATCAGGAGATGTGCCCCGTACGATGCCCGCGTGGACGCACCTGACTGGTTCCGAGCTGCGCTCGACGCCCCGCGGGACGACAACGAGGTCGTCGTCGACGGTTGCCCGATCCACTACACCCGTTGGGGCCCGAGCGGTTGTCCCGGTGTCGTGCTCGTCCACGGAGGCGCCGCTCACGCGCACTGGTGGGATCACATCGCCCCGTTGCTGAGCGAGTGCTCCGTCGTCGCGCTCGACCTTTCCGGCCACGGCGACAGCGGCCGACGCGCGAGCTACCCGACGTCCACCTGGGCGCGAGAGATCGTCGCCGTCGCGGAGGACGCGGGCATCACCAGTCGACCGGTGGTCATCGGGCACAGCATGGGCGGCTGGGTCGCGATCACCGCCGCGGCCGAGCAGGGCGGCGCACTCGACGGGATCGTCATCCTCGACTCGCCCGTGAGCCGCCTCGCGCCGGAAGAGGTCGCCGCGGCCGAGGGTGCCGCGTTCGGGCCCCTGCGCACCTACCCGAGCCTCGACGCGGCGCTCCAGCGGTTCAGAACGGTCCCGGATCAGCCCACGTCACTGCCCTACGTGCTCGAGCACGTCGCGCGGACATCTCTGCGGGAGGTCGAAGGCGGCTGGACCTGGAAGTTCGATCCGCGCATCTTCGACCGACCGGTGCCGACCGGCGAGCTGCTCCGCCAGGTCCGGTGCCGGGTCGCGCTGTTCCGCTCCGAGCACGGCTTGGTGACTCCCGACATCGGGGCGTACATGTATGAGCAGCTCGGCCGGGTCGCGCCGGTCGTCGAGGTGCCGCTCGCGCATCACCACGTCATGCTCGATCAGCCGATCCCGCTGGTCACAGGGTTGCGCACGCTCCTCGCCGACTGGGAGCACAGCGTTCCTCACCGGCGGGTCTGACCGGGTCCCCACACCGCTGCGGCGGGCCGGACGGTGGTCTGCGCTCGGGCCATCGCCTCGATGCCGGCCTCGACGATCGCGACGAGCGCGAAGGCGGCGATCGACCAGTAGGTGTCGAACCACGTCGCCCATTCGGCGACACCCACCACCACGGCGACCGCGACCACACCGCCGAGTCGGATCTGCGTGAGGCGACCGAGCGGGACTCGCCGTGAGACAAAGCTGATGAGGATCAACGCGCAGTAGATCCCGGCGAGCGGTAGAGCGACCGCGGCGACGTCAGGCGTGGGGATGTCCTGGCCGGGATGGAACTCCACGAACCGCGACACCCCGATCGCGACCCCGATGATGCCGAGGTGCAGCAACAGGTGGGCACCGAGCCAGGTCGACCGGCCGCGCGGGGTCGGGGACGCGCCGGCTTTGGGGATGTCGTCGAAGTAGATGGCCCACACCGCGAATACCATCACGAACTCGAAGGCCACTGTGACGACGTCGATGCCGTCGAGCGAGTCGGCGTTCGCCGCGAGCGCGACCTTCACGAACGCCTCGCCACACATGATGATCGTCAGCGCGCCGAGTCGCTCGATGAGCTGCCGTTCCTCGAGCGGCGGCGCAGTCGTGCAGTGCGCGATCGCGGGCACGATCGTGACGCCGAGACCGATGACCCAGAGCGCGATCCGAGGTACCTCGGGCAGGAACCCCGCCACGACGAAGATCGCGGCCGCGACCACGTACTCCATCGATCGCCGGCGCGCGAACGCCGCCTTCTCGAGCGCGCTCGGCGGGACGTCCGGACGTACGTGAGCGCAATCGACAACGTCAGCAGCGCGTACGCGATCGAGTCGAACTCCGGATGCGCGTGCGGGCCGTCGCCGACGCCGATCGCGACCATGGTCACCAGGAACATCTGTGTGAGCGTGATGAGGCGGTGCGCGATGTCGTCGGTCGGGAAGCGGTTGGCGTAGAGCGTGGTGGCGAGCCAGATCCACCAGATCGAGACGAACGACCCGCCGAACCACACGCCCTCGCTGACCCGCTCGGCGTGGGAGAAGCCGGAGCTCAGGATGAGGATCGCGGCGACGAAGACGAGGTCGAAGAACAGGTCGAGCCACGCCTGTTCCGACTCGGGTGATCCCGGGACGGGACCGCGCGCCGATCTGGGTTCCGGGCTCGTCGGCATCCTCTTCTGTAGCACCTCGGCGCACGTGGATCGTGGTTGACTGGGGCATGCCGGACCGGCCCACCGAAGCCGTCGAGGCGCTCGAGTCCCTGCCGGGCGGCGCGCGCGGTCCCAGCCGAGACGGATCCGCACGAGCGCACGCTGATCGCCTGGCCCACGGCCGCTCGACGCAACCAGCTCTGGGGTGACGAGCTCGAGTCCGCACGAAAGGTCCATGCACTCGTCGCGCGCGCCATCGCGCGCTTCGAGCCCGTCCTCCTGGTGGCGGATCCGTCCGAGGCCGACGACGCGGCCCGCGACATCGACAGCGACCGCGTCGAGGTGATCGCCGCCCGGATCGATGACTCGTGGCTACGGGACTCCGGTCCCGTGATCGCCACCGCGCCCGACGGAAGCCGCCGCGCGCTCTGCTTCGAGTTCACCGGCTGGGGCGGATCCTTCACGCCGTTCGACCGCGACGCGACGATCGCCGCGCGCCTCGCTGCTCATCTCGGCTTCGCCTCCTACGACGTCGGCATCGCCGGCGAAGGCGGAGCGCTCGCGCTCGACGGCCATGGACTGGTTGTGACCACCGAGCGGTGTCTTCTCAATCCGAACCGCAACCCCGACCGGACCCGGGCCGACATCGACGCCGTCCTCCTGCACGCGACTGGCGCCGATACGGTCGTCTGGCTCCCTGACGGCATCGCGGAGGACGAGGGCACGGACGGTCACGTCGACAACGTCGTCGCGTTCTTCGCGCCGGGGCGCTGCCTCCTCCAGGGCTGTGCCGACGCCGCGAACCCGAACCATGAGATCGCCCGCACGAGCCGCGCAGCACTGGAGCAGGCCGGGATCGCGGTGACGGAGGTGCCCGTGCTCCCGTACACGACGATCGCCGGCACCCGGGTCCCCGTCCCGTACGTCAACCTCTACCCGATCAACGGTGCGGTGCTGGTACCGGTCGCCGGCGACTCCGCCGACGCGGCCATGCTCGAGCTGATCGGGAAGTGCTACCGGGGCCGCGACATCATCGGAGTGCCCGGATCGGTCCTCGCGTACGGAGGCGGCGGTGTGCATTGCATCACCCAACCGGTACCGGCATGAGCGAGCGGCTCCAGCTCATCACCGCGATCGGCGCGGTGCCGGACTCCCCCGCCCGGGTCGATGCGCCGACGCGGGTGCCGTGGCGCATCGGCCTGGTGCAACACCGGTGGCACCCCGACCCGATCGAGCACCGCGCCGCACTCGCGGACGGCGTCCGCATCGCGGCCGGCGAAGGGGCGCGCCTCGTCTGCCTGCAGGAGCTCACCCTTTCGCCGTACTTCGCAATCACACCCGACGGGCCGGGTGCGGCCGGCGCGGTACCCGAGCCGCTCCCGGGTGGCCCGACCTACGACTTCGCGGCGGCAGCTCGCGGCAGAGGTCGGCGTGCCGGTGCACGCGTCGCTGTACGAACAGACCGATGACGAAGGCCTCGGCTTCAACACCGCGATCTGCGTCGCGCCGGACGGCACCCTCCTCGCCCGGACCCGAAAGACCCACCTGCCGATCACCGCGGGCTACTACGAGGACCGCTACTTCCGCCCCGGGGACAGCGGCTATCCGGTCGTCGACGTCGCCGAAGCACGCCTCGGATTCCCGACGTGCTGGGACGAGTGGTTCCCGGAGGTCGCGCGCGCGTACTCACTGCACGACGCCGAGGTCCTCGTCTATCCGACGGCGATCGGATCGGAGCCTGATCACCCGGATTTCGACACGCAACCCCTGTGGGAGCAGGTGATCCGCGCGCACGGGATCGCGAACGGGTTGTTCGTCGCCGTCCCGAACCGCATCGGCACCGAGGGTCCGATCACGTTCTACGGCTCGTCATTCGTCAGCGACCCGTACGGCCGCGTCCTCGTGCAGGCGCCGCGCGGCGAGCCCGCGGTCCTCGTCGCCGACCTGGACCTCGACCAGCGCAAGGACTGGCTCGCGCTGTTCCCGTTCCTGACCACCCGCCGCCCGGAGACCTACGGGCTCCTCGCTGCAGAACCGGACGAGTAGACCTCAGCGGAGGCTGCGCACCTCGGCCGCGACGAACTCGGCGGGGATCACGTACGCGTCGGACTGGCGGCGAACGATGTAGCCCCCTCGCGTCGTCTCGGCCACCTCGAAGCCGCGACTCCACGCCGCGCAGAATCGGTTACGGACCTCGACGGAAGTTCCGATCGGAAGGGGCAGGGCGCGGTCCACTCAAGGAGTGCGCTATCGGCACACCCGGCGCGGACCTTGACGCGTTTTGCGAGAAATTCGCGAAGCCGTCAACGCGACGCGTGCGGGAACGTGGGGTACGTTCGATCCATGAGCTTGACCTCGACCGGAAACGACAGCGCCACGCTTCGACCGATCGAGCGGAGAGTGGTGCACCTCGCGGACGGTGGTGTCGCCCACCAGTGAAATCGCGCGGCGGTTCCGGCGGAGCCCGGAGTTCATCGGGAGGGTGATCGAGATGGCCGGCCTCCCGGGCCGTGACGCCCACCCGGGCGACGGGCGCGCCGACGCTGCGGCCCGTCGAACGGTGCATTCTCGGCTGGCGGGACCGCGGTGCGGACTCCGGGGACATCGCGCTGCGTCTCCAGCGCAGCCCGGACTTCGTCGAGCGAGTCGAGAACCTGGCGCGGTACAAGCTCTCGACCCACTGACCCACGGACGCGCGCGAACCGCATTTTGCTCCTGGCCAGATCACGTCATCCGTGCCATAGTTCGCGGGCAACAAATGCAGCGCCCCTGGACCCCGGACGCCGGAGAACATCCAGGAAGGCCGCTTCGTTGCCTGCAGCAGGGCTCGCAACTCCCTCTCGTTTCCTGGCGCACCCCGGTGGTCGCGCTCACGTGCTCCCGCGCGTCGGGCAGTCCCGGCGCTGCGGGCGCGCGAGCGGGGTCCCCGGGCTCTTCCGCCTCGGGCTCTCCCGTCCTGTCCGATCCCGAGTCGCCTCTCCCCGCCCGGAAGACGGCTCCGGCGGGGACCCCACTTCTTGTGCACCACTCCACTGCACTCGGTTCCCGCCTTCACGTCAGGCGCGCGGACCTTCGGCGCGAAGGGTGGAATGATGACCTCAACTCGCGAACCTCGCGATCGCCGCTCTCTCAGAACCATCCAATGCGTCCGCTGTCCTGAGCACTCCGAAACGGGCCTGCGCTGCGTGCGGCAAGGTGGCCACCCGGGACCTCACCAGTTCTTGAACCGTACGGAGACGCATTGATCGAGACCCAGGACCGGCCGAGCCAGAGCAGTGTCGTCACCGATCGGGTCGTCACCTCGCTCTTCGTCGCCGGACCGGCAGTGGCGTTGGCCATCGCCGTCCCCCTCCTCTGGGGCCAAGCCGTCAACCTGCACGACCTCGTCATCGCCGCGGTCATGTACCTCGTCGCGGGGTTCGGGATCAGCATCGGGTTCCACCGGCTCTTCACCCACCACAGCTTCACTGCGAACCGTCCCCTGAAGTTCCTCCTCGCGGCCGCGGGCTCGATGGCGTTCGAGGGTTCCGTGACGAGCTGGGTCGCGAACCACCGCCGGCACCACATGTTCAGCGACCAGCCCGGCGACCCGCACTCGCCGCACCGCTACGGCAGTGGCTCCGTCGCACGAGCCAAGGGCTTCCTCTACGCGCACATCGGCTGGCTGTTCACGCCCGACGTCACTTCGAAGACGCGATTCGCACCGGACCTGCTGCGCGACGACGACATCGTGAAGGCAACCAAGCTCTTCCCGGTGTTCGCCGCCCTCTCATTCGCGATCCCGTTCGGGCTCGGCTACATGATCACCGGAACGTGGGTCGGCGCGCTCACCGCGCTCATCTGGGCCGGATTCGTGCGCATGGCGCTCTTCCACCACGTGACGTGGAGCATCAACTCCATCTGCCACATGTTCGGGACCAAGCCGTTCGAAACCAAGGACCGCAGCACGAACTTCGCCCCCCTGGCGCTGCTCTCGCTCGGCGAGAGCTGGCACAGCTACCACCACGCGAACCCGGCATCGGCCCGCCACGGGGTGCTCCCCCGCCAGGTCGACCTCTCGGCCCGGTTGATCTGGATGCTCGAGCACGCGGGCTGGGCCACCCGCGTCCACTGGCCGAGCCCGGCCAGCCTCGCCGTCTAGACCGGCTCCGGCCGCCGGGGTTCAGACCGAGCGGACCAGGTACTCGCTCATCGTGGAGGTCCGGAACCGGCTGAGGTCGAGGCACGCGTTGACGCTCTCGAGCATCTTCTGCACGTTGGCACCCATCACGTCGGGGTCACCACCGGAGTTGAAGAACAGCATCGGGTCCGCCACGACCTCGCTGGACGCCCACGCCTCCTCGACGATGCCGTGCACCTCGGGTGCATCCTGCGTCACCGAGCGCACCACCTCGTTGCGCACGTACCGGGTGCGGGGCTGCAGCTCGGCCGAGAGCGGCGACTGCGTTCCGTGCCACGCCTGGATCCAGTCGTCGTACGACAGGCCGACCGGTCGGTGGATGAGCGCGACCGTCAGGACACCGGGCGACCGCTCGCCGTCGGGCCAGTCCCGCGGCCCGGCCCACTGCGTGGTGCCGTAGTCGTCGTAGACGGACTCGACGACCAGGTAGCCGGCGAAGCGGTGACCGAGCGCACCGAGCGCCGTCTCGAACGGCGCGCGGCGGTCGTACGCGTCGATCCACACCGACACGATGGCGGCGAGGATCTCCTCGTCCTCGGGTGTCGGCATCGGCGGTGGCGCCTGCGCGGCCGCGGCGTCGTGCACGTCGACGGTCAGCGCGCGGGCGCCGGACGCGAACAGGCTGGGTGCGACCTGGCCGAGGATCCGGTCGCGCAGAGCGTCGCCCTGTTCCGGGCTTCCGTCGCCCCACAGCACGTACATCAGCTTCTCCACGGCCTCGGACCTTACGCCCGATCCCGGAGCCGCTGGGTTCGTGCGAAACCGTCGTCAGGACGGGTCTCGGGACAAACCCGGGGAGTGGAGCCGGGGCCTCCCGGTAGCGTCGAACCTCGTGACGGACGAGGCGCTGGTCCACGGCAGGGGGCTGACGAAGCGGTTCGGCGATTTCGTGGCCGTCGACGGGATCGACTTCCGGGTCGAGCCGGGCGAGGCGTTCGGCTTCCTCGGCCCGAACGGTGCGGGCAAGACCTCGACGATGCGGATGATCTCGTGCGTGTCGCCCGTGACCGGTGGCGAGCTACGGGTGCTCGGGCTCGACCCCGCGACGGACGGCTCCGCGATCCGGGGCCGGCTCGGCGCGGTGCCCCAGGAGGACACGCTCGACCTCGAGCTCACCGTGCGGGAGAACCTGCTGATCTACGGGCGGTACTTCGGCCTCGCGCGATCCGTGATCCGCGAGCGGGCCGACGAGCTCATCGACTTCGTGCAGCTGACCGACCGCAGTGGCGCCAAGGTGGACGAGCTCTCCGGCGGCATGCGCCGCCGGTTGACCATCGCGCGTGCGCTGATCAACCGGCCCGAGCTGGTCCTGCTCGACGAGCCGACGACCGGGCTCGACCCGCAGGCCCGCCACCTCGTGTGGGAGCGGCTGTACCAGCTGAAGCGCCAGGGCGTCACGCTCGTGCTCACCACGCACTACATGGACGAGGCCGAGCAGCTCTGCGACCGGCTCGTGATCATGGACGGCGGCCACATCGTCGCCGAGGGCTCGCCCCGCCAGCTCATCGACCAGCACTCGACCCGTGAGGTCGTCGAGCTCCGGTTCGACGCGGACGAAGACCGGGCCAACGCGCAGAAGGTCGTCGACGCCCTGGACACGCCGTTCGAGGCTCTCGCCGATCGGATCCTCGTCTACGCCGACGACGGCGAGGCCGAGGTCGAGCGGCTCGCACGCGCCGGCGTGCACGCGGACTCCGAGCTCGTGCGGCGCGGATCGCTCGAGGACGTGTTCCTGCGCCTGACCGGGCGCACCTTGGAGGAGTAGTGCCCTCGCTCCTCGCGACCCGGGTCGTCGAGCACCAGGCCCACATCTTCCGGAAGTTCTGGCGCGGTTCCGCGGTCGCGTACGTCCTCAACCCGGTCCTGTTCCTCGCCGCGCTCGGTCTCGGGGTGGGAGGGCTGGTGAAGCACGACACCGTCGACGGCGTCTCGTACCTCGCGTTCATCACCCCCGGGGTCATGGCCGCGAGCGCGATGAACGGCGCCGCGGGCGAGTCGCTCTGGCCGATCATGGCAGGGACGAAGTGGATCCGGACGTTCCACGCGATGGTCGCGACCCCCGTCGGACCGGGCGACGTCTACCTCGGCGTCATCGTCTGGACGGGCGTGCGCGCCCTGATCGGCGCGACCGTCTTCCTCATCGTCGCCGCGCTCCTCGGTGGAGTCATCTCGTGGTGGGCGCCGCTCGCGATCCCGGCCGCGGTGCTCACGGCGCTGGCCTTCGCCGCACCCCTCACGGCCTTCGCCGCGACCCAGGAGACCGACTTCCGGTTCCCGGTGATCATGCGGCTCGGCGTGATCCCGTTGTTCCTCTTCTCGGGCACGTTCTTCCCGATCTCGCAGCTGCCCGGCTGGCTCCAACCGTTCTGCTGGCTGTCGCCGCTGTGGCACGGCGTGCAGCTGTGCCGTGGGGCGACAACCGGGATGATCGACGGCCCCGAGGCGGTCGCGAACGTGGCCATCCTGTGCGCCATCGTCCTGCTGAGCGCGCGCTGGGGCATCCGGACCTTCACGAAGAAGCTCGCGACATGACCGCACTGTTCTTCCACGTCATCGAGCGCAACGTGTTCGCGTACCGTCGGCTCTGGGGCATCTTCCTCACCGGGTTCGCCGAGCCGCTCTTCTACCTGGCGTCGATCGGCATCGGCGTCGGCGCGCTCGTCGGCACGGTGAAGGGTCCCGGCGGCCAACTGGTGCCCTACGACCAGTTCGTCGCGCCCGGGCTCCTCGCGGCCGCGGCGATGAACGGATCGGTGTTCGACACGACGTTCAACTTCTTCTTCAAGTACAAGTACGCGCGGACCTTCGACGCGATGCTCGCGACCCCATTGAGCCCGACGGACGTCGCGCTCGGCGAGATGGGTTGGGCACTGATCCGGGGCACGATCTACGCCGCGGCGTTCCTGCTCTTCATGGCACTCCTGGGCTTGACTTCATCGCCGTGGGCGATCTTCTGCCTGCCCGGCGCGATGTTGATCGGGTTCGCGTTCGCAGGAATGGGGATGGCGGGCACCACGTTCATGCGGTCGTTCGTGGACTTCGACTACGTGAACATGGCGCTGCTCCCGCTCTTCCTCTTCTCGGCCACGTTCTTCCCGCTGTCGCAATACCCGACCGGGTTGCAATGGGTCGTGCGGTGCACGCCCCTCTACCAGGGCGTGGCACTCGAACGGTCGCTCGCGTTCGGGGACCTGAGCTGGAGCATCGCCGTGCACGTCGTCTACCTCGCGGCCGTCGGCACCATCGGCGTGTGGGTCGCCGGCCGGCGTCTCGCCCGTCTCCTCCAACCCTGAGCCGTGCGATGCTGGGCAGATGAGCGATGAGCTGCGCATCACCGCGTTCGACCACGTCGTGCTGAACGTCGCCGACGTCGAGCGTTCCCTGGCCTGGTACACCGGCGAGCTCGGCCTGGAGCCGATCCACGTCGAGGAGTGGCGCCGCGGCGAGCGGTTCTTCCCGTCGGTGCGCGTCGACGAGGGGACGATCATCGACCTGATCGGCCTGCCCCGCTCCGGCGAGAACCTCGACCACTTCTGCCTGGTCGTCGAGCCGACGGACTTCGACGCGCTGAAGGCGAGTGGTCGCTTCGAGGTCGCCGACGGTCCCGCGATCCGGTTCGGGGCGCGCGGCGACGGCACCTCCCTCTACATCCGCGACCCGGACCACAACCTCGTCGAGCTGCGGTACTACTGACGTTGCCCCATCACCGTCGGTCGAGGGAGGCCGAAGTGGAACGTCGCAGCGCCCTCAATCGGGAACGACCGGTGAGGGTCCCGCGTGAGCCCGTCGACGGGGTGGGGCGAGGGCGGGTTCGGCCCCGAGGCGGGCCGCCTGGGTGGTGAGGAACTGCTGCTCGCGGAGGTTCGTGGCCCCCGCGGCGGCCGAGCGGAACTCGGCGATCGCAGCTTCGGTGTCGCCGGACTGCTCGAGCAGGTGGGCTCGCACCGAGTGAAGGCGGTGGTGATCGCCGAGCCGCTCGTCGAGCCCGTCGAGCACCGCGAACCCGGCGCTCGGTCCGTGGAGCATCGCGACGGCCACCGCGCGGTTGAGCGTCACCATCGGGTTGCCGGTCATGCGCTCGAGCAGGTTGTAGAGCGCCACGATCTCGGGCCAGCGCGTCTCGTCGTAGCGTCGCCGCCTGGTCGTGGACGGCGGCGATCGCGGCCTGCACCTGGTACTCCCCCATCTCACTGCGCTGCAGCGCCGCGGTGACGAGCGCCACGCCTTCGACGATGCGGTCGCGGTTCCAGCAGGTGCGGTCCTGCTCGGCCAGGGGGACGAGGGCGCCGTCAGCGTCGGTGCGCGCGGGACGACGGGCGTCGGTGAGCAGCATGAGTGCGAGCAGACCGGTCACCTCGGGGTCGTCGGGCAGCGCCGCGTGCACGCCGCGGGCCAAGCGGATCGCCTCGTCGGAGAGGTCGGTGCGCGCGAGATCCGGCCCGCTGCTGCTGGCGTAGCCCTCAGTGAACATGAGGTAGAGCACGTGCAGCACCGACCGCAGGCGTTCGTCGCGATCGTCGAGAGACGGGAGGGCGAACCGCGCGCCCGATGCCTTGACCGTCGCCTTCGCCCGGCTGATGCGCTGCGCCATCGTCGCCTCGGGGACGAGGAACGCGGCCGCGATCTCGCGGGTCGTGAGGCCCCCGACCGCGCGCAAGGTGAGCGGGATCGCCGCACCGGGGGTGAGCGCCGGATGGCAGCACATGAAGATGAGGATCAGCGAGTCGTCCTGGCCCGGCGCGCCGGTCGGGCCGGTCGATCGACCACGACGCCGCGAGATCCTCGCGGCGGCGGCGGGCCTCGTCGCGCGCGGTACTGCGCGATCATGCGGCGGCGACGCGACGCGGATGAGCCAGCCGAGTGGATTGTCCGGCTGACCGTCGGCCGGCCACGTGGTCGCGGCGACGACGAGCGCTTCCTGCACGGCGTCCTCCGCGTCGGCGAAGTCGCCGTACCGACGCGTCGAGCGCGCCGAGGGCCTGCGGCGCGAGCTGGCGCAGCAGGCCCTCGGTGCTCGCGGCGTCGATCACATCTCGGGGTCGGGCGCGCTCAGCACCTGGCGCACCTCGATGTGGTCCTGGATGGGTTCGCCGTTCACGGCGGGCGCCGCCGATGCCCGGGCCGCGATCTCGATCGCCCGGTCGAGCGAGTCGACGTCGATGAGCCGGTAGCCGGCGAGCAGCTCCTTGGACTCCGGGTACGGGCCGTCCGTGATCACCGGCGCACTCTTGCCGTCGGACGTCACGAACTTCGCCTGCTCCGGGTGCGGCGAGCCCCTGGGCGTCGACCAGCTCACCGCTCTTGAGCAGCTCGTCGTTCAGCGCGACCTGGAAGTCGATGTGGGCCTTGACGTCCTCGGGGCTCCACTGGTCCATCGGCACGCATCCCGAGCCGACCTCGCCGTAGTTCTGCAGCAGCATGAATCGCATCGCTTCATCCTTCCTGATCTGACGGCCACCCGGTGGCGCCGCTCACTCAGATGTCGCGGCCGGATCCGGTTTCTCGACATGCGTACCCAAGAAATTCCCCAGGCTCTAGGTTCTCGAGACACGCCCAGTCCCTGCTGGCCGGGAGGAAGCTCGATGACGACCGATCACAGCGCCCGGCAACGCCGGCTTTCTCGACGCCCCGCCCCCGTCCGCCGATGCCCAACGCCTGTACGACGAGGACGCCGACGGGCTCGGCTACGTCATGAACCTGACGAAGGTCTGGGCCCATCTGCCGGCGACCGCGGACGCACTGTTCGACCTCATCGGCCAGACCGGCGAGGCCGGGTCGCTCACACTCCGGCAGCGCGGCATCCTCATCGCCTCCTGCGCGTCCACGTTGGGGGACAGCTACTGCTCCCTCGCGTGGGGCACGAAGCTTGCGGGGGTGGCCGGTGACGGTGTGGCCGGAGCGGTGCTCCGGGGCGATGACGATGAGCTGGAACCGGCCGACCGGGCGCTGGCCCGGTGGGCTCGCCTCATCACCCGCGACCCGAATGCCACTGCTGCGCCGGACGTGCAGACCCTGCGCGACGCCGGCTTCGACGACGCGCAGATCCTCGCGATCACGACCTTCGTCGCGCTGCGGATCGCGTTCTCGACCGTGAACGACGCGCTCGGCGCGAATCCGGACCGTGCGCTGCTCAACGCGGCCCCGCCGGCGGTGCGCGACGCCGTCACCTACGGCCGGTCGACCGACTGACGCACCCGTCCGAGCCCTTCGAGGATCGCGGCGCGCTCGCTCTCAGTGGGCGAGGGCAACGCCGGCGGCGCCGATGAGGTCGAGGAAGTTGTCGCGGTAGAAGGCGTCGCGCACATGGTCGGACGCGTCGCCGAGTGAGGCCTCGAAGCGCTCCACCGGCCGGCGACCACCCTCGACGTGCGGGTAGTCCGACGAGAACAGGCAGACCTCGGGGCCGGCCTGCTCGACGATCCAACCGACGTCCTCGGTCGGGTACGGGGTGAAGCGCACCTGGCGGCGCACGTAGTCGCTCGGCCGCATCGACAGCGCGCGCAGACGCTCCTCGTGCTTCACGAACGCGTCGAACGCGGACTCCATCTGGCGCATCCAGGACGGCACCCAGATCGCGCCCTGCTCGATGACGCCGATCCGCAGCTCGGGGAACCGCTCGAGCACGCCGTCGAAGATCATCGTCGCGAGGGTCTGCGCGGGAGGGCCGGGGATCCCCATGTAGTCCACCGAGCGGAAGTTCTCCTCGCCGCCGTGGAAGTCGGGCGGGATCGGCAGGCCATTGACGAAGTAGCTCGGGTCGATCAGCTCACCGGTGCCACCGACGTGGAACACGACCGGGATCTGCGCCTCCTGGGCGCGCGCCCACACCGGATCGAGCGAGAGATGGCTCGGCGAGTGACCGGGCGGGCAGCCGGACGCGACGAGCAGCGCCGCGGCCCCCATCGCGATCGCCTCGTCGGTCATGGCGAGCGCGGCGTCGAAGTCGACGAGCGGCACATAACAGGTGGGGAGGAGACGCACGTCACCCGCGCAGAACTCCACCATCCCGCGGTTGTGCGCGCGGGCGGTCCCGACCGCGAGCTCGAGGTCGCCGGAGTGCTCCCAGCTGTGGAGCCGGCTGTTGTGGAAGGTGTTGAACACGAGCTGGCTCGAAAACCCGAGGAGATCGAGCGCGCGCGACCGGTCCTCCGGGATGAACGCGCCGGTCGCCGCGAAGTTCTTGCGGTTCATGATCTCGGCTTCCTCGACCGTGCGGTACGCGTCGGACCCATGCTTCGCGCGCAGCCGTTCGAAGGCGAGGTCCAGGTCGGCCAGCTGCTCGGCCGGGTCACCCGTCTGGCGCAGCTCGTTGCCGCTCGCGAGCGACAGCGTCGGGATCTGGTCCCGGAGGCCCGGATCGGCGTGGTCGCGCAACCACGTCGGCGTCTCCATGATGTGGGCATCCGCGTCGTGCACCACTCGACCGCTCGTGTACGGCATGGCGCTCTCCCCCAATCGCGTCGTCCGGTGTGACCGCCCTATGAGTGGCGGACCGCCTTCAGCAGCGCCTCATTCGGCTCGTCCGGGCAGCTCGGTCAGCGGCGCCGCGAGCTCCGCGACCGTCGGCCCGACCTTCGCCGCGATCGGCGCGAGTGCGTCCAGGTCGAAGCCGTAGAGCTCGGCTGCACTCCCCCCGAGGATCTGCTGGAGCTCCGCCGGGTCGCTGTCGTGGAACAGCTGGCGCAGGTGCTCGCGGGTGAACGGGTACGTGCCCTCGTCGTGGGGGTAGTCGCTGCCCCACATGAAGCGGTCGAGCCCGATCGTGTAGCGAGCCGCGGCGTCGTCGGGGCCGGGCTGGCTCACGCCGACGTAGCAGCACTGTCGGAAGTACTCGGTCGCGGACTTCGGGAGGATGTGCTCCTCCGAGTACCGCATCTCACCGGTGCGCCCGGTCCTCTTGATCTGCTCGAGCAGACGGTCGAAGTGGCGCAACATCGGTGGCAACCACGCGCAACCCATCTCCGTCATCACGAACTTCAGGTTGGGGAAGCGCTCGAACACGCCCGAGAACAGCAGCTGCACGAACGGCCGCTGCGAGTAGAACGACACCTCGGTGATGAAGAGCAGCGCCGCGGCCGGGTACTTGCCGTAGTTCGGCAGGCCGGTGCCGCCGTGGCTGTTGACCGGGACGCCGAGGTCCTCGCACACCTCCCACAACGGGTCGTACACCGGGTCGTAGAGCGGCTTGATGTAGTCGATGTCGGGCGCGACCGCCGGAGATCAGGACGCCGCCGCGCAGGCCGTGCTCCTTGCACCACTTGACGTCTTCGATCGCGTCGTCGACGTCGTTCAGGAAGATCTGGCCGATGCCGGCCCGGCGCTCCGGGAAGCGACCGCACCAGTCCGCCATCCAGCGGTTGTGCGCGCGGATTCCGGCGAGCCGGTGCTCGTACTCGTCGGCCGTGGGCGGGCGGGCAAAGAGGATGAAGCTCGGGAAGAACGGCGGGACCGTGTTCGGGAACACGACCTCGGCCACGATGCCGTCGCGCTCCTCGTCCCCGATCCGGCGCTCGTCGTCCCAGTTGCGGACCCGGCCGCCGTCCTGGAGGTCGCGGAACGGGTTCTTGTACTTCTCGCGCCAGGCGTCGAAGTCGTCGAGGTACTTCTTCTCGAGGTACTCGCGGTACATCTCGTGGCTGGCGCCGGCGTGGCAGTCCGCGGAGATGATCGTGTACCGGTCGTCGGCGCTCATCGTGGTACTCGTCATGGAGCCCACTCTACGAGCCCTCTCGCTCGTTGCGCCCTTCCGCCCGAGCCCCTCGGCACCCTGCGGGCTTCGGCCGCCCGGGGTGGGCCAAACTTGGGGTCATCGCAGACCTGGCAGGCGTCCTGGACAGCGAGCTCACCGGCGCGCATCGCCGCGTCGGACGAGGCCGCGCTCTCCGAGGCCTACCGCCGCCACTCGGGCGCGAGCCGGTCGCTCGCGCTCCGGTTGGTGCGCGACCGCAGCCTGGCCGACGAGGTGGTCCAGGAGGTGTTCACCCGGCTCTGGATCCGCGCCGACCAGTTCGACGGTGACCGCGGCTCGTTGCGTTCGTACCTGCTCGCTCAGACGCACGGCCGGTCGCTCGACATCGTGCGATCGGAGTCCTCGCGCCGACGGCGCGAAGCACGTGATGCGTTCCAGGCGCGCACCCAGCACGATGACGTCGAGCGCGAGGTCATCCGGAACTCGGTCGTCGATGACGTGCGAGCCGCGCTCGCAACCCTGCCCGAGAACGAGCGGCAGCCGGTCGAGCTCGCGTACCTCGGCGGACTGCCCTATCGCGAGGTCGCGGTCAGGCTCGGGATCCCCGAGGGGACGGCGAAGAGCCGGATCCGCAGTGGGCTGTCCCGCCTGCGCACCGCGATGGAAGCCGGCAACGTCGCCGAGCGACCCGATTAGCCGATCGCGGCGCGAAGGAGCGCGGCAGTGCCGGGCATGCGGTCTGCCGTCGCGACGAGCAGGCGTTCGAGCACCCGGTCGATCGCGCGCCCGGAGACGTCGTGGCCGGTTCGGACCGCGCGGACTGCCGCGACCTGATCCGTGAACAACGACGGCTCGTGCAGCAGGATCGCGCCCTCCGCGACGTCGAGGAGCCGGTTCACCTCGTCCACGAGGACATTGCCGGCCTCGGCTTCGTCGGGCGGGATCGCCGCCGCCGCCAGCCACGCGCGGTGCAGGTCGATCGACGCGCACTCCGCGGAGGCCTTGATCGGCGCGGCGAGCTCCGTCGCCCGAGTCGTCCGCCATCCCTCGAGGATGTCAGCCGCCTCGTCCGCGGTTTCCGCCCAGGCGTCGGCGCCGAGCTGCAGCGCGAGCGCCTCGTTGTGCCGCACCGCGCGCCCGCCGACCACGACGGGAACGCTCGAGCGGTGCGCGACCGCCACGGACGCGGCGGCGCGGTAGAGCGCAGCGGGCATCGAGATGGAAAGGGCCACCGCGAGCGGCTCGTGGTACTCGAGGTAGTCGCCGAGGTCGCCGGCGGGCAACGACGCTCCGAGCAGAACGGCGCGGAAGCCCCGGAACCCGAGGACCGCGGCCACCACCCGGCCGGCCAGGGAGTGCGCGTCACCCTCGGGGCACGCAACCACGACCAGCGCACCGTCGGCAATCACCGGCCCGCCGGAGAGCAGCATGACGAGGTTCTCCGCGACGGTCGTCGCTGCGTGCTCGTCGGCGACCGTGAGGTCACCGTTCGCCCAACGGGTCCCGAGCTCCCGTTGCACCGGGTCGAGCACCTCGGCCACGAGCACCTCGAACGGGACACCTTCATCGAGCAGCGTCGTCGCGACCCGGTACGCGGTGCTGAGGTCGCCGTCGACGAGCGCAGCGAGCAGCGCGACCCGGGTGACCGGTGTGTTCGCCGGGTCGATGCCGTAGCCCATCGGGTCCTTCCTCTGTGGGGCCGCCTGAGCCTACGCAGTGACCGTGATCCGGGGTGCCGGGCGGTGGAGCGAGGGAGCCCCGGGGGGAGGGCTCCCTCGCTCGCGCTACCACCCGCCTGTCCTACGGAGCGCGGCGCCCGCGCGGATGGCGCGGCCGTGCCAGGATGCCGCCATGCGACCTCGGCATCTCCTTGCGGTCTCGCTCAGCGTCCTCGTGGTCCTCCTGGGCGCGTGCAGTGGGAGCAGCAGCGACTCCGTCTCCACCTCCACCTCCACCACGACCGCAAAGGCGAAGCCCGCGGCGGTGAGCGCGCAGCCGTCCGCGGGCTGCAGGGCGAGCACGCCGGTCGCCGCGGGTGAGGTGAAGATCGACACCACCTCGGGCGGGACGCCGCGCTGGTACTACCGGCATGTCCCGACCGGGTACGCCGCGACCACCCCGACGCCGGTGGTGATCGACCTCCACGGCTATGCCGAGGGAGCGACGGTGCACCTGCAGATGTCCGCGCTCGGCTCGTTCGGCGACAGCCACGGCTTCGTCACGATCACGCCCCAAGGAAGCGGCGGGACCATCCCCGCGTGGGACACCTCGCTCGACGGGCCCGACATGACGTACATCGGCGACCTGCTCGACGAGGTGGAGAGGACCGTGTGCGTGGACGAGCACCGGGTGTACGTCACCGGGCTGTCGAACGGCGCGTTCATGACGTCCGCGGTCGCGTGCCGGTACGCGAACCGGATCGCGGCCGCGGCCCCCGTCGCCGGCATCCGCGACATCAAGGGGTGCAAGCCGTCGCGGCCGGTTCCGGTCATCGCGTTCCACGGCACTGCCGATCCGTACGTCGGCTACGACGGCGGTCTCGGGCAGAAGGCCGCCGACCTCCCGACCGCCGACGGCCACACCTTGGGCCAGGCCGGTGTCGTGGACACGAAGACGAAGGGCCCTTCGATCCCCGAGATCACCGCGACGTGGGCAAAGCGCAACGGCTGTACGACCACTCCTACGGACACGACGGTGGCCGCCGACGTGACGCTGATCAGATTCCCGTGCCCGAAGGGTGACGAAGTCGAGCTCTACCGGGTCACCGGCGGTGGTCACGCCTGGCCCGGGAGCCAGTTCTCCAAAGCGATCGAGTCCGCCGTCGGGCCGACGACTTTCTCCATCGACGCCGACGACCTGATCTGGAAGTTCTTCGAGGCCCATCCACTGTCACGTTGAGGTCCGGGGCACCGTGACTGAGCAGAACCTGCACATGAGCACCGGCCCGGGCCGGTGGGTGCTGGTCGCGACCGTGCTCGGCTCCGGGCTCGCCATGCTCGACTCCACCGTCGTCAACATCGCGCTGCCGACCATTGGGAAGGACTTTGGTGCGGGCCTCTCGAGCCTGCAGTGGGTGGTCAACGCCTACACGTTGACCCTGGCCGGATTCCTGCTGCTCGGCGGCGCGCTCGGCGACCGGTTCGGACGCCGGCGTGCGTTCGTCACCGGTGTCGTGTGGTTCGCGGGCGCGTCACTGCTCTGCGCGATCTCCCCGAACGCCACCGTGCTCATCGCGGCTCGCGCCCTGCAAGGCCTGGGCGCTGCGCTGCTCACGCCCGGGAGCCTGGCGATCCTCGAGGCGAGCTTCGTGCCCGACGACCGCGCCGCGGCCATCGGCGCGTGGTCGGGGCTCGGCGGGATCATGACGGCGATCGGTCCGTTCCTGGGCGGCTGGCTGGTGCAGTCCGCGTCGTGGCGCTGGATCTTCGTCATCAACATCCCGTTCGCGGCGGTCGTGGTCTGGGCCGGGATCCGGCACGTGCCCGAGAGCAAGAACGACCACGCGCCGCCGGGTCTCGACGTCACCGGCGCCGTGCTCACGATCATCGGTCTCGCCGGGGTGATCGCGGGGCTCACCAGCGGACCGGAGCGGGGCTGGTCGTCACCGGCGGTGCTGATCCCGCTCCTCGGTGGGTTGCTGTTCCTCGGCGCGTTCCTCCGGGTCGAGCAGCGGAGCCCCCACCCACTGGTGCCGCTCGCGATCTTCAGGGCGAAGCAGTTCAGCGCGGCCAACCTCGTGACGTTCGTCGTCTACGCCGCGCTCGCGGGAGCGTTCTTCCTGCTGCCGATCCAGCTGCAGACCGTCGTCGACTACTCGCCCATCGCGTCGGGCGCGGCCCTGCTGCCGGTGACCCTGATCATGCTGTTCGGCTCGGCTCGGGCCGGACGCCTGGCGACGCGCATCGGGCCGCGGATCCCGATGAGCCTCGGGCCCGTCATCGCCGGCTGCGGGCTGCTGTTGATGACGCGCATCGGCGCGGGCAGCACCTACTGGGTCGACGTCTTCCCCGGCGTCGTCGTGTTCGCATGCGGGCTCTCCCTCACGGTCGCACCGTTGACCGCGACCGTCCTCGGCGCCGCGCCCGAACAGTTCGCGGGGGTTGCGTCCGCGGTGAACAACGACGTCGCGCGCACCGCAGGGCTCATCGCGGTCGCGGTGCTACCGCCACTGGCCGGGATCAGCAACGCGGACTTCGGGAACCCAATCGACCTCTCGGACGGCTTCCACAACGCGATGGTGATCGCGGGTGGGATTCTCGTCCTCGGTGGCCTGCTCGCGTGGTCGACGATCCGCCGTCCGCTCCACGCGGCCGACGAGGGGGCGGGTCCGATCCCGACGTCGCACTGCGCACTCGACTCGCCGCCGCTCCGTCCCGACGCCGCCGAGGTCCTCTGAGGACCTGGCGATCCCACGAACGGCCGGTCAGAGGTAGTCGTCGTGGAGGAGGTCGTTGGTGGCCCACCAGCCCGGCACCGCGGGGATGAAGTTCGCCACCAGCTGGTTCGCGAGGACCGCCGCGACCGCCACCTCGCTCGAGATCCCGACCGCGACGAGCGCGCCCGACATCCCCACCGACGAGACCGCGGTCCCACCGCCGGGGATGGGCACGAGCGACGCGATCGTGGAGATGAAGATGTTGATCGCGAGCAGCGTCCAGAAGTTGATCGACCCGCCGAACGCCTCGAGGCACGCCTCCATCACCAGCGCGTACAGCAGTGCGTTGACGATGTTGCCGCCGAGGAGCTGCGCGACCCGCCGCGGCGAGCGCGCCGCGGCCCACATCGTTGCCGACGCGCTCTTGATCGGCGGCAGCGCCATCTTGCGGACCTTCGGGACGCCGAAGAGCACGCCGAGACCGATCGCGATCACCACGATCGCGATGAGGAGCACTTCGACGATGGAGCTCGTCGGGATCTTCCCCGGCTTCAAGGTCGTCGGAGAGAGGACGACCGCGACGCCGAGCAGCAGGACCTGCGCGACGATGTTGCCGACGTTGATCAGCAGGCCACCCGAAGCCACCGCCGACGCCAGATCGACACCCTGACGCTGCAGGAACCGGATCTGCGCCGCCATGCCTCCGACCGCGGGCACCGCGAGGTTCGAAAACGACATCGAGAGCTGCAGCTCGGCCGTGCGGATCAACGGCAGGTTGATCGGCACCGTGCCCATGAGCGCGACCGCCGTGCAGAAGTTCGTGAGCAGCGAGATGAACATGGCCACCGCGAGCCACCAGAAGTTCGCGTCCTTGATCGTGTCGTAGAACGTCTGCGGGTCACCGACCTGGGACAGCAGCGCGAAGACCGCGATGAGCGTGCCGATTGCCATCAGCAGGTTCGTGCCACTCACGCGGTAGAGCTGCTGGAGCGGCGGCGCCTCCGTACCGGCCGCCTTCGCCGCCGCCTCCCGGAGCTCGCCCAGGTGCTTGCTGTGCTCCTTGCGTTCCTTCCGGCTACCGCCCGTGAGATCGCGGGTGAGGGCCGCGGGCTGGATCAGTGGAAGGGCCTCGACGAGCGCGGGCGCGCCGAGGCTGCGCACCGCGGCGGCGATCGCTCGGTCGTCACCGATCAGGTCGGAGGTGCTCACGAGCAGCTCGGCGACATCGCGGGACCGCTGGGAGCCCGTCGCCGAGCCCGTCGCGTGCTCGAAGTCCACGATCGCCGGCCCGGCGCTCGTGATCAACACGTGCTGTGCGCTGAGCGCTCCGTGCGCGACCCGCGCGCCATGGAGCCGCTGCACCTGACCCCAGAGGTCGTCGAGGAGGGAATCGGTGACGGTGGCCGGATCTGCGTCGACGAGCCGGGTGCCGGCGAGCGGCCGGATGACGAGCAGCGCGGCACCCGGACCGGCCACGCCGGCCACGATCACGGGAGGAACGCGCACGTCGGCCCGCTCCGCGAGCAGGGTCATGTACGCCTGGTGCTCGACCTCGCTCAGCCGGGTGAGGTGCACGCTCGGGCCACCGTCCTTGTAGAGGACGGAGCGGCTGACCTTCGACAGGAGCTGGGCGTCGGCCTCGTCGCGACCCAGCACGCGAATCGCCAACGGGCCGTCGCTCGAGTCCGAGATCATCACCGTGCCGTAGTGCGGCTGCTTCGGCGCGAGCGTCACCTCGGCGTCGAAGCCCGTGAGCTCATGGAGCGCGGCCGCCACCTGCGCGGTTGTCGGCCGGCCGCCCGGAGAGCCGAAGATCAGGTGGACGCCCGCGGCGAGGCCCCACCCGAGGACGACGGCGGCGAACGCCGCGTCGGGCAGCGCGATGCCGAGGTACAGCGACGCGATCGCGAGGAGGAGGATGAGCAGCTGGCCGAGCCTTCGCATCGGCCGCGTCAGGTATGGCGACGCGACGGCGATGACCGCGACGATGATGGCCAGGCGGACGAGCGGGAACGACGGCGTCTCATCGAACCGCCGGGCGTAGTCGATCCCCTGCATCACGCTCGCGTTCCCGACCACGACCTCGCCGATGACCCGCGCGATGAACCAGGACGCGAACCCGGCGATGGCCATGTCGCGCGCGAGGCGCCACCGGCGGGCGATCAGGGCCGCGATGACAACGAGCGCCAGAGCCCAGAGCGCGCCGAAGCGGTACAGCGTGGTGAACAGCGGCGCGAGTGCGTCGGGGAGCCCGTTGACGAGCTGGAAGAGGGCCTGCTCGCTCGTGTGATCGCCACCGTCGCGATGCCAGATGAGCAGCGCCATGAACACGGCTGCAATCACCAGCCGGATCCAGTCGCTCGTACGCCGCCGGTAGGGAAGCTCGGAAGCCGGGCCGAAGGCCCGACCCCGCCACTCGGCCATCCGGCTCGGTTTGCTCATGTGGCGTCACCATACCGGCGCGTATCCTCCGGTTCGTTGCTTTGACCGGAGGAGGCAGCATGGACGTGGTCGAGCACATCGACTCCCTGGCGAATGAGGGCGAGCTGCTCGCGCTCGCGGCCACTGATGTCGATCCCGACGCGCCGGTGCGGGTGGTCCCAGATCTGTCACTGCGTGAGCTCGTGCACCACGTCGGTGGCATCCACCGGTGGGCGACGACGACGATTCGTGAAGCTCGAACCGAGCGCTACGACACGAGTCTGCTCGAGGTCGTCGGCGAGTGGCCCGCGGACACGGAGCTGGTCGACTGGTTCCGCGCCGGCCACACCACTCTGCTGCAAACCCTGCGCGACGCGGACCCGGACCTCGAGTGCTGGTCCTTCTTCGCGGCACCTACCCCCGTCGCGTTCTGGGCCCGACGCCAGGCGCACGAGACCGCGATCCACCGCGCCGACGCGCAAGAGCGCGAGCGGCCCGATCACGCCACACGCACCCGAGCTCGCAGCCGACGGCATCGACGAGATCCTCTTCGGCTTCGCGGCGCGCCGGGGTCGCTACCCGGAGTCCGATCCGCCGCGGGTCCGCCTGCGCGCCACCGACACCGACCGGGAGTGGTTGGCCCAGCTCGGACCCGAGCGGACCACCGTGCTCGTCGACGAGGAGATCCCGGCGGCGGCTACCAGTGATGTCACGGTCGCCGCGCCGGCCTCCGATCTCTTCCTGCTGCTGTGGAACCGGGTCGCCCCCGACCCGGCCACGGTCGACGGCGACCCCACGTCGCTCGAGGTGTGGCGGGAGACGGTGCGGGTCCGCTGGAGCGAGTGACCTGCGCGCCCACTCACCGGGCCCGGTACGCGACCGGGCACGGATCCGCGGCGCGAGCGATGCCGCCGATCTGGAGCGGGATCGGGCGCACTCCGTCGAACTCCGGCGTCAGCTCGTACCGGTCGACGAGCCGGCGCACCCGCGGCCGATCGCCGAGAGCGAGAACCGCTGCGCCGGGCACCGGTGCGGTCCGTGGCCGAACGTCGTGACCAGCTCCCGCGCGGGAAGCGAGGCTTCGTCGCGCAACCGGCGACCCACCCACCGGTCGGGGTCGAAGCCCTCGAGACCCGGTGCGGCACTCCTGTTGGTGAGCGGGACCATGGTCGCGAGGACGAGTCCGGGATCAAGTCGGTAGATCGTCGCACCGTCGCGCACCTCGCACCGGTCGAGGATCGCACGCAGCATGATCGACCGTTGACCAAGTCGGATCGATTCGTGCACGCAGCGTTCCAGGAGGCCGTCGTCGCCCGCCACGACGCGCGCGTGCACCTCGGGGTGGAGCAGGACCAACGCGAGCGTCCATCCGAGCGCGGCGAAGAGGTTCGTCATCGTGGCGATGTGCAGGAGGGCGACGTCACCGGTGACTCCGGCCAGCGCGCTCCGAGCCCGTCGTTGCCTGCCAGCGACAGCCGATCTCCTCGAGGAAGCCGTCGTCGGGCGCGCCGGCTTCCAGCAGACCCGCGACCACGGCTTCCACCCGGGCGAGCGCGGCATGCTCCGCTCGGCGGTCCGCACCGGCTGCCGCGGCCAGCTCGGGATGCACGAACGCCTCGGCGCCGTCGAGCTGCTCGAAGTCGGCGATCAGCTCGTCCAGCAACGGTGCCGACGCCGCGTCATCGCCCATCCAGCAGCCGAGCGCGAGCCGGTGGCCGAGCCGGCGCGCCAGCGCGAAGACCTCGAACGTCCCCGAGCTCCCGAGCTCGGCGATCTGGCGGGTGATCGCCGTGTCGAGGTGACCGAGGTACCCCTCGACGTCCTGCGCGCCGAAGAGATCGTGCGCGAAGGTGCGCCGGTCCGCGAACAGCTCCTTCGGGAGCTTCCGCAGCAACATGCGGTAGTCCGCCAGCCCCTTGCTGGCCCGCTGCTCGGGGAGTGCGTAGAAGTCCTGGAGCGAGTCGGGCGCGAACACGAACAGGTACCGGTCGCGACCCGAGCTGACGGTGAACGTGTCGCCGAGCTCTTCGCGCGCTCGGCTCAGTGCTTCGACGGGGTCGGTCGCGTGCTCGTCGTCCCACGGGAACACGATGTCGGCTTTCGGCGGCACCGGTTCCATGAGATCTGCTCCCATGTTCTCGACCCTACGGCAACGGTTCGGGTCCGCTCTTCTGTGGGACTCCGGTCACACCCAGGGCCTGGTGACGTTTGGCGACGACGGGGATCGGGGTAGGTCCGAGATCCCCCAACGAGAAGAGATGACATGAGCGATTCTGGACCTGAGGCTGCAGTCAAGGGCATCGTCGAAGATGCGAAGGGCAAGGCGAAGGAGGTCGCCGGCGCGATCACCGGGCGCGACGAGCTCGAGCGTGAGGGCAAGGCTCAGCAGGACAAGGCCGACGCACAGCGCGAGGTCGCGTCGAAGGAAGCGGAAGCCGAGAAGGCCCGCGCCACGGCGTCCGCGCACGAGGCCGAGGAGCGCAGCCACCAGAGCTGAGCTCTCCCCTGATCCGCCGCACCACCCCGGCGGCCCCGGCGTGACCTCGTGGTTGCGCCGGGGCCGCATGGTTTCGGCGCGCGTAGGGTCGGGCGCATGAACACCCGCTCCGGGACCGCTGCTTCCCTCGGACGAGCAGCTCACGCACCAGATCGTCGACACCTTCGCACGGGTCGGCGAACGCGATCGGAGCTGGACCGAGAAGATCTGCGCGATGTCCGCGGCCAAGGACGGGTCGGTCCAGCTCGCGCTCGGGCTCGGCAAGTACACGAACCGCGGTGTGATGGATGCGTACGCCGGCATCTCCCGCGGCCGCGAGCAGTGGACGGTGCGATCGAGCCGGGCGTTGGCGCCGGACCCGGAGGCCGCGTCCGTCGGACCCATCCACTACGAGGTGGTCGAGCCGCTGCGCGAGGTGCGCTTCGCGCTCGACGCAAACGACGAGCTGCCGATCAGCTTCGAGTGGGTGATCTCCAGCCCGCTTCCGCCCACGGTCGAGTCCCGCGAGGTGCACGTCAGCCGGGACCGCTACCGCATCGACGCGGACATCATCCGTTACCACCATGGCGGCACCGCACGCGGGTGGTTCGAGATCGACGGGATCCGCACGACCTTCGACGACACCACCTGGGTCGCGACGCGCGACCACTCCTGGGGCGTCCGCTACCAGGTCGGTGCACCGCTGCCAGACATCGCGCCCGTCGTCCAGCCCGAAGGGACCGCGGCGTACGTCCTCTGGTTCCCAGTGTTCTGCGAACGGCCCGACGGCTCCGCGTACGGCCTGCACTTCTACTACCAGCGGTTCTCGTTCGGGGACTGGAGCCGGCTCACGTTCGAAGGTGGGATCGAGCACCCCAACGGCCGGCGAGAGGCGTTCAGCGCCGCCCGTCCCGAGCTCCGCTTCGACGACCACACCCGCCGCTTCCTCGGCGGCGAGATCCCGGTGACGATGCGCGACGGCTCCGAGCGCGTCTACGCCCTCACCCCGGTGTCGGACACCGGCTTCTACCTCGCGACGGGCTTGTACGCAGGGTTCGACGGTCGGTTCCACGGGCAGTGGCGCGGCCGCACGCACGTCGAAGGCGAGCACTTCGCGGATTGCACCGCGGCCGACGTGCTGCCCGCACGTCCGCCAGCACCGCCAGGCGCTGGTGCGCGTCGAGGACACCGCCGGCGGCGGCGTTGGATACGGGGATCTCCAGAGCATCGTCACCGGCGCCCACCCCGACCTCGGCCTCACCGAGGCAGGCCCCGGCCAATGACTCCCACCGGTTTCGGGGCGGGTCAGGCGAAGACGATCGGAACGGCGTGGGGGCCGCGCACGAGGCTCGAGGGCAGCCACTCGGCCTCGCCCGCGATCTCGTAGGCCGGAAACCGGGTGAGAAGCTCCTCGAACAGGATGCGCGCCTCGAGTCGCGCGAGCGCGGCGCCGAGGCAGAGGTGCTCGCCGAAGCCGAACGCGAGGTTCGGCACCTCGATCGGGCGCATGGCGTCGAAGCGATCCGCGGTCGGCCCGAACGCGGCCTCGTCCCGGTTGCCGGAGGCGTACAGCATCACGAGGTAGTCGTCCCGGCGCACCGGGACACCACCCACCTCGGCATCACGGGTCACAGTACGGGCGAACTGCTGGATCGGGGTGACCCAGCGGAGGCACTCCTCAACCGCCGCGGGGATCAGCGCCGGGTCGGCCGCGAGCGCCGCGCGCTGGTCCGGATGATCGGCGAGGGCCATCATCCCGCCGGAGATGAGGTGGCGCGTCGTCTCGTTCCCCGCGACGAGCAACGACATGTTGAACGTGACCAGCTCGCCCGTCGTGAGCGGACGACCCTCGACCTCGCGCGCCGACGAGCAACGAGACGATGTCGTCGCCCGGGTGTGCGGCCTTGTCGCTCGCGTGCTGTTCCAGGAAGGCGACGAGCTCCATGACGTCCTGGAGCGCTTCCGCGGGGAGCGCAGCCCGCCCGTCCGATGCGACGATCGTCGCATCGGACCAGCGGCGGAATTCGGCGCGGTTCACATCCGGGACGCCGAGCAGATCGCAGATCACGAGCACCGGCAGGGGCGCGGCCAGCGCATCGACGAGGTCCACAACCTCACCGGCAGGCACGGCGTCGAGCAGCTCGCGGACCAACCCGCGGATCTCGCTCTCCATCCGGCCCACCGCCCGGCCGGTGAACTCGCGGTTCAGGATGCGCCGCCAGCTGGCGTGCTGGGGCGGGTCCATGTGCAGGATCGATCCGGCGACGGTCCCACCCTCGCGAAGCGGGTCGTTCACGAGCGCGCCACGCCCGGAGCAGAACGTCTCGGGGTCGCGGCTGATCGCGCGGATGTCGTGGTACCGGGTGATCGCCTTGGTGCCGGGTTCGTACTCGAACACCGGCGCATCGGCCCGCAGCCGCGCGAGGACCTCGTAGTAGTCCGGCTGCAGGAAGAAGCCCGGCGTTCCCGGGTCGATGTCCAGCTCGCCGACCGCGGTCATCGCGCACCGCCGGGCGCGATGCGGTGGGCCAGGAGATCCAGGAGCGGGTTGTCGGCAAGCGGCAGCATCGGCGGCCGACCCTGCTGATCCTCCAGATGCGCGAGGCGGGTCATGATCGCGGTGCTCCTCATCATCGCCAGCACTTCGAACCACTCCAGGTCCTGCAGCGACCGGCCGGCGTGCGCTTCGTAGTGCGCGCACGCCTCGTCATGGCCGAGGAAGCCCGGCACCGCGCGGCCGAACAGCTCGTTCTGGGTCGCTTCGAGGGTCAGCTGCCACGCGAGGTCGTGCTCGGGTGCGCCGATGGTCGTCATCTCCCAGTCGAGGACGGCCACCGGATGCCGGGTCTCGTCGAAGATGATGTTGCCGAGCCGCACGTCGCCCCACAGGAACGCGGGCGGCGGTTCGCGCGCGGGACGATGTGCGATGCACCACGTGAGCGCTTCGCTCAGCACCGGAGCGAGCACCTCTCCTTCGCCGTACCAATCGAGGTACCGCGTCCAGTAGCCCAGCTCGCCGTCGAGGTCCCGAGCCGGGATGCCGGAGTCCAGGCCCGCGGCACGCCAGTCGATGCCGTGCAGCGCGGCGAGCGTCTCGTAGAGCCGACGCGAAACGGCCCGTGCCGCGTCCGGGTGCTCGGTGATCCACGGATCGCGAATCGGCATGGGTCCGGGAATGTGACCGGCGATCGCGGGCATCACCAGGAAGGGCGCGCCGAGCCACTGCACATCGGTCACGTGCTCCACCGGTACCGCAGCCGGGATGCCGTGCGCGGCGGCCGCCTCCTGCGCGCGGGCCTGCACCGCGAGGTCGTACTCCGGAAAGATCCCGGCCGCCGCCGGCGCCAGGCGCACGACGAGCGACTCCGAGTACCCGTGACCCCCCCAAGTGCCCTGAGCGTCCACCATCAGCGTCTCGCTCGACAGGCCCCCGGAGGCGCGCTCGCAGCGAGTCAACGCCAGGTCCTCGGTCCCACGTCGCGCCGCGAGCCAGCGGGTCATCCCCGCGGCGACCGTCGCTTCGTCTCGTTCCACCGCCAAGGCCATCGAATCCCCCGATTCCCCGCCGACGCTATCGCCGCCGGTCGCAGCACCCGCCCCTGAGGAATTCCTTGACTTCAAGGAGACTTGAAGTCTTATGGTGCCGCGCATGAGGATTCCCGAACCGTCCACCACCCCTCGTGACACCTCCGATGCCCGCCTGGTCGCGGACGTCGGCGAGCTCCTGGCCGTCCCCCGGGAGGACCCGGCGGACTCGTTCGTGCTCCACGCACCGCTCGAGCTCGTCGCCGCCGCGGCCTTGCTGCCGTTCGTGACCCCCGCCCGCCGCGACCAGGCCCGGGAGCACATCTCGGCCATCGCCTCCGAGTTCGAGGCCTTCGGGCCTCCGGTCGCCGAGCCCGCAAACGCCGGCTACGACTCGGTACCGGTCGCGGCGGGTCACCTCGTCGCCGCGCTCGACCGGGGTGAGCTCGATGACATCGACCACGTGGCGCGCTGGCTGGGGCGCGCCGCGTCCTCCGCCGAGCTCCGAACGCTGCTCGCGGCCGACGTGATCCCCCGGCTCGCGGCAGCCGCCCACGCGCCGATCTTCCTGTTCGAGCTGCCGCGCGTCGCGCCCAGGGGCGAGGTCACCGGCGAGCTGTTGCGCGGACTCGCGCGCGAGCTCGGTCGCGCGCCTGAGTGGCGGCTGCACTGGATCGACTCCGTCGACCACGACCGCACTGCCACGACCCACACCGGTGTCAACGCCGACGCGATGTTCGACGCGATCGCGTCCACCCCCCTCGCCCGTCGGGAACCCGGTGCCACACCGTTCATCTACCCGGTGATGTCGCACGTCGACGACGGCGGCCTCGCGGCAGAGCAGCTCGGGACGGTCACGGGGCCCGGAGACATCGGTGAACGGGCGCGCGCCGTGCTGCACGCGGCGGCGTGGAGCATGCTGCTCGAACCCGGCGATCACTCGCCGTACGGCTGGAGCCACTGCCTGACGATGCCCCAGGCCGTGCTGGGGCTCGCCGGCACCGTCGATCCGAGCATGGCGCTCGCGGTCGCGTCCACCTACGTCGTCGGCTTCCGGAGCGCGCTCGCGGTCAACCCGCTCGAACCCGTCTTCCCCACCGAGGATCCACGGTTGCCCCTGCCCGAAGCGATCGACGCCGGACCGACCGTCGCGGCTGCCGCGGTGTGGCACCTCCCCGACCTGGCGATGGCCGACGTGGTCGGCGAGCTCGCCACCCGCGCTTCGGTGCAGCGCGACGCGCACCTCGTGAAATACACGCTCGCGTGCGTGGACGCCGCAGCCACCGATCGCGCGCACCACGCGCCTCTTCCTCGCCGCGGCCGCTCATCTCAGTGGTTGGTGGGCTGAGGTCACGAGCGGGCTGCGGGCCCGGGGCGCCGCCGATCGCGAGCTCTCCATCGGTGAGGAGCACGGCACGCACATCACCCGCTGACGCAATCGTGACGGCCGCGCCCACCGGGTGGCTCGGCGTCATCTCGTAGCCTGAGCCCGCATGGAGGCGACCGACGCACACGCAACCTGGACTGCAGCCCGCCTCGCGGCCGGGATTCGAGCGCGCGATCTCTCGAGCCGGGACCTCCTGGAGCTGTACCTCGATCGCATCGACCGGCTGAACGGCCCGCTGAACGCGGTGATCACGCTCGACGTCGAACGGGCGCAGGTCGATGCGACTCGAGCCGACGCCGAAGCTGATCGAGGCGAGTGGCGCGGCCCCCTGCACGGGCTCCCGATCACGATCAAGGACGCGATCGAGGTCGCCGGGATCCGCGCCACGGGTGGAGCCCGGGAGCTGATCGAGCACGTCCCGTCATTCGACGCACCGTCAGTCGCCCGGCTCCGGACCGCGGGCGCGATCGTGTTCGGCAAGACGAACGCGCCCCGGTGGTCGGGCGACGTGCAGACCTTCAACGACCTGTTCGGCACGACGAACAACCCGTGGGACCTCGAGCGGGTACCGGGCGGCTCGTCCGGCGGGGCCGCGGCCGCGGTGGCGGCCGGGTTCACCTCGTTCGAGCTCGGCACCGACATCGGAGGCTCCGTGCGCATCCCGTCGCACTGCTGCGGGGTGTTCGGGCTCAAGCCGAGCTACGGCGTGATCTCCCAGCGCGGGTACCTCGACCGCGTCGGTGGCGGCACCACCGACGCGGACATCAACGTGTTCGGCCCGCTCGCCCGCGGCGCCGACGATCTCGCCCTGCTGCTCGACGTGCTCGCCGGACCCGACGAGGACCGAGCCCTGGCCTGGCGACTCGACCTCCCGGCGCCGCGTCGGACCGAGCCGTCCGGATACCGCGTGGGCGTCTGGCTCGAGGACCCGTCGATGCCCATCGACCGCGAGGAGCTCGCCATCCTCCGGCGGGCGGCCGACGCGCTCTCCGACGCGGGTGCACACGTCGAGGACGCGCATCCCGACGTGACCTTCGCGGAGCAGCGGGACCTCTTCCACGACCTGATCGTCCCGGCGATCTCGCCCAGCTTCGATGAAGAGACGGCTGAGGCCTCGGCCGGCAACCACCTCGTCTGGCTCCGGAAGGACCAGCACCGAGCCCGGCTGCGCGCGCTCTGGGCGGGCTGGTTCGAGGACTACGACGCGCTGCTGTGCCCGGTGCTCCCCGTGCCCGCGTTCCCCCACGACCAGAGCCCGGACTTCTGGTCCCGCACCGTCACGGTCAACGGGGAGGAGGAGCCGTACTTGGTGCTGACCAACTGGGCAGGGTTGATCGGCGTGGTCGGGCTGCCATCGGCGATCCCGCCGGTCGGGCGCACGGCGGCCGGCCTCCCCGTCGGCATCCAGTGCGTCGCACCGTACCTGCGCGACCGTGAGGCGGTGGCGCTCGCGGGCATCGTCGCCGAGGTCTCCGGCGGCGGCTACCAGCCGCCGCCGGGCTTCTAGCTGCATCGTGACCGGGAGGACGGCCCCGGTCGCTCTCACCGCTTCCGATCGTGACCACTGCGACATCGGACGCACTCCGACGCCCACGGCAGTGCCTCCAGCCGGGCGTCGCCGATCGGGCCACCGCAGTCGTCGCAGCGACCGTAGGACCCGTCGGCGGTCTTGGCCCGCGCCCGCTCGATGTCGGCGAGCAACACCATGAGCTGCTCGTGCGCGCTCACCCGCGAGAGCTGCTCCGCCGCGACGTTCGTCGCGTCGCCGGCCCGCTTGCCGAACTGGATCGTGCCGAAGTCGTTCGGCGCCTCGGTGAGCCCGGTGAGCTCGGCCCGCACCGCGGCTTCTCGCTCCGCGAGCACGGTGGCTGCCGCCGCGAGCTCCTCATCGGTCATCGACCCATCGTCTCGCATCGGCCGCGGGAAGGACAGGTGCGGGCTCAGCTCCGATCCGGGGCGACCGCCCCGGCCTCTGACCGAATGCCGGTGGGCGGGCCGGTCAGATGCTGCGGAGCGACGACCAGAGCGCCGACCAGTCCGCGCGCTGGTCTCGGCAGATCCAGATCGACGCGCCATCCTCCAGGTTGTGGATGCCACCCGGTACGTGAAACGTCGCCACGTGCGCGACATCGCCGAACATCTGCTCGAGGCGCGCCCGCGAGAAGCCGACGGCGATCGTCACCGGCGAATGCCCCGTCGGATGGCCCCAGTACCAGTACGTGTTGTGACCGCTGATCGGCTGCGGCAACCCGCGCGGGCGGCCGAGCAGCTCGATGGACCCGGCCTCCGAGTAGTTCCGGGTGAGGATCGTTGCGCCGGGATGTCCGTGGTACACGTCCGCGACCTCGTCGACGAGCTCCCGCCAGCCGACCATCTCACCCTCCTCGGGATTGATCACGCGCACGACGTTCAGCGTGCTCACCGGCAGGAGCGGCGTCGCCAGCGGAGCAAGGAGCACGCCGGTCGCGACGATGAGCGCGGGCAGGAAGCGCGTCGACGTGTGCATCGTGACCGACACTGCACCCGCCGCGATCAGCACCGGCGCGAACACGGACGCGTAGTAGGGCTTGCCGCCAGTGATCATCACGAGCACCACCACCACGATGAACGCGATCCCCAGCACCCGGTAGCGTGCGGCCGAGTCGTCGCGCAGTAGCCACAGGAGCCCAGGGAGCGCGAGAAGCACTGACACCGCGCCGAGGAGCACCAGCTGGACCGGCGCGGTGAGCAGCGCCTGCCCGTAGTTGCGCAGCGTCCCTGCGAACTCGAGCTGCGGCCAGCCCCGGGCGGCCTGCCAGAGCAGGTTCGGCAGCACGATCGCGCCCGCGATCAGTGCGCCCATCAACGCCCACGGCGTCCACAGGACCGAACGGCCGGGCGTGACGAGCAACCCGACCGCGAGGCCGATGAGGAGGAACCCGGTCGTCCACTTGTCGAGCAGGCCGACGCCGACGGCGACGCCGAGCACGAGCCAGAGGCGCGAGTCGGCGCCGTTCAGGATCCGGACGAGCATCAGTGTGATCGCGCTCCAGCAGACGATCTCGACCGTGACGGTGCTGAGGAAGTGGCCGGTGCCGAGCAGGAACGGAGCGACGGCGGCCCCGAGCCCGGCGATCAGCTGGGCACGCGGGCTGCCACCGAGCTCCCGGGCGAGCAGCGCCGCGAGGACGACGACGAGACCGTGCAGCACGGCCGGCACGACCCTCAGCCCGAGCTCCGAATGACCGAAGATGCCGTCAGCGGCGCGGTACAGCAGTGGCGTGATGGGTGGGTGGTCGACGTAGCCCCACGCGAGCCGGCGACCGGACGCCAGGTAATAGAACTCGTCACGGTGGTAGCCGTAGATCGTCGCGGTCGCGAGGTGAAACGCTGTGGTCGCGGCCGCGGCGATCCACACGGCCCGGCTCATGACGCGGCCAGGCTCCGCGTGACGAGCTCGATGACCGTCGCCCGTGATGTGGCCTCGTCGATCGATCGACCGTCGCGGTCACCGTGACGATGGTTGGCGAACCACGCGACCACCTCGATCACGTAGCGCGCCGCGACGTCGGGGTCCGGGACGGGGGCGAGGTCGCCCGACGCGATGCGGCGGGCGAGGTGCTCGCCGAGGCGACGCACGAAGGGGCGACGACCACGCACGTAGAAGCGGTCCGCCAGCTCGGGCCAGTCCAGCGCCGACCGCTCGACGAGCTGGATGACCCGCCGGTACCGCGCCACTCGGTCGTAGTGCTCGCCGACGATCGCCGCGAGCTCGGCGCGCGCGTCGGCCGGGTGCTCGATCGCCGCGGCCGCCTCCAGCGTGGGGATCTTCGAGACGTCCCGCAGCGCTTCGCGCACCAACGCGTCGACTGCAGCCGGATCCGGGTTCGGGAACGGCAGCGGCATCTCGCGGATGTCGGCGCCGAGCTCGCGCTGCAGGACCAGTGCGAACAGCGCCTCCTTGCCCTCGGCGTAGGAGTAGATGAGCCCGGGCGACACCCCCGCCACCCGGGCGATGTCGGCCATGTGGGCCCGGCGGTAGCCCTGCTCCGAGAACACCTCGAGCGCTGCATCGACGAGCTCCTGGAGCCGCTCGGGCGACCGGGTGCGAGCCACCCGTCGATCATAACTGAATGACTGGTTCAGTCAATAGCGTTGTGGGCGGTCGGGCGACGGTCCCGGACCGGCCGCGGGCAATGCACGCGCCGGAATGGAGTAGGAAGTCGGCATGACGATTCACGGTTGGACCGCATCCGGGTTCGAGGTCGTCCGCGAACAGTTCGCGAAGAACTTCGCCGACGGGCTCGAGGTGGGCGCCGCGTTCTCGGCGTACCACCAGGGCGAGAAGGTGGTGGATCTCTGGGGCGGCGTCGCCGACGAGACCACCGGACGGCCGTGGGAGGAGGACACGCTGATGGTCGTGTTCTCGACCACGAAGGGGGCGACGGCGATCTGCGCCCACCAGCTCGCGCAGGACGGCCGACTCGACATCGAGGCGCCGGTGGTCGAGTACTGGCCCGAGTTCGGCGGCGCGGGAAAGGGGAGCATCCCCGTCGACTACCTGCTCTCGCACCGCGCCGGGCTCCCGTGGGTCGACGAGGAGCTCACGCTCGAAGATGCGCTGGCGTGGGAACCGATGGTCCACACGCTCGAGCGCCAAGCTCCGGTCTGGGAGCCCGGCCGCGAGCACGGGTATCACGCGATCACGTTCGGGTACCTCGTCGGCGAGGTGATCCGGCGGATCGGCGGCCGCTCGATCGGCACCTACTTCCGCGACGAGGTCGCGGCACCACTCGGACTCGACTTCTACATCGGGTTGCCCGAGGAGCTCGAGCCGCGCGTGGGACGGCTGATCGGCGGCATCGGTGGCGACGTGCCGGCCGACGCCGACCCCGAGGCCATGGCGGCACTGGCCGCGTTCATCGGGCCGGAGTCGAAGCTCGGCAAGGCGCTCAGCGCAGGCGGCGCGTTCTCCGACTCCGGCAGCTTCAACACCCGCCCGGTGCACGCGGCCGAGATCCCGGCGGCCGGTGGCATCACCGACGCGCGCTCGATCGCCCGCATGTACGCCGCGTGCATCGGGGAGGTCGACGGCGTCCGGCTCCTCGGAGATGCACAGGTCAAGGGGGCGACGATCCAGCGCACCGAGGGCCCGGACACCGTGCTGCTCGACCTCGACCTCCAGTTCGGGCTCGGCTTCTTCGTGAGCTCGACCCTGATCCAGCTCGGGGGACCCCACTCCTTCGGGCACTTCGGGGCGGGTGGGTCCGCGGGGTGGGTCGACCCCGAGGCCGAGCTCGCCTTCGGCTACGCGATGAATCGGATGGACCTCGGCCTCGCGGGCGACCTGCGCAGCTACTCGTTGGTGAACGCCTGCTACGAGGCGATCAGGTAGCTACTTCTTGTTCTTGTAGACGAGCGCGACCGCGGCCTCGGGGGTGTGCACCAGGAAGGTGAGGCTCTCCTGCAGGTAGAGCGACACTCCCCCGGCATCGTGGGAAGCGAACCCGATCGAGACGTCCTGGCCACTGGTCAGCTCGAAGTCGCCGCCGCGGATGCTCATCACGACCGCACCGTCCACCGCGGGAGCCCAGACGATCGGACCGTCGAGGATCATGCGGAGGTGGTTGAAGATCGGGTAGCCGCCCTCGGTCGTCTCGACCACACCGGTGTAGCAACGCGGACCGAGCGCGATGGCGTACGGACCGTCCACTCCTGCGCTGCGCAGCTTGGCCACCGCCGACGCGACCGGGCGCGGGTAGTCGGTGTAGTCCTCGGGGATCGAGAGCGCGGCGTGCTCCGACGCTTCGCTGATGCCCACGATGCCCGCGGCGTTGAAGCCGTGGAAGATCGCCGTGTCCTCCGCCTCGGCCAGCCGCACGGCGGCGTCTCGGACCGGGTCCAGGTCGGGTGACTGGCTGCCGCGCTCGATCGCGTCGAGCTCGGCGCGCGACACGGTGAAGTCGGTGCGCAGCTCGATGAGCGGCTGCACCTTGCGCAGCGACGCGCCGACGTCCGCCTGTGGCGACTTGACGGATTCGACGCGGCCGAGGTCCACCGCGGACTCCTCCCAGCCGTGCGGACCCGAGAAGTCGACCAGCTTGCGCCCGGCGAGGTACGTGCGCAACGTCTGGCTGGACTCCTCCTCGATCGCTTCCCAGCCGGCCTCGGTGATCGGCGCAAGCTCACGGAACAGGTGGTTCACAGGAGTCCCTCCCCCTTCAAGCTTCCGATGCCCAAGGACTTGCCGTCCGACCCACCGTCGCCTTCGTGCTCCGCCTCGTGCTCGATCTCGGTGATCGAGCCTTCGGTGAAGAGGTAGGTGCGCAGGTGCTGGTCGAGGGCCGAGTCGTGGCGGCGGAGCCACTCGAGCGTCATCGCCGCGTGCTCCTTCTCCTCGTCGCGGTTGTGGCGCAGGACCGTCGCGAGCTCGGGATCGTCGGTCGCGTCCGCGCGCTGGTGATACCAGTCGACGGCCTCCAGCTCTTCCATGATCGAGACGAGCGCACGGTGTCGGTCGATCGTGCCTGGAAGCAGCTTCTCCGCGGGTTCGTGCAGCCCCGCGCTCGATGACGCCATCGTGACCTCCGTCGTGACCTTTGATGATCCCTGCCGGCGAAGTGTCTCCCGTTCGCCGCGGCGCCAACCCTACGTCAGGGCTTAGCCGCGGGTCGCACCTCGTACGCGCAGTGGTGGGCGCCCTCGATGATGTGGCTCACTCGCTCGACGGTCGTCCCGGGAAGGACGGTGCGGATGAAGTCGATCTCACTGGTGCACGCCTGCCCGTACCTGTGGGCGACCGCGAGGATGGCGCAGTTATGCTCGACGATCCGGTAGCCGCCGCGCATCGGCACGCAGGTCGCGAGGTAGCCGTCCTCGTCGAGGATGCGCGTGAGCTCGGTGACCTTGGCCTTCAGGCTCTTCAGCGGCTCGAGGCGCGAGCCGCGCGTTGCGCACCCGTTCGTCGCGACGGCGGGCGAAGATCTGGTCTACGAGGGTCGCGTCCGACTCGGACACGTAGCCGAGCAGCTCGTTCGTGAGCTCGCCGTACGCCTTCGGGAACAGGCTGTCCGCGCGATCCGACACGACGTACTCGAGCTGGGGACGACCCCGCTGTCCCGCCGGCCGTGGGACCTCCGTCGCCTCCGCAAGACCGTCCTCGACGAGTGCGCTGAGGTGCTGGCGCGCGCCGCTGACCGTCATGTCGAGGTTGTGCGCGATGTCCTCGGCCGTGCCCTGACCTCGGCGACGCAGCGCGTAGAGCACCGCGCGGCGCCCCTCGGGCAGGCTCGGCGCGACCCGCTGGAGGCTCACGTCACGCTCCGTTCCGGCAGGAGGAGGTGACTGTCGCCGAACTCGTGCCACAGGTAACCCTCGCGCCGCGCGGCGCGGTACGCACACTCGAGCACGGTCCGTCCGGCGATTGCCTCCAGCATCAGGAGGTGGCTGGCCTCCGGCTCGTGCCACCCGGTGACCAAGCCGTCGACCACGCGGACACCGCGCTCAGGAGTGATCAGGACATCGGTCCACCCGGCTCCCGGGTGCACGATGCCCCGGTGGTCGGCGACGGTTTCGAGCGCTCGGACCACCGTGGTTCCGACCGCGATCACGCGACCACCCGCGTGATGCACCGCGTTGAGATGTGAGGCGGTCGCGTCCGGCACCCGGTAGCGCTCCGGGTACGGCATCTCGTGCGCTTCGAGCGACGACACGCCCGCGTGCAGGAGGATGGTTTCGATCGTCACGCCGCGGCGCACGAGGTCGAGCACCGTCGACGCGGTGAACGGCCTCGCCGCGCTCGGCATCTCTGCGCTGCCCGGGTCGGTGCCGAAGATCTGCTGGTACGCCTGGAGCGGCCATGCCCCCGGCGCGTGGCGGTAGCGGATCGGCTCGCCGTGTTGCGCCAGGTAGTCGACGACGGGCTCACCGAGGTGTGCGGACGCGAGCCACAGCCGCGTCGAGCCGGGGAGGCGGTCCAGCATCGTCACGTGACCCCCGCCGGCCAACCCCACGTCCAGCCCGGTCAGGTCGTCGGCAAGTGGCACCGTGCTCCCCTGCTCCGGCCGACGCGCCTCGACCAGCCAGAACCCGCCCGGCATCTCGGTCGAGAAGTGCACGCGGATCGCGGTGCCGTCGGGGCGGGCCCCGTCGATCGCGGCGGGGATGGTCGCCGACGTGTTGACCACGACCACGTCGCCGCGGTGCAAGGCGTTCGGGAGGTCGGAGAACGTGGTGTGGACGAGGTCGTTCAGGCCTTCGGACACGAGCAGCCGGACGTCGGACCGATCCCGGCCGCGGACCTCGGGCGGCTCGGACGCCTCCTGGGCCGCTGCGAGGGGCGCGACCAGCGCGGACCGCTCGGATTGCTCGATGACGGCGGTCATGACACGAGCTCCGGCACCCGGTAGCGCCCGCCCGCCTGGTCGCTCTCGATCAGATCGACGAGCGCCGGGACGACCGTCTCGGGGAGCGGCCGGTCCGAGATGTCCTCGCCGGGAAACGCGTCCTGGTGCATCTCGGTGCGCAGGTCACCCGGATCGGCGACGAGCACCCGGACGTCGTCGCGTTCGACGCCGAGCACCGCGGAGAGATGCTCGAGCGCAGCCTTCGACGACCCGTAGCCACCCCACTCGGGGTACGCCTCGATCCCGGCGTCCGAGGTGACGTTCAGGATCGTGCCGTGCGCCTGCGCGAGCTCCGGGAGCAACCACTGAGTGAGGGCCAGCGGCGCGATGACGTTGACCTCGTAGATCCGACGGAAGACATCGAGCTCGATCGACTCCAGGCTCGGCAACGGGCTGGCGCCGAGCGTGCTCGCGTTGTTGACGAGGAGGTCGAGCCGACCGAGCGCGTGCACCGCCGCGGCCAGCTGCTCGCGGTGATGGGGATCCGTGACGTCCCCTGCGATGGCGATGACCCTGGTGCGCGTCGCGAGATCGGCCGCAACGGGCTCGAGGCGATCAGCACCGCGCGGCATCGACCACGAGCGCCCAGTGCCGGTCGGCCAGCGCGCCCGCCAGTGCCCGACCGAGACCTCGCGACGCTCCGGTGATGAGGGCGACTCGTTGCTGTTCCATGTCCGGCTCCTCTCCGAGCTGTGGACGTTGGAACAAGTATATCCTGTTTTTATTCCGGGAACCGACCCACCCTCACTCGGTGCGCAGCACACGGGCCGGACGAATGCGGGTCGCGGCGTGGCCCGGACCCGCGGCGATCACGTTCGCCACGATGATGGCCAGCGGTCCGATGAGGAGCACACCGAGCAGGGCGAACGGCGGGACGTACGCGACGGGGAAGCTCTCGGCGAGCTGCTTCCAGATCAGCCGCCCGGCCACGATCCCGGCCGGGATACCGATCACGAGCCCGACGAGCGCGATCAGCGTCGCCTGCCAGGCGATCGCGATCCGCGCGTCACGCCGCGTGAACCCGATCGATCGGAGCACCGCAAGGTCGTGCCGACGGCGGCGCACCGTCGTCACGAGCGCGTGCGCCACCGTGGCGATCGCCAGCAACGCGAAGAACACCGCAAGGGCGAACGGCAACACGCGGAGCTGGCCCAAGCTCACGACCGCGCTCGGGAGGGTCGCCGGACCCGAGTAGTAGCCGTGGGACGCGGAGATCGCCGCCAGGCGCTTCTCCGCGGCGCGGGAGTCGGCCCCCGTCCGGAAGCGCACAAGAATCCAGTCTTCGATCAGTTCCGGGCCGGCGTCGCGCGGGATGGCGCGTCGCAACGCGGCCCGCGTGACCCAGCCGCTCTCGTCGTAGTCCGTGTGTGACGTTGCCGGAAGCAGCGCGCGCCCGACGACCCGCATCGGCTGTGCCCGACCCGACCCGACCCTCACCACGTCGCCGATGTGCACGCCGAGGTTCGTCATCGTGGTCGGTGCGAACGCGATCTCGTGCACTCCCCGCGGCGCGTGGCCTGCGAGCACGAGCGGCTGGAGCCCACCCTTGAGCACCTGGGTGCCGAACGTCGGCGTCGGGCGGCCGTTGACCTGCACCGCTCGGGCCCACTGCGCGTCGAGTACCCCGGCGACGGAGCGATCGTGGACGATCTTCGCGGCGTCGGCCGGTGCCACAGCCCCGTCCCCTGCGACGAACGCGTCCCAGACGATGCCGGAACGGGAGGGATCGTGCGCGGCGTCCGCGAGCCCGGCCCGGAAGGTCAGGCACCCGACCACGCCGAGCACGCCCACGATGGCGCCGACGAGCGCGGATCGCACGGGCACCGCCCGGCGGCCCTGGCCCGGCTCGACCGCGAGTCGCGAGCCGATGAGCAGCGACGGCGGGAGACCGGCCGCGGTCGCGAGCCGGGTCGTCGCCGACGTGCGGGTCCGCACCCGTTCATGTCGGCGGACCCGGATCTCGGCCGTTGCCCACGCGGCGGCGAGCACGGCGATCATCAGACCGACGGCGCCACCTGCCAGCACCGCCCAGTCCGCGTGGATGCCGATGTCGAGATCGAAATTGCGGGTCAGGGCTATGGGAAAGCGCGGTGACAGCACGATCGCGACGGCGATCGCGGTCACCGCTCCCACGACGGCAGTCACGGACGCCGGGAGGACCAAACCGGGCACGGCCACCCGGCGGTCCGCACCCATCGCCCGCCAGACCGGCAGCTCGGATGCACCTGCAGTGACGGCGCGCACCAGGGCCTGACCGACCAGTGCTCCGGCACCGAGGAGCACGGTGAGGGCGAAGAGCAGCAAGCCCCCCTGTTCGACGTCCGAGACCTCGCTGATCTTCTTCGTGCCGAACAGCTCCGCGCCGCTCGGGACGTTCACCGGATGACCGACGATCTTCTGCACATCGGTCTGGAACCTCCGGAGGTCTGCCATCCCGTGGCGGAGGTCGATGAACTGGTTCACGGGGCCGACGAGACTCGTGCGGTAGCTCGCGTAGAAGCCACTCGAGGGCATCGAGTCGAGCTCGTTGTCCGGGCTGTGAGAGATGCCGACGACCCGAAGTCGCTGCCGGATCGCCCTCGGCTCGGGGGGCATGAAGCCCGGAGGTATGCCCAGTGCGGCCGTCGGGCGAGGTTGGACGAGGGTGATCATCGATCCGATGTCCAGGTCGTAGCGGTCGCGCACGTTCTCGTTCACGACGATCTCGTCGGCCCGATTGGGATCCGGCAGACGACCGGCCACGATCACTCCCACCATCTCGGGCCCGCTCGCCCGGCTGGCCGGAACGAGCCCGGGCTCGAGGCCCTTCGGCTTCGCGGTCTGGAGGCCGAACGGCACCACGAAGGGGTACGCAGCCTTCACCTCGGGCAGCCGCGCGACTGCGGCCCGTTTGGTGGCGTCGAACGCAGGATCGTTGGCGAGCACCGCCGCGTCCGGGACCCTCGCGGCGCGGGCGTAGGTCGGGAGCGCCCGTTGCGTCCGGCGGGCTCCGGCGACGCCGGCACACGCGAGCCCGACCGAGATCCCGGCGAGCAGCCCGAGCACCACCCACGACCGCCAACGACGGCGCAGGTCGGCGCGCACCCAGAGCCAGACTGCGATCACGCTTGGCGTCCGCCGGTGTGCACGTGATCAGCACAACACATCCGGAGCCGGGTGTGGAGGGCGTCACCCCGCCTCGCGCCGGGGTGCTGCCCCCACCCTCAGGAGCCGGACGAAGCGGAGGTCGGCTGGGTGAAGTCGTAGAGCGTCACGCCACCGACCGTCGTGGTCTTGTAGTGGGCCGCGACCCAGGTGGTGATCGCGCTGGACGACCCGGACCCACCCGGACCACCGCCGCCGCCACCGTTGATCAGGTAGTGGATCTGGTGCTCGCGGACGTAGGTCTTGAACTGGGCGAGCGTCGGTGCCGGATCGCTCCCGTTGAAGCCACCGATCGCCATCACCGCCTCACCCGAGGCCAGCTGGTAGCTCGCCGCGTTGTTCGCACCGACCGCGGCCGCGGTCCACCGGTAGCCGGAGCTGCCGTCCTGGAGCAGCTGCGACAGCTTCGAGCTGACGGTCGTCCCGTTCAGCAACCCGCCCATGCCGCCGCCACCGCCCGGGAAGCCACCCGCGCCACCGGTACCACCCGCGCCGAAGGTCGGAAGACCGTTCGTCGTTCCACCCGTCGCAGGCCCCCCGGTCGCGGTGCCGGCGCCCGGTGGGGGCCCGCCCGCGAAGCCGGGTCGCCCACCACCCGCGCCGCCCGGGAAGCCACCGCCTCCGCCGCCGGGACCGAAGCCGCGTCCGGCACTGGCCGGACCGGCGGTCGGCAAGGAGCCGGTGTGGGCCGTCCGAACCGTCGAGAGCGTGTACGCGGCCGGTGCCGCGAGCGCGACGACCAGACCGGCACCGAGCAGCGCCAGCCCCAGTCGCCGGGTCACGGGCACGAGCAGCGCGAGCGAGAGCGCGAGGCCGAGGATGAGGATCATCGGGCGCAGCGCGGGCGCCCACGTCGGCGTGCGACCGAGCAAGGTGTACGCCCAGATCGTCGTAGCCAGGAGCGCGAGCGACAGCACGGCCCGGGCGAACCAGCTCTCACGGTGGCGCCACATCATCGCGCCGCCGATGCCGACGAGCGCGCCGATCGCCGGCACCAGCGCGACCGTGTAGTACTCGTGGATGATGCCCTGGCCGAGGCTGATGGCCATGCCGGTGACGAGCAGCCAACCGCCCCAGAGGATGAGCGCGGCGCGGGACCGATCGGTGCGGGGCCGGCGCAGCGTGAAGATCAGACCCCCGACGAGCAGGATCAGCGCGGCGGGGATCAGCCACGACGCCTGCCCGCCGAACGACTGGTTGAACAGGCGGGTCCAGCCGGTCGGGCCCCACTGGCCGCCCTGGGCCCCTCCCCCGCCACCGCCGACGCTGCCCGTCTCACTGCCGGTGAGGCGGCCGAAGCCGTTGTAGCCGAAGAGCACGTTCCAGAAGCTGTTGTTCTGCGAGCCGCCGATGTACGGACGGTCCGCGGCCGGCGTGAGCTGGACGATCGCGACCCACCAGCCGGCGGCGACGAGCGTCGTGACGCCCATCCCGACCAGCTGCACGATCCGGCGGCCGAGCCTCGGTGGCCCGGCGAGCAGGTACGCGAGCCCGAAGCCCGGCAGCACCAGGAACGCCTGCAGCTCCTTGGTCAGGAACGCGAACCCGACGAGCACGCCGGTCAGGAGCAACCACTTGGTCCTGCCGGCTTCGAGCGCGCGGGTCATGGCGTACGCCGCGCCGACGAGCAGGAGGACCAGCAACGCGTCCGGGTTGTTGAAGCGGAACATCAACGCGGCAACCGGCGTCAGCGCGGCCACCAGGCCGGCGACGAGTGCGGCACCCGGCGAGAACCAGCGCTTCACCGCCGCGTAGAGGATCCCGACGACCGCGACGCCTTCGAGCGCCTGAGGCACCAGGATCGACCACGAGCTCACGCCGAAGATCCGCGCCGAGATCGCCATCGGCCAGATCGACATCGGCGTCTTGTCGATGGTGATGAAGTTCGACGAGTCGGTCGACCCGTAGAAGAACGCCTTCCAGCTCTTCGTCGCGGCCTGGACCGCCGCGGAGTAGTACGAGTTCGCCCACCCCGACGCGCCGAGTCCCCAGAGGTAGAGGAGGGCCGTCGCCGCCAGCAGCGCGAAGAGCGCGGGTCGCGCCCACGCCGGGTCGGCCTCGGGGCCGCGCCACAGTCGCCGGACCCGCGAGGGGCGCGGCGGCGCGTCCGACGGCTCGAACCCATCGGACGCGAGCGGCTGCGGTTCAGTGGTGGGTGGGATCAGCGTCGTGCTGGACATGGCGGATCGATCCTCGGGTCGATGGACGGCATGGCTCAGGCCGGGCGGGGAGAGGTCATGAAGGCGAACCGGCAGCCGGCGACGGCGAGCCAGGTGACGATCAGCACCGAGAGCTGCAGTCCGAATCCGCCACCGGCGAGACCGACGACGAGCAGTGCCGCGCTCGTGAACAGCAGCGAGCCCAGGTAGATCGCGCCGGCGACGCGCCAATGCGGACGCCGGGTGCCGATCGTGAAGCGAGCGTTCGCCCAGGTGTTCCCGACGAAGGTCGCGCTCAATGCCAGCGCGTTGGCCTCGATCGCCCCGAGTGCGCTCCAGGTCAGCAGGTAGATCGATGAGACGAGATTGCCGTGCTCAGCGCGCCGATCGTGGCGAAGCTCACCAGCCGGCGACCGAAGTCGTCGTCGAACGTCGGCCGCGCGGTCGCGCCGAGCTCGAGGATTCCCGCCGCCCGGTCGCGAACGTCCGGGCCATGCGCGCGGTGCCCCGCAGATCGTCGAGCGCGGTGCGGGTGACGTGCACGCGGCTGTCGGCGTCGTCGATCCAGTCGACCGGCACCTCGTGGATCCGCAACCCGTTGTGCTCCGCGAGCACGAGGAGCTCCGTGTCGAAGAACCAGCCATCGTCCTCGACCGCGGGCAGGAGCCGCCGGGCGACGTCGGCGCGAACCGCCTTGAACCCGCACTGCGCGTCGCGCACACGGGTCGCGAGCACGGTGCGGAGGATCAGGTTGTAGGTGCGGGAGATGATCTCGCGCTTCGGCGCCGCGGGCGACGGACGACCCGGGCGCGAGGCGGGAGCCGATCGCCAGGTCGGAGTGACCCGAGAGGAGCGGCGCGACCAGTGGGAGGAACGCGTCGAGGTCAGTCGACAGGTCGACGTCCATGTACGCGACCACCACGGCGTCCGACTCCGACCACGCGGATCGCAGCGCCAGCCCGCGACCCTTGCGGTCGAGGTGGCGCGCGGTGACGTTCGGAAGGTCCCGGGCGAGTCGCGTCGCTGCGAGCCAGGTTCCGTCCGTCGACGCGTTGTCGACGATGGTGATCCGCCACGAGAACGGGAACTGGTCGGAGAGGTACGCATGGAGGCGCTCGATGCTCGCCGAGAGCACGCGCTCCTCGTTGTAGACCGGGACCGCGATCTCGACCAGCGGCGCGGCCGTCGGTTGGAGCGCTTCGGGGGGAACGGTGCGGGAGTCGCCGTGGATGTCGTGCATGGCGCCACAGTGCCGGGAGCCCGTAAGAGCCGACTGCAGCGAACGTAAGAACGGATCAAGAACGTTCAGCGGCGGGCGGCTGCGGGCCCGGTACTCGGCCGACCGCCGCGTGGTGGTCGACGATCGGCGCCGGGTAGCCGCACGCCGCCCGCTCGAGCGGCGCCGGGTCGTGCACCGCCGCGCCCGGGATCGTCCGGAGCTCGGGGACGTAGCGCCGGACGTACTCCCCCTCCGGGTCGAACCGGTGGCCCTGGCGGGTCGGGTTGAAGATGCGGTGCGGGTTCGTGTCGGTCCCGGTCCCGGCCACCCACTGCCAGCTGAGGTTGTTGTTGGCCAGGTCGCCGTCGACGAGGTGATCGAGGAAGTGGCGCGCGCCGTGGCGCCAGTCGAGCCGCAGATCTTTCGTGAGGAACGATGCGACCACGAGCGGGCCCGGTTGTGCATGAATCCCTCGGCCCGGAGCTGGCGCATCCCGGCGTCGACCACCGGATACCCGGTCGTGCCGGCACGCCACGCGTCGAGCGACTCGTCGTCGTCGTCCCACGTCGCGTCACCGCGGTAATCGCTCCACGCCGCGTCCGGGCGTGCCGCGAGCACCTGGTGGAAGAAGTCGCGCCACGCGAGCTGGCGCGTGAAGGGCTCGCCACCAGGTCGGCCACGCAGCCTCGTCGCGACCTCCAGAGCCGAGATGCAACCGAAGTGCAGGTACGGCGAGATGCGTGACGTCGCGTCGCCGGCGAGGTCGTCATGGCGCTCGCCGTACTCCTCCAGATGCGCGCGGGTCCATCGGTTCAGCCGTGCGCACGCGCCTCGGTCTCACCGCCGCGACCCGATCTCCGCCGCTCCGCGGACCATGGACGAGATCGTCGACGGCCGGCAGGGAACCGGGGGCGATGCCTTCCGGCCGGCTCACCGTAGGTGGCGTCTCCGCGATCGACCGCCACCGGGTCGCGGACCAACGCCGGTGGTACGGCGTGAACACGGCGTAGTGGTCCTTGCCGTCGGGCACGACCGCGGCCGCAAGGAGCACGGTCGTTCCCGGATGGCGCCGGAGCGGGACCCGCCGCGTGCGCAGCTCGGCCTCCAGTCGGTCGTAGCGTCGGCGCGCGAAGCCGCTGACGTCGTCGGTCACGTGCACCACCGACGCGCCACTCGCCTCGACGAGCGTCATCACCTCGCGGACCCAATCGCCGCGCCGGACGACCCTCAGGTCTCGCGTGAAGACCACGACCGCGCACCGGTCCCCGACCGCGCCCCCGAACGTCACACCCTGACTACGGACCCGACCCGCAACCCCAGATGCCGCGCCTGGAGTGACGTCGAACCGGAGTCACGGGCCTCGAGGTCCACCTCAGGTGGGTTGTGCCCTTCCGCCGACCCGGTGGTGTGCCCGAACGAAACCGCCGCGATGTCGCCCACGCAACGCGAACCGCTCAGGCGTGGGCCCGGTGGTGCCAACGGAGCTCGCGCCGACCGTCGACCGTCAGCGTCCCACCGACGAAGAGCAGTGCGACGACGAGGCCCACGAGCGCGAGCACCGCGTCGACCTTGAAGGCGTTCGCGATCCCGTGCGCAAGGTCATCGTTCGATGTGCCCGAGGCCACCACGATCGCGGTGTTCAAGCCCAGGCCCACCGCCCGCTCCGGCGATCTGGCACATGTAGACGATGCCGCCGGCAAGGCTCGAGCGGGACGGGTCGAGCGCGGTGACCGCCGAGGTGGTGACGGACGAGTAGAAGAGCCCGACGCCGATGCCCAGCACGATCATCCCGGGCACGAGCGACGCGTAGCTCGAATCGACGTCGACCATCGACAACATCAGCATGCCCAGGGCGAGGAACGCGGCGCCGATCGACACGATGGTCTTCGCGCCGAGCCGCTGGTAGAGCGACCCGGCCACGAACGACGTCGCCGCGAACACTCCCATCATCGGGAGCAGCCCCGCGCCTGATTCGAGGGCCGAGTACCCGAGCACCGCGGTCATGAACTGCGGCAGGTACAGCAACGCCGAGAAGAAGATCGCCGACATCAGGAGCACGGCGACGTTCGCGGCGGTGAACACCCGGTTCCGAAGCACGTCGCTCGGCACGAGTGCGTGATCGCCCTGGCGCGACTCCACGAATCCGAACGCGATGAGCATCACCGCCGACAGTCCGAACAGCGCCAGGATCGGCGCGCTCGTGAACCCGACGTCGGACCCTCGTCGAGCGCGAGCAGCAGTGAGATGACACCGACGGTCAACGTTGCGACACCGGGGTAGTCGAGCCGTCGATCCGCCACCGCGATGTCGGACTCGTGCACCTCGCGCTGGGTCACGAACATGGCGAACAGCGCGATCGGGAGGTTGACGAAGAACACCCACCGCCAGCTCAGCTCATCGGTGAGCAGCCCACCGAACAACGGCCCGACCGCGTTGCCCAGCCCGGCGACCCCGAGGATCAGGCCACCAGCCAGGCCGGCCTTGCTGTCCGGGACGATCGCGTACGTCATGCCGAGCACGGCTGGCCACATCATCGCTCCGCCGATCCCCATGAGCCCGCGGCACGCGATCAGCACGTCGATGTTGGGCGCAAGCCCGCCGAGCACGAGAGAACCCGGCAAAGATCGCGCTCCCGATCATGAAGATGCGCTTGCGACCGTAGAGATCCGCCAGCCGACCGCCGGTCACGATGAGCACGCCGAACACGAGTGCGTAGCCGTTGATCACCCACTGCGCGGTCGTCAGGTCCGCATTGAGGTCCTTCTCGATCTGCGGGATGGCGACGCTCAACGCGGTGAAGTCGTTCGCGATCACGAAGACGCCGAGTGCCATCGCGACGAGCGCGAGCACGGCTCCCCGGTCGATCTTGTCGTCTGCCGTCGCCACGATGCCCCCATTCACGCTCTCCGGCCCGCCCGGATTGTAGGAGCGCGGCGCGGGCCGGCCGAGCACAAGTCCGATGTGTGCTCAGCGGCAGACGAACGCCCCGACGGCGGAGCTCAGACGAAGCTCCCCGGAACCGGCCATCGCCTCGCGGGCGAGCACCCGCACCCGATCGACGACCTCGGTCCACGGTCGCCCAACCTCGGCCTCGTAGTGATCCGCGACGCTCGCGACGTAGTCCACGACCGCGTCGACATCGGTCACGACGACCGCGCTCGGCGGGCAGTCGACCCGCTCCACCCGGGCGAACGCAGCCGCGAGCGGCCCGGCCCCGTTCTCGAGGCTGAAGTGACGGTCCGACGGCCGCACCAGCTTCCAGCTCGTGCCGACTGCCGCCTCGATCAGCTGACCGAGCTCGGCCAGGTTCGCTTCACCGTTGGTCACCGCGACGAACACGCCGCCCGGGCGGAGCACGCGCCGCGCCTCGCGCGCCGCGGCTGCGACATCGGGTACGTGGTACAGCATGTGCGGAGCCAGAACGACGTCGAAGGTCGAATCGGCCAACGGCAGCAGCTGCACGTCGGCCTGCATCCGCGCCGCTTCCGGTGTCTGTGTGAGCATCCCTGCGGACAGGTCGAGCGCGACCCGCGGCCCGACGTGGCCCCGTTCCGCCAGCACCCGCTCGTAGCTCCCGTTGCCGCAGCCGACGTCGAGCACCCGCCTGGAGTCCCCGGCGACGATGCCGACCTGGTCCAGCACCCAGCCGAACAGCTCGAAGGGCGGCTCGCGCCGGCTGCCGGACCACAGGCGCTGGCGAGCCGCGAGGTTGCCGTCCGTCGCGTACTGGGTCGGCGGGTTCGCGGTCACGGCCGCCAGCATGTCGCACTCGCCGGGTCCCGAACGTCGGGCCGTGTGACCCCGGACAAATCCGGCCGGCAACCGGCCCGCGCCCGTCATCATGGTTCGATGACCGTCATCGCCCGCAGCACCGACCGCGCGGAGCGGGTGCTCGAGCGCTGCGGGCCTGTTCCTCGAGGGCGACCCGGTTCGCCACAACGTGATCCTGACCCTCCTGCATGCCCGCGTTCGCGTTGCCGGAGGCGGGGCGCTACTGGGTCGTCGAGCTGGACGGCGACGTCGCCGGCGTGGTGTTCCAGTCCCCGTTGCACTACGTCGCGACGATCACCCCGATGCCACTCGAAGTCCTGCGCACCGCAGTCGATGCGGTGCTCGCCGACGGCGTGCGCCTCCCGGGCGTCACCGGGGAGGCGGCAACGGCAGCAGCGTTCGCCGGCCACTGGTCCGAGCGGGCGCGTACCGGGGCCCGCCCACTGCAGGGCCAGCGGATCTACGAGGTCGACGAGGTCGCCGAGCCGCAACCGACGACCGGACGACGGCGCGCCGCGTGCGCCGACGAGCAGGCCACGCTCGTGGGGTGGTTCCAGGCGTTCCAACGAGACATCGGCGAAACCGTCGGCGACGCCACCGAGACGGTCCGGCGCCGACTCGCGGTGGTCAGCTCTGGATCTGGGACGACGCAGGCCCGGTTTCGATGGCCGGGCGCCTGGACGCGGTCGCGGGCGTCGAGCGGATCGGGCCCGTCTACACGCCGCCCGATCGGCGCGGCCGCGGCTACGCATCCGCGGTCGTCGCCGGGGTCTCACGCTCGGCCCTTGATGCCGGCCACCGGTGCATCCTCTACACCGACCTCGAGAACCCGACGTCGAACGCGATCTACCGGGCGATCGGGTACCGCGCGGTCGCCGAGGCGTTGCAGTACCGCTTCGACGACCGACCCTGACCGAGCCGGACCGGGTTCAGCCGTGCCATTCGGCGGGAGTCGGCTCGACCGTCGACCCGCTGACCGGTCCGAGGGCCTCGATCCGCTCGGACGCAGCCTCGTCGTCCGGTCGCTCGGGCACCTCGATCTTCGGGATGAGCAGCGAGACGAACGCACCGATCGTGACCACCACCGTGGCGAACAGCAGCGCGCCGCGTGTCCCGGCGGCCACCGCGCTTTCGAGCAGGTGGCGGAGCTCGGCGATGTCGGCCAACGACGTTCCGCGCGGGAGCCGAGAAGTTCACGCCGTTCGTGTGGAGGCCGGCGCCGGCGCTCACCTTCAACGACGCCGGGAGGTCCGATGCCCGCACGCTCGAGACCGCGTGCGAGATCGTCGTGCTGGTGAGCAGCCCACCGATCGTCGCGATGCCGAGGGCCGCTCCGAGCTGTCGGATCGTGGTGTTCGCACCGCTCGCGGCACCGGACCGGTCGTTCGGGATGTCCGAGAGGATCACGTTGGTGAGCTGCGAGCCCGCGAAGCCGATCCCGATGCCGAACAGCACGAGGCCGGGCAGCAACGAGACGAACGTCAGCTGGGGCGAGATCGCGAGAACCATCGCGACGAGGCCGACGGCCTCGAGCACCAGGCCGACCTGGACGACGGACGTCACCGAGATGCGGCGCGTGAGCCGGGCGCCGATCTGGGTCCCGATGATGATCGAGATGCCCGACGGCAGGAGCCACAGGCCGTTGTCCACCGCCGAGAGGTGGATGCCGTCCTGAAGGAAGACCGGCAGGACGAAGAGGAAGCCCAGCTGGCCGAGCGCGAGCACCATGGTCGTGAGCAGGCCATACCGGAAGCTGAGGTAGCGCAGCAGACCGAACTCGAACAGCGGGTCGTCGTTGCGTCGCTCCTTTCGTCGCTCGACGAAGTAGAACGCGGCGAGCACGACGAGGGCGAGCACGATCGCGACCGGCACGATCGACACGCCCCGGCTCACGGGCCAGAACCGATCGCCGCGCACGTCGAAGTCCTCGAGTGGCTTCCACCACCCGTACCGGGTGCCCTCACTGAGGCTGAAGACCAGGAGGAACATGCCCAGCGCGACGAGCAGGGCGCCGGGGACGTCGATCCGCTCGCGCTCCGACGCGGTCGGGCTGCGCCGCATGACGAGCATCGCGCCGATGATCGCCACCGGGATCACGATGAGGTTGATCCTGAAGGACCAGCGCCACGAGTAGCTCGTGGTGAGGAAGCCGCCGAGCAGCGGGCCGAGCGCGACGGCCGCGCCCGCGGTGGCACCCCAGATCGCGAAGGCCGTCGCCCGCTCGTGGCCCCGGAACGTCGACGACAGGATGCTGAGCGTCGCCGGCATCATCAGCGATGCACCAAGCCCTTCGATGAGCGCTTCACCGAGGATCAGGACGGGGACCGACTGCGCGAGCGATGCGAGCAGCGACCCCACGCCGAAGAGCGTGGCGCCGATGACGAACATCCGGCGCGCCCCGTAGAGATCGGCGAGCCGGCCGCCGATGATCAGCAGGCTGGCGAACGTCAGCGAGTAGCCGGTGATGACCCACTGCAAGCTCGGCAACGTCGTGTCCAGGTCCCGGAGGATCGTGGGGATCGCGACGTTCAGCACCGTCGTGTCGAGGGCCACGATGAGCACCGCGAGCACGACGATCGCGAGCGTGAACCACCGGCGCGGGTCCGGTGGCTCGAGACCCTTCGTCGTCGACACCGGCGCCGCCACTCCCTCGACGGTAGGCGTCGCCGTCACCGCCCCGGGCTGGTTTCCGGCTCCATGGCCGCGCGCGCCTCGAGGTCGGACTTCCGGTCCTCAACGTCGGCGAAGATCGGCGGGGTCCCGGCGAGGCCGAGCTCTGCCGCGTCTTCCATGGACTCGATCGCGCCGTGCATGGCACCGTCCTGGGTCGTGACGTGCGGCAGGAACCGGTACACGATCACCGCCGCCACGATCGCGAGGATCGCACCCGCAGTGACCGCGAGCTGGATCCCGCCGATGAACGCGTCCTGAGCTCCGAGCGTGAGGGTGTGGCCGGCCGCGGCCGGGAGCCTCGCCGCGACGTCGAGTGCGCCGGCGAGCGAGGTCTCGGCTTCGCCCCGCTGCCCGACGGGGATCCGGCTGACGACGTTGCCCATCGCGCTCGCGTAGTGCGACGCCGCGACGCTGCCGAGCACCGCGACACCGAGCGCCGCACCGAGCTCACGGGAGGCGTCGTTCATGGCTGATCCGGCCCCGGCGCGCCGGGCGGGCACTGCGCCCATGATCGCCGCGGTCATCGGCGACATGGTGAGTGCGATGCCTCCGACGAGTGGAAGGAACGCGAGCAGCACATACCAGTACGACGTGTCCACCGAGACGGCGCGGAACATCAGAAACCCGAATGCGATGAGCACCATCCCTCCGGCCACGACTCGGTGCGAGCCGAATCGCTTCGAGAGCCTCGGCGTCAGAGGCGCCACGATGATCATGATCGGCGCCATCGGCAACGTGCGCAGGGCCGAGGAGAGGGGGCTGTAGTCGAGGACGAGCTGGAAGTACTGGGTGATGAGGAACATCACGCCGTACATCGAGAGGAAGACGAGGATCATGCCGCCGGTGCCGGTGCTGAAGGCGGGGTTCTTGAAGAAGCTCATGTCCAGCATCGGTTCGTCGACGTGCAGCTCCCAGGCGACGAACAGCCCGAGCACGATCAGCGCGACCGCGAAGGCACCCAGCGTGCCACCGCTCGCCCATCCCTTGTCGGGAGCCTGGATGAGTCCGTACACCAGCGCCGAGATGCCGATGATCGACAGCACGGCGCCGAGCGGGTCGAGCTTGCCCTGCTCCGGATCCCGTGAGCGGGGCACGAGGAACCATCCCGCGATCAGCGCCACGGCGATGATCGGTACGTTGACGAGGAAGACCGAGCCATACCAGAAGTGACCGAGGAGGAGCCCGCTCGCGACGGGACCGATCGCACCGGCCGCGCCCGTGGTCGCGGCCCAGATCGCGATTGCCTTGGTCCGCTCGTGCGGCGGGAAGACGTTCACGAGGATCGAGAGCGTCGACGGCATGATCAGCGCGGCCGACGCGCCCATTGCCGCGCGGCACGCGATGAGCTGCCACATCTGCGTGGACTCGGACGCGAGTGCCGCCGCGACGAGGAAGCCGACGAGCCCGAGCTGCAACGCACCCTTGCGACCGAACCGGTCGCCGAGCGCGCCGGTCGAGAACAGCAGCCCGGCGAACACCAGTGAGTACGCGGCGACGACCCACTGCAGCTGCGATGTCGTCGCGTGCAGGTCACGCGACAACGTCGGGATCGCGACGTTGAGGCTGGCGTTGCCGACGAAGACGATGAGGAGGCTCAGGCACAGGACCGCGAGCGTCCACCACCGCTTGGCGTCGGTGGCGTGCTCCTCGTCCGTTGCATCCGGGCCGAGGCCGTTGGTGGCGTCCGTCGTGGTCGCGGCGCGGGAATCCGCAGTCGTGGTCATCTAGTGACAGTAACTGACTTTCGGCGGGTTGCGCCAATCGTTAGATTCTGCCAAACTGCAGCCTGTGAAAGACGTCGGTCATCCAGACGACCCGGAGGCTCCGGAGCATGCCGGCCTGCGGGAGCGCAAGAAGGAGAAGACCCGCCACGCCCTCGAGACCGCCGCGCTCGAGCTGTTCGCCGAGAAGGGCTTCGACGGCACGACCGTCGACGAGATCGCCGAGGCGTGCGACGTCTCCCAGCGCACCTTCTTCCGGTACTACGGCGCCAAGGAGGACGTGCTGTTCGCCGACGGCGACGAACGGCTCGAGGCGCTCCTCGCGGAGCTCGCGCGGCGCCCGCTCGACGAGCCCCCGATCCGCGCGGTGCAGGCCGCGTTCCTCTTGACGACGGACGAGTACGCACAGGACCGCGAGCGCCTCAAGCTGCGCTCCACGATCTTCGACGGCAGCTCGAGCCTGCGGTCGCACAAGTTCGAACGACAGCAGAACTGGGAGCAGGCGGTCACCACCGCGCTCCTCGAGCGCGACGCCCAGACCGGCGGAACCACGCCGGACCTGCAGCTCCGGCTCGTGGCCGGCGCGTCGATGGCGTGCCTGCACGCCGCGCTCCACCAGTGGCTGGAAGTCGGCGGTGACCTCCCCACGCTCGTCAAGGCCGGGTTCGACTACCTCGTCGACGGGCTATCGACGCACGACGTCGGACGCGTGCCCACGTCCGCGTAGGAGCTCCGGGATCTCGCCCGCCGGCAACGGACGCGAGAACAGGTAGCCCTGCACGAGCTGCGATCCGAGCCGCTGGAGCTGGTCGGCCTGATCGCGCCGCTCGACTCCTTCCGCGATCGTGTCGAGCGCCAACGTGTCGGCCATGCGGAGGATCGCCTCGACGAGGCCAGTCGACTCGTGGTCGCTCGCGACGCCGTCGACGAAGGCCTTGTCGATCTTGAGGATGTCGATCGGGAGCTGACGCAACCGGCCGAGCGACGAGTACCCGGTGCCAAAGTCGTCGAGCGCGACGCGCACGCCCAGCGCTTTGAGCCGGTAAAGAGACGCGACCGCCCTCTCGCGGTCGTCGAGCAGGATGCCCTCGGTGATCTCGAGCGTCAGCGCGGACGCTTCGAGACCGGTGCCGACGAGGACCGCGGCAACATCGTCGATGAGGCGCGCGTCGAGGAACTGGCGCGGTGAGAGGTTGACCGCGATGCCGAGATGCGCGGCACCGAAGTGCTGCTGCCAAGCCTTGGCCTGCGTGCACGCCTGGGCCAGGACCCAGCGGCCGAGATCCACGATCACGCCGGTCTCCTCGGCGATCGGGATGAACTCCACCGGCGCCAGCAGCCCGCGTTCGGGGTGATCCCACCGTACGAGCGCCTCGAACCCGGAGATCGCCCCGGTGTCGAGCCGGACCGTCGGCTGGTAGTGGACGACGAACTCACCGGCCCCGAGCGCGTTGCGGAGCTCGGCTTCGAGGTCGAGTCGCGCCAGCGCAGCCTCGTGCATCTCCGGTTCGTAGATCCGGAAGCACGCCTTCCCCTCGGTCTTCGCCTCGTACATCGCCATGTCCGCGTTGCGAACGAGCTCCTCGGCACCTTCTCCGGGTCGGTTCATCGTGACCCCGATGCTCGCGGTGACGAAGAGCTGCTTGCCCGCGACCGCGTAGGGCTCGCCGAACACCTCGAGCAGTCGCTCCGCGAGCGCGGCAACCTCGTCGAGCTCGACGACGTCCTCGAGCAGGATCGCGAACTCGTCACCGCCCAGGCGCGCGGCCGTGTCACCGGGTCGCAGCTGGTTCTGCAGCCGTTGCGCGGCTGCGACGAGGAGCTTGTCACCGGCGGTGTGACCGAGGCTGTCGTTGATCGTCTTGAAGCCGTCGAGATCCAGCACGATGACGGCGACGGAGCTCTCCGAGCGCACCTGGCGGGCGATGGCATGCTCGACGCGGTCGGCGAACAGCGAGCGGTTCGCGAGCTGCGTCAGCGCGTCGTGGAAGGCGCGGTACCGAAGCTGACCCTCGAGCCGGTGCCGCTCGGTCACGTCCTGGATCGCGACGAGCGCGGCGTCGGCCCCCTCGAAGTCGATCTCGTGTGACGTCGCCTGGACGTCGATGAACCCGCCCTCCTTGGTCCGGTGGCGACGCGTCGTCGTGGGTTGCAGGGTTGCGGTCGGCCCCGCGACCTCGGCGAGCAGGTCCGGCACTTCCTCCGGCGCGTGGATGTCCGTGATCCGCATCTCCAGGAACTCGTCGCGCGAATAGCCGTAGTGACCGACTGCCGCGTCGTTGACCTCCAGAAAGCGCAGGCTCTCGACGTCGTACACCCACATCGGCTGGGGGTTCTCCGAGAAGAGCGTGCGGCGGCTGCGCGCGTGGTCGCGATCCGACGCCCGGGCCCGCCGCAGCTCGTCCGAGACCCACGCGACGGCCTCGCCGAGCAGAACGCAGGCGGGCAGCACGTAGAGCGCCGAGCTCAGGGTCAGCGCGTTCCAGCTCCCCGCCACCCGAAGCGGAACGAGATACGCGGCGGCGGCGAGCGGGAACACGGCGACCGACGTCCAGCGCCGTTGGGTCAGCCCGATCCACGCAAACGTGATGAAGAAGAACGGCGGCGTACCGCCAACCGTCCGTGCCCTCGAAGCTGTTGTTCAGCGCGATGAGCACGAACGTCGGCGCGAGCAGGAGCAGCGTCGTCCACGCCGGCCACCGGCGCCACGGCAGCACGGCGATGACCCCGCCGATGACCAGGGTGACGATCGCCAGGCCGAGCAGCACGTGGCCGTTGCCATCCGGCGGGATGGGCAACAGCGCCACCGCCAGCAGCGACATCGCGCCCGAGAGCAGGTACAGGAGTGCCGAGAGGCGCCCGGCGAAGCGGGCCGAGGCCTCGTCGACGATCACCGCTGATCTATCGGCGCGATTCGGCCCGTCTTGAACCCGGGGGGGACCGGTTCTCCACGCAGACCTCGCACGCCGACCGCCGGGACCGCGCCCTACGATCCGGACATGGACGTTGACCTCCTCGGCGGGGACCTCTACACGAAGGACCCGTACACGACGTACGCCTGGCTGCGCGAGAACGAGCCGGTCTACTGGGACGCCACGAACGAGCTCTGGGGCGTGATGCGCTACGACGACATCGAGTTCATCGAGAAGCACGCCGAGCTCTTCGTCAACTCGGATCAGAACAAGGGCGGCTACCGACCGAACATCCCGGCGGACCCGTCGCTCATCGGTCTCGACGATCCCGAGCACCGCGCCCGGCGCAACCTGGTCGCCCGCAGCTTCACCCCGCGGCGGTCGGTGCCTGGGAGGACGAGGTGCGCGCCACCATCACGCGCCTCTTCGACCGCGTCGAGGCGAACGGTGGGAAGGCCGAGATCATCGGTGACCTTGCCGCGCCTTTGCCCGCGATGATGATCGGCAAGCTCCTCGGCTTCGACCCGGAGGCGTGGCCGGAGCTGCAGAGCTGGTCCGAGCGCACCATCGCGCTCGGCGGTGGTCCCCGCTACTTCGCCGAGGACGGCATGATCGCCGCGATGGAGTTCGCGCAGGCGTCGTCCGATCTTCACGCCGAGAAGCTGCGCTGCCCGGCCAAGGACGTGATGACGATCTGGACCCGGGCCGAGATCGACGGCTGCCCGATGAGCGTCGACGAGACGATCGCCGACTCGCTCCTCCTCCTCGATGGAGGAGCCGAGACCACCCGGACGGTCATCGCGCGGTCGCTGATCAACTTCACCCGGTTCCCGGACCAGTGGGAGCTGCTCAGGGGTGGCATCGACCTCGAGGTCGCGACCGAGGAGCTCATCCGGTTCGTGACGCCGATCCACAACATGTGCCGAGTGGCCACCGAGGACGTCGAGCTCGGGGGCAAGACGGTACGCGCGGGCGACCAGCTCGTGCTGATGTACGGGTCCGCCAACCGCGACCCCGCCCACTTCGAGAACCCGGAGGCACTCGACCTCCTCCGCTACCCGAATCGTCACTTGGCCTTCGGCTTCGGCACGCACTTCTGCCTGGGCGCGTCGCTCGCCCGGCTGGAGATCCGCCTCTTCATCGAGCAGCTGGCGCGCCGGGTCCGCGAGCTCCGCCTCGAGCCGAACTCGATCGAGGAGATGCCGAACCCGTTCGTCTACGGCCTGCGCGCCGCCGCGCATGGAGCTGGACTTCATCGCGCGATGAACGATGCCCGGTCGTTCGACGCGGCCATCGTCCGAGCTCACGACGCCGCGGTCGCCGCGGGCGAGCCCGGCTACCTCGACCCGACGACGGGCTTCTTCGTCTTCACCGAGGCTTCGCTGCCGCGAACGGCACCTGCTGCGAGAGCGGCTGCCGCCACTGCCCGTACGGCTACTCGCCCGCCTGAACGTCGCCGACGCACCGGAACCCGAGGTTGCCCGTCGACGCGTCCGGCGTGTTGCCGCTCCGGGCCGCGACCCGGTAACGGTTGCAGTACGAGTCGTGGCAAAGGTACGAGCCGCCGCGCATCACCCGGTGCGTTCCCGAGGGTGCGCCCGGCGGGTCGGCGAGCGGGCTCGACGCGTAGTACTCGGGCGCGAACCAGTCCGAGCACCACTCCCACACGTTGCCCGTCGGCGTTGTAGAGCCCGTAGCCGTTGGGCGGGTACGCGCCGACCGGCGCGGTGCCGTACCAACCGTCCGCCTGCGTGTTCTCCGCCGGGAAGCTCCCCTGCCAGACGTTCATCCGATGGTTGCCGCCGGGTTCCAGCTCCGCGCCCCACGGGAACCGCTGCCTGCTCGAGGCCGCCGCGCGCCGCGTACTCCCACTCCGCTTCGGTCGGCAGCCGGGTTCGCGCCCACGCGCAGTACGCCTGCGCGTCGTCCCAGGACACGTGGACGACGGGGTGGTCGGCGCGGCCGTCGAGATCGGAGTGCGGACCTTCGGGGTGAGCCCAGTCCGCGCCGAACACCTGACGCCACCATGGCGCCGTGGCCACGCCGCGGTGTCTTCGAAGTCGTCGGGCAACAGACCGGCGAACACGAACGACCACTCGAAGGTCTGCGCAGCAGTGACGTAGCCCGTCTGCGCGATGAACTCGCGCGAAGCGCTCGTTCGTCACCGCGAACGTGTCGATCTTGAAGCGGGTGAGGTTCACCTCGTGCACCGGGCCCTCACCGTCGGCCGGGTACCCGGCCGCGTCATCGGTGCCCATGAGGAACGTTCCGCCGTCGAGCTGGACCATCGAGTCCGTCGCCGGGGTGGCGCGCCGGGCCGCAGGTGGTTCGGTGCAGGGTTGGGTCGCGGCGGGATCGCGACCGGGTCCACAACAGGAGTCGGCTTCCACGGCGCGAGTCTCGCGCCTCTGTCAGAATCACCCCATGCCGAGACACGCCGAGCGCGCGCCCGAGCCCAAGGGCAGGATCACCAAGGCCGACATCGAGGCCAAGCTGCGCGAGGCAACCGGTGAGCTCGACGAGGAGGTCGAGCACGGGCGGCGGTTCGGGCCGTGGCTCGCCGGCGCGGCGGCAGTCATCGTCGTGGTCTACCGTCTCGGGCTCCGGCGGGGCAGCCGGCACGCGACGATGCTCGAGATCCGGCGCATCACACCGGGCTAGACGGCACCAAAACGGCCGTCCCGGGGCAGACCGCAAGATCACCCGGTGGGGATGATGCGCCCGCGCCTCCGGGCGGCCGATACTGACCTCAGCAACCACAGGAATCGACAAGGGAGTGCACGTGTTCGCAAACGAGTTCGGAACCGGCCAGATCTTCTGGTCGATGCTCTGGTTCTTCATGTTCTTCATCTGGATCTGGCTGTTGATCACGGTGTTCGCCGACATCTTCCGCAGCCACGACCTCGGCGGCTTCGCGAAGGCCATCTGGGTCATCTTCGTCATCCTCATCCCGTACCTCGGGGTCTTCGTGTACCTGATCGCGCGTGGCCACAAGATGCACGAGCACGCGGTCGAGGCAGTCGAGGCGCAGGACGCCGCCAACCGTGCGTACATCCAGGCCGCGACCGGCACGGCAGCCAGCCCCGCCGACGAGCTCGCTCGCATCGCGGACCTGAAGGCCCGCGGCGTCATCGACGAGGCGGAGTTCCAGAAGCTCAAGGCGAAGGCGATCGGTTAGGTCCGGAACCGGGAACCACGACCGATCCGCGCGATGAGCAGGAGGGCACGAGATGGCGGCCGATTCCGAGAGTGACACGAAGAAGCCCTCGGACGCGGTCGGCGCATCGTCGTCGCCCTCCTGCTCATCGCCGCCTGCGTGCTCGCACCGCTGTCCGTCCTCGCGGTGTGGACCAAGAACACCCTGCTCAACGAGGACCAGTACGTCTCCACCGTCGCGCCGCTGGCGAAGAACCCGGCGATCATCGACGCTGTGGCCACGGACATCGCCAACTCGCTCGGGTCCCAGAAGAACATCGAGGCCCAGATCAAGGACGCCCTCCCGTCGCGGGCCGACTTCATCGCGCCGGCGGTCGCCGGCTCGCTGAAGAACGTCGTGCACGAGCTCGCGGTCAAGGTCGCTCAGCTCCGATCAATTCGCGGCGCTGTGGGAGCGGGCGAACCGCCGCGCCCACGGTCAGGTCGTCGACGTGCTCACCGGGAACAGCGGCCACACGGTGACCACCCGCAACGGTGAGGTCGCGGTCAACCTCGGCCCCGTCGTCGACCGGGTGCGGAAGCGGCTCGAAGGCCTGGGCATCAGCGTCTTCTCGGGCGCGAACGGCGACGCGGGTCAGCCCGCGGTTCGTGCTCTTCCAGTCCAACGACCTGAAGTCGGCACAGTCCGGCGTCGACCTGCTCCAGAAGCTCTCGATCGTGCTGCCGATCTTCACGCTGCTGCTCTTCGCCGCGGCGATCGCGCTGTCACGCAAGCGGCGCAAGACCGTCATGTGGTCGGGCATCGGTCTCGCGATCGGGATGGTGGTGATCCTCGTCGCGTTCAACGTCGGCAGAGCCCTCTACCTGGACGCGGTCACGACCCCGCAGCTGACCAGCGCGGCCGCCGCGGCCGCGTACGACCAGATCCTCAGCTTCCTGCGGCTCTCGGCCCGCACCGGCGTGGCGCTCGGCCTCCTCGTCGCGATCGGGGCCTGGCTCTCGGGGCCGTCGCTCCAGCGCCACCCGCCTGCGGACGATGGCCCGCGGTGGCGAGGGCCGGCAGCTCGCAACCGAGGGCTTCGCGGGTTCGGTGGCACGCGCACGCAAGGGGATCCGCATCGCGGTGCTCGTGATCGCCGCCCTCGTGCTGGTGCTCTGGAACCACCCGAAGCCGGTGACGGTGCTCGTCGTCGCCGTGCTCGCCCTCGTCGCGATCGCGGTGACCGAGATCCTCGCCCGGGAGCCGGCGCCGGTCCCGACCTCCTCCTGAACCGGCGCTCCGAGCCTTCGACCTCGCTGCTGTAGGTTCCCGAGGCGTGTCCGACGAGATCCGGCCGTTCCGCATCGACATCCCGGACGCGGAGCTCGTCGACCTGCGGGAACGCCTGGCCCGCACCCGGTGGCCCGAGGCGGAGACGGTCGACGACTGGTCGCAGGGCATCCCGCTCGCGTACGTCCAGGAGCTCTGCGACTACTGGGCGACGACGTACGACTGGCGCGGCGTCCGAGGCGCGACTGAACGCGTTCCCGCAGTACCGCACCGAGCTCGACGGGCTCGGCATCCACTTCCTCCACGTGCGCTCGCCCGAGCCGGACGCGCTGCCGCTCGTCATCACGCACGGATGGCCGGGCTCGATCGTCGAGTTCCACAAGGTCATCGGCCCGCTCACCGATCCGGTCGCGCACGGCGGTGACGCGGCCGACGCGTTCCACGTCGTCTGCCCGTCGCTGCCCGGGCTACGGCTTCAGCGACCGCCCGACGGCACCGGGCTGGACGACCCCGCGGATCGCCGAGGCGTGGGCGACGCTCATGGCGCGGCTCGGCTACGACCGCTACGGCGCGCAGGGCGGCGACTGGGGCGCGAGCGTGACGACGAGCATCGGCCAGCAGGATGCCGACCACGTCGTCGGCATCCACCTCAACATGGTCATCGCGTTTCCCGACGCGTCGATGAGCGAGATGACGCCGAGCGGAGCAGGCCGCGGTGGAGTCGCTCGCGCACTACCAGCGGTGGGAGTCCGGCTACTCGACCCAGCAGTCGACCCGCCCCCAGACCCTCGGCTACGGCCTCGTCGACTCACCCGCCGCGGCAGGCCGCGTGGATCGTCGAGAAGTTCTGGGCGTGGACCGACTGCGACGGCCACCCCGAGAACATCCTCAGCCGCGACGAGCTGCTCGACAACGTGATGCTCTACTGGCTCCCGGGCACGGGCGCGTCGTCGGGCCGGCTCTACTGGGAGAGCTTCAACGACTTCACGACGAAGCTCGGCAAGGTCGACGTCCCGGTCGGCGTCGCGATCCTGCCCAAGGAGATCATCCGCGCGTCGCGGCGCTGGGCCGAGCTCCGCTTCTCCGACATCCGCCAATGGAACGAGCTCGACGCGGCGGCCACTTCGCCGCGTTCGAGCAACCCGAAGCGTTCGTCGACGAGGTCCGTTCCTTCTTCAGGTTGGTGCGCTGACATGGCCCGACCCATCGCCAAGGCCGAGCGCGTCGACGCGCGAGCAGCTGGTCGAGTTCCTCCGCACCCGCCACCCGGCATGCTCGTCACGTTCCGACGCCGACGGCCGGCCCCAGATCTCGCCGGTCACGTGCGGCCTCGACCCGGAGGACCGGATCGTCGTCGCCACGTACCCGCAGCGGGCCAAGGTGCACAACGCCCGACGCGACGACCGGGTCTCGATCTGCGTGCAGTCCGACGACTGGAGCGACGAGTACGTCCAGGTCGACGGCCGGGCCGAGGTGCTCGACCTCCCCGAGGCGCTCGAGCCGCTCGTCGACTACTTCCGCGGCATCTCCGGCGAGCACTCGGACTGGGACGAGTACCGCGACGCGATGGTCCGCCAGGGCAAGTGCATCATCCGCATCGAGATCGACCGCTGGGGACCGATCGCCACCGGCGGCTTCCCGCCCGAGCTCGCCGACGCCTGACCCGCCGGCCGACTCGGGGCTGTCGGGGTCAGACGCCGGTGGCGACGGGCTCGCGCACCGGCGGCTCGATCCTCGGCGAGCGACGTGTCGCCCTCGACGTTGATGCGCGGGCAGGAGCTTGTCGAGCCAGCGCGGCAGCCACCAGTTCGCCTTGCCGAGCAGCTCCATCGTCGCGGGCACGAGGATCACCCGCACGATGCTGGCGTCGATCGCGACGGCGACCGCGAGCCCGAGCCCGATCAGCTTCAGCGCCCGGACGTCCGACACCACGAAGCTGCCGAACACGAACACCATGATGAGCGCGGCCGCGGTGATCACCCGGGCGGTGGACTCGAGCCCGTCGGCGACCGCCTGACGCGTTGTCACCACTCCGCTCGTAGTGCTCGCGGATCGCCGCTGATGAGGAACACCTCGTAGTCCATCGAGAGACCGAAGACGATCGCGAAGAGCATCATCGGCACCCACGCCTCGATCGGCCCGGCGCTGACCCCGAGGATGCTGCCGCCCCAGCCCCATTGGAACGTCGCCACGATCACGCCGTACGCAGCGCGCGATCGAGAGCAGGTTCATCAGCACGGCCTTGAGCGGCACGAGCACCGAGCGGAACACCAGCAGCAGGAGCAGGAAGCTCAGCACGAGCACCGCACCGATGAAGATCGGCAGGCGATCGCCGATGACGTCGGAGAAGTCGATCGCGCTCGCGGTCTGGCCGCCGAGGTTCACGACCAGCGCGGTGCCCTTCGTCGCCGCGGGGACGACGTCGTCGCGGAGGTGGTGGATCAGCTCCGAGGTCGCGACGTCCTGCGGACCGGTCTTCGCGATCAGCGTCGCGATCGCCGCGGTCCCGGCCGGGTTCGGGCGCGGGTCGCTCACCGACGCGACGCCCGGGCGTCGCGCGCAGCGCCTCGACCAGCTTCGGCAGGTCGGCCGCGGCGCCGGGCTTCGAGGTGTCGGCCACGACGAGGATCGGTCCGTTCGCGCCCGGGCCGAAGCCGTTGGCGATGAGGTCGTAGGCCTTGTGGGTGGTGGTGCCCGCCGCGTCGTTGCTCGCGTCGGCGCTGCCCGAGCCGGAGCGAGAACATCGGCAGGGCGATGGCGATGAGCACGGCGAAGCCGATCGTGGCGATGATGCCGGGATGGCGCTGGACCGTGCGGGCCCAGCGGTGCCACATCCCCTCGCCGGTGCGCTCCTTGCGCCGGCCGACCTTGAGCTTGTCGATCGTGAAGCCGACGAAGCCGAGCAGCGCCGGGCAGCAGCGTGATCGCGGCGGCGACCGCGATGACGACCGCGAGCGACGTCCCGACGGCGAGGCCGTGGAGGAAGTTGAGGCCCATGAGGAGCATGCCGAGCAGCGAGACCATGACGGTGAAGCCGGCGAACACGACCGCGCGACCCGACGTGGTCATCGCCTCGAGCACCGCCGCTTCGGGGTTGCTCGTCCGGTGCAGGGCCTCGCGGTAGCGGGTGACGATGAACAGCGCGTAGTCGATCCCGACGCCGATGCCGATCATCGCGGCGACCTGCGGCGCGAAGTCCGGCGTCGTGAGGAAGTTGGCGAGGATGCCGACACCGGCGAGCGAGATGACGATCCCGATGATCGCGGTCAGGATCGGCAGACCCATCGCGATCACCGAACCGAACGCGATGAGCAGCACGATGATCGCGGCGATGATGCCGATCGACCTCACTCGCGGGCATCGCGGCTTCGCTGAACCAGTTGCCGGCGAACTCGACCTGCACACCGTCCTTGGCCAGCGGGGCGGCGAGGGCCTTCACCGCGTCGGCCGTCTCCTTCGGGTGCGTGCCCGAGCCGGACGCCGTGGTGATCGGCACGATCGCGACCTTGCCGCCGCGCGAGACCTGGATCGGCTCGACCGCGATCACGCCCTTCACCTGCGCTGACCTTGCGCAAGGTACGCGTCGACCGCGGGACGGTCCTTCGTGACGTCGGCGAAGACGATCTGCGCCTCGTCGCCGTGGCGCTGCGGGAAGTCCGCCTTCAACGTGTCGTACGCGGCTTGCGAGTCGGTGTTGGGCAGCCGCCCCGACGTCGCCGACTCACCCTTGAGCGCGGGACCTCCGACGATCGCGAGCACGAAGCCCACGACCCAGAGCACGAGCACGATGCGCCGGTGGCGGTAGCAGGTGCGTGCGAGTCGGGCGAGCATTGCGATCTCCTCGGTCATCTGGCGTGCGGCGCGTCGCAGGTTGAGACGATCGGGCATCCGAGAACTCATCGGTCACCCGCGGCTCTCCTTCCGCGGCCTTCCGGATCTGGAGACGACGGTAGGCGACCGAAGCGGTCATCTACAGGCCGGTTCCCGGAGATGGCCCGACTGTGACCGAAGTCGCAGCCCCGTCGTCAGACCACCTCGACCCGCAGCACCTGCGTGCTCGCGATCGCCTGCTCCCGCTGGGCGGCCAACGCTTCTCGCACCGGGTCGCGCAGGTACGCCTCGAGCGCGGCCTCGGACGGGAACTCGATGACCTGCACCTCGTACGGCGCCGTCGGTCGGGTCCTGGGCGCGCACCCGCTGCAGCACCGGGCGCCGTGCACGGTGAAGCGCTCGAGCACCCGGTCCTCGTACTCGACCAGCATCGGCTCCTTCCCGGGGACCGCGGTCAGGAGCACGCACAGCGTCACGGTCATGGCGGCGACGGTAGCGGCTCGATCCCCGGGCGCGGGTCCCCGTAGAGTCGCCGGTGGAGGTCGTCGCCTTGCTGCGCTTGATGGTCGGAGTCGTGCTCGTGCTGGTCGGCGCGGTGTGGGTCGGGCAGGGCATCGGGGTGATCGGCGGCTCGTTCATGAGCGGCGAGATCGTCTGGGCGGTGATCGGTGCGCCGATCGTGTTCATCGGTGCGCTGCTCCTCCGCGCCGGAGCCCGCGCGCGGCGCGCCGGTGCGAGCTGACCGAGCCCACCGATCAGACGCCCGGGACCGACCCCGCATCGAGCTTCGCCAACATCGCCGCGTAGAGATCGCCCTTGAGCGTCTGCACGATCGCGCGGTCCTTGCCGACCCGAGGTGCCGCGAGCTCGGTCCCGATCCCGACGAGCTCGCCGGGCGCACCGACCCCGTCCACGATTCCGGCCGCGAGCGACGAGGTCCCGTCGTAACGCCGACCGCTCAGCACCGCTTCCTGCGCGGTCGGCCGGGAGAGCTTGCCGACGACGAGCCCGAGCTGGAACGGGTTGAACCGCATCTGCAGATCGACCTCGGGCAGGCAGAACCATCCCCGGTCCACGTTCTGCACCCGCTGGTCGTGTGCGAGGGCGAGCAGCGCGCCGATGCCGAACGCGTGCCCGTTCATCACCGCGACCGTCGGGATGGGGAAGACGAGGATGCGCGCGAGCGCGCGACTCGTCCGGTCCATGAACGCCTTGAGCGCCTCGAGGTCCAGGCCACCGAGGAACCCGAGGTCGAAGCCGTTCGAGTAGTGCTTCCCCGTCGCCGTCGTGATGAAGGCGGTGGCGCCCGGGTCGGCTTCGATCGTGTCGAGCGCGCCATGGAGCCCGTCCACGAACGCCGCGTCGAACGCGTTGAGCCCGTCGCCGAGGTGCAGTATCCGGACGCCTTCGCGCGCTTCGATCTCCATGGCGGGCCTCTTTCCGCAGCAGTGGGGCGGCTTCTGTCTACCCCACACGGTCGGGCTCGACGCGACATGCTGGGCGGATGGAATCCCAGCTCTTCGAGGAGGTCGGCGACGCGCTGCGCGGGATGTTGCCCCCCGACCTCGGTGAGCTCCGGCTCCGGGTCCGTCGCTACGGGATCAAGGTGTGGTTCGGGCCCGCCGACCCACCCCGCGAGCACTACGAGGCACAGGTGATCGGCGCGGACGCGGTCAAGGAAGCGAAGCGTGCTGGCGGTCGAGATCGGGTTCCACGCGGAGCACTCGCAGGCCAGCGACAACACGAAGGTCATCGAGCACCTGCTGGCAGCGCGAATCGGAGTGGCGCCCCACGGTGGGTGACGCCGCGGTCGTCGGTCCGTTCCTCGGGCGCGCCAAGTCCTGGCGCCGGGTGTCCGAGACGTGGGCCGACCCCGACCTCGGCGATCCCGAGCTCGCGATCGAGCTCGCCGCATCGCTCGCCGACTACATCACCGCCCTCGAACCCGCCCGCCCCACGTGAGTGCCCGGGAGTCGGGTCGGTCAGACTGACGCGGTGGAGCTGGCCGCGCAGCTCGACGGGTTCACCGCGAAACGTGAGATGACCTTTGAAAGCCTCCGACCAGGGACTTCGTGCGTTCAACCCTCCGGGTACGCGACCCCCGTGAGCACCTCGGCCCGGGCCCAGAGCTCGGCCGCGGTCGCCCGGTCGAGAGCCCGGCGGGGCACGCTCGCGGGTGCGGGAAGCCCGTTCAGCTCCTGGAACCCGTTCGGTCCGTAGTAGCCGGAGCCGACCGCGTCGGGGCTCGTCGCCGCGTAGAGGGTGGGCAGCGCGCCGGCGGCCGCGTCCTGGGACACCCCGGGGAACCGCATGAGGATCCCGATCATCCCGTTCCCCTCCTTCTTCGTTCCGTGGTTCGGCCCCGTGCTCTGCAGGTTCGTGTGCGTCGAACCCGGGTGCGCCGCGTTGCTCATGAGACCCCACCCATGGGCCACGCTTCGCCGTTGGAGCTCGAACGCGAACATGAGGTCCGCGAGCTTCGACTGGCCGTACGCACGCCACGGCCCGTAATGGCGCTCACTCTGCAAGTCGGCGAGGTTGATCCTGCCGAAGCGCGCCGCGGTGCTGCTGATCGTGACGACGCGCGGCGCGTCCGCGCGACGGAGCGACGGGAGCAAGAGCCCGGTGAGCGCGAAGTGCCCGAGGTAGTTCGTGCCGATCTGCAGCTCGAATCCGTCCTCCGTCTCGTCGCGCTTGGGCACGGCCATGATTCCCGCGTTGTTGATCAGCAGATCGAGGGGCTGACCTCGTTGCACCATCACGGCGGCGAAGTGGCGTACCGAGGCCAGGCTCGAGAGATCGACGGACTCGGCGGAGACCTCGCCCCTCGGGTGGCCGGCCCGGATGTCGCGGACCGCGGCTTCACCCTTCGTCGGGTTGCGGACCGCGAGGACGACGCGCGCGCCCGCCCGCGCGAGCCGGCGCGCCGCCTCCAGCCCGATGCCACTGTTCCCGCCCGTCACGACGGCGATCTTCCCGGTCTGGTCGGGGACGCTGAGGTCCTTCGTGGGCTTGGTGCTCGTGGTCATCGCCTCCCTAGCGGTACTCGTACGCGCTCGGATCGGGCGCGGCCATCTCCTCGCGGAACCGATCGAACGGCCAGGGCCACACCGCGGGGATGCCGCGATCGTCGAGGTACCAGCTCTGGCAGCCGGTGACCCACACGGTCTTCTTGGACGCCTCGACGCGGGCCGCCTCGAACTCGTCCATCGCGGTCTGGGTCGCGCTCACCTCCCGGTGCCCACGGGATCGCAGCTGGTCGATGAGGCACATGATGTACCCGAACTGCAGCTCGGCAACCTCGATGAGCGAGAAGTTGCCGACCGGACCGTTCGGGCCGTTCAGCATGAAGAAGTTCGGGAACCCGGGGATCGAGATCGAGAGGTACGCGTTCGGCCGCTCGGCCCACGCGTCGTTGAGCGCCACGCCGTCGCGGCCAATCACGTTCATCGGACGCATGAACGCGTCGGCGTGATAGCCGGTGGCGAGCACGAGGACATCGAGCTCGTGCAGCACCCCGTCCTTGGTGCGCACCCCTTCCGGGACGACCGCTTCGATCGCCTCGGTGACGAGCTCCGTCTGGGGTGCCTGCATCGCCTCGTAGAAGTTCGGGGAGATGATGAGGCGCTTGCACGCGGCCCGGTACTCGGGGCGGAGCCGCTCGCGGAGGTCCGGGTCCTTGACCCCGTTCTCGAGGTTGGCCAGACACGCCGACTGGATCCAGTGCGCCTCCTGTGACTCCGCGTCGACGACGGCATTCGCGAAGATCCCGAACGCCTGCGACAGGCTCTCGTGCAGCTCGATCAGCTTCGACGGGTCCTGCCGGTACGACGCCTGCTCCTCATCCGTGAACGCCGGGTTCTCCTGGGGCAGGACCCATTGCGGGGTGCGTTGGAACAGGTCGAGGTGCCCGACCTGGTCGACGATCGCTCCGACGATCTGCACCGCGGTCGACCCGGTGCCGATGACCCCGACCCGTTTGCCGTCGAGCGAGACGTCGTGGTCCCAACGCGAGCTGTGGAACAACGCGCCGCTGAACGAGTCGAGACCCTCGATGTCGGGGTACTTCGGGTGGTGGAGGACTCCGGTCGCCGCGATCACGACATCGACCGCGTCCTGATGCCCGTTCGCAGTCTCCAGCCTCCAACACCCGTCGGCGAGCTCGCAGCTCACGATCTCCTCGCCGAAGCGAGTCTTCGCCTCGAGGCCGTGCTCGCGTGCGACCCGTTCGAAGTACGCGTGGATCTCCGGGCCGGGCGAGAACTGGTGGCTCCAGTCCGGGTTGGGCGCGAACGAGTAGGAGTACAGGTGTGACGGCACGTCACACGCGAGGCCGGGATAGGTGTTCTCCCTCCAGGTCCCACCGAACCGGTCGCTCTTCTCGTAGATGGTGAAGTCGGTGAGACCGGCCTCCGCCAGCTTGATCCCACTGAGGATGCCGGCCATCCCGGCGCCGATGATCGCGAACCGCAGTGGACGGGCATCCGTCTCCGCAACCTGATTCGTGCTCATGCCTCTCCTTGTCGTGTGGCTTCCCGCTCGCGGTGGCGTTCGATGCCCAGGGCGTAGACCGCCTCGAAGCGCGGCACCAGCCCGTCCCAGGACAGCTCGGCGCGTGCGTGCGCGGCGGCGTTCTTGCCCCGGGCGGCGGTCTCGTGCGGGGTCGTTCACGACCCCCACGATGGCATCCTCGCAGCGCGTCGGCATCATCGGGTGGGACGAACCACCCGGTCGGCACCGCCGGATCAAGGTTGACCATGGAGATGAGGCCACCGCTGCGGCACGCGAGCACGGCAAGGCCGACCGCCATCGCCTCGAACGGCACCTGCGGGTACGGATCGTCGACCGACGGGACGACGAGCGCGTCGCAAGCGGCGAGGCCTTCGGGCAGGTCGTCGTGGCCGCGCCAACCCGCGAAGTAGATGCCGTCGACCCCGACCTCCTCGGCGACCGTCACCGGATGCTCGCCCTCCCACTCCCCCGGATGCCCGCCCCAGAGCACGAGCGATCCCGGGCGGGTGAAGCGCGTCGCGGGCGCGAGCGAACGCTGCGCACCAGCGCGGGCACCCGCTTGAACCCGAGGAAGCGGCCGACGAACAGGAGGATGGTGGCGTCGTCGTCGGCCCCGAGCAGCCGGTCGAGATCGGCCTCGGTGTACGCGAGCGTTCCCGGCGGCCCGGTCTCGGTCCAGCCCTGCGGATCGTCGACGAGGAAGCGCCGGAACGCGGCCCGGCGCGCGCCGGGGACCCGGGGCCGCGGGCGGAACCGTTCGATGTCCACGCCGTTCGGCAGCGCGGTGACGTGTTCGGGCTCGATGCCGAAGAGTGAGATCGCGCGCGTCCCGGTTCTGCGGCGACACGGCGATGACGTGGTCGGCCAAGCGCGCCTGCTCCTTCAGGTGCGCGGCCCAGAACTCACCGTGGCGCCACGCCGGCCACCGCGTCGTGCGCAACATCTCCGCCTGGTCGGCGTCGAGGTCGCGCGCCGCGTCCGAATCGAGGATCGCGTCCGACCGCCTCGGGCATCGTTGCCAGCGTCTCCCCGAGGACGGCCGCGAGCGTGGCGCGTGACTCGATCGAGTCGATCATCTTCATCTCGGTGCCGTGGAGGTGCACGACCTTCGGCACGTCCGGCCACAGCCGGTGCGCGGCGTCGAGCTGCGGAGTCAGGTGATGGAGGTGCAGCACCGTCGCATCATCGGCGCCCGCGGCGCGCAAGGGGCCTTCCCACACCGTGGCGAGATGCTCCGCGAGCTCGGGTGGCACCGACGCGAACACGACGTCCGGGACCCCGGCGCGATCCTCGTAGGAAGGGTGCATCGGTTGCGGCGCGGCGATCGCGTCGCCACCGGCTTCGAACGCCCGCGACCGCGTCGGTCGAGTCGAGGAAGTGGACGTCCAGCCCGTCGAAGAACGTCGGGGCATGGGTCGTCGTCCCCCAGGACGCCGAGCGAGCCGACCGCGAGCGCCACCGACCACCCGGCGCGGGCCAGCGCCGGGCTCAGATAGCGCACGACGTACGCCGATCCACCCCGTGGGTAGAACAGCAGACCCATGACGACGCGACCCTTCACCCATCGTCGACCCGTGACCCGTAGCGGTGGGTCTGGGTCGCTATCCCACGGCGGACTGGTCGTCCGGGATGAGCGCGTAGGTCCCGAAGCACATCTCGTCCTCGGTGCCTTCGGCGAACACGATGTACTTCGGCGGGCGGTTCGGATCGAGCGAACGATCCCAGCTGCACTCCATGCGCACGGTCTGGCCGGCTTCGACGTGGATCGGCGTCTTGAGCCCGTAGTTCATCTGCCAGTCGAAGTTCCACACCGGGATGTCGAGCAGCACCGTCGGCTTCGGCGAGTCCGGGTCGAGCGTGAGCCGGAACGTCTTGCCGAGCGTGTGCATGTGCCCGAGCGACGCCGATGATCGTGCCGGACATCGGTACCTTCGTGTCGCAGCTCGAGGTCGCGACGCCGTCCTTGAACGTGGCCGCCAGCTCCTCCTGCGGTCTTGCCGCAGAGCCCGAGGAGCCCGGGCTCGATGAAGGATCCGGCCGGGCCGTAGAGCCGGGCGTTGTCCTGCAGCGCGTTGTTGCGGTCGCAGAGGGCTGCGACCACGCCGGGCATGCACGGGATCTCGACCGGGCCGATCGGGTTGACCACCACGAGCTTCTTGACGTTCGCCGTGCCCGGTTCGAGCTGGAGCGCGACCGTGGAACGGTCGGGCGTCGGCGCGGCGTCGTAGTGGTAGTGGATCTGGAACACGAGCGCGTCGCCGGGCTGCAGCAGGATCCCCGAGTGCTCGGGGTAGACGACCGGGTCCTGACCCGGGACCCAGCCGGCGACGAGGCCCGGCTGGCCGCCGCCGAAGTTGCGACGACGCGCTGCGCTCGGCTGCGGGGTGTTCGGGCGGACCGCGGTGCGGTCCGGCCCGCGGTCGGGCAGGGAGGGGCCGGTGTAGCAGCTCCATCCCGGCTTGCCGTCCGCGCCCGAGACCTTCGTGCTCGCCTCGACCTGGGACTGGTCGATGTGGAAGATCTGCGCGTGGTGGATCTCCGTCGGGTTGCCCGGCGTCACCTTGTACCCGGTCATGTACGTGGGCTTGGTGATGTGCGGGTCGAGGACGAAGCACCGGTAGTCGTTCGGGTTCGCGAGCGATCCCGTGTACGCCTGCGGCATCTTCATCACGACGTCCTGGCGGGGCGGGGTGCCCTGCGGACCCTTCGTGGGCTTCACCGGTGTCGACGCGGGCACGTCGAGGGGGCCTCCGGCCTTGGACCACTTGACGATCGCGGCGAGGGTCTTGGGATCGAGCTGCTTCGAGTGGTTGAGCGGGACGCCGACCGTCGACGCGGGCCACGGCGGCATGTACCTCGCGGCGACGACGGTTCCGATCCCGTCAGAGACGCTCTGCGCGTCCGCTGCAGTGTCGAGCCTCCAGTGCGCCGCACCCACCGCGCCGGTGTTGTGGCACGAGGCGCAGTTGGCCTGGAGGGCGGGCATGACGACGGTCTTGAACGAGGGGCTGTCACCGCGGCGCGGTGCGTCCGGCGGCGCGGCGATCTGGTTGGGCACGGAGGTCTTCGAAGGGTCGAGCGCGGTGAGCTTCATCGTGAGCGTCACGTCGTCCGACGTGCTGACGAGACCCGCGATGCTGATCGGCCCGATGCCGAACGTCGACATCTTCACCTTGGTCGTCGCGGTCGCGAGTGAGCTTGCCGTCGTTGACCGTCGCGGTGACGTCCCAGCTCACCGGTGCGGGCGTCTGCTTGACCGTGAGCTGGCTCTCGAGCTTGAAGTGGATCGGCTCGCCCGGCGTGAGCGTGGTGGGCATGCCGTCGAGCCTCGAGACGGTGAGGTACGCGAGCGGGTAGTCGTGCGAGTCGAGGTTGTCTTCACGGATCTTCGCGTCGCGCAGGTTGTTGTCCGAATGCAGCTGCTCGACGTTCACGACGATCTGGCCGACGCGGCTCGCCGCGGGATTCGTCGCGTTCACTGCGATGTCGCCCGAGATGCCGCTCGTCGAGCCCTCGGCGTGGTGTCCGTCCTGACCGAAGAACTTCTCTTCGACGCCGTAGGTCAGCGACGAGTGCGTCGGATCGATGCGGTAGACGGTCTCACCCTGGCCGGCCACGAGGTGCGGTGAGCTGGGGACCGAGTAGTTGATGACGTTGTACTTCGACGACGTGAGGTCGCGGACCTGGCTCCACACGTACAGACCGGCACCGGCCGCGACGAGCACCACCGCGCCGAGCACCGCAAAGGGCCACCGGCGGCGGCGCTTGGCATCGGTCTCGGTCGAGACCATCTCGTCGGCGCGCGAACCGGGCCAGTTCATGTCGCCTCCACTGCTTGCATCTGGTTGACGAGGCCGCCGATGACGCGCTCCCAGTCATCGCTGGGCGGTGCGGGAAGATCAACCGCTCGAGTGACGACAGAGCCGAGCGCAAGCAGTGTGCACACCCGGCTCACGGCCTCGGGCGAGACGCGAGCCGAGATCTCGCCGCTCTCCTGGCCGCGACGGATCACACCGGCCAACCGGCGCTCGCGCGCGCGCGATGCTCTCGCGCAGCACTGCCGCGACCTTGGGCTCACGGCGACTCGCTGCGAGTGACTCGATCAAGACGTCCCCCCTGATGCGAGCCCGGCCGGTGCGCATTCCCGAGACGAGCCGGGCCCCGAGGAATTTCAGCGTACCGGTGACGGACCCGACGACCGCCGCGTCCATCAGGCCGGCGACCGCATCCGGACCCCGGCTGCTGATGGCGGCGCAGAGCAGATCGGCCTTGCTGTCGTAGTGCGCGTAGATCGCACCGGTGCTCAAACCCGCTTCCGCGGCGATCTCGGAGACCCGCGCGCCCTCGTAGCCCCGGGTCGCGATCACGCGTCCGGCCGCGGCCAGCAGCTGCTCCTTGGTCTCGACGGTGGTGCCCCCCGGCCTGCGTCCCACGGTCGCCGAGCATAACGAACGTTCGTTCACCAGTCCACCATATGATTCGATCCCATGCCTCGGAACCAAGCCCGTTCCGGCCGGATCCGGACGCTGGTCCTGCTCCTCGCGGTCGCGTCGCTCGGCGCGGCGTGCTCCGGGTCGTCGTCGGGTCGGCCCGCGACCTCGGCCACGCTCCAGATCCTGACTCCGGCGCCGAACGCGGTGGTCACCGGCAGCGACGTCGACCTCGACATGCGCCTGCAGCACGCCAAGGTCGCGCCGGCGTACCAGGTCGGGGGCAAGGTCCGACCCGACCGCGGCCACATCCACGTCTCGGTCGACGGGCAGGTCACGCAGATGTTCTACGGCGTGGTGCAGAAGATCCCGAACCTGAAGCCCGGCAAGCACACGATCCAGGCCGAGTTCGTCGCATCCGACCACCTCCCCTTCTCGAACCGCGTCGTCGCGGCCGTGACCTTCGAGGTGAAGTGACGACGTCGGTCACGCGACCCGCAGTTCCCGCGGTGGCACGGGACACCGTGCTCGTCGGCGCGGTCGCCATCTTCGGATGTGGGCTGCTCGCGGCGCGTCCCGCGCTCGTCGCGGCCACCCCCTACCCCGTGGTCGTGCTCACGATGCTCTTCGTCGCGGTGCTCGTGACGGGCGCGTTGCTCCCACTCCCGACTCCGGCCGCCCCACTCCGTTCACGCGCGCGGCTGGATGACGGTGCAGGCGGTGCTGGTCGGGGTCATCGCCTTCGGCGCCGGGCGGTGGCTCGTCGGCGGTCACGCACCCACGACCGCGACCACATTCCTCATCCTCACGAACACCCTCGCCGCGGTGGCCGAAGAGGCGTGGTTCCGGCGCCTGTGCTTCGGGCTCCTCGCGCCGGCCGGCACCGGGTTCGCGATCGTGGGTTCCACCATCCTGTTCGCCGCGGTCCACGTCTCGATCTACGGGTACTGGGTCGTGCCGCTCGATCTGGCGGCCGGGGGCCTGCTGGCGTGGCAGCGGTCGGTCACGGGCTCGTGGGCGGCGCCGGCCATCACCCACGTCGTCGCGAACCTCCTGATCGCGCTCTGACCGTGCACCGGCGGAGCCTGGTCCTCGGAGCGATCGTCGTCGGCGCCTACCTCCTCGTGCTCGGGGCGACCGTCGGGCTCCGCGACGACCACGTGCGACCGCTCTACGACGGCTTCACGCCGCCACCGTCGTACCAGTGGGTCGATCCGCCGTCGTTCTTCTCGTCGGGCAACGTGGCGCCGAAGCCGGCCGTCGCGACGATCAAGCTCCATCGCGACGGTTCCGAGGCGGCCGGGGTCGCGACGCCCGACGGTCAGTTCGTGATCAACCTCGCCCGCGGCGCGATCGAGAAGCGCACCGGCGCCGCCTCCGTGACGGTGCGGATCACTCCCCTGGCGGCGAGCGACCTCCCCCGGCTGCCCGACGGGATGCGGGCGAACGGCAACGTCTACCGGCTGCGCATGCGCTACGAGACCGGCGCGGACGTGAACCACCTTTCGGGCAACGCGACGCTGGTGATGGGGGTCCCGGAGGTCGGGAACAACCTGTTCCACATCCGGTCGCGCCGATCCGGCTCGAGCTGGGACCGGCTCGACTCGACCGCGCTCCCGCCGAACCAGCTGAGCCTCGAGCGCGTCGCTGCCCGGCCCGGGCTCCTTCGTCGCGGGGACGACGCTGCCCGAGCTCGTCGGGCCGAGCCACTCCTCCAGCCACGCACTCGTGATCGGCATCGTGGTCGCGGTGCTCGCGGTGCTCCTGCTCGTTGCGGCATTCGCCCAGGTGCGCCGCCGTCGCCGCGTGAACAGCCCGTAACGAGCCACCGGGAAGGAAGACCGGAGCCCCGGGATCCGCGTAGCGTGGGACCCATGGCCGATGCCCCCGACGTGAACGCCGGCGACCTCCGGATCGACCAGCTCGCGCTGGCTCGAGTCGTTCGGCACCCGGCGCAAGGTCGCGGTCGGCGACGAGCTGTTCGCCGCGGGCGACGAGTCGTACAACTTCTACGTCGTCATGGCCGGCGCGGTCGACATCATCATGCCGGTCGACGGCGTCGACGAGGTGATCGTCACGCACACGGCTGGACGCTTCATCGGCGAGCTCAACCTCCTCACCGGCTCCCGCGTCTACCTCACCGCGCGCGTGGCGAAGGCCGGGGAGGTCATCGAGATCACCCCGGAGGCGTTCCGCCGGATCATCGCCACCGTTCCCGGTGTGAGCGACACGATCCTCGCGACGCTGGTGCTCCGCCGGAACCTGCTGCTCGAAGGCGCCGCGCGCTCCGTGCGGGTCATCGGGTCGCGGTACTCGTCCGAGTCCTTGGCGATGCGCGAATTCCTCGCCCGCAACCGACTTCCCCACCAGTGGCTCGACGTCGACACCGACCCCGACGTGGACCGGCTCGTCAACGAGTTCGGCCTGGCGGTCGAGGACCTGCCCGTCGTCATCACGAGTCGCGAGGTCATCCGGCGCGCCACACCCGGCGTTGTGGCGCAGCACCTCGGCATGACGATCGAGTCGATCCCGGACCGCTGCTTCGATCTCGTCGTCATCGGCGCGGGTCCTGCGGGACTGGCGGCATCGGTCTACGGCACGTCCGAGGGGCTCAACACGCTCACGGTGGAGTCGATCGCGCCGGGCGGGCAGGCGGGGACGAGCTCGCGAATCGAGAACTACCTCGGGTTCCCGCAGGGTGTCTCCGGTACCGAGCTCACGAACCTCGCCATGACCCAGGCACTGAAGTTCGGCGTGCGGCTCACGACCCCGTGCGAGGTCGTCGGCCTCCAGGAGCGCGCCGGCCACCTCGTCGCGTACCTCTCCGACGGGACTGAGCTCGCCGGCCGCGCCGTCGTCGTCGCAACCGGCGCGCATTACCGGCGGCTGCGGATCCCGAGGCTCGAGGACTTCGAGGGCACCGGCGTCTACTACGCGGCGACCGAGGTCGAGGCCCGGCTGGTCGGCAACCGGCCGGTGGTGGTCGTCGGCGGTGGGAACTCGGCCGGCCAGGCCGCGATCTACCTCTCCCAGGCGAGCCCGGTCACGCTGCTGATCCGGAGCACCGACCTCGGCAAGTCGATGTCGAGCTACCTCGCCGACCGGATCCTCGCCCATCCAGGCATCACGGTGCGGACCGAGAGCGAGTGCGTCGAGCTGCACGGCGAGCACATGCTGACGGGCATCACGGTGACCACCGCGACCGGGAACGTCGACATCGAGGCCGTCGGGCTGTTCTCCTTCATCGGCGCCGACCCCGGCAGCGACTGGCTCGAGGGCCAGGTCGCGACCGACGAGGCCGGATTCCTGCGCACGGACCGAACGCTCACCGCCGACGACCTCGGCGAGGCCTGGGAGTCGATCGACCGCACGCCCCTTCCGTTCGAGACGAGCCAGCCCGGCCTGTTCGCGGTCGGCGACGTGCGCAGCGGCTCGGTCAAGCGCGTCGCGTCCGCGGTCGGCGAAGGCTCCGCGGCGATCCGTTCGGTGCACGAGCACCTTTCCTTCGTGACCTGACCTGTTCTCACGTAAGCGACCCGCAGAGAAAGCGCACACGACATGGTGGGATTCACCCGAGGGTTCAAGGGACGAGGCAAGAACCGCGACACGCGCCTGCCCCCCGGCCAGTACGACACCGGCAATCGTTGGCCCGTCCTCACCGCGGAAGCGACCCCGAAGCTCGACACTGCCGCGTGGTCGTTCACGATCGAGGGACTCGTCGAGAACCCGACGACCTGGACCTGGGACGAGATCCACGCGCTGCCACCGTCGACGTACTCGGGCGACATCCACTGCGTGACGACCTGGTCGAAGCTCGGCATGGAGTGGGCCGGCGTCTCGATCGACACGTTGCTCGAGCTGGCGAAGCCGCTCCCGACCGCTTCGTACGTCCTCGCGAGCTGCCACACCGGGTACACGACGAACTTGCCGCTCGAAGACGTCACCGGCGGCAAGGCGTGGGTCGCGTTCGAGGCCGAGGGCGAGCCGTTGCCGCGCGAGCACGGCGGCCCGGCCCGGTTGCTCGTCCCCCACCTGTACTTCTGGAAGAGCGCCAAGTGGGTCTCGGGTCTGGCGCTGCTCGACCACGACGAGGCCGGCTTCTGGGAGCGCAACGGCTACCACGACCGCGGCGACCCGTGGCTCGAGCAGCGCTACCAGGGTGACTGAGCCCGACGTCGCTGCCACCGGAGCGCGGGCGGGGCCGATCCGGTGGCAGCAGGCGAAGGTCGTCGCGATCCGAGACGAGACCCCGAACGCGAAGACGTTCCGGCTCGCGCTCACGACTCCGACGCCGCGCCTGGCGGGTCAGCACTTCGTGGTGCGGTTGACCGCGCCCGATGGCTACCAGGCGTCGCGCTCGTACTCCGTCGCGTCGCCGCCCGATGAATCCGGCGAGATCGAGCTGACGGTCGAGCGGCTGGAGGACGGTGAGATCTCCTCGTTCCTGCACGACATCGTGGTCGAGGGCGACGAGCTCGAAGTGCGCGGACCCATCGGCCGTTGGTTCGTGTGGGAAGGCGACACCCCCGCGCTCCTGCTGGGCGGGGGCTCGGGGGTCGTGCCGCTCATGGCGATGCTCAGGCTGGCTCGCGCCAAGGGCACGTCCGAGCTGGTCAGGCTCGTCGTGTCGGTCCGCACCCCAGACGACCTCTACTACAAGGCCGAGATGGCGGGACCGGAGACGTCGGTGCTCTACACGCGCGTCGCGCCGCCGGGGTTCCCGCGCCCGGCCGGGCATCTCGCCGCGGACGACGTGGCACCCGCGATCCTTCCCGACGCCACCGCGTTCGTCTGCGGTTCGGCCGGCTTCTGTGACTCGGCGACGAACCTGCTCACTGACCTGGACTTCCCCGTCGACCGCATCAGAGTCGAACGCTTCGGCGCGACCGGCTGAAAGGTTGGTCGAGAACCTTCCGGACGCGTGTGACGTCTCGTGGCGGTACGAACGGAGACACAACGATCGGAGGTGGGTTCAGCGCAGGTCGAAGGCAAGGCGGAACGAGCGGACGGCGCCCGCGAAGATGTTGGGCTCGATGTCGGGCTCGGTGACGACACGCAGGTTCGTCAGTCGCTGGGTCAGCGCGCCGAACAGCATGCGCAGCTCGGTGCGCGCCAGGTTCACGCCGAGACAGAAGTGGGTTCCGGAGCCGAACGCGACATGACGGTTCGGGCTGCGGCGGATGTCGAACCGGAAGGGGTCGTCGAAGACGAGCTCGTCGCGGTTGGCCGACGGGTAGACAAGGCAGATCCGGTCCTCCGCGGCGATCGCCTGCTCACCGACGGTCGTTTCCACCGCCGCGCTGCGGAAGAAGTTGTTCAACGGCGTCACCCAGCGGATCACCTCTTCGACCAGGCCGGGCACCAGCGCGGGATCCGCCGCCGCGGCTTCCCACTGGTCCGGATGGTCCGCGAGCACGCGCAAACCGCGAGAGATCGCGGTGCGCGTGGTCTCCGCGCCGCCCGAGATGAAGAGCCCGGTCTCGTGCACCATCGTCAGGTCGTCGAAGTCGGCACCGACCCAGCTCGAGATCAGGTCGTCGGCCGGGCAGCCACGGCGCTCGGCCGCAGTGGACCACACGACCTGCGCGAACTCCTGGATCGCCGTCATCATGCCCATCGCGGTGTCGTTGTCGACGGTCGCCTGATCGATGCGCATCAGGCGCTCGGACCAGCTCTTCACGTCGCGCCACGCGTCTTCGGGGAAGCCGAGCAGGACCGTGGTGAGGCGCGAAGGGAGCTGCGCGGCGAGCGCCTCGACGACCTCGACGTCGCCGTCCCGTGCCTTGGCGGCAACCATCCCGTCGATCAGCTCGACGATCAGCGCGTCGAGCCGGGGCGTCATCTCCCGCACGGACCTCGGCGCGAACTTGGCACTGACGACGCGTCGTTGGTCGATGTGCTCCGGGTCGTCCTTGGCGATCATGTCGCCCTCGTTCGGATCGCCGAACGAGCGGTACGCCGGGCGCGACGTGAACACCTCCGCCCGCCGCTCGACGTCGAGGACCTCGTCGTGGCGGATCACCGCCCAGATGTCGTTCTTCTCGTCTCGCCACAGCGGCCCAGCCGTGCGAGCCTCGGTGAAGAACTCGTGCATGCCGTCGAGGTCGGCCCAGAACGTGGGGTCCAGCAGATCCGGTGCGGTCATGCGCGGTGAACCTACAGCCATCTCCGATCCCCATCCTCGGCACGAAGGAGAGCTCATGCCCCGCCTGCGCCAGGTCGGCCGATCAGACACGGACGACCGCCTCGTCCACGCGATGTACGACCTCGTGTTCGGCGCCGGCGCCGACCCACTCGCGGGCGCTGGAACGGGTACCGGCTCCGAGGGTGACTGGTGGACCGTGTTCGCGCTCGTGCCCGACGTCCTGGAGCACGCGGTCCAGGGCTTCGTCCTGTACCGCAGCCCCGAGCGAAAGATCGAAGAGCAGCTGCCGCGAGCTCGCGCAGGCCCGCGTCGGCTGGGCGCGCGGGAGCAAGTTCGTGTTCAGCCAGCACTGCATCGCGCTGCGCGGCCTCGGCGTCGACGACGAGAAGATCGCGGCGATCCCGAGCTGGGCGACCTCGTCGATCTTCTCGGAGCTCGAACGCGCCACGCTCGCGTACGGCGACGCGATCGTCTACGACGGCGGCCGGGTGAGCGACGACCTCTTCGAGGTCCTGCACCGCCATCTCACCGACGAAGCGATCCTCGAGCTCACCTACGTGACCGCCCTCTACGACATGCACGCGACCATGGCCCGCGCCCTGCGGCTCGAGTGGGACGACTGTCCGGACCCTGTCACCGAAGTGGACGCTCCCGAGGACTTCGACGCCGAGGCTTACGTGCATCTCGGCGCGAACGCCGAGGCGAAGGAGCAGCTCAAGCGGCTGCGCTAGCCGCGCGCCAGCGCGCACCGCACCCCAGAGGCCCACCCCGATGCCGGCCGCCGCGCCGCCGAGCCCGCGGAGCTTCTGCTGGTCGGTCATCCGGTCCTGGTTCGCGATCCCACCGACGAAGTCCGCGCTGTCCGCTCCCGCCGACGCGAGGAACCAACCGGCCGTGCTCGGCGCACCGCGGAGCCCACTCCAGAGCAGCAACCCGCCGATCAGCGCATCGCGGTAGCCCATCGAGCGGAGCAGCAGGCTCGCGGTAGGGCCGCTGTCCTGGTCGTCGCCCCAGAGCTTGTTCGCGGCTTCCGGTGCGACCAGGAACGACACCCCCGACGCCAGGCGGATCGTGCCTGCCACCACTGCGAGCCGGTTCGCCCGTCGTCCCGTCCCGAACGCCATCGGTCACGCCTCCTGCTCGCCGCGGTCTCCTCTGCCACAATCTCGCACGTCGACGGCAAGTTTGGGGGACGTGCGGGTGACGGACGCAACCGTGGTGGCGACTCCCTTCTACTTCGGGAGCATGGAAGCCGAACGCCGGTACTTGAATGCGCGGGCCAAGCGCGAGGGGCCATCGCGGGCGGACTACGAGCGCCGTGACACGATCACGAGCCTGACCATGGGGGTCGCCAGCCTCATCGCCCCGATGGTGCTCCCCCGCTTCCTCGCACCCTTCACACCGGGCAAGGGCAAGTACGGCAAGGTGGTCGTTGCGAGTGCGATCGGATCGGTCGCGGTGACCGCCATCGCGGACCGGGTCGCACGCCGGGCCAAGGCGCGAAAGGTCGAGCGGGCCGCGCGCCGGGTTGCGTCGATCGGCGGCGTCGCGTCCGTCGTCACCGGTGGGATCGCGATCACCACGACTTGGGCATCGTGGCTTGACGCGGACCGCATGTGGAAGCGGCGGATCCTCCCCGACCTCGGCAAGGGTGCGGTGGGACTCACCGCCGCGGTGCTCGGCTGGGACTTCATCTACTACTGGAACCACCGCTTCATGCACGAGAGTCGCTACATGTGGGCGATCCACGTCGTGCACCACTCGAGCGAGCGCTACAACCTGTCGACCGCGCTACGGCAACCGGTCGCGGACGTCCTCGGCACGTTCGCGCCGTACGGGCTCCTCTGCCTGTTCGGCGTCCGACCCGAGCTCGTCGTTTCGGCACGCGGCATCAACCTCCTCTACCAGTACTGGATCCACACCGACACGATCCGCCGCCTCGGTCCCCTCGAAGAGGTGCTGAACACGCCTTCGCACCACCGCGTGCACCACGGCACGAACCAGGAGTACCTCGACCGCAACCACGGCAGCATCCTGATCGTGTGGGACCGGCTGTTCGGCACGTACCGGCGCGAGTGCGACCCGGTCGTCTACGGGCTGACCAAGAACATCAACACGTTCAACCCTGGTCGCGTGATCACCCATGAGCACGCCGACATGCTGCGCGACGTCGCCCGCGCGGACAGCTGGAAGGAACGCCTCTCGTTCGTCGTGCGCGGCCCCGGCTGGGCGTACCAGCGCCACCGCGAGCTCGCGGCTCTTCCAAAGATCTCCTGAGGGCGATCACCCGACCGGCAGTGGTTGGGCGCCCTCAGGAGATCTCCGACGGTTGGAGCGGCGTCAGACCTACGGGAGCCGCAGCTGCGCGGCACCGGTGATCGGCGGGAGATCCAGCGCGCTGATGGGTCCGGGCGGACCGTCGCACACGGCGGGGATCGCGTTCACGATCCGGTTCGCGGCGGTCGCGTTGCCACCTCCGGCCGCGCCGGGTTCGCCCGGCTCGGTACCGTGGACGGACACGGTCAAGTCCGGATGGCCCGAGAGCTGCACCCGGTGCTCGCCGCCCGCGGAGCCGGAATGCGGCCAGTCTGGAGCGCACTCGTCGTCGATGCGGGTCACGTGCTCGACGACGAGCAGCGGGTGCCCGGCGACGGTGCCGGTGACCTCGAAGCGGAACGCGCCCTGGGTCCCTTCCTCGAACGTGCCCATGCCGGGCACCTCGATCGTCCGCTCCAGCGGCCGGCGCGAGACGTTCGTCGTGATCTCGGCGACCTCGACCTCGAGCAGGTCGCCGAGGATCCGCACCATGGGCGCCCAGACCATCTTCAGGGAGAGGTCCAGGAGCATCAACGGCAGCTCGTCCATCGACGTGCCGAAGCCGATCACCTCACGCACGACGTCCGGCTGGTCGTAGAGCGCGTAATTGAAGAGCTCCTGGACCCGAACCTCAGTGATGCCCGCCCCGACCCCACTGACCAGGCCGGGGAGGATGTCGAGCGCCCAGCCCGGATCAATGCCCGAGACGAACACCGAGGTGCCGCCTTCGGTGCACGCGGCGCCGACGAGATCGAGCAGGTCCGGCGGCGCGCTGGGCGGGTGGAGCAACGGGTAGAACGCCGTCGACACGACGTTGGCTCCCGAGCGCAGGCACCGGAGGAGGTCCTCGAGCGCCTCCGCAGGGCGGGTGTCCGCAGTCGCGGCGTAAACGACCGCGTCCACATCGCCGGCCAACGTCGCCCCGATGTCGTCGGTTGCGACCACATCGAGTGGCCCGATCCCGGCGAGCACCCCGGCGTCGCGACCGACCTTCGCCGGGTTCGCCACGATCACCCCGGCCAGCTCCAGGTCCCGGTGCGCGGCGATCGCCCGCAGCGCCGGCCGGCCGACGTTGCCCGTCCCCCACACCGCCACGCGAAAGGTCATCGCGCCGACGCTACCGACCCGGCGCGGCCCGGAGGCTGCCCGGGGGATGCCGCCGTGCGAGAATCGGCGGATGCCTGACCTCCTGCAGACGTTGTCGGACCACGCGCTCGAGCTTCAGGCGCCGACCCGGGCCGAGGCGCTCGAAGTGCTCGCGCTGAGCGACGACGACGTCCTCGAGGTGGTGGCCGCTGCGTTCCGAGTGCGGCGGCGGTTCTTCGAGCGCCGGGTGAAGATGAACTTCCTCGTCAACGTGAGGTCCGGGCTCTGCCCCGAGGACTGCAACTACTGCTCGCAGCGCAAGGGCTCGTCGAGCGAGATCCTCAAGTACCGCCTGCTCGACTCGGACGTGGTGCTCGAGGCCGCGGGCCGGGCGGTTGACGCCGGCGCGCGCCGACTGTGCCTCGTCGGCAGCGGGCGCGGCCCCACCGACGCGGACGTGGGCCACCTCGCCGAGACCGCGAGCCGCCTCCGCACCGAGTACCCGCAGCTCGAGATCTGCGTGAGCCTCGGCCTGCTCGGCGAGGGTCAGGGCGAGCGCCTGCACGACGCGGGTGTGTACGCCTACAACCACAACCTCAACACGAGCGAAGCGCGCTACGACGAGATCTGCTCGACGCACACCTACGACGACCGAGTCGCGACCGTCGACGCCGCGCATGAGGCCGGTCTCTCACCGTGCTCGGGCGCGATCTTCGGCATGGGCGAGACCGACGAGGACATCGTCGAGCTCGCGATCGCGCTGCACGCGCTCGAGCCCGAGTCGGTGCCCGTCAATTTCCTGATCCCGTTCGACGGCACCCCGCTCGCCGGCACGCTCGAGCTCACCCCCGAGCGGTGCTTGAAGATCCTGGCGCTGTACCGGTTCTTCTTTCCGAACGTCGAGGTGCGCATCGCGGGTGGACGTGAGATCCACCTCGGCGCGCTGCAACCGCTGGCGCTCTACATCGCGAACTCGATCTTCGTCGGCGACTACCTCACCAGCGAAGGGCAGGCCGGCGCCGCCGACCGTCAGATGATCGCGGACGCGGGGTTCGTCATCGAGGGGGCCGAAGCCGAGGCAGCCGACCGGACCAAGCTCGCGACCAAGGTCGAGCTCCGGCGCCGCGGCCCGGGCAGCACGTTGCCCGCGAACGCCTGATCCGACCCGGCTGACCCCGTGGCCGTCGAGCCCACCACCGAGCCCGACCTGACCCCACCGCGCCCGACGCTGCGACCGGTCGGCGCGACGTTCCTGGTCTTCGGCAGCTTCGCCGGCGCGTTCGCGGTGGCTGTCATCGACATCAAGCGAACGTTCGGGCTCTCCGACGCGGGCCTCGGTCTGGTGCTCGCACTCGGCATCCTGCTCGCCGCGGGGATCAACGCGGTGGGTGGCGCGCTCACCGACCGGTGGGGTGCAGGAGTCGCGCTCGGCCGGGCCCTGCTGCTCTGGAGCGCGCTCCTGCTGACGGTCGCCGCCGCGCCGGCGCTCGGGTGGTTCGCCGTCGCGTTCACGCTCGCGACCGCGGCCGGAGGTTTCGTCGATGTCGTGATGAACGTGCTCTCCGCGGCCAGCTCTCGCAAATCGACCAGGGCATCTGGTCCGCTTCCACGGGCTGTTCAACGGTGGCGCCGTGCTGGGCGCGGCCGGGACCGGCATCGCGCTCGAGCTGGGGTTGAGCTGGCGCTGGGTGTGGGTGGGCATCGCGATGTTCGGCTTCGTCATCGCGATCTCGAGCTACCGCACGCGCCTGCCCAGCCCACCTCGTGGCGCACACCCATCGCTGCTGCGCGCGATCGCCGGGCTCCGCCACGAGGGGCTGGTCATCCTCGCGATCGTGTTCGCCGCCTCCGCGATGGTCGAGGGCGGCGTCGCGACCTGGGGCGTCCTCTATCTCCGCGGCCATCTGGGGCTCGGGGTCCTCGCCGGAGTCGGTGCGTACGTGGCCGGAGAGAGCCTGGCCACGATCACCCGCATGGCCGGCGGGCCGGCGGTCGGTCGGCTCGGCACCCGGCGCGGCGTCGCGTTCGGCGCGGGCCTCTCGGGCCTCGGCCTCGCGCTCGAAGCCTTGACCTCGGTGCCGCTCTTCGGCGCGATCGGGCTCGCGATCGCGTGCGTCGGCATCACCGTCGTCTGGCCCTTGCTGCTCGCGGACGTCAACAACGAGGCCCGGCACCCCGCGCTCGCGATCGGTGGCGTGACCGCGGCGGGCTACTTGGGCATGGTCGCGGGACCGCCGATCGTCGGGATCCTGTCCGGCATCTTCAACCTCACCACCGGGCTCATGGTGCTTGCCGCGACGGCGCTGTTCGTCGCCGCCACCCCCGCCCACGTCCGCCGCCCCCGACCCTGACCCGAGAACCGACCCAGCCGCCCTAGATTCCGGGGATGCGGATTCTGGTGACGGGGGCGGGTCGGGCCATCGGACAGGCGACGGCGGTCGCGTGCGCCGAGCGGGGGCACGAGGTCGTGGCCACCGCGCGAGACGTCTCGCTGCTCGACGACCTCGACGTCGCGCAGCGACTCCCGCTCGACGTGACCGACGACGCGTCGATCGCCGCTGCGCTCGACGCGGCCGGCGAGCTCGACGGCGTCGTGAACAACGCGGCGTTGCAGAGCCGGGGCCCGCTCGAGGGCTACCCGATGGACCGGTTCCACGCGATCATGGACACGAACGCCTACGGGCCTCTGCGCATGATCCAGGCACTCATCCCGTCGTGGCGTGAGCGTGGCTCCGGGATCTTCGTGAACGTGAGCTCGATCCAGGGCCAGGTGTCGACCCCGCTCGAGGGGGCGTACGCGGCGTCGAAGTTCGCGCTCGAGGCGATCTCCGAGACGCTGAAGTACGAGCTCGGGCACTTCGGCATCCGCGTCGTGATCATCCAGCCCGGCTACATCGCGCCCGGCATGAAGCGTGGCGTGCACCACGAAGGTCCGGATGCCTACGCATCGCTGCTCGAACAGTGGGAGGGCACGGACGCGAAGGTGACCGGGCCCGAGGGGCGGCCCGGTCCCGAGATCGTGGGCAACGCGATCGCGGACGCGCTCGAGAACCCGACCCCGCCGCTGCGGGTCCCGGTCGGCGCGGACGCAGAGATGGTCCTCGGCGCGCGCCGACAGATGGACGACGCGTCGTTCGAAGCCGCGATGCGCGCGACGCTCGACCTGACCTGGTGACCTGACCCGCTCCAGCCTCAGCTCGCTGCGAGCCAGTCCACGTCGGCGTCGACGATGGCTTCGGGGTGCTTCCGGAAGTAGGAGCGGGCGTAGGGGCAGATCGGGACGATCGTGAGGCCGTCGCGCACCGCACGCGCGATCGCGAACTCGACGAGCTCGGCGGCAAGGCCGCGCCCCTCGAGCTCCTTGGGCACACCGGTGTGGATCAGCACCATGCGCCCGTTGTCGATCTTGTAGGTGAGATCCGCGACGTGCCCGTCGATCGTCACCTCGAAGCGAGCCTTGGACTCGTTGTCGATGATGTCGCTCACCGCGCCACTCCTCCGAGTGGAGCCAGCGCTTCGCTCGCCTGCGCGAGCACGTCGAGGTGGGCATCGAGCGACCCGAGGCCCGCGCCCATCGTGTTGATCGAGAGATGGGACGCGCCGGCGCCACGCCAGCGATCGGCGTGCTTCATCAGCTCGTCGATGCCGCCGTCCGCAGTCCAGCTGATCCGGCCGTCCACGCCGATCGTCGCCGGGTCTCGGCCCGCGTCGATCGCGGCGCGCTGCACGATCCCCCACGCGTCGTCCAGCTTCGGGCCGGGTGGCACCTGGGGGAACCAGCCGTCGGCCAGGCGACCGACCCGACGGAGCGCGGGTTCGGCGACCGCGCCGATCCACACCGGGATCGGCCGCTGCACCGGCCACGGCGCGAGGCCCGCGCGCGGTGACGCGGTCGTCCCTGCCGTCGAAGGTGACGGCCCGCTCGGTCCACAGCCGGCGCAGCAGCTCGACCTGCTCGTCCATTCGCTTGCCCTCGGGTCGAGAAGTCCTTGCCCAGCGCTTCGTACTCGACCGCGTTCCAACCGAGCCCGACCCCGAGGCGGAAGCGGCCGCCGGTCAGCAGGTCGACCTCCGCGGCCTGCTTGGCGACGAGCGCGGTCTGGCGCTGCGGGAGGATGATGATGCCGGTCACCAGCTCGACCGCGGTGACCGCGGCGAGGTAGCCGAACATCACGAACGGCTCGTGGAAGGTCGTGTCCACGTCGTAGGGGCCCTTCCACGGCGCGTGCACCAACGGGTCGGCGCCGACCACGTGGTCGTAGGCCAGGATGTGCGCGAAGCCGAGCTCGTCCACCCGCTCGTCCGTACGCGCGCACCGCGCCGACGTCGCCACCGAGCTCGGTCTGGGGGAACACGACGCCGATGCGCATGGGAACGTCCTTCCTGGGCTCCGGGGACGCTACCGCCGGCGTCGATGGTCCTGAGAAAGTCTATTGGCATAGGGTTTGCCAAAAGCCGGAAGGAGTGGACGTTGCCGATCTACGACGAGTTCCAGGGAACCATCGGAACGACCCATCACGACTCGACGCCGTGGTTCCTGGAGGCACCGCACCCGGGTGACGGCGCGCCGAACGTCGTGGTGATCCTCCTCGACGACACCGGCTTCGCGCACTTCGGTTGCTACGGCTCGGAGATCGATACCCCGAACATCGACGCGCTCGCGGCGAACGGCCTGCAGTACACGAACTTCCACGTCACGCCGCTGTGCTCGCCGACTCGAGCCGCGTTGCTCACCGGGCGCAACCATCACAGCGTCGGGATGCGATGCCTCGCGAACTTCAACACCGGGTTCCCCAACATGACCGGGCACATCTCGAACCATGCGGGCACCGTCGCCGAGGTGCTGCGCGAAGAGGGCTACACGACGTTCGCGGTCGGGAAGTGGCACCTCTGCCAGATGGCGGACGCGTCGTCGGCAGGCCCATTCGACCAGTGGCCGTTGCAGCGTGGCTTCGATCGGTTCTACGGCTTCCTCGAAGGTGAGACCGACCAGTACTCGCCCGACCTCACCTACGACAACCACCGGGTCGACGCTCCCGCCACGGCGGAAGAGGGGTACCACCTCAGCGAGGACCTCGTGGACCGAGCGGTCGGCTTCATCCACGACGCGGTGTCCGTGCGTCCCGACCGGCCGTTCTTCTGCTACCTCGCGTTCGGCGCGACGCACGCGCCGCACCAGGCGCCTCCCGACTACATGGCGAAGTACCGGGGCCGGTTCGACGCCGGCTGGGACGTCGCACGTGAGCAGTGGTTCGCACGCCAGCTCGAGCGCGGTCTCGTGCCCGAAGGTACGGAGCTCGCGCCCGCAATCCCGGCGTCGAGCCCTGGGACGAGCTCTCCGAGAACCAGCGCAAGCTCGCGGCGCGGCTGCAGGAGGCGTTCGCGGCCTTCCTCGATCACACCGACGACCAGATCGGCCGGTTCGTCGACATCGCTGCGCGAGATCGGCCAGCTCGACAACACGTTGCTGTTCGTCCTCGCCGACAACGGGGCGAGCCAGGAGGGCGGCCCGTTCGGCGTGCTCCACGAGATGAAGTTCTTCAACGGGATCCTCGAGACCCCGACGAGGCGATCGCGCAGATCGACGAGATCGGTGGGCCGCACAGCCATCGAACTACCCGTGGGGCTGGGCGCAGGCCGGCAACACGCCGTTCAAGTGGTACAAGCAGAACACGCACGAGGGTGGCGTCCACGTCCCGCTGATCGTGCACTGGCCGAACGGCATCGCCGAGCGCGGCGGCATCCGGCGCCAGTTCCACCACGTGAACGACATCGTGCCGTCGATCTACGACGTGGTCGACGTGCAGCCGCCGGCGGTGTACCGCGGGCTCGAGCAGATGCCGGTCACGGGAACCTCGATGCGGTACACGTTCGACGAGCCGACCGCGCCGAGCCGCAAGGACCGTGCAGTACTTCGAGATGGCCGGGCACCGGGGCATCTACGCGGACGGGTGGAAGGCCGTCACGAAGCATCAGGGCGGCGTGCCGTACGACGACGACGTGTGGGAGCTGTACCACGTCGACGAGGACTTCTCCGAGTGCCACGACCTCGCCGCCGCGATGCCCGAGAAGCTCGGCGAGCTCATCGAGCTGTGGTGGCGCGAGGCGGAGGCGAACGACGTGCTGCCACTCGACGACCGGCTCATCGAGCTGTTCGGCGCACGGTTCGAGGACCGCACCGCGCATCCCGCCAACCGCCGGTACACGTACTGGCCGCCGATGTCGCCGCTGCCCGCGCAGGCCGCGGCCGCGCTCGGAGGGCGGGGCTGGGACATGACCGCGTCGATCGACGCGCGCGGCAACCGACGAGGGCGTGCATCTACGCCACCGGCACCGAGAACGCCGGCTTCAGCTTCTTCGTCCAGGACTCGAAGCTCGTGTTCGACTACAACGCGTTCAACGATCACCAGATCCTGGTCTCGGACCGCGAGGTGCCGGTCGGCGACAGCGAGGTCGGCGTGCGGGTCCGGCGCACCGGCCGTCGCACCGGCACGGTCGAGCTGCTGATCGACGGGGCGAGCCTGCGGGTCGGGCGAGCTCCCGCTGCTCATGACGGTGATCTCGAGCGTCGGACCCGAGCGTGGGCTTCGACCACGGATCCGCGGTCAGCACCCTCTACGCGGGCCCGTTCCCGTTCTCCGGGCATGCTGCACCGGATCGACATCGACGCGGACCCGGAGCAGCAAGCACGGCGATCCCGCCGAGATCGCGGCGGCGGAGCTGCGAGCGGAGTCGGCGCGCCAATGACGAACGATCGCGACGCGACGAACGCGTCCGTCGACGGGCGCACCGCGCGGCGGGATCGCAACCGCGATCTCGTCCTCGACGCGGTGATCGACCTGTTCACCGAGGGCACGCTCGCCCCGACGGCCGCGGACGTCGCGACGCGCTCGGGGGTGTCGCTGCGGTCGGTGTACCGCTACTTCGAGGATCAGGACGAGCTCGTGCGCGCCGCGATCGCCCGGCACGCGGAGCGGGTCGCGCCGCTGCTGGAGGTGCCCGAGCCGGGGGACGGTCCGCTCGAAGACGCGGATCGCGCGGTTCGTCGCGCGACGCACCTGCGGCTCTACGAGGCGGCGGCGCCCACCGCGCGCGGCCACGCTGCTGCGCGCGCCGAGGAACCGCTACCTGCCGCGAGCAGATGGAGACGGGCGCGCGCGACTCTGCGCGACCAGACCGAGGCGATGTTCGCCCCCGAGCTCGTCGGCGATGCCCGTCGGCGCAACGCCGGGCCGTCGAGCGCGGTCGCCGACACGCTGTTGCAGTTCGAGAGCGCCGAGCACCTGCGCGTCCGGCTCGGCCTCTCCCCGCCCAGACCGCCGACATCCTCCGCCGCGCCCTGACGACCCTCCTCACCTGACCCCCGCGGCCCCCACCACCCCGTTTGGCGTCGTGCAGGTGCCTCTACGGGACCTCGGCGACGCCAAGAGCCGAGGATCGGGCGCGGCGTGGGTCAGGCCCAGCCGCCGGCGTAGGCGACGAACTGGCCGGTGGTGAAGCGGCTGGTGCCGTCGAGGAAGACTCGCGCAGAACGCGGCGCACTCGTCGACGGTGCCGAGCCGGCGCAGCGGGACCGCGGCTTCGAGCTGGGCCCGGATCGCGGGATCGGTGCCGCCGGTCGCGCGGAGGAACTCGGGGAAGTCCATGAAGTTCGTGCCGACGCGCGTTGACCTGCACGCCGTTGCGCGCGACCTCGTCCGCGACGTTGCGCACGAGGTGGTTCGCGCCGCGCGCGCCGCGGAGTACAGCGGCGCACCCGGCGTCGCGCGCGCACCCGACGCGCTCGTGACGATCAGCACCTGGCCGTCACCGCGCTCGACCATCGGCGGCACCACCGCCTTCATGAAGTGGTACGGCGATTCGAGGCAACCGCCGACGACCGCGCGCAGGTCGTCGATCGTCGACTGCAGGAACCGGCCGGTGACGACGCGCCCCGAGAACGCGCACGGCCGCGTCGATGCGGCCGAACCGTGTCGAGCCCCGCGGCAACGAGGCGCTCTGACGCCGCCGGATCGCTGCAGGTCCTTCACGTCGGTGACGACCTCGACCGGCCGCGCCGAGCGCCTCGAGCTCGTCGACCAGGCCCGGCTCCGGGTCCCCGATCACGAGGTCGTGGCCCCGCGCCGCGAGCAGCCGGGCCAGCGGCGGCCCGATGTAGAAGTCGGTGTTGGCAACGAGCGCGACCCGGCGCCGTCCCCTGATGCGCGTGCTCAGTCATGTGGCGAACCTACTGCCACAACTTCGTGCGAGTGCGACGTGGCACGCGGCGTGGGTCAGGCGTCGGCGAGGCGGGCGTGGACCCAGCTCATGATCGTGGTGAGGTAGTCGGCGGGGCTGGACGGATCGGTGTTCACCAGCCCGGCCTTGTTCGTGACGACGTGGACCGAGCAGTCCTCGGCCGGCGGGTTGCTCACGCACAGGGGCAGGTTCTTCGACTTGCTCGTCGGGCCCTGCGCCGCGATCGCCTGGCGCAGCGGCTCGTGCATGCAGTCGGTCATCCCCATCGTCACCGTGGTGCCGTTGCGCATCGGGCACGCGACCGGCGGCGAGCCGCAGGTGTTGACGTCGCCGTGGTTCCAGATGTGCAGGAGCGGGACGGTCAGCCGCCCACTCGACACGAGCTTGTCCACCTCGTTGTCGATGTTCGCGATGTCGGGGTGGATGCGGGCGGAGACCGCCGCGCTGCGCGCCGGGTCGTTGTTGTCGGTGCAGATGCCGGCGGCGTACCCGGCCTGGATCGCCTCGGCGTTCACCACGCTCGCGTCGGCGACGACTCCGGCCGGCGGGATCCCCTGCTCCTGCAGCGCCCAGGCCATGTAGTACGACCCGGCCGAACCGGCGCTGCCGCCGTGCAGGAACGTCTTCGTCGTCGGGTACAGGCTCTGCGCGTACTGGATCGCCGCCTTGGTCGCGATCAGGCCGGTCGTCGGCCGGGCCTTGCCGTCCGGCGTCGGTGTTCGGGTTGTGCGGGTCGGGCGTGTTCAACCCGCCGTAGATCTCGTGGCTGCAGTACGAGACCGCGAGCGTCCGGAACCCGGCGGCGTCGCCGCGCACCCGCGCCATCAAGCCGTTGTTGTCGAGTGACGAGCTGAGGCCGTTCGCACCCTCTTCGACCTTGTGGTTCGCGTTGGGGATCGGGTTGCCCGCGGCGTCGAAGTAGCCGACACCACCGCCGTGCATGAACGCCCAGAGCGGTGCGGGCTTCGTCGGCGACGATCCGATCTTCGTCCCGATGACGAACGTCTGGTACCCGCTGACGCTGCACGGGTACGCCATGTTCCGGTAGTAGTCGTACTTCCAACCGTCGAGGTTCTTCGTGCTGACGAACTGGATCGAGCTCGTGTCGCCCTTCGTCGACAGCGGCGGGACACAGGCCGCCGTGATGAGCGCCACCAGACGCCACTGCCGCCAACGCACCGAACCGACGCATCCCCCGCTCCTCCTGTCTGCCGTTCGCACGACTGCCGAGCACCCGAGCACATCCGCAGACGAACCGCATGACCATGGAATCATGAAGGAGATCGTCAAGCCACGCTGGCTACTCTCCGTGCATGCCGGGCCTGGAGGACGCCGTCGACCGGCTCGCGGCCGAGACCGGGTTCGCCGGCGTCGTGCGCGTCGACCGCGGCGACGAGATCGTGCTCGCCCGCGCCTACGGCCTCGCCGACCGGCGGTGCTGCGCGACCCAACACGGTCGACACGCAGCTCGGGCTCGCGAGTGGCGGCAAGGGGCTCACGGCACTCGCCGTCGTCACGCCTGATCGAGGACGGCGTGCTCGAGCTCACCACCACGGCGCGCTCATTGCTCGGCTCGGATCTCCCGCTGATCGACGACGCCGTGACCGTCGAGCAGCTGCTCGCGCACCGCTCCGGCATCGGCGACTACATCGACGAGGACGACGAGGAGGGCGAGATCACCGACTACGTCCTGTCCCGCCCGGTGCAGGAGCTCGAGACGACGGAGGGCTTCCTGCCCGGTCCTCGACGGGTATCCGCAGAAGTTCGCACCCGGCGAGCGACTTCTCGTACTGCAACGGGGGTTTCGTCGTGCTCGCGCTGCTCGCGGAGCGGGCGAGCGGCGTCCCGTTCCACGAGCTCGTCGAGGCGCGGGTCTGCTACCCGGCCGGGATGGACGACACCGAGTTCCTGCGCTCCGACGAGCTCCCCGCGAGCGCCGCGATCGGCTACCTCGCTGCCGGACGGGTCGGACCGCACCAACGTCCTGCACCTCCCCGTGCTCGGGAACGGTGACGGCGGCATCTACTCCACGGTCGCGGACATGCACACGTTCTGGAACGCGTTCTTCGGCGATCAGATCGTCTCGGACGAATGGATCGCCGAGATGATCCGACCGAGGAGCGACGCGCCGCACGGAGTCGAAGCGCTACGGGCTCGGCTTCTGGCTCCACCCGACGAGCGACGCGGTGATGCTCGAGGGCTACGACGCCGGCGTGTCGTTCAGGACCGTCCACGATCCCGCGACGCTGCATCACGCACACCGTCATCTCGAACTGGTCGGACGGCGCGTGGCCAATCACCCGGGCCCTCGACGATCTCCTTGGCACTGGTTGAGCGCGCGTCAGACCTGCCGACGCGGCAGTTCGGTGCCATTCCCGAAGTCGTCGGACCAGTCCGGGCTGTCGACGGGAGCGGCGGAGGCTTTGGATCATCACACGGCACCTTCGAGCGCGAGCAGTGCGGCCTTGGCCTCGACGCCGCCGAGGTACTGGCCGATCGTGCCGTCGCTGCGCACGACCCGATGGCACGGGACGACGACAGGAACCGGGTTGTGCGCGCATGCCGTCCCGACCGCGCGGACTGCGGCCGGACTGCCCGCGCGCACTCGCGACCTCCGCGTAGCTCTCGGTCGCGCCGTAGGCGATCTCGCGCAGGTGCGAGATGACCGCGAGGCGGAACCCGTGCACGAGCTGCAGGTCCACCGGGACGTCGAACGTGCGGCGCCGGCCCGCGAAGTACTCGTCGAGCTCCCGCGCCACTGCCGTCGGTACGCCCGAGCCGAGCCAGGATCCGGGGGCTGATCGCCGGCGGCGAGCTGCGTGAGCACGGCGTCGTGACCCTCGCGCTCGAACGCCACCCGCACGAGTCCCGACGGGGCTGGCCGCGAGCAGGAGCGGGCCAATCGGGCTGTCCAGCGTGCGGTACGCGAGGTCGAGCACGCCCACGTCCTCCGCCCGCGCGGCCGAGCCGGCGGCGGAGATCATCGAGGTCGTCGCGACCGCGGAGTCGGGAACGCGGCCTGCCAGGTCGACGATCGTTCGGATTTCCGTTGCTCATCGGGTCGTCTCCCTTCACGGTAGGTCGCACGAAGCTTGGCGATGCCGTCCGCCGCACTGCGCCGGGCCGCGGCCTCCGAGCTGTCGAGCAGGTCGGCCACCTCCGCATACGGGAGATCGGCCAGGTAGCGGTAGATCACCGCCGCCCGTTGCTTGGTCGGCAGCGCGTCGAGAGCCGCGGCGGAGATCGTCGTCGGCCGTGGTGCCTGCGTCGTGGACGGGAACCTCGGGAAGCCTCGGCCGTCGGACGCGGGATTGCGGTCGCGGGCGCGGATCTGGTCGATGGCCTTGTGGTGCGCGATCGTCACCAGCCACCCACGCACGTTGCTCTCGGGTCGCAGATCGGGATATGCGCGGAGCGCGGCGAGGAAGGTCTCGGACCACGCGTCCTGCGCGTCCTCGGAGCCGAGCAACGCGCGGCAGACCCGCATCACCGACCGGTCCGTGCTCGTCGACGACTCGTCGAACGGGCGCAGGTCCGCACGCCGCGAGACTCAGGAGAGGCCGGTCTCGCGCACGGTGATGCTCAGACCGGCCGGGCGGGAGGCCGAGACCCTCCGGCGCGGTGGCGCCGAGCACCTTGGGGACGCCGTGGTAGATCCGCCGGGTCGGTCCACCGAACACCAGGAGGTCGCCGCTGCGCAGCTCGACGTCGGTGAACGGCCCGGTGCGCCGGTCGACGCCCGCGAGCCGGAACGTAGCACGTGTCGCCGAGGCTGATCGTGACGACCGGCGCGTCCGACGGCTCCTCGCCGTCCTGGTGGAGCCCGAGGTGCGCGTCGGGCTCGTACAGGTTCACGATCGCCGCGTCCGGCGCGTACCGATCGTGGCTGCGGTCGTCTCGCGCCGTAGGCGTCGGCAACCGCCCGGCGGGCGAGCTCGACCATCTCGGCGGGCAGCGGCTTCACCGGCGCGCCGTCGGTGTCGTCCGCAGTGCGCGTGTAGGCGTACGGATACCAGTGCCAACCGAGGCACACGGACTGCACCGTCATCAGGTGACCGGTCGGCACGCGCGGGTGGCGGAGCCCCGCCGGCGGCAACGCCCACTCGCGGAACTGCTCGACCAGCCGGCGCTGCGCGTCGAAATCCAGCCAGTCGGGGATGTGCACCGCGCCGGGCAGCACCTCCCGCCGGATCCGTCGCGGCTCCGGCTCGCGTCGACCAGCGTGAGCTGACGTTCCGGACCCGGTCCCCGGCGATGCCGGGCGGCGGCAGCACGGTCGGGACCCCACCGAGCCGGCTGTGCCTCGAGGTCGTCGTCCTGGAGCCCATTGCCGTGTGAACGCTCACCAGCTCTCGTCTGTGAGGTGGATCTCGCGAAAGTACCCGCCCACGGATCCGCACGACCTCGTGGCCAGGCGGATTGCGAGAGCTCAGGAGCAATTCGCGGCGGATCTCAACGACCGGACCGACTTCGACGACGCCCGCGCGGCCTCATCGGGTCGATGCGCCGCCGTCCGTGCGCGGGCGACGTCACCGTCGATGACGCCCTCGTCCGCGAGCAGGCGGGATGAGGCGCTCGAGCATCTCCGCGAAGTCGTCGTCGAAGCCGGCCTCGGCGTGGCCGAACCCGGGGAGCACGACCAGCAGCCGCGGCTCGACGAAGCCGGTCGTAGAGCTCGTGCGCGTCGCTGACCGGGACGTAGCGGTCGCGCCCGCCATGGACGATCGCGACCGGCACGGTGATGTCCGCGGCGAGGTCGAGCGGCGGGTGACTCGACTGGGGCCGCGCACGGGTCGACGTGGGTGCCGTACCGGTCGAGCAGCTTCCGGCCGCGTGCGGTGCGCACCAACGTGCTGAGCACCCGGGCGCGCGGCAGGCGGGGCTCTCGGCCGTCGGCGGGGCTGCTGATCGCGATCACGGCGTCCACCCGGCCCCCAAGCCCGCGTGGCGGAGAGCAACGAAGGCCCCCATCGATGCTCCGACACTGACGATGCGGGAATGGCGGGCCCGCGCCGAGCGCGACGAGAGCCTCCAGATCGTGAACCTCGCGGTTGCCCAGGGTGGAAAGGCCGCCGCTCTCGCCGTGGCCGCGGAAGTCCGCGGTGTAGACCGCGAAGCCGCGGGCGGCGAGGTGCTGAGCGAACGCGACGACCTTCCGGTTGTGCTGAGATCCGGTGAAGCCGTGACCGAACACGACGGCGACCTCGGACTCGGCAGCCCCGTACATCAGCGCGCTGAGCTCGATGCCGTCCGACGTGACGAGCGCGAACTGCGCGCGGCGCCGAACCGGCGGGGCGACTCGACACGACCCTCCTCGAGGTGGGGCTCAGGAGAGGCGTCGGGCCTGTGCGCGGGCGACGGCCGGATCGGCCGTCGGACCCAAACGAGGCGTCCCTACCAAGGACTTCCTTTGGACGGTACACCTGAGCCTCCAGATGCGTCGCCGCTACGCGTCACCTTCGACTTCCCGAGTCGCGACGATACGCCGCGAATCGTCACCCAGAGCAGCCTCCCGGGTAGAGCACCGGCATGAGGAGCTCCTCGGCCGGCAGACCCCAGATGTGTCCGATCACGAACGGTACTGACCGCAGCGGCCGGCGGAACTCATCGGTCGGGGATCGGCTCATAGCTGCTGGGGGTCGGTCAGCGATGCCGGGTCGACCCCGGTGCCGCCGGCCTCGCTGCTCGCGTAGGCCGCGAGGGCGAAGCGCAGGACGTCGACCGCCTCGTCACCGCTCCACAGCAGCGGTCCCTCGCCGGTGTGCAGCCACCGGAGCCAGTGGCGTCCGGAGTCCCGGAAGCTGCTCCCCCAGTCGTCGTCGAGCGCGTGGTGGCTGCGCATCTCGCCGTCGCAGTAGATCTCGAGGCTCGGCTGCTGGATCCCCCGACCGGTGCAACGGTTGCACGCGCGCGAAGCCCTTGCGTCCGGTGACCTCCCAGCGCTCGTCGTTCGTGTAGTAGTCCGAACGCAGGTAGAGGTCCGGCGCGAGCGTGATGTCCCACACCCCTCGGATGCCGTTGACGTGCTCCCAGCTGATCGCAGTCGGCGCGTCGATCGCGACTCCGGGTACCACCTCGGTCGCGCCGATCCACGCTCGGACCTCCCGGATCGGGACCGAAGAGCCAGAGCGCGGTCGCGAGCTTGTGCCAGCCATCGTCGAACACGAGGATCCCGCGGCCGATGCGCATCTGCTGGAACTGGTACTGGTAGCTGCTCATCGGCACCTCCCAGCCCCCGTTGCCGCTCGCCACCATCTTCAGGTGGTAGCCGCTGACGTCGCCGATCTCACCTGACTCGACCGTCGCCTTGAGCTCCCGCAGCGGCTCGTAGAAGAGGTAGTTCTCCATCACTCGCAGCACCCGGTCGTTGGTGCGCGCCGCGTCGAGCATCAGCTCCGCTTCGGCGATCGTGTTGCACATCGGCTTCTGCAGGTTGACGTGCCAACCATTCTTCAGCATCTCGATCACCCCGTCGACGTGCAACGGGATCGGCAGCAACGCCTCGACCGCGTCGACCTCGAGTCCACTCGCCGCAAGATCGGCCGCCGTCGCGAACGTCCGTGCCTCCGGCCAGTCGAGCTGTCGTTGTGCGCGACGCTCCTCGCTGGGATCGACCAGAGCCACGACCTCCACGTCGGGGTTGTCGACGTACGCCCGCACGTTGAGGTCGTAGATGCGCCCGAGCCCGATGATCGCGGCACGGACGGGTCGGTCGTAGGGCGTGAAGCTCATTCGACCACCTCCGGATCGAGCTGCTCCATGAACTCGAGTCGGATGCCGCCCGGGCGCCTCGACGAACGCGATCCGGCGGGTCGCCGAACGCGCCTTCGACGACGGCCGGGCCCCACACGACGGTGTGCCCCTCCAGCTCGGCGTCGAGATCGTCGGTGAAGAGCGCCGGATGGAGGAAACCCTCGGGCGGGAGATCGACCGCGTCCTCGTAGATCGCCCGGGTGAACAGCGTGATCATCACCGGGCCGAGGAAGGACGTCGGCCCGCTCGCCGTTGCCCCAGTGCATCCGGTCCCGGACCTCGGCACCGGCGCGCTTCGTAGAACGCGCAGGCCGCGTCCAGATCGGCGACCTTCACCGCCAGGTTCGCCATCCCCGTGACCGCCACCGCGCCTCCCCCAGAGCTGACACCGACGTCAGGGAGAGTACCGGGCTGACTCCTCGCGGGCGGGAGCACCGCGCGACGGCTCCATCGGATGGCCCCGGGACTTGTGGCGCAGGTGTAGGTCGATGGCGAAGCTCGCGACGGCCGCCCACGCACACCACAGCGAGATGAACTGCTGGGTCATCAGCCACGCGAGGAACCCGACGACGATCAGGTTCGCCACTCCGAACCAGACGATCCGGCGCGAGCTCGAGAGCAGGAGCACGCCGCACGTCGCCACGACGTACATCGCGGTGAGCTGGCCGCCGTCGACCAGATGGGTGTTGTAGGCGATGCAGTGGTCCTCGACGTGGGCCGACACCGGGCCCTTGACCAGTGCCTGCAGCATGACGGCGGCGACGGCGAACCCGACGAGCGTCAGCACCGCCATGGCGCGACGCCGGCCGGGTGACGGCTCGGCCAGCGTGACCGCGAGCGGTACGAACGCCGGGACGACGACGAGCGCGATCAAGAGGTAGAGCCACGCGGCATCGTGGCCCACGAACGAGGAGATCTTCCCCTCGAGCCCCCACCACACGAACGCTTCGATCGCGAAGTGGGCCGCGAACAGCATCGGGACCGACGCCAACGGCCAGTCCTGGCGATCGCGCACCTGACGCAAGGTGTCGACGCCGACGACCCCGACCGCCACCGCGCCGGCGACATCGGCCTGGGGAGAGAAGCACATGGTGGAAGAGTCTCCCAGGCCCGGGAGGTTCAAACGGCCGAATCTCTCGGGCCCGCACGCGAGCTCGTGGTCACCCCGCCGCGGCGACGGGCCACCCCACCTCGGTACGAAGGTCGGCCGGGTCGGTGGCGTCCGCGACGAGGTAGCGCTCGCGGATCGGGCCGTCGGCCCCGATCGCCCGACCGGCGACGTGCGCGCCGAGTGCCGCGTAGGTGCCGTCGAGCTCTCCGAACGGACCTTCGTGCACCGTCACGGCCAGCACGGCGCCGGGGATCTCGAGCACCTCCACCTCATCGTCTCCCTCGGCGGTCTCGTCCACGGCGATCCACGCAACGACCTCACCGAGGTGCGCTTCAAAGAACTCGCTCGCGTACAGCGCGCTGTCCGGTCCGAGCCGCATCAACTCGGGCAGGCGCGCATGCAACGCGTCGAAGGCGTCCGCCAACCAGGCTTCGACGTCGTCCCAGGCGACCGTCTTGGTGATGGCGAGCGCACGGAGCGGGGGGACCGTCCGGTGCTCCACCGCCAGCTCGGGCTGCGAGGTTCCCAACAGGGCGCGCAGCGACGCGACCGACTCCTGGGTCTGCTCCAGCTGCACTTCCATTCGTTCCAGGTGCACGACGATCAGCCGGTCGCGCGCGTCGACGTCGCCGGCGTCCGACGCGTCGAGGACGCCGCGCACCGCGTCCAGCGGCATGTCGAGGTCGCGCAGCCGGCGAATCACCCGTGCCGTGGGCACCTGCGCGACCGAATACGCGCGGTAGCCGGTTGCGGGATCGACCGAGACCGGCTCGAGCAGCCCCACATCGTGGTAGTGCCGCAACGCCTTCACGCTCAGGTGCGTCGCCCGCGAGAACTCGCCGATGCTGAAGAGGTCGTTCACGGCGGTCAGTCTCCACCCTCGAGCGTCGCCTTGATGACCCCGAGCCCCCGATCCATGAGCCCGCTCGTCGCCGGTGCGAGCTCGTCGGGCAGCACATCGGTCACCCAGACGAAGCGGCTGCGGCCGTCGGCGATTGCCACGACCTGCGCCGACACGTTGTGGTGCGTCGCGGCCATCGGCCCGTCGACGACCGTGTAGGCCAACCGGCGTGCGCCCTCGTCCGAGCCCACGAGCTGCTCGCACGCGACCGATCCGTTGAAGAAGGTGATCTCGCGGATGTCGCCGCGCAGCTCGGCGTCGATCACGAAGCCGGGGACCAGCCGCTCGTGCAGGGCGCCGAAGTCCGCGAGGGCGGCCCAGACCTTCGCCGGCGGTGCGTCGATCACGATCTCCTTGTAGATGGACGCCATGGTTCTCTCCTTGTCCGGCCGTCGATCCACCCACAATGCGGCCTCCCACGACGGGAGGGTCAAGGACTCGGCCGCGATCGGTGAGACTGGCCGCCGATGAGTGACTCGGAACGTTCGATCGCGGCCCGGATCCGGCGCGAGCCGCCGACGTTCCGACCCGTCACGGTGCGGTCGCTCGAGCCGCTGACCGCGCACATGATGCGGCTGGTCTTCACCGGCCCGGGGCTCGAGCGGCTGCAGGTCGACGATCCCGCCGCGAGCGTCCGGCTGCTGTTGCCGTCACCCGGGCAGCTCGAGGTGGTGATGCCGGCCTGGAACGGCAACGAGTTCCTCCTGCCCGACGGCAGCCGACCGATCATTCGCACGTTCACGCCGTACCGCGTGGACCCGGCCGCGGCGGAGCTCGAGGTGTGGGTGGTCCTGCACGCCGGAGGCATCGCGTCCGAGTGGGCTGCCCGCGCGTGCGTCGGCGCCGAAGCTGCCGTCTCTGGTCCCGGTCGGGGCTACACGATCAAGCCCGACGCGCCCGGCTTCGTACTGGCAGGCGACGAGTCCGCGATCCCCGCGATCAGCCAGCTCCTCGGCGCGCGGCCGAACACGATGCCGGTTCAGGTGCACATCGAGGTCGCCCGGCCCGACGCTCGGCTCCCGCTGCCCGAGCACACGGGCGCGACCGTCACGTGGCACGACCTACCGTCGGGTGGGCGGTCCGGTGACGCTCTCTTGGATGCCATCCGCGCGGCCGACATCGACGCCGGTGCGCAGATCTGGGTGGCCGGCGAGGCCGCGGCGGTCCAGCGGATCCGCAAGCACCTCTTCGACGAGCGTGGGTTCGCACGTACGCAGACTTCAGTGCGCGGTTATTGGAAGCACGGCCGCGGCGGCGACCCAACCGACTGACTTCGTCGACGGGCGCGGGCGTTCGAGCTCCCCTGGCCTCAACCGTCGTGCTCGTGGAGGTGATGGCGCTCCTCGGCCCGGGCGTCGGCGAAGCGCACGGTCTCGAAGCCGATCAACGCGGCAACGAGCGCGGTGACCCCGGCGAGCGCGACCACCGCGTCGACGTCGTGCCAGACCGGGATCAGCGCGAGGAGCAACGCGGCGACGATGACTCGCTGGATGCTCCAGATGCCGACGGCGCGGCGCTTGAACGCCACGTGCGCGAGGAGGTAGAGCGCGATCCCGCCTCCGAGCGCGGCCGCGGGCACCAGTTGGAGGTGGTCGTCCACGTGCGCCAACGTGCTCTTGAGCGCGAACGCGGCGATGACGACGCCGGCCACCATCGGGAAGTGCAGGTACGAATAAGCGTCGCGGGCGAGCTCATTGCGCTCCTTGCCGTGGGGCAGCTCTGCAAGGCGACGGGCCGCGGCGATCGACGCAACATCGAAGTAGAGCCACCAGAGCCCCGCCGCGAGCAAGACCCCGAGCACCGCACCCACGATCACATCTGCGCCCAGCGCCACGCCCGCACCGACCCCGATCGCGACGACGGACTCGCCCAAGGCGATGATGATGATCAAACCGTGACGCTCGGCGAAGTGCCGCGGCACGAGCTGCCAGCCCGCGGCGCCGAACAGGTACGGGCCGCCCATGTCCACGATGAGCGCGATCAGCCAGACGATCTCGCGCGCGTCACCGGAGACCAGCGCGCCAGCGATCACCAACCCGACCGCGAGTGTCGTGCTCGCTGCGAGCCCGACGACGGACTTCCGGAGCTCCGGTTCGCCGCGGCTGGCGAGCAGGAAGAGCGCGATGTGCGCGACCCGGAAGACGGCGAGCGCCAACGCGAGAGCCATCGCCTCGTCGCCAAAGGCTTCTGGGACCGCGAGCGCGGCGACGAGGAACGCTGCCATCGCCGCGAACATCACGAGCCGGACGGACCCTTCTTCCGGGTCCAGCACGCTGGTGAGCCAGGCGTACCCGACCCACGCCCACCACAGCAGACCGAGCAGGAGCATCGCCTGACCGACCCCGGCCCAGCTCGGACGCTCGACCATCACCTCCGTGCACTGGGTGAGGGCCAGGACGAACACCAGGTCGAAGAACAGCTCGAGCGGGGTGACCTGCTCGCCGTCGCGGCGCACCGCGCGGATCCGAGCCGAACCTCCGGGATGCTGGGCCATGACGCGGCATTCTCCCACGCCGCCTCCCACGCCGACGGCGACGGTTCAGGTGCGGTACGGGGTCACGGGGCGCTCGGACGCGGTCAGGCGCGGTCGTGCTGCCACTGCCCTTCGACGACCTGCCAACGCTCGCCGTCCCAACGGTTCGGGTGACCGCCGTCGGGACCCGATCGGTTGCAGTGCCGGGTCTCGGCGTCGCGGGCGGTGCTCGCCTCGAACGTGGCACAGCAATTCTTCGTCGCGCAGATCTGGCGGGGTGCTGCCATGGTGACCCTTCCTGGAGCAAGAGGGCTCAAGGAAGAGGCGGAGGCTCAAGTCGAGCGGGGTCCGGACCGTCTCGAACTCGGCGTCGCTCCCGAGAGAACGTGCACCCCGAACGGTACACCCGGGCCCGAGCGCCAGGAACACACCGCGCTCGGCGCGGTGGGATCGGTGCCACGCTGTCCGCCATGCGTCTCCCGGCCCGTTGGTTCATCGTCCTCGCCGCCGTGGTCACCGTCGTCCTCGCGCTCTTCGCGAACGCGATCACCGACCAGCTCGAGTCCCCGGCCGCCGGGCTCGCCGCGACGAACGGTCCGACGCTTCCCGCCCCGACCCCGGACCCGACGCCGGGTGCGGAGCACACGCGCACCTTCGACGTGGACACTCGCGTCGCGGCCTCCGGGCAGTGTGCACGTCACCGAGACGATCGTGCAGGACTTCGGCGTCGTCGCGCGCCACGGCATCGAGCGGGTGATCCCGGTGCGCGACAAGGTCGGTGATCACAAGATCACTCACCTGGTGGTCTCGACCTCGGCCGGGACTCCCGATCACGTCGCGGTGAACGTGCACACCGACTCGGTGACGATCCGGATCGGCGACGCGGACACGACGATCACGGGCGCGCACACCTACCACCTCGCCTACGACATCGGCGGGATGATCGACGGTGTCGGTCGCGGCCGGTCCCGCCTCGCGATCGACCTGATCTCGGCGTGGCAGCAGCAGATCGAAACCCTCCACTCCACGATCGTCGGCCCCGCGCCGCCGACGACGTTCCGCTGCCAGCAGGGGGCTCTGCACTCGAAGCACCGCTGCGAGTCCAAAGCCCGCATCCAAGACGGCGCGACCTTCACCGGCCGGGATCTCGCGCCCGACGAAGCGTTCTCCGCGCGGCTCACCTGGCCGGACACTGTCGTCGCGATCACCGCGACCCGATCGTCGATCGGAACGGCCGACGTCGCCTACGCGCTCCTGGCCGGGCTGGCCATCGCGTTCGTCGGTTGGCACTACCGGCGCCGTTGGCACCAGCTGCTGACCGCCGCGCAGACCCAGCTCTGGGCGACGTTCGGCCCCGACGTCGCGGGCAACCAGCCCGAGGCCTACGACCTCACGCGGGACCCGGCGATCGAGTTCGTCCCCCCGATGGGCCTGCGCCCGGGCGAGATCGGGGCGCTCGTCGAAGCGGACTCGACGCGGCTGTTGACCGCGACCGTCGTCGACCTCGCCGCGCGCGGCGCGCTGAAGGTCACCGAGGCCGACGGGTCGTGGGCGATCGAACGGCGCAACCGGGACATCGTGCTCACCGACGACGAGCAGGCGGTGGTGCAGGGGCTCTTCGCCACCGACGACGGCACCGGCGAGGTCGAGGTGGACCGGACCTCGCTCGAGGGTCGGGGTTCGGAGATGGGTGCGCTCGCGGCGCGACTCGCCGAGCAGGTGACCGACGACCTCGAAGCCCGGGGGCTCGCGACGCCAGGTACCCAGGCCGGTGGCGTGCACACGCGCATGCGGCAGTGGCCGCTCCTGGCGCTCGCCGCGGGCGCGGTGCTCGAGGGACTCGCGGCCCACGTGATCATCGTCACCGTGACGGCCGACCGTGGCCTCGCCCTCGCCGTGGAAACCGTGCTGGTGCTCGCGACGATCCTCGCGGTCGGCGCCTTCTTCGTTCGTCGAGCCGCGAAGGGGCTCACGCCCATCGGCCTCGCGGCAGCGTGGCGCGTGCGTGGCTTCGACCACTTCTTCACCTCGAGTGAAGCGCTCCACGATCGGGCCGCCGCCGACCAAGGCCTGTTCCGCCAGTACATGGGCTACGCGATCGTCTTCGGTCACGTGTCGCAGTGGGTCGCCGCGTTCGACGCGCCCGACACCTCGGAGTGGTTTGGCACGACCTCACCGCTCAACGACGCGTTCATCGGCTTCAGCGCGGCATCGGTCTGGAGCCCGCCCGCGTCCACCTCCGGGTTCGGCGGGGGTGGCGGCGGGGCCGGTGGCGGCTCGGGCGGGGGCGGCGGCGGGAGCTGGTGAGCTGCTCGCTCGCGAAGTGGGCGAGGGCGACGAAGGCGTCCCCGGGCGGCGAGATCGCGGTGCACTGCGGGCTCCCCGCGGCCGCGGCGGTGCTCTCGCGCTACGACCGCTGGGCGTTCGTCGCCGCGGCGACCGCTCTCGTGCTTCTCGCGCACTGGGCGAAGACGCCCCACGGCATCGTCCACGGACCTCCGGTCGTCGCGCACTGAGCACCGGTAAGGTCAAGATGTGCCTGGTTGTGACTTCACCCGACGGGACTTCCTGCGCTGGTCCGGCGTCGCTGCCGCATCGCCGTTCTTCGCCAAGCGACTTCTCCTCAACGGCGTCGCGGCGACAGCGACCCGCAACGATCCCGTCTCACCCGTGAACCTCGAGCTCGTCACGCTCACCGAGGAGCGGGCGATCATCACCTGGTACACCGGCATGACCGGCACCGATGACGGGCTCGGGCGCATGCAACCCGCGCCCGCCGACGGCGTCGTGCACTGGGGCACGCACCCGCAACGACTGCACCGGACGTCGTGGGGCCGGCGCAGCCACACGCCCTACCACTCCGTCGAGCTGTCGGGCCTCGAGCCGGGCCAGACCTACTACTACGAGGCCCGGTCGAACGGGAAGCCGGTCCCGCCGACGCCGTTCACCCTGATCGCCGGCAACGCCGTTGGCACCTCGGCGTACGGGATCGGCACCACCGGACCGTTCAGCTTCACGACGCCGCAGCCGCCGCCGGGCCGCTTCCTGTTCTCGATCGCGCTGTGCAACGACCTGCACATGGGCGAGACGACGGCCGGGCTGAACGGCAGCATCCCCGGGCTCACCGGCATCCAGCAGGCACCCGGTCTCGCCCCCTACCCGGAGGTGATGCTCGAGTCGCTCGTCGAAGACGCGAACGCGCTCGGCGCGGAGTACCTGCTCGCGGCGGGCGACATCTCCGCCGAAGCCGTGCCGCTCGACCTCAGCCGGGCCGGTCAGCTCCTCCGCCGGTTCGGTCGCTACCGCAGCGAGTACTTCGTGACGCGCGGCAACCACGACCGCGCGCACACCGGTACGTCGTACGCGGCGTGCCGGCCCGGGCAGTGGCAGGGCAACGACTGCTTCCACGACCACTTCTTCCCGGGGGCCGAGCCGACGTATTACAGCCGCGACCTCTCGGGGCTGCGGGTGATCGGGATCGACACCTACGACAAACCCGGGAACGGTGGCGACGCCGGCGCGCTCTCCCCCGATCAGCTCGAGTGGTTCCGCGAGCAGCTCTCCGAGCACCGAAACCGGCCGACGATGGTGTTCGGCCACCACCCGCTCGTCGTCGAGAGCTCGCCCTTCCCGATCGCCGCGAGCAACACGCTCGATTCGGCGCAGGCAACGACGATCCTCCAGGACTACTCGCGCATGCCCGGGCTGTTCCTGCACCACGCCGGGCACACGCACCGCAATCACCGCACGATCAGCCCCATCGCACCCGCGGTGACGCTCCAGGAGATCGCGGCGGGCAAGGAGTACCCGGGCGGGTTCTCCTTGCTACGCCTCTACACGGGCGGCTTCGCACTGAACTTCTACAAATCGAGCAGCGACCAGGCCCGGGCGTGGAGCGAGCGCAGCCGGCAGGAGATCTTCGGGCTCTGGCCGCAGTTCGCGCTGGGCGCCGGCGTCGCGGACCGCAACACGATGGTCCACCACGATCTCTCGGACCTCCGCCGCGCGCACCATCACCATTGGGACCGCCGCCACCGCAACCTCTCCCGCGAGCCGTCACCAACCGCGAGCTGACCGCCCACTCCCGCTCACAGTGCGACGCTCGGCCCAGTTCGACACGTCGTCATGTCGTTTCCTCGTCGTCCCGTCACCGCGGCGAACGCGACAGGACGGGTTCGCCCGAAACGTCGAGGGCGGTCGCGAACATCCACGTCACGACCCGGGTCAGCCCGTTTGGCCGAGCAGCGCGCCGACAGTCAGGCGCTCGAGCTCTTCAAGGTGACGGCGACTCAGGCGTGCGAGCTTGCCCGCGCCCTCGGGCGTGAGACGCAGCCGAACCGACCGGTGGTCGTCCACGTCGTGAACGCGGCGAACGAGCCCCGACTCGGCCGCCCGGTCGACCAGGCCCACCGCGCTGTGGTGACGCAACAGCAGTGAGGCTGCGACGTCCCCGACGGTCGGTCCCCGGCGGTCGGCATGGCCTCGGACGGCCAGCAGCAGCTGGTGCTGCGCCGCAGTGATGCCAAGCGCCTCCGCCTGCTCTTCGCTCCAGTGCAGGAAGCGGCGCAGCTCGGTCCGGAAGCCGAGCAGCCGCTGGTAGTCAAGATCCGACAGTCGCCCAGGTGCCATGCAAGTTGTATCGTACTACGATACTTTTCGTGCGCCGGTTCCATCCCTCCCGACTCTTCGACGACCTCTTCGTGGGCCTGGAGCCTCGCGTCGTCGGCCTCGTGGTCATCGTCGGCCTCGCATCGGGAATTGTCGGTGCGCTGTACCTCCTGGTTCTCCACCTCCTGCAGCACGTGTTGTGGCCGACGGAGTGGAGCGGACTGATCGGATTCGTGATCCTCGGCGGCGTCGGCCTGTTCGCCGGGCTCATGACTCGCTTCACCGGGAGCCCTGGTGACGTCGAGCTCATGGTCGACAACATCCACGTCTCCGGTTCGGCGACGGGAGTGCGGACCCTTCGCTCGCTCATCCCGATCTCGTGGCTCTGCATCGCGTCGGGGGGAGCGATGGGTCCGGAGGCGCCACTCGTCCAGACCACCGGCACGCTCGCATCGTGGACGGCCAGGCGGGCGGGGCTCGCGGTACGGAAGTCACGGGTCCTGACCATCGCGGGCATGGCTGGGGGGTTCACCGTGCTCTTCGGCGCTCCGCTCGGCGCGGCGGTCTTCGCGCTCGAGATGCTGCATCGAAAGGGCCTGCAGTACTACGAAGCATTGCTTCCCGCGGTCCTGGGTTCGTTGGCCGGGTACGCCGTCTACGTCGTCGCGACCGGGGCGGACCTGCATCCCGTCTTCCGTCTCGCCGTCGCCTGTCGGGCTCCGCCCCATCGACCTCGCGTGGGCGGTCACGGCCGGCGCCGGCGGCGCGCTCATCGCGGTGGCATTCACGTACACCAGCACCGCGTTGCGACTCGGCGCCCGCCGGATCCGGCCGGAGCTCCGTCCGCTGATCGGCGGCCTGCTCCTCGCCGCCCTCGGGCTCGTCTCCGCCTACTCACTCACCTTCGGCGAGGCGCAGGTCAACCAGATCCTCGCCCACCACGGTGGCACCGTCGCCTTCTTCGCACTCGCGGGCTGCGCCAAGCTCCTGGGGACATCGGTGACGTTCTCGTCGGAATGGAGAGGCGGGTTCGTCATTCCGCTGTTCTTCATGGGCGCATGCGCGGGCCGCGCGCTCCACATGGTCGCGCCGGGCACGAACGAAGTAGTGATGGTCGCGGCGCTCATGGCTTCGGCCAACGCCGGGGTCACCAAGACCCCGCTCGGCTCGACGCTCGTCGTCAGCGAGATGGCCGGGTTCCGCCTCCTGCCGACGACGGTCATCGCGACCGTCGTCGCGCACGTGCTGACGAGCGAGGTCGGGCTCATCCACACCCAGCGCGAACGCGACATCGTCGGCGAAGCAGCGGAGTAGCAGCGAATGACCCGACCCAACCACCCCAAGGTCCCGGCGCTCCTGCTGATGATCAGCGTCGTCGTCGCGATCATCGTGCTCGCCGCGCTCAGCACGTTCAGCGCGCACTGATCTCGTCACGGCTGCCAAGGGCGTGAGCGCGCCCTTCGATCTCTGCGATGTGGCGGGCGAATCGGCCTGCTGGTCCCACTTGGTCTGCGACGACTGCGGCGCGCTCGCGCACGACAGCCACCGCGCGGGCCCCGGGAACAGGCCCGGCTAGGTTCGAGTGCCGTGGAGTGGCCGGACGTGCGCGCGGGCGACTTCGGATCCTGGCTCACCGGCCTGCAGCACGCGCTGCGGGGTGAGCAGGACTCGGACGTCCCGTGCGGCGACTGCACCGCGTGCTGCACTGCGAGCCAGTTCATCCACATCGGCCCGGACGAGACCGAGACGCTCGACCACATCCCGGTGGAGCTCCTCGTCCGGGCGCCCGGGATGCCGAGGGGCCACCGGGTCATGGGCTACGACGAGCACGGCCACTGCCCGATGTTCTCGGGCGCGGGATGCCTGATCTACGAGCACCGGCCGCGGACGTGCCGGACGTACGACTGCCGGGTGTTTGCGGCCACCGGCGTGACCGCCGATGACGACGAGACCAAGGCGCGCATCGCGGAGCGCGCCCGGCGTTGGCGGTTCACCCACGAGACGGATGCGGCACGAGCACAGCACGAGGCCGCGACCGCCGCCGCGACGTTCCTGCGCGAGCACCGCGCCGACCTGCCCGACGACTTGGCACCGGTGAACTCGACCCAGCTCGCGGTGCTCGCGATCGAGGTGCACGACGTCTTTGCCGGAACCGAGCCGGCCCCCGAGGCGGTCGTCGTCGAGCTGCGCCGGCGCTTTCCATCCGCGCGGGCCTGAGGCGGCTCCAGGCTGCGAGCAGTCAGGTGTTGGTGGTTGCCATCGCGGTTGGTGGCTCGGATTCCGTTGGTGGCTCGGGCTCCCCACGCCCCGTTTGGCGTAGCAGGTAGGCAGTGTGGGCGTACCCCGCCGCGCCCAGCACCACCGCAACGATGATCGCCGCGCCACGGTCAACGGACGCGGCGAGCAGACCGGTCGGGAGCTTGAACCCCATCGCGAGCGCCGCGCCCGCGACTGCCGCTTCCCTGATGCCGAGGGCACCGGGCGTGAACGCGAGCAGCGTCGAAACCGAGGCGACCGGCGCGAGCACGAGGTAGAGCACGAACGGCGCTTCGACCCCGAGGAGCTTGAACGCGACGGCGATCCGGGCGGCTAAGAGCAGCATCCGACCGGACTCGACCACGAGCACCTGCAGTGCGCTGCGGGGCTTGCGGCGCACGAGCTCCCACCCGGTGTGAAAGTCGCGCCACCAGTGCTTGACCTTGCCGGGGAGCCAGTCCGCGTGCGGGAGCGGCACGAACGCGAACAGCAGCGCAGATGTGCACATGCCCGCGGAGACGCCGAACATCACCCAGGAGACCGACTCACCCGTCGTGAGCGCGGTGCCGAAGACACCGATCAGCCCGCACACTCCACCGGCTGCGACCGTGATCACCAGGTTCTGCGCGTAGGTCGTGATGCTGCGCGGGTAGCTGATCTTGTACATCTGCTTCATGAAGTGCAGCCGATACACGCTGCCGGCCTGGAGCGGGAGGTAATTGCCGAGCTGGCCGGCGTTGTAGGCCGACATGTTGCCGGTCCAGTCCAGCTCGGCACCGCCCGCCCGGTAGAGCATCCAGTACTCGGTCGCGTTCACGAGCTGGCCGACCAGGTTCAGGACGATGAGGAGGACGAAGTACTCCCATGACGTCTCAAACGCCTTCTGGAGCTCCTCCTTCTGGTTCCAGAGGAAGAGTCCGAGCAGCACGACGGCAACGAGCGTCAGCACGGGCACGGCCAGCCGGCGCAACGGACTCTGCTTGTCGGATGCTGGTTCCACGTCCATCAGTTCCTCGGCGAGACTGCAGAGGCTACCGAGTCACGGAGCCGACACGAGCTCCCGTGGTGCCCCGAATTGCTGGCGAATTCACGCCACTGACGCGTCGGAGATCCTCGACGTGTCGGAGAGATCCGACGTATTGTGCACGACGTGCCGCCGGGAGACGTCTTCAGCGCCCTCGCCAACCCGATTCGCCGCCAGCTGCTCGTTGCGCTGCGAGACGGGCCACGTGCGGTCAACGATCTCGCCGGCCTCTTCGACCTGGGCCGACCGGCAGTCTCGGAGCATCTCCAGGTGCTCCGCAACGCCCACCTCGTGCGCGAGGAGCCTCGAGGACGCCACCGCTACTACCACCTCGACGCAGAGCCACTCCTCGCGGTCGAGGAGTGGCTCCATCCGTTCGAGCACTACTGGCGGACCCACATGCGCGCCCTGCGCGACCTGATCGACGAGGAGAACCCATGACCGAAGCCAACGTCATTCGCTGCGACCAGTTCATCGCCCACCCGCCGGCGGTCGTGTGGAGCGCGCTCACTGATCCTGCGCTCCACGCGCGGTGGTTCGTTCCGGGGGACGTGGCCCCCATCGTCGGACACACCTTCACCTTGGACATGGGGCCGTGGGGCCAACAGCCATGCGAGGTGCTCGCCGTGGAACCTGAGCAGATGATCCGGTACAGCTTCGCCGGCCCGTCGCTCGACACCATCATCACTTGGCGCCTCGAACCCGAAGGCAACGGGACGCGCCTGTTCCTCGAGCACGCCGGCTTCGACCTCGACTCCGCGATGGGAAAGGCCGCCTTCGACAACATGGGCCACGGATGGCCGGGGATCCTGCTCGGCATCGAGCCCACGATCGGCGCTCCCGTCTCGTAGGGACTTGCGTTCCCGGTCGTCAGATACGAACATGTGTTCGTGTTTGGCGCCACGATCCTGCACGCCGACCTGGACGCCTTCTTCGCGTCGGTCGAGCAACGCGACGACGCTCGGTTGCGCGGGCGGCCCGTGATCGTCGGCGGTGGAGTGGTGCTCGCCGCGAGCTACGAGGCGAAGGCATTCGGCGTCCGCACCGCGATGGGCCTGCGCCAGGCCCGGACGCTCTGCCCCGACGCGATCGTCGTTCCGCCACGCATGTCCGCCTACTCCGAGGCGAGCAAGGCAGTGTTCGAGGTGTTCGAGAACACCACGCCGCTCGTCGAGGGGATCTCGATCGACGAGGCCTTCCTCGAGGTCCGCGGACTCGCGCGCGTCTCTCCGGTTCGCCGACGGAGATCGCAGTGCGTCTGCGGCGGGAGGTGCTCGAGGGCGTCGGCCTGCAGATCTCGGTGGGTGTTGCGCGCACGAAGTTCCTCGCGAAGGTGGCGAGCGCGGTCGCCAAGCCCGACGGGCTCCTCGTCGTGCCGCCGGACGGCGAGCACGAGTTCCTCCATCCCCTACCGATCGAACGGCTCTGGGGCGTCGGCCGGAAGACCGCGGCGAAGCTCCACAGTCGGGGGATCCTGACCGTCGGCGAGGTCGCGGGGTTGCACGAACGGGTGCTCACGTCGTTGCTCGGCCCGGCGTCGGGTCGCCACCTCCATGCGCTCGCGCACAACCGGGACCCTCGGCCCGTGCAGACCCGTCGACGGCGACGGTCGATCGGCTCCCAACACGCGCTCGGACGTGCGCCGAGGTCCGCGGCAGCGATCGACGCGGTGCTTGTCGGTCTCGTTGATCGCGTCACCCATCGCATGCGCGACGCGCAGCGCGTCGGACGCACCGTCGTCTTGCGCCTGCGGTTCGACGACTTCACGCGCGCGACGCGCTCGCACACACTGCCGCAGGCGACGGCGCGCACCGAGACGGTGCTGACTGCAGCGCGCATCTTGCTCCACGCCGCCGGCCCACTGATTGCCGAGCGAGGCATCACGCTCGTCGGGATCAGCGTCGGCAACATCAATGATGACGACGCGGTCCAGCTGGAGCTCCCGTTCGACCGGCGTAGCAATGACGCGCTGGACGTCGCGCTCGACCGCGTAAGTGACCGGTTCGGCACCGCGGCGGTCACCCGCGCCGTCTTGCTTGGGCACGACGAACACCGCTCGGTGCCGATGCTCTCCGACTGACGCCTGCTAGGTGGATCGCTGCTGCGCGTGAGCGACGAGCGCACGGGTTGCGGGCGACGCGAGCGCGTCGGCCTTCCAGATGAGCTCGAGCCGGGAGCGCAGATGAGGCTCGGTGATCGTCAGCGGATGCAGCTCGGACTCGTGCGCTCTCGCCATCGACTCGCTCAGGATCGCGACGCCGAGCCCGCGGCGGGCAAGGCCGGCGACCGCGTCCGGCGCGCTCGCTTCGAGCGCGACCCGCGGTTGGAATCCATGGACGCGACAGGCTTCGTCGAACGCGGTGCGCACCCCGGACCCGCGGGGCAGGCAGACCAGAGTGCGTTCCTGCAGCGCTTCGAGCGCCACCGTCTCGCGGCTGGTCCACGGATCGCTCACGGCCACCGCGGCGACAAGCGACTCGTCGGCGATCACCCTCGACTCGATCCCCGCCGGCGAATGACCCGCGATGCCGGCGAGCGCGAGGTCGAGTCGACCGCTCAGCACGTCCTCCACCAACCGATCCGACGTGTCCTCCGTCAACGTCACGTCGATGCCCGGATGCAGGTGATGGAAGTCCGCGAGCTGATCGAACAGGAACGCGACCCCGCACGCGGTGACCATGCCGACGGCAACGTGACCGTGGACCAGGCCCGCGAGCTCGTCCACCGCCTCCCGGATGCCCACCACCGAGGCAATCGCGGCGCGCGCGTGCGGGAGGACGACCGAGCCGGCGTCGGTGAGGCGGACCGTCTTGCCGGACCGGTCGAAGAGCGGTTGACCCAGCTCCCGCTCGAGCTGGCGGATCTGCGCGCTGACCCCCGACTGGCTGATGTGGACCCGTTCGGCCGCCCGGGTGAAGTTCGCGGTCTCCACCACCGCCACGAAGTACTCGAGCTGCCTGACGTCCATAACCGTAGATTCTCATGGACATGTCAATCAGCTATTGGACTTCTGGTACGAGCCGGCAGACGATGGCCTCACGAAGCCCCCGACCTCGAGAGGACCGAGCTCATGACCGGCCGAGAGACCGCCACGACCCCCGAAGATCTGACCCGGCTCTTCGTCGAGCGCGCGAACGCGGGCGACGCCGAAGGTGCCGCGGCGCTCTACGAGCCCGACGCGGTGATGGCGTTCCCGCCGGGATCACTGACGGTCGGTCGTGCGGACATCCAGGCCTTCTTCGAGCAGATGTTCGCAAGTCGGCCGCACTTCACGCCCGAGCCGCCCCTCCCGACGATCGCGTGCGGCGAGCTCGCGCTCACGTCCACCCCGCCGCAGGACGACGCCGGCGCGCGCGCCCAGGTGGTACGTCGCCAGACTGACGGGACCTGGCTGCGTGTGATCGACCAACCCGAGATCCCCCGCCGCTGAGCGTGAGGCAAACTGGCGCGCGTCATGGCCACTCGCATCTATCGCGTCGTCGTCCGCGGCCACTTCCACGGTTTGGACGAAGAGCAACGCACCAACCTGCGCGCGGCTGCGCCGGACTACGAGATCTTCAAGTCGGCGTACACGCGGGAGGGCACGTTGAGCTACGAGCCGAACCTGGTCGCGTTCAGCTTTCGCTACGAGCTGCGCGACACGGACGCCTCGCTCACGGAGGCCGAGGCCGAAACCGCAGTCAGCGAGGCGGCGATGGAGAGGGCTCGGAGGTCACTCGCCGAGATGGGCGTCGGCCATCGGCACCTGCGGTCCACCACCACCAACATGGCGAACGTCTGGTCCTGACCGTCGCCGGCCCGTCACCAGACGACGGGGCCCGCATCGTCGAAGAACGCACCAGTCGGGCCGTCGGCCCCCAAGGTCGCGGCCATGACGATGGCGTCGGCGCCCTGTTCGACGGTCTTGTGGCCGGCGTGCCCATTGAGGTCGGTCGCGGTGTAGCCCGGGTCGACGGCGTTGACCTTCCAACCCGGGAGTGCCTTCGCGTACTGAGTCGTCACCATGTTCAGCGCAGTCTTCGATGACGGGTACACCAGGCTGTTGATCCCGAACTCGAGCCGCTCGGGATCCGTCGTCACCCCGATCGACCCCATACCACTCGACACCATGACGACGCGGGGCAGCGCGGCCTCCCGCAGCAGGGGCAGGAAAGCACGAGTGACGCGCACCGGCCCGAGCAGGTTCACGCTGAAGCACTCGAGGAAGTCCGCGGGACCAGTTTCGAGTGGCGCGGTACGTGCGCCGATCACGCCCGCGTTGTTGATCAGGACGTCCAACCTCCCCGCCGTCGCCGTGACCGTCTCAACGGCCGCCGCAACGGACTCATCCGACGTGACATCGAGTGAGACGAACCGAACGTCGGCATCGTCGCCCGCGAGCTCGGCAACGGCCGCTTCCCCTCGAACGGCGTCGCGGGCGCCGACGAAGACCGTGAGCCCTTCCGCGGCGAGCCGACGAGCGGTCTCCCGCCCGAGGCCCTTGTTTCCTCCGGTGATCACTGCGGTTTCCATGACCACAGCATGCGCCGCGGCATCCGGGGTGCCCAGGTCCGGTGCATCCTGGGAGTGGCGGTACCAGGATCACGTGGGCGCGCGCCGGGCATGCTGGGGTGCATGGATCGAGCCGGCCTCGGCGGGGCGCTCAACAACTACCGCGCGCGGCTCCGACCCGAGGACGTCGGGATGCCGGCCGGGCTACGCCGGCGCGTCCCCGGGTTGCGCCGCGAGGAGGTCGCCGCCCTCGCCGGCATCTCCGTCGACTACCTCGTACGCCTCGAGCAGGGCCGCGGGTCGACACCCTCGGATCAGGTCCTGGGCGCGCTCGGCACGCGCGCGCTGCGACTCTCCGACGACGAGCGCGACCACCTGTTCAACCTCGCGGGCTCGGCGCCCCCGCGCCCCGGCCACATCGTCGTCACACCGCGGTCTGCGACGCTGCGCCTGCTGGACCGGATCACCGATCTGCCCGCGCTTCTCATCGATGCGAAGGGCGACATCCTCGCGTGGAACGGGCTCGCCACCGCGCTGCTCGGCGACTTCTCCGCCTGGCCGCCTGGCGAACGCAACGTCACGTGGCAGCGCTTCCTGGGCACCGGGGGACGGGTCGCGATTGATCCTGAAGACGCCCCGCGTGAGGAGGCGACCGCCGTCGCCAGCCTCCGCGCCGTCGCGGCGCGCTACCCCGACGACCCGGGCCTCAACGCTTTGATCGACGATCTGCGCGCGCGGAGCACGAGCTTCGTCGAGCTGTGGGCCGAAGGGCAGGTCGCGGAGCGACGCGCGGGGCGCAAGACGGTGCACCACCCCGAGCTTGGCCGGATCGCGCTGGACTGCGACACGCTGCACATCCCCGACGTGGATCAGCGGCTCATCGTCTACTCGGCGGCGCCCGGAACCGCGGAGGACGATGCCCTCGCGTTGCTCCGGGTCATCGGTCTGCAGGGGATCAACACCGATCGCTGACCGAGCCGGCGTGCACTCCTCGACGAGGAGGCTCCGATGACGGCGCACGAGAAGGTCGACGGGTCGTCGCCTGTGAGAGCATCGGCGCCCATGACGACCCAGCTCGCCTTTCTTCGCGCCGTGAACCTCGGAAGGCGGACCGTGAAGATGGACCGGCTCGTGCAGGTCCTCGAGGATCTGGGATACGACCGGCCGTGGACCTACATCAACAGCGGCAACGCGGTGTTCGAGGCGTCGGGAACGCGCTCGGACCTCGAGCTGGCGATCGGGACCGCGCTCGAGGCCGACCTCGGCTTCGAGGTGACCACCTTCGTGCGCACCGCCGCCGAGCTCGAGCGGATCCTGGCCGCCCGGCCGTTCGAGGTGGCGGACACGGACACCTACTTCGTGACCTTCCTCAAGGACACCCCGTCGAAGGCGACGGCCAAGGAGCTGGAGTCGTACTCCAACGACTTCGACACGCTCGTGGTGCGCGGTCGCGACGTCCACTGGCGCATGCACGGCAAGTCCACCGACACGACGCTGAAGAAGCGCCACTGGAAGATCGTCGGCGAGCTCGGCAGCACCAGCCGGAACGTCACGATGCTGCGCAAGCTCGCCGCGAAGATCGGTGGTTGACGCCTCGGACATCCCGATCGGGGCCGTCGGGTTCCTGGAGCTCGGCCCTCATCTCCGAAAAAGGGCGCTTCGAGACCGCAAGGAGCGGTTTCGTGTGAGAGATTGACGGGTGATGTCTGACACCCCTGAATGTGAGACCGATACCCACGCCGACGACGAGGATCTCTCGCCGCAGCCCCCGAGCCCACCGGACGAGCGTGCCCACGCACGCGCTCAGGCCGCGGAGTACCTCTACTAGCGACGACGATCGCGGTCGATCGTCTCGAAGCCGTCTCGGTCGACGGCCGGCATCATGGCCGCGGTGGTGTCAGGTCCGGGCCCGGAGATGGCCGGGGTGATCGACGCCGGTGGCGTCGCGGCGTCACTGCCCGGCGAACGTCTTGGAGTCGCGCAGGTCGCTCGAGCCGGTCCGCTGCGAACCGGTGCCGTCGCCGGCGTGGACCAGCACCTCGATCTGCTTGCCCGTCTCGGGGTCGACGTGCTTCCAGTACTCGAAGGCCCGCTCGAGCACGTCACCGGTGACGCCGTCGAGCAGGTGCCCGGCAACCGTGTGCACGAACCGGTCGCGCTGCGCGTCGTCCCACACGTCGCGCACGAGTGACCCGGCCTGGCTCCAGTCGTCATCGTCGGCCCGGAGCTCGTACGCGGTACGCATCATCTCGCCGTCGGCGTCCCAGCCGTCCTCGACCGGACCGGTGATGTCGGAGTAGGGGCGGCCCTCCGAGTTGGGTGCGTACTTCGCCTCGTCGCCGGAGTGCTCGTAGGCCATCGGACCGTCGAACGTGTACGAGTTCACAGGGACCCTCGGCTTGTTCACCGGAAGCTGCAGGTAGTTCGGGCCGATCCGGTAGCGGTGCGTGTCGGCGTAGGCGAACGCGCGTCCGAGGAGCATCTTGTCCGGGGAGAACCCGATGCCGGGGACGAGCGCCGACGGTTCGAACGCGGCCTGCTCGATCTCCGCGAAGAAGTTCTCGGGGTTGCGGTTCAGCGTCATCGTGCCGACCGGGATCAGCGGGTAGTCGGCGTGCGACCACGTCTTCGTCAGATCGAACGGGTTGATGCGGTAGTCCTTCGCGTCCTCGTACGGCATGACCTGCACCGAGAGGGCCCACTGCGGGTGCTCGCCCCGGGCGATCGCGTCGCGCAGGTCCCGGCGGTGCGCGTCGGCGTCCTGGCCCGCGAGCTCGGCGGCCTCGACGTCGCTGATGCCCTCGACACCCTGGCGGGAGTGGAAATGGTACTTCACCCAGTGCTTCTCGCCGGCGGCGTTGATCCACATGTACGTGTGCGATCCGTACCCGTTCATGTGGCGCAGCGTGCGCGGGATCCCGCGGTCACCCATGAGGTAGGTCACCTGGTGCGCGGACTCGGGGTTCAGCGTCCAGAAGTCCCACTGCATGTGGTTGTCGCGCAGTCCGGACCCACCGCGTCGCTTCTGGCTGCGGATGAAGTGGGGGAACTTCATCGTGTCGCGGATGAAGAAGATCGGCGTGTTGTTGCCGACAAGGTCGTAGTTTCCCTCACTCGTGTAGAACTTCAGCGCGAAGCCGCGTGGGTCGCGCCACGTGTCGGGGCTCCCCTGCTCGCCGGCGACGGTGGAGAAGCGGGCGAGCATCTCGGTCTGCGCACCCGACTGAAACAGTGCGGCCTTCGTGAAGCGCGACACGTCCCCGGTCGTCTCGAAGAGACCGAACGCGCCGGTGCCCTTCGCGTGCACGTTGCGCTCGGGGATTCGCTCCCGGTTGAAATGCGCCATCTGATCGAGGAAGTGCACGTCGTGCAGCAGGATCGGTCCATTGGCGCCGGCGGTGAGCGAGTTGCGGTCGCTGGGGGTCGGCGCGCCGGTGCTCGTCGTCGACCCGGCGGTGCCGGTGCTGTCAGTCGTTGGTTCGTCGCTCATGAGGACTCCTTCACTGGGAGTTGCTGTGCTCTTGACAATCGGGGCAGCGGCCCCAATAGATGACTTCGGCTTCGTCGACCTCGAAGCCGTGCTCGTCGCTGCGCTTGCAGGCACGGCACCTCACCGACCGCGCAATCGACGTCGACCGCGGCACCGCAGACGCGACAGATCAGGTGATGGTGGTTGTCCCCGACGCGGCCTCGTACCGCGCCGGTGATCCGGCCGGCTGGATGCGACGCACGAGTCCGACCTCCACGAGCGCGCCGAGCGCGTCGTAGACGGTCTGGGTCGAGATGGTGCCCAGGGCGCCGCCGCACCGCGGCCACGATCGCGTCGGCGCTCGCGTGTGGGTCCCGGATCACCTCGCGGTAGCACCGCGAGGCGCTGCGCGGTGACCTGCAACCGGCGTCGCGCAGGAGCTTGGCCCCGTCGGTGTCGTTCACGGGACTCACCCTACCGAGACTCTGGAATAAGTCAAGAATCAGACTGATTCAATCAAGTCCGGCCGGCGTCGTGGCGGGGGTGGTTGATCAGGAACTTCCAGATCACTGCGCTCGAGTCGAGCTTCGGGTACGTCGGGTTGTCCGGCCGCCGCGTGACGACACGGGCACCCATCCAAGCGTGGGCGGCGCCGGCCACCGTCATGAACCGGACCTCGGTGCCGTCGGCGCCCGGCCCCCAGGTCCGGATCGAGACGTCGGGGTTGTCCGGGTCCACCGAGTCACGAGACCGACCCGGGCAACCGTCGAGCGCGGCGAACGTCGTCGCGCCGAACATCGGCGGCCTGAAGGACACGCCGCTGATCGCGTTCGCACCGACGCCACCGGCGATCGGGACGTTCTGGTCGGCTGTCCCGTGGATGTGCACCAGCGAGACCGGATGCGCCGGTGCGCAACGATCCAGCTCGAGAGATGACGACTGCACACCGATCGCGACGATCTGGTCGGACAGCTCGCACGCGAGACGGTACGCCTCCATCCCACCGTTGGAGTGACCCGCGGCGAAGGTCCGTGCGCGATCGATCGCGTACTGCGACTGCAGCCGTTCGATGAGCATGCGGACGAAGGTCACGTCGTCGACGTTCTCGCGTTGCGCGACCCCGCAACAGGCGCCGCTGTTCCACGTCCGGTTCCGCTGGTTCGACCCGACGCCGACACCGTCCGGGTACACGACGATGAACCGGTTCGCCTCGGCGAGCCCGTCAAACCCCGACGTGCGCTCGAACTGCTGACCGGACCCGAGCCCACCGTGCAGGGCGACGAGCAGTGGCACGCGCGGCTGCGAGCGCCCGGGTTCGATCGTGGAGGGCACGGAGACGTGGAACGTGCGAACCCGCCCGTCGGGGGTCCGGAGCGTGCCTCCAATGGTCTTGGACGTCGGCGTCACCGCCGGGTGCACCTGGACCGCCGTCGGCGGGGCAGGCGGCGCCTCCGGAGGCGATGTCGTGGTCGAGCTGGCGTCCGGCGCAGCGCCGCTCGAACACGCGACCGCCGCGACCGCGACGAGCACGACAGCCAGGAGCACCGGACGGTTCAGGAGCATGGGATCAGGCTCCCCCAGCAGTGTGAGGAGACGATGACCACACGATGCGGGACCGTTGAGCCGTCCTCACGGCTTGCACGCTCGATTCGTCGCGCGACATCCGGGTGCGTGCGGTTGACCGCTCAGCACACGTCGGCGGCGAAGAAGTCGCAGCGGTCGCCGAGTTCCTTGATGGAGCCGTCCACGAGGTGGAGGCGCCGGCCCCTCGGCGTCAGCCGGCGTCGGGCACATTCCCGTCGAAGTCTCCCCAGACGGTCGCGAACGCGCCGGGCTGCTCGCCGGCGGGGCGCGCGCAGTTGGGCCAGTGCTCGGGGATCGTGCCGCGGCAGTGCACCGCAGGGATCCCCCACCACTCCGCGCCGGGCACGAACCGCACGGGCGCGGCCGCGTAGCGGAAGGTGATGCCGGCACGGCGCCGGTCGGACGCGTTCGGGATGGGACCCGTGGAGGAGCAGGTCGCTGTGCAGGGAGATCTCGCCCGCCCGGAGGGAGTCGGAGACGCGATCGACGAACGACTCGGCGGCTTCGACCTGGCGCTTCAGGCCGCGCGTCCCGTCGAGCGGCTTCACGACGTGGTCGAGCGCGCCGAGCCGGTGCGAGCCGCGGAACGAACTGCATCGCGCCGTTCTCCTCGTCGACGTCATCGATCGCGAGCCATGCGCTCACCGACCAGGTCGGGGTCAGCGGCCAGTACGACCGCGTCCTGGTGCAGCGGCACCTCCATCGGATCGCCGGGCAGCTTCGCGAAGAGGTGCGTTCCCCAGCACACGATGTCGGGGCCGATCAGGTCCTGCACGAGATCGAGGATGCCGCGGTGTGACGACGAGGTCGTAGAGCCCGCGACAGACGAGGTGATAGCCGTTGATCGAGTACGCGTTGCGCGGGTCGGGTGCATTGACCACGGCATCGAGCAGCTCGTCGGTGTACACGCGGATGCGGTCGGCGTCGGCGGCATCGAAGACCGCCAGTGAACGCAGGTAGCCCCGATCGTTGAACGCCTCGACCTGTCCGGCCGTGAGCGTCCGGGCCGCGTCCGGGTTCGCGGGCCGGAACCGGAGGTCGCGCCCGTCATCGGGGCTCGGCACGTACTCCGTCGGATGTGCCATCGCGTCAGACCTCCCAAATCGTCAAAGGCTTCGGCCGACCATGCGGCCGCTCATGCTCTTCGGGCGCGCGCGCGGCGCTTCCCTTCGTGCATCGCCTGGACCCTCGGCACCGGGATCTCCCGGCCCTCGGCGATCAGCTCGTCGGACAGCGCGCTGCGGACTCGCCATCCCGGCGGCCCACGGATCATCGGCGCCGAGCTGCTCGAGCGCGGAGTGGATCGTGAAGTCGGCCGGCACGACGTGGTCGAGATCGGACCAGTCGACCGGGAACGAGACCGGGCGTACCCGGCCGGACCCGAGGGCTGTACGCCGCGACCACCGTGGCCCCACCGACCGCGCGTCGCATCGACGAACACCTTGCCCGAGCGGTCCTCCTTCATGAACGCGGTCGTCGCGATCGCGGGATCGAGCCGCTCGACTCGCGCGGCGATCGCCCGCAGCGCGGCCGCGGCGTCCTCGGTCGACGCGTGGTCGTCGATCGGCACGAAGACGTGAATGCCCTTCGCGCCACTCGTCTTGACCGAGCCACTGAGCCCGGCGTCGGTGAGCACGGCGTGCACGAGATGCGCGACCCGCACCGCCGCGGCGAACGACTCGCCCTCGGGTGGATCGAGGTCGACCACGAGGTGCGTCATGCGGTCGGGGTGCTCGATCCGCGCGAGTGCCGGGTGGTACTCGACCGCCCGTTGGTTCGCGAACCAGATCAGCGTCCGCCGGTCGTTGCACAGCGCGTACGAGACCTCACGCTTCGATGCCTCGGCCCAGACCCGCTCGGTTCGCACCCACGACGGCGTGTACTTCGGCACGTTCTTCTGCATGAACGCCGCTTGACCGCGATGCACCCGGATCACCGAGAGCGGTCGATCCGTCGAGGACCGGGATGATCCGGTCCCGGACGCCGTCGAGGTAGTCGACGAGGTCGCGCTTGGTCGCACTCGGCCCCGTCGAACAGCGGCTGATCGAGGTTGGTCAGCGGCACGCCGTCGCGCGACTCCTCGGCTTTGCTGCTCATCACCGCGCGACGCTAGTGACTCGAGCGCACTTCGGTCCCGGAGGTACCGGCGCAGACCCCAACCTCGGCCGATCGTGGTGACCACGCGATCGCGCCGACTTCGAAGAGGAGCAACCTCATGTTCGTTCGCCGCGACGTAGGCGCTGTGATGTCAGAGAACACGGTCACGCCACCGACCATGCGCGCGTGGGTCGTCGACTCGCCGGGCCCGATCGACGAGCACCCGCTGGTGTTGGTCGAGCGCGCGGTACCCGAGCCCGGCCCGGGAGAGGTACGGGTCCAGGTGCTCACCTGTGGGGTCTGCCGCACCGACCTCCATCTCGCCGAGGGCGACCTCGCACCGCGCCGGCCGCAGGTGACCCCGGGCCACGAGGTGGTCGGGATCGTCGACGCGCTCGGCGAGGGTGCGGACCGCTTCGCGCTCGGCGAACGGGTCGGCGTGCCGTGGCTCGCGCACACCTGCGGTGTGTGCCGGTTCTGCACGAGCGCCCGGGAGAACCTCTGCATCGCGCCGCGGTTCACCGGTTGGGACGTCGACGGCGGCTACGCCGAGTACCTCGTCGTCGAGGAGCGCGTACGCGTACGCGTTGCCCGGCCGGTGTTCGCCGACATCGAGGCTGCGCCGCTGCTGTGCGCCGGGATCATCGGCTACCGCGTCCTTGCGCCAGGCCCATTGCCCGCCGGACGGCCGGCTCGGCATCTACGGCTTCGGCGGGTCCGCGCACCTCACCGCCCAGGTCGCGATCGCGGAAGGACTGCGCGTGCACGTGATGACGCGAGGCGCCGAAGCGCAGGCGCTCGCGCTGGAGCTCGGCGCGCTGAGCGCGGGCGGCGCGGCGGACCCGCCGCCCGGAACCGCTCGACGCGGCGATCCTGTTCGCGCCCGTCGGCACGCTCGTACCGCCCGCGCTCGAAGCGCTCGACCGCGGCGGAACGCTCGCGATCGCGGGCATCCACCTCACCGACATCCCGTCGCTGAGCTACGAGCGCGACCTCTTCCAAGAGCGGGTCCTGCGCAGCGTGACCGCGAACACCCGCGACGACGGCCGTCAACTGCTCCAGGTCGCCGCCCAGATCCACATGCAGGTCTCAGCCACGCCGTACCGGTTCGATCAGGCGAACGAGGCGCTGCAAGACCTCGCGCACGGCCGGGTGAACGGCGCGGCGGTGCTGGTCATGACCGACTGACCGGGGCCGACGCTCGAGCGGCCGGCCGGGCCCTTCCCGGCCCTTCGCCGTGGACGTGTTCACGGAGCCGCAGCTCCACGGGCGTCGATCACCCGGTTCCGGATCGTCCCGATCCCCTCGATCCAGCTCTCGAGCACCTCGCCGTCACGGAGGAAGCGGGCCGGCTGGCTGGTGATGCCCACCCCCGCCGGGGTGCCGGTGAAGATCAGGTCCCCGGGGAGCATCGGGACCACGGCCGAGATCTCCGCGATCAAGCGCCCGACGCCGAAGACGAGACCGCTCGTCCGGTCGGCTTGGACGGTCTCGCCGTCGATGGAGCACCCGAGCCCGAGGTCATCGCGGTCGGCCAGCTCGTCGGGAGTGACGAGCCAGGGGCCGGTCGGCCCGTAGCTGCGGTAGGACTTGCCCAGCGAGAACTGGCTGCCGGCGGCGAACTGCACCATGCGATCCGAGACGTCCTGGCCGACGCAGAGACCGGCCACGTGGTCCCATGCCCGGGCTTCTGCGACCCGGTCGGCGCGGCGGCCCATCACCACGACCAGCTCCACCTCCCAGTCGACCATCTCGCCCGCGAGCTCACCGGCGCGAAGGGACCACCCAACGACGCGGGGAACTTCGTGAAGACGGCGGGGACGGCCGGGATCTCCATGCCCGACTCGGCCGGCGTGGCTGGCGTAGTTGAGCCCGATCGCGAACACCTGGCGCGGTGCGGGCGACGGCGCGCCGAGCGCGAGCTCGTCGAACGGCTGCGCGTCGCCGGTCGCGTTCTCGGCCCAGCTGCGCAGCTCGGTCCAATGCTCGTATGCGGCTGCCGGATCGGGGCTGAAACGACCGCCCGACGCGTCGTGCACGTCGATGGCACCGCCGTCGACGACGAGCGCCGATCGGCCGCTCACGTTGGCGAACTTCATCGTGTTCCTCCGGCCGGTGCGTACGACCCGTCGATCGTTGCGGACCCTGCAAAGCCGACGTCGTTCGTGGCCATCGCGCCGTCAGCCTACCTGATCGTACGATCAGTGATCTCGACTGCATGCAGATCGATCGACGGAACCTCGCGGCGGAGTGTCGAAGCCATCGAGACCCGCATCGACGCGATGATCCATCGTGCTCTTCGGCACCGATGAGACCTGACCGCGGGGACGGTCTCCATGGTGATGCGCGCCACCCGGCCGCGGAATTCGGAGCAGACGTGAAGACCACAGTGGTTCGGTACCAGGCCAAGCCCGAACGGGCCGACGAGAACCAGCACCTCATCGAGGCGGTGTTCGCCGACCTCGAGGCGCGCGAGCCGAACGGCTTCTCGTACCGCGTGTTCCGGCTCGACGACGGCGTGAGCTTCATCCACGTCGTGACCGAGCACGACGTCGACCGCCCGGATTCGCTTCTGGAAGTACCGGCGTTCCAGGCCTTTCTCGCGGACATCGCCGATCGGTGCGAGGTCCAGCCCGTGCCGTCCGGCGCCACGCTCGTCGGCGGCTACCGCTGAGCGGCTCCCGTCCCGACCATCCTCTTCCTGCGCGTCTCGGACCGGCGCGGCCTGGCAGCTGCTCAGATTTGCCGACGTTCGTAGCCCTCCGGGGTGATGCGCGGATGACGCGCGGTGATGCGCATGATCTCGGGGCCCCACCATTGGTCGGACGGAAGGTGGCTCACGGTGTCGGATGCGAATCGGGTGCTGGTTGGTGAGTTGTTCGATCGACTGAATGCTCGCGACCTCACCGCGATCGACGAGCTCGTGGCGGAGGACTTCGTCGAGCACGAGCAGCTCCCCGGCCTCGCCCCGAACAAGGCGGGGCTGCGACTCCTGTTCGAGAGCTTCCACTCGGCATTCCACCATGGGCGGTTCGAGGTCGAGGACATGATCGCCGAGGGCGACACCGTGGCTGTTCGCGGCCGGATGACCGGCACGCATCGGGACGAGTTCATGGGAGTCCCTGCTTCGGGTCTCACAATCGACGTCGGCGTGAGCGACTTCCTCCGCGTCGACGGGGGCCTGGTGGTCGAGCACTGGGGCGTGATGGACACCGGCGCCTTGATGCAACAGCTCACCGGATCCTGACCCGGCCCACTACGGCCACGACGCCGGCGATCAGGCGCTCCGGCTGTTCTCGCGGGTCCTTCGCGATTCCATCCGGCCGAACGACATCGCGGCGCGCTACGGAGGCGAGGAGTTCGTCATCGTGCTACCCGACTGCAGCACCTCGGTCGCGACCGGCGTTCTCGAACGTGTCCGCGAGCAGCGGGCGGTGTCACTCACCACCCGCCGGGTCCAGGCCTTCACCACCAGCTTCGGTCTGGCGTCCTCGGAGGACGCCGCGACGTTCCCCCAGGTCGTTGCCGTTGCCGATCGCGCGCTGTTCGAAGCCAAAGCGGCGGGGCGGAACCGCGTCGTCGTGGCCGGCACCACCAAGGTGGTCGACGACCTGCCATCGCCCCAAACGAACCACGCACTTCGCGGGCCACCTGGTCCGTGACCCGGCGTCCGAGTGCTCAGCTCGAGCCCGCCGCCCGGAACCGAGCCGCGTAGGGGACGAGGAGGGGGATCAGCCGAAAGCTCGGGTCCAGCCTCGCGGCCACGCCCTCACACATCACCACCGTCTTGAGCAGCAGTGCAATCCGGCTCGGCAGGCGGAGATCGCGGCGTCGGACGACGGTCATCAGGTCCGCCACCACCTCGGCGAGGCGCAGATCCTGGAGCGCGACGTCGCCGTAGCGATCCAGGATGAGTTCCAGGTCTGCTTCGAGCCCGGCCCGATCGGCCGCCGTGGCCGCGACACCCAGCTCGACCAGCGCGCCGGCCAACGTCGGGGCATCGGCCGCGACCAGCGCGCCAAGGACCGCGATCAGGCCCGCGCCGGTGGCTTCGTCGACCGTCCCGACCATGCCGAAGTCCACGAACCCGATCGTGGCATCCCGTTCGACGAACACGTTGCCCGGGTGCGGATCGGCGTGGAAGAAGCGGTGCACGAACACCATCGTCAGGTACGCGTCGGCGAAGTCATGGGCAATGCGAGCGCGGTCGAGTCCTGCTGCGACGACGCCGGCGGTGTCGTCGATCTTCAATCCCTCGATGCGGGTCTCGGTGAGGACGCCGTCGGCCGTGTGATCCCAGATGATCCTGGGAATCTCGATGTTCTCGATGCCGGAGAACCCGGATGCGAGCCGTTCCGCATTCCGCGCTTCGTGCACGTAGTCGAGCTCCTCGGTGATCGTCGCCGCGAACTCGCGCGCCAGACCGCGCGGATCGAACCGCCGGGCCGGCGGCAGCGCGGCGAACAGCTTCGCAACGTGGCCCAGCAGCGCCAGGTCGACCTTGATGCGGTCCGTGACGCCGGGCCGCCGGACCTTCACCACGACCGAGGTGCCGTCGGCCATCCGCGCCGCGTGCACCTGCCCGATGGACGCCGCGGCGAGCGGCGACCGAACGAACTCGGCGAAGCACGCTTCCGGCGCCGCTCCGAGGGCCCCCGTGACGGCATCGCGGATCGCCGGCCATGGCACCGGTGGCGCCGCGTCCTGCAACCGGCTGAGCTCGGCCTCGTACGCAGGTGAGACCAGATCGGGACGGGTCGACAGGATCTGGCCGAGCTTCATGAACGTCGGTCCGAGTGCCTCGAGCGTGCGGCGGAGCCGATGAGGACCGACGGGCTGCGAGCGGCCCCGAAGCCGCATCGCCAGCCATTCGCAGATCAGCACGAGGAAAGCCACGGCTGCGACGCCGGTCACCTGCAGCATCCGGCGCGCCGACGTCCACATCGTGCGGGATGCTACGACCAGTCCGGGCCCGCTCCGCGCGCTCAGTGATCGATCAGCACCAGTGCCTCGTTCCCAGGAGATCTCGGTTGACCAGCGCGTACAACACCGCTTGGGCGGTCGGAAGCCCGTTCGCCGCTTGATCGAACACGACCGACTGCGGACCGTCGATCACATCCGCCGCGACCTCGTCGCCGCGGTGTGCCGGCAGGCAGTGCATGAAGAGCGCTCCGGGCGCCGCCTCGGCAAGGAGGTCTCTCGTGACCCGGTACGGCGCGGGGGAACGTCGACGCCGCGCCGCGTCTGCCTCGAGGTCTCCCGTCGAGAGCCACGCATCGGTGTACACGGCGTTGGCGTCCTTGACTGCGAAGTGCGGATCGGTCGTCACCTCGATCCACGCTCCCGACTCCTCCGCCAGCTGCTGGGCCCGCTGCACGACCTCCGGATCGGGCGCGTGCTCGGGTGGCGTCGCGATCGACATGTCCAGGCCCACGAGTGCGGCCGCTTCGAGCAGGCTGTGCGTCACGTTGTTGGCGGCCCCGACGTAGGCGAGCTTGCGATCGGCGAAGTGATGGAGCCGTTCGCGGAGCGTGAGCAGATCCGCCACGCTCTGACACGGGTGGTTGCCGTCGGTGAGCGCGTTGACCACCGGGATGGAGGCGTGCTTCGCGACCGTCCTCAAGTCTTCGTCGGTGAAGGCGCTGACGACGAAGGCCGCGGCGTACGCGGAGACGATCCGCGCGGTGTCCGCGAGGGTCTCCCCGCGCCCGAGCTTCAGCTCCTCCGGACCGACGACCGCGGGGACGCCGCCCAGACGGACGACCGCGGCTTCGAATGCCAGCCGGGCGCGGGTCGAGGGTGTCGCGAAGTACAGGACGACGATCTGGTCCCGCAGGAGGTTGTCGTGGAGCGCGGGTTGGCGCTTGAACTCCTCGGCCAGCTCGAGCAGGTGGATCAGCTCGTCCCGTTCCAGGTCGGACGTGCGCAGCAAGTCCTTCATGACACCGACCGCCGGATGACCGGGCCGAGCGCTGACATCGTTCCCCCTCGGGTTTGCAGTGGGTTTCTCCAAGCGTGCGCCTGACGCCCGCGCCCGGGTCAGGGCCGAAAGTCCCAAAGCCGAGGTCGGGCTGCCGCCGGTTGGGACCTAGGGCCCTGTCGCTGCCGCCGGCCGGCCCGTACGGTCGGGGCCGACGTGACCTACAGGAGGCCCGGAATGAAGGCACTCGTCGTCTACGAGTCGATGTACGGCAACACCCACCACATCGCGACCGCGATCGGCGAAGGACTCGGCGCCTCGTTCGACGTCGTCGTCGTTCCGGTTGCGAACGCGAACGTCGAGCTCGTCGACGTCCGCGGACCTCCTCGTCGTCGGCGGCCCGACCCACGTTCACGGGATGAGCCGGCCCGTGACCCGCGCCGGCGCGGTCGAGGCCGCGGAGAAGCCCGACAACGATCTCGAGCTCGAACCGGACCCCGAGGGGACGGGGCTTCGCGAATGGTTCGATCGGCTCGACAAGATCGATGTGCTCGGGGCCGCATTCGATACCAGGGTGTCGGGCCCTGCCGTGGTCACCGGCCGCGCTTCCAAGGGCATCGGGCGCCGGCTGCGCCATCACGGCTCGGTGCTCGTCTGCGCCCCCGAGAGCTTCCTCGTGACGAAGGAGACCAACCTCGAGCCGGACGAGGAGGACCGCGCCCGCACGTGGGGCACGCGAGCTGGCGCGCGTCGCCGCCGCGAAGCTCCCGACGACGACCGCGAACTGAGCTCGCACTTCCAAGGAACCGGGATCGGGGGGGTTTCGAGATCAGTGATGCAGGAGGCGCAACCGTGACGGACCATCTGATCGAGCTGGACGAGGCGGAGTGCCTGCGCCTCATCGCCCGGGGACACTTCGGACGAGTCGGCGTCGTCGATGACGGCCGGCCGATCATCCTGCCGGTCAACTACGTCTTCGACCAGGGCTACGTCATCTTCCAGAGCACGGAAGGAACGAAGCTCGACGTCGCGCTCGCGCGGTCGTTCCGTCGCCTTCCAGATCGACGCGATCGACCCGATGTACCACGGAGGGTTCAGCGTGCTGGCCTACGGGGCCGCCGAGGTGGTCGACGCGCCCGACGAGATCGAGCGGTTGTCCGAGCTTCCCCTCCTGCCCTGGTGGCCGGGCTCGCGTGACCGTGGATCCGGATCCGGGTCGACGAGATCACCGGCCGCCGGCTGCGTGCCGACCCGCTCTGACGACGCCCTGCAGCCCACTCGGCCCAGGGACCAAAGTCCCGAAGACCAGGGACGAGTCGGCCCTGTTCCGGGAGAGCAGCGAGACCCAGCATGCAACTGTGGCGTGAGCGTCATTCGCCGGGTACACGCCGAGGAGGTCGGAGCCATGCAGGTGTTGGTCAACGAATCGGACCCACACGCCGCGGGGATCGCGACGGCCCAGCTCGAAGCCCGGGGCCACCAGGTGAAGCGGTGCCGTGACCCGGAGGGCTCGATGGGCTTTCCGTGCGTCGGCCTCACCGCCGACCGGTGCCCGCTCGAGGACGGAGCGGTAGACGTCGCACTGACGGTCCGGGCCGATTCGCACCCGTCACCGACTCCGCTCGAAGACGGCATCAGCTGCGCGCTGCGGCGCCGAATTCCCGTCGTGGTCGCCGGCCACACCACGTCCAACCCGTTTGCCGCGTTCGGTGCCGTCGCCGCCGGCCACGATGTGGTCGGCACCTGCGAACAGACGGCGGCGGCTCGGCGGTCGGACCACGAGGGAGTCGCCTCCAGGGCGCTGGATTGGACGTTGCGCTTTCGGGATCTGCCACTCGAGCACTGCGCATGCCGTGGTCCGGCGCGGCCGCGACGGACTCCACGTGACGTTGTACGTCCCGGCCGAGACGCCCAAGATCGTTCGGGACATGGCCGCGGTTCGGGTCGCCGGGGCGCTGCGCGCGTTCGACCCGTCCGCCCGCCGCATCGACGTCGCCTGTGAGATCAACGCGTGATCCCCAAGACCATCCTCGTCCCGCTCGACGGCTCGGACCTCGCCGAGCGCTCCGTTCCGATCGCGGCGTCACTCGCCGAGCGGCTCGGTGCAACCGTCGTGCTCGTCTCCGCGACGCTACGGCAACGAGCGAGCGACGCGCGACTACCTCGACCATGTTGCGACCCTCGCGAACCGAAGGGACTTCGACCAGGCGAACCGAAGGGACTTCGACAAGATCGTCGCCGCCGACATCGAACCTGCCGATGTGATCCTCAACTCGGCTCGCGAGCTCCCCGACCCGATCATCTGCATGACGACGCACGGCCGGGGGCGGTTGCGCTGGGCCGTGGCCGGCAGCGTTGCCGAAGAGGTGATTCAGCGATGCGACGGGGCCGCTGCTGCTGGTCGGTCCACGCGGCGAGGCGACGTGGTCGCGGCCCGCCGGGCGGGTGGTCGTCTGCATCGACGGTACCGACGCCGGCCGCGCCGCGACCCGTGCACGCGTGCGAATGGGCCACGGCACTCGACCTCGAGGTGCGGCTCGTCTTCGCCACCCACCCTCTCGACGTCGAGGACAGCCGAGCACTCCGGAACAGGTGTTCGCGCCGTCCGAGGAGATCGTCCGGGCCGCTGGCCTGGACGCGCACCGCGCCCAGCTCTTCCGCAGCTCGTTCGTCGGTGGGGTGCTGGCCGACTTCGCCGAGGAACCCCCGGCGACGATGATGGTCATGGCGGCGCACCGTCACTCCGAGCTCGCTCGGGCCGCGCTCGGCAGCACGACGATGTCCGTGCTCAACGTGCTCGTCGTGCCCGGTGCTGGTCGATTCCACCCGGCGAGACGTGATCGAGGACCATGCCTGCGACCGGAGCTCGCGCATCCGATCGGAGCTTACCGTGAGGTCCGACCGATCGTCGGCGCCACGAGCGACTACGACGGGCTGCTCGACCTCGTCGGGATCCGTCGAGTCGTCCTCATCGGAGAGGCGACCCACGGGACGCACGAGTTCTACCGGGAGCGCGCCCGCATCACCTGCCGGCTGATCGACGAGCTCGGGTTCAACGCGGTCGCCGTCGAGGCCGACTGGCCCGACGCCTACCGGGTCAACCGCTACGTCATGGGGCTTTCCCATGACGGCGATGCCGAACCGCGCTCGCGCGACTTCCGTCGCTTCCCGGCCTGGATGTGGCGGAACCGGGATGTGCTGCGCTTCGTCGAGTGGCTCCGCGGCCGGAACGACTCGCACCGCCACCCGGCGACGAAGGCCCGCTTCTTCGGTCTCGACCTCTACAGCCTGCGGGCCTCGATCGAGGCGGTCATCGCCTACCTGGACCGGGTCGATCCGGCCGAAGCGCGCCGGGCGCGCGAGCGGTACGCGTGCTTCGACCACGTCGGTGCCGAGGGACAGGCCTACGGCTACGCGCTGGCGTACCAGGGTGCGCCTCCCTGCGAGAACGAGGTCGTCACGCAGCTGCATCGAGCTGCGCCGCCGGTCCGAGGCATACCTCCGCCGAGACGGATGGATCGCCGAGGACGAGCAGTTCTTCGCCGAGCAGAACGCCGGGTCGTGCGCAATGCCGAGGAGTACTACCAGCAGATGTACCGAGCCGAGGTGTCCTCGTGGAACCTGCGCGACCGGCACATGGCCGCGACCCTCGACGCGCTGCTCGAGCACCTCGAGCGGCAGTTCGGCCACGCGAAGGTCGTCGTCTGGGAGCACAACTCCCACGTCGGGGACGCACGCGCCACGAGATGGGCGCGCGCCATGAGCTCAACGTCGGCCAGCTCGCCCGGCAGCGGTACGGCGACCAGTGCGTGCTCGATCGGCCAGACGACCTTCGCCGGCGAGGTGACGGCCGCGACCGACTGGGGTGCCGCGGCGGAGCGCAAGCGGGTGCGGCCCGCGCTCGCGACGCAGCAATGAGGCGCTGCTCCACACGGTTCCGCGATCCCTCCTTCTGGCTGTCCACCCGAGGGACCCGCGGCGACGCCTGCGCTCGCACGGCCGAGCTCGAGCGGGCGATCGGCGTGATCTACCGGCCCGACACCGAACGCCAGAGCCACTACTTCGAGGCATTCACTGGCGCAGCCAATTCGACGCGGTCGTCCACTGGGACGTGACCCATGCGCTCGAGCCGCTCGAACGGAGTGCGCGCTGGGACGTCGGCGAACCGCCCGAGACCTATCCCAGCGGCATCTGACGGAGCGAGGGCGACCCATGGCGCACCCGCTTTCGCGATCGCCGGGACGCCGGACGGCAGCTGGCGGCGCGGCTGCGACCGCTGGCGCGGTGAGCGACCGGTCGTGCTCGGGCTGCCCGGGGGGGCGTGCCGGTCGCGTACGAGGTCGCGCGAGCGCTCGGCGCGCCGCTCGACGTGCTGATCGTGCGCAAGCTCGGCCTGCCGTCGCAGCCCGAGCTCGGCGATGGGCGCGATCGGCGAAGGCGGCGCGCGGGTGCTGAACCGCGAACGTGCTGTCGTCGGCTGCACGTGACCGAGCGGGAGCTCGCAAGCGGTCGAGGCCCGGGAGCGCGTCGAGGTCGAGCGGCGGGCCCGGAGGTACCGGGGTGACCGACCGATGGTCTCGCTGCGGGGCCGGACCGTGATCGTCGTCGACGACGGACTGGCCACGGGCGGGACGGCGCGTGGCCGCGTGCGCAGTCGCTCGCGAGCACGGAGCCGCCCGAGTCGATCCTCGCCGTACCGATCGCGCCGCCGGAATCGGTCGAAGCGCTGCGTCACGACGCCGACGAGGTGATCGTCCTCGCACACCCCGAGCGACTTCCGGTCACTCGGGCAGTGGTACGCGGACTTCGCGTCAGACCACCGACGACGAGGTCGTCGACCTGCTCGCGGATGCCGCCGCCCGAGTGGCCGACGCCGAGCCCGCTGCCGGAGCGAGCCCGCCCGCCGACTCGGCCCCACGCCCGCGACGGCGAGGTGACCATCGACGTGGCCGGGGCGCGCGGCTCGTACGGCCATCTCACGCTCCCCGAGGCCGCGACCGGCGTCGTGCTCTTCGCCCACGGCAGCGGGAGCAGCCGCCACAGCCCGACGGAACATCGCCGTGGCGCGGACGCTGAACCGAGCGGGTCTCGGCACGCTCCTGTTCGACCTGCTCACCCACGCGGAGGCCGCCGACCGGGCCAAGGTCTTCGACATCGAGCTGCTCGCGCGGCGCCTGCGCGGCGCGACCACCTGGCTTCGCGCCCAAACCGGGTGCCGCGACGCTTCGCGTCGGCTACTTCGGCGCGAGCACCGGCGCCGGCGGCCGCGCTCCTCGCGGCCGCGCGGCCGAACGCCGACATCGCGGCGGTCGTGTCCCGAGGCGGGCGTCCCGACCTCGCCGGGCCACGGCTCGGCACCGTCCGCGCCCCGACGTTGCTCATCGTCGGCGCCCTGGACCACGCTGTGCTCTCCCTCAACCGCGAGGCGGCGCGTCAGCTCCGGTGCGAACATCGCATCGAGATCGTTCCCGGCGCCACGCACCTGTTCGAGGAGCCCGGGAACGCTCGACGCCGCCGCGCGACCTGGCCACCGACGTGGTTCACCGATCATCTCGCCCCTCCCGACGCCGCCGGGCGAAGCGTTCGGTCCGGGTCGGTCGGGCGGACGGCGTCGGGCTGATGAACGCGCGCGTCGCTCCACGAGACCCACATCTCGGTCGTGTTCCTCCTGGGCGATCGCGCCTCAAGCTCAAGAAGCCCGTCAAGTTCCCGTTCATCGATCTCTCGACCCCGGAGCTCCGCGAGCAGGCATGTCATCGCGAGGTGGAGCTCAATCGCACGGCTGGCCCCCGACGTGTACCTGGGCGTCGCCGAGCATCTCGGGACCGGGTGAGGGCGTGTGCGACCACCTCGTCGTCATGCGACGGATGGCCGAACGCGCAGCGGCTCTCGACACTGGTGATGGAGGGCCGCGTGTACCGAAGCCGACATGATGGCGCTGGCCCGGCTCATCGCGACCTTCCACGCACGGCGCGGAGCGGTCGTCGACGGTCGGACGCAACCGGTCGACGCGAGGCGATCCGCGGCCGTTGGGAAGCGGGCTTCGACGGAGATCGAGCCATTCGTCGGCACCGGTGCTCGATCCGGACATCGAGACGGAGATCGAACAGCTCGTGCGGCGAGTACCTCGCCGGCCGCGAGCACCTCTTCGAGTCGCGGATCGACGCCGGCCGGATCGTCGACGGTCACGGTGACCTCCTGGCCGACGACGTGTTCTTGGCGCCCGACGGGCCCCGGGTGCTCGACTGCCTCGAGTTCGACGACCAGCTCCGCTACGGCGACGTGCTCGCCGACACCGCCTTCCTGGCGATGGACCTCGAGCGGCTGGGGGCAGCGCCGCTCGCCGCCCGGTTCCTCGCGGCCTACCGCGAGCTGTCGGGCGAGACGCATCCCACCGAGCCTCGAGGATCACTACATCGCGTTCCGGGCCCACATCCGCGCCAAGGTGGCCTGCCTCCGCGGCGAGCCGGCCGACGCCGAGGAGGCGCGCACCCTGCTGGCCATCGCCCACCGGCACCTCCGACGGGCCCGGGTGACGGCTCGTGCTGGTCGGCGGCGATCCGGGGAGCGGCAAGTCGACGCTCGCCGCGGGGATCTCGGAGCGGACCGGTTGGTTGCGTGCTCCGCTCCGACGAAGTGCGGAAAGACCTCGCCGGCGTCGGTCACGCCGATCGGCTGACGAGCGAGCTCCGCCGAGGCAGCTACAGCGCGGAGGCAATCGACACCACGTACCGGGAGCTCCTCGAACGCGCCCGTCTGCTCCTCGCCGACGGCGTGTCCGTGATCCTCGACGCAACGTGGAGCGACGCTCGTCACCGAGCCGAGGCAGCCGCGCTCGCGCAGGACACGTCGAGTGCGCTCATCGAGCTTCGCTGCGAAGCGCCGGCGGGGATTCGAGAGACTCGAGTGGCGCACCGAGCCCGGAGCGACCTCGACGCATCCGATGCCTCGGTGGAGCTCGCGCGCGGACTCGCCGAGACTGCCGACCCGTGGCCGACCGCGACTGGTGTCGACACCGCGTCGAGGCTCGACCCCGATCGATGGATGATTCTCATGGCCATCCTCGAAGGCGGCGCGGCCGCGGAGGGACCCGAGGCAGGCCAGGAGCCATGAGCGCGACGGGCTTCCGGACTCTCTGATCGCCCAGGCTTGACGAGGATTGAAGGGAGCAGGACACTCCACCCCGAGCCGCGGGTCGAGACCCGCGCTCGACGAGATCAGAGGTGGTCGTGCCCCACGAGAAACGTGAAGACAGTCGGTCGGCGCCGCCTGCAATTCTCCGCCGCACACCTGCGGCTCGAAGATCTCCTCAGTGAGCTCCAGGAGCGGGCCGCCAGCATCTCGGCTGCTGCAGATCGCCTGCGGATGTTGCTCGAGACCGTGCTCACCGTCGGGACCGGGCTCGACCTCCCCGCCGTGCTGCGAGCGATCGTGGAAGGGGCGTGCCGGCTCACCGACGCCCGGTACGGCGCCCTCGGGGTCATCGCGTCCGACGGTGACCACCTGATCGAGTTCGTGACGGTCGGTGTCGACGACGAGGCCCGAGCCCGGATCGGTCACGAGCCCGAGGGCCACGGCGTGCTCGGCCTCCTCATCCGCGAACCGCGCCCGATCCGATTGCCGAACATCGCGCAACATCCCGCGTCCTTCGGGTTCCCACCCGACCATCCTCCGATGACGTCGTTCCTCGGCGTGCCGATACGCGTGCGTGGCGACGTCTTCGGCAACCTGTACCTCACCGAGAAGCAGGGCGCCGACGAGTTCTCCGAGATCGACGAAGAGCTCGTCGGTGCGCTGGCCGTCGCCGCCGGCATCGCGATCGAGAACGCTCGGCTCTACGACGATCAGCAACGCCGCGAGCAGCTGCTCGAGTCGATCGCGGTCGTCAACCGGGATCTGCTGGCCGGGCTGGCGACCGGCGAGGCGCTCGATGACATCGCGACCCGGGCGCGCGAGATCGCCGGAGCAGACAGCGTCGGGATCCTGGTCGCGGAGTCGGACGTGACACTTGCGGGTCGCGGCCTCGCACGGCGAACACGCCGAGACTGTGCGCGGGTCGATCCTTCCCGTCGCCGGAACCGCCGCGGGTGACGCGTTCACCAGTTGCGAGGTGCAGCGTGTGGACGATGCTTCTTCCGCGCCGAGGGTGCGCATGGACGCGCTCGAAGGGGCCGCCCCCGGCGAGGTCGTCTACGTCCCGCTCACCGGGCAGGACGCCTGCCTCGGAGTGCTGCGGGTCGGCCGCGGCAAGGGAAGCCAACCGTTCGATGCGCGCGAGATCGGGATCATCGAGACGTTCGCCCACCAGGCCGCGCTGGCCGTCGAGCTCGCGCGCAGCCGGGACGACCGTGACCAAGTGGGAAAGCTCGAGGACCGGGAGCGCATCGCCGCGCAACCTTCACGACACGGTCATCCAGCGGCTCTTCGCAGTCGGGATGATGCTGCAGGCGATCGTGCCCAACGTCGGGCGTGACGCGGACCGGGCCCGGCTCGTGCAGGCCGTCGACGAGATCGACGAGACGATCCGGGAGATCCGCACCAGCATCTTCGCGCTCGAGGCCCATCAGCACCGCGGCCTGCGGGCCGAGATCCTCGAGCTCGTCCACGACATCGCCGATCGGGCCGACCTCCGGCCCCGCATCGAATTCGATGGCGTCATCGACGCCGGGGTGCCGGCGGAGCTGGCCCCGGACCTGCTGGCAGTTCTGCGTGAAGCGCTCTCGAACACCGCCCGCCACGCGAAGGCGCGCCGCGTCGAGCGTGTACCTGTCATCGGCAGACGGGGTCGAGCTCCGTGTGCGCGACGACGGGCTGGGCCTCCCGGAAGCGATCGAGCGCCGAAGCGGGCTCGCCAACCTGGCGCAGCGCGCCGAAGCGCTGGGGCGGCGAGCTCCAGCTCGAATCCGAGCCTGGAGAGGGCACGACGCTCGTCTGGCGGGTCCCGCCCGGTACGGTCTGACTGACGTGGCCTCCGTCATTCGCGTCTTCCTGCATGGACGACCACGAGATCGTGCGCGAGGGACTCCACGCGCTGCTCGAGTCACAGGGCGGACTTCGAGGTGGTCGGCGAGGCCGCCACCGCGGCCGAAGGCCTCGCCCGGATCCCACCGCTCCATCCGGACGTCGCCGTGCTCGACGTGCGCCTGCCGGACGGCGACGGCGTGCCAGGTCTGCCGGGACGTGCGGGCCGGCGTCGCCGGAGATCAAGTGCCTGATGCTCACCTCGTTCGCCGACGACGAGGCGCTCTTCGACGCGATCATGGCCGGCGCCTCCGGGTACGTCCTGAAGCAGATCAAGGGCACCGACATCGTCGACGCCATCCGGCGGGTCGCGGCCGGCGAATCGCTCCTCGACCCCGATGCGACGCAGCGAGTGCTCGACCGGATCCGCAACCCGCCGGAGCGAGGACGAGCGGCTCGCCTCCCTCACCCCGCAGGAGCGCCGGATCCTCGATCTCATCACCGACGGCCTGACGAACCGCCAGATCGCGGACGAGATGTTCCTCGCCGAGAAGACGGTGAAGAACTACGTCTCGAACCTGCTCGCCAAGCTCGGCATGGAGCGTCGGACCCAGGCCGCGGTGTTCGGCGCCCGGCTCCAGCAGGAGCACCGCTCGCCCGGGTAGCCCCACGCATTCGGGCCCTTCGCCCCTAGTGGACGGTCGCGGCGAATGCCCGACCATGGGTGCATGCCATTCGATCGAGGGTCTCGTCCGGCTCAGCCGGGAGGAGTGCATGGACCTGCTGGCCGGTGCCTCGTTCGGGCGGGTCGGGGTGAGCGTGCATGCACTGCCGGCGATCCTGCCGGTGAACATGGCGGTCATCGGGGAGCTGGTGGTCGTTCCGCACGATTCCGGGCACGAAGCTGGCCTACGCGGCGACGGGCTCGATCCTGGCCGTCGAGGTCGACTACGTACGACGCCGTCACGGGACAGGGCTGGAGCGTTCTCGTGCGTGGAGTCGCGTCCGAGCTGGCTGACCCCGCGACGGTCGAGCGGGCTCGGGAGCTGCCTCGCGGGCTCCTGGATCGACGAACGGGCCGCCGAGCACTACATCGGTGTGAGCTGCGACCTCGTGACGGGTCGGCGGCTCAGCCCGACCGACGCGTACGGCGCTCCCGGTGGCGGCAACCTCGAACCTGCAGTCGAGGAGGGACCGTGACGCCGCCGACCCGCGTTCGGCGCGGTCGACTCGATCGAGCGGAGAGCCGTGAAAGCCACAGTTGACATCGCTGAGGAGCCCGGTACGCCGATCACCCCGTTGTTGCTCGACCACTTCATCGATGCGGCGGATGCGGACTTGGCCGCGCACACCATCGTCGATGCATCACCCGAGGTCACGTTCGCGGCAGCACGCGCGCTCGACCTGCTCGAGGTCCGCACACCACTGCTCACCGCTTCGTTCTGGGTGCGTGGGCTGCCCGCGAGGATGTTGCGCCGACCCGAACCTCCACCGCCGGAGAAGCTGACGCTCGAAGGCGACCTCATGCTTCCGGGCTGGATGGTGCTCGACGTCGCGGCCGGGACGCGAGATCGTGTTCGGCGCGATCGGCGTGTTCTGGACGCCGACGATCCGCTGGAACGTCAGCGTCGATCCGAACGAGTTCGCCGAGTTCGACCAACCCGGTTGGGGGAAGATCGCGTGCAGCTATTCGGTACGCGCGTACGGAGCTCGGCGCACGCTGCTGAGCTACGAGTGCCGGACCGTCACCACCGATGGCGAGTCGCGCCGCCAATTCGAGCGGTACTGGTGGCTCATCCGACCATTCGTCCAGCACATCATGAACGCCACGGTCCGGACGATCGCGGCCGAGTCCGAGCTGCGAGCGGAGTCGCCGGAGGCATCGTGATGCGGCGCGTCGGGACCATCGTCCTCGGCATTGCCGTGGCCGCGATCGCGATCGGCGCGTACATCGCGTCGACCGCCCCGCCGGCGTATCCCGCCGGCGCCGGTCGAGATGACAGCCGAATCTCGATCACCGGTCCGGTCAGGGTCGGCGCGACCGAGCAGGTCCACGGGCCTGTCGTCTCGGTGGACGGCGCGGTGCAGATCGCGGGCACGGTCAAGGGCGATGTCCTCGCCATCCACGGCAACGTCACCGTGAGCGGCAAGGTGACCGGGACCGTCACCGCGCTGGACGGGAACATCCTGGTGCGCGGGCGGGTACAGGACGGGGTCACTGCGATCTCGGGCCGGGCGAGCATCGGGCCGGGCGCAGTGGTCCGTGGCGACGTACGGTCCTCGGAGCGCCCGAGCGTCGCGCGAGACGCCACGGTCTCAGGCGATGTGTCGAAGACGAACTTCGCAGTGTGGTTCACGGTCGCGGGCTGGATTGCGCTGGTGGTGTGGTGGATCGCAGTGACGGTCGCGCTCTTCGTGATAGGTCTGCTGTTCACGCTGCTGTTCCCACCGCGGCAAGCTCGGTGGCCGCGACGGGACGCGACTCGATCGGGACCGCCGCCGGCTGGGGAGCACTGTTGGGCATCGGGCTCCCGCTCCTGGCCACCGCACTCGCGGCGACAGTGATCGGACTGCCCGTCGGCCTGTTGGTCCTGCTCATCGCGGCCGTGGCATTCCCAGTCGGGTACGTGGTGACCGCGCTCGTGTTGGGCCGGGTGATCGCCCGTCAGACGAATGAGGTCGTCGCCTTCCTGCTCGGATTCGCGATCCTGCGCGGGTTGGCGATCATCCCCGGCCTTGGCTGGCTCATCGGGTTCGTGGCTGCCGCCTTCGGGATCGGCGTGCTCGCAGTGTCAGCGTGGCGGGCGGGGCGCCCGGCGCCGGACGGGCTCACGATTCCCGGGGCGGCGGGAACGATCCACTGACCCTCGACGAAGCAACGACTTTCGGCACCGACACCGCGGACCCATCGACCTCGTGACCCGACGGTCGCCGGACCCGCGATTCGTGACCTTGGACCCTGTCGACGGGTTGGGTCGGGTGCGAGCGTCGTGGTGCAGAGATCGGCTGGGTACGAAAGAAGGAGGCCCGCGCATGAGCAACGCCAAGGAGATCACCCCAAAGGAACAGGAAGCCGAGGCCCACGGGCTGCTCGATTGGATCCCTCGACCGGCCTGGTTGAGCGCGGTCGAGCAGGCGTTCGAAGCGACGCCGATGCGGATCGAGGAGCGGGTCGACGGTAACGAGTTCGTGGTCCGGGCCGAGATGCCGGGCATCGATCCGGACAAAGACGTCCAGATCAACGTCGGCGACGGGATGCTCCAGATCCGCGCGGAGCGACACGAAGAGGAGCACCGCACGAAGGGTCAGGTTCGTCGGAGCGAGTTCCACTACGGCTCTTTCTCGCGTGTCGTCTCGCTTCCCGCCGGAGCCACCCAGGCTGACGTGAAGGCGACCTATCACGACGGGATCCTCGAGGTCCGGCTGCCGGTCGACCACGGCAAGGCGCAGGCCACCAAGGTTCCGGTGACGAGGGTGTGACCACCCGTCCCGAGGGTGCCGGTGCCGGGTGGGCCACGTCAGCCCGCCCGGCACTGACGTGCCCGCACGCGCTCGGACCTGCCGATTCGAGCGCAACCACTCCGACCTCCGAGGTCGAGCGCGTCGACGAAGGAACCACCGCGACCACTTCACGCGTCCTCGTCACGCACCGTCAAGCGCCGCCGATGGTCGGGTCGAAGACGACGACGACTCGGGACTTTCGGACCTAGTGCCACGCGTGACCACTCCGTACGGTGGGGCTCACCCCTCACAAGGAGAGCGATCATGAGCGCAAACCAGTTGGACACCACAGGCATCGAACAGCTGCTCGATCGGGTCGCGAAGGCGACGGACCGGATCACCAAAGCATCCGAACGGCAGGCGCGCGAAGTCGATCGTCAGCTGAAGAAGCTGGTGGATCGGGGCGAAGCGTCCACGGTCAAGCTGCTCGAGCGCATCGACAAGGAGCTCCGGGCCCAGCTGGCCGGACTCACCCGTGAGCTCCGCAGCCTGGAACGCCACTCGGCCGACCTGCGCAAGGCTGCAGCGAAGAAGGCCGCCGGCCGGAAGTCACCCGCAAGGAAGTCACCCGCAAGGAAGTCACCCGCAAGGAAGTCACCCGCGAAGAAGACCACCGCGAAGAAGACCACCGCGAAGAAGACCACCGCGAAGAAGACCACCGCGAAGAAGACCACCGCGAAGAAGAAGGCCCCGGCACGGACGGCCGCCTCGGCCTGAGCCCGTCACCTCCCCGCTCGACCGGGCTCAGAGGTTGTGGTGTGGAGGCAGCAGACCGCGGGCGATCGCATCCGCACGCGCGTGCAGCAGCTCGCCTGCCTCGGGCAGGTCGTGACCGATCACGAAGCTGCCCTTCCGGATCTCACCCACCACGAACCGGCCCAGCTCGAGCAGATCGACCAGGTTCGCCGGTCGGCCCGCGGCGGCCAGCCGCTCACGGAACTCGGCGAACGTGACGACTGGCCCCGGCGCGTGTCCCTCCTCGCGCTCGAGCTCGGGCGGCCGGTTGCGCTGCGCAGTCCACAGACCGGTGTCGAGCAGCCCACCCGACGGATAGAAGACGGCGGCCGACAGGTTGGTCCCGGTGTCCTGCAGCTGATGGGCCAGCGCTTCGGTGAAGCAGCTGATCGCCGCCTTGCTGGCCGCGTAGACGGACGCGTACGGAACGGGCGCGATCCCGCCGTCGCCTGATGACGTGTTGACGACGACACCGGGCTCGCCGGACGCGATCATTCGGGGCACGAACGCGTGCACGCCATTCGCTACACCGAACACGTTGACGCCGAAGCACCAGCGCCAGTCGTTCGGCTCCTGCTCCCAGGGCAGCCCGCCGCCGCCCGACGTGACCCCGGCGTTGTTGAAGAGGAGATGGCACGCGCGGTAGCGGTCGAACACGGTCGCGGCGAGTGCCTCGACGGACGCGGGATCCGCGACATCGGTGCGCACGCCGATGATCTCTCCCCGATCGGCCAGCTCCGCGACCGTGGCATCGAGCACAGGCTGCTCGATGTCGGCCACCACGACCCGGGCGTCAGCCTCGAGGAGGGCTTCGACGAGGCCCCGACCGATGCCGTTGGCGCCTCCGGTGACCACGGCGACCCTGTCCGCTACGTCACGCACTGCCAATCCCCCTTGGTTGCGGATCGGCACGCATCTTGCAGTTGTGGACAGGTGTAAGCAAGATACGGACACGCTCGACTCGAGCCCGAGCGACTCCACTTCCGGGGGGAACCCATGGCGATCGCCGAGCTGCGGTCAACGGATCGCTACAGCGTGATCTCCGTCGACGGTCACGCCGGCGCCGAGCTGCGCGCGCGTACAAGCCCTACCTCGCGTCGCGCTGGCACGACGAGTTCGACGACTGGGCCGACGCGTACGTCAATCCCTTCGCCGATCTGCTGGCCCCGACCGCGTACCGCAATTGGGACAGCGCGGCGACTCGAGGAGACGGAGTCCCAGGGTGTCGTGGCCGAGGTGCTCTTCCCGAACACCGTTCCGCCCTTCTTCGCCCAGGGCAACCTCACTGCGCTGGAACCAACCGCCGAGGACTACGAACGCCGCTGGGCGGGGGTCCAGGCTCACAACCGGTGGCTCGCGGACTTCTGCGCCGAGGCACCGGGCCGGCGCGCCGGGTGCGTGCAGATCTTCCTCAACGACCTCGACGCCGCGCTCGACGAGATCCGCTGGGCCAAGCAGCACGTCAACGTCTTCGGCGGGGTGCTCCTCCCGAACGTCGCGCCCAATTCCGCGCTGGCTCCCCTCTGGGATCCGGCGTACGAGCCGCTCTGGGACCTGTGCGAGGAGCTCGACGTCATCTGCAACGTGCACTCGGGCAGCGGGCTGCCGGACTTCGGCGAGCAGGCCGCGGCCCGGGCGATCATGCTCGTCGAGCTCGCGTGGTTCGCCCACCGCCCGGTCTGGCATCTGATCTTCGGTGGCGTGCTCGAGCGCCACCCGAGCCTGCGCGTCGTGCTGACCGAGCAGGGCGCGAGCTGGATCCCGAGAGGGCTCGACACGCTCGACTGGTTCCATCGCCGCATGACGATGGGCGGAGCCGCGGAGACCGTCTTCTTCGGCGCGGTGGCGAAGGAGATGTCCCTCACGCCCAGCGAGTACTTCCAGCGCAACTTCTGGGTCGGCGCCAGCTTCCTGCGACCCTCGGAGAGCCCGCTGCGGTACGACATCGGCGTCGACCGGATCATGTGGGGCGCCGACTACCCGCACTCGGAAGGCAGCTATCCGTACACGACCGAAGCGTTACGGGCTGCGTTCGCCGTGTGCTCGCCGGACGAGACCCGGTCGATGGTCGAGACGACCGCCGCGGCGGTCTACGACTTCGATCTGGACGCTCTTCGGAAGCTCGGAGAGCGCGTCGGGCCCACGGTGGAGGAAGTGAGCCGACCGTTGGCCCCCTCCGACTACCCGTCCGACTCGACCTGCAACGCGTTCGACGCCGAGCAGGTCATCAAGGCGTGGTGACCACGCCATCTCGGCGAACAAGGGGGCACGGATGACCACCGTTCGATATGGCGCGCGGCCGCCGGAGCAACAGCGGAATCGGGAGATGGAAGCGGTCAGCGCCCCGATCTGGTCCACCGCCGTGACCGTCGTGTGGGAGACCGACCCCGACGTGATCCGCGCGGTCCTGCCTCCCCCGCTCGAACCGGCCGATCCGATCGCGCGGATCCGATTCGCGACCGTGAACATGAACGGCATCCCGGTGTTCGGCGCGGGGTGGTTCGGGGTCCACGCGCGGCACGGCCACCTCGATGGCGAGTACACGCTCTTCATGCCGATGACGACCGAGCAGGCAACCGTCGGCGGCCGCGAGACCTTCGGGGAGCCCAAGAAGATCGGCGCCGTCACCATCGAGGTCGACGGTGACGCAGTACACGCCCGCTTCGAACGGCTCGGGTTCACGCTCGCCGAGGTCCGGGGCACGCTCGGCTCGTCCGTCGACATCGCGCCACGGGACAAGGTCGACTTCTACTTCAAGTGCAGCCCGTCGCCCGACGGCAAGGGCTTCGACACCGAGCCGGCGCTCGTCCACGTGCACCGGCACGAGGAGGCCCGGGGCGGACGCACGATCGACGGGACGCTCACCCTCGACGGGTCCCCGGTCGACCCGCTCGGCGATGTGCCCATCGGCCGGATCATCTCGATGGAGCTTGCGGAGGTCACGACCACACAGCACGGTGAGGTCGTCGAGCGCGTGCCCTCGGACTGGCTCCTTCCGTACCTGCACCAGCGGTACGACGATCTTTCCGTCCTCGGCCCGCAGGAGAAGTGACGACCATGACCGATCCGTACGTCATCATCTCCGCCGATGCCCATGCCGGCCTCCCGTGTGAGGAGTACCGGCCGTACCTCGAGTCCAGGTACTTCGGGGCGTTCGACGAGTTCCTGGCCGAGCGGCACACGTTGCGCGACGAGCAGATGAAGCTCAACTACGACTACATCAACGACTGGGAGACCGAGCACGCCGAGGGCCTTCGGGGCGCGTTCGACGCGGAGCAGCGCGACAAGGAGATGAATGCGGACGGCGTGGCGGCGGAGGTGATCTTCCCGGACGCCGACTCGATCACCGGGATGGAGTCCCCACCGTTCGGCGCGGGGCTCTCTGCGGGGATGATCGAAGATCCCGAGCTGGCGTTCGCGGGAGCCCGGGCCCACAACCGCTTCCTGGTCGAGCTGTGCGCCACGAGCCCACTGCGGCGCGGCGGGGTCGGACTGGTGCCGATCACGCACGACATCACGCGCGCGGTTGCGGAGATCGAATGGCTCGCGGAGACCCCGGGCATACGCGGGATCATGATCCCGACGATGTGGCGCGACCACACGCCGTACAACGACCCGAGCTACGACCCGGTGTGGGCGGCCTGTGAGTCCGCGAACCTTCCGGTGCACACCCACTCCGGCGAGGCGCCCCGGGAGGAGATGAACGACTTCATCGGGATCTACCTCGCCGAAGTCGTCTTCTGGACCCATCGACCGATCGCCCACCTCCTGTTCAGTGGCGCCTTCGAGCGCTTTCCCGGTCTGAAGTTCGTCGTGACCGAGGGTGCGAGCTACTGGGTCGCCGACATGAAGTGGAAGTGGGACCAGTACTTCGGTGGCGGCCACACCACGAAGAAGATGGCCGCGATGATGAAGGGCATCATCTCGAAGCTCCCGTCGGAGTACTTCGGGGAGAACATCTTCGTCGGCGCCTCCACGATGTCGAAGGAGGAGATTCGTCGCCGTCACGCGATCGGTTGCGACGCCGTCATGTGGGGCACGGACTACCCGCACCCCGAGGGAACGTGGCCGAACACGGTGGAGCGGCTCCGCAAGGACTTCGGCGACGTGCCAGTGAGCGACACGCGACAGATGCTGGGCGAGACTGCGGCGCGTTGCTACGGGTTCGACGTCGACGCGCTTCGCCCCGTCGGCGAGCACATCGGCCCGACCCCCGAGGATCTGGGCCAGGACCGGTCGCTCGTCACCACGCCCGAGGACATCCGGCGGGCCGAGTGGTGGAAGGACGAGTACCAGGTCCGTTGGGGCGGCTGAACGTCAGGCTGCTTCAGCCCAGCCGGGTCAGCAGATTCCGGGTGATCTGCTCGATCTGCGGGTCTCGCGCCGCGAGCCCGTGGGCCCAGTCGGTCGATCCCGACGTCATGACGGTGGCGTCCGCCTCGTTCGTGTAGACGCCGAGCACCGCGTGGCCGTGCCGGATGCGTTCCATCGCTTCGGGCTCGCGCGTCCCGAACACGCGTGCCGCGATGTACTCGAGCTCGCTCGGCTCCTCCGGCTTCGGCGGGCGTGGTGCGGTCTCGCGGGTGAAGTGCTGCGTCGGGCACGTGCCGAGGATCTCGAACGTCGACGGCGTGCCGTCCTCGCCGGTCGCGTACGGGAGCCCGTCGCGGTAGGTGAACACGCACCCGTCGCACTCATAGCCGACGACGGTCGCGCCGGCACCGAGCACGTCGCCGTAGCCGAGCCCCGTGCCGTCGAAGAGCCAGTGACCGGCGCGGTGCACGGTGTAGCCGCCGAGGCCGGACGTCACGTTGCGACCGATGCGGTGATAGCCGCCGCGGGTGAACGAGACGCCGGTCATGTGATTCTCGGGCCGGCCGACGATCACGTCGGACCAGAACGTCGTCACCTCCCGCTCGCGCTCGGTTCCCATCAGCGGGTCCTGCTTGAGGAACCCCTTGTACCCGACCATCACGTCGTGATCGGCGCCCTCGATGCGCACCTGCCACAGCGACGTGTTGCCCGAGAAGAACGCGGCGTTGCCGCCCACGCGATGAACGCCTCGACCGTATCCCGCATGCCACGGGACCAGTACTCGTCGTGACCTACGGACAGGTACAGGTTCGCGTCCTCCAGCACCTCGGGGTGCTCCTCGAGGTCGGCGTTCGTGCACACACCGATTTCGAACCCCTCGTGTTCAGCCCACTGGATGAACGGCAGCTCCCAGTCGGGCCAACCCGCGGAGCCGGCGAAGCCCGACAGGTGGTTGAGGGTGATGTACCCGACGTGCGCGGCGTTCTGCGGGTCGGGCGCCCCGGTCCCCGTCACGCGCCGACCCTTGCCGGGAGGCTTGAAGAGGTAGCCGGCCGCCATCGGTCGTTGCATGGAGACCTGCGTGCCGCCGGTGTAGAGGTTCGGTCCACCGAAGTCGTTGTACGCGTGCCACGTGTTGCTCGCCAGCGCGATCACGATCCGCGTGCCCGACCTCGGACGCACGACGAAGAAGGCGTAGTCGCGGCGCACCTTCTCGCCCACGTCGATCTCCAGGGCGACCTCGTAGTAGCCCGACCGCCAGGCCGGGTCGACGTCCACCGTGAGCGCGGCCGGCCAGCCGCAGCCCGTCGCGGCCGCGTCCTTCGGCGTCTCGTGCTCGTCGGCCGCGACCGCGTCGTCGCGCAGGACGACCTCCCGGCGCGCGCCCACCCGGGCGACCTCGACGCGCACCGGGCGAGCACCGGACGATGACAGGTGCAGGCCGACCTGCTCGCCCGGTCCCACCGATTGCGGCCAGCAGTACCCCGTCACCACCTCGCGCGCCATGGGCGGACCCTAACTGGGCGGGGTTCCTCGTGGCATCAGGACCCCATGGGTGCCGGTTCGAAGTAGTGGCCCTCATCGAGATCGTCGATGAGCCCTTGGTGCACGGGCCGCCAGCCCAACCGCTCGCGGGTCAGGGCGCTGGACGCCGGGCTGTCCATCGCGAGGAAGTCCGCGAGCCACGTGAAGTGCCCGGGCGCGTCTTCGGGTGCGACCGAGGCCGTCGGGAGGCCGAGATGCCGACCGATCACCTCCGCGACGTCGCGGATCGGCACGCCCTCGTCGGCCACGGCGTGCAGCGTGGATCCGGCCGGCGCCTGCTCCAGCGCGAGCCGGAACAGCTGCGCGGCGTCGACGACGTGGGCGGCGGGCCACCGGTTCGAACCGTCACCGATGTAGCCGGACACGCGCGTTTCCCGCGCGGTCTCGATCACTCTGGCGATGAAGCCGTGATCCCCGTCGCCGTGGACCGTCGGGGGGAGTCGCATCACCGACGAGCGGACACCACGCGACGCGAGCGAGAGCGCGACCTCGGCCGTGGCCAACCGCGTCCGGGGGCCGCGGCCGAGCGCTGCTCGCGCCGGGTCTGACTCATGCCCGTCCCGCTCGGTCGTCACCCGACCCCTCACAAGACCGAGAAGCCCGGACGCGATGACCAGCGGCCGACCGGACCCCTCCAGGGCTTCGCCGAACGTCTCGACCGCGCGGCGATCCGCGTCGGCCGCGTCTTCGTAGTTGCCCGAGAACGCGAGCTCGTGCTTGAACGCCAGGTGGATCACACCGTCCGCATCCGCGGCGGCCGCGCGCAGCCCATCGAGATCGTCGAGCGTGCCGCGCTGCACCCTCGCCCCGCCAGCGACGAGCGCCGCGGCGGACGCATCCGAGCGGGCCAGCCCGGTGACCTGATGACCCGCGCCGATGAGCTCGGGAACGACGGCGGATCCGATCCAGCCGGACGCGCCGGTGACGAACACCCGCATGAGAGACCTCCGATCACTGATGTCACTTGCTGTCATCACCCTAGCAGGATGACGACAGTCCCTGTCATCAGCCGGTAGGATCGGCGCATGCCGCGTTGGGAACCCGACAGCCGGGGTCGGCTCGAGCAGGCGGCGCTCACGCTGTACGGCGAGCGTGGGTTCGACACCACCACGGTGGCGGAGATCGCGGCTCGGGCGGGCGTGACCGAGCGCACCTTCTTCCGGTACTTCGCGGACAAGCGTGAGGTGCTGTTCGGTGGCTCGGGCGCGCTGCAGGCGCTCCTGGTCACCGCGGTGCTCGGCGCCCCGGATTCCGCCGCGCCGATCGACGCGGTCGTCGGTGCCCTCGAGGTCGCGGGGGCGCTGCTCCAGGAGCGCCGCCCCATGGCGGTGCAGCGTCAGGCTGTCATCGTCGCCAACGACGAGCTGCGTGAGCGCGAGCTGATCAAGCTCGCAACGCTCGGTGCGGCGGTGGCCGACGCGCTCGTCCAGCGGGGGGTGACCCGCCCGGCCGCGACGCTGAGCGCGGAAGCCGGAATCGCGGTCTTCAGAGTCGCGTTCGAACGCTGGGTGGAAGCGGGCAACGAGCTCGACCTGCCACAGCTCGTGCGGGCCTCGTTCGAGGAGCTGAAGGCGGTGACCGCCGGCAGCTGACGCGCGGTGCTCCTACGCCGCGGCTTCGAGCTGCGCGAGATCGCGCGACGCGTACCGGTTGTGCCAGAACTCTTCCTCGAACACCGTGTCGAGGCACTCCCGCAGCGGGGCCGACCCGTTCTCGAGCACGTCGATCGGCCGCCCGAAGTCCGCCGACGTCACCGATCCGAGATACTCCCGAAACCGCGTGGCGCGATCCGCGCGCACGGCGAGGACCTCCGACACCGACGGCGCCAGACCGTCATCGAGCCCGGGCCAAGGGAAGTCGACCGATCCACTGTTGGGCACACCGATCGGGTCGAAGCTCGCCCCGAGGATCGGAGCCGTGAACCACTTGTCCATCGCGAAGACGAGGTGACGCAGCGTCTGCACGAAGGACCACTCGTCGTCGACCGACTCATGGAGCGCAGCCTCGGGAAGCGCATGCGCCCGGGTGAGCGTCTTGGACCACTCAGCCTCGAGGGCCGCCCAGGTTGCCCGCATCCCCGCCGGGTTCTCGGGGCGGAGCATCGCACGCAACGGGTACCACGGATCCCGCTCGTTGACGTACTCCGTCACATCCACGCCGTTGATCACCAGGGCGTCGACCAGCGCGTCGATGTCGACGTTCACCAACGCCGCATGCGTGATCGTCGCGTCGGTGAGGTCGACGTCGCGGAACCGGGCCCCGCGAAGGTCCGCGCCCCAAAACACCGATCCGGCGAGGTCACCTTCGAACTCTTCAGGCATGCACGTCTCCCGTCGCGTCGGGCCTTCCGATCTGCAGTCTCCTGAAATCTGCCGGCTACCGCACGCCGGGCGCGGCTAGCCGACCGACTGCTCCGCCGGCGCGCAGTGATCGGGAGGCGACGGCTCGCTTGCGAGCTCGGTGCGGAGCAGCTTGGGCTCGTTGGTGAACATGCCGTCGACTCCGGCTTGCAGGAGCCGGTCCATCTCGGCCGAGTCGTTCACGGTGTAGGCGTGCACTGCGAGGCATCGGTCGTGGGCCGCGGTGACCAGCGCCTGATCGACGAACTGGCTCGGTGGGCCGACCGCGACGGCGTAGTCGCGACGCGTTGTCGAGCCACGTCATGTCGACCGGTGAGCCGGTGTCCGGGATGAGCTGCACGAGCGGGAGCTCGGGCCGCTGCGCGTGCACCAATCGGAGCACGTCGGCACCGAACGACTGGACCAGCACCGGGGGAGCCTCCCGGTTCTGTTCGAGCAATCCCTTCTTCGCCAGGAGTTCGAGGAGCGCCTCGGCCATGCCGGACCCGGGATCCAGGGCTTTGAGCTCGATGTAGTACCGAGCGTGGGTGCCGTAGCGATCGATCAGCTGTTCCATGGTCGGGATGCGCAGGCCGACGTATGCCGGGTTGGCCTTCTCGGGATGGGCCTCGTTGAACCATGAGCCGACGTCGCACTCCCTGATCTGAGCCAGCGTCTTCTCCGCGACGCGACCGGTGCACGACGTCGCCGGACCGCGCGCAGTGCGGTCGAGCGTGTCGTCGTGCAGCACGACGAGCGCGCCATCGGCAGTCAGCTGCAGGTCCTGCTCGATGTAGTCGGCACCTTGCTTGATCGCAAGGTCGTAAGAAGCGAAGGTGTGCTCCGGTGCGAAGTCCGACGCACCGCGATGGGCGATGACGAGCGCGCGCTTCGCCTTCGGCGGCACGGACGTCGAGCTCGATGCATCCGACGCGTTCTTGCCGTCACCACTGCTGCAGCCGGTCACCAGGCTGAGCATCAGGACACCGGCAGCGACCAGACGGACCTTCATGAACCTCCCCCCGCCCGGCACGAGCACCGGTAGGGGCGAACGCTAGGACAACTCGGCAACCCACCGCGCCGCGGCTCCGCCCGCCCGACTTCTCCGTCGAGCTCCGTCGCAGCTCGCCTCAGCCGGTGATGGCTTGGAGCGTCTCGACCGACGGCGCGAAGTAGAACGCCCCCGACGCCGGCGTGGAGTAGTCGGTGATCGCGTCGCGAGCCTGGCCGTTGATGCCGTACATCGCGTCCATGCGTTCACGCATCGGTGCCTGCTCCCGGCAGAACCCCATGAAGTAGAGGCCGATCGTGCCGTCGTGGAACGCGTACGGCGTCGACCGCCGCACCATCTCGCCCCGCTTCGGGGTGCCGTCGTCGCCCGTGGTGCCCTCGCGCAGCTCCACGTGGGCGAGGTGCGACGTCGGGACCTGCGTCGCCAGCTTGGTCGAGTCCGGCTTCGTGCGGCCGAAGGTGTTCTCCTGGTCCTGCAGCGAGAGCCCGTTGAAGTACTCGAGGTCGTGCACCCACCGTTGCGCGATGCAGAACGAGCCGCCCGCGCCCGGACTGCCCTCGGGCACGATCGCCCGGTCGTGCTGGTCCTCGGGCTCCGGGTTGCCGGTGCCGTCGATGAAGCCGGTGAGGTCGAGGCTGTTGCGGTAGATGAACGTCGGCGTCTCGCGGGCGACGGTCATGTGGCCCTCGACCGCGGTGCGGAACTTCCACTGGGTCTCCCAGCAGAGGTCCTTGTCCGCGGAGTGGACCCACAGGAGCAGCTCCTCCTGGGTGCCCTTGGCGACCTTCCCATCCGGCGACTCGTACCCGGGGTACGGCTGGAAGTCCTCGGGGATGTCCGTCGTGAGATCGGCCAAGAGCGTGGGGCCGAAGAGGATGCACACGTTGATCGGGACGGTCACCCCGGTCTCGGACCCCGCCGCGCGGACGTCGCGCAGTGCCTGCTTGATGACGGCGAGGTCGGCACCGTCCGTACGACTCATGTGCGTGTACCACTGGTACTTCTCGAGGTTGGTCAGGATCGCGTGCTGCGGGTTCGGCATGAGAGCTCTCCAGGCGTCGAGGTCGTGATCGCAGCCGCCGTTCTAGCGCAAACTCGCGGCTGTTGAGTGGGAGTCAGCCGGGTCCGAGGATCAAGCCGCTCGTCGGCACCCCGGTGCCCGCGGTCACGAGCACGTGCTCGACGTCGTCGACCTGGTTCACGGACGTGCCGCGCAGCTGGCGCACGCACTCGGTGATCCCGTTCATCCCGTGGATGTACGCCTCACCGAGCAGCCCACCGCTCGTGTTGATCGGCAGCTCACCGCCGAGCGAGAACCGCTCCACCGTCGCGAAGTCCTTCGCCTCGCCCCGCCCGCAGAACCCCAGCTCCTCGAGCTGCATCAACACGAACGGCGTGAAGTGGTCGTACAGGAACGCGGTCGAGATGTCCTCGGGTCGGAGTCCGGACTGGCGCCACAGCTGGTCGGCGACGACGCCCATCTCGGGCAGGCCGGTGAGGTCGTCGCGGTAGTAGCTGGTCATCAACTCGCCGTCATCCGCTGCCCCCTGCGCCGCCGCCTCGACCACGGCGAGCGGCTGGCGCAAGTCGCGAGCGCGCTCGACGGAGGTGACGACGAGCGCGACGCCGCCGTCGCTCTCCTGGCAGCAGTCGAGGAGGCGGAGCACCGGCTCCACGATCCAGCGCGACGCCTGATGGTCCTCGATGGTGATCGGTCGTTCGTAGAACCAGGCCCCAGGATTGGTGGCCGCGTGCGCGCGGTCGACGACGGCGATCCGCCCGAAGTCCGCGTTCGTGACGCCGTACGCCTCCATGTACCGGCGCGCGTGCAGCCCCACCCATCCGGCCGGCGACAGAAGCCCGAACGGCCCGTACCACGACAGCCACAGCGGGATCCCGCCGCCCATCGAGCCGCCGATGTTCCCGAAGCGCAGGCCCGAACGCTCGTTGAACGCCCGGTAGCAGACAACCACCTCGGCGGTGCCGGTCGCGACCGCCATCGCCGCCTGCATGACGGTCGCCGCCGACGCGCCTCCTCCGTAGGGGATGCGGGCGAACATCGAGAGCCGTTCCATGCCGAGGTTGCGGGCGACCTCCATCTCCTCGCTCGTGTCCAGCGTGAAGGTCACGAGCCCGTCGACGTCGGACGCGGCGAGCCCTGCGTCGTCGAGCGCCGCGAGCACGCACTCGCACGCGAGCTGCAGCTCGGTACGGCCCGACTCCTTGGAGAACTCGGTCTGCCCGATCCCCGCGATCGCCGCCTTCCCCGGGAGCGTGCTCAACCGACGCTCCGGGGCAACGCAACTTCGGCGGTGCCTCCGACGTGCTCGCCGAGGTCGTCCATCGCGGTGAACGCGACCTGAACGACGGTCTCGTCGCCGTCTTCGCGCACCTCGGTCACCTGACCGGTGTACGTGAGCGTGTGCCCGGGGTGCACCGGAACGCCGAGTCGGATCGCGAGCTTCCGGATCTTGGCCTCCGGGCCGGCCCAGTCGGTGAGGAACCGGCTGCAGTATCCGGTGTCCGAGAGGATGTTCATGAAGATGTCAGGTGCGCCCTGCGCCTGCGCGTACTCGCGGTCGTGGTGGACCGGCATGAAGTCGCGCGTCGCGATGGCACCTGCGGCGATCACCGTTGCGGTCACGTCGATCACGAGCGGCGGCAGCTCGTCGCCGACAGTGACCGACGCCGCGTCGACGCTTCACAACGCGACGACTCGGAACATCGGCAACGTCAGATCGCCCTCGAAGTCCTCGAACGCCACTTCGACCGGCGCGCCCATCACGTGGTCGGCCGATTCGACGCCGACGAGGTTCGAGACCAGTCGCCAGCCCTCTTCGAGCTCCACGAGGACGACGACGGGATCCGTCTCGAACCACGGGTACTGCGGGTGGCGCATCACCACCGCCGACAGGATGGTCCCCCGCCCCGAAGACTCGATCGCGGTCCACGCCAAGGAATGGCAGCGCGGGCACATGGGTCGTGGTGGGTGGCGCAAGGTCGCGCACCCGTCGCAGCGCTGGACGAGGAGACGACGCTCGCGCAGGCCGGCCCAGAAGAACTGGGTGTCGGGCGACGTCGAAGGTGCGAGCCGCGTCGGCAGGGTCACGACCCGCCCCCGTCCGCGAACAGGCCACTCGGGTCGAACTTCAGGATGCGGAAGATCTGGCGGCCGACCCTCGCCCCGCTCGCATCGGTGTAGGTGGTGACCCACGTGACGAAGCGTCCCGCGCCGATGCGGGTCCGCTTCTCGGCCGAGACCGACTCGAGCACCGTCTCGGCCGACACGACGTCGCCGAGGTGCAGGTACCGGTCGATCTCGAACTCGGAGTTCGTTGCGAGCGTCCCGATGAAGCCGGCCGCGTCGAGCAGCTCCAGCACCTTGGCGCCACCGCCCTCGACCGGTGAGCCCCCACGCTCGCGGATGCCGGTGATCTTCGGCGTCGCCATGGTCCAGGTCTGGAGCATCAGCGGGGGCGCAACGATCTCGCCGTGACGGGATGCGGCTGCTGCTTCCGCGTCGACGTACACCGGGTTCGTGTCCTCGAACGCGGCGGCCCAATGACGGATCATCGGTTGGTTCACCGGATCCGGCGCGACGCTCGGCCCGCCCGACCCGATCGGCTGGCCGACCAGAGCCGCGAGTGCGTCGTCGAGCGCGGGGGCATCGGTCACGGGCCGCTTGCTAACACACGCCCACGGGCTACGAGAACTCCCGGCGCGGCTCGCGTCGAGCCGCGCTCTGGCCAGATGCTTCACCCTTTGATATATTGTTCACAATAATGACAAGCATTCCCCTTCAGGAGCCTCCCATGGACGACATCACCTTCGTTGCCGCGATCTCGTACCGCGACCCGAAAGCCGCGCTCGACTGGCTGGCCGCCGCGTTCGGCTTCGAGCTCACCATGGCCATCGACGGTCCCGACGGCGACGCCACCCAGGGCCACTACGAGATGGCCTACGAGGGGCGGGGTCGCATCATGATCGGCGCCGAGTGGAACGACTGGATGCGCAGCCCTGCGTCGGTCGAGGGACACACCACTGTCAGCGTGCACGTCGACGTCGCTCATGACATCGACGCGCACTGCGAGCACGCCCGCGCCGCCGGCGCCATCATCGTTGCCGAACCGTCGGACCAGTTCTACGGCGACCGCGTGTACCGCTGCACCGACCTCGAGGGCCACCACTGGACGTTCTCGATGCACGTGCGCGACGTCAGCCGCGCCGAGGCGGAGGCCGCGATCAACACGCCGATCTTCGCCACGACCTGGCAGTGACCGCGCGCATGAGTGCGGCCGCGGTCGACCGGACATTGGCCGCGCTCGCCGACCCCGTGCGCCGGCGCAGCGTGGAGCTCCTCGCCGGGCGCCCCCACCGCGCGGGTGAGCTCGCCTCGGCCCTCGGGGTGTCGCCACCGGTCATGAGCCGCCACTTGCGGGTGCTCCGCGACGCGCAGCTCGTCGAAGAGGAACACCCGCAGTTCGACGCGCGCGTCCGCATCATCTCGTTGAGGCCGAAGCCGATCGGTGCGTTGCAGGCGTGGCTCGCCGACGCCGAGGCCGGGTGGAGCGAGCAGCTGGCCGCGTTCAAGGCCCACGTGGAGCACGCGTGACGGGTTCGCGCGTGCTGGTCGCGCTGCGGGTCGGTGCACCGCCGGAACGGACCTTCGACGCGTTCACGGGTGAGATCGGCGAGTGGTGGCGGCCCAACGGCCTGTTCCAGTTCACCGATCGCGCCGACGCTCGCCTGGCGTTCGAACCCGAGCCACCGGAGCGCCTGGTCGAGATCGGACCCGACGGCGAGCGGTTCGAGATCGGCGACGTACGGGTGTGGGACCCGCCGCGGCGAGTCGTGTTCGGTTGGCGACAGGCGACCTTCGCACCCGACCAGTCGACCGAGGTGGCCGTGCGCTTCGAGCCCGTTGCCACCGGCACGCTCGTGACCGTCGAGCACTTCGGCTGGGACGCGCTCCCCCAGGAGCACGCCGCACGCCACGGCTTCCCGCTCCACGTGTTCCAGCTCCGCCACGCCGAGTGGTGGCAGATGCTGCTCCGGTCGCTCGGCGACCACGTCACCACCTGAACCCAGCGGAGGTCGTCCAACCCGTTTCGCGTTCGCGCGCCCAGGTAACAATTGGGCGCCGTGGCGTTGACGCGGCCTCGACCCGAGAAAGAGGAACCGGCATGCCGAAGACCGCTTCTCCTGGTCAGCTGATCGACGAGAGGATCAAGGAGCTCGCTGACTGGCGGGGCACGATGCTCAGCGAGCTTCGTTCCCTGATCAAGGCCGCGGATCCGGGAGTCGTCGAGGAATGGAAGTGGAGAGGAGTTCCGACGTGGTACCACGACGGGATGATCTGCACCGGCGAGACCTACAAGGACAAGGTGAAGGTGACCTTCGCCAAGGGGGCGGCGCTGAAGGATCCCTCGGGCCTGTTCAACTCGAGTCTCGACGGAAACACCAGGCGCGCCATCGACTTCCACGAGGGCGAGAAGATCAACGTGAAGGCGTTCAAGGCGCTCGTGCGCGACGCGGTGACCCTGAACACGTCCAAGGCCAAGCGCTGATCCGTGGCCTACGACGGACCTGAGTGAGCGGACGCCGATCGCTTCCGTGCCAGGCGAGCAGCGCGAGGTGCGCGGCGCCGGTCCCGAGCTCCGGGAATTGCGAACGCGGGATCGGGCGTGGGCTCGCCTCAGAACGGCTGGTGCGCGCGGTCGATGATCGAGGCGAGCGCGCGTGCAGCCGGATATCGACGTGCGAGCTGGTCCCGTGCCCACGCAAGGCGGGGCGGTCGAACGAACATCACTCGAGCGAGGCGTCTCGAGTCGGTTTGAGCACGTTCGGTGACGCGGCGACACCGCTTCTCGTACCGCTCGAGCGCCAGCGGCACCGACGCGCCGTCGGCGCGCGACAGCTCGTCGGCGAGACCGGCCGCAGCTCGCATCGCATAGGACGCACCGACACCAGCCGTCGGCATGAACCCGACCGCCGCGTCGCCGCAGAGGGCGATCCGTCCGTCCAGCCACCGTTCAGCTCGAACATCACGCATCGGCCAGGAGTACGCGTCACCAAGGTCATCGATCGCCGCGCCGACGACAGGAACGTGATCGATCAGGTCGCCGAGCTGCTCCCGCAAGCGGGACCGGACGCCCGCGCCCCGCAAGGCATTGGCGGGGCCACCCGCGGCGCACATCACCTGGCCGGGTGCTGGATACGCGCCGAACATGCAACCCGCGCCCCACCACTCGCGAACCACCGTGGGATCGAATCGACTGGCGTCGGCCCACCAGGTCCACAAAGCCCAACCCGAGTCGTACCCGTCCGCCGGACCGAAGACCTGATCGCGGATGGAGGACTCGACGCCATCACACGCAATGACGACATGGAATCGCTCGACGGTCCCGTCATCGAAGCTGGCTTCAACCGCGTCCGAATGCTGGACGAGTGACGAGACCGTTACCCCTCGACGGATGTCGGCGCCGGTACAGCTCGCCTCGAGGAGACACAACAGATCCGAGCGGCTGATCATGAGCAGCGGTCCCCCGGCTCCGGTCAGCACGGACAGGTCGAACGACTGGAGCACACGCCCCGAACCGTCGGCCAGCTCGTAACGTTCGAGCGCGATGGACCGGTCCACCAGCTCCTGATACGACCCGAGGCCGTGAAGCACACAGCTTCCGACGGGGTACAACCCCAGCGCGTATCCACCTTCGACAGATCTCGACCGCTCCACGATGACGGGAGCGCGGCCTTGCTGGCACAACCGCGCGGCCAGCGTCAGCCCGGCCATCCCGCCGCCGACGATCAACGCTCTCACCGTCGAAGCGTGCCATGACCCGACGCGACGCGTCAGTCGAGCCTCCCCCACCAGGCGCGCCGGGACGACGCCCCGGGGCTCGCCCGTTCCGGGCCCGTCACCTACGGTCTCGGATGCTGGAGAACGTGAAGGCGACAGGACCGATCACGGCGGGCTAGTGGCCGATGACGGTGGCGACAAGAGCGTCGAGCTTGTCGAGGGCCATCGCCCATCCGGCTGCACCGGGGGAGTCGGCGGGGATGCCGAGATGGGTCATCACCATCTTGGTGCGGCCACCAACGGCTTGGAGCTCGACGCGCACCTCCGTCGTGACCGGATGCATGTCGGGCATGCCCGGTGGCGACGTCGCGTTGCCGTGCTCGTCGGACATGGTCTCGGTGTAGACGAGCCGCTGGTTCTCGACGACCTCGCGGTACTCGCCGGCGAACCACATCTGCATCGGACCGCCCGGAGTTGCCATCTCCATGCAGACGAGGCGGGAGCCACCGACGCGCACGTCCATCCTCGCGACCGGGATGACGGCGCCGTCCGGGCCGTACCAGGCCTTGAAGTGCTCGGGATCGGTCCACATCTGCCAGATGAGATCCAGCGGCGCGTCGAAGCTCCGCTCGATCACCACCGGGGTCTGAGGAGTCTCGTCGTCAACCATCGTGATGCCTTCCCGTCGTCGGTCCCTGGAGCTGGGCGAGGTAGTCGTCCATGCGGTCGAAGCTGGTCTCCCAGACGGACCGGTACTGCTCGGCCCAGCTCGAGACCTCCTCGAGCGGTGTCGCGTCGAGGGCGCACGGTCGGTACTGGGCCCGTTGCCCGCGCACGATCAACCCGGCCTGCTCCAGCACCTTGATGTGCTTGGAGATCGCCGGGAGCGTCATCGCGAACGGCTCGGCGAGCTCGTTGACGGTCGCGGCCCCCGTGACGAGCCGGGCCAGGATGGCTCGCCGAGTCGAGTTGGCCAGCGCCGCGAACGTCTCGCTGAGCCGGTGCTCGTCGATCGTGGTCGTCATCGTCCGCAAGTACTTTCCAGAGTAGCTAATTAACCTTTATGGAAAGTATAGGCGTCGGGGAACGCCGTCAAGCGCGGCTCGATGCGCGCGCCGCCGCGCGCTCGGCCCGACGACCGCGCCACCACGCCGAACCGGCCCACGCCAGCACCGCGACCCAGATGACCGCCAGCACCGTGAGCACCGCGGTGCCGTAGCTCAGAGGATCGACCGTCGGGTTGTCGGGTACCTGGTCACGGCCGTAGCCGCGGAGCGCGGCCCATCCGACGAGAATCACGATCGCCGAGGCGAACAGCCCGGCGCGCACCGGCACCCGCACGCGGTCAGGGAGGAACCGGGTCAGGAGGAGACCGACGAGGCACACGATCGGCGCCACGATCGCATCGTGGAGCAGGTCGAGACCGAGCAGGCTGAGCCCGACCTGATTCGGCTGGGTCGCCGGTGCCGCGTCGAGCAAGCCCTTCACACCGAACGCCATGATCCCGATCCCGAGGACCGCGCCGATCCAGAAGAGCGCGCCGCCCGTGGCCACCTCGGGCTCGGCCTCGCGCTTGGTGTCGACCGGGCGGGTCATCGAACTTCGATTCGGGTGACCCACTTGGTCTGCATGACGCCGGGGCGATCGGGTCCGATCAAACGCGCGGGATAGCCGTGGTCGATGTCGAGCTCCTCCCCGCCCACCCGCAGCGCGAGCAGCGTGTCGCGGTCGTGGGCTTGGGCCGGGTTCACGTCCGACGTGCGGTAGCTGCGGTGCGGTTGGAGCGAGTGCACCCGGACCGACGCTCCCGGACGCCGCTCCGGCCCTGCGGAGCAGGTCCACCATGCGCACCCCGGTCCAGTGCTGCGACGAGCTCCAGCCTTCGACGCACGCAATCGGGAGATCGGCCGAGTGCTGGTCCATCGCCCTGAGGTCGTCCACGGTCAGAGACAGCGGGTGCGAGACCTTGCCGTCGACGACCAGGCGGTAGTCGGGCGAACGCGCCGACTCGAGCACTCCGGCGGTACGCGCGGTCCGGTTGACCGGGAACCCCTGCGGACCGACATCGGAACGGCGTGGTGAGAGCAACGCGAGCGGCGCCAGCGGACGGAACGTCTGCCCGACGGTGACGAGCGTGAGCAGCCCGCTCGTCGCGAAGACTCCGGCCAGGAATCCTCTTCGGTCCGTGAGCGCCGGTGCCGCGGCGACGTCCGGGTCGGTTGCCGCGTCGACGCGCGTCTCCGGTGCCGACTCCTTCGGACGACCCGGCCGTAGCGCCCGCAGGGTGATGAGCCGCTTCGCCGCGATGTGGACGACGAGCGCGCCGATCGTGATCCACGCGACCCAGTAGTGGGTGACCGGAAAGCTGAACTTCCACGGGTACCAAAGGTTGATGTTGGCCAGCCCGCTGCCGAGCATGAACAGACCGCCGGCGATGAGCGGGAACAGGGAGATGCGCTCGATCACGTTCGCGACGTTCGTGAACGGCGGCCAGCGGAACAGCTTCGGGTAGATGACCCAGAGCTTCGCCAGCAGGATCGGGATCGTCGCGATCCCGGTCGCGACGTGCAATCCCTGCGTGAAGCGGTAGAGCCCGGCCGGGCGCGCCGGAAGCTCGAACCAGCTCGTCGGATGCTGCGCGAAGTGCGAGTACAAGCCGGTGACGAAGCAGATCGAGAACGCCACGCCGAGCGCGATCCCGAGGATCGCGGCGACCCGCTCGCTGTGCAACGCGCTCGAGAAGGTCCCGTCACGAAACGGACGGTGCTCCGAGAGGTCAGGGAGCTGGGTCACCCGAGCCACGCGAACCACCGGTCGTCGTCGCACCACTCTCGCCGCACCACCAAACCTGCCTCGCGCGCGACCCCGCCGAGCGCATCGACGTTGACGTGCGCCCACGAGAACCACGGACCCACGAACCCGCCGGACTCGAAGCGCACGTGCTCGACCTTGGGCCCGTCACCCGTCGAAGCCAGCTCGACGAGGAGCCGCCCGCCGGGACGCACGAGCTCGCGCACACGACGGAGCAGCGTCGTCGGGCACCCACCGATGCCGAGGTTCCCGTCCAGGAGCAGCGCGGTTCCCCATCGGCCCGTCGCGGGCACTCGGTCGAAGATGGAGCGCTCGAGCACGGGTGCACCGCCGCGTCGCGCCAACGCCAGGGCAGGCGGGGAGACGTCGATCCCGAGTGTCACGACGCCTCGTCGTGCGAGTGCGAGGACGTGCCGGCCCGGGCCGCACCCGACGTCGAGCACGGGACCGTCGACCAGCTCCAGCAGCCGTTCGTCCGCGGCCGTCGCGGGTTCGACCCAGCGCCGGCCGTCGAGCCGGAGCACCCGCCCGGCTGTGGAGCGCAGCCGGACGCTCGTCACGACACCCTCGCCGCGAGCTCGGGCCCGGCTTCGGCCGTCGCGACCGCAGCTGCGAACTTCGAGCCCGGGAGCCCGGCGGCGACCGCGCGGGCGTCAGCAAAGTGATCGACGTCGCACAGCTCGGGGAGCAACCGGGTGCGCAGCCCGAGGCGATCCAGTCGGTCGAGCTGTGCCCGCCCGGTGTCCGGCGAGCTCATGGGAACCCCTTCGAAGATCGCGGGACCCGGTTGCGAGAGGCCGATGCCCCACCAGCCCCCATCCGTCGCCCGGCCCAGCACGGCATCGACGTTCGGGGCCGCGAGGTCCTGCAGCGCGCCCGTGCAGTGCGCCACTTCGAGCTGCGGGGTGTCCATCCCCACGAGGAACGCCGGACCGGAAACCGCGGCGAACGCGGCGCCCAACCGAGCGCCCAAATCCCCTTGGACCTGCGGAACGACGTCGAACGCGGCAGGGATCCAGGGTCCGGTCGGCCCGTCCAGCACGAGGAGGTGGCGCGCGGCCCGCACCGCGGCGACCGTGGCCAACGTGTCTTCGAGCGCAGCTGCGGCGATGTCGGCGGCTTGCCTCGGGGTGCATGGCGGACACAGGCGGGTCTTCACCCGCCCCGGTTGCGGTGACTTGGCGATCACCAACAGCGTCGCGTCGAGTGCGGGCGTCATCGGAGCACGCCGGCCATGTCGTGGACGGCCCGCATCGTGCCGGCGACGGTTCCGGTCACCTTCGATCGTCCGATGCGCGGCGCGTAGCTGACCGGTCGCTCCTCGATCCGCCAACCCGCATCGGCCGCGCGGAGCACCATCTCGAGGGGCCAACCCGAACGGCGGTCGGCGACGCCGAGACCGAGCAACGCTTCTCGTCGCAACGCGCGCGCATCGGGCCGAGATCCGCGAACCGGATCCCGGTTCGCCGTCGGAGCTCGAAGGCGATCGCGCGGTTCGCCCACCGCGCGTGCAGCGGCCAGCCCGTCGTGCCGAGACGTGCGCCGAGCACGAGGTCGGCGGAGCCGTCGAGCACGGGTGCCGCGACCTCGACGAGATCAGCACCACGAAACGAGCCGTCGCAGTCCATGAAACAGACCACCTCGCTCGTCGCGGCACGCAGGCCGGACCAACACGCAGCCCCGAACCCGCGCCGCGGCTCCATCACCACGCGAGCTCCGAGCTCACGCGCGATCGCGGCAGATCCATCCGTGGATCCGTTGTCGACCACCAGCGGGATCGCCTGCGGCGGAAGATCCGCGAGCACCACGGGCAGCGCGAGCGCTTCATCAAGCACCGGGAGCACGACGTCGAAGGCACCAGTTCCGAGCATGGTTCGAACGTAACGAGGAGACGTTCGAAGTGCACGCGTCGGCTGCTTACGATCCGCGAAACTCTCCCGGCGTGGGGAGTGCGCAGGTGGCTCGCGTCGATACTCTCGCCGGGTGACGACCACCGCTTCCTCGCCCACCGACGTCGTCGCTGCTGCCGCACGGCCGCGCAACGAAGTCGCGGCGGACGTTGATCGCGCTCGGCGCGTGGATCGCGCTGATCCTCGTCGCCGCGAAGTGGGGCGATCATGTCGTCACGGTCGGTGACCGACTCCGCATCAACGCGCCACCGCTGACCGGCGCCTACCGCACGCGGGCCGGCACGATCCTTCTCGTACCGATCGCGGTCGCCGCGATCATCGCGCTGGTACGGCCCGCGGCTGAGTCGCACGCTGCGGTGGGAGCTGCTGGTCGGGGTCGCGATGGCGGGCGCGATCGTCTGGGCGATCGCGCTGGGTCTCAACGACGGTTGGCGCGGTCTGACCGATCCGCTCCTTCGAAATCAGTACATCCGCACGGTGCCGAAGGTTGGGAACCCGTTCACCTTCCTCAGCACCTTCACCGAGCGGCTCCCCAGCTACAACATCCACACGAAGGGCCATCCGCCCGGCATGGTGCTGGTCCTCTGGTCGCTCGACCGAATGGGGCTCGGCGGTCTCGGCGCGAACCTCGCCCTCGTGCTCGCGGGCGGAGCCGCGTCGGTGGCCGCGGTCATGGTCGCCGCACGCGAAGTCGCGGGTGAAGCCGCGGCCCGCGCCGCGGCGCCGTTCCTCGTGCTCGCACCCGCCGCGATCTGGTGGAGCTCTGGAGACGCCTTCTTCGCGGGCGTCTCGGCCTGGGCGATCACCCTCGTGGTGCTCGCGACCGGCACCGAGGGGCGGCGCGCCGACCGTCTCGCGCTGGCCGGCGGTCTCCTCTTCGGAGCGACCGCGATGTTGTCCTACGGACTCGTGCTGCTTGCCGTGCTCCCGGTGGTGATCGCCGTCGCTCGCCGTCGGTTCCGCCCGCTCGTCGTCGCCAGCCTCGGTGCCGGACTCATCTTCGTCGCGTTCCTCGCTGCCGGATTCTGGTGGCTCGCCGGCCTGGCCGGGACGCGCACGCAGTACTGGGCGGGCGTCGCGAGCCGGCGTCCGTACTCGTACTTCGTCGTCGGCAACCTCGGTGCGTTCGCGCTCGCCGTGGGACCCGCGGCCGCAGTCGGTCTGGCCCGACTGCGCGATCGACGGGTCTGGCTGCTCGTCGGCGGCGCGCTCCTGGTCGTCGCGCTGGCGGACCTCAGCGGCATGTCGAAGGGCGAGGTCGAGCGCATCTGGCTCCCGTTCGTCCCGTGGGTGCTGCTCGCCACCGTCGCCATCGTCACGACACGGATGCAGACGGGCTGGACCCGCATCTGGTTGTGCATCCAGGCCGCGATCGCGATCGCCGTCCAAGCAGCAGTACGGTCGCCGTGGTGACCGACACCGTGCCGTATGTCCTGGTCGTCGAGGACGACGCGACCGTGAGTGAGGTCGTCGTCCGGTACCTGGAGCGCGAGGGCCTCACCGTCCAGACGGCGTCCGACGGCGCGTCCGCGCTCGGCGAGCGCCGAAGTGCGCTGGCCGGATCTGGTGGTGCTCGACCTGATGCTTCCCGGCATCGACGGCATCGAGGTGTGCCGCCGGCTGCGCGCCGAGGCGCCGGTCCCGGTGATCATGCTCACCGCGCGCGGCGACGAGGACGATCGCGTCGTCGGGCTCGATCTCGGCGCCGACGACTACATCACGAAGCCGTTCTCACCTCGCGAGCTCACGGCTCGGGTGAAGGCGGTGCTCCGACGCGCCGCGGGCACGGTGACGACGCCGGATCTTCCCGGGCGGATCGAGGCGGGCGATCTGGTGATCGAAGTCGCAGCCCACGAGGTGCGGCGCGGTGGCAACCCGATCCCGCTCACCGCGCGCGAGTTCGACCTGCTCGTCTTCCTCGCCGCGCGTCCCCGCCGCACGTTTCGGCGCGAGGAGCTGCTCGAGCACGTCTGGGGCTACACCTACGGCGACAGTGCCACGGTGACGGTCCACGTCCGCCGGCTGCGCGAGAAGCTCGAACCCGAACCGAGCGTGCCACGCCATCTGAACACCGTCTGGGGAGTCGGGTACCGGTGGGATCCATGAGACGCTTCCGACCGATCGTCCTCCTGACCGTGGCGCTCGGCGCCGCGCTGTCCATCGGCACCGCGGCCGCGGCCTCGATGACGGCCGCCGACACCCTCAAGCTGTGCGGGCTCGCGGCCGGCACCGGCCTGGTCGCGGTGATCGTCGGCACGATCGCGCTCAAGGCGCTCCGCCTCCGTCCCATCGGCACGCAGGTCGCGGCCGTCGCGCTCACGACCGTCGTCGCGCTCATGGCCGGCGCGTACATCGCGGCCAAGTCGATGTTCATCTCGAGTCACGACCTCGCGGCACTCCTCGTCGTCCTGTTCGCCGCCGGAACGGTCGGGGTCGCCGGGTCGCTCATCCTCGGGGTACGCGTGGAGGACGCCGGCCGCGCGCTCGAGGAGACGGCACGGCGCATCGGCCGGGGCGAGCCGAACCCGTCCGCCACGCCGGTCGAAGGACCCGAAGAGCTGCGACGGCTGGGCTGCCGAGCTCGCCGAGATGGAGGTTCGGCTCGAGGAGACCCAACGCCGGGAGCGCACCCTCGAGGCGTCGCGCCGGGAGCTCGTCGGTTGGGTGTCCCACGACCTGCGCACGCCGCTCGCGGGAATCCGGGCGATGGCCGAGGCGCTCGAGGACGGAGTCGTCGAGGACCCGGAGACCACCGAGCGCTACCACCGTCGCATCCGTGAGGAAGCCGACCACCTCGCGGCGCTCGTCGACGACCTGTTCGAGCTCAGCCGAACCCACGCCGGCGGGCTGCGCCTGCAGTTCAGCACCGTGTCGCTGGCGGACCTGGTCTCCGACGCGCTGTCGGGGAGCGCGCCGGTCGCGGAGGCGAAGGGCGTCCAGCTCGTCGGGCGGATGGTGGGCCCACCGCCGGAGATCGAGGCGTCGGCGCCCGAGGTGCATGCGGGTCCTGCGGAACCTGCTCGAGAACGCGATCCGGCACACGCCGAGCGACGGCAGCGTCGTCGTGGAGGCGGGGATCGACGAGACCCGACCCGGGTGCGTCTTCGTCTCCGTGCGCGACGACGGCGGCGGCGTTCCACCGGCAGATCTCGCCCGGATCTTCGACATCGGGTACCAGGGTGATCCGGCGCGCGGCTCAGGGAGCGCGGGGCTCGGGCTCGCGATCGCCAAGGGGTTCGCCGACGCGCATCAGGGCGAGCTCACCGTCGGCAACGAGAACGGTGGCGCGCGCTTCACCCTGCGACTCCCCCAGGTGCGCTCGCAGTGAGGGTGCTCGTCACCGGCGGGCTCGGGTTCGTCGGCTCCCACGTCGTCGAGCAGCTGCTCGACTGCGGGCACGAGGTCGTGGTCGTGGACTCGATCGAGCCCACCGCGCACCGCGAACGCCCGCAGCTCGATGCGCGGGCGGAGTATCGGGAGCACACCGTCTGCGACCTCGATCGCATGCGCGATGCCGTGCTCGGGTGCGACGCGGTCTGCCATCAGGCCGCGAAGGTCGGCCTCGGCGTCGACTTCTCCGACGTCGACGCGTACGTGCACCACAACGACCTCGGGACCGCGGTCCTGCTGCGTGCGCTGCACGAACGCGACTTCACCGGTCGCTACGTCTTCGCCAGCAGCATGGTCGTCTACGGCGAAGGGGCATACGCCTGCGAGCGCCACGGTCCGATCCGACCCGGCCCTCGGGATCCCGACGCCCTCGCGGCCGGCCAGTTCGAACCGCAGTGCCCGCGGTGCGGCCGCGCACTGACCTCGAAGGCAATCCCGGAGGACGCCTCGCTCGTACCCCGCAACGTCTATGCCGCAACCAAGCTCCACCAGGAGCATCTCGCCGAGGTGTTCGTGCTCGAACATCCCGGCGTGACCGCGACCGCCCTGCGCTACCACAACATCTACGGACCGCGGATGCCCCGCGACACCCCGTACGCCGGCGTCGCGAGCATCTTTCGCAGCGCACTCGCGCGCGGCGAGTCGCCTCAGGTGTTCGAGGACGGCGGCCAGCGACGCGACTTCGTCCACGTCTCCGACGTCGCGCGGGCGAACGTCCTCGCGCTGACCGGACCCGAGCCCGTGCGCCGGGCCGCTCAACATCGCGAGCGGGACCCCCCACACCATCCTCGAGATGGCGGATGCACTCGCCGACGCCGCGGGCGCCGGCGCGGCGCGTCCACAGGTCGTCGGCGGCTGGCGCAACGGCGACGTTCGCCACGTCATCGCATCACCGGACCGGGCGCGACGCGAGCTCGGCTTCGACGCCAGCGATCGACTTCGCCACCGGGATGCGGGAGCTGTCGACGGCCGAGCTCCGAGCGTGAAGACCGCGACCGGTGGTGTCGCAGTCTCGGCGCAGGGCCTGACCTACGACTACCGGCGGCGCGGTGAGGACGACGTCCGCGTCCTCGATGGGCTCGACCTCACCCTCCGGGCCGGGGAACGGCTCGCGGTCACCGGGCGCTCCGGCGCCGGCAAGACCACCCTGCTCGCGCTGCTCGGCGGGCTGGAACGCATGCAGGCCGGACGGCTCGAGGTCGGCGACATCGACGTCTCCGCGCTCGACGGTGACGCACTCGCGGCGTACCGCGGTTCGACGATCGGCTTCGTGTTCCAGCACTTCGGACTGCTCGGCACGCTCACCGCGCTCGAGAACGTCGAGCTGGCGATGGCCGTCGCCTCCCTCCCGCGGGCCGAGCGCACCGAGCGCGCCCGATCGCTGCTCGACGCCGTTGGTCTGAGTCCGCGGGCTCGACACCTCCCGTCGGCGCTCAGCGGCGGCGAGAGCCAACGCGTCGCGATCGCCCGAGCGCTCGCGAACTCACCGCGCCTGATCCTCGCGGACGAGCCCACCGGCAACCTCGACGACGAGTCGACGGCGATCGTGCTGGACCTGCTCGGTTCGCTGGCCGACGGCCACGGTTGCACGCTGGTGGTCGCGACCCACGACGAGGCGGTCGCGTCGCGCTGGGACCGTCGCCTCTCCCTCGAACACGGAGCCCTCGTTCCATGACGTGGCCGGACGCGTGGGTCATGGCGGTGCGCGGCATCCGCCGCCGCTTCAGCCGCGCGGTCCTGACGCGTTGCCGCGGTCGCGCTCGCGGCCGCACTCCTCACCTCGCTGCTCATCGCGGTCGGCGCCGCCCGCAACCGGGTCTTCTCCGCGGTCTCGAAGGGCGGGCCGCTCACCGGCATCCAGGTGCTGCCGAACGCGCCGGACTTCGGTCAGCTCGACAGCGACAGCGCGAAACCCGCGAAGCCGCGGCCGATCGACGACTCGGTCCGCCGTCGCATCCAGGCGTCTGCGCGGGGTGACCTCGGTCGTTCCGCTGCTGAGCACCGGCGTGTTCATCGTGCCCGCGCCGCCCAAGAACACCAAGCCCGGGTCCCGCGCCGCCCGGGCCCCGGAGCCGTTTCGCGGCACGCTGACCGGCGTCGACCTCGGGCGGGCGGAGCAGCTCCCGGTGACCGTGCTGGCCGGAGTGCTGCCGGCGCCGGGCGCGCTCGACGAGGTCGCAGTGACCGACGCGTACCTGCGCAAGCTCGGGCTGACGGAGCACGCAGTCGAAGTCCGTCATCGGCACGGAGGTCGAGCTCGGCGCGCCACGCGTGTTCAGCGACGGCAACCGCGACGCGACCATCCGGGGTCAGTGGACCAAGGCGACGATCGTCTCGGTCGTCGCCGCGCAGGGCACCTCCGGGCAGCTGATCGGCTCCTTGGCCCAGGTGCGCGCCGCCCGCGCCTGGACCGCGGCCAGCGACACCACGGGACAGTCGGACACCGACCGGTTCGTGCGCGAGATCATCGGCGACTCGCAGTACAGCGGGCTGTTCGTCGTGACCGCCGGGTTCGACTCCGTCGGCACCGTCCGCGAATCGATCACCCGCATCGGCTTCTCATCCAGCGCACCCGAGAGCCTCATCGCGTCAGTGCGGCGCTACTCGACCGTCGTGGAGATCGTGCTCACCGCCATCGGATTGATCGCGTTGCTGATCGCCGCGCTCGGCATCGCCAACGCCATGCTCGCGGCGGTGCGGGAACGCCGACGGGAGATCGGCGTGCTGAAGGCGATCGGCGCCCGCGACCGGGACGTTCGCAGAGTGTTCCTCCTCGAGGCCGCGCTCCTCGGACTCGTCGGCGGTGCGGTCGGCACCATGCTCGGCTACGGGCTCGCGCGTCTCGTCGGGCTCGCGGTGAACAACTACCTGCACGAACAGGGACTCACCGGCGTCGCGATCGGGTTGCCGGTCGGCATCATCACCGCGGGCATCCTCGGCTCGGGTGTCCTCGCCCTCGTGGCGGGGACCGTCCCGGCGCAACGGGCGGCCCGGCTGCCCGCCCGACGCGCCATGGGTGACGGGTGAATCGCGTGCGCCGACTGCCGCGCGGCCGCCGTCGTGGTCGCGATCGTGCTGGCACTCGTCGCGATGGGATGCAGTGCGGAGGGCCACCCGGTGCGCCAACGCGCGCGGCCGTCGCGAAGCCCGTGCGCTACGTCGCGCTCGGGGGCGACGACGTGTACGGCGGTCGCCGGAGCCTGGCCACCTCGTGGCCCCAGGTGCTCTTCCGCAACCACCTCGCCGTGAGCGCGACCCTGGTCAACCTCGCGAGCCCGCGCCAGGGGAGCGCGGAGATCCGCCGAGACCAGGTCCCGACCGCCGTTCGCCTCCGTCCGGACGTCGTCACGATCACGTTGATCGACGACCTCGAACGCGCCACGCCGCCGCAGGCGGTGCAGCGAGATCTCAGCGCACATCATCAGCAGCCTGCGCAAGGTCGACGGCGTTCGGATCCTCGTGGGAACCGCGCCGCCCGACACCGGCACGGCCGACGCGTCGCAGCGCGTTCGACTCCGCCATCACCACCGCGACACGCACCGAAGGCGTCGAGGTCGTCGATCTGAGCCGGGTCTCGGCAACCGACGCCGAGGTCCGAGCCCAGCAGATCGCGAGTGCGTTCGCCCAACAGCTCGCGAAGCACAGGCGCGACGTCGTTGTGCCTGATCACTCTCGGTGACCACGCCTCGAAGCACGCGGCGCGGGGCACTTCTCGCCCGAGCGGCGCTCCGGGTCCGGATCCGGATCCCGTCGCTCGACTCCGTTCGCGGGCGCGCGAGCTGGGCCATGATGGCGGCCCGACGAGCAGGAGGTGTCCGCAATGGCCGAAGGGGCCAACGTCGAGATCGCGCACTCGCTCACCGAAGCGGACGAGCACGGTGGGGGCGGTCACGAGGGCTGGCACCGCTTCCTCGAGATCCTGGAAGTCGGGCTGCTCGCGATCGTGGCCATCGTCACGGCGTGGAGCGGCTTCCAGGCTGCGAAGTGGGACGGCCGTCAGTCGGTGCTGTACGGGCATTCCAGTCGCGACCGATTCGAGGCCGAGGCCGCGACGACCAGCGGCGACCAGCGCCTCGCCGCGGACGCAGGAATCTTCACCGCCTGGTTGCAGGCGCACGAGGCCGGGAACGTCGACCTCCAGAACCTCCTCGCGAAGCGGCTCACTCCCGACTTCAAGGTCGCGTTCGACGCGTGGCTCGAGCTCGATCCGTTCGTGAACCCCGCGGCGCCGCCGGGACCCGCCGGCATGCCGCAATACAAGAACCCCGACGTCGAGAAGGCGGCCCGGCTCAATGCCACTGCCAGCGCCACCTTCGAAGAAGGGACCAAAGCCCGCGAGACCGGTGAGAAGTACGTGCGTGACACCGTGTTGTTCGCGATGGTGCTCTTCCTCGTCGCGATCGCTCAACGCATGAAGGACAAGACGCTGCGCGCGGGCGTCAACCTTCTCGCCGTGCTCCTCGCCGGCTACGGCATCTTCTCGGTCGTGCGACTGCCCCGCCTCTGAACGACGCGAAGGTTCGCGACAGGCAGAGGCACACCGCAGCCTTTCGGCATCCATCGGTCGCGAGAGCTACCGGTCACGAGCCATGCTCACGATGGATCGCCGAGGGATCGCGAACGTGTGCGAGGAGGAAGCCGAGATGGCGGTCTCGAAACCGGCCGCTCCACCAGTACCACTGGTGCACGCCGTCGGCCTCGCGGTAGTCCAGCGGTGCTCGACGCGCCCGCCGACTGCGCAGTGCCACGACGAACGCGCGGTTGGCGGGCAGGAACGCGGCATCGACCAGCTGGGTGACGCAGAGCGCGACGGGGTCGGCACTCGTGCATTGTGAGGCGACGTCGAGGATCACGGGAGTGTGATCAAGGTCCGCGGCCAGCACGCGAGCGGATGGTTGGATCGAGCGTACGCACCGTCGGGAGGGCCGAGACCCGGAAGCGTCAGTGCGTCCAGGTTCGACGACAAGCCGCCGGCCACGCCGAAGACGCCTGGGTGCTTCGCGGCGAGCAACAGGGCGCCGTGACCTCCGTTGGAGACCCCGTCGATCGCCCGGCCGGCGCGCGCGGCGATCGTACGGAAGTGCGCGTCGATGTAGGGGACCACCTCGTCGACGACGTACCGCTCGTTCAGGAAGCTCCCGTCCTGGGCGTCGTACCAGCGTCCGATGTCGCCGTCCGGCATGACGACGATCGCGGCGTCGGCGGCCCGCCGGCGGGCGCGGGCATCCATGATCTTCCTGAGGTGTCCAAAGGTGACGGCGTCGGCCGCGTCGCCGCCGCCGCCGTGGAGGAGGTACAGGGTGGGATATCGGAGCTCACTGGTGTCGTATCCCGGCGGCAGGTACACGCACACGCCCGACGTGAACGCGAGCCGTCAGCGTGGCGAGGCCCGTCCGGCAGCACCCGGACGACGAGCGAACGTGCCGTTCGTGTGGGAGCCGGTCGCCGCAGGCCTCGGCGGGCGGACGGTGGGCGGGGAGGTTCGACTGGTTGAGCCCGTTGGCCCCGTTGTCCAGGCGTGCCGGCAGCTCGCGGACCACGGGCGGTCGCGCGCGGCGACGCCGCCGTGGACGGCGAACCGGCCTGCGAGCCGGAGCATGCGCTCGCTCCGAGCATGCCGAGGATCACCCCGACGGCGACCTTCGACGCCCCGATCATCAGGAGGTTCCGAAGACCGCGCGTTCGATGACCGCGGTCGCGGCGTCGACCCGCCGCAGGGTCTCGCGTCCGGGCTCGCCGCGACCGAGATCTCGTATCCCGTCCGCCAGAGCATCGCGAACAGCACCTGGGCCAGGTCTTCGGCTGCGGGCGGGCCTGGGAGCGCCCGTCCGGCCGCCCGCTCGCGTTCGATGGCCGCGGCCGACTCCGCGAGCAGCTCGCGGGCGAGGTCATCCCAGAACGCCCGGAGGTCGGGATCCGACTCCGAGAGGGAGGCCATCGTGCGGAGCACCGGGCCGTGCGTGCGCCAGCGGTCGAGGTAGCCGGCCACGGCGCCACGCAGGTGGTCGACGGTCGCGTCGACGGGAGCGGTGAAGAACATGGTCGTCGCTCCACGGATGTCGTCGGCCACTCGGTCGGACAGGGCGGCGATGACCGCGTCGCCGCGAGTCGAAGTAGAAGTAGAAGGCGGATCGTGAGATCCCGGCCCCTGCCGCCAGGTCCTCGACCGTGATCGACGCGAGCGGCTGGCGACCGAGCAGGCGCCACGCCGTATCGAGGATGGCCGACTCCTTCCGCTCCCCCTTCGACGGCCCGCGCCGACCTCGCCTGGTCGTTGTCGACATCCTGTTGATTATAGTGACCGTCATGTCGAGAATGTGGAGCGCGTCCACCGCCCCGCGCCGGACGATCGGGCGAGCGTCGGTCGCGGTCGTTGTCGCGGCACTCCTGGCCGCGGCGGGGTCGGCGAGCCACGGTCGGGATGCCGTGGGCGCCGCGACGACCGGGCGCTCCGATGCGAGCACCTCGGTCGACGCGCGCCGCATGATGTCGTGGATCGACACGCTCGTCGGCTTCGGCATCCGTCGCCCGGGGTACCCCGGTGACGCTCGGGCGGCGCGCTGGATCGCCGGTCAGTTCCGCCGTGCGGGCCTCCGACACGTCCGACTCGAACCCGTGAAGGTGAACCGCTGGCGGCCCGAAACGTGTCGGGTGGTGTGGTGGCCGACCGCGGATCCGTCGTCGCGGACGACCGCCGGTTGCTTCTCGCTGCCCTTCAGCAAGCCGGTCGTCGACGTGACGTCCCAGCTCACGCTCGACGACGGCAAGGGCGCGCTCGACGGTGCGATCGGGGTCGTACGCGATCAGTTCCAGACCGTTCCCCAACAGGTGATCGCCGACGCGGCTCTCGACGTCGTTGCCCCCGACACCTTCATCAAGACCGACCAGCAGCCACTTCCGTTCGGCTTCCGCAACGGCGACCTCTTCTCGGACTTCTTCACGCCGACGTCGAGCCGAGGTGGCGCCGGGTTCCTCGGAATCCTCGACGGTCTTGGCACGACGCACTACTACGCGCCGTACACCGGTGTGAACGTCGACCTACCTGCGGCGTGGCTCGGCGAACGGCCCGGCCGCCCGCTGCTCGCCGCGCTGTCGTCCGGCCCGGTGACCGCGAGGTTCACCAGCCGAGCCGTGCGCGAGCCGGCGCGGTCGTTCAACGTGGTCGGCGAGCTACCCGGCGCGCGGCGACAGCGCGGTCATCGTCGGGTCACACCACGACGCACCTTGGGCGTCCGCAGTCGAGGACGCGAGCGGGATCTCGGAGGTACTCGCGCAAGCTCACCACTGGGCCGCGGTTCCGAGAGCTCGTCGACCCCACCACCTCGTCTTCGTCGCGACCGCCGGGCACATGAGCGGTGCCGCGGGATCGACGGCCTTCATCGAGCGCCATCCGCGCCTGATGAAGCAGACCGTGCTCGAGGTGCACCTCGAGCACATCGCGCGACGGGCCACCATCTCGAACGGCCGGATCGACGTGACGAACCAACCCGAGACCCGTTGGTGGTTCACCACCGACCGACCGGACCTTCGCCAGCTCGTCGTCGGCGCCTGCCAGCCCAACACATGGATCGCGACCTCGTCCTTCCTGCGGTCGGCTTCTTCGGCGGTGCTGCACCCCTGAGCGACGCGGCGCCCTTCTCGCTCGTGGGAGTCCCGGTCGTGAGCCTCATCTCCACGCCCGTCTACCTGTTCGACGACCGCGACACCCCGCGCATGGTCGACCGGAGCGGGCTCATCGAAGTGCGCGACGCAACCGTTCGGATGATCACGAGCACCTCGCAGCTCACGCCACCGCGAGGACCATGAACTCCCCGTGACCCGGCATCGCCTCAACCGCGAGCTCCTGTGGCGCTCGCCCGTCCCACCGTTCCGGATCATCACCGAGACCCAGGCGGACGCGGCTCCGGTCCGCGTGTCGGCCGCGGACGGGTCGGCCGCCAGCCGATACTGTGCCGCTCGAATCGACGCAGTACAGCGAAGGGACCCGACCGTGGACGACCTGGAAACCCTCACCTACGAGGAGCGCGAGGGCGTGGCGATCGTCACGCTCAACCGCCCGGAGGTCCACAACGCGTTCAACCAGGCCATGCAGGCAGAGCTCAAGCACGTGTGGCGATCCTTGCGGGGCAACGACGACGTCCGCGCGGTGATCCTGACCGGCGCCGGCGAGAAGGCGTTCTGCACCGGGCATCGATCGGGACGAAGCGATCGGCGGGTACCTCGAGGGCAAGGAGGGCACGTCCTCCGCCAGCGGCCGCGTGTCGACGCCGTACATGTTCAATGACCCCGGCGACTCCATCAACCCGAAGCAGAACGACATGTGGAAGCCCGTGATCGCCGCGGTGAACGGCATGGCCTGCGGCGGTGCGCTCTACATGCTCGGGGAGTCGGACATCATCATCGCGGCGGAGCACGCGACCTTCTTCGACCCGCACGTCACCTACGGCATGGTCGCAGGCTTCGAATCGGTGCACCTGTTGCAGAAGCTCCCGGTCGGCGAGGTGCTGCGCTCCGCCTTGTTGGGTGCGCACGAGAGGATCTCGGCCGAGCGCGCGCTACAACCTCGGACTCGTCTCCGAGATCGCGCCGGCGAACGAGCTCCTCGAACGCGCGATGTGGGTCGCGAGCCGGATCGCTTCGGCGCCGGTGCTCGCGATTCAGGGGACGGTGCGCGCGATCTGGATGGCGATGGAGGTCGGGCGGCGAGAGGCCCTGGCGCAGGTGTCGACGATCGTGTCGCTCGGCACCGAGCGCGAGAACTTCGCCAAGGGCCAGGAAGCCTTCAAGAGCGGCCGGGTCGAATGGCGGTTGCGCTGATGCCCGACTTCGAGACCTTGACGTTCAGCAAGGACGACGGGATCGCGTGGGTGTCGCTCAACCGACCCGCAGGTCCGCAACGCGATCAACCGACGCATGCAGGAAGAGCTGCGTGATCTCTGGCACGACCTCCGCTACGACGACGACGTTCGCTGCATCGTGCTCACCGCCGAAGGCGAGTCGTTCTGCACCGGGCATCGATCGCTCCGAAGCGATCTCCGAAGAGAACACCGACTCGATGGCCGCCGGTAACTACCCGGGCTACCCGACCGAGTGGATGTACGACGACCCCGGCCGCGACATCGGCCCCAAGGCTCGGGACCTGTGGAAGCCGGTGATCGCAGCCGTTCAGGGGATGGCGTGCGGCGGCGCCTTCTACATCCTCGGTGAGGTCGAGTTCATCATCGCCGCCGACGACGCCACCTTCTTCGACCCGCACGTGACGTACGGCATGACCGCGGCGTTCGAGCCGATCCAGATGCTGGCAAAGATGCCGTTCCAGGAGATCATGCGGATGTCCCTGCTCGGCGCCGACGAGCGCATGTCGGCCGAGCGCGCGCGGGAGATCGGGCTCGTGACCGAGGTCGTACCTCGCGCCGAGCTGCGCGAGCGCGCGGCGTGGGCCGCGCGGGTCATCGCGGACTCGCCACCGATCGCGATTCAGGGAACGATGCGCGCGCTCTGGACTGCGCTCGAGGTCTCCCGTCAACAGGGCATCGAGGTCGCGAACCTCTTCACCCGGATCGGGTCCGACGCCGACGCCTTCCGCGCCGGTCAGGAGCGTTTCGCTTCGGGCCGGCGCCCGAAGTGGCGGCTTCGCTGACCCTCGGTCTTCAGCCGGGAGGGCCCGCGCTCCCCTTCTGCGCAACCGAACTCCAGCTAGCGGCCGCCGAACTCGGGTGACCGCGACTCACGGAACGCGGCGAGACCCTCCTTGAAGTCCTTCGTCCGGGAGCTCAGCTCGAGGGCATTCGCCTCCGCCTCCATGGCCTCGCTGATCGAACCCTCGAGCGCGCGGTGGATGCATCGCTTCGTCAGGCCGATCGCGACCGTCGCCGCGCCCGCCAAGCGACCGACGACGTCGTCGACGGCAGCGTCGAGCTCGCCGTCAGGGACGGCCGTGTAGATCAGGCCCCAGTCCGCGGCCTCCCGACCGGAGAGTGCACGTCCGAGGAGCAACAGCTCCTTGGCGCGCGCGATCCCGACGAGCCGTGGAACCAGCCAGGTCGCACCGCTGTCGGGGCTGAATCCCCGCTGGAGGAAGGGCTCCCAGAACCGGCCCGACTCCGCCGCCACGGTGAAGTCGGCTGCGAGTGCGATCTGGCACCCGAGCCCGGCTGCCCAGCCGCGCACCGCACACACGACGGGGAGCTGGACCTCGAGGAGCAACGCGATGAGCCGGTGCGCCTGGACCGCCGTCCGCCGCTGGATGCTGCCGGTGCGCGGGCGATTCCCCTCCGCCGAGTTGGTCGCCACCCAATCGGCGCCGGCGCAGAAGTCGTCGCCGTTGCCTCGGACGAGGATGGCGCGCAAGGACTCGTCGACCGAAGCCGCTTCGAGCGCCTGCACGATACGCGCGATCGCAGCCCCGTCGAGTGCATTCTTGCGCGCAGGCCGGTCGAGCGATACGTGCAGGACGCTGTCGCGAGCCGCGATGTCAACGCCATCGACGCTCCCCTGTCTCACGATCGACCACACCTGTGGGTCACACCAAGCCTCCTCGACCAGGGAACGTCTGGATGTTTCACCGTGCGGCGAGCAGTCTGCAGACGCGAGTGGATGCGACCGTCGACCGGACCCGCGGATGCTCTTGGAGCGTAACCCTCTGATCGCTCGCGTCGGGTCGCGGGAGAGGGCGGACGCGGTGATCTCGCACCCGCCCGCGCGCCTGGAGCCCGAAGCGCCTTAGGGCGTGATCCCGATCCGCCGCGACCGGTTCGGCCGCGGCCTGGCGACGGAAGAGGGCGCGTTCGAGCGAGTGCAGCAGGATGTTGCGGATCTCTCGCGGGTCGATCAGCTCGTCGAATCCCAGGGTCTTCGCCGAACCGAACGACGCCTGCACCTCTCGCTGGTGGAGCTGGGCTGCCTCGTCCTCGTCCGATCCGCGGGCTCGGCTCATCGCGGCCGCCCCCATCGCACCCATCGTGGCGCCGGGGAACGCGAACACGCCGCTCTGGCCGTCGAACGGGATCATCCCCATGACCATCGAGCCGAAGCCGTAGGCCTTGCGCAAGGTGACCTCGAACTTCGGCGAGGTCGCCATCGTCTGCGCGGCGTACATGCGCGCGCCCTTGCGGAGGATGCCCTGCTTCTCGGACGCGCTCCCGGGCAGGACGCCCGGGTTGTCGGAGAGGAACATCAGTGGGAGGTGAAACGAGTCCGCAACGTTGATGAAGTGCGCGGCCTTGTCGGCTGCGTCCGCGTCGATCGACCCAGCCATCGCGTTCGGTTGGTTCGCGACGACGGCGACCGGATGTCCGCCGAGCCGGCACAGCGCGGTGATGATCGGACGACCGAAGCCAGCCTGCACCTCGAATGCGGAGTCGGCGTCGAACACGACGCTGATCACCTGCTGCATGTCGTAGACGCGGCGACCGTTCCGCGGCACGATGTCGAGCAGCTCGGGAACGAGACGAGGCCCGACGTCGCCGTCTCCGACGTCGGGCGGATACGACCAGGCCGAGGACGGGAAATAGCGGAGGTAGCTCCGCACCAGATCCAACGCACCGGCGTCGTCGTCGGCCACGTTGTGGATCAGCCCGCTCGCCAGCGCGACTCCCGGGCCGCCGAGATCCTCCTTCGTGATCGTCTCTCCCATCGATTCGAGCACCACCGGCGGACCCGCCGTGAAGATCGCTCCGTGCCGACTCATCACGCTGAAGTCCGACATCGGCGCCACCAGCGCGCCGTGCCCGGCCGAGGCACCGAGCACCGCGGTGATGAGCGGCACGCGTCCCGAGCACTGCGCCTGCGCGAGCAGGTCCGTCGGCGTTCGCGCGTGGCGTTCCCCGTCGGCGCGGTAGCCGGCGCCCTCGAGCATCATGATCAAGGGCACGCGGTCTGCCACGGCGAGCTCGGCCACCCGGTAGCGCTTCGAGTTCGCGGACTGGCTGATCGTGCCGGCTTTGACGGTGAAGTCCTCCGCGGCGAGCATCACCGGGCGTCCGTGGACGAGGCCGGACCCCATCACGATCGCGTCCGCCGGCGCGTCGCGGCCACCAACCAGCGTGCCGAGCTCCTGGAAGGAGCCGGGATCGAGCACGTGCGCGATCCGTGCGCGCACATCGAGCTTGCCCGCGGCGCGGTGCTTCGCGAGCCGCTCGTCGCCGCCCATCGCGCGCGAGTCCCGTCGCCGTTCCTCGAGCTGCTCGAGGTCTTCTTCCCAGCCGTTGGTGCGTCCCGTTGCAGACATCGTCGCGGCCGGCCGTCTAGCGGCCGGTGAAGGTCGGCGGTCGGCGGGTCGCGAATGCCATCAGCGCTTCCTTCAGGGGGTTGGTGTGCACGTTGAGCTTCGAGCGCCTGCGCGAGCGATGGCATCGACGCGTTGTGTTCGACTCACGCTTCGTGATGGACAACGCTATCGGCGATCCGGCCTCGAGCGCGTGCTCGGACCGGCTGGACCGACCGCCGGAGTGGGGGCATCGGTCTGGTCGGTAGGGTTCCGACGGTGAGACCAGGGACGTCTTCGGCGTGACCAGGGGACCGCAACGGGCTTGGCCGGCCCTTGCCTCCCTGCTCCTGGCGGCCGTCGCCGGCTGCAGCTCGAGCACCGGGTCGTCATCGTCCGCGGGTGTACGACCGTTCCGCGGGTGCAGGCGAGCAAGCTCACCTTCGAGCGCGACCCGAGCGACCCAGTCGCGGGATCTTCCGGGTCACGACGACCGAGCCGATGATCTGCGCCATCGTCTGGGGTACGACCGACTCCTTCGGCCGGTTCAACAACAGCCTCTCGATGAACGGGACCGGGATCCGCCGCCATGACGTCCGCTTGCCGCAGGTCGAGGCGGGTGTGGCGTATCGCTACGTCGTCGAGGGCACCACCGCGGACGGCACGCTCTACCGCTCGAAGATCGGCACGTTCAGCATCGGTGCGGCGAAGACGACGCGCCCCGAGCCGGATCACGGGCCCAACCTCGCCCGGGACGCCCGCGTGGTCGATGTCTCGTCTGAGTTCTCGAAGGCGTTCGCCGCGACCAACGCCGTCGACGACGACGCCTCGACCGAGTGGGCGAGTCGCGGCGACGGCGACCGAGCCTTCATCACGATCGACCTCGGGACCAACCGTCAGATCGGCGGGGTCGAGTTCCTGACTCGCTCGATGGCCGACGGCTCCGCCATCACCGACACGTTCACCGTGACGGTCGATGGCAGTCCTGCCACCCCGCCGTTTCCCGCCGGCACGATCGCGACCCCACGCTTCGCTCCGCTCGACACCACCGGTCGGCAGCTCCGCTTCGACATCGTGAAGTCGTCCGGAGGGAACGTGGGCGCGGTCGAGATCCGGGTCTTCGGCCCGACCCGCGATGCGACGTCGGCACCTCCGAGCCCGGAGCCAACCGCGCGAGGCTGAGGCGCGGGTCCGCACCGGGCGAGCGGGAGATGGGGATGAGCGACAACGACGTCATCATCGGTCTTGCGACGATCGTCGTGTTCGGTGTCGGGGCACAATGGATCGGGCGGCGGTCGGGCATCCCGTCCTTGCTCTTGCTGCTCCCAGCCGGAGTGCTCGCCGGGTCTGTCTTCGGGCTCGTCGAACCCGAGCAGCTGTTTGGAGACGCGCTTTTTCCAGGCATCACGCTGCTCGTGTCCCTGTTGCTCTTCCAAGCCGCGCTCGGCCTGCGCGTGCGTGATCTTCCACGCGTGGCCCGGGGCCCGGTGCTACGCCTCGTCTCCATCGGTGCGGCAGTCACCTTCGTGGGTGCCGCCGCGGGCGTCGCGCTCATCTTCGATGTCGACCTGAACATCGCGCTCCTCGTCGGCGCGATCCTCGTCGTTTCGGGACCGACGGTCGTCGGGCCGCTTCTGACCGTCGTGCGCCCACGCGACCCGTCGGAGGCCGTCCTGCGATGGGAGAGCATCGCGCTCGATCCCATCGGAGCCACGCTCGGTGTCGTGGTGCTGAACCTGATCCTCGCATCGGGTGGCGGGGTGCATCCGGCGCTGCAGATGCTCGGCCGGCTCGGTGTCGGCGTGGGCATCGGCGCGGCCGCCGCAGTGATCCTCGTCTTCGTGATGTCGCGCTTTTTCGTCCCCGACGAGATGGAGGCGGCAGTAGCACTGCTGTTCGCGGTGGCCGCGTTCGCGGTCGCCGAGGTCTCCCTCTCGGAGGCCGGATTGTTCGCCACGACGACCCTCGGCTTCATTGCCGCCAACCAGCGCTTCGTGCCGACGGCCCGGATCACCGGATTCGGTGAGACGCTCGAGGTGCTCATCATCGGGGCCCTGTTCATCGTGCTCGGGGCCCTGGTGAAGCTCGACGATCTCAGCCACTACGCGTGGGGGACGGTCGCGCTCGTCGCACTGCTCGTGATCGTGGTCAGACCCCTCGCGGTCGCGATCTCGCTGGTCGGCACGAAGCTCACCACGCCGGACCGGGCGTTCGTGGGCTGGGTCGATCCGCGCGGCATCGTCGCAGCCGCGACTGCAGCCCAGTTCTCGGGCAGCCTCGACGGCTCCGGCGTCCCGCACGCACTGTTGCTCCCCGTCGTGTTCGGCGTGATCGTCGGAACCGGGGCGGTGTACGCGTCATCCGCGGCCCCGGTCGCGCGGCTGCTCGGCGTCAAGCGGTCGTCGGCGACGGGGGTGGCGTTCCTCGGCGACGAGCCCTGGCTCATCGCACTGGCCCAGCAGCTCGAGCGACTCGGCGTCCCGGTGCTCGTGCTGACCGCGCGGGAGTCGGGTGAGGACGGGCCCGTGCACGGACTGCCGACGGCTTCGATCCTCGACGACGACGAGACGGTCGTCGCCGCCATCGAAGCCGCGACCATCTCCCAGGTGCTGGTCACCGCACGACCCGGTCCAGTCGTGACGCTGCTCACCGCGAGTCTCGTGGAAGAGCTGGGGCGCCGTCGGGTCCTCGATCTCCCCGAAGAGGAGGTCGGAGACGCCAGCGCGTCGCGCACGCCAACGCCCACCCGTTCGCGCCGGGAACGACCCGCCGCCGGATCGAGGAGCTGGTCGCCTCGGGCGCGACGGTCGAGGTGGTCGACCAGGCACACGCCGCCGGCGGCCTGCTGCTGGCCACGGTCGCACCCGAGGGCAGCGTGGACCTCACCCCGGGGGCGAAGCCGATCCGGGCCGGTGCGAAGGTGATCGCCCTCGTCCCCGGAACCGTCGACTGACCCCGCGGTGGGGCCCTGCCGCGCCCTGGCCTAGTCTTGGGCAGATGCCCAGGTCAGATGCCCAACCCGTGAGCACGGTTTCCGAGACGCTCGTCCCCGCCGGCCGCGGGCGAGCCGACCCGCACGCGGCTGCTCGGCGCCGCGGTCTCCGGCATCGCCCGCGACGGCTGGGGCGGCGTGACGACGCGGCGGGTCGCCGAGCTCGCGGGGGTCAATCCGGGGTTGGTGCACTACCACTTCGGCTCGATGGCCGCGCTCCGGCGGGAGGCCGCCATCTGGGCCCTCGAGCGCGAGGTGAGCGCGCCCACCGCGGCACTGCTCGAGGCTCCCTCCATCGCGGCCGGCGTGCGCGCCGGTGCCTCGACGCGGTCGCCGCGATCGACCCGGCCTCCGAGACGGCGTCGGTGCTGTACGAGGCCATGCTCGCCGCCGCCACGCGACGAGGAGCTTCGCGATGGAGCTCGGCCGCGCGCTCGATGCCTTCCGGCACGTGCTCGCCGAACGGATCGAAGCGGCGCACGGAGCCGACCCCGTGGCGTCGGCCGCGCTCGTCGCCGCCGCACTCGACGGAGTCCTGCTGCATCGGCTCGTCGATCCCGCGTTCGACGCGGCGGCACTCGCCGAACCCCTGATCGAAGCCCTGCTCCTGCCCGGATCCGCAACGAGCCCGCCAACCCGGAGGTCACGTTGAGCATCGCGATCGAGACGCACCAGCTCACGAAGCGCTACGGCCGCGACCGCGGCATCGAGGATCTCGACCTGCGCGTCGAGTCGGGCGAGATCTTCGGCTTCCTCGGACCGAACGGTGCGGGGAAGTCGACGACGATCCGCACGCTCCTGGACTTCCAGCGGGCCACGAGCGGATCGGCCGAGGTGCTCGGCCTCGACATCGAGCGCGAGAGCGTCGAGATCCGGCGCCGAGTCGGGTACCTCTCGGGCGACCTCCGCCTGTTCGACCGCATGACCGCGGCCCAGCACGTCGACTGGTTCGGACGCGCCCGCGGTGGCTACGACACGGCGCTCGCCGACGTCACTCATCGAGCGGTTCTCGGTCGAGATGGACCGTCCGTTGAGCCAGCTCTCGAAGGGCAACAAGCAGAAGGTCGGGTTGCTGCTCGCGTTCATGCACCGCCCCGACGTCCTGATCCTCGACGAGCCGACGGCCGGCCTCGATCCCCTGGTGCAGGCCGAGTTCGACCTGCTGCTGCGCGAGACCGCCGCCGCGGGGCGCACCGTGCTCCTGTCGTCACACTCGCTCGACGACGTGCAGCGGGTCGCGGATCGGGTCGCGATCATCCGCGACGGGAGGCTCGTGGTGACCGACACCGTGCGCCACCTCCGAGCGAACGCGGTGCGCGTGGTCACGATGCAGTTCGACACGCGGATCGACCCCGCGTCGTTCACGCTCGATCGCCGGGGTCAGCCACGTCGAGTCCAACGATCACGAGGTACAGCTGCAGGTGTGCCGGTGACATCCGGCCGGTGCTGGAGGCGGGGCTCGCACTCGGATTGGTGGACCTGACCGCGCGCCACGCCGACCTCGACGAGCTCTTCCTCTCCTACTACCGAGATCCCGGACCCGACGAGGCACGACCATCCGAGGAGGGATCGTGAACACGGAGATCGCGACCCTGGACCTGTCGGCCCGGCGAAGGAGCATCATCGGCTACTCGCTCGGCATGGCGGTGTACGTGATCGTCGTCGTCGCGCTCTACCCGTCGTTCAAGGACGCGACCAACCTCGACCAGCTCACGACGGACTCCCCCGGCGTGGCGGCGCTCTTCGGGATCTCCGGATCCCTGACGTCACCGATCGGCTGGCTCAACGCCAACATCTACGCGAACTTCTTTCCACTCCTCATCTTGCTGATCACGATCGGCTACGGCGCCTCGTCGCTGGCGGGACAAGAGGCCGACGGGCACCTCGAGCTCGTGCTCTCGCTCCCGTTCCTGCGCGCGCAGGTCGTGGCGCAGAAGATCGCGGCGCTCGTGTTCCAGGCGGTCGTCTTCTCGATCGTCGTGTTCGGCTGCGTCGTCATCGGGCGCGCGTTCGAGCTGACCTTCGACACCGCGAACGTGGTGACGGCGACGCTCGGCGTCGCGATGCTGGGCGTGGACTTCGGGCTGCTCGCGCTCGCCATCGGTGCCGCGACCGGTGCCCGCGGCACCGCGATCGCGGTCGCGTCCGCGGTCGCCGCCGGCTCGTACCTCGTCAGCTCGATGGCGCCGCTCGTGAGCTGGCTGGAACCGGCGAAGTACGCATCCCTCTTCTACTGGTCGGTCGGGGACAACCAGCTCGGCGTCGGACTCTCCCTCGGAGCCTTCGCCATCCTCCTGGGCGTCGCCGTCGTCGTCGCCACCGTCGCGATCAAGGCCTTCGAGCGCCACGACCTCGCCTAGCGGCGTAGCCCTGAGTGCCGACGCAGAGCTGCTCGTCGGAGCACTCCGGTCGGGCATCACGCCGCGCTCGAGAGGCGCCGGCGGAGGTGCTCGACGAGCTCGGCCGCCCCAGGCACGTCCGCGGCCGTCCCGTAGACGTGGAAGTCGGGTCGCTGCAGGACCCAGCGCACGTCGTTGCCACGCAACCAGGTCGTGAGCTCCGGTGCGGTCTCGGCGACGTCGATCACGGCACCGCCGATGGAACCGAGCCAGTCGACGAGCGCGGGTGCGAGGTCGCGGGCCGCGGGATCGTCGGCAACGAGGCGCCAGCCCGCACCGTGGACGTCGTCGAACCATCGACCATCGAGGTTCGCCTGGGGAAGCAGCTCCCCGCGAGTGGGGAACCCCGACGAACGAGACCGGCCGCGAGACCGGGCGCGCCCGGTACCTCCGATACCTCGCCGGTGACGGCAGCGGCCATAGCCTCGTCGCGCGCCGCGGCCGCGGCCGGGTCCGCGACGCAGATGATCTTCCCGAGCTCCATCGACATGTCGATGGCCGCCACCGCGCCGGGTCGCCGCTCCTCCTCGTACGTTGTGAGCACCGCAGGTGCGGCTCGTCCAGTCAGAACCAGGTCGAGCTTCCACGCGAGGTTGGCCGCGTCCCGGATCCCGGAGCACATGCCCTGGCCGGCGAACGGAGGCATCAGGTGCGCGGCGTCGCCGGCGAGGAACGACCCCCGGTCCTGCCAACGATCGGCGACTCGGGCTTGGAACGTGTACACCGCGTGGCGTTCGATGCGCGCGTTGCCCGGGTGCACGTCCCAGGGGTCGAGGAGCTTCCACGCGGTGGTTTCCTGATTGAGCTCGTCACGCGTCTCGTGGGGCAGGCGCATGAACTCCCACCGCCGGCGGCCGGGGCCACCTGACACCGCGGTCGTCGGCCGGTCCGGATCGCAGATCTGGAGGTTGATCGGATCGAACACGCGGGGCTCGTCGAGGACGACGTCGACGATCAGCCAGTCGTAGAAGAACCCCCGGTCGTCAACGCCGACGTCGAGCAGCTCGCGCACGGTCGAGTTGGCGCCGTCGCATCCGACGACGTAGCGCGCGCGGACCGGGTCCCCGGAGCTGCAGCCGACGGTGACCAGGCCCTGGTGCTGCTCGAGCACGTCGACGGCGACACCGCGACGGATCTCGATGGTCGGCAAGGCACGGGTTCGCGCCTCGAGCAGTGCCTCGAGCTCGGGCTGGCAGAACATCGACGAGAACGGCCAGCCGGACGTACCCGTGCCGAGACGACCGAAGCGGAGCAGCGTCGTGCCTGCGGCGTTGCGCCACTCGTACACCTCGGCGGGCTCGGACACCGCGCGCAGCTCGTCGCCGATGCCACAGGACTGGAGGAGGCGGCCGACCTCGTCGTCGAAGTGCACCGCTCGGGGCAACGGGTACGGCGCGGGGCGCTGTTCGAGGACGACGACGGACCGCCCGAGCTCCGCGAGCAGCACTGCGAGCACGAGCCCCGTTGGTCCGGCTCCGACGATCGCGACATCGCAGTCGACGTCGCCGCTCAACGGATCCAGCGTGCCGCTCATGCCGGGCGCAGCGGCTGGTGACCCCAGGCGCTGATGCGGTTGTAGAGACGGTTGTCGTCCCAATCGTCGCCGACCTCTCGCGCGCCGTAGCCGAGCTCGATCTGGAAGCCGGCGGGGGTCTGCAGGTAGAAGCTGAACATCCCGTCGTTGTCATGACGGCCGAGCCCGTTCGGGATCGGCAGCTCCGCAGCCCAGGCGCGGTCGAACGCGGCCCCGACGTCGTCCCGGCAGTTCGCCTCGAACATCACGTGGTGAAGGGCCTGCGGGAGCTCGAACGGTCCGCGCGCGATCGCCACCGTGTGGTGCCGCGCGTTGCAGTGGAAGAACCTGACCTCGAGGTTGATCCCAGGGGCCAGCTCGGTCTCGATCCAGTCGGACTGGACGAGCCCGAGGCCGTCAGTGAGGAAGCGCACCGACTCGTCGAAGGCCGTGGTTGCGAACACGACGTGCCCGAACCCGACATCCTCGGTGAGGAAGCCACCCGGCACGAGAGGTGACGAGTATGGCGTCGCCGCATCCGCGAGCCCGGCGACGAGCTCGATGTCGACGCCCCACGGGGCGGTGGTGCGGACCAGTCGGCTGACGCGACGCTCGCGAAGATCGTCGTCGGTACCCCCCGCGACGTCGGCACCGAACTTCCCGAGCCGATCGACCGTCGCGTCGAACGCAGCGACATCGACCGCCTCGAATCCGACGACCACCGCGTCATTGGCCGGCCCGGGGGCCACCACGAGCCGCTGAGCCCGCGCGTCGTCCCGCCAGGTGAGCGCGCCGGCCGCGGGCTCGCCGGGAATGAGGCCGACGACATCGGCCAGCACGGGCGTGAGCAGCTCGGGCTCCGGGAGCTCGAGGACGAGGTAGCCGAGCTCGATCTGGTGGCCCATCAGGAGGTCCTCTCGGGGATGGTCAGCGAGCCGGGCGGGTCGCCGGCGGCGCCGCGAGCGCCTGGCGGTACGGCTCGGGAAGCGAGTGGACATGGACGTCGAGCTGGCCGAGCGGCGTCATCGTGATCCCCCCACCCGGCCATCCTGATCAGTTGATCAGGGTTCTGTCAAGCGGTTCGCCGGGCGACGACGCGCGAGGGGCGGCGCGTCTCGCCGGTTCAGGGCTGGCCGAAGAGCAGCGTGCAGACCGCGTCGGCGTGCGCCTCGATCACCTCGTCGGACTCGGGATCGAGTCCGGTCAGTCGGCGGCACTCGGGCGCGAGCACGAACATCGTCGGTCCCGCGCCGGTCAGGATGTAGTACAGGTGCGCAGGGGCGATGTCGGGAACGACGCCGTCGCGCACCAGGTGCTCGAAGAGCGCCACCGTGCTCTCGTACAGCGGGCGCACGTGGCGCTCGACGAGGTAGTCCATGCGCGCCCCGTCGGCCTTGGATTCCTGCGTGATGATGCGGTGGAGCTGGGGGTTGCGCGCGGAGAAGGTCACGAACTCGCGCACACGCAGCTTGGCGCGGGTCAGCTCGTCGACATCGCGCAGCTCCTCCATGTGGGCCGCCATCGAGCTGGTCAGGGACTCGAAGAGCGAGTCCACCGCCGCTCGCCACAGCTCGTCTTTGGACCGGTAGTGGTAGTTCAGGAGCGGCTGGGCCACTCCGGCCCGCGTGGCGATCTCACGCGTCGTCGCACCGTCGAAGGACCGCGCTGCGAACAGATCCGCGGCGGCCACCAGGATCCGATCGCGGGTCGGGTCGGCGGAGGGTCGCCGAGTCCGATCCGGCAGCTTCGCCGAGTCCTTCGCCACCGACGTCAACCTCATCACCCGAGCAACCTCGACAAATTCTGATCGCTTGATCAACATAGCGTCGATGGCACCGGCGCCTCGGCGTTCTGACCTCAGCCGGGCAGACGTGACGGGGCGCCACGACGACTCGTTGCGCAGTGCAGCGCGTCAGTGAGCAGCGATGCCCAGCTGCGCTGTCGGCACACCGGGATGCTCGCCCATTGGCGGAACGGGCGACCGCTCGGCGCGCAGGCCGCGGTGCACGAGTCGGAGCGGCGCCGTTCAGTCCCCAGCACGCGCGATCGACCACTGCTGCTGGGTGGAGCGTGTCAACGCCTACGGAACGCGTGACTCAGCCGAAGGTCACGATCGACAAGTCGAGTGGGAGCTCGTCCTTGCGCTTCTGGCTTCCGGCGACCGGCTTCGTCGAGAACGGCTCGGTGGTGTTCTCGACCCGGTCCAGCTCGTCGGTCGAGGCTCCGACCGCGGTGACCTGGAACGAGTCGATCACGTAGGGCCTGCCGTTCGACGCGAGCGGAGACGGTCCGTCCATCACGTGAAAGTGGAGGTGCGGTGCCGAGCTGTTGCCCGTGTTCCCGACGCGCGCGATCGGTTGTCCCCGCTTGATCCGGTCACCGACCGCGACGGACACCGAGCCCTTCTCCAGGTGCGCGTACATCATGTAGAGGCCGTCGCCGATGTCGACCACCACCGAGTTCCCGTCCGCCTCGTTGAGGGCGATCGAAGTGCCGGGCAGCTCTCCCGGCACCTGGTTCTCCAAGCCATCGAGCACGTGCACCACGGTCCCGTCGCTCCCGGCCAGCACCTTCTTGCCGTAGATCGTGTAGCTCTCCGGCACGGACGGGTCCCCCGCGACGAACCGGCCGTCTGCGTCGACCTGCTCCCAGTCGATCGCAAACCGCTGGGAGAACCAGATGTGGTCGTCGAGCGGGAGCATGGCTCGGATGTGACGGGTCGACCGGCAGCAGCCGTCGGCCGCGACGTAGCCGCTCCCCGCTTCCAGCAACGGGCCGAGCACCGGAACCACGGCGCTTCACGTCGACCGCCACCGCTCCGCCCGTCACGGTGATCGGGTCGGGCAAGCGATCGGTCTCGACGGTGATTCGATGGGTCAGCTGCTTCGGGATGTCGGCGCGTGCAGCGAACGCGAGCGTGAGGAAGATGTTGGCGCCCTGGGCGGCCCCGATGACCGGTGACGACGTGCGAGTCCCGAAGACCTCGACCGAATCCGCGATCTCGGCATCATCGAGCGAGAGCAAGGTCGAACCACCGCCTCTGACCTCGACGCCGGTGACCCGGAGATCGAGCGTGGTCGCGTTCTGGACCGGCACCTCCCAGAGCAGGTGGTACCGGCCGTCGGAGCCCTTCACCGGGGCGATCGCCGGACCGTCTCGGACGATCAGGGGGGTCAGCTTCGCCTCGTGGAACGCCGGCGAACCCGTGGTCGCGGGCGCAGTGCCGCCGGAAGACCCGCCACCCCCGCTGCACCCCGCCGCGAGCAGGACGACCGCGGCAATCCCCACCCACCATCTCGTGCGCGCCACGTCCACTCCGAACTTTGCTCCAGTGCGACGACCGTAACAGCCGCCGGCGAACGTCCGATTCCGACGCGTGCGGTCGAGTGGTCGGTTCGGCTACTGGTGCCGAAGGATTCGGTCGAGCTCGGCGTCGAGATCGAACGGCGGTGCGGGACCGACGGTGATCTCGATGTCGAGCAAGCTCGCCGGCGCGGCCGCCGGGGGGTTGTAGTCCTCGCTGACCGGGAACGGACGGCCGTACCCGATGGTGAGGAACGCGCCGTCGGGCGACCACGCGAGCGGCATGGACACATCGAGGTCCGCGCCGCCGATCTCCGCGCCGTCCGCGGTGAGCGACACGGCGAGACGGCCGTCGCTGATCGTTCCCCGTGCGCCCAGCAGGCGCGCGCCCTCAGGGACGCGAGCGGTCGCCGCACGCGCGCCGCCGGCGCCGACGGCGACGCACCAGCGGACCTCGCCATCGGCGAGGTACCAGGCCCAACCGGAGAGCCAGTCTCCCTGCTCGCACAGCACCGCGCGGCCGTCTCCGGGAACGGGTCCGGTGAACGCGGCGAGCATGCGGAACCCACCGGCGAGGTTCGGTCCGGCGACCTCGTGCACCTTGTCGCCCGGCCGCAGACGGAGGCTCGGCCGGAACGCAGTCCAAGGAACGTGCAGGTGGGCGATCCGGTTCACTGCGCCGTCGTCGAGTGGGAACACGTGGTTGCGCTCGGCCTCCGCGAACCACAGGTCCACCAGCTCACGCAGCTTCCCCGGCTCCCGCGTCGCGACGTCGACCTGCTCCGTGAGATCGACGCGGGTGTCGAACAGCGCCCACTCGTCGGTCGCGAAGTCGTGGCTGCCGACGAGGAGATCGCGTTCGGCCGCGGTCAGCTGGTTGACGTGGTTGGTCACGGCCTTCCATCCGTCGGCGTAGATCGCCCGGCTCCCCCAGCACTCGAAGTACTGGCTCGGGCGCGGACCCGGGGCCTCGACGTCGTCGACCACCTCACGCAGGCTCGCGCCGTCGAACGACATCTGTCGCGTGCCGTCGAGCTCGTCGGGTAGCGGCACCCCGCACAGATCAAGCACGGTCGGCAACACGTCGATCGCGTGGCAGTACTGGTCGCGCAGCCCGCCGCGCTCGCCGACGCCGGGACCCGCGAGGATCATCGGGCTCCGGACGCCACCTTCGTACGTGTAGCGCTTCCACCGTCGGAACGGCGTGTTCGCCGCGAGCGCCCATCCCCACGGGTAGTGACCGCTCGAGTGGAAGCCACCGAGATCCTCGAGGTGGGCGAGGCTCTCCGCGACGTCGTCAGCCGCGTCGGAGATGTAGTGGCCGAGCTGGTTGAAGGCGCCGTGGGGCCCGCCCTCGGCCGAGGCGCCGTTGTCCGAGACGACGACGACCACCGTGTTGTCGCGCTCACCGGTCGCCTCCAGGTGGTCGAGCACACGTCCGAGCTGGTGGTCCGCGTGCGCGATGAATGCCGCGCAGACCTCCATCATCCGCGTGTAGAGCCGGCGACGGTCCGGTTCGATCTGCGACCACGGCTCGACCCAGTCCGGCCGTTCGGAGAGCTTGGTGCCGCGCGGCACGATCCCGAGCGACTTCTGACGGTCGAGCGTCGCCTCACGCCACACGTCCCACCCATCGTCGAACCGGCCGCGGTACCGATCGATCCATTCCGGCGGCGCCTGATGCGGCGCGTGGGGCGCACCCGACGCGTACCAGAGCAGGAACGGCCGGTCGGGGTGCGACAGGCGCAGCTCGTGCAAGTAGTCGATCGCCTGGTCAGCCAGGTCCGCGTCGAGGTGGTACCCATCGGCGGGAGTGCGCGGCGGCTCGACGTGGTTCGTGTCGCGCACCAGGTTCGGTGTCCACTGGTTCGTCTCGCCGTTGAGAAAGCCGTAGTACCGGTCGAAGCCGAGGCCGGTCGGCCACATGTCGTAGGGGCCGGTCACGCGCTGGTCGCGAGGCACCAGATGCCACTTGCCGACACAGAACGTTGCGTAGCCCGAGCCCCGGAGAATCTGCGCGAGCGTGCCGGCCGACCGCGGGAACGTCCCGGAGTACCCCGGGAATCTCGTCGGCAGGTCCGGAAGCATCCCCATCCCGACCCGGTGATGGTTGCGCCCGGTCAGCAGGCACGCCCGCGTGGGCGAGCACACCGCGGTCGTATGGAAGTTCGTGAAGCGCACTCCGCGCGCCGCGAGCGCGTCGACGTTCGGAGTGATGAGATCGGATCCGTAGCTGCCGAGGTGGCCGAACCCGAGATCGTCGAACACCACGACGACCACGTTGGGAGCACCCTGCCGAAACGGCGGCTCCGGGCGTGACCGCGGGAGTGAGGCCATCGTCGGCGGCGGGAACGGGTCGTGCACCCCGGCATCATGCGACATCCCCGCCGACAGGAGCGACATCGGCTTCCAAGTGCCCGCCGGCGTGCGGGCTAGCGGCCCAGGAGGCCTCTGGACTGGGAGGCGATCACCGATTCTTCGTCCGTCGGCACCACGAGGACCGCACACGGCGCCGCGGGCGGACTGATCACCTCGCGATCGCTCTCGTTCTGCTCGGCGTCGACTGCAACACCGATGTGGCCGAGCCGGGCCGCGATCGCGGCCCGGACCGGGGCGCTGCGGGCACCGATGCCACCCGTGAACACGAGCATGTCGAGCCCCTCGAGCACGGTGACGAAGGCCGCTACGTGTTTGGCCACACTCAAGACGAAGGCGTCGATCGCCGCGCGGGCGTGTGGGCTCTGTCCGGCTGCCGCCAGCAACGCTCGGACGTCGCCCGTCGAGCCGGAGATGCCGCGCATTCCACTCTCGTGTCCGAGCACCGCCGCGACCCGGGCCGCGTCTCCTTCGAGATCGAGCAGATGCAGCACGACTCCGGGATCGAGGTCACCGGAACGGGTGGCCATGACGAGGCCACCGCCCGGGGTGAGGCTCATCGTGGTGTCGACCGGTGCGCCGTCGAGCAGGGCGACGAGGCTCGCGCCACTCCCAAGGTGCGCGACCACGGTGCGTCGCCCCAGGCGCGCTCCGACCGATCCGACCACGGATTCGTACGAGAGCCCATGAAAGCCGTAGCGCCGGATCCCCGCGTCCCAGTAGCGCGCTGGTAGTGGGAGTCGCTCGCGCGCGCTCGGGCAGCCCTCGATGGAACGCGGTATCGAAGCAGGCCACGCCGGTCACGTCGGGAAGGCGCCGCTGCATGTGCTCGATCGCCGCAATCGCCGCAGGCTGATGGAGGGGCGCGAGCGGATCAGCGCCGCGTATTCGCTGCAGCACCTCGGCATCGATGATCGCCGGGCCGAGGAAGTCGGGCCCGCCGTGGACGACGCGGTGACCGACCACGTCGGGGACCACGTCTCGCAGCAGTTGCTCGACCGCGAGATCGAGCGCGACCGTCACCTCTTCGGGCTGGTGCAGCTCGACCTCGAAGCGGTCTGGCGCAGCACCGGCCCGGAAGAGCGCAACCTTCAGGCTCGATGAACCGGTGTTGACGCACAGAGCAGTGATCGCCGAAGGGCTCACGCCCACTTCCAGTCCCGCACTTCCGGCATGTCCTCGAAGTGCTCGACGATGTAGCTGCGGTGACGATCGAGCATCGTCTGGCAGTGCTGCATCAGCTCGGGTGCGCCGGTGGGGACCCGGCGAGCCCGGTGTACCGCTTCGAGTGCGAGGTGGTACCGGCTCATCTCGTTGAGCACGACCATGTCGAACGGCGTTGTCGTGGTTCCCTGCTCCCGGAACCCGTGGACATGGAACCGCGACGCGTCGGGGCGGCCGTGCACGATCTGGTGGAGCTCGCGCGGATATCCGTGGAAGGCGAACACGACATCGACGTCCGCAGTAAAGGTTTGGACGAACTCTGCGGGTCGGAGGCCGTGCGGGTGCACGTCGCGGGGGAACAACGTCATCAAGTCGACGACGTTCACCACCCGCACGACGAGGTCCGGGACGTAGTCACGGAGCAGCGAGACCGCGGCCATCGTCTCCAGGGTGGGAACATCGCCCGCGCACGCCATCACCACGTCGGGTTCGGCGTCGGGATCCGCTTCGTTGCCCGCCCACGCCCAGGTCCCCACTCCCCGGGCACAGTGCGCTTCGGCCGAGCGCATGTCCAGCCACTGGAGCTCCGGTTGCTTGTCGATCACCATCAGGTTCACGTAGTTGCGGCTGCGGAGGCAGTGATCGGCCACCGACAACAGGCAGTTCGCGTCGGGCGGCAGGTAGATCCGGGCAACGGTGCCCCGCATGGCCAGCATCGTGTCGATGAGACCGGGCCCTTGGTGACTGAAGCCGTTGTGGTCGTTGCGCCAGCACGTGGACGTCAGCAGCACGTTGAGCGAAGGCACGGGGTGGCGCCATTCGAGTGCCGATGCCGCCTCCAGCCACTTGGTGTGCTGGATGAGCATCGACGCAGACACCATGGCGAACGCCTCGTACGTGACGAACATGCCGTGACGGCCGGTCAGGACATAGCCCTCGAGCCAACCCTGGCAGTTGTGCTCGCTCAGGACCTCCATCACCCGACCATCCGGTGCTTCGTGATCGTCCGACTCGAGCACGGGGTCCATGGTCATTCGGTTCTCGACCTCGAACACTGGATCGAGCCGGTTCGAGCGAGCTTCGTCCGGACACGTGATCCGAAAGTTCTTTGCCTCCGCGTTGCGCACGAAGATGTCCCGCAGCCACTCCGCCATCCGCCGGGTCGACTCATGGCGCTCGTCGCCCGGCGTCGACACGCGAATCTCGTAGTCGCGGAAATCGGGGAGGTCCAGCGGCACCGTCACCCGACCACCGTCGCCGTGGGGATTCGCACCCATCCGTCGATCGCCACGCGGCACCAACGCGGCGAGCTCCTCGATCAGCATCCCGCTTTCGTCGAACAGCCGCTCGGGTTCGTAGCTGCGCATCCACGACTCGAGCAGCTCGAGGTGCTCGGCGTTGTCACGCACGTTCGCGAGCGGTACCTGATGAGACCGGAACGTCCCCTCGACCTGCTGACCGTCCACGAACCGGGGACCGGTCCAGCCTTTCGGGGTCCGCAGCACGATCGCCGGCCAACGCGGACGTCCGCGAAGGCCGTGGGCGCGCGCATCGGACTGGATCGACAGGATCCGATCGTGTGCAGCATCCAGCACCGCGGCAAGCTGCTCGTGCACTGCCATGGGCTCGTAGCCCTCCACAAACATGACCTCGTAGCCGTGCCCCGAGAGCAGCCGCTGCACATCCGCGTCCGAGCTGCGCCGCGAGGACGGTCGGATTGCCGATCTTGTAGCCGTTGAGATGCAGGATCGGCAGCACCGCCCCGTCGCGCTCCGGGTTCAGGAAGTGGACTCCCTTCCATGAGCCCTCCAACGGACCGGTCTCCGCCTCCCCGTCACCCACCACACAGGCAACCACCAGCTCCGGATTGTCGAACGCAGCGCCGAACGCGTGCACCAGCGAATACCCGAGCTCTCCACCCTCGTGGATCGAACCCGGCGTCGGCACACTGACGTGGCTCGGAACACCACCCGGCGTCGAGAACTGACGAAACAGCCGACGGATCCCGGCCTCGTCCCGACTGACGTTCGGATACACCTCCGAGTACGTGCCTTCGAGATAGACGTTCGCAAGGATCGCCGGACCGCCGTGACCGGGGCCGGTGATGAACAGGACGTTCGCGTCACGATCGCGGATGAGCCGGTTGAGGTGCACGTACAACAGGTTCAGGCCCGGCGACGTACCCCAATGTCCGAGCAGCCGCGGCTTGATGTGCTCCGGGAGCAGGCGATCACGCAACAACGCGTTGTCCTGCAAGTAGATCTGGCCGACCGTCAGGTAATTCGCCGCCCGCCAATAGCGGTCGACGCTCGACCAGTGGTGCGCAGACGTCGGCGGCCCTCCAACAGAGTTCACCGCGCGATTCTCCTCGTTCGTCATCGCTCGCTCAGGTATCGGGCTCTACCGGCTGGATCCCACCCCGACATTCGAGCCGGAGGCGTGGCACCGCGGCAAGCACGGCCGGAGTGGTGACGCGAGCCTCAGGGTCGCGGCACCGTGCCGAGCGTTGGTGTGAAGGTGGAACGGCGCGTACAGCGGGCAGAAGCCGATCGCGGCGGTCGCCAAGATGACGACCGCGACCACGATCGCAAGCACACCGACGACGCTGCCGAACCCGACGAGATACGCCAGCACCAGAAGCGCCGGCGCTACGACCAGCAGCCGAATCAGTCGGTCGGCGGTTCCCAGGTTCTGCTTCATCGAAGTTCTCCTCATCGTGAGCTGCTCTGCACGTCCGATGCTGACCGGTCGGCGACTCGGCCGGTAGGGCCAAAGGTCATACCCGGTGGGGTATGACCCTTCGCGGAGATGCTCAGGGGCACCCGGTCGGCGTGAGCGTTCAGGAGGACAGCGACGGGTCGTCCGACGGGTTCAGCTCGGTCCCGGTCGGTCCGGGCGGCCTGCGCACGCGCAGCGTGAAGATGGAGATGCCGCCGGCGGCGGCGGGGAGGAACGTTCCGATGGCCCGGTAGAGGAGGGTCGCCGAGAGCGCGGCCGCGACCGGGGCGCCGTACCAGGCGAGCAGCGCGGGGACTGCGAGCTCGACCGCGCCGATGCCGCCCGGGAGCAGCGGAACCGCGCTTGCCGCGGCCGCGGCACCGGCCGCGAGCAGCGCGATGTCGAAGCCGTCGTGGATCCCGACCGCGAACATGAGCATCCAGAGACAGGCGACGTCGGCGAGCAACGAAGCAACGGACAGCAACATGAGGCGCACTCGCGCCCGCGGGGGTCCGACAACCGCCATGGCCTCGGCGCGGAGGCGGGCGCCCGCGACGCGCCGCTCGGCCGCTGAGGTGCGGGGCCGCCAGAAGCGGAACGCGCCGAGGACCACGGCGACACGTTCCGCGACGCGAGGCCGGGCGGCGGCGATCGCAGTGAGTGCGAGGAGGCTGAGGATCACCGCGGCGGCCGCGAGCGGCCACTTCACGTCGGCAGGGAAGTCGCGGGTCGCGACGATGAGGAGAAGGTTCAGCGCTTGCACGAGGTAGAAGACCCGCGTGCTGAACCACTGCTCGAAGCCGATCGTCGAGCGCGATCCGCCGACGCGGGAGGCCTCGACGGCCGAGCTCGCGGTATTCGAACGCGATCCCTTCGGCGGGCGAAGCCGGGGTGAGGAGCCCGAGACCGTTGACGACGAGCGCGAGCTCAGCGGCCGCGATTGGCGACAGGTCCGCCTCGGGCCCCGCGAGACGTCGCAGGCGGACCGCGGCGAGCACGTAGGCAGCTGCCTCGAACGCGATCGCCGGAACCAGCCATGCGGGGGTGGTGCGCCGGAGCGCGTCGATCGCGTCCCCGAGCCCACCGGCGGCCGACACGATCAGCCAGAGCGCGCCGGCTCCCACGACGAGTCCCAAGGCGTACCGCAGGGCCTGATGACCGTGGTGGGTGTCCCGATGCGCTTCGTCCACGGGAATCCTCGGCTTCGTCATCTGATGGCCGCCCAGCTGTCGACGCCGGGAACATATACCCCCAGGGGTATGTTGTCACGAAGGAGAGGTCGACGCCTCTCCCCGATTCGACCCGAGGAGCCATCGATGAGCCAGCTCACCCATGCCGACGACACGACCTTCGACCAGGAGGTCCTCCGGGCGACCGTGCCCGTCGTCGTGGACTTCTGGGCCGAGTGGTGCGGTCCGTGCCGGATGGTCACCCCCGAGCTCGAGGCCCTCGCCGCCGAACACGGCGACACCATCAAGGTAGTGAAGGTGGACGTCGACTCCGCGCCCGCCGTGGCCCGGCGCTACGCCATCTCGGGGATCCCGACGATCGCGCTCTTTCGCGACGGCGAGCCCGCAGCGTTCTCGGTCGGAGCCAAGCCGCGGCACCTGATCGAGACCGACCTCGGGCTCACGCCCGCCGGTCGCTGAGCCCGCCGCCCGTCGATGCGCAGCATCCAGACGACACTCGACGCCCCGATCGACGAAGCGGAAGCCAAAGTGCGCGCCGGCACTCGCGGAGCAGGGCTTCGGCGTGCTGACCGAGATCGACGTCAGCCGCGACCCTCCACGCCAAGCTCGGCGTCGAGCGTCCACCGCTGAAGATCCTCGGTGCATGCAACCCGCACTTCGCGCACCAGGCGCTGCAGATCGACCCGGCAGTGGCGCTCCTCCTCCCGTGCAACGTCGTGTTGGAGACCACCGCGACCGGCACCCGCATCTCGGTGATCGACCCCCGCGAGCTGATGACCGGCCCCGCGTTCGCGTCACTGGCCGCACAAGCCGCCGATCAGCTCTCCGCGGCGCTCGCCGCGCTCGGGAGCGCGGTCTCCGAGAGCATCTCGTGAGGTTCCGGGCCATCGCATCGGTCGCGACGCTGGTCGTGGTCACCGCAGGCTGTGCTGGTGCGGGCTCGACCCGAACGGTGCAACCGCAGTCGGGTCAGTTCCGCCTCGACGAGTGGTCGATCACCGCCGACCAGGCGACGCTCCCGACGGGGCGCCAGACCATCACCGCCGCGAACGTCGGCCACCACACGCACGAGCTCGTCATCGTCAAGGCTGCCGACGCTGCGTCACTGCCGACCAACGCCGACGGCTCCGTCGACGAGACCCGACTCGACCGAGTCAAGGTCGGCGAGATCGCTGACGTTCCAGCCGGCACATCACGACACAAGACGATGCAGCTGACGCCGGGCGCGTACGTCGCGTTCTGCAACATCGTCGGCGGGATGGGCATGGGCAACGGCCCGATGGGCCAGATGGGGGGCGGGATGCAGCACGTGCACTTCCGCCTCGGGATGCACACGACCTTCACCGTCGCGCGGGATCGTGATCGCCCCGGCGTCAGGCGTCCGACTCGTGGTCGGCTCCTGCATCCCTTTGGCTCCTTAGCGGTGTGGATGCCGGTGATCGACGTGCGTGCTCGTGGTGGACGACGACGTGTCGATCCCGTGCCGCACTCGAACGCGGCTTGCAGCTCGAGGGCTTCGAGGTGACCGCGGCGCCGAGCACGATCACGGGCGTGCGTTCCGTGGTCATCACGAGATGCCCGCGACGGTTGTCTCCGACCCCGACGCGGCGGAGCATGACGGCGATCGCGCGGTCGGTTCCGCCCCGGATCTCCGCACGCGTGGCCGCCACATGGTCGGACCTCGAGCGGGCGGGCGAGATCGACCACCGTGAACTGGTGTCGTTCCTGCAGTTCCTGTTCGTCGCCGGCCACGAAACGACCACCGCGCTGCTGGCGCACGGCGCCGCGCTCCTCGCCGGCGACAGCCCGCTCCGACAACGCTTCCGCGACGACCGGTCCGCGGTGCCTGCGTTCGTCAAGGAGGTGTTGCGCACGCACTCGCCGCTGCAACGACTGTTCCGCCGCGTCGCGCGGACCACGACTTTGGCCTGCTCGAACTGGCATCCGCTTGGCGGCTCGACCCTGACCACCCGCCCACCCGCTTCGCCGGTGGTACGACCTCCGAGTACCAGCTGACCACGCTTCACCTCATCGTCGCACCCGCGTGACCGTTGCCTCGCGCCAGGGCCAGGTCAACGACCGCCAACGAGCCCAGCTCAGCGAGACGGAGACGGCAGGACACCATCGCGAGACCGCGGCAAACCCATTGACGGCATGGGAATGACAACGGCGGCCGCGGTCCCTGCAGTAGAACTACGCAGATGGCCCGGAGCCGACCCGACACTGCGGCTCCGCCGGCGACCCGGCGCCGAGTCGCCCGATCTCGTTGCGCTCGCGCTGGCCGCGGTCGCCTGGGTGCTCCCGGCGGCTCCGGTCACCTCCGCCGCGGCGGCTGCCGCGGCCGAAGCCGCGCCGCACCAGGGCGCCCTCGACTGGAAGCCCTGCAGCAATCCGGAGTTCGACCGCTGGAGGAAGGTCGACGACAGCGGCCTCGAAGGGTTCGAATGCGCGCCGTTCGTCCGGCCGCTCGACCGCAGCCGCCCGAAGGGCAAGCAGGTCACCCTGGCCGTGGTGAGGTTCAGGGCCACCGGCCCCGCGGCCGAGCACCAGGGAACGCTCTTCCTCAACCCAGGTGGCCCCGGCCAGTCGGGCCTCGGCCTCTCCAAGATCGTCTACCTGCTTCCCGAGTCCGTCCGAGCAAGCTTCGACTTCGTCACCTACGACCCCCGTGGCATCGGCGCCTCCACCCCGGCGCTCAAGGGCCGCGGCTGCAACATCCCCAAGCCCACCCGGCCGGCCACCGGGACGGTGCGATGGCGAGCGGTCCTGGCCGCGCGCCAGCAGCAGGTGTCGCGCGACAACGCGCGCTGCTTCGACGCGAACCGCAACCTGGTCGAGCACGCCGGCACCCTGGACGGCGCCTACGACCTGGACGCCCTGCGCGCCGCGGTCGGCGACGACAAGATCACGTACTGGGGCATCTCCTACGGCACGTCTGCTCGGCTCCACCTATGCGCAGCTCTTCCCCGGTCGGGTGCGGGCAATGGTCTTCGACGCGCAACATGGACCCGCAGATCAACCTCTCCGGGATCAGCGCGGGCTCCGTGGCACCGGACCACTCGATCGGCTTCTTCCTGCAGGCCACCGGGCTGCGCGCGAAGTTCGACCAGGTGATGGCGCAGCTGAACCGTCGCACCATCCGCCTCCCGGACGGGACGCGCTACACCCGCTGGGACGTGCTCGATGTGCTCAACGACGGCGTCGACTTCTTCCCCATCACCGGAGAGGAGAGCTGGACCCAGGCCGAGCAGGCGGTGACGGACTCCTGGAACGCCCTCTTCGCCTCCGGGGCCGAGCAGGACGCGGCGCGCCAGGCGCTCACGAAGAAGAGCCTGCAGAGTCCGAGCACCGGCACCGCGGGCAGCCTGTGGTCGGCAGTGGTCTGCCAGGACTTCTCCGACCGGATCTCGAATGCCCGCCAGCAGGACCTGCTGCGATGGATCGTCCGCGAGGGACCGATCTACGGCGGCTCCCTCGGCGTCGACTACCTCACGACCTGCAACGGCTACGGCGGAGCCGTTCCCCACCCGGTACCGCGTCCGAAGCAGTACGGGCCGCCGATCCCGGGGATGATCGCCAACGCCACCCGCGACGGCGAGACCCCCTACCAGTGGGCGGTCAACATGGCGCGGGTCTACCCGACGATGCGGGCGATCACCATCGTCGGCGGTATCCACGGAACCTTCGGACTCAGCCAGTCCGAGTGCGTCGACACCGCGATCGCCGACTTCCTGGTCAATGCCACGCCACCGGCGCTGGACATCGCCTGTCCCTACTCGCCTCCGGACCCCGCACCCTGAGCGACCGTCAGCCGAGCTCGTAGGTGAGGTGGGTCGCGTACGATGGAGGTGCAGCTCTTCGACCAGTCCGGCGTCGAGCGCCTGGGCGATGACGTCACCGCCACCCATGAGGACGACGTCCTTTGCCCCCGCCGCGTTCCGAGCGTGCTCGATCGCCGGCGAGGTTGCCGTGCGTGGCCTCGTCGACGAGCAGTGCCTGCCACCCGCCGTGTGTGAAGCCGCGGTCGCGATCCTCGTCGGGTCCTCCCGGCGCCTGCGCCACCCCGTCCAGCGTCACGAGTTCGGTGACGATGAGCATGCCCATGGTGTCTCTCCCTCGCATCGGTGCGTTTCGGTTCAGGCGTCTGCGCCGGCCCGAACTCATCGGAGACGAGGCTTGGACCGCGCCCGCGTGCGGCCGGAGCTTCCCGGGCCGCGAGGCAACCGAATCGCCGTGGTGCTACGTAGAGGGAAGTGGCAATAGCGCAGCGAAGGAGCGAGATGACTGGAACTACTGGCGATCGGGTCCTGGGTGGCCGACGATGGCGTAAGAGCCTCGCCGGCTCCAACCTCTCGAAGATCTACCCCAGCCGGACGAGCGGCAGCATGACGCGGTCGGTGGGCACTGTCCTGGATGCGAACGGTGGCTGACGCTGCCGGCTCCACGACCGCGGCGCGCGCCTACGGGCGTCTGCGCGTCACGAACCTGGTCGTCGGTGTCGTGCTCGGCCTCGAGGCGATCGCGATGTTGTTGCTCAGCAACGGGCTTTCGTTGCCGGTCACCGCCTCGTTCCTCCGCTCTGATCCGATCGTGGCGCAACGTGGCGCGCCGACCGAGGTGCTCTTCACCGTCGGCATCGGCGGTGCCGTCGCGCTCTTTCTGATCCTCGCCGCCCTCGACCATCTCCTCGTCGCGTCACCGCGGCATCCACCGCTGGTACGAAGCCAATCTCGCCCGGCGATCGAACTACGCCCGGTGGATCGAGTACTCCGTCAGCGCGTCCATCATGATCGTCCTCATCGCGATGTTCACCGGCATCCGTGACGTCGCGGCGCTGCTCGCGATCTTCGCGGCGAACTCGGCGATGATCCTCTTCGGTCTCTTGATGGAGCGTCAGCAGGAACCGGGGTCGACCGATTGGAGTGCCTTCTGGTTCGGCTCGGTGATCGGCGCCGTCCCCTGGATCGCCATCGGGATCTACCTCTTCGGCGGGCCGACCCGGCCGCCGACGTTCGTCTACGTCATCACCGCCGTCGAGTTCGTCCTCTTCTTCAGCTTCGCCGTGAACATGGTGCTGCAGTACCTCCAGATCGGACGCTGGCGCAGCTACCTCCACGGCGAGGCGTGCTATCTGGTCCTGAGCTTCGGCGCCAAGAGCCTCCTGGCCTGGTTGATCTTCGCCAACGTCCTGCGCTCCTGAACCGCTCGCTGCGCAACGAGACGCTCTCGAACCCTTGCCGGCTGTGGCGCCGCTGACTCCACTCAGCGCGGTGGACTCTCGGCGATCGCGCCGAGCGCGTCGAAGTCCTCCACCGCGGCCACCATCCTCATCGTGTTCGCGGCGGTGATCTCGAGGCCGTAGTTCTCCGGCGGGGTGATCAGCCAGCCGATGACCAACCCCCACAACACTGCCCGCCGGCACCACTCCCAGGCCTCCGCCGGGCTCGGCGCGTCATGCACGCCGCGCGACGCCAGGGCATCGAGGTAGCGACCGAGCAGGACGCGCCCCTCGGCACGGCGGACGTCCGGATCGAGCGCGGTCGAGAGGAGATACGCGACGTCGTGCGCCCAGCACCCGCGCACCTGGAGCTGCCAGTCGAGCAGGCCGCCCGCTCCGTCCGGCAGGAGATAGGTGTTCGCAATATGCGCGTCGCCGTGCAACAAGGTGACCGGCGCGAGCTCAAGCGACCGCTCCGCAACGCCAAGCGCCGCCCAGAGCTCGTCGACGCTGAGCCCGAGCGGGGCAATCAGCTCCTGCTTGAAGGGATGGCGGCGGACCTGGTCGGAGATGATCGCGAGTCCGTGACGCTCGAAGATGCCGGACATCCCTCCGGCATTCGGCGTCGCGACCCACGCCAGATCGGCGGCGAATCCCGCGACTGCCAGAACTGGGCGTGCAACGAAGCGAGCTGGTCGAGCAGCGCGCCGACCTCGTTCACCGACACCGACACGGTGGCGTTCGGGAACCGCGCACCGCGCTCGGTCAGATCCTCGAGCAACAGACCGAACTGACCTGTGGCCGGGTCGAAGGACGCTGCGTAGCAGCGGGGGGTCTCGACCGACAGCGACGGGCGCAGCTCGTCGTAGAAGCGAACCTCGGTCTCGTACATCTCCGACGGTGCGTGCGGCGAGACCAGCATCGTCTTCAGGACGAGACGCTCGGGAAGGTCGCCAGCCGAGCCCTCGGCGTAGGTCAGGTCGAGCACCATGCGGTCGGCGGTCGACGCGATGCCCTCGCCGCAGCGCTTGGTCGCCACGACCTCGACCGCGTCCACCCGAACGCCCGGGGAGCTCGCCGAGAGCACGGCGGTGAGGACGGCCGGGGTCAGATCCTCTTCGCGCCGCCCGAACCCGACGGCGCTCACCCGGTCAGACTGCGGGTGACGAGCTCGGCGAATCGCCCGCCCGCGATGTGCAGGGTGTCCTCACGGCGAGAGGCGAAACGCCAGCCGTCGTCGGTGCGGACGTACTCGTCGCGGTAGATCACGTTGACGTCCAGCAGCTCGTCGACGCCCTCCCACGTGAGGCCGTGGCGGGCGAACGCGTGCAGCGATCCGGCCGCCTCCCGCTCGCCCGTGAAGGCCAGGCGGTGCGTGGAGATCGAGTGCATCGACCAAGTGAACATCCGCATCGCGCCGGGCATCCACGCCGCGACCTCCGATGGAGTCCCGGCAATGCCGCCAGACGAGCGGTAGTCAATGGAGGCGTCGGGGATGAACAGAGACTCGAACGCGGACCAGTCGTTCTCGTCGACCGCGTAGGCATACGCGACGACGAGGTCGGCGATGAGGGTCCGGTCCTCGAGTCGCTTGTCCACGTTTGGCATCCTTTCAGATCGGTTCGGCGACTGGGGCCGGAGGATGCGGGCGAGGTTTCGTAGTCCTCGCGGACCGGTAACGGCCGGCCGCAACCGCGGTGAGGAACGCGCCGTCGGGCGACCACGCGAGCGTGGATGGACACACCGAGGTCCGCGCCGCCGATCTGGGCGCGGTCTGCGGTGAGCGCAAGCACGCCCGCGTCGCCAAGCACACCACCGTCGGATGGAAGTTCGTGAAGCGCACCCCACGCGCCGCGAGCGCGATCGACAAGGGTTGGGACTCGCGGGTACAGGACGGCGCGCGATGGGACCGGATGAATAGCACGTCGGGTGGCCGTGAGAACTCTCGTGAGAACTCGCGGCCAGGGGGTCCTGGGTGCGTGACGAATCGCAGTCCTGATCGGTGCAGATCAGCCCGTGGTCACCTCGGGGAGTTCGGCGGTCTCGGCCTCGGTGAACAACCGCGACCGGATGAGGAAGCGGACGCCCTCCGGGGCTTCGAGCGAGAAGCCCGCGCCCCGGCCGGGCACGACGTCGAGGGTGAGATGCGTGTGCTGCCAGTACTCGAACTGGGCCAGGCTCATGTGGAAGGGCGCACCGCCGACCTCGCCGAGGCAGACGTCGGCACCGCCGATTCGGAACTCGCCGAGCGGGAAGCACATCGGACTGCTGCCGTCACAACAGCCACCCGACTGGTGGAAGAGCACGGGTCCGTGCACCGCCACCAGCCGGTCGATTAGCTCGAGCGCCTCTTCCGTGGCGTCGACGCGCGTGGCTGTCATGCTCAGAAGAACCCGAGCTTGTCAGGGCTGTAGCTCACGAGCAGGTTCTTGGTCTGCTGGTAGTGGTCCAGCATCATCTTGTGGTTCTCGCGGCCGATGCCAGACGCCTTGTACCCGCCGAACGCCGCGCCCGCGGGATACAGGTGGTAGCAGTTCGTCCACACGCGGCCGGCCTGGATGGCGCGACCCATTCGGTACTGCGTGGATGCGTCTCGGGTCCACAGCCCGGCGCCGAGCCCGTACAGGGTGTCGTTGGCGAGCTCGATCGCTTCGGCTTCGTCCTTGAACGTGGTGACCGACACGACTGGACCGAAGATCTCCTCTTGGAAGACCCGCATCTTGTTGTCTCCCTTGAACACCGTTGGCTCGATGTAGTAGCCACCTTCGTGACCCGCGACTTCGCGTGCGTGACCACCGATGAGCACCTCGGCGCCTTCCGCCACCCCGATGTCGAGGTAGCTGAGGATCTTCTCGAACTGGTCGTTGCTTGCCTGAGCGCCGATCATCGTGTCCGTGTCGAGCGGATCGCCGGTGACGATGGCCGCAACGCGCTCAAGTGCGCGTTCCATGAACGCGTCGTAGATCGACTCCTGGATGAGCGCGCGTGACGGACAGGTGCACACCTCACCCTGGTTGAGGGCGAACATCGTGAACCCTTCGAGCGCCTTGTCGAAGAACGCGTCGTCGGCGCTCATCACGTCGGCCATGAAGATGTTGGCGCTCTTCCCACCGAGCTCGAGCGTGACCGGGTTCAGGTTCTCCGACGCGTACTGCATGATCAGACGGCCCGTCGTCGTCTCCCCCGTGAACGCCACCTTCGCGACCCGCGGGCTCGATGCCAACGGCTTGCCCGTCTCGACACCGAAGCCGTTCACAATGTTCAGCACACCATCCGGCAACAGGTCGGCGATCAGCTCCGCGACGCGCAGGATCGACATCGGGGTCTGCTCGGCCGGCTTGAGCACCACGCAGTTCCCCGCCGCCAGGGCCGGCGCAAGCTTCCACACGGCCATGAGGATGGGGAAGTTCCACGGGATGATCTGGCCGACCACCCCGAGCGGCTCGTTGAAGTGGTACGCCACTGTGGTGTCGTCGATCGGCGTGATCGAACCTTCCTCAGCGTGGATCACCGAAGCGAAGTAGCGGAAGTGATCGACGGCGAGCGGCAGGTCAGCGGCCAGGCACTCCCGCACCGACTTGCCGTTCTCCCACGCCTCGATCACTGCGAGCTCTTCGAGGTTGTCCTCGATGCGCTGAGCGATCTGCATCAGGATCCCGGAGCGCTCGGCCGCGCTCGTCCGACCCCACGCATCCTTGGCCGCGTGAGCAGCATCGAGCGCGAGATCGACGTCGTCCGCAGTACCCCGGGCGACCTCACAGAACGTCTTGCCGTTCACCGGCGACGGGTTCTCGAAGTAGAGCCCACTGACCGGGGGCACCCACTTCCCGCCGATGAAGTTGTCGTAGCGGTTCTTGATGGTGATCGGGCTGCCTTCGCCACCCGGCTGCGGGAACAACATGCGCGTATCTCCCCCTCGCGAGATCGGCCGCGTCATCGCACGACTCTCACTCCACTGTGATCCCGGAGGCGCCGTCTGTCCACGCCTTCGTGCGAGTCCCCGCCCCGGCCGGGTCGCACCAGGCGATCAGCGAGCAGTTCTCCGACTGTCGGCAACCCCGAAGGCGATCTACATCCGGACCTCAGCATCGCACCGACCGACGCCCCCACCCTCAAGTGCACCACCGTCGCTCACTACGACGTACCAGCACCCATGGGTTTCCCCTCGTCGATCAGCCCGTGCGTCGAGCACGACTTCGTCACCGCCGGAACCCGCTACACCCTCACCACGCGCTACGACAATTCGTCGCCGCACGAGGCGGTCATGGGCATCATGCTGACCTACGTCTGGCAGGGGAGCCCACCCGCGAGCGAGGCGCACTCGGGCCGGGAACACTCGTGACGGGACGACCAGGTAGCCCCGTTCCCCGCCGGTCCCGACGATGCGGTCGCCCGGTCGAGATCGCCTCGCATCTCTGAGGCCACGAGCGCGCCGTCGAAGCAGTTCACGGTGCGGCCTCCTCGTTGGCGGTGGCGTAGTAGCGGCGGCGGGCCCAGAGCGACACGTACACGAGCGCGATGAGGGCGGGGACTTCGATCAGAGGACCGATGGTGCCGGCGAGCGCTTGCCCGGAGGTGACGCCGAACACGGCGATCGACACGGCGATCGCGAGCTCGAAGTTGTTGCCCGCGGCCGTGAACGCGACCGAGGCGTTGCGGGTGTACGGGAACCCGAGCCGGTAGCCGGCGAGGAACGAGCCGCTCCACATGAGCGCGAAGTACACGAGCAGCGGGATCGCGACCCGGGCGACGTCGAGCGGGTGCGTGGTGATCTGCTTGCCCTGGAGGGCGAAGAGCACGACGATCGTGAACAGCAGCCCCCACAGCGCGATCGGTCCGATGCGGGGCAGGAACGTCTGCTCGTACCACTCGGTGCCCTTGCGGGCTTCGCCGATCGTGCGGGTCAGGAACCCGGCCAAGAGGGGGATGCCCAAGAAGATGAGGACCGACTTGGCGATGGCCCAGATCGACACGTGCAGCGCCGCGGTGTCGAGACCCAACCAGCCGGGAAGCACCGAGAGGTAGAACCAGCCGAGCACCGAGTACATGACGATCTGGAACACCGAGTTGATCGCGACCAACCCGGCCGCGAGCTCGCGACTCCCGCACGCCAGGTCGTTCCAGATCAGGACCATCGCGATGCAGCGAGCGAGGCCCACGATGATCAGCCCGGTTCGCAGCTCGGGCAGATCGGCGAGGAACACCCACGCGAGCGTGAACATCAGCGCGGGTCCGACGACCCAGTTGAGCACCAGGGACAGACCCAGCGTGCGGCGATCGGCCAGCTCGTCGCCGATGTGGCGGTAGCGGACCTTGGCCAGCACCGGGTACATCATCGCCAGCAGGCCGATCGCGATCGGCAGCGAGACGGTGTCGACCTTGATGCCCTCGAGCGAACGGTTCAGGTCGGGTATCAGCCGGCCCAGCACGAGTCCGCCGGCCATGGCGAGCCCGATCCAGACCGGGAGGTACCGGTCGAGGGTCGACAGCTTCGAGGGCACGACCTCGGCGCGGGCCGTGGTCATCGGACCGAGGTCCTCACCCGGTGGTCGCTTCCGGCGCGCAGCACGTGGCGGTCTGGCCGGCGGAGAGGATCTCGTTGGTGAGTTGGTCGGCGTCGCCCGTCTTCACGTACCACTCCCACTTCGCGCCGTCCGGATCGGTGACCCAGGTCTCGATCTTCGTGGCGTAGCAGCACACGGTGTCGTCCACCCCGGTCGTGGCCAGTCCGTCGTCCGCGAGTCGGGCCTCTGCGGCGAGCACCTCGTCGCCGGTCTCGGTCTCGACGCCGAGGTGGTTGATCGTGCCACCCTCGGGGCCTTCGAAGAGCACGAGCTTGAGGGGCGGGTCCGCGATCGCGAAGTTGGCGTAGCCGGGCTTGCGCTTGGCCGGCTCGGTGCCGAACAGCTTCGAGTAGAACCCGACGGCGGCGTCGATGTCGGTGACGTTGAGGGCGAGCTGGACACGGGACACGGTGACCTCCACGGTCTATGGTCATTGAATCGACAGTGATCGATGTGTTCACTCTAGCTCAATATCGATGGATGTCAATATGATGGCTGGGAACGGCTCCGACGAAGAGCGAGGCATCATGAAGGTGAACCTGATCGACGGATGCTGCGGCTCGGTGATGACCGGCCCGCTCGATGAGTCGGCGGCCGAGGATCTGGCGGCAGCGTTCAAGGTCCTCGCCGATCCGGTCCGGCTCCGGCTCCTGTCGCTCGTGGCCGCCTCGGCAACGGGTGAGACCTGCGCGTGTGATCTCGTCGAGCCGATCCGGCGGTCCCAGCCGACGGTGTCGCATCACCTGTCCCTGCTCGTCGAGGCCGGCGTGTTGTCACGGGAGAAGCGGGGGCGTTGGGCTTGGTACCGGGTTGTTCCCGATCGGCTCGAGGCGCTGCGATCGGCGCTCGCTCCATGAGTGACCTGTGTCGGTCAGGACGGGTCGATGCTGAGTGACGCCAGGAGCCCTTGGACGCGTCGGCGGATCTCGTCGCGGATGGGGCGGATCGCGTCGAGGTCCATCCCGTCGGGATCGTCGAGCTCCCAGTCCTCGTAGCGCTTGCCGGGATACAGCGGGCACGCGTCGCCGCAGCCCATGGTGATCACGACGTCCGCGGCGCGGACGACCTCATCGGTCCAGGGCTTGGGGAACTCGGTGGTGATGTCGATGCCGACCTCGGCCATGGCGGCCACCGCGCCGGGGTTGATCTCCGAGGTCGGCTCCGAACCGCCGGACCACACGACCACCGCGTCGCCGGCGAGGTGGCGAAGCCAGCCGGCCGCCATCTGAGACCGGCCGGCGTTGTGCACGCAGAGGAACAGCACCGCGGGGACCGTCGACGGAAGCGATCCTTCGGCCTTGCCGAGGGCGCGGAGACGTTCGCGGGCGAACCGCTCGGCGAGCACGGGCAGGAACGAGGCGACCTTCGCGGTGGGCAGCAGCCGGTCGAGCGAGTCGACGACGAAGCGCTCGATCGTCTCGGGGCCGAACGTTCCGGCGAACTGCGGTTCGAGGCGGGCGGTGACGCCGCGAACCAAGTTCTGCTGGTCGAGCGGAAGCTGGGAGCGGTCGAGATCAGTCATCGTGTCCTCAGTCGATCTCTACGAAGTGCGGAGGTGAGGAGCTCGGCGACGAGCTCGCGGACGCGGCGGTCGATGTCGTCGCGGATGGGGCGGACCGCGTCGACGCCTTGGCCCGCGGGGTCGTCGAGGTCCCAGTCCTCGTAGCGCTTTCCCGGGTAGATGGGGCAGGTGTCGCCGCAACCCATGGTGATGACGACGTCGGAGGCCTTCACCGCGGCGTCCTCGAGCCGCTTGGGGTGGGCACCGGCCGCGTGCAGGTCGATGCCCAGCTCGGCCATCGCTTCGACGACCGCCGGGTTGATCTCGTCGGCGGGGGCGGTGCCCGCGGAGCGGACCACGACCCGGTCACCGGCGTGGTGGGCCAGCAGCGCGGCCGCCATCTGGGAGCGGCCGGCGTTGTGGATGCACACGAACAGGACTTCGGGTCTTGGTGTCAGTCATCGAGGGTCTCCGAGTGGTCGTGGGGGTAGAACAGGCGGACGAGCCCGAACGCGATGACGGCGCCGACGAGCTGCATGACGATGAACATCGGGGCCGACGCGGGGGCGATCCCGGCGAAGGTGTCGGACAGGGTGCGGGCGATGGTGACGGCCGGGTTGGCGAAGCTGGTCGATGACGTGAAGAAGTACGCGCCGCCGATCCAGGCTCCGACGGCGAACGGCACCGCGGCGGCCCGGCCGGTGCGCACGCAACCCTGGATGAGCAGGAGGAGCGTCACGGTCGCGACCACCTCGGAGAGCCAGAGCGCGCCTGAGGAGCGGGTCTTCGTGGAAAGATCGATCGCGGGGAGCTCGAACATGACGTTGACGAGCATCGCCCCGGCACACCCACCGACGATCTGGGCGATGACGTAGAGCACGCTGTCGCGGGTGCGGGTCGTGCCGAGCAGCCGGTCGAGGAGGGTGACGACCGGGTTGAAGTGCGCACCGGAGACCTCGCCGAACATCAGGATCAGGCCGACGAGCGCGGCGGCGGTCGCCGCTGCGTTCTCGAGCAGCTGAAGCCCGAGGTCGCCGGCCGAGAGTCGACTCGCCATGATCCCCGAACCGATCACGGCGACGATCAACATCGCGGTGCCGAAGGCCTCGGCACCAAGCCGGCGGGTCAGGTCGAGGCGGAGCTGACCGATGCCGGTTTCGAGCTCGACCGAGAGGTCGAGATCGCTCGGGTGCAGCTCGTCGGTCACGATGCGCCCTCCGAGGCGTCGACGAGCGTGCCGATCCGGTCGCGCAGCTCCACCAGCGTCGCGTCGAACGCCGCCTTCGTGCCGACCGGCACCGGGTCCGGAATCGACCAGTGCAACCACGCGTCGTCGTCGAGCTCCTCGTGGGCCTGGTCGCACACGGTGATCACCAGCGGTGGGAACGAGTCGATCTCGGCGAGGTCGTGTGGCGTCGCCGACCCGAGGTCCAACCCGGCTCGAGTCGCGGCCGCGATCGCACCGCGGTGCACCCGACTGGCCGGATGCGTCCCGGCGGACTGGGCCACTTCGTTCGTCGCGCTTCGCCACAAGGCGGCAGCCAGCTGGGAGCGCGCCGAGTTGGCGCTGCACACGAACAACGCCCGGCCGAGTCGCACCTGCCCGCTCGGTGCGAGACCCTCGAGCGCGTCCCGCACCAGATGCACGTAGCGGCGGCGACCGTCGCCGCTGGAGCGAGACCGCACGATGAGCCCGACGCGTTCCAGCACGTCGAGGTGATGGGCGAGCAGGTTCGACTCCATGCCGAGCCGGCGACGCAGCTCGACCGGCGCCCGATCCGAGACGGACAGCTCGTCGACGATGGCCAACCGCGCCGGATCACCCAGCGCCGCGTGCCGCGCCGCGCGTTCGTCCAGACTCCCGACCAGGGTCCACCGGCCGAGTCTGTCACTCATGAATATATGAGTCAATAGTTACTGACTAATCATCGCCGACGCAGCGTCGGTAGCCACCGCGTGAACTCTCCCCGCCTAACCTGCTGGCTTGCGTTGGATCGTCTCGTTCTTCCTCTTCTTCGCGATCGGCGTGGCCTGGGCGATCGCGTCGCCCATCTACTCGGGACCTGACGAGCCGTCCCACATCGTGCACGCCGCGGCGATCCCGCGCGGTGACCTCATCGGCAAAGACGTCAAGGGCCAGGCCGCGGTCGAGGTGACCGCGCCGCGCGTCTACAAGGACCGCGGCGTCTGCTTCGCGTTCAAGCCCGCGCAACCCGCGAGCTGCTTCAACTTCTTGCGTCGCCCGGGAAACGCGACGCTTGACACCTACACCGCTCGGTACTTCCCGCTGTACTCGGCGATCATCGGTGTCGGGAGCTACTGGTACCCACCGGGCAGCGGACAGGTGTACCTCATGCGCCTGATCAGCGCCGGCATCATCGCGGCGCTGCTTGCGTCGTGCATTAGCACCGTCGCCGGGCTCGGGTCCATCGGCTACGCGCTCGGCTTCCTCTTTGCGCTCACTCCCATGGTGCTGTACTTCAGCGGCATCGTGAACCCGAGCAGCCTGGAGATGGCGGCGGGGGTCGCGACGTGGACGCACGGCATCGTGCTGGCCGGCGCCGGGGCCGGCGATGATCCGCGGATCCTCCGAAGATTCGGGATCGCGGCAAGCGTGCTGTGCCTCACCCGCCCGCTCTCGCCGCTCTGGGTCCTTCTCTTGGTGATCGTCCTGCTGATGGTTGCGGGCCGACCCCGCATCGAAGAGCTCTTCGGGCGGCGCGCGGTGCGGGGGTGGGCCGCCGCGGTCGTCGGCGCCGGCTTCCTCCAACTGCTCTGGACCCTGTACGCGAAGCCGCTCGGGGAGGGGAACACTTCGCAGCCCGGGCTCGATTGGGGGGTCAGCCTGATCCTGCGGGGAAGCATCGGCAAGACCTACTGGTCGACCATCTACGAGATGATCGGGCGGTTCGGTTGGAATGACACGCTCGTGCCGTACGGAACGACCGTCATCTGGTTGATCGCCGTCGGTGCGCTGATGCTCTTCGCGGTCAGCTACGGCTCTCGGCGCTTCGTCTGGGCGATGGTTGCGACGCTCGTGTTCACGTTCATGGTGCCCGTGGCGATCGAGACTGCGCGCGCTGAGCGCGAACGGCCTCGTCTGGCACGGCCGGTACACGCTGCCGTTCGCGGTCGGCATTCCCCTGCTCGGCGGCTACGCGTTGCGCAACGTCGGGACGAAGTTCGCGCTGCGCCGAATCGCGTGGTGGCTCGGCGTCGGCTTCGTGATCGCGCAGAGCCTTGCGTTCGCGCAGGCGCTCCGCCGGTACACGGTCGGTTCGACGAGCCGGATCTGGTACTTCATCGGGACCACCGCCTGGACGCCGCCACTCCCTTCGTGGTTGCTGACCTTCGGGTTCCTGGCGATCGTCGCCGCGCTCGCGTTCTGGGTGTTCAAGGCCGGTATCGACGGCGCACGCGCGCCGTACGCTCCGCCCCCGCCGGAACCCCGAGCCGACCCAACGGCGGCCGCGGCCGTCTGAGCCCACTGAACTTGTCCAGGAGATCGGGACGGCGGGCACGGGTGGTTGGACGGTCAGCGCCCAGCGGCCCAACCGCCGTCGACACGCAGGGTCTCGCCGGTGACGAAGGTCGCGCGCTCGAGGTAGAGGATGCCGTCGACGATGTCGTTGATGTGGCCGATCGGGTGACGAGGGGCCATGCCGTCGTAGGACGCAGGGTCCTGCGCGGGGGTCTGGATGACCCCCGGGGCTACCGCATTGACCCGCACGCCGCGGGTCGCGTACTCCGCGGCCAGTGCGCGCGTGACGGCGGCCACTCCACCCTTCGTCAGGGAGGTCAGCGCCGAGGGTCGGTCGCGGTCGGGTTGGTCGACGAGGCTCGTGGTGATGTTGACGATGTGGCCGCGTCCCTGGGCCACCATGTGCCGAACGACTCGCTGAGTGATGTGGAAGAAGCCGGCCAAGTTCACTGCAGTGATCGCGGCAAAGTCGTCCAGTGTGTATTCGGTGAAGGGCTTGCCGATGAAGACCCCGGCGTTGTTGATCAGACTGTCGATTCGTCCGAAGCGATCGAGAGCCCGCTCCACCACGCGCTGGGCAGTGTCGGCTTCTGCGATGTCGCCTTGCACCGCGACGAAGTCGGAATCGTCGGACGAGCGGATCGATCGCGAGGTGCCGACGACGGCGTACCCCGCGCGACGCAGCGCAGAAGCGACGCCTGCGCCGATGCCCTGCGAGGCGCCCGTGATGATCACGACTCTTGGCGACTCAGTCACGCGGGCTCTCCTCGATCAGACCAGTCTTACGCAAGAGCCCGACGCCCGGCGGGTCGAGCGTTTCGAATCAGCGCCGCCACCAAATTCCATACAGCGGGACGGCCGCCGCGCCGACAGAAGTGGTGGTCGAATCGTGCTCGTCGTCGCGCTCGTCCTCGATCGCGGCGAGACCGTCGGGCCGGGTGGTGACGACCATCGCAGAGGAACGAGGAAGTGGCAATGGGTCGATGAGATCGATGAAGCAGGGTGGGCGCGGGAGCCTCGTGGTTGCAGCAGTGCTGCTCGTCGCGGCGGGCTGTGGCACGGGCTCGGCCAGCTCGGGTTCGGCGAGCACGACGACGAGCGAGCGCTCGACCGCGTCGGGCCATCAGCACGCGGTCACCGACCTCGTGCTCGATCCGAACCACGACTACGGCAACCGGTACGCAGACGGCATCCTTCCGGTCGGCGACGGCAAGGTCGTCCTCGACGGCCCCCAGCAGGGTTCCATCTACCTGTGTCACGAGGGCGGCGACGGCGGCGGCGCGGATGTCCGGGGGCCGTGGTTCATCAACGACGACACCGAGTACGACATCAACCAGAAGATCCACGTTGAGGGCGAAGTCGACTGGGACGGCACGTACTCGATGACCATCGACGGCGATGCTCGTTCGATCACGACGAACGCGGTTCCAAAAGACCACCCGACCGGTGTGTTCCCCGTCTCGCAGGACGATCCCGCGTACCAATACGACCGGAACCCGAACCAGATCACGGAGCAGAACCTCACCTACGCTCTCCCCGCCGAACCCCAGATCGAAGACCAGCCTCAGTGCATGGGTCCGGGTGCGATCGGCGTGTTGAACAGCGGTGTCGCGCTCTTCAACGGATTCGACGCGGGCAACCGCGACGCCGGTGCGTGGGAGATCCAGGACGGCTGCGACGGTCACCCCGAGAGGACCGGCGAATACCACTACCACACGCTGTCGAGCTGCATCGACGACGCGAGCGTGGACAAGGTCTTGGGCTTCGCGCTCGACGGGTTCCCGATCACGGGACCGCGCCTGAGCGACGAGAACATCCTGACCACCGGCGACCTGGACGAATGCCACGGGATCACGAGCACGATCAACCTCGATGGGAAGTCGGTGAAGACCTACCACTACGTGATGACCCAGGACTTCCCGTACTCACTCAGCTGCTACCGGGGCACCCCGGCCGCGGCCCCGGCCCTCGGGAGGGGTTGACCCTTCGCGGGCACGACGAGGCGCGGCGTACGCCTCAGACCGTGATCACGACCTTTCCTTGCGCGCGGCCATCTTGGACCTGCCGGATGGCGGCCGCGGCATCACGAAGCGTGTACGTCCGGTCAATGGCGGGGATGACCTCTCCCGCTTCGATGAGCTCTCGAAGGACGGTCAGGTCCTTCGCGTTCTCCGACGTGGTCAACATGTCCAGCTTCTGGCTGACGAACGGCGACAGCAGGCGCGCTCGGAGCGGCCGATCGAATCCGCCGAACCACCGTCCACCCGTCTCGCTGCCGACGATGACGAGCGTCCCGCGAGTCGTGAGCATCCGACGCAGGCGCGACAGCGAGCTGTGCCCTCCGGTGTCGAGAATCGCGTCGTAACGGTGCCGGCCGTCGGCGAAGTCGTCGCGCGTGTAGTCCACGACGTGGTCGGCACCCAGAGCTCGTACCCGATCCAGGTTCTTGGTGCTCGTCACGCCGGTCACTTCGGCGCCGAAGGCCTTGGCGATCTGCAGAGCGAATGCGCCCACGCCGCCCGACGCGCCGATGATCAGCACCTTCTGCCCAACCTGCACCCGAGCGTGGTCACGCACCGCCTGCAGCGCGGCAACCGCCGAGATGGGCACGGTCGCCGCTTCCCCGAACGAGAGGTTCGACGGCTTGGGTGCGAGCTGTCCTGCCGGGACGACCGCGTACTCGGCGAAGGAGGCGTCGCAGCTTCCGTACACCGCGTCGCCGGGCGCAAAACCGGTGACCTTCCTGCCGATGGACTCGACCGTTCCGGCCAGGCTCCGCCCCGGGTTGGACGCCTTCGGTCGACGCAGCCCGAAGCCCATGACTCGGATGAGATACGGGAGGCCCGTCATGAGGTGCCAGGTGCCTCGATCCACGCTCGCCGCGGTGGACGCGCACCAGGATCTCGTCGTCGCCCGCCGTCGGCTTCTCGATCTGCGCGTGTCGAAGCACCTCCTCGGGGGCGAGGCCGTATTCGTCCTGGACGATCGCGTTCATCATTTCCCATCCTGGCAGTCGTCGGCGTCGGCCCGGCCGGCCAGTTGAGCGTTGCTTGCTTCATGGTCTCGCCGGCTCGGTTGCGGCGCAACCTCGCAGTCGGCCGGCAACCGTGGTGCGATGAGGCCGAGACGGCTTCCCCGAAGGCGGTTCCTAGCCGAGGCTCTGCGCCCTGTCCCGCTCTGCTCGCGCGCGCACCAGGACCGGCGACGGCCTGAAGCCCCAGAAGATGAGGTAGATGCTCAGCGAGAACTCCCAGACGATCTCGGGAAGTGTGAACAGGAACCCGATTCCCGAGCTTTGCTCCCACGCTCCGAACAGCACCGCAGTCGCGGTCACGAGAGCGAGCGGGCCGCCGATCAGCCCGATCATCGCCATGCGACGCGGGACGAGTCCGGACTTGTACATCAGGTAGCCGAGCAAGATGCCGTTGCCGAGGCCTGCACAGAATGCGGGCCCGAGCAGGAACGTCGCGTCGTGGATGGCGACGAGTGTTCGTCCGGTGACGAGCAAGGACGCGGGGGCGAGGTGCGCGATGCCTTCGTAGTGCCAACGCAGCATCAACAGCGCCATCACGCTGATGAGCCCGATGGCGATCATGACACCTTCGAAGATTCGGTCGGCGACGTAGCCGAGTGAGACGCGTTCGCTCTGCCACTTGAGGATCGGAAAGAAGATGATGGCCGTCGCGATGTTGGCGACGACGTTGAGGAGCTCGAGGAATGTGCCGACGACGACGCTGGTCTCTGAACCGGCGCCGAGAATGAATCGGTGGTTGTTCAGCGCCGCATCGAACGTGGCGAGTTGCGGGATCGAGAAGATGAAGGTCGCGAGGAAGACGAGGCCGGCAAGAAGAGCGGTTCTGCGGTCGTAGCTCAACGATGCCCCCCGGTTCGTCGGCCCGACGTCTCCGCGTGCCGCGCCGAATCCAGACGCCCGACCATCCCTCGTGCTCCAGCCACTCTTGCTCCCGTCGTCCCGTGCGGTTCCGAGTGTTCGCTGCCAAGGACTGGAGCAACGGCGAGCTTTCCGCTTTCGCACGCTACATGGCCCCTCCACGAACCGCTCCGTCGTGGTGGCCAGGGACCCGAGAAGTCACGATGCACAGGCGTGTGCTCAGCTGAGCTCTTCGGCGAGCCCGATGAGAATGCCTTCAGGTCCTCGGACGTAGCAGAGCCGGTACGCGTTCTCGTACTGGACCACGTCGCGGCTCACGAGCTGCGCGCCGTACTCGAGGAGCCGGTCGAGCGTCTCGTCGATGTCGTCCACTGCGAACATCACCCGGAGATAGCCGAGTGCGTTCACCGGGGCGTCCCGGTGATCTGCCACCACCTGGGGCGCCAGGAATCGCGAGAGCTCGAGCCGTCCGTGGCCGTCCGGCGTGCGCATCATGGCGATCTCGACTCGTTGGTCGCCGAGGCCGGTGACCCGCCCTGCCCACTCACCCTCGACCATGGTCCGACCTTCGACCTCGAGGCCGAGCTCGTGGAAGAACTCGATCGCCACCGTGAGGTCCTCGACGACGATCCCGACGTTGTCCATTCTCAGAGCCATCCGGCGAGCCTACGGAACGAGCGGCTGGATGACGACGCCCGCTTCGCGGCGTTGGCGAGCCCAAACCGGGCGGGGCGTATGCTCCGAACACCGGAACCGCTCCCAGTGAGGGGGACGCAGCAGTGGAGACCGGGGGCTTGCACGGCGCGGCGGCGTCGGGCGCCGAGGCATTGCTGATCGCGAGGGGTGTCGCCTCCGCGGTCGAACCCGTCGGGGGGCTCGCGGCGGTCCAGGTGAGCTTGCTCGGCGCGGTGCACGCCGCACTGACGGGGACCGAGGTCGACTTCTCCCGTCTCGAGCCGCTCGGTTCGGACGAGCTCGCCGAGGCGCTCTCCGTGAGGTCCCCGGCGTTCCGGCATCGCGTGGTGCACCACATGGTGCTCGGCGAGCTGATCCTCCGGCCGATCCCACCCGAGGTCGCGCGCCGGGTCGAGCGCTATGCGAAGGCCCTCGGGATCGACGACCGGTTCGTCCGCATCGCCCGGCGCTATGCCCAGGGCGCGTTCGGCCTCGCTTGGCTCGACCTGCATCGCAGCGGTTTCGCCGAGCACTGGGAACGAGCCCGGATGGACCAGCTGAAGACCACCGTCAGGCTCGAGGACCAGCTCGCCGCGGGCGTCGAGGACCGCGCGCTCGCCGAACGATGGATGAGCTTCGCCGATCTCGAACCCGGCACCCTCGGTCGGGGGGTCTGGGACATGTACCGGAGTCGCGGGTTCGGGCTGCCCGGATCGATCGGCGGCGCCTCGGCCTACCTCGCGCAGCACGACTTCGTCCACGTGCTCGCCGACTACGGCACCAACCTCGACGGCGAGCTCGAGGTGTTCGCCCTCATCGGACGGGCCGACCCTGATCCGAAGGGTTTCGCGTGGCTGGCGACGCTCATCGGGCTGTTCGAGACCGGATACGTGGCCGATGCCGGCTTCTTCACGGGTGATCTGCGCGAGCGACGGCTCGACCGCGTCGAGATGCACGTCCGCGTCGCCGACGCGCTGCGGCGGGGACGGGACGTGTGTGAACACCTGGGCGTCGACCTGCTCGAGGTCGACTACCACGACTCCGTCGCCCGGCTGATCCCGGAAGTCCGAGTCGACCTCGGGTTCGAACCCAAGAGCGACGCGGCAGTGGTGGCCGGGTCAGCCGGTGCCTTCGACCTCGCGGGCATGTCCCACATCCAGCAGGAGTACGCAGCGTCCATCGACGAAGGAGTGGTCCGGCGATGAGGTTCGCACAGGAAATCAGGGTGCGCTGCGACGACCCCGACGGTCTGCTGGCGCTGCTGGCGGAATGGGACGCAGGTCAGGCGACGACCGATGTCATGGGCTACATCGGCACCCGTCTGCTCGCCGACCGCGACGATCCCGGCAGCTACCTGATCCTCGCCGAGTTCGCCGAGGTCGACGGCGACCTCACGCCCGCCGCGGAAGCCGAACGGAACAACCATCGGGAGGAGACCGAACGGTGGGCGCAGAAGCTACGCGCGCTGGTGGACGGCGAGCCCCGCTGGGCTCACTACGACGAGCTCTACCGCACCGGCATCACCGGAAGCCTCCGCACCGGCTGACGGGACGACCACATGGCCCGCGCGCGGGATCGTGCCCTGGGCGGGGGACCGGATACCGACGCCAGGTGAGCGCGTCAGGGTCGACTTAGGGGGCCCAACGCACCGGCAGCCGCGCGGGGCCCCAGATGCCGAAGGTCTCTGGTTTCCATTCGACTGGTCCGGCCAGCGCGAGGTCCGGGAATCGGGTGGCGAGGAGCGCGAGCGCCTCTTGCAGTTCGGCGCGCGCGAGGTGCGCGCCGAGGCAGTAGTGGATGCCCGAACCGAACGTCAGGTGCGGCACCGTGGTCTCGCGGGTCACGTCGAAGACCTCCGGGTCCGACAACGCCTGCGGGTCCCGGTTCCCGCCCGCCAACGACAAGAACACCAGCGTCCCCCGGCCGAACATGACGTCCCGGTACTCGATGTCCTCAGACGCGACCCGGACGGTGCCCTGCACCGCGCCGAGATAGCGCATGGTTTCGTCGACGACGCGTGGCGCGAGTGACGGGTCGTCGACCAAGAGCTGCCACTGTTCCGGGTGCGCGCCCAGCAGCGCGACGCAACAGGCGAGCTGGTTGCGAGTCGTGTCGGTCCCCGCCATGAGCACTGCCTCGGCGAGCATCACGAGCTCGTCGGTCGACAACCGGTCACCCGCCTCCTCGACCGCGATGAGATCACTCAACAGATCCTCGCTCGGACTTTGACGATGACCCTCGATCAACGCCCGCACATACTCGTCGAGCTCGGCGCTCGCCCGTTCGATCTTCGGGAAATCTTCGGCGAGGTTCTGGTTGAACAAGCGGAAGATGTCGGTCGCCCAACGCGAGAAGAGCTGCCAATCCGCGCGGGGCACGCCGAGGAGCTCGCAAATGATGGGGATCGGGTACGGCTCGCACACTGCCTCCACGAGGTCGCAACTGCCATCGGGGCCGATGTCGTCGAGCAGCTCGCGAAACACCTCGCGCATGAACGGGCGCAATCGATTCGCCGCGGCGGGCGTAAACGCCGGCGCGACCAGGCGACGCACGCGGGCGTGCTCGTCGCCCTCCATCGCAAGGATCGACGGTCGACGGTCCGGCACGGAGCCACCTGCAATCCCCTGCATCCGCGGAATCAGAGACAACGCCGAGTGAAAGCGCCGGTCGCGCAGGATCGCCACCATGTCTGCGTAGCGGGTGACGCGCGAAACCGAGCGGACTGCGAGCCAACCAGTGCTGCTCGCGGGTCCGAGCTACCAGCGCGAGCCGTTCGATCCGGTCGAGGCCCTCAGGTTCGTAGCTGGGCAGTTCGAGCGCGTAGGCAGAGACAGCGACCACATCGGTTCCTCGTCCGGCGGATGAGCACGAGCACCAAAGTCTCGCAGACCCCCGCCCCGTCTGGATTTCCGTGACCTCCAGGGTCAGAGGTCCAGGGGGACGTCCGCACTCGATCCGATGGCAGTCGATGACCACAGCCGAGCAGCGGCGTACTGCTGGATTGCTCGCACCCCGCCGCCTTGAGGCCTGCTGAGCGCCGGTCGCGGTCGCGGAACTGGGGACCGACCCGTCAGCCGACACCGACGTTTCGCGTAACCGATCAGGTCTGCACTCGACTCGACCGATGCAAGCACCGTGAAGTCAAGCGCCGCCAGGCTCACCTCGGGCACCCCCACGCTTCCGAGCACCGTTGGTGACGACGGTCCACATGGCCCCGTCGAGAGCCCCGGCTCTGGTAACGACGGCGCCCGAGCCGCGAAGCGGCGTCGCGCCAGCGGTTGGCTCGGCCGCTACGTCGGATTGGTCATCGCCGGAATCGCACTCGGTGCCGCGCTTGTCTTGTGGTTCGCAGTCTCGGCCCGCTCGACGTCGGTCGATCAGTCGCTGAAGTCGAGCTCGGTGTTCGGCGTCTGGCACGTGTTCTACGACACCCAAGCGCCTGCCCTCGCCGTGATCGTCGGCGCCGTGGGACTCGCACTGCTCTTCGCCGCGGGAGTCGCGATCATCGAACGAGTCGTGCTCGACCATTCCCGGCGATCGACCGATGCAGGTGCGAAGCTGCTTGCGCCCAAGCTGGTCATGGCCGAAACCCGTGGCGTCTTCGGCGGGCCCGTCACAGTCACGGTCCTCATCCCAGCCCACAACGAGGCTGCCTCCATCGGCGCAACGCTCGACTCGCTCAGCGCGCAGGACCCCGCGCCGAATCGCGTCATCGTCGTCGCGGACAACTGCACGGATGCAACCGAATCCATCGCACGGGCACATGGAGGGGAGGTGTTCGTCTCCGTCGGCAACGTCCACAAGAAGGCAGGTGCGCTCAACCAAGCCCTGCGCGAGCTGCTCGCAGGTCTGGGCGACAACGACGTCGTCATGTGCATGGATGCCGACACCGTGCTCGACGACGGGTTCATCGCCGCCGGCGTCCAACGCTTCACGAGCGATCGCGCGTTGATGGCGATCGGCGGACTCTTCTACGGCGAGGAGGGCCACGGACTCCTGGGTCAGCTGCAGCGCAACGAGTACGTCCGATACTCCCGCGAGATCCGGCGTCGGCGCGGGCGCGTCTTCGTGCTCACGGGCACGGCGTCGATGTTTCGCTCGCGGGCGCTGCGAACCGTCGCTGCGAGTCGTGGAGACCTGCTGCCGGGTGTGCGCGGTGACGTGTACGACACCGCGGCGCTCACCGAAGACAACGAGCTGACGCTCGCGATCAAATCGCTCGGCGGACTCATGGCCTCACCGAACGGCTGCCGGGTCGTGACCGAGCTCATGCCGACGTGGCGCAACCTCTGGACGCAGCGGCTGCGATGGCAGCGGGGCGCGCTCGAGAACCTCGGGGCCTACGGACCGGCCCCCACGATGCTGCGCTACTGGGCCCAGCAGCTCGGGATCGGCTATTCGGTCATCGCACTGAGCTCGTTCTGGTTGCTCATCATCGTGACGGCGCTCGCAACGAACCACTGGGTGTGGTTCCCCTTCTGGCTCGCCGTCGGGTGCCTGTTCATCGTCGACCGGGTCGTCAGCGTGTGGAACGGTGGCTGGAGGGCACGCGTGCTCGCCATGCTGCTGGTCCCGGAGCTGCTCTACGACATGTACCTCGATGTCGTCTACCTCAAGGGCATCTTCGACATAACGTTCGCCGCGCAACGCCAGCTGGGGTCACGTCGACCACGCGGTGCAACCTTCGCCCGCCCCATCCGGCGCCGAGTCGCGAGACCCGGCCGAGGTCACGTCATGATCGGGATCGAACTCCTCGCCAACATTCTGCCCCAGAGCATCATGCACGGCCCATGGTTCGCGGCACTGACCATGTTCGTGGCGATCAACACCGTGCTCTACCTGACGCTCGCCGTCATCAAGCTGCTCCCGAAGGCCTATCTCAGCGACTGGGTCGACCAACGCAACCGGCGTTCCGAGACCCGAAGCATCTACCCGGAACGCGAGGGCAGACCTCAGCAGTGACCGGCCACTCGCGAGCCTCCATCGGCCACCTCAGACGCCCGCCCAGGCAAGGGAGCGTTCCCGGACCAGCGCGTCTTCGGCATCTTTCGTCGGTGGTGAGGTTGGATCACGTGGGCGGAGTGTCTCCAGGGAAGCTGCGGCATGGGTGAACCTCGTGGACGGGCATCCTTGCTCGTACGCACGGGTCGTCGTTCATGATCTCTCTGGCTTCTTCCGGCGGCACGTTCATGATCGCGCCGTCCATGTGCCGTTCAGGACCCCACCAAAGCACCGCCAGGCTGTAGGCCTCGCGGTCGCGGCCAGCTGGCGGATCTGGTCGGGAATCGTCGTCGCGCTCCGCATGTACGAAACCCATCCCCCGCCATCGCTTGAACACGGAGAGCCTCGCCGTTCCCTCAACCGGAACGATCGAGCTCGAGACCTGAACAGTTGCACTGCGATCCCCCGCGCAACGGCCCGCCACCTACCGAGGCGCGAACATGATCACGCCGACTCCGATGAGGCAGAGCGCCGCGCCGCTGATGTCGAAGCGGTCGGGTCGGAAGCCGTCCATGACCACGCCCCACGCAAGCGACCCGGCCACGAAGATGCCGCCGTAGGCAGCGAGGATACGGCCGAAGTTCGCGTCGTCCTGGAGTGTGGCAACGAAACCGTAGGCCGCGAGGGCGACGATGCCCGCGCCGACCCACGCGATGCCGCGGTGCTCGCGCACCCCCTGCCAGATGAGCCAGGCTCCGCCGATCTCTGCGCTGGCGGCGAGCACGAACAGCAGGAGTGACTTCGCGATGGACATAGGGCAACGGTAGGTCCGCGCTTGACCTTCTCGTTGAGTCGAAGGTTTACCCTGGCGACATGGAAACAGGGCTCAAGATTGCCGAGGTCGCGCGTCGGAGCGGCTTCGCGCCCACAACGCTCCGGTACTACGAGGAGATCGGACTCGTCATGCCGGCCGGGCGGACACCCGCGGGCTACCGACTCTACGACGAGACCGCCGTGGAGCGTCTGACGTTCATCGCGCGAGCAAAGCAGCTCGGTTGCTCCCTGAACGAGATCGCTGACCTCGTGACCGCACGGGACGGCGGAAGTTGTTCGCCGGTGCAGGAACACCTGCGCGCGCTCTTGGAGGCGAAGATCGACGCATCGCAGACCCAGGCTGCCGAGCTCGTCGCGCTCACGTCGCAACTCCAACGGGCGCGACGCGGCCTTGACCACCATACGCCCGACGGCGCGTGCGACGACGCCTGCGGTTGCACGACCGACAGCGCAGAGACCGTCGCGGTGACCCTCGCGTCTGAACCAACCAACCGAGCACCGATCGCGTGCACGCTCGACCGCGCAGAGATGCCCGACCGGATGGCGGAATGGCAAGCCGTCCTCTCCACCGTCGTGACGCGAAGTGCCCTACCGGGCGGAGTTCGCCTGACGTTCTCGAACGACGTCCCGCTGGCCGAGTTTGTCCGACTCGCCGCGGCCGAACAGGGCTGCTGCAGGTTCTTCTCGTTCGCCCTCACCGTGGACGAACGAGGAACCGCGCTCGAAGTCAGAGCGCCGGACGACGCGCTCTCGCTCGTCGACGCCCTGTTGGGAGCGTCGGCATGAGCGCGAAACAGAACGCGGGAATGGTCGGAGCCGGAGTTGCGGCGTGCGCCGTGTGCTGCGCTCCACTCATCGGCGGTTTCCTCGCGGCCATTGGGCTCGGCACCGTCCTCGGCGTCGCGGTGTTCGGTGTTGTCGGACTACTGATTGCACTCCTCGCGATTCCCGTCATCGTGCGGCGACGGCACGCCAAGAGTGCCGTGGCCTGCGGAGCACCAGAACGCGTAGAGGGGCCAGGGTGGTACTTCGGGTTCTTCGTTAGAAGTGCCGCGACACGATTTCGCGATTCCGTGAGAAGTCCGCACCGAGACGCAGAAAGCCGCCGAGCCGTTCTGTCTCACGTTTCGGCGCACGTCGTGCCGTTCAGTACCAACGAGTCCCAACCCGTACCAGCAGTCACGTTAGAAATCGCGTGAGAAGTCTGGATGCAACGCGCCTCGCTCATCGAGGGCCCTGTGAGATGCGGGGTGCTGCTCTGCAATCTGAAGGTCGGGACGCGACACCTCGCGGGCCGCAAGCTCGGTCATTCCAGGGCTTGGCGGGAGAACGTGCGGGGCTCGCGGCCGGCGAGGATCCACCCGGCGACCGTCGCGAGCACAGGCAACCCGACTGCGAGCATGGCGAGGTCGCCGAGCGGGAGCGGCACCAGCTGGTCGAGCTCAGAGTGGTAACCCGCGATGAGTGCTGCGTAGGCACCGGCGGCGCCGAGCAGGACCCCCAGCAGTGCGAGCACGCCGGCGGTGCTTGCCGTCAGCGTCCGGCGGGTGCGACGCGCCGCGCCGGTCGCGGTCAACGTCCGCAGGTCGCTCGCGGATTCGCCGCGGATGAGGCCGATGGTCATAGCGATGATCGCCAGCGCCAGCAGCGCTCCGGCGATCGTCGCGACGGTCCGCAGGGTCGCGAGCCCGGCCTGGCTCGAACGGGTCTCGATCGTCAGTCCGGCGATGGCAGCTGCGGATCGGGCTGCCGCGATCTGCTCGGTTGTCAGCGGTCGTCTCGACTCGATCAGCCATCCGGTGCGGGCCTCGCCCCAACCGTGGCGACGCAACGCGCTCCTCGTCACCAGCGCGCTCGGCGCCGACGTGTACGACGGGAGGTCGACCCGCTTGATCGTCGGCCGCCCGCGGTCGCGAGTGGTGACGTCGACGAGTGAGAGGTTCCCCTTCCGCGCAGTGAGCAGGTCGGTTCCGGCGCCGATCGTCGACGGGTTGATCCCGTAGTGGTGGAGCAGCGCAGGTGTTGCGACGAACGCGACCCCGACCATTCGAGTCGAGTTCGCGCTCATTGGCCGTCCGACGGCGACCGCATCCCACGTCTCGGGATCGTCCGAGATCTGTGCGCCCATGGCAATGTCGAGCGGAAGCAGCGTCGTATCGCCGACCGTGTGTGCGATCTTCACCGCGCCAGCGTCGAGCGTGGCGCGATCCGCTGCGGTCAAACGTGGATCGACAGGCGTCCCCGAGCCGCTCCGTCGGATCAACAGCTGTCGGCTGGACATGTTTCCCTCGTTGGCGCCGTGCACGTTCGCGCCGGCGATCCCCACCACCGCAACCGAGATGCTGATCGCGAGGGTGATCGCCGCAAGCGCAGCCGCGGCTCGCGCTTGGTAGCGGGCCAGGTCGCGGAGCGCGAGGCGCGTCGCGAAAGGCAGACGCGCCGCCGGCGCGGCTGCAGCCCGAATCGCGGCCGGAGCCGCAAGCACGACACCGATCATCACGGCCAAGAGACCGGCGAGCAGCAGGAGTGGCTGATAGCTCGTGCCGGTCGGGTGCGACGCGACGATGCCGGCCAGACCGAGCGCCACGAGCGCGAGCGCCAACGTCAACGATCGATGGATCGGCAATGGCCGCGGCGGCCGTCCCGACACCGTGCCCATCACCGATGTGCGCCCGATGTTGCGGGCCGGCCACCACGCGGCCGCGGTCGCCATCACCACGGCGAGCGCCGCGCACTCCGCGACGAGCGTCCAGGGAAGATCGAAGCGGTCGATGCGGTAGTTCACCGCGACCTCGACCGCCGGGGCCGCGGCGACCCAGCCGAGGACTCCGAGCGCGATGCCGACGACTGCGGCCACCGCGCCGACGATGGCCCCGTTGGCCACCATCACCAGTCGCAGGTGCCGTTCGGTGGCTCCGATCGCTGCGAGCAGCCCCAGCTGGCGTTGGCGGCGTTGCGCGACGACGACGAACCCCGCGGCCGCGATGAGACCGACCAATGCCATGACCAGCGCCGTCGCCACCAACACGAGGGCCGCAACCTGGCTGTTCTTGGTGCGGCCTTCGACTCGGATCTGACTTGGCCCGCCCGCGGGCGACCCTCGGCCCCCGCCACCGTGTTCGAAGTCGAAGAGCAGCGTCATCGTCTGCACCGAGATCCGGCCGCCGGGTGCGATCAATGCGAACTCGTCGCTCAGGTCGCTCGGGTTCTCGACCTGACCGACGACCGTACGCTCGACGCCGCCCAACTTGACGCGTGAGCCGATGTCGGCCCCCAGCAGGTCAGCCACCTTGTCGGTCAACGCCACCTCGTTCGCGGCCCTGGGGTAGCGACCCTGACGCAACGAAAGCAGCGGACGACTCAGCTCGCCGTTGGGATCCTGCGTGCGCAGATCGAGGCTGTCGGCCGCGCCCGGCACGTTGACCGAGCTATGGGAGATCACGTCGACATGACCAAAGCGATCCCGCGCGTTCGCGACCTGGGTCCGGGCCGTCATGGGGTTCGTCGCGTCGAGAACGGCCATCCCACTCGCGGCGCCGAACTTCGGATTGCTCTTCGCCGCGGCGTTCGTCGCGATCGTCGCGACGGTCGTGGCGGCGCCAACCGCGACGACCAGCAGCGCCAGCACCAGCAGCTGTTGTCGCCAGTCCCGGCGAAACAGCCGCCAGGCCCACCGCAGCACGGCACGACGGGCGGGACCGCCCGGGTGGACGCTCACGCGACCCGATGCGGGCCGGAGGTCAGCAGCGATTCGGGTCCGTCAGGCTTCCCGGTCTCGTCGACCACGCGGCCGTCTCGGAGGAACACCACACGGTTCGCCCACGCGGCGAGCTGAGCTTCGTGCGTCACCACGACGCCGGCCGCGCCACGCGAGCACACGCTGCGCAGCAGACGCATCACCGCCTCGCCGTTCACCGAGTCGAGCGCGCCGGTCGGTTCGTCGGCCAGCACCAGGCGACGTTCGCCGACCACCGCACGGGCGATGGCGACACGCTGCCGCTCGCCACCGGAAAGGTCATCCGGGTAGTGCTGCGCACGCGCGGCCACGCCGAGATCCTGGAGCGCGGTCATGGCGTGAACCCGGGCCTCACGAGCGGGCATGCCGTCCAGCTCGAGGGGCATGGCGACGTTCTCGGCCGCGGTGAGACCCGAGAGCAAGTTGAAGTCCTGGAAGACGAAACCGATCGAGCGGCGACGAAGCCGCGCCTTGTCGTTGCGCGACATGCCGGAGAGTGCGGCCCCACCGACGAAGACCTCGCCGTCGGTCGGGTCCTCGAGGCTCCCGGCGATCGTGAGCAGACTGCTCTTCCCGGACCCGCTCGGGCCCATGATCGCCACGAGCTCCCCGGCGCCACCGTGAGGTCGACCCCGCGCAGCGCGTGCACCTCCGTGGCACCCTCGCCGTAGATCTTCGAGACCTGGCGCAGCTCGAGCATGGCACTCATGACCGCACCCCCAAGCGCCCGGCCACGCGGCGCGGCACCGACGCCCCCGTCGCGGGTTCGGCCGGTGGTGCAGGAACGGGGTGGTGCTGCAGTCGGACCTCCGCCGTGTCGAGCCAACGCACGGCGGCCTCGAAACGGAACAGCTCGGCGTCGACCACGAGGGCCAGCGCCACGTCGTCTTCGGCGGCGTCGGCCTTCACGGCTGTGTAGTGCTGCATCAACTCGATGAGATGGCGACGATGCACCTGGATCACCTCGTGCACGTCCACGCCCGGCACCTGCACCGCGACGAGCACCTTGATCAGCAGCTCGTCGCGCGGCGGCTGCGTCATCTCAGGTGGTGTCCGCAACCAGTCGGAAAGCGCATCGGCCCCGGCCGCGGTGATGCTGTAGCCCCGCTGGGGTCCCTCATCGGCCTCGTCCGCCTCGACCAGTCCGTCACGCTCGAGCCGTTGCAGCGTCGTGTACACCTGCCCGACGTTCAGAGGCCACACCTCCCCCGTCCTCGCCTCGAACTCATGCCGCAGCTGCAGCCCGTACTTCGGCCCTTCGCTGAGCAGCGCCAACAGCGCATGACGGACGCTCATCGCCAACCTCCGAATGTGAACATACACGGTAGAATACTGAGTATAATACGGAGGTCAAGTGAGACCCAGACGCAATGAGCCGGTCGACGTGTTCGCTGATTGCGGTCTGGTCGCCCTCGCCCCCGGTCTTACGCGTGGACCGAACCGACGACGGCGTGGCCGGCGTTGTACCCCGGTATGAACGTGACGCCCGGCCCCCCGTGGCAGCCCGTGCTCGACAGGAACAGCCCGTCCACGGGTACGGGCTGATCGGACCAGCCGGTCGGCCCCGGACGGAACGGCCCCATGAGCTCCGGATGCAGCAGTCCGTGGCAGAAGTCGCCACCGGTCGCGCCGAACATCAACTCGAACGTGTACGACGGGTAGACCACACGCCGCTCGATGATGTCCGGGAAGTTCGGTGCCATCTGTGCGATGCGCGCCACGACCCGATCAGCCATCTCGTCGCCGAGGCGGTTCTGTTCCTCGCGCGTGCCAGTCACCGGGAAGTAGAACGCGAACGCACTGGCGGCGTGCTTGCCCTGCCGGCGCGAGTGACGGATCGAGCACAGTCGGGATCTGGAATCCGAAGGACGGAATCTCCGGCACCTCGCCACGCAGGCAACCCTCGTAGTCACGCTGCATCTGCTCAGGCGGGCTGAACACGCCCATGTTCGCTCGCAGCACTCCTTCGTTGAGGATCTCGTACTGGCCCGTGTACTCGGGCAACCCGTCGAGTGCGAAGTGGACCTGCACGTAGGCCGCGCGGTGGTCGATGCCCTCGACGCGCGCCCGGAGCTCTTCCGGCACGACGTCGGGATCGAGCAGCTTCGTGAACGTGAAGGTCGGGTCGAGGTTCGAGACGACCACCCGCGCCGTGATCACTTCGCCGTCGGTGAGGCGCACGCCCGTCACTCGCGTCCCGTCGGTGAGGATCTCCTCGACCTTGGCGTGCAGTCTGAGCTCGCCGCCCGCGGCGCGGAATACGTCGCATACGTGATCGCACAAGGCGCCGATGCCGCCGCGGATCTTGCTGATCATCCGCGTGCCCGAGGTCCCCATCGCGAACGCGAGACACAGCGCACTCCCCGGCGTGTACGGCCCCCGGTAGGTGGAGTTGACCGAGAGGAAGGCGAGCATCCCGCGCAACATCGCGTGGCGCTCACGATCCGGCAGGTAGCGGTCCACCACGTCCATCACCGAACCGAACATCGCGGTGCGGATTGCTTCGCGTTCCTTCTCGTTCGTCGCGCACGCGAACATCTCGTCGAGCGACTTCGGCGCCTGGCGCACGTCGCGCCGGCCGAGCGCGCGTGCCGGTGCGTCGCACCAAGCCGCGACCTCTGCCATCCCCATCACCGCGTCCATGCCGTTCGTCTCGATGAGGTGGGCCATCAGCTTCTCGGGATCCGAGTAGAAGAGCATCGGCGGAGTACCCGGTTCGCCGACGTTCACCGACATCACCTCCGAGTCGAGCGTCGGACACTCGTCGAGGCGCAACGCGTCGTAGATCTCGTCTGGCACGGGGAAGAGCACCGAGCCCGCGATCTCGAACTGATACCCGCGGATGAGCTCGGTCGTCGCGGCCATCCCGCCGATGTACTGATTCTTCTCGAGCAGCAACACGCGCATGCCGTCGCGCGCCATCACCGTGGCCGCGGTGAGCCCGTTGTGGCCGGCACCAATCACGATGGCGTCGTAATCAGGCATGCCGCTCCTTCCGTGTCGGCTCAACCGGTGGGGCGACTCTCGCACCCGAGAGATTTCGTGTCAACTATGACACGAGTTCGTGCTTGGAGGGTCAGATGCCGGCTCGGAGGAGCGGCGGGGCGGCAACGAGCTCGAACGCCCGGTCGACGAGCGGCTGGAGCTCGGCCGCATCGCGACCACCAGTGCGAGTCCAGAGGTCGAGCACTGCGAGCAGCGCACCTGCGACCGTATTGCCGAGCACAATCGCGACGAGCTCCTGATCGCCGTCGATCTCGACGTCGCCGGTGCGGAGCCGATCGGCCACCCGCGTCTCGATCGCGCGAGCAAACGATCCCTGCACCAACCGGATATGGGTCTCGATCGCGTCGGCCGAGAGCACCTGGCGACGCAGATCGGCCAGGCGGTGCAGGATCGTGTGGTCATCGGGGAACGACTGAATCGCGGCCTTCACCGAATCGAGCAACGGCTCCGCGGGCGGGCGGGCGGTGAGCGCGCCCCGGAACCATTCGAGGCGTCGCTCGTAATCCTCGAAGAGCACCGCCTCCTTCGACGCGAAGTGCCGGAAGAAGGTCCGCTCGGTCACGCCGGCATCGGCTGCGATCGCCGCGACACTCGTCTTCTCGAAACCGTCGTGCCGGAACCGAGCGACCGCCGCGTCCTGGAGCCGTCCCCTCGTGGCTCTCCGCTGGCTCACGCGCTGGCTCTCTCCCGCCATCGCAGCACTATATCCGTCAGTCCTGACACGAAGATCCGGGCCGCCGGCCGGTGCCGCCAAGGGATCGACGGGCGCGCCCCCGCGATTCCTCCTTGCTACCTACAGGTCTTCTCCTGCCTCGGTCGGCAGGGTTGGCACGAGAAGATCGTCTACCAACCGGCGAACCGCTTCTGGACCTTTCAGGGAATCGAGTCGGCGATCTTCGTCGTGCTCGCTGCGACACTCGTGACCACGGCATTCAAGTCGATCCGCCGCGACGCGTAACAACCGAGGCCGGGTCGGAGAGAAGGCTTCGCCCACTGAACGTTCAGGTTCAGCTCGGGAGAGCTAGAGACCCTCAGGTCTGCACGTAGAGCTGACCGTCAGCGCCCCGAACGATCGGGATCGTTGGCAGCGGTGTCTGCGCGGGTCCACGGATCACCGCGCCAGTCAACGCATCGAACTCCGCGCCGTGACACGGGCAGACGAGGCGGTTCGGTGTTTGGTACTGGACCGTGCAACCGGCGTGGGTGCACACGGCGTTCACCGCGAGGAAACGGCCCGGCTCGGGTTGCAGGGCGTAGGCCGGGTCGCCATTGCCGGGCTCGGAGAACGAAGCCGCGCCGGCGATCGGCACCGCGCTGGCCGAACCGATCGCCACGCCTGCGGGCGGCGCAACCGTGGTCGCGACGGTGCCACCCGACGGTGACGCCGTTCCGGACGGGCCAGCCGTGGTGGAGGTGGTGGTCGGTTGGCGCCGCGCGCCGAGGGTCGGCGTCACCTTCCGAGGATGGGCCGGAGCGAAGAGCCGCCCGAGTACCGCAGTTGCTCCGCTCACCACCAGCACGCCCGCCCCCACCACACCGACGGTTCGGGTTCGCAGGAGGAACGTTCGGCGGTCGAGACCTTCCTGGAGGGCCGGCCTGAGTGTGGTCTGCTTCGCGAGCACCGGGCACGGCTCGATCGCGCAGGGCGCCCTACGACGCAGCTTGCACGCTCCCCCGTCGTAAGCACCGCAGAGCCGTCGGATGGTGGCGAAGTCGACCTCGACGGGACCGAACGGCGGAACGCGAAGCTCCCGACGGGCCCGGTCCCGTAACCGCGCGTCCAGCGAGAACGTGCCGGCTCCGGCAAGGAGCAGTGGTGTCCACGCGAAGAGGAACACGATGTCGGCGCCGTAATAGTAGGGATGTGCGTGCCAGCTGACCGCGAGCAGGAACCCGGCGGAGAGGAGCAGGCCACCGGCGGCCGCCCACCGGGTCCACAGGCCGAGCAACGCGCCCAGACCGACCGCGATCTCGGCAATCGCGATGACGACCCCCATGACCACCGCGACGTGCGACGCTCCGTGCAGCAACCCACCGATCGGACTGGCCCGCTCCGACGCGCGCAGCTGGCTCTGGATCGACGACGCGGCGCCCGCGTCGAAGAAGTTCGGGTCACTCAGCTTCTGCAGACCCGCGAACACAAAGGTGACGCCGAGGAACGCGCGCAGCGGCAGCAACGCGACATCAACTGCTCTCGTCTCCCAAGGCGAGCGCGCGGCGCGGGGCATGGATCCCGCAACTTACGAAGCGACGCCCCAAGGTTTCGATCGACGCCGGTAAAGATCCGGACAACTCTCCGACCTTGAGATGCCGGCGTCTCGGACTCCGACGTCGTACAGGTATGGACGGCAGGCGGTAAAGATCCGGAAAAGGTCCTTGCACGTCTGGCCGACATGCGGTTCGCTCCGACCTCCCAGTTGCTCAGGTCTTCGGACAGGGTTCGATGTGATGTCCCCCCGTATGCGCGCGTCGGAAACCGACGCGGTTCCGCGCGCTCGAGCACAATCGCCCGCGACAGTTCCGGCCACTCGCAAGCGGAGAGGCGATGTCGGGTGGCCCGACCAACCGCCGCCTCCGCCGCGGCCCCGCCGGAGGCGATCACGACGCGCGCGCCGAGCTGCGAGGCGTACGGCCCGACGATCACGGTCACCGCTGAACCTGGCCCTCCGACGAAGCGCGCTCGCGCTCTCGGTCCTGGCCCTTCTGTTCCTCACCTGGTCGATCGGCACCGCGCTGGTCAAGCCGACCGGCGATCCCGCGTCGACCAAGCTGGTGGAGTGGGTTCGTGACCACGGCGGTAACGGCATGGTGAACGACATCGAGAACTGGTGGTACACGAATCATCCCCCACCGGTCGGCGGGCTTCCCAAGGGCGGCAGGCTTCCGGCCCCGCGCCGCGCCGGCTCGATCGCGCAGAGCCGGCCGCTCGCGCACGCGATCGCCATCCCGTCCCAGGTGTTGCCGCCGAACATCCAGCCATTCGCATCGGTCCCCCTGCCGAACGAGGGCGTGTGGACCCCGACCGGCAAGATTGTGAACGGCAAGGCCGCCGTCTATGAGGCGCTGCTGCGTCCTGATCCGATCCATACGAGCGAGGTCGTCGGCGCGGTGTGGATGGACCGGACCCGGCTGCGCGGCGTGCTCTACAACGGGATCCAGCTTCCCGGAGGCGGACCATGGACTCACCCGGCGGAGGTTGCGCCGAACGACTACCCCGGGCTCGTCGCGGGGTTCAACTCGGGCTTCAAGCTCGATTCCTCCCTCGGTGGCTACTACACCGAGGGGAGGATGGTCCGACCGCTCCTGGTCGGTCGCGCCTCCCTCGTCATCTTCACCGACGGATCGATGACCGTCGGCGTCTGGGGTCGCGACGTGGGGATGGGTCCGAACATCGCGACCGTGCGTCAGAACCTCGACCTCCTGGTCGATGGCGCCCGGAACCTCGCCGCCGGAGATCCCAACGACACCCAGAGGTGGGGCGCGACACTCGGCGGCAAGGTGTACGTCTGGCGCTCGGGAGTCGGCATCGACGCGCAGGGAAACTTGATCTACGTCGGGGGTCCCGCACTGAACATCGGCACGCTGGCTGACGTCCTCATCCGCGCCGGCGCGGTGCGCGCGATGGAGCTCGACATCAACACATCATGGGTGAGCTACTTCACTTACACCGGGGGCGACGCGAGCGGACCGATCCAGGGCACGCGGCTGCTTCCAAACATGGAACGACCGCCGGATCGATACCTGTCCGGCAACTCGCGCGACTTCATCGCGCTCTTCGCCCGCTAGCGAGGTTGCCCATGTCAGGGCTGGTCGGGTCTGCTGCACGTTCGGTTGACGGTGTGACCTGCCCTCCAGATTGGTTTCCAGATGCGGTGGTGAGTCGAAGGCCTTGCTGAAAGGCTTCGACTGTGCCTCGTCCTTATCCTCCCGAGTTCCGAGCCCGCGCGATCGCGCTGGTGCGTTCCGGCAAGCAGGTGAAGCAGACCGCCTACGAGCTCGGCATCAGCGCCGGCTGCTTGCACGACTGGCTCAAGCAGGACCGAATCGACCGCGGCGAGATCCCAGGGAGGACGACGATCGAGTCGGCCGAGCTGCGCGCGGCGCGCAAACGGATCCGCGAACTCGAGACCGAGCTCGCGATCGTGCGCCAAGCCGGGAAGTTCCTCGGTCCGGAGAGGCCTCACCCAAAAGGATCCACCCGGTGATCGACCGACTCGCGGACACCGGGATCCCCGTCGATCGTTGCTGCCGTGTCCTTGGCGTGTCCCGCCAGGGCTACTACCGCTACAAGCGTCGAGCGACCTCCGCGACCGCAGCTGCGTCGTCAGTGGCTCACCGGGTTGATCCGCGAGGTCCACGTCGCGTCTCGCGGCACCTACGGCTATCGCAGGATCCACGCCGAGCTGACGATGGCCATGGGCGTCCAGGTCAGCTCGCGGCTCGTGTCGGTCCTGATGACCCAGGCCGGGATCTACGGACTGCCCGGGCCGGCACGGGTCAAGCGGCTCCGCGGCGTCGTGACCGCCGACGATCTCGTCAACCGCAAGTTCCATCGCCTGCACCCGAACGAGCTCTGGGTGACCGACATCACCGAACACCCCACGCGGGAAGGCAAGCTCTACTGCGCCGCGGTCATGGACGCGTTCAGCCGCCGGATCGTCGGCTGGTCCATCGACTCGCGCCAAGACAGCGCCCTCGTCGTCAACGCACTCGACATGGCGATCCGCAACCGACGCCCTGAACCCGGCGGGATCGTCCACGCCGATCACGGAGTCCAGTTCACCTCATGGGCCTTCGGCGACAAGATCCGCTCCGCCGGCCTCATGCCCTCCTTCGGCAGCGTCGGCGACGGCCTGGACAACGCGATGATGGAGAGCTTCTGGTCCTCGATGCAGATCGAGCTGCTCAACCGGCGACGCTGGAAGACCCGCGTCGAACTCGCCAACGCGATCTTCGACTACATCGAGATCTTCCACAACCGCCAGCGACGCCACTCCGCCCTCGGCTACCGCACCCCGATCGAATACGAACTGCGCACCGACCCCATCCCCGCCTGAAGACTCGCCACCGAACCTGGAAACCAAGCCATAGGGCAGGTCAAGATGTCACCTCACCGTGCAGCAGACCCCCTCGGCAAGAACCCGTACCTGCTCGAGCCCGGCTCCAAGGAGCCGCAGGCTACGGCTCAAACCGAACATCGTTGCGGCGCGGCCAGCACGGCGCGGAGATGCGCCGATCGCACATCTTCGCCTGGGCATCCGGGCTCAGAGCAGCGCGGCGATCAGCTGCTCACCGATCCAAACGCCATAGCGTTGCGTATCCCATCCGCGCTGGATGACGAGCAGGTGCCACAACTCGACCGAGTTGTGGGTCCAGAGCACGTCGCGGGCTTCGTCGGTCGACACACCACTGCGCAGGTGACCTCCCGAGTGCAGCTCGCCGGCGAGGTGGGTCATTCCCGTGAGCCGCTCGGCCTGGAGTTGTTCCCACACGCCCGCTGCGGCAGGGTCGGCGGCCGCCGCTTCGCGGACGACGAACTGCACGGGGAAGGTCCTCGGCGCCGTGGCGACGAGGTGGGCGGCGTAGGCGCGCAGCTTCCTCCGCGGATCGGGTTCCGCCCTGATCCGCTGGATCGACTCGCGCTCCATCAGGGCGATCGGGTCGTCATCGCCAACGATCGACACGTCGAGCACTGCCTTGACGAGGCCGGCCTTGCTCCCAAACGCCTTGTAGACGGTCTCGACCGAGACCCGGGCGTCAGCGGCCACCTCGGCCATCGTCGTCGCGGCGTAGCCGTGCTCGACAAAGCGGGTGTGGGCGGCCTCGAGCACGGCCTGGCGGGCCTGGCGGGCCTTGGCCTGGCGTCCGCTCGAGTCGTAGTCGCGTCGGGCCTTGACATCACGCGTCATTAGTTACATGCTCCAGTATCGAATCTTGCCACGGTATCGGATGCCTCTTCATGGAAGGAGGATGGGGTCGTGAACGGGTTCATCAGCGATGGGCCAGATGACGAGCCCGCCGTCGCCAGGGGCGGCGCCCGAGAGCCGACGGTCCTCCCGACGGACGAGTCGCCGTTCGACCTCTCGGTATCGGGCACCGAGCGATATCGCCGTCTCCGGCGGGTGACCGACGACGTCGTCACCGACGAAGCGGGCCTGATGGTCGGTTTCCGGCGCACCGACGACGTGGAGGCGCTGCTGACCGATCGGCGGTTCGGCGCGATTGCCATGACGACGCTCGGATTCTCCGGGGTCAGCGACGGCCCGCTCCACGACCTGTGGTCGCTCCTGATGTTCGGCAAGGACGGCGACGAGCACCGACGACTGCGCAGCACGGTCGCCGGCGAGTTCACTCCCAAGCGCGTCGAGCGCTATCGCCCCCACATCGAGCGGGACGCCGACGCCCTGGCCGCCGACCTCACCGGCACGGCCGACCTCTGGTCGGAGTTCGCGCTGCCCCTGTCGGCACGTGCTGCGTGCCGCATCGTGGGTATCCCAGACCGCGACGCGGACGTGGTCGGCCAGTGGGGAGTGGACCTGGTCGGAGCCTTCTTCCTGATGGACGACGACATGAGGGCACGCGCCCGGGCCGCGGCACTCGCGTTCTGGGACTACCTCGGTCCACACCTCGAGACTCTCCGTTCGAGCCCGGGAGACGATGTCGCCTCCCAACTCCTCGGCTCTTGCGGCGTGGACCACGACCTCTCGCCCGACGAGCTCCGTGCGCTGGCCGCCAACCTCGTGTTCGGTGGGCTCGAAGCGACGGCGAAGGCGATCACCACCGGCGTCTACCACCTCCTCGTCGAGCAGCAATGGAAGGCGCTGGTGGCCAGGCCCGACATGGCCCCGCGCGCCGTCCACGAGCTGCTGCGGTTCTCGCCTCCGGTCGGACCCGCTCGGGTCGCCACCGATGACGTCGTGATCCGGGGCGTTCCGTTGTGTGCTGGGCAGCTGCTGATGCTCGACATCGACGCCGCATGCCGAGATGCACAGCACGACGACGACCCGGAGGCACTCGACATCACCCGATCCCCAGGCCGGCAGTTGGCCTTCGGTGCCGGACCGCACCACTGCCTCGGCGCCAACCTCGCGAAGGTCGTCCTCGAGACGGCGTTCGTCACGCTCGCACGGCGCTGGCCCGATCTCGCGCTGGCAGCGGACGAGCAGGACGTGGTCTGGGATCACAACACCTTCCACGGCATCGTGGCGCTGCCGGTCCGGACGGCGCCCATCCACGAGGCGGACGAAGGAGCCACGAGAGGAGGCCGATCATGGGCCAGGTGACAGAGCGGACCAACGGACCGCGAACGACGTCTCGGCCCGCCTCCCGAGAGCCGGGGAGACTCGGGGACGGCGTGTCGTGCGGTTCGCCGGGCGAGATGGACTATCAGTACTTCACCCGCACCAACGGCGTCGAGCTGTGGCAACGGGTCGACGCCGCGCACCGGCGCTTCGCGCAGCTCGTCTCCGAGGTGGATCCGGCGACTCCCGCCGCCGATTCCGTTTGGACCGCGCACCAAGTGGCGGCACACGTGCTGGCGTTCCTGGGCGTCTACACCGAGCGGGATCTTCGTCGTCGCGACGGACTCGCGGATGACGCGACCAGCATCACGGCCCTGAACGACGCGCAGATGCGCTCCCATGCCGATCTGTCGTCCGCGGAGCTCATCGAGGCGATCGGACTTCGGATCGACCGGATCAAGGCACTCCTTCCGACCTCGCAGGACCTCGGTGAGCGCTTCCCGTTCCACTGCGACGTGACGATGGACGCAGCCGGGTTGCTGGGGAACCTCGTGAGCGAGTTTCTCGTGCACGGCCGGGACGTCGCACGGGGAAGCGGCCACTCCTTCCCCATCGACCGACGCGACGCCGTGCTGGTCCTCAACTGCCTCCTCCAGGTTCCCGCCGGCTTCATGCGGCGTGACGCCCATCCGGTGAGGCTCGGGCTCCGCATCCGCGATGCCGTCCCGTGGATGATCGACATGCGACCCGGCACCGCGACGAGTCGCCCGCGGCTCACACGGGAAGCCACCGACGTGGTCCTGAGCGGATCGCCGACGGCGCTGGTGTTGGCCCTCCACGGGCGGTACTCCATCGTCGAGGCAGTACGCAGGGGCCTCGTCCCCACCGGCGGTCGCAGGCCGTGGCGCGCCGTGTGGGTGCCCGGCAACATCGACAGCCCCTGAACTGTCAGAGAAGGGCGACTTCACGCGCATCGCCACACTTTCAGTCGGCCTTGCACCGCGTCTTCGAGGTCGCCGGCCTACTCGACGCGATCACCGCGCTCGAGCGGCACCTCGCATCACCCGCTGCGGACACCGCCGTCGCCGAGCCCACCCGCGTCCTGCCGGCACGACGAGCCGACCCCGCCAGAGGCTAAGTCCTCAGCAGCACGAACGGTCGGTGACGTGCCCCTTCGCTCCTCGCCTTCACTCGCGCCACGGCGGCTACGGGGCCGCACCTTCGGCCGTCTGGTGGCCGGCGGTCATCGCGACCAGCGTGGCGATCACCTCCTTGGCGGTCACGCCCCACTTCTCCTCGGTCAGGTGCCGGCCGATCTCCAACGCGGCGATGCCGTGCGCGCTGCTGACCAGCACCGCCCCGTACCGGCGGGCGTCCTCCCGGCCGACGACGGCGGTGACGATGGCGAGGAGCTCGTCCTGAGCACGGCCCGCCGCTGCTGCGCCCGCGTCCGGATCATCGGCCGGAATGACGAACATCAACTGGTACAGGTGCGGACGTGTCCTGGCGAGCTCGACGAAGGACATGAGCGCGACGCGGAGCTGTGACGACGCCGCTCTGCGCGTGGCCCGTACATCGCGCAAGGTGTCGGCGAGCCGATCCCAGCCTTCGACCGCGACGGTGGTGAGGAGTCGTTCCTTGTCGGCGAAATGCCGGTACGGGGCGTTCCGCGACACGCCGCACCGTGCGCCGACCTCCCGCAGGGTGACGGCCTCCGGGCCGCCTTCATCGAGCAGCTCCGCGGCGGCGTCGAGCAGGGCTCGGCGGGTCTTGGCCGCCGACTCCTGGCGGCTGGTCACGGAACGCTCGTGGCTTGTTCAGTTGACATTGTCATCTGAAGTCTCTACTCCAGTTCAGGTGACACTGTCATCTGAAAGTTCAGCGGCTCTGGAGAAGCAGCGCCGGGCGGCCCAGCACCCCGACCGGCCTGGCGAACGGTGCATCGACGATGCCAACTTTCGAGGGCTTCCGATCCTCGCCAGGTTGAGGGTGGTCGCACATCGGCGCCAGACCGCGCACACGCCGAACTCCGGCCTGCCGCGCTTCGCTGTCCCACGACCCGAGCGAACACGGCGAACCGGTGGACTAAACAGCGGGCGGCGAAGGTTCGTTCCAGCGGGGCGTCACCGAGGGGTGGATGAGCATCTGGGACCTCGCGAAGCCGGTCATCGCGCAGGTGCACGGCTACTGCCTCGCCGGCGGCAGCGAGCTCGCCACCGGATGCGACCTCGTCTACGTCGCCGAGGACGCGAAGATCGGCTACCCAGCCGTCCGATTCGGCACACCCGACATGCAGTACCACGCATGGATGTTCGGAATGCGCGCGGGCATGGAGGCGATGCTCACCGGCGACTCCTTCTCCGGCGTCGAAGCCGCCGCCCTCGGTTGGGCCAACCGCGCCTACCCCGTCGACGAGCTCGAAAACAACGTGCTCGCAATCGCCAGCCGCATCGCGCAGATCCCGACCGACGTCGTTCAGATCAACAAGCGCACCGTGCACCGGGCGATGGAGACGATGGGTATTCGAGCGGCGATCCGGTCCGGGACCGAGCTCTCCGCGCTAGCGACCCACAGCGCCACCGCGCGGGGCTTCATCAAGGACCTCGGCGAAACCGGCATCGCCGACTCACTCACCAAACGGGACAGACCCTTCGGCGACTACCGCACTGCCGAGCCCGACGACACCGCCGCATCCGCCTACGTGACGGACATCGAGTGAACGGAGCACGTCGTCACGCTCGTCGTACTCGAGCCGACGCACCCGCCGAGGCCGACGAGCTGCGAGAGTCCGTGCGGTCGCGGCTGCGATCGTCCCGAACCCCCGACCGAGTTGTGGCTTTCGCAGCGCTTCCCCATGACGAGACTGGCAAGCTGCTTCATCGCGTACTCCGCCGTGACTTCTCGACGTCAGCTTCCACGCATGACGAATGACCTCACCATTGCAATTGCCAGCGGGGAGCTCTGGGGCCGGAACCCGCGGCGAGCTGGTCTCGGGCGTACCTTTCTCGAGCTGCACATCTCGCATCCGATGTTCAGCGCGTGGTTCGTCGCCGCGAACACCGGCTTGCGGCGTGGCGAGCTTCTGGGTCTCCGTTGGAGGGATGTCGATCTCCCGAAGCGACGAATCGCAGTTCGCCGGTCTCCGTCGGATACGAGATGCACGAGTCCGACGCGAAGACCCAGCGCAGCGAACGCGTCATCGACCTCGACGAGCGCACCGTCGAGATACTGACCGCGCACGCCGCTCAGCAACGGGCGCTCGCCGTAGTGCTCCGCCACGACGTCCCCGAGCTGGTCTTCACCAAGACCAGCGGCAGTGCGATCCAACCTGACCTCTTCAGCCAGGCTTTCAGCCGACGCGTGCGCCGGGTTGACGTCCCTCGCATCCGGCTCCATGACCTGCGACACACGCACGCGTCTCTTCTCCTCCAAGCCGGCGTGTCACCCAAGGTCGTGAGCGAGCGTCTCGGACACGCGACGGTCGGGTTCACCATGCAGGTCTACGCACACGTGATCCCCGGGATGCAAGCCGACGCCGCTGCTGCGTTCGGAGACCTCGTGTTCGGGGCGCGAGTGGACCCGGAGGAGGACGACGAATGAGCACTTCGGGTTTTGCGTGACAAGCCGCGCGACACGATTTCGCGATCGCGTGAGAAGTTCCGTGAGAAGTCCGGCTACGAACCGGACAAAAAGGAAGAGGCCCTTCCAGTGGAAGGGCCTCTGACCTGCTGTTTCGATGGTGGCGGGGGTAGGATTTGAACCTACGACCTTCGGGTGATGAGCGGGCGAGCCTCCGTCCTTTGAGTGACGTCGAGTGCCAGCGAAGCCCGTTCTGTCTCGCGTTTCTGCGGTCGTAGTGCCATCCAGCACCAACGAGTCCCAACCCGTACCAGGGATCACGTTAGAAATCGCGTTAGAAGTCCCGATGCAACGGGACAGTCTGCCGACGATTCGAACCTCGTTCGTCGGCGAGAGTTGCTGGGAACTCACATCACCCAACAGCGGTCGCGTTGGTTCGGGTTCTTCGCTGGAGCGAGCGGGTACTGCCCGGTCTGAGGGCGTCCCTAGCTGATGGCTTGCGCTCGGTCCCGCTCCGCCTGCGCACGTGCCAGGACCGGCGACGGCCTGAAACCCCAGAAGATGAGGTAGATGCTCAGCGAGAACTCCCACACGATTTCCGGGAAGGTGAAGAGGAACCCGATACCGGAGTTCTGCTCCCACGCTCCGAACAACACGGCAGTCGCAGTGATGAGGGCCGAGCGGGCCGCCGATCGAGGCCGATCATCGCCATGCGCCGTGGGACGAGTCCGGACTTGTACATCAGGTAGCCGAGCAGGATTCCGTTGCCGAGGCCTGCGCAGAACGCGGGGCCGAGCAAGAAGGTTGCGTCGTGAATCGCGACGAGTGTCCGGCCGGTGACGAGCAGCGCTGCGGGCGGCGAGGTGGGCAACGTCCTCGTAGTGCCACCGCAGCATCAGGAGCGCCATGACGCTGATGAGGCCGATCGCGATCATCACGCCTTCGAAGATCCGATCGGCGACGTAGCCGAGCGAGACACGTTCGCTCTGCCGCTTGAGGATCGGGAAGAAGATGATCAGCGGTCGCGATGTTGGCAACGACGTTGAGGAGCTCGAGGAACGTGCCGACGACGACGGCCCGTGTCGGAACCGGCACCGAGGATGAACCGATGGTTGTTCAGGGCGGCATCGAACGTGCGCGAGCTGTGGGATGGAGAAGACGAAGGTCGCGAGGAAGACGAGTCCCGCGATCAGAGACGTCCTGCGGTCGTAACTCAACGATGCCCCCGGTTCGTTCGCCAGAATGAACCACGCTGTATCCGCGGTACCACGCCTTGAAGC
>CAWKDX010000004.1:0-47500 GCA_963848485.1 uncultured Acidimicrobiia bacterium
GTGCGATGCCGGAACGCCGCGCCCACCAGGCCGCCACCGACCAGACGCTCCGCGCCGTTGTGGCCGCGCCGCACGAAGACGGCCTCCCGCTCGAGGTAGCCGAGCGCCGACGCGATCGCTTCCTCGTGCGCGCCGACGACGGCACGGGCGATGTCCGGGCCGCCGAGCGCCCACGCGATCGACACCGACTTCGGCGCCGAGAACGTGAGATCCAACGCCGGCACCCGACGGTTCGGTCTCCCCAGCGCGCTCCCGTCCACCGGGTTCACTCCCGCCAGCAAGTCAACGAACGCGTCGTCGCTCACGACACCATCGAGGCCGAGTTGATCGGCGCCCGCGCCGATCCAGTAGCCGGTGACTTCACCGGCTTCGAGGTAGTAGTCCTCCGCGCCGTGCGCGACCCGTCGAGGTAGTACGCCTCCTGGCCCGCAGCGAGCTTCCCGATCGACAACACACCCCCACTAAGCGCGTCGCGACCCCTGGATCGCGACAGCCCCGCATCAAAGATGCAACTGCGTGGATCTCTCAGGTTCTTGGAGCGCGTCGCGAAACGACATGCGGCGTGCGCATAGACAGAGACATGACTCAGTACGAGAGGCAGCAAGGATCATCGACGGCAAGGAGGTTGGCTGGAGGCCGCGGTCGCAGGAAGGACGGCGGAGCGATCGGGGGTGACGCCTTGCCAGAGCTGCTCAGCCCGGTTGAGCTCTCGGCGTACCTCGGGATCCCGTTGGCGACGGTCTACGGTTGGCGGACCCGCGGAGAGGGGCCGCCCGGGGTGCGTATCGGGCGGCATGTTCGCTATCGAGCCGAAGACGTTCTCGGTTGGCTCGACGGCCTTGGTGTTCGAGACCAGTGACTCCCATCGCTGCGATACGAAATCGGGCGGGCGGAGATCGCTCTTGCAAGGAGGCGAACGTTGGCCCACGTTGAACGGCGGGGTGCGCGCCGGTGGCGGGCTCGATACCGCGGGCCGGACGGCGATGAGCGGTCCAAGACCTTCACTCGCCGGCACGACGCCGAGACGTGGTTGGCGACCGTCGAGACCGCGAGGATGCGCGGCGATTGGATCGACCCGGCGGCGGCGCGTCTGACGTTTCGCGAGTGGGCGCCGCAATGGCTCAGCGAATCGGTCCATCTCAAGCCGTCGACGATCGCGAGCTACGAATCGATCCTCGAACGTCACCTGCTCCCCCGCTGGGGAAACGTGGCGCTCGGTCGCATCGAGCGTCCCAGCGGTGCGGAGCTGGATCGCGAAGCTCTCTGCGGAGGGCATGGGCGCGGGCACCCTGAAGAACGTGGTCAACACGTTCAAGGCTGCGCTGAGCGCGGCGGTCGAGGCGGGTCTCATCGTCGTGAGTCCGGCGGCCCGGGTCAGGCTCCCGCATCCCGTCCGAGCGGAGAAGACGTTCCTCACGGCGGAGGAGGTCGGTCGCCTCGCGGCCGCGGCGCCGACCGAGTATCGAACGTTGATTCTCTTCGCCGCGTACTCCGGTCTGCGCGCCGGCGAGATCGCGGCGTTGCGTTGGGAACGGGTCGATCTTCGCCGCGCGACGGTCGAGGTCGTCGAGTCCTACGCCGAGGTGCACGGCGAGCTCGTGCTCGGCCCGACCAAGACCTACTGCCGGCGCACGGTGCGACTCCCCCGCTTTCTCTGCGAGCTCCTCGAGGAGCACCAGGCCGCCGACCGGCGCTACCGGGCTCGTGTTCCGTTCCCCGACCGGCGCACCGTTTCGGCACTCGAACTTCTACCGCCGGATCTTCCGCCCCGCGGTCGCGACGGCGGGTCTTCCCGCGAGCCTGCGGTTCCATGACCTCCGCCACACGTGTGTCGCGCTGCTCATCGCCCAGGGCGCGCACCCGATGGCGATCAAGGAGCGGCTCGGCCACTCGTCGATCACCGTCACGATCGACACCTACGGAGGGCTCTTCCCCGCCCTCGACGAGAGCCTCGCCGACGGCCTCGACGCGACGTTCCGCGCGTCGTTGCCAAACCTCCCGCGGCCTGGCCGCGGCCTGAGGCTCGTGACCGGCTCCGGTGAGGGGGAGGCGCATACCCCCTCACCTGCACGTTTAGTGGTCGGGCTGCCGGGACTCGAACCCGGGACCTTCGGTCCCCCAGACCGACGCGCTAACCAAGCTGCGCCACAGCCCGCAAGCGGCCGAGTCTACGCAGGCGGGCTCGCGGCTCCCGGACCGTCGTGCCGAGGGACGCTCAGCCCAGCACCCAGACGATCCCCTGGTACAGGCGGTAGCTCAGGTACACGACGAGCGCCACCGCGAGCAGCTTCAGGTGCCACGGGATCGGCGGGAGCGGCTCCTCGTCCTTCTCCGCCCGCACCGCCGCTGCGTCCGGGGCCAGCTCCCCCGCATCGACCGTGTTCCCGCACTTCGGGCAGGTGCCGTCCGCGCGGACCGTCGAAGGCGAGAGGTAGTGGTCGCAGGAGTCGCACCAGGGCACGATGCTCAGACCGGTGGGACGCCGTGGCGGCGATCGAAGTCTTCGCGCCGGCGGGTCGCGGCCAGCGCGAATCGCGCGACCAGCTCGTCGCGCAGGTCCTCGGGCTGGATCACCGCGTCGACGACCAGCTCCGCAGCGAGGTGCACGAGATCCACGTCACGACTCGTACTCGGCCCGCCGCTCGGCCACGAACGCGGCACGCTCGTCGGGATCCTCGATCGCCTGGATCTTGTTGTAGAAGACCGCGTTCACCGCCGGCTCGGCGCCCATCACCGCGATCGACGCGCTCGGGCAACGCCAGGCACGCATCGGGGTCGAACGCCGGACCACACATCGCGTAGAGACCCGCGCCGTACGCCTTGCGCACGATGACGCTGATCTTCGGCACCGTCGCCTCGGCCACCGCGGTGATCATCTTGGCGCCGTGGCGGATGATCCCTTCGCGCTCGACCTGGGTCCCGATCATGAAGCCGGGCACGTCGGCCAGGAACAGCAGCGGGACGTTGAACGCGTCGCACAGCCAGATGAACCGGGCCGCCTTGTCCGCGCTGTCGACGAACAGCACCCCACCGAGGTGCATCGGGTTGTTCGCGATGATCCCGATCGGCTGACCGTCGAGCCGGCCGAAGCCGATCACCAGCTCGCGGGCGAACAGCGGCTTGATCTCGAAGAACGACTCGTCGTCGACGATCGCGTCGATCACCTTGCGCATGTCGTAGGCGCGCCGTTCTTGGACCGGGACCGTCGTCGCGATCGGCTTGGCGTCGGGGTTCGGTGAGCGAGCCGGCACCACCGGCGCCGCTTCCTTCCACGAGCGCGGCAGGTAGGACAGCCAGCGCTTCGCCGCTTCGACGGCCTCGTCGTCGTCCTCCACCAGGTTGTCGCCGCAGCCACTGACCGTGGCGTGCATGCGCGCGCCGCCCATCTCCTCGAGCGTCGCGTCCTCGCTGATGACCTCCTGGGCCATGCGCGGCGACCCGAGGTACATCGAGGCGTTCTGCTCGACCATGAACACCACGTCACAGAACGCCGGGATGTAGGCACCGCCCGCCGCCGACGGGCCGAACAGGCAGCAGACCTGCGGCACCCGGCCCGAGAGGCGGATCTGGTTGGCGAAGATCCGCCCCGCCCCGCGCCGACCGGGGAACAGCTCCACCTGGTCCGTGATGCGCGCGCCGGCGGAGTCGACGAGGTACACGACGGGCAGCTCGAGCCGCAGCGCGGTCTCGGTCAGCCGCACGATCTTCTCGACCGTTCGGGCACCCCACGACCCGGCCTTCACCGTCGAGTCGTTCGCCATCACACACACCGGGCGACCGTCGACGCGGCCGACACCGGTGACCACGCCGTCGGCCGGAAGGTCCGTCGCGAGCGCGTTGGCGAGCAGCCCGTCCTCGACGAACGAGCCCGGGTCGAGCAGCCGGTCGAGCCGGTCCCGGACGAACCGCTTGTTCTGGCCCGCGAGCTTGTCCCGGTCCTTCTCGAGGTTGCCCTGCAGCGCGCGGTCGGTGTGCTTGCGCACCTCTTCCGCGCTCACGCCACTCCTCCGTCTTCGCGCCGGCTGCGAGGCCCGGATCGCATGACCTGACCGGGCAGCTCGCGGCCGACCATCTCCTGGGCCAGGTGCGCGACGTCGATCAGCGCGTGCAGGTCGACGCCGGTGCAGATCTCCATGTCTTCGAGCATGTGCACCAGGTCCTCGGTCGGACGTTCCCCGTCGCGCCCGGCGCGTACGGGCACCCGCCGAGCCCACCGATCGACGCGTCGAACCGCCGCACGCCGCGGGTCAGCCCAATGAGGACGTTGGCGAGACCCGTGCCGCGCGTGTTGTGGAAGTGCAGCCCGACCTTCGAACTCTCGACCCCGGCCCAGTCGAGCTCGTCGAGCAACGCTTCGACCCGCTTCGGCGTCGCCATCCCGGTCGTGTCACCGAACGACACACCGTCCGCACCGGCGTCCAGCAGCCGCGCCGCGGCCGACGCGACCGCGGTCGGCTCGATGTCGCCCTCGTAGGGGCAGCCGAACGCGGTCGACACGATCCCGTCGACAGGGATGCCGGCCTCGTGTGCCATCGCGATGATCGACTTCGCCCCGTCGATCGACTCGTCGACGGATCGGCGCACGTTCCGCTGGTTGTGCGTCTCCGATGCGCTGACCACGATCTCGAGCTCGTCGGCGTTCGCCGCGATCGCCCGCTCCGCCCCCCGCTCGTTCGGGACCAGGGCGCGGTACGTCACTCCCGGAACCCGGCGGATCCGCGCCATGACCTCTTCGGCGCCGGCCATCGGCGGGATCGCCGTCGGCGAGACGAACGACACCGCCTCGATCTGGCGCAGCCCCGTCGCGCTCAGCGCGTCGATCAGCCGGACCCGCTGCCCGACCGGGATCGGATCCTCGTTCTGGAGCCCGTCGCGCGGGCCCACCTCGCAGATCTCGACCGTCTCCGGGAAGCTGGACATCGCTCCGTCAGGCTAATGGGGACCGGTCACTCACCCCGGCGCCGCACCCGGATCTTCACCGGGGTCGGGCCGAGACCGAACGTCTCGCGGATCGTGCGCTCCACGTAGCGGAGGTACGTCTGCGGGAGCGGCCGGGTGGTGAACAGCGTGAACGTCGGGCGGGTCGATCGCGCCCTGGGTCGCGTAGAGGATCCGGGGCCGGTGCCGACCGTCGAGCGGCGGCGGGTGGCGCTCCTGCGCGGTCTTGATCGCCCGGTTCAGCGCACCGGTCGGGACCCGCGAGTGGTACGCCTCCTCGGCGGCACGCAGCGCGGGAAGCACGTGCTGGAGGTTCTTCTTCGTCAGCGCCGAGAGCTTGAGGATCTGCGCGTAGCCGAGGAACGACGAGCCGGTCGGCGACGTCTTCGACGACCTGCTCGCGCTCCTCGGTCGGAACGAGGTCCCACTTGTTGAGCACGATGACGACCGCGGTGCCGGCTGCGTCGATGCGCTCCCCCAGCCGCTGGTCCTGATGTGCGACGCCCTGCGACGCGTCGATCACCAGCAGCGCGGCGTCGGCCTGGTCCACCGCGTTGAGCGCGCGCACGACCGACGTGTACTCGGTCTGCTCCTCGACCCGGCTCTGGCGGCGCATGCCCGCGGTGTCCACGAACCGCAGCGGACCGTCGGGGGTCTCGACGATCGTGTCGATGGTGTCCATCGTCGTGCCGGGCATGTCGTGCACGACCGAGCGGTCGTCGCCGACCATCCGGTTGAACAGCGTCGACTTGCCGACGTTCGGGCGGCCCGACGATCGCGATCGAGAACGTCCCGTCGTCGACCGGCGCCTCGACCGGCAGATCCTCGGGCAGCACCGCGACCAGCGCGTCGAGCAGGTCGCCGCTCTGCCGGCCGTGGATCGCGGAGACCGCGTACGGGTCGCCGAGACCGAGCTTGATGAACTCCCACACGTCGTTCTCGCGGTTCGGGTCGTCCACCTTGTTCGCGACCAGCAGCACCGGCTTGCCCGCGCGCTGCAGGACCTTGGCCACCTGCGCGTCCTCGTCGATCGTCCCGACGGTGACGTCCACGACGAAGAGGATGACGTCGGCCAGCGCGATCGCCCGCTCGGCCTGGTACGTGATCTGCTTCGCCAGCGCCTCGTCGCTCTTGAGCCAGCCGCCCGTGTCGACGATCCGGAAGTTGTGGCCGGCCCACTCGGCGACGAGCTCCTTGCGGTCCCGGGTGACGCCCGGGTGCTCCTCGACGATCGTGGCCCGGCGGCCGACGATCCGGTTCACCAACGTCGACTTGCCGACGTTCGGCCGGCCCACGACCGCGACGATCGGCAGCCGCGCGACCGGCACCCCGTCGACCATCTCTTCGGAGCGATGCCGCGTGTCGAGCTCTTCTCGCTCCGGCATGCACAGGCGCCGCCACGAGGGAGGCGCCGTCGGTCGCCGACGACCTCGACCGGTCGAGGGAGGTCGGCGACCGGAGGTGCCGTCGAGGAACTGGTCGTTCGACAGCACGACGTCGGGCATCAGCACCCGGTCGCCCGCATCGACGCTGCCCGAGCGCGCGGGTCACGTCCGCGCCGGTCAGCAGGCCGGTCACGCCGATGTTGCCGCCGAAGAACTGGTTCTCCACCGCGAGCAGCCGCACCCGGGTCCCGGCCTGCTCGGTGAGCGCGGGCAGCAGCGGGGCGAGCACCGCCTCGCCGTAGGTGCCGGTGAGGACCGTGATCGGCGCGCGGGCACCGTCGCGGCGCGCGTCGCGCACCGCGAGCCCGCCGTTGGTCTGCCGCGGCGCGCGGTAGCCCTCGGGCGGCGCGCCGTCGACCCACGCGAAGAAGCCGGAGCGGGTCCCGGTCGCCTCCTCCGCGCCGGTCGTGCCCGGCGAGCGCGCCGTGCACCTCGGACTCGAAGACGCGCGCCATGCCGATCCCGTTCTCGTGCTGCGCGATGCCTTCGTACTCGTCGAGCCGCGGGAACGGACGCCCGGCCATGAGGTGGTACTCGTCGGCCGCGAACACCAGACGCCGGCCGAGCGCGTCGAGGTACCGCTGCTGCCAGCGCCCGATCGTGTCGAGCACCGCCTCGGCCTCCGCCCGGGTGTGCGGCCGCATGTCCGGCTCGCGGTTGAAGCCACTGACTCCGAGCGGGACGACGCCCGCGGTCTCGAGGCGCGGGAAGCGGTCGAGGATGCCGAGCAGCGTGTCTTCGAGCACCTCGCCGTCGTTCACGCCCGGGACACACGACGATCTGGCCGTGCACCGGTCACGCCCGCGTCGAGCAGCGCGCCGAGCCAACGCAGGCTCGTCGCCCCGCGACGGTTGCGCAGCAGTGCGGCGCGCACCTCGGGATCGGTCGCGTGGATGCTGACGTACAGCGGGCCGAGGCCCTCGGTGACGACCCGCTCGAGATCCGCCTCGGTGAAGCGGGTCAGCGTCGTGAAGTTCCCGTAGAGGAAGGACAGCCGGTAGTCGTCGTCCTTCAGGTACAGGCTGCGCCGCATCCCCTTGGGGAGCTGGTAGATGAAGCAGAACGGGCAGTGGTTGTCGCAGGTGCGCACCCGGTCGAAGACCGCGCTCTCGAGCTCGAGGCCGAGCGGGACGCCGGCGGACTTCTCGACCCGGACCTGGCGCTCGAGGCCACCGCGCCGCAGCTCCACCTCGACGACGGGCTCGTCCGCCTGCACCTGGTAGCGGATCACGTCGCGCAGATCCTCGCCGTTGAGCGCCAGGACCTCGTCGCCCGCCAGCACGCCGGCGAGCGCCGCCGGGCTCTCGGGCGCGACAGCAAGAACACGTGCGGGAGGCATGGGTGGAGTCTAGGGGCGACGAGCCCCGGCATTACCCTTGGCCGGTGGCCGTGCAGAAGGTGCTTCTCGCCCAGCCCCGTGGGTTCTGTGCCGGGGTCGAGATGGCGATCAAGGCGCTCGCGTGGATGGTGCGCATCTTCGAGCCGCCCGTCTACTGCTACCACGAGATCGTGCACAACCGGCTCGTGGTCGAGCGGTTCGAGGCGCTCGGCGTGATCTTCGTCGACGACATCGACGAGGTTCCGGCCAACGTCCCGCTCATGCTCTCGGCCCACGGGTCCGCGCCCGAGGTCGTCGAAGCCGCCCGGGCCAAGGGGCGCTTCGTCGTCAACGCGGTGTGCCCGCTCGTGACCAAGGTCCACCACGAGGCCAAGGTCCGCGCGGGCAAGGGCTACACGATCCTGTACGTCGGCCACGCGGGCCACGACGAGGCGGTCGGCACGCTCGCCGTCGCCCCCGAGTCGATCCGGCTGGTCGAGCACGAGGCGGACGTCGACGCGGTCCTCGAGTCGGTCGCGGACCCGCGGAAGGTCGCCCTCCTCGCGCAGACGACCCTCGCGCTCCACGACTGGCAGGGCATCACGGACCGGGCCCGGGAGGAGTTCCCCGAGCTCTGGACCGCGACCCGCAACGACCTCTGCTTCGCGACCACGAACCGCCAGGAAGCGCTGTCGGAGATCGCGGCCCGGGCCGACGCGGTCGTGGTCATCGGCAGCGCCAACTCGTCGAACACGGTCGCGCTGGCCAAGGTGGCGAAGACCGCCGGCTGCCCGATCGTGCTGCGGATCGACGGTCCCGAGGAGCTCGACCTCGCCGCGCTCGGTGACGCGTCGGTCGTCGGCGTCACCGCCGGCGCGAGCGCGCCCGAGGATCTCGTCGAGCAGGTGATCGAGCACCTCGCACCCGACGGACGGCGTCGAGCTCGTCAACGTCACCGACGAGGACGAGTACTTCCCTCCCCCGCGCGAGCTGCGCGAGCTGCTGCCGACGCTCGTCAGCCTGCTCGCCCGGCGCTCGGCGCGACGCTGGGAGCCGGCGACGACCCGCGGCTCGCTGCCCGACGACCGCTCCGTCGACGCGTCGACCGTCCTCGCCGACCTCGCCCCGTAGCTTCCGGGGACGCGCGGTGACGGTGGGCGTCCTGGTCAGTGGTCGACGAGGGCCATGGCCGCGTCGAAGAGCTGCTGGAGCTCGACCTGGAGCTCGGCGGTGATCGCGGCGAGGTCGCTGCGCTTGCGCGTCGTCGCGTCCGGCGGCGGGGAGATCGGCGGGCCGACCACCACCGCGACCCGCTCGGAGCCGCGGCAGCTTCTTGCCGCTCGCGAGGATCTCCTCGCTGCCGCCGATGCCGACCGGGACGATCGGCACGCCGAGCTTCACCGCCAGGTACGCGGTGCCGTCGAACAGGTCGTTGACCTCACGGCCGTTGCGCCGCGTGCCCTCGGGGAACACCGCGACCGGCTCGCCCGCCTTCAACGCGGCCTGCGTCGCCTTCAGCGCGGCCCGCGAGCTCGGTGAGCCGCGCTCGACCGGCACGCCGCCCAACGCGGTGAACAGCTTGGCGCCGAGCGGGTGCTTGAACAGCTCCTGCTTCGCCATGAACCGGATCCGCCGCTTGGTGACGAACGCGGCGAACGGCGTGTCGAGGTTCGAGCGGTGGGTCGGGGCGACGATGTACGCCCCCGACGTCGGCACGTTCTCGGTGCCCCGGACCTGCACCCGGAAGAGCCACCCGGCACAGCCCGAGGACGATCGTGCGCGCGAACCGGTAGAGCATCACGTCGGCTTCCGGCACCTTCGCTCGGAACCGTCCGACGATCTCGGCCACGACCTCGTCGACCGACCGACCCGTCGTGTCGATCAGGCACGCATCGTCGGCGCGGCCGCAGCGGCGACGTCGCCCGTCCCGAGTCCAGCGCGTCGCGCCGGGCCAGCGACTCCTGCACCTCGGCGACCTCGGTCGGGCCGCTCCGCCGCGACCTCGTCGCGTTGGCGGCGCTGCGCCCGCTCCTCGTCGCTCGCGGTGAGGAACACCTTCACCGGCGCGTCGGGGAAGACGACGGTGCCGATGTCGCGACCCTCGACCACCCCGCCGCCGTGCTGCTCGACCCACGCCCGCTGGCGGGCCACGAGGTGCCGGCGGACCTGCGGATGGGCCGACGACGGTCGAGACCGCCGCGGTGACCTCCGGCCCGCGGATCTCGGCGCTCGACGTCGTCGACCGTCGAGCCGCACCGTCTCGTCCTCCAGCTCGATCTGCGGCATCCTCGCGCGATCCGCCCGCACATCTCGGCGTTCGTCGGTGTCGACCCGCGCGGTGAGCACCGCGAGCGTGACCGACCGGTACATCGCGCCGGTGTCGAGCACGTGCAGCCCGAGCGCGGACGCGACCCCGCGCGCGACCGTGGACTTCCCCGAGCCCGACGGGCCGTCGATCGCCACGACGCGGTCGGTCATCCGTGCGTCACCTTCCAGCAGGCCGGCGAGGTCCGCCTCGAAGCCGGGATACGAGATCGCGACCGCGGGCCAGCCGCGGACCGTCGTCTCGCCCTCCGCGGCGAGCCCGGCGACCGCACCGCACAGCGCGATCCGGTGGTCGCCGTGGCTCTTCAGCGTCGCGCCCCTCGGCGTGCCGCCCCGGACGTCAGCCCGTCGGCGTGGGTCTCGACGCCGATGCCGAGCTGGGTGAGCTCCTGCTCGAGCGCGCCGATGCGGTTCGTCTCCTTGACCGCCATCTCGGCCGCGTCGCGGATCGTCGTGACGCCCTCGGCGAACGCGCCGGCGACCGCGAGGACCGGCAGCTCGTCGATGATCGCCTCGTGCCCGGAGATCTCGATGCCGTGCAGCGGCGCGGCCTCGACCGCGATCGTCCCGACCGGCTCGCCCACCCGGGTCTCGGTGACCGCGACCTCGATCTGCGCGCCCATCTCGCGGAGCAGGTCGAGGTACTCGATCCGGGCCGGGTTGAGGCTCACGTCCTCGAGCACGATCGACGACCCGGGAACGATCGTCGCCGCGACCACGAAGAACGCGGCCGACGACGGGTCGCCGGGCACCGCGAGCTCGAACGCCGCCGGCGACACCGGCGCGCACCCGCAACGTCCGGTCGTCGACCCGCTCGATCGGCGCGCCCAGCGCGTCCAGCATCCGCTCGGTGTGGTCCCGGCTCGGCGCGGGCTCGACGATCTCGGTCTCGCCGCTCGCCTGCAGCCCCGCGAGCACGAGCGCGGTCTTCACCTGGCCGCTCGCCACCGCGAGCTCGTGGCGGACGCCGTCGAGCGCGCCGCCCCGAACGGTCAGCGGCGCGAGCTCGCCGTCGGCGCGCCCGTCGAGCCGCGCACCCATCGCCCGCAGCGGCGCGACGACCCGGCGCATCGGTCGCTGCGAGAGCGACTCGTCGCCGGTGAGGATCGAGAGGAACGGCCGGCCGGCGACGAGACCCGCACAGCATCCGCATCGTCGTGCCGGAGTTGCCGCAGTCGATGACCGACTCCGGACTCGCGCAGAGCCCTCGACTCCGCGCGCGGTGATCGCGGCAACCCGGTCGGTCAGCCGGACCCGCACCCCGAGCTGCTCGAGCGCGCGTGCCGTGCGCGACACGTCCTCGCCGTCGGCCAGGTTCTCGATGCGGCTGCGCCCGTCGGCCAGCGCCGCGAACAGCAGCGCCCGGTGCGAGATGCCCTTGCACCCGGGCAGGCGCAGCCGGCCCCGCAGCGGGCGGCCGCCGTGGACGACGAGCTCCGGGCGCGAGCGTCATGGCAGCGCGCTCCGGGCCACGTGGTATCCGACGTCGACCAGGCCGGACTCGAACGCCTCCACGCCGTCTTCGGGCACGACCATCACGATGACCCCGGCCTCGCCCTCCATCGAGTGCGCGATCTCGAGGTCCGCGATGTTCACGCCGAGCCGGCCCGCGAGCATCGTGATCTCGGCCAGCACGCCCGGACGGTCGGGCACCGGGACCCGCAGCTCGACCAGCGGGCCTTCGACGGTCGCGCGGCGGGGCAGGTTGCGCCGGGCCGAACGGGCCCGCTCGAGCACGCGCAGCAGCGCGTCGGCGTCGCCGGCGGCGACGAAGCCCCGGACCACGGCGAGCGCGCGCAGGTAGTCGTCGAGACCCGCGACGATCGCGTCACGGTTCGCGATGCAGATGTCCGGCCAGATGCCCGGGATGCCCGGCCGCGATCCGGGTCATGTCGCGGAACCCGCCGGCCGCGAGGCGCAGCAGGATCGCGTGCTCCTCCCCCGTCGTGGCCGCGACGTCCATCAACGTGGTCGCCGCGAGCTGGGGGACGTGGCTCACCACCGCGACCAGCGCGTCGTGGTGCTCGGGCGTCACCTCGACGATCTCCGCGCCGAGCTCGGCGACGAGGCTGCGCACCGCGGTGTGCGCGTCGGGATCGGTCCGGTCGGTCGGCGTGAGCACCCAGGTCGCGCCGGCGAAGAGGTCGACCTCCGCGCCCGCGAGCCCGTCCTGCTCGGAGCCGGCCATCGGGTGGCCGCCGACGAAGCGCGCCGCGAGGTCCGGGGCGCGCCGCTCGACCTCGCGCAGGATCGGCGCCTTCACCGATCCGACGTCGGTGACCACCGCGGCGCCGGCGTCGAGCGCCTCGATCACCAGCTCGGCGACGGTCCCGACCGGGGTCGCGATGATCACGATGTCGGCCCCGTGCACCGCGTCCTCGATGCTCCCGGCGACGTCGCCCACCGCACCCATCGCGACCGCCCGCGCCGGCCTGGTCCGGGTCGGCGTCGAACGCACGGACCTCGACGCCGGCGCGGGTCAGCGCCAGGCCGATCGAGCCGCCGATCAGGCCGGTTCCCACGAGCGCGACCCGACGGGCCACTACTCGGGCAGGTCGTCTCGAAGGGACTTCGCCGCGCCGAGGTAGACGTGGTGGAGCTCGGCCCGGCTGCGCTCGGTGTACAGGTGCATGAGCACCCGGATCGCGCGCGGCATCCCGCCTTCGATGCCGAGCTCGCGGGCGCAGATCAACGGGACGTCGCCGAGCCCGAGCGCCCGCGCCGCGGTGGCCGGGAACTGCGCGTGGAGGTCGTCGGTCGCGGTGAAGATGATGCTGACGATGTCCTCGTGGTCGATCTCGTTGCGGTCCAGCATCTCCCGGACGAGCCCCTGGGTCTTCCGGTCGATCTCGTCGAGCGAGTCCACGTCGCACGTCGTCGCGCCGCGCAGGGCCAAGAGTCTCATACCGGCTGCGGCACGCTACTTCCGGTCTTCTACCCATCCGCCGACCCGGACGCCGCGTACAGCCCCCGGACCTCGTCGGCGCGCAGGTCCCGCCACTGCCCCGGGCGCGAGCTCCCGGTCCGCGAGCGGGCCGATCCGGGTCCGCACCAGCCGCCGCACCGGGTGCCCGATCGCCTCGCACATGCGCCGGACCTGCCGGTTCCGGCCCTCGTGGATCACCATCTCGATGGCCGCGTGGTCCTCGCGGGACTGGACCAGCCGGACCTCGGCCGGTGCGCTGAGGCCGTCGTCGAGGTCGACGCCCTCTCGCAGGCGGCGCAGCGCGCCGCGGCTCGGCACCCCCTCGACCTCGACCAGGTACTCCTTCTCCACCCCGTGGCTCGGGTGGGTCAGGCGCTGGGTGAGCGCGCCGTCGTTGGTGAGCACGAGCAGCCCTTCGGTCTCCCAGTCCAGGCGCCCGACCGGGAACACCCGCGGGTCGTTCGGCACCAGCTCGATCACCGTCGGCCGGCCCTCCGGGTCGTACGCGGTCGTGACCGCTCGCGCCGGCTTGTTGAGCAGGTAGTAGACGAGCCCGGTCTGGGTGACGACGGGGACGCCGTCGAGCTCGATGTGGTCCTGCTCGGGGTCGACCCGGCGGCCGAGGATCGCGACCTCGCCGTCGACCGTCACCCGGCCGTCCGCGATCAGGTCGTCGCAGACCCGCCGCGAACCGAGACCCGCCCGGGCGAGGACCTTCTGCAGCCGCTCCCCCTCGGTCGGGGCGGTCAAGCCTCGGGCTCGGTGAGGTCGACATCGACCTCGTCCGCCGAACCGCCGCGGCACCGAACGGCCCGTTCACGACCGGCGGCGGTGGCGGTCTCCCACGCTGCACCGTCGGACGCCTCGACGTGGCCCTCGGCCCCAGTCGACCTCGTCCGCCAGGTGCGCGCCGGTCTCGAGCGCGGCTTCCGCGGCAACCTCGGCGTCCAGCTCGGCCTCGAGGGCAGACGTCCCGGTCGCGACGCCTCGGCGGCTTCGGGCGCGACCGCTTCGGTCTCGTCCTCGTCCAGCTCCGTCGACGGCTCCGGATCGGGCTCGGTGCGCAGCAGCAACCCGCGCTCGAGCGCCTCGACGACCGACGGCTCGGGCACGAACTCGGCGAGCGGCGGCAGGTCGCGCAGCGAGTCGAGGCCGAGACGCTCGAGGAACAGCTGCGTCGTGCCGTAGAGGATCGCCTGACCCGGACCGGGGTCGTGACCGACCTCCTCGACGTAGCCGCGCTGCTCGAGCGTGTTCAGCGTCGACTCGACGCTCACGCCGCGGATCGCCGCGAGCTGCGCGCGCGACACCGGCTGCTTGTACGCCACGATCGCCAGCGTCTCGAGCGCGGGTGCGGACATGCGTGCGGTCTGGCCTTCGAGCACGAAGCGCTCGACGTAGGCAGCCATGTCGGGATGGGTCTGGAACCGGTAGCCGCCGGCGACGCGCACGAGCGTGAAGCCGCGCGCCTCGCGCTCGTACTCCTCGGCCAGCTCGGTGCAGAGCGCCTCGACCTCGCTGACCGGGATCTCGACCAGCTGGGCCAGCACCTGGGGCTCGACCGGCTCGATCGCCGCCATCACGACGGCTTCCACCGCGCGGCGCGCTTCCGTGATCACGCGTTCCTCCATGGAAGGACTCCTCAGCCGACCGGCGCGGGAACGTCGTCCCAGTCGTCGAGGCTCTCGTCGTCGAGGATCCGTTCCCCTTCGGAGAGCCGGCGTACCTGCAGGTCACCGAACGTCTCGGATCTGCATGAGATCCACGACACCCTGCTTGAACAGCTCGAGCACCGCGAGGAACCGCACGATCAGCTCGATGCGGTCCTCGATCCCGGCGACCAGGTCCCGGAAGCTCATCGGCCGGTCGTAGGGGAGCGAGAGCAGCAGCGCCTCGGCCGCGTCGCGCACGCTGGCCCGGATCGGGGCGAGGTGGAACGTGTCGACGACCGGATCGACCTTCGGCGCGAGCCCCCGCTGGGCCGCGGCGAGCAGCGCCTTGAGCGTGACCCGCTCGAGCGGGTCCGGCGCCATGGACCGGAACGGCTCTTCGGGCCCCGCGGTGCGCGGCACCGACCGGCTGCCGACCCGCAGGTGGCCTTCGAGCACCGCGGCCGCGTCCTTGAACGTCTTGCACTCGAGCAGCCGGCCGAGGAGCAGGTCCCGCTCCTCGAACCGCATCAGCTCCTCGTCGAGCTCGCTCATCTCCGCGCCCGGCAGGAGCCGGCGGGCCTTCAGCTCGACCAGCGTCGACGCGATGAGCAGGAACTCGGTGGCCACGTTGAGGTCGAGCCGGTCGAGGCGGTCGATCTCGACCAGGAACGCGTCGATCACCTGGGCCAGCGAGACCTCCCAGAGCTCCACCTCTTCCTTGAGGATCAGGTGGAGCAGGAGGTCGAACGGCCCCTCGTAGACGGGAGTGCACACCTCGTACGCCATCGCTGCACCAGGTTACAAGAGCCAAACCTTCGGTCTGCGGACCCAGCGGCCGGGCTAGCCTCGCTCGCCGATGACCCGTGTCTTCTCCGGAATCAAGCCGACGGGCGAGATGCACCTCGGCAACTACGTGGGCGCGGTCCGGCGCTGGGTCGAGGACCAGGAGCGGGCCGACGCCATCTACTGCGTGGTCGACCTCCACGCCATGACGGTCCCCTACGAGCCCGCCGAGCTGCGCTCCGAGAGCCGCCGGCTGGCCATGCTCCTGCTCGCCGCCGGGCTCGATCCGCAGCGCTGCATCGTCTTCGTCCAGAGCCACGTCCCACTCGTCACCGAGCTCACCTGGATCCTCAACGGGGTCGCGACCTACGGGGAGCTCCGGCGGATGACCCAGTTCAAGGACAAGGGCCAGGGCCAGGAGTCGGTGAGCGCCGGCCTGCTCGACTACCCGGTCCTCATGGCGGCCGACATCCTCCTCTACGACACCGACGAGGTCCCCGTCGGCGAGGACCAGACCCAGCACGTCGAGCTCGCCCGGGACATCGCGAACCGCTTCAACCACCGGTTCGGCCGCACCCTCGTCGTCCCGAAGGCGACGATCCCCCGAGTCGGGGCCCGCATCAAGGACCTCCAGCAGCCCGAGTCGAAGATGTCGAAGTCGACCGAGTCGCCCCAGGGGACGATCCTCGTGCTCGACTCCCCTGCCGCGATCACCAAGAAGGTGAAGTCCGCGGTCACCGACTCCGGCTCCGAGGTGCGGTTCGACCCCGACGAGAAGCCGGGCGTCTCGAACCTGCTCGCGCTCTACGCGTCGGCGACCGAGACGACGGTCCACGACGCGGAGGCCGAGTTCGCGGGTCAGCAGTACGGCGCGTTCAAAGGTGCGGTGGCCGAGGCGCTCGTCGAGTACCTCCGGCCGGTGCGCGAGCGGTACGAGGAGCTCGCGGCCGATCCCGCTGAGGTCGCCCGCATCCTCGCGACGGGTGCGGAGAAGGCCGAGGCGATCGCCGCCGTGACGATGGACCGCGTGCGCCAGGCGACCGGCCTGCTGCTGCCGGACGGCTGATGCCGAGCTCGGTGCCCCGGTTGTTCCGACGTTCGAGCGACGAGCTCGAGTTCGACCGGGTCGCGTTCTTCAGTGACGCGATCTACGCGATCGCCGTCACCCTGATCGTCGTGGGCATCGGCGCGCCCGTCATCCGCGACACGACATCGTCGAAGGACTTCCTCGACGCGCTGTGGGACAAGAACCCGGAGATCATCAGCTTCGTCGTGTCCTTCGCCGTCCTCGGAGGCTTCTGGACCCAGCATCACGAGTTCTTCTCGCGCCTCACCGCGATCGACGCCCGCCTGCGGGGCTGGAACCTGGTCTATCTGGGGTTCGTCGCATTCCTGCCCTACCCGACGCTCCTGCTCGGCCAGTACGTGGACAACGCTGCGGCCGTCAGCTTCTACGCAATCAGCATCGCGGGCATCTCCACGATGGAGACGGTGCTGATGCTCCACGCGCACCGGGCCGGGCTCAACCGCGACCCGATGCCCGCGGCAGTGGCCAGCTTCGCCACCGTCGCCTCGCTGATCCCGGTCGGGTTCTTCGTGCTCTCGATCCCGATCGCGTTCGTCAACCCCATCGCCGGGATGGTCACCTGGGCCGTGTCGCTCCCCGCCCAGGCCGTCCACAACCACTTCGCCTCCGACGCCGTGGTCGACTACTTCCGCTGACCTCAGACCTGGTCGGCCGCGTCGAGGATCGCCGCGACGTCCTGCGGGATCGGAATCCGGGTCCACGTCTCGGGGTGGTGATGCGCCTCGGACCAGACCGCGGCCTCCTCACGACCACCCGCGCGCCGGATCTGGTCCGCCCCGAGCTCGCCGTGGCGTGCGTACAGCGCGATCCGGTACCGCCAGCCCCGCCCGGTCAGCCAGCGCTGCACCCGGACCGCGCCCGACGGTCCGAGCACGGCGACCGTGGCGATCGCGCGGCCGGCGACCGAGAGGCCCGCGTCGTACTTGCCGACGTCGTGCAGCATCGCGGCGGCGAGCCAGCGGGACTCGTCGCGCGACGGTCCGAGCGCAACCTGCGCGCGGTGGGCGACCTGCAGCGCGTGGCGCCGGTCGTGGTTGGGCAGGCGCCGGAAGAGCAGGAGCTCCTCGGGCGCGAGCACCTCGCCGGCCCACGCCTCGTCCTGCACGGGAGGCGGGCCCGGGACGGAGCGCACCGAGGAAGCGGCGGGTGAGGTGGAGGAGGTTCATCGCACGATGAAGCGGAAGAGGTCCTGCTGGAACGGATCGATGATCTTGCTCAGGATCGGGGTGAAGAAGATCAGCGCGAACAGCAGGAGCATGCCGTACGGCCGGAACCGGTACCAGTGCGGGAGCCACTCGTCGGGGAGGATCCGCTCGAGCAGCGACGAGCCGTCGAGCGGGGGGATCGGCAGCAGGTTGAAGATCCCGAGGAACAGGTTGGTCAGGGCGAAGTAGTACGCGATCTGGAACGTCAGCGGCAGGTCGAGCAAGGTGTCCGTCGGCAGGATGGTGATGCGGTCGAAGATGTACCGCGCAACGACCGCGCCGATCGCCATCAGCACGAAGTTCGTGAACGGCCCGACCAGACCCGACCCAGAGCATGTCCCGGCGCGGGTTGCGGAGCCGGTTCGGGTTCACCGGCACCGGCTTGGCCCACGCGATGACCGGGATGCCGGTGATCGCGCCGAACGCCGGGAGGATGATCGATCCGAACGGGTCCAGGTGCGGGATCGGGTTCAGCGTGAGCCGGCCCGCCTTCTTGGCGGTGTCGTCACCGAACCAGAGCGCGACGACGCCGTGGCTGATCTCGTGGAGGATGACCGCGACGACCAGGCAGCTGAAGTAGATGACCGAGGTCTGAAGGCCCAATCCGGCTACCGGGGTGCCGACGCGCAGGCCATGCAGAACCGGGCCGACGGCATCGCCTCGAGCCGGGCCTCCGCGATCTGCTGGCCACAGGACTCGCAGGTCCCGTAGGTGTCGTGCTCGATCTTCGCGAGCGCGTCGTCCACGTCGTGCAGGGCCTCGAGCAGGCTGGTCGCGAGCGCGTCGACCTCACCACGCTCCGCGGTCACCTGGCCCGAGTCGGCGAAGCCCTCGTCGAACTCGAGCTCGCCGCCCTCACGGTCCGCCGGGCTGCCCGACACGACGTCTCTCGGGGCCCGACCGATGGCGCTGAGCTGGGCCATCAGGTGCTCGTGCTCCGCCGTGAGCTGGTCGCGCCGCGCCGTCTCGGTCGTCTCCGCCATCGCCGACAGCCTACCGCTGACCAGCACCGATCCGGGCCCGGGGGTGGGCGAGCTCGTAGACCGCCCGGAGCCGCTCGGGCGACACCTTCGTGTACACCTGGGTGGTCGAGAGGCTCGCGTGGCCGAGCAGCTCCTGGACCACCCGGATGTCCGCGCCGTGATCGAGCATGTGGGTCGCGCAGGAGTGGCGCAGCACGTGGGGCGACAGCCGGCCGTGCAGCCCGACCCGGTCGCCCGCGGTCGTCACGATCTTCCAGCACCCCTGGCGGGTGAGGCGCCCGCCCCGGGCGTTGAGCAGCACCGGGTCCCCCGGGACCCGGCTCGCGGGTCGACCGGGCGCTCGAGCGCCGGCCGTCCCCGCTCGAGGTAGTCCTCGAGCGCGCCGCGCGCCGATCGGCCGATCGGCACCACCCGCTCCTTGTCGCCCTTGCCCACCACCCGCACCAGCGCGCCCTCGAAGTCCAGGTCCCGCCGGTCGAGACCCGACGAGCTCGCTGATGCGGACGCCGGTCGCGTAGAGCGTCTCGAGGATCGCCCGGTCGCGCAGCGCCCGCGGGTCGTCACCGATCGACCGCGCCGAGCAGCGCCTCGACCTCGTCCTCGGTGAGCGCCTTCGGGATCCCCTGCGGCACCCGCGGCGCGCCCGACCTCCTCGCTCGGGTCCTCGTCGACGAAGCCCTCTTCGAGGCAGAAGCGGTGGAACGACCGCACCGCGACGAGCGCGCGGGCGATCGAGGAGGGCGCGTACCTCGGGTTGCCGTCCTCGTCGCGGGCCCGCTTGAGGTGGTCGACGTAGGCCGAGACCGTGGACTCGTCGACGAGCGCGGCGTCGCTCAGCCCGTGGCTGCGGAGGTACTCGGCGTAGCGGCGGAGGTCGCGTCGGTACGCGGAGAGCGAGTTGGCCGCGAGGCCGCGCTCGACCGCGAGCCAGCTGTCGTGCTCGTCGAGCAGGAGCGCGAGCTCGTCACGATCCGGCATCGAGGTACCGGCGGGCCAGCGTCCAGCCGATGATGCTCTTGGCGTCGCGCAGCTCGCCCGACGCCATCAGCTCGTCGAAGCTCGACGAGCGGGACCCGCTCGAGCGTCATCGCCCGCTCCTCCGGGCCCGACGGCGTCGTTGCCGCCGAGGTCCTCGAGATCGAGCGCGAGGAACAGGTGGGTGTACTCGTCGCAGAATCCGGGCGTGTTGTAGAACTCGGCGAGCTTCACCAGCCGGCCCGGCCGGTAGCCGATCTCCTCCTCGAGCTCGCGGCGGGCGGTCTCCTCGGGCGGCTCACCGTCCACGTCGCGCTTGCCCGCCGGGCACCTCGAGCAGGTTGTCGCCGACCGCGGCGCGGTACTGGCGCACGAGCAGCACGTCGTCGCCGTCGACCGGGACCACGACGACCGCGCCCGGATGGTGCACGACGACGCGGGTGAACTCCTCGGCGTCCGGCGCCTTGATCCGCTGCTCGCTGATGCTGAGGAAGCCGACTTCCGCGACGACTTCGGACCCCAGGACGCGGAACTCGGGCACGCTCAGCGGTGGCTGCGGGGTCACGAGACGTCGACGGGCTCGGCCATGAGCGGCAGGCGCGGCATGCGCCCTTCCGCCCGGGCCCGCGCCGCCGAGCACGAACGCCGCGAACAGCGGGTGCGGCCGGTCCGGACGGCTCTTGAACTCCGGGTGGGCCTGGGTCGCCACGAAGAACGGGTGCATCGACGTCGGCAGCTCGATGAACTCGACCAGCCGGTCGTCGGGCGAGGTGCCCGAGCAGACCAGGCCCGACTCCTCGAGCCGGCGCCGGTAGCTGTTGTTCACCTCGTAGCGGTGACGGTGCCGCTCGTAGACGACCTCTTCGCCGTACGCGGCGCGCACGATCGAGCCGGGCATCAGCTTCGCGGGGTACGCGCCGAGGCGCATCGTGCCGCCCTTGTCGACGACCTCGCGCTGCTCGTCCATGAGATCGATCACCGGGTGCGGCGAGTGCGGGTCGAACTCGCTCGAGTTCGCGCCGGCGAGCCCGCACGCGTCACGCGCGAACTCGATCGTGGCGCAGTGCAGCCCGAGGCACAGCCCGAGGAACGGGACGTCCTGGAGCCGGGCGAAGCCGGCCGCGGCGATCTTGCCCTCGATGCCGCGGAAGCCGAAGCCGCCGGGGATCACGATGCCGTCCAGGTCGCGGAGCCGGCCTTCGGCGAGCAGCCCTTCGGTGTCGTCCGAGGCGATCCAGTCGATCTGCACCCGCGCACCGCACGCGTAGCCACCGTGGCGCAGCGCCTCGGCGACCGAGAGGTACGCGTCGGGCAGGTTGATGTACTTGCCGACGAGCCCGATGCGCACGTCGAAGTCGGCGCTGCGCACGCGGTCGACGAGCCCCTTCCACTCCGTGAGGTCGGGCTCGTGCTCCTCGAGGTGCAGGACCCGGCACACGTAGCCGTCGAGGCCCTCGTCGTGGAGGACCAGCGGGATCTCGTAGAGCGTGTCCGCGTCGACCGCCGAGACGATCCCCTCCTCGGGGACGTCGCAGAGCTGGCTGATCTTCTCCTTGAGCCGGGTCGGGATCGGGCGGTCCGAGCGGCAGACGATCGCGTCCGGCTGGATGCCCCGGCTCCGCAGCTCGGTGACCGAGTGCTGCGTGGGCTTGGTCTTCTGCTCGCCCGACGGGCCGATGAACGGCACCAGCGTGACGTGGATGTAGAAGACGTTCTCCCGGCCGACGTCCTTGCGGAACTGCCGGATCGCCTCGAGGAACGGGAGGATCTCGATGTCGCCGACCGTGCCGCCGACCTCGGTGATCACCACGTCGACGTCCTCGGCGGCGAGCGAGACGATCCGGTCCTTGATCTCGTTGGTGATGTGCGGGATGACCTGCACCGTCTCACCGAGGTACGCGCCGTGACGCTCCTTCGCGAGGACCGCCTGGTAGATCGAGCCGGTCGTCGCGTTGCTCTTGCGGTTCAACGGGCACGTCGACGAAGCGCTCGTAGTGACCGAGGTCGAGGTCCGTCTCGCCGCCGTCGTCGGTGACGAACACCTCTCCGTGCTGGAAGGGGTTCATCGTCCCGGGATCGACGTTGATGTAGGGGTCGAGCTTCTGCAGTGTGACTCGCAAGCCCCGGCTCTTGAGCAGCCGTCCGAGCGACGAGGCCGTGAGGCCCTTGCCCAAGCTCGACGCCACTCCACCGGTCACGAAGATGTGCTTCGCCAACCCCATGCCTCCGCTCGTCCGATCGTCGGCGCGACGGAACACCGCGCGCTGCTCTCGGGAAGTCGACGGTACCATGCGCGCCCCCGTCCACCGGCCATCCTGGAGCACAGTGATCACCACTGAGACGGGGCCCTCCCAGGCGGTGCGAAACGGGGCCCGACGCTCGCGTTGGATCGACGTCACGCTGCTCGCGCTCGGCGCGATCCTGCTGCGGATCCCCGCGTACTTCGCGCCGACCCAGCTCGGCTACGACGACGGTGGTTACGGCATCGCGGCGATCGCGATGCGCCAGGGCTACGACCCGTTCCGCGACATCTTCTCGTCGCAGGGCCCGCTGTTCCTCCCGTTGGTGCACCTCGCGGACCTCGCCGGGTTCCAGACGCTCGACGCGCCGCGGCTGCTCGCGGTGCTCGCCGGCGCCGTCACGACGGTCGCGGTGTACTTCTGCGGCCGCGAGCTCATGGACCGGGGCCGGGCGATCCTCGCCGCCGCGCTCGCGGGCTCGAGCGGCGTCCTGCTCTGGACCACCGGCCCGCTGACCAGCGACGGCGTCGGCGCCGCGATCTCCGTCTCCGCCGTCGCGGTCGCGACTGGTCTACCGGCGCCGGCCGTCCACCGTGCTCGCCGATCACGGTCGCGGTGCTCGCCGGGAGCGCGTTCTCGGTAAAGAACCTGCTCGTGACGCCGGCGCTGATCACCGCGTGGCTCCTGATCGCGTCCCGCCGCCGGATCCTCGACGCGGTCATCGCCCCCGTCGGCGCCGTGATCGTGCTGCTCCTCGTCTCCGCACCGTGGGGCTTCAACGACGTCTACCTCAACTCGATCAAGTACCACCTGGCGAAGACGGGCGGCGCGAGCCGCTGAAGAACGTGAACAAGCTGGTCACGACGTACTGGGAGCGCAGCCTCACCCTCATCGCCATCGGCGCCGTCGGCCTGGTGACCGTGCTCTTCCGAAGATCTCCCGTCGCCGAGCGGGCAGCTGGAGATGGCGGGCGGCGACGGGCGGTCGTTCGCTGCGACAGCTCGACGGAGCCGGCCGAGCCGGCGCAGCGGGCTCCGGTCCTCGAGCGATCTGTTCGGCGGGAGCGGATCTTGTGGTGGTGGGCGGGGATCGTCGTGATCGTCCTGCTCGCCCAGAACCCGATGTTCCGCAACCACCTGGCCGCGCTCGTCGCGCCGCTCTCGCTCCTGGTCGCACGGTTCCGGCCGTCGTGGCGGGCCGTGGTCATCACCGCGATCATCACGGTGCCCTACCAGGCGTACCAGCTGCGTCCGCTGCTCGTCGCCGAAGGACTACTCGGGCGACGCGGCGACGGTCGTCGACGCGCTGCGGAAGCTGCCGGACGGCGCGTGGGTCGCTGAGCGACGAGCCCGGCCTGATCTGGCGCGCGGGCAAGGGCACGGATCCGTTCTTCGTCGACCCGTCGGTGCTGCGCATCGGCCTGCCGGTCAAGGAGGACGCGTACGACGAGCAGCGGCTGCTGGAGGCCGCGGCCGACCCGCGTGAGTGCGCGGTCGTCATCTGGGCGCCGGCGCGGTTCGGGAGCTTCACCGCGCTGCCCGAGGGCCTCGTCGATCTCGGCTACGAGCAGACCGAGGACTTCGGGCACGGGAGAGGACTGTGGGTCAGACCACACTGCACCGCGGCCGCGTAAGCGCCCGCACCCTCGACGTCGTCCTCGTCGGGATCGGCGCGTTGCTGCTGCGGGTCCCCGCGTTCCTGTCGTTCCAGCAGCTGGGCTTCGACGACGGCCAGTTCGCGGAGTCGGTGCTCGCGATGCGTGCCGGGCGGCCTGCCCTTCCGCGAGGTGTTCTCGAGCCAGGGGCCGCTCTTCCTGCCGATGGCGTGGCTCGGCGACCTCCTGACCGGGTCGCACCATCGATTCCCCCCGCACCATCGCCGTGCTCTCGGGCGTGGCCCTCGCCATCGCGGTGTACTGCGCGGGCCGCGAGATGACGACGCGTGCCGGCGCGCTGCTCGCCGCGGCGCTCGTCGCGGTGAGCGGCTCGGTGCTGTGGACCACCGGGCCGCTGACGAGCGACGGGCTGGGTGAGGCGTTCGCGACGGGCGTCGCGTGGCCGTCGCATTGGCGTACCGGCGCAAGCCCTCGGTCGGCAAGATCGTCGCGATCGGCGTGCTCGCCGGCGCGGCGTTCTCGGTGAAGAGCCTGCTCGAGCTCCCGGCGCTGCTCGCCGCCGGCCTGATCGTGATCGACCGGCGGCGCATCCGCGACATCCTGACGGTCCCGGCCATCGCGCTCGCGGTCAGCTTCCTGGTCGCCGTGCCGTGGGGCCTCCAGCGGGTCTACGACCAGTCGGTGGCGTACCACACCGACCAGGCGCAGCACCGCGAGATCGGGGCCAACGCGCACGAAGACCATGCGCACGCTCCTCGAGCGCGACGCACCACTGCTCGCGGCGGGACTCGTCGCGGTCGTCGCGGCGCTGATCGTCCGGCGCCGGTCGCGGAAGCCGAGCCGCGAGCACACACCGACGCTCCTCGCGCGGCTCACGGGCGGTCTCGAGCCCGATCGTCGTCTGGCTGTTCCTCAGCCTTGCGGTCCTGCTGCTCGAAGCACCGATGTGGCGCAACCACCTCGCCCACGTCGTACCCGCGGCCGCGCTGCTCGTCGGTGCGGCGGCGACGACGCGCCGCATCGCGACTGCGATCGCGGTCGGCCGCGCTCGTGGTGATGCCGTGGCACGTCGCGCACCTCTCCGAGCTGCTCTGGCCACAGGACTACACCGGTGACAGAGCGCGCAGATCGTCCACATCCTGCGAGCAGCCTCCCGCCCGGGGCCCAGGTGATCAGTGACGACCCCGGGCTCGTGTGGCGAGCCGGGAAGCGCACCCCCGACCGGTTCGTCGACGTCTCGATCCTGCGCATCGACTCGCACCGCCCGGCCTCCGGATCGACCAGCGCATCGTCGTCAAGGCTGCGCAACGACCCGAGGTCTGCGCGGTCGTGCAGGTAGCGGACGTCCGGTTCGGATCGTTCCGCGGGCTCCATCACGCGCTCGAGCGCTCGGGCTACCGGGTCGCGCTCGGCGGCCCGCACCACGAGCACACGGTCTGGATCAGACCCCGGTGCCGGCCGCCGCGTCAGTAGGCGGCGGCACCCGCCTCCGCCCAGCTGATCGAGCCAGCGCAAGCGGCGGCACCTTCTCGATCACCGCGCTGTACGACACGAACTCGGACGCGAGGTTCAGCGACGACCAGCACGACCAGCACGATGTTGCGCGTCGTGCGATCGCACTCGAGCACCACGACGAGGCCGAGGATCCCGCCGAGCACGTTCGCGCCCGTGTCCCCGAGCATCAGGCGCTCGTGGAGGTCCTCCGGCAGGATCCCGACGGTGGCGCCCATCAACGGCGCGACCGCGATGCCCACCGCGCCGGCGCCTGCGACGATCGCGATCGGGACGTACGCCAGGAGCGAGCACTTGATCACCCGGCCCGGCGCCCGGTCGAGCAGGTTCCCCAGGTTCGCGGCCAGCGCGATGAGCAGCGCGTCGGCCAGCAGCCGCTTGCCCGGTCACGAACCCGGGCGCGGACGCGAGGACGAGCGCGATCGCCGCGCCACCGATGAGCTTCAACATGCCGGACGTGAGCCGGCCCTGCGACAGCGCGCGCACGTGGCCCTTGAACCCGCGGTCCTCGCTGCCGAGCATGTCGTCCATGAACCCGAGCAGCCCGAACCCGAACGCCGCGAACAGCACGAGCGGTCGGGCCGGGTTCAGGCCCGGAGGATCACCGATCTCGAATCCGCCCGAGCGCGGCGCGGCCGGCCTCGATGATGAGCACGGCCATGACGAGGTAGAGGCCACCGGCCGTCACGAGCTTGCGGCCCCGGTAGTTCAGGCGTTCGAGCGCCGGGACGTGGAGCATGTCGTGGCCCGCGAGGAGCACGAAGCGCACCGCGAGAAACCCGACGACCCATCCGATCAATACGCCCACGCGGGCTCAGTCTGGCTCGGGTCCGGCAGTGGCGCCGGGATGCGTCAACGCGCCGCGGGGATCGCCGGCACGGTCGACTGCGGCGCCCGCGCCGATCCCGTACGCACCCACGACACCACGGGCCAGCACCGCGAGCGCCAGCGTGGCTCGCAACGCGACCCTGCACGAGGTCGACGTCGTCGATCGTGGAGACCTGGCGTCTTCAGCTGATCGTCGTTGCGGATCGGGGCGAGCCACGTGCCGCGGTTCGTCACGTCGTCCGGGTCGATCTCACCCACCGCGGTGAGCGCCTTCGTCGCGACCAGCGCCTGGGTCAGCTCGACGGTCGTTCCACTCGCGGTGATCGTGCTCTCGGGCCCACCGACCAGGAACGCTCGGGCGCCGGCACCGGGAAAGCTCGTGCGCGCTGACGTCCTCGTTGCCGACCCCCTCGAGCGTGACGAAGCCGGCCTTGGCGAGCGCGTCGAACACGTCGGACTCCCCCGCCAGCGCGGCACCCTGGGCCAGCCGCCGCGAGCAGCGCGTTGATCGCCTCGGTGCGCAACGCCTTGTCGGCGCGCGTGTTCACGCCGAGCGCGCTGCGGAGCGCGTCGGCGCTCTTGCCGTCGCCGCCGAGGTTCCACGGGGTCTCGAGCCACAGGATCCCGGGCACCCGACCACCGGCGTCGCGCAACAGCTGCGCCTGGGCCTTGACCACGTCCTCGTCCACGCCGCGCTCGGCGATCATCGCCACCGGCTGATCCGTCAGCTGCGCCTCGACCGCCCACGGCGCGGACTGCTCCGCGTAGTTGTTCAGCTGGTCGAGCTGCGTCTTCGAGCTTGTGAGTTCTCGGAGCGGACGTCGTTGGAGTTCTTCTCCGCCGTGTTGATGCGGTCGCGCAGGCCGTCGACGATCGCGCGGTCGATGACCGTCGAGCCCATGACGACGCCCGACCGCCAACGCCAGGAACACCGCGATCAGTGACGCGATGTGAAAGCGGAAGTTGATCATGGGTCAGGCATCAATCCAGTGCGAGGAATCAGGGTCAGTCGCCGGTGACGGAGTACCAGAGGTCTTTGAGCGTGACGCGGATCCCGTCGAAGAAGACGTGGATCGGTTCGGCCACCACGCTGATCACGACGACGGCGAGGAGGGCGGAGACGATGAGGGCAACCATGTCCGCGCCGGCGGACCCGCCCTTCGTAGAGCCGGCTCACGCCCTTCGCGTCGACGAGCATCGGACCGAGCCGCAGCCGGGTGAGGAACGTCGAGGACATGCCCTTCCGGCCCTTGTCGAGGAACTCGACCATCGTGGCGTGCGTGCCCACCGCGACGATCAGCTGCGCGCCGGCTTCGTAGGCCAGCAGCATCGCGACGTCCTCGCTCGTCCCGTCGATCACGAACTCCTCGTACGGCACTCCCCACTCGAGCAGGTTCTCGCGCCCGGGGCCCGGCCGTCGAGGTGGACGTGGTGGATCAGCTCGGCCCCGCAGCGCAGCGCGCGGTCGGACACGGAGTCGAAGTCGCCGATGATGATGTCCGGCTTGAAGCCGATCTCGAGCAGACGCGTCGGCACCACCGTCGACGCCGATCATCACCGGCTGGTACTCGCGCAGATACGGCTTCAGCGCCGCGAGGTCGCTGCGGTAGTCGTGCCCGCGCACGACGACCAGCGCGTGCCGCCCCTTGATCTCCGTGCTGCAATGGCGGCAGCGCGATCGGCTCGAAGGTCAGCTTCGCTTCGCGCTGGATGTACTCGAGCGTGTTCTCCGCGAACTTCTCGAGCTCTGCGCCGATGTTCCCACGCGCGGATTCCATCGCGGCTTCGATGGTCTCGGCGTCGAGCAAGGTCCCGGTGACGACGAGCTCGTCGCCCCGCCACACCTCAGCCCCCGACGATCCGCAGCTCGTCGCCCTCGCTGATCCGCTCGAGGATCTCGGGACCGACGTCGTCGATCAACGGGAGCCCCGCCTCGACGATGCGGATCGGCCCGCCGTTCGGGTACCGGCCCGAGATCGAGACGCCACCGTTGATCACCGCGGCCGCACCGTGCGCGATCACGTTCTCCGCGGCGACGCGGTCGATGTCGGTGTGGTTGATCACCGCGATGTCTCCCGGCTGCATGCGCCGGGAGAGGTCCTTCGTGCGCTCGTCGACCCGCGCCGGGCCCGCCACGGAGTCCGCGGCTTCCTTCCCCCGACGGCGGCCGAGTCGGCGCGCCATCAGCGTGCGCTCCTGGTCGCCTCGCTCAAGAGCTCCTCCGCGTGTCGACGGGCGTGGGCGGAGTCCTCGACCCCCGCGAGCATGCGTGAGAGCTCCGCCACCCGATCCTCGCTCAGCACCGGCCGTGCGGTTGCGACGGTCCGGCCCCGGTCCTCGGCCTTTCGGACGACGACCTGGGCATCCGCACAGGCCGCGACCTGGGCGAGGTGGGTGATGCACAGTACCTGGGCACTCTGCGCCAGCGCGGCCAGCTCACGACCCACCGCGGCACCGGCCTCGCCGCCGATGCCTGCGTCGACCTCGTCGAACACCAGCACCGGGCCCCGGCCGCGACCACCCCGCTCGGCGAGGGCGACGCGGAGCGCGAGCATCGCCCGGGACAGCTCGCCGCCCGACGCCACCTTGGCGAGCGGCTGCGCGGCCTCACCCGCGTTCGCCGCCAGCAGGAACACGACCCGATCCGCACCGTCTTCGCCGGGTTCGGCCGCTTCGACCACCACCGCGTGCTTCGCGTTCGGCATCGCGAGCCGGCGCAGCCGGTCCTCCACCGCCTCGGCGAGCACACCGGCTGCCTCGGTCCGGGCGGCGTGCAGCCGGGCCGGCGGCCTCCTTCGCGACGGCCTCGACCCGCGTTCCGATCTGCTTCGAGCTCCGCCGTGCGCGCCTCGTGGCGGGCAAGCTCCGCGAGCTGTGTCGGCGGCAACGTCGCGGTGCTCCAGCACCTCGGCCAGGGTCTCGCCGTACTTGCGTTGCAAGTCGCGCAGCAGCTTGCGGCGCTCCCGTACCGCTTCGAGCCGCTCGGGATCCTCGACTACGGCTTCGGACGCGACGCGCAGGTCGTGCGCAGCTTCAGCGAGCTCGGCCTGCAGCGCGCGCACCCGCTCGGTCAGCTCCGTGTAGACCCCGAGCGTATGGCGAGCGCGTCGGCCGCGATCCCCGACCGCGTCGACCGCGCGCCCGCCGACGGCGTCGTGCGCGACCATGAGCGCCTCGCGGTCCTCGGCCGCACCTGCCAGCGCGTCCTCTTCGGCCTCGCGCGTCGCGCCCTCGTCGGGATCGTCGAGCGACGCGGCGTCGATCTCCGCGACCTGGTACTCGAGCAGCGAGATCTCGCGGGCCCGGGCGCGCTCGTCGCCACCGAGGCCCTGCATCGCCGCCTCGATGGCCCTCAGCTCCGTCCGGGCGGCCTGGTAGTCGGCGCGCGCCTCGAGCGCCGGCGGTCCGGCGAACGTATCGAGCACCGCACGCTGCATCGCCGGCGCGAGCAGGCTCTGGTGCGCGTGCTGGCCGTGCAGGTCGATCAACCGGGCGCCGAGATCGGCGAGCTCGGTCACGGTGGCGAGCCGACCGTCGATGTACGCGCGGCTCCGGCCGTCGAGCCGGCACGACGCGTGCGACGACGACCTCCTCGCCGGTGAGCGGGTCCTCGAAGCGGCCCTCGACGCGGGCCTCGACCGCGCCCGGTCGCACCAACGACGTGTCGGCGCGGGTGCCGGCGAACAGCTCGAGCGCCTCGACCACCAGCGTCTTGCCGGCCCCGGTCTCCCCCGTGATGACGGTGAGGCCCTCCTCGACCAGGACGACCTGGATCTCCTCGATGATGCCGAGGTCGGCGATGCGCAACTCGATCAGCATCGCCGCCTACCGGTCCGCCAGGCCGAACTTGGCCTTGAGGATCTGGTGGAAGTCGCGCGGCCCGAAAGTGACGAGACGGGCCGGGCGCGGTCCGCCGGTGCAACGCACGGTGTCGCCGGTGGCGAGGACACCGCGAGCGCGACCGTCGATCGTGAGCAGCACCGTCCGGTCGTCGGTGACGGTCAGGGTGAGCTCCTCGTCGGCGTCGAGCACCAGCGAGCGGTCGAAGAGCATGTGCGGCGAGACCGGAGTGAGGAGCAGGCAGCGCACGCGGGGCGACACGATCGGACCGCGGGCCGAGAACGAGTACGCGGTCGAGCCGGTCGGCGTCGCGACGATGACACCGTCTGCTGCATACGACGTGAACACCGCGCCGTTGATCGCGACGTCCAGGCGGACCAGTCGCCCCGGGTGCGGCTTCTCCAGCACCGCTTCGTTCAGTGCCCACCAGCGTCCGGCGGCGTCGCCCTGCCGACTCGACCGTGACCGCGAGCATCATCCGGTCCGCGACCGCGTAGTCGCCGGCCAGCAGCTTCTCGAGCACGGGCTCGAGGTCGTCGGGCTCGATCTCGGCGAGGTAGCCGAGCTGGCCGACATTGACGCCGAGCACTGGCACGCCCGCGTTGTAGACCAGGTCGACCGTGCGCAGCATCGTGCCGTCGCCGCCGAGGGAAAGTGCGAGGTCGAGACCGTCCGCGAACTCCGTCGACCGGCACCGCGACCGCCTCGAGCCCGATCGCGTCGGACTCGGGGATCCGCACCTCCACCCCGCGGTGCTGGAACCACTGGATCACCCGCGCCGCGAGGACGCGCGCCTCCGGACGGTCCCGGTGCGGCACCAGACCCACGATCCTGCAGCGCTTCGCTCACGACTCGGCTCCGGCGTGGGCGTCGGCGACCGCGGCGTCGAGCGCGGTCGCGGTGATGGTGGGCGCGTCCTTGCCGCGCGTGGAACAGGAACTCGACGTTGCCCGCGGCACCGCGCAATGGCGACGGCATCGCCGCGGTGACGCCGATCCCGGCGCCCGCGAGACCCGTCCACGACATCGTCGAGCACCTCCCGGTGCACCTCGGGGTCCCGCACGATCCCACCGCGGCCGACCCGGGCCCGACCGGCCTCGAACTGCGGCTTGACGAGCAGGACCAGCTCGGCGTCAGGCGTCGTCAACCGGGCCAGCGCCGGCGCGACCAGCGTCAGCGAGATGAACGACAGGTCGGCGACGCCGACCGCGCAGGGCTCGCCGCCGACCGCGGGAAGCTCGAGGCCGCGGAGGTTGGTCCGTTCGAGGAGCATCACCCGGGCATCTTGTCGGAGCGACCAGTCCAGCTGCCCGCGGCCGACGTCCACCGCGACCACCGCCGCCGCTCCCCGCTGGAGCAGGCAGTCCGTGAACCCACCGGTCGAGGCACCCGGCGTCGAGCGCCCGCAGCCCGCCGACGTCGACCGCGAACCGCTCCAGCGCCGCGTCGAGCTTCTCGCCGCCCCGCGACACGAACCGCGGCGGGTCCCCGACGAGCACGATCGCCTCGTGCTCGTCGACCTGACGGGCACGGATCGGGTCGGGGCTCCGGCCACGGTCACCCGGCCTTCCTCGACGGCCTCCGCGGCCCGGGTGCGGCTGCTCACGAGGCCGCGCCGCACGAGCTCGACATCGAGGCGGCGGCGCACAGTTCCGCCCGGGACCGCTAGGAAGCGGCCTTCGAGGCCGCTTTCTTGGCGGACTTCTTTGCCCCGGACTGCTTCGCGGCGCCCTTCTTCGCGATGCGCGGCCTTCTGGTCGAGCCCTTCTTGGCTCCGGACTTCTTCGCCGGCGGACTTCTTCGCGGCGGACTTCTTGCGCGGAGCCCGGCTTGCCGGCTCGACTTGGCCAGCTTCGTCTCGAGCTTGGCCAGGTCCTCCTTGGTGGCGATCCCGAGCGTCTTCACCTGGCGCTGGATCTCCTTGCGGACGATCTCGAGCAGCACGTCGGTGCGCTTCCGGCTCTCGTCCACCAGGTCGTCGACGAAGCCCTGCACCTGCTCCTGCGCGAGCTGGCCGGTACCGACGAGCTCCTTGGCCCGCTTGCGGGCCTGGGTCCGGGTCATCGCCACGAACTCCGCGCCGGCGTCCAGATACTTGTTCCAATCGGGTGATTGCGGCATGACGCGACTCCCTGGGCGGGTCTCGGGTGGGGCGAAGCTCTGAGCGGACGGCGCGCGGCGGGCTGCTCCCACCGGTGCCGAAGGCTACCGCGACGTCTCGAAGCGTCCGGGCCGGACCGGGGCGCCAAGTCTGGGGCGCCGGATCACGATCGGGCGACCGGCGCCGCGAGCAGCCGGGGCACGAGCGCCGCCAGGTCATCGGCGACGAAGGCCGGCGGCGGGTTCGGGATCGGCTCACTCGGGTCGTTTCCGCCAATGCCCGAGAGCACGAGTGCGAACGGCCAGCCGAGCGCGTCGGCCATCGATCCGTCGGTCGACGGCCGGTCACCCACCATGATCCCGTGGTCGCCCACCCGACGGCGCACCATCGCCGCGGTCGGCGGCTGGGGCTTGCCCGCGACCACCGGCGTGGCCCCGGACGCGGTCACGACCGCGGCGAGGATCGAGCCCGCGCCGGGCAGGACGTGATCCGCGCCCGGATAGGTCGGGTCCGCATTGGTCGCGACGAGTGCAGCACCGTCACGCACCGCCCGCGCGGCGCGATCCAGTCCGTCGAAGTCGAACGTGCGGTGCCAGCCGACGACGACCGCATCCGCCGGGCCGGCATCGACCACCCGGAACCCGGCGAGCTCGAGCGCCTCGACCACTCCCGGCCCGGCGCACGCCAGCACCGTCGCGCCCGGGCTGAGCGAGCCGGTCAGCATCTCGGCGGCCGCCTGCGCGCTCGTCAGGACCTCGTCCGCCTCGGCGGCGATGCCGAAGCGCGCGAACTTCTCGAGGTAGTCGCCGACCCGGTTGCTCGAGTTGTTGGTCAGGAACGCCACCCGCGCGCCACCGTCACGCAGCGCCTGCACCGCCTCGGGCGAACCCGGGATCGGCTCGTCGCCGCGCCACAGCACGCCGTCGAGATCGAGAACGACGACCGTCACTCGCTGACGAGCTCCAAGGCGTCGCGGTACGTCTGCGAGTCCGGACGCATCACGGTCGCCAGCTTGAGCTGACCGCGGGCGCGATCGGGGTCGCCCGCGCGCATCGCGCACATGCCGATGCCGAAGTACGCGTAGTCGTTCACCGGGTCCAGATCGACCACCTTCGTGAACTCGGCCTCGGCTTCGGCATACCGGCGGGCACCGAAGTACGCCCGGCCCAGCGCCTCGCGGATCGAGCCCTGCTCGGGCTCCAGATCGCGGGCACGCTCGAGCGCCTCGACCGCGCCGGCCGCGTCCCTCGACGAGAGCCGCGCCTGGCCCTCCATGAACCGCTCGTACGCCTCGTTCATCGCCGTCGTGCCAGAATCCGTCGAACCGTCTCGTTCCATCACGTGGGAGTCGAACACCGCAGTGCCCGAGTTCCTTCCCTTCCGTGGTCTCCGGTATCGCCACGACGATCTTGCGGCCGTGACCGCACCACCCTATGACGTGATCGACCACGACGAACGGGCGGTGCTCGTCGCCCGATCGCCCCACAACGCGGTGCGGCTGCTGCTGCCCGAGGGCGACTACGAGGGCGCGGCGAGCGACCTCGGCGCCTGGCGCGCGGACGGCACGCTGGAGCTCGATGCCGAGCCCGCGTTCTACGGCTACCGCATGGAGTTCACCGACGACCACGGCGCGCCGCCGGACCACCAACGGCATCATCGGCGCGCTCGAGCTGCCGGTCCGCGCGGGCGAGGGCGACGTCCTCCCCCACGAGCGGACGATGCCCAAGGCGAAGAGCGACCGGCTGGCGCTGATCCGGGCCACCCGGGCGAACCTCGACCCGATCTGGGGCCTCACCCCCGCCGCCGGCCTGCCGGTCGGCACGGCCGAGCCCGTCGCGGTGACCACCGACGACCTCGGCGTGCACGCACTCGCTCACCCTCATCACCGATGCCGGACCAGATCGCCGAGATCCGCCGGGTCGTCGCCTCGGCACCGCTCGTCCTGGCCGACGGCCATCACCGGTTCGAGACCGCCATCGCCTACCGCGACGAGCGGACCGCGGCCGGCCGCGCCACCGAGGACGACGGTCGGGTGATGTGCCTGGTCGTCGAGCTGGCCGACGACCAGCTCTGGGTCCAGCCGATCCACCGGCTGATCAACGGGGTGCCCGACCCCGCCGCGCTCCGAGCGGCGCTGGGTTCCGGCGTTCACGGTCGAGGACCTCGGCCCGTCGAGCCCGGAGCGGGTCGACGAGCTCGACCGCCGTCTCCGCGCCGAGGGCGCGCATCGGACTCGTCGACGCCATCCGGGCTCGCGCTCCTGTCGCCGCATCCCGACGCCCGGGCGCGCGCGTCACGCGAGCTGCCCGAGGCACTGCACGACGTCGCCTCCGCCTGGTTCGACGAGCTCGCCGCGCCCGCGCTCGTCGGACGCCGAGATCAGCTTCCGGGCCGATGCGCAGACCGTCGCCGCGCTCGTCGGCAAGGGTGCGAGCCGACGCGGCGATCCTGCTGCCGCCAGTCACCGTCGAGCAGATCCGCGCCGCGGCGCTCGCGGGCGTGCGCATGCCCCAGAAGACGACGTACTTCGCGCCGAAGCCGCGCAGCGGGCTCGTGTACCGCCCGCTCTGACAGCGCGCCCGACGTGCACGGGTCAGGCCACGTCCCAGACGCTCGGGTCCGCCGATCAGCGTGCGCAGGTCCCCCGGGCCACGCTGCTCCTGGGCGGCCGCGAGCTGGAGCTGGACCTCGGACTCGTAGCTCGGCCGCTGGACCGCCCGGAACACGCCGACGGGCGTCGGCACGATCGGGTGGTCGGCCAGCCGGGACAGGGCGAAGGCCACCGTCGGGTCGGTGCGGTGCTCGTCGTGGACGAGGACCGCGTCCTCCCCCACGTCGGCGATGTCGACGATCTCGGCCTCGCCGTACTTGTTGAGCCGCACGCCCTTGTCCTTGTCCGCGCCGAACCGGATCGGCTCGCCGTGGTGCAGCTCGATCAGCATCTCGGGCCGGTTGTCCTTGGTGAGGATCGCCGAGAAGGCACCGTCGTTGAACACGTTGCAGTTCTGGTAGATCTCGACGAACGCCGCGCCCTTGTGCTCGTGCGCCCGCCGGAACACCTCCTGCATGTGCTTGCGGTCCATGTCGTGGGTGCGGGCGACGAACGTGGCCTCGGCACCGAGCGCGAGCGCGAGCGGGTTGAACGGGTGGTCGAGCGACCCGAACGGCGAGCTCTTGGTGACCTTCCCGAGCTCGCTCGTCGGCGAGTACTGGCCCTTGGTGAGGCCGTAGATCTGGTTGTTGAACAGCAGGATCGTGAAGTTCACGTTCCGGCGCAGCGCGTGGATGAGGTGGTTGCCGCCGATCGAGAGCCCGTCGCCGTCGCCGGTGACGACCCAGACGTCGAGATCGGGCCGGGCCACCGCGATGCCCGTCGCCACCGCCGGCGCACGGCCGTGGATGCTGTGCACCCCGTAGGTGTTCATGTAGTAGGGGAAGCGGCTCGAGCAGCCGATGCCGCTCACGAACACCTGGTTCTCGGGCTTGCCCCCGAGCTCGGGCATGAGGAGCTGCAGCGCGGTGAGCACCGAGTAGTCCCCGCAGCCCGGACACCACCGGACCTCCTGGTCCGACGAGAAGTCCTTGCGGGTCAGTGCGACCTGGTCAGCCATCGATCATCTCCAGGATCTTGGTCTCGATCTCGGCGGCGCGGAACGGGAGTCCCTGCACCTTGGTGAGGCTCTGCGCGTCCACGAGGAACTCCGCCCGGAGCAGCTTCGAGAGCTGGCCCGAGGTTCATCTCCGGGACGAGCACCTTCGGGTACCGGGCGAGCACCTCGCCGAGGTTCCGCGGGAACGGGTTCAGGTGGATCAGCTGGGCGGACGCCACCTTCTTGTCCGCGGCCCGGATGCGGCGCAGCGCGGCCTTCACCGAGCCCCAGGTGCTGCCCCAGCCGATGACGAGCAGCTCCGCGTCGCCGGTCTCGTCGTCGACCTCGACCAGCGGGATGTCGTTGGCGATGCCCGCGATCTTCGCGGCGCGGAGGTGCACCATCTTCTCGTGGTTCACGGGGTCGTAGTTGACGTTGCCGGTGCCGTCCTGCTTCTCGATGCCGCCGAGGCGGTGCATCAGGCCGGGCGTGCCGGGGATGGCCCACGGCCGGGCCAGCGTCTCGGGATCGCGCAGGTACGGCCAGAAGTCCCGGCTGCCGTCGGACTGCTCGTGGTTGAGGTCCTCGGCGAACGGCACGGAGATGTCGGCCAGGTCGTCGACGTCCGGGAAGCGCCACGGCTCGGAGCCGTTGGCGAGGTAGCCGTCGGTGAGCACGATGACCGGGGTCCGGTACTTCAGCGCGAGCCGCACGCCTTCGAACGCGGCGTTGAAGCAGTCGCTCGGCGACTTCGCCGCGACGATCGGCAGCGGTGCCTCACCGTGGCGGCCGTACATCGCGAGCAGCAGGTCGGCCTGCTCGGTCTTGGTGGGCAGGCCGGTCGACGGGCCGCCGCGCTGCACGTCCACCAGCACGAGCGGCAGCTCCATGCTGATCGCGAGCCCGAGCGCCTCCGCCTTGAGGTCGACGCCGGGACCGCTCGTCGCCGTGACGCCGAGCTGACCGGCGAACGCGCCGCCGATCGCCACGCCGATCGCCGCGATCTCGTCTTCGGCCTGCATCGTGCGCACGCCGAAGTTCTTGTGCTTCGAGAGCTCGTGGAGGATGTCCGACGCCGGCGTGATCGGGTACGACGCGTAGAGGATGGGCAGCTTCGCCATCTGGCCGGCGGCGATGAGCCCGTACGCCAGCGCGACGTTGCCGCTGATGTTGCGGTACCGGCCCGGGCGGGAGGTGCGCGGGCGCTACCTCGAAGGGGTGGTCGAACAGCTCGGCGGTCTCGCCGAAGTTGTAGCCCGCCTTGAACGCCGCGACGTTGGCGTCGTGGACCAGCTGCTTGGACGAGAACTTCTCGTCGATCCACGTGAGCACGGGCTCGGTCGGCCGGGTGTACATCCAGCAGATCAGCCCGAGCGCGAAGAAGTTCTTGGAGCGCTCCGCGTCACGGGGCTTCGCACCGGTCTCCTTGGTGGCCTCGATCGTGATGCTCGTCATCGGGACCGGGTACACCCGGTACGCGGCGAGCGTGTCGTCCTCGAGCGGGTTGCCGACGTAGCCGGCCTTCTCGAGGTTGCGGGGCTCGAACGCGTCGGTGTTCGCGATGATCGCGGCGCCCGGCGGGACGTCACGGATGTTCGCCTTCAGCGCCGCCGGGTTCATGGCCACCAGCAGGTTCGGGACGTCGCCCGGGGTCACGATGTCGAAGTCGGCGATGTGCACCTGGAAGCTGGAGACCCCGGCGATGGTGCCGGCGGGTGCCCGGATCTCGGCCGGGTAGTCCGGCAGCGTCGCCAGGTCGTTGCCGAAGGCCGCGCTCACGTCGGTGAACCGGTCCCCGACGAGCTGCATGCCGTCACCCGAGTCTCCGGCGAATCGAATCACCACCCGATTGAGCATCTCGGGCTTGCGGGTCTCGAATGCCGCTTCCGTCACTTCGCCCTCACTTTGACCCTCCATTGGCTCCGCGGCACTCTCGCGCGGAACGTGGTCGCACTGCCTGGCTGGAGGGTGCCGTCCGGCGGCGCGAATCCCGTTGATCCGGGGTGACGGGCCCGCCACCCGAGCGCAAAGTCTACTTGCGTCGAGACCCGGACCCGGGACTCTGGACCCGGACGGTGAGGGAGCGACACGCGATCGGGCGATAGCGTGAGGCATCGCCACCCGGGCACCGGCGCCCCGGGGCGAAATCGACGAGCGGGGGCTTCGAGATCCCATGAACCAGCAGCAGCACGACAAGGTCCGGTCCGGCAAGGGGTTCATCGCCGCGCTCGACCAGAGCGGCGGCAGCACCCCGAAGGCGCTGGCGCTGTACGGGATCACCGAGGACAGCTACTCGGGCGACGACGAGATGTTCACGCTGATGCACCAGATGCGGTCGCGGATCATCACCAGCCCGGCCTTCAACGGCGACCGGATCCTCGGGGCGATCCTCTTCGAGATGACGATGGACCGCCAGGTCGAGGGCCGGGACACGGCCGACTACCTCTGGAACGTCAAGCAGGTCGTGCCGTTCCTGAAGGTCGACAAGGGCCTCGCCGACGAGGTCGACGGCGTCCAGGTGATGAAGCCGATCCCCGGTCTCGCCGACCTGCTCGCCCGAGCCAACGCCAAGGGCGTGTTCGGCACGAAGATGCGCTCGGTGATCAAGCTCGCCGACGACGCCGGGATCAAGCAGATCGTCGACCAGCAGTTCGAGATCGGCCGCGAGATCCTCGGCGCCGGGCTCGTGCCGATCATCGAGCCCGAGGTCGACATCAAGAGCCCGCAGAAGGCCGAGGCCGAGGACCTGCTCCACGCGGCGATCGTCGGCCAGCTCGACCAGCTGGGTGCGGACCAGCACGTGATGCTCAAGCTCACGCTGCCGGAGCGCGACGACCTGTACGCCGACCTGGTCGCCCACCCCCGCGTCCTGCGCGTCGTGGCGCTCTCGGGCGGCTACAGCCGCGACCGAGGCGTGCGCCCGGCTCGCCCGGAACCAGGGGGTCGTCGCCAGCTTCTCCCGAGCGCTGACCGAGGGCCTCTCGGCCCAGCAGACCGACGCGGAGTTCAACGCCACCCTCGACGAGGCGATCGCGGAGATCTTCGAGTCGTCCATCGCCTGAGCGGGCGCAGCTGACCGCGATGGTGCTCGGATACGACCGCGCAGCTGTTCCTGCTCGCGTTCGACCACCGCCGCCCGCACCTGGCCCGGCTGTTCGGCGTCGACGGACGATCCGACCCCGGACGAGACCGCCCGCATCATCGACGCCAAGTCCGTCATCTTCGACGGGTTCGTCCGCGCGCTCGACGAGGGCGCGCCGGCGCCCGGGGCCGGGATCCTGGTCGACGAGCAGTTCGGCGCGGAGGTCGCGCGCAGCGCGCTCGCGCGGGGCTGGACCTGCGCGATGCCCGTCGAGCGCAGCGGCGCCAGCACCTTCGACTTCGAGTACGGCCGCGACTTCGCGGCCCACATCGAGGCCTTCGACCCGACGTTCGCGAAGGTCCTCGTGCGCTACAACTTCGACGGGAGCAAGGCCGACAACGCCCGCTCCGATCGAGCGGCTGAAGACGCTCTCGGACTGGCTCCACGAGCACGACCACAAGCTGCTGTGCGAGCTGATCGTCCCGCCCGAGCCGGCTCAGCTCGCCGCGCGTCGACGGCGATCCGGGCGCGCTACGAGCTCGAGCTCCGGCCCGCGCTGATGCGTCGCGCGATGTCGGACTTCCAGGACGCCGGCATCGAGGCCGACGTCTGGAAGGTCGAGGGCATCGACCGTCGCGACGACTGCGAGATGATTGCCGAGCAGGCGCGCGCCGGCGGGCGCGACGGGGTCGGGCTGCGTCGTCCTCGGGCAGGGCGCGGGCCCCGACCGGGTCGAGCACTGGCTCCGGACCGCGGCGGGCGTGCCCGGCTACCTCGGGCTTCGCGATCGGCCGGACGCTCTGGTGGGACGCGATCACGGGATACCTCGAAGGCTCGCGGTCCGCGCGACGACGCCGCGCAGCAGATCTCCGCGAGCTACCGCCGCGCGATCGCGGTGTACACCGGCGGCGAGTGAGCCGACCGGCACCGCTACGCGAGCAGGACATCCAGCGTCTCCTGCGTGCGGCGCAGTGCCGCGTCGAGCTGGCGGCGCTGCCCGGCGCGGCCGATGAAGACCGCCTCGACGTCCACCCGGGTCGCGGCGCCACCGACCGGCGGCGCGGAAGAACCGGCGCCGGACCGCGCCGACGACGATGACGTCCGAACCCTCGTCGAGCTCCTCGACCCACGCCGCGGGCTCCCAAACCGTGACCGGCACCGAGGTCGCCCGGCCGTCGGGTCCCGGCGCCCGCACCGAGAGCGCGGCGAGACGGCGGCCCGACTCGAGCTCGCGCAGCTCGGGCGGACCCGAGCACTCGCCCCGCACGACGACGAGGTTGAGCTGCGCGGATCTCTCGAGCTGATTCGACATCGTCCTTCGGGGTGGTCCGCTTCGTCTCGCGCTTCGTCGAGCTTCTTGGTTCCGGCCATCACTGCACTCCTGTCTGGTCCGCTGCAGGGGGAAGGGCCGGGGAAGCCCGCTCGCCACGTTCGGCGCAACGAGCACGAACCTAGCGACCGGGTGGGACAACTAGCCTCACCGGCGTCTGGATCGTGCGTTCGGAGGAGACACCGACTGAAGCGGGCACGCCTGGCGCGGATCTCGACCGCGGTCGGCATCTTGATCGCGGTGGCCGCGGGCGCGTTCGTCGTGCGGGCGATCGCACACCAGTGGAACAGCGTTCGCTCGTCGATCGGCGACGCGCAGCCCGCGTGGCTGGTGGCCGGCCTGGTCGTGGCCGCGCTCGCGATGATCGCCATCGCGCTCCCCTGGCGCCACGCCCTCGCGCTCGTCGGCATCGAAGCGCCGCTGCTGGCCTGTGTGACCTGGTACTTCGTCGGCGAGATCGGCAAGTACGTCCCGGGCGGGATCTGGCCGGTCGTCGGGCGCGCCGAGCTCGCGCGCCGGGGCGGGCACCCCCGTTCCGGTGCGTACGCCAGCGTCGCGTTCTCGCTGGGCGCGCTCTACCTCTCGGGGATGCTCACCGCCGCGGTGCTGCTGCCGTTGCACTTCGCGTCGGAGGGCAGCAGCTGGCTCTGGGTGCTCGTGCTGCTGCCCATCGGGGTCGCGATGCTGCACCACCGACCACTGGGCTGGATGGTCGAGCGGGCCGAGCGGGTGATGAAGCGCAAGCTCACGGTGACGATCCCGCCGTGGTCCGCGTCGATGGGGCTCGTGCTGCGCTACATCCCCGCGTGGCTGCTCATCGGCACCTCGACGTGGTGCATCGCCCGCGCGTTCGACCCGCACGTCGGGTGGATGGCCATCGCGCCGGCGGCGATGCTCTCCTGGGTCGTCGGGTTCGTGCTGGTCCCGGTGCCCGGTGGCGTCGGCGTCCGGGAGGCGGCGTTCGTCGCGCTCGTCGGCGGCTCGGTGCCCGCGGGCGTCCGGGCGACCGTCGCGATCGCGGCCCGGCTCGCGTTCATGCTCGTCGACGCTGCCGGCGCGCTCGTCGGGAGCGCCGCGGTCCGCCGCTGGCGCTCGATCGCTCCGGACGCGATCGCCGCACCGGGGCCGGAGCCCGCTCCTCCGGAGCCGCCCGGAACCGAGCCGTCACCGCCGCTGACCGGCTAGCGCCCGCACCCGCGCCGCGACCATCGTCCACGGCGTCGGGCTGTGCACCGTGGTCACGTCGAGGTGCGTGCCCGACGAGGCGCGACGAAGCCCGACCGGCTCCAGTGCTGGATGTGGCCGGGCGTGTTGCCCAGGTCGCCCCAGTACTTCCCCCGGGCCATGTTCGCGACCCGCCAGATCGGCTCGCGCGGCACCGAGAGGACGACGTCGCTGCGGGCAACCCGGCTCAGCTCGCGCAAGCGCCGCGCCCGGGTCGGAGACGTGCTCGAGCACCTCGATGGCGAGCACGAGGTCGAAGCTGTCGTCGCCGAAGGGCAGCGACTCGATGTCCGCGAAGCTCGCGGCGAACCGCTTCGAGCTCCAGTGCTCGGCGAGCTCCGGGTCGGGCAGGTCGATGCCGGTCACGAACGCGTCGGGATACCGCTGCGCGACCCGGTCCGCGACCTCGCCCTCACCGACCCCGACCTCCAGGATCCGCTCGCGGCGCGGTGGCGGGCAGCACCTCGTCGAGCCGGGCGAGGAACGTCGCCATCAGGCGGCGCTCGATCGGGTTCGAGCTCCCGTACTTGTCGTAGGTGTTCCCCGTCGGGACGGGGTGGGCCGCGCTCACAGCTCGGCGGGGTCGACCTCGGACCGAGGTTTCGAGAGCCGCACGAACAGGTCGGCGAGCAGCCCGATCGCGAGGAGCTGGAATGCGGCGAAGAGGATCAGCAGCGTGTTCGTGGCCAGGCGGAAGTCGTGGTCGACCCAGTCGAAGATCATCTTGCCGACCCCGACGAGCCCGAGGACGACGAACAGCGGCAGGAACACCCGCAGCGGGTTGTACGACAGCACCATGCGCACCACCTGGGTGATGTAGCGCTTGGTGTCCTTCCACCAGTGGAACTTCGACTCGCCCGCGCGCGGCGAGTACTCGATCGGGATGTACTTCACCGAGTAGCCGTTCGCGAGGAACGCCATCGTGATCGTGGTGACGCACGAGAAGCCCGGCGGAAGCTGGTAGAGGTACTGGCGGGCGACGTCGGCGCGGAACGCGCGCAGCCCGGAGTTGAGGTCGGGGATCGGGGTCTCGACCAGGTAGCTGGCCAGCCGGCGGATCAGCCACTTGGCCGGCACCCGCGCCACCTTGACCGTGCCCTGCTCGGAGGTCCGGGCGCCGACGACCTGGTCCCAGCCCTCGAGCTCCTTGACCAGCCGCGGGATCTCGTTGTTCGGGTAGGTCATGTCGACGTCGGTCCAGACCACGATCCGCCCCGGCGCGGCGTGGGTCCCGGCCTTGCGGGCCGAGCCGCTCCCCCGGTTCTGCGCGAACTGGATGAGCCGGATGCCGTCGATCTGGCGCAGCGCCTCGCCCGAGCCGTCGTTGGAGCCGTCGTCCACGACGATGATCTCGTAGGTGTACGGCGACGCGTCCAGCGCGGCTCGGATGCGGTCGATCTCGGCCTGGAGGTGGCCCTTCTCGTTGTAGACGGGCAGGATCACCGAGACGTCCGAGCGCGGACGATTCCGCTTCCGTCGCGTCGGCCGTTCGGGCCCCGTTCATCTCCGGCACAGCGCGGAGAGGTTACAGCGTGGCACTGCGCACACCGAGCCGGTGAGGCCGCGGCTCAGCCCAGGCTGACCAGTCGCTCCATGACGTCGGCGAAGCCGGCGTCGTTGCGGCTGATGCGCTCGAAGAGCGTCCGGGCGCCGGGCAGGTTGCCGGCCCGCTCCTCCAGGTCCGCGAGCGCGTACCAGAGGCGCAGGTGGTACTCCTTCGCGTTCTGCACGTCGGCGGCACGCCGCGACGAGCATCGCGATCGCCTCCCGCACCCGGCCCCGGTCGGCCAGGCTCCCCGCCATCACGATGCGGCCCTCGGCGACGACGTCGGGCGCCGACGCGGTCTGGCCGAGCTCGTTCCACAGCTCCTCGACCCGGTCGTAGCGCTTCAGCGCCCGGTAGCAGTCCATCAGCGCCGGGTGCTGGTCCACCGCGCCGCAGAACGCGACGTACGCCTCGAGCTCGTCGGCCGCCAGCTCGTAGCGACCGCTGCGGTAGAGCGCGATCCCGAGCAGCTCGCGGACCGTCGCCGACTGCGGCAACGCGCTGCGGAGCGGCCGCAGCAGTCGCAGCGCGTCCTTCTCCCGGTCCGCGGCGAGCGCGTCCGCGGCCCGCACCAGCTGGTCGTAGAACTTCGCGCCGCGCGGGCCACCGAGGCGCAGCAGCTCCTCGCGCACCGCCTTCGGTCCCGGACCACGGGCCTTGCGCCGTTCGCTCCCCGGCGCCAGCGCCGGGCGGGCCTTCTTGCGGGTCTTCGCCGCCGGCGCCGCCGGGACGGGGCTTGCCCCGCACGACGCGCAGCGGCGCGGCCTGGCGCGGAGCGTGATCCTTCGGGCTGCGACGCGACTCGCCGTCCGCGCGCTCGGGCTCCCGCGGCGCCGGACGCTCGGTCTTCGACGCCCGGTTCGGCTTCCAGGTCGCGCCCGACGGTCGCACGTCGATCGCCCGCGGCGCCGCCCGGCTTCGGCGGGCCCGCGCCCCGACGGCGCGCCGGTGCCGGCACCGAGCGCCGCTCGCCCGGCGCCGCCCGGATCCGGCGCTTCGACCCGCCCGCGAGCTGCTCCGCCGGCTCCGGTCGCCGGACCGCACGTCGCGGACCGGTCGGTCGCGAGCCGGTGCCGGCGCGAGCGGCCGCGCGCCCGGACCGTCCGCGGCGCTCGACCGGCCGATCCGGTGCCCGACCGCGCCGGCGGTCGCCCGGCGCCGGCGCTGCGCTCCCGGTCGCGCTGCGTCCGCGTCGACGCGGCGCCCGGTCGACGCTGCGTCCGGTCGGCTTCCGATCCGCGGCCCCGCCGCGCTCGAGCTGGGCTTGCGGTCCCGGCCCGGCCGCCCCGAGCCGGGCTTCCGGGTCGTGGCCGGCGCCGCCCGGCGGCGGGCTTCCGGGCCGACGACCCGCCGGCGGCGGGCTTGCGAGCCGTCGGCCCCGCCCGCGGACTGCCGCGCCGGCGCGCCGAGCGGCCGGCTTCCCCGCGGCCTGGCCGCGCGCGCCGCTCGGGCGCGCCCTTGCCTCGGTTCTGGCTGTCGCCGCTGCGGGGGCGTCGTTCGGTCAAGGTGTGCCTTTTCGTTGTGCGGGGTGCGCCAGCGTACAGAACCCAGGTCGGTCGCGGCCGACCGGTACCGAGACGCGACGAAGGGGCACCCGTGTGGATGCCCCTTCGTACGAGAAATCCCGGCGGCGACCTACTCTCCCAGGGGGCTGCCCCCCAAGTACCATCGGCGCGGGCGGTCTTCACTTCCGTGTTCGGAATGGGAACGGGTGTTTCCCCGCCGCAATTGCCACCGGAAACCTGGATTTCAAAATCTGAATTTCGACAAAGGACTGCCGTCCTTCAAGAACTCCATAGCGAGCACGAGCAACAAAGATCCCAAGCCCTCGGCCGATTAGTACCGGTCGGCTGAACACGTCACCGTGCGTACACCTCCGGCCTATCAACCTGGTCGTCTTCCAGGGGCCTTACCCGGTTAACCCGGTGGGAGATCTCATCTCGAGGCGGGTTTCGCGCTTAGATGCTTTCAGCGCTTATCCCTTCCGCAGGTCGCCAACCAGCCATGCTCCTGGCGGAACAACTGGCACACGAGAGCTGCGTCCGTCCCGGTCCTCTCGTACTAGGGACAGCTCCCCTCAAATCTCCTACGCCCGCACTGGATAGGGACCGAACTGTCTCGCGACGTTCTAAACCCAGCTCGCGTACCGCTTTAATGGGCGAACAGCCCAACCCTTGGGAGATGCTTCACCCCCAGGATGCGACGAGCCGACATCGAGGTGCCAAACCTTGCCGTCGATGTGGACTCTTGGGCAAGATAAGCCTGTTATCCCCGGGGTACCTTTTATCCGTTGATCGACCGCGCTTCCACATGCCACGGCCGGGTCACTAAGCCCTGCTTTCGCACCTGCTCGACTTGTTGGTCTCGCAGTCAAGCTCCCTTGTGTCTTTGCACTCGACGCCTGATTACCAACCAGGCTGAGGGAACCTTTGGGCGCCTCCGTTACTCTTTAGGAGGCGACCGCCCCAGTCAAACTGCCCACCTGACGCTGTTCCTGACCCGGATTACGGGCCCAGGTTAGAGCTTCAACACGAACAGGGTGGTATTTCAAGGACGACTCCACCGAAGCTAACGCCCCGGCTTCCAAGTCTCCCACCTATCCTACACAATCCGTACCAAAACCCAACATCAAGCTGCAGTAAAGGTCCACGGGGTCTTTCCGTCCTAGTGCGGGAAACGAGCATCTTTACTCGTCGTGCAATTTCGCCGGGTCTCTGGTTGAGACAGTAGCCAAGTCGTTACGCCATTCGTGCAGGTCGGAACTTACCCGACAAGGAATTTCGCTACCTTAGGCATGTTGTTACTCCGCCCGTACTGCGTACATTTCTGCATGGGTAGGGCCAGGTCATTTCTGCCTGACTCCTCATGTCGCCATGAGGATCGGACTGTACCTTCACCGGTTCGGGGCTGGCGTTGCTCCCGATGGTGCCTAGCGTGCAGTCTCTGAGGATCCCTTGCGGTTTCCTGCTGATTGTCCGCACCGGTCGGATTGTCACTGCCTCCCACATCGATCAAGAGAGGCGAGTACCGCCGGATACTCGGGTGTTCCAGCATATAGCTAGGTTTTATAACGGCCTGGAAATTCCCACCGTTATAGTTACGGCCGCCGTTTACCGGGGCTTAGGTTCAGAGCTTCGCCTTGCGGCTAACCCTTCCCCGTAACCTTCCGGCACCGGGCAGGCGTCAGTGGGTATACATCGCCTTACGGCTTCGCACCCACCTGTGTTTTTAGTAAACAGTCGCTTGGCCCTGGTCTCTGCGGCCTCCTCGAGCTCGGGACGCGAAGTCCTCCACCCTATCGAGGCCCCCCTTCTTCCGAAGTTACGGGGGTAATTTGCCGAGTTCCTTAACCAGAGTTCTCCCGATCGCCTTAGTATTCTCTACTTGCCCACCTGCGTCGGTTTGGGGTACGGGCACCGTGCCAGCTCGCTAGAGGCTTTTCTCGGCAGCATGGGATCAGTCACTTCACCTGAAACGGTTCGGCATCGCGTCTCGAAGTTATGCCCGACGGATTTACCTATCGGACCCTCTACACGCTTACCCCGGGACAACCATCGCCCGGGCTGACTTACCCTCCTGCGTCCCCCCTTCGCTCCCCGCCAGCGTCTGGTCCGGATTCGTCCGAAGACAGCCTCCGAGCAGCCCACTCTTGGGGTTGGCGCGGACACGGTGGTACAGGAATATCAACCTGTTGTGCATCGACTACGCCTTTCGGCCTCGCCTTAGCTCCCGACTAACCCTGGGCGGATGAGCCTTCCCCAGGAACCCTTGGGCATTCGGCGGAGGGGTTCCTCCCCCCTCTTTCGCTACTCATACCGGCATTCGCACTCGACCACGCTCCACAACCGCTCACGCGGCTGCTTCACAGCTGAGATCGACGCTCCCCTACCCATCCTGATAAATCAGAATGACGCAGCTTCGGCTCTACGCTTGAGCCCCGTTACATTGTCCGCGCAGGATCACTCGACCAGTGAGCTGTTACGCACTCTTTCAAGGGTGGCTGCTTCTAAGCCAACCTCCTGGCTGTCTGGGCAATCCCACATCGTTTGCCACTGAGCGTAGAATTAGGGGCCTTAGCTGGCGTTCTGGGCTGTTTCCCTCTCGACCATGAAGCTTATCCCCCATGGTCTCACTGCCGCGCTCTGGAGTATCGGCATTCGGAGTTTGATTGATTTCGGTAAGCTTGTAGGCCCCCTAGACCATTCAGTGCTCTACCTCCGATACTGAACACGCGACGCTGCACCTAAATGCATTTCGGGGAGAACCAGCTATCACCGAGTTTGCTTGGCCTTTCACCCCTAGCCACAGGTCATCCCCCAAGTTTTCAACCTTGGTGGGTTCGGTCCTCCACGAGGTCTTACCCTCGCTTCAACCTGCCCATGGCTAGATCACTCGGCTTCGGGTCTACCGCCTGCGACTCTGCGCCCTATTCAGACTCGCTTTCGCTCCGGCTCCCCCTCTCGGGTTAACCTCGCCACAAACGGTAACTCGCCGGCTCATTCTTCAAAAGGCACGCCATCACGGCTGCCGACCGAAGTCGACAACGACGCTCTGACTGCTTGTAAGCCAACGGTTTCAGGTTCTATTTCACTCCCCTCCCGGGGTACTTTTCACCCTTCCCTCACGGTACTCGTGCACTATCGGTCGCCAGCTTGTACTTAGCCTTACGAGGTGGTCCTCGCAGATTCACACAGGCTTTCCCGGATCCTGTGTTACTTGGGAACACCACCAGGAGGTCGTTAGTCTTCGCGTACGGGGCTATTACCGTCTACGGCGCGCCTTTCCAGAGCGCTTCCACTGACTATCGACTTGATAACTCCTTGAAGGGTCTGCCGTCCCTTCGGGTAGGTCCCACTACCCCGTCGCAGCATCGCCGGCAGGCTGTACCACTACGACGGTTTAGGCTCGTCCCGTTTCGCTCGCCGCTACTCAGGGAATCGCGGTTGCTTTCCGTT
>CAWKDX010000004.1:50000-51129 GCA_963848485.1 uncultured Acidimicrobiia bacterium
TCCGTGTCAATCCACCGCGCGAAGCCATTGAGAGGCACCCGTGGGCGGACCGGGCAGAATACGTACTGCCCACGCCCGTCAAGCCGGGCGGTGCGGGTCGCAGGACCTCGACGAGGCGTTCGTCGCAGCCGGGCATCGCCACGGGCGGCCGGGACTACTCTCTCGCCCGTGGGAAGCAAAGGGAAGAAGCCGCGGAAGCCGCAGCACTCGCAGCACCTGCCCAAGGCGGGGACCAAGACGGACAACGCACCGGCTGCTGCACGAGGAGCACGGAGCCATCCTCGACACCATGGGCATGGGCGGCGCCGGCAAGGGCGCCCGGAGCGCCGTCTGGGTCGTCGGCGGCGATCCTGCTCGTCGCCGCGGTCATCGCCCTGGTCATCCTGACCGTCGCGCTGAGCTAGCCGCCGCAGCCCCGGACCACGAGCTTCGCCCAGGCGCGCTTCCCCACCGAGATCAGCCGGCCGTCGATGTCGCCGCCGTGACCTCGCGCGTCCGGGTCGGTGACCTTCTCCTGGTCGAGGCGGACCGCGCCCTGCTCGATCTTGCGCCGGGCGTCCTTGTTCGACGTCGCGAGCCCGGGGGCGGCCAGGAGCCGGAACCACTGGGTCGGCAGCTCGGACGCCGGCGACCTCGCGCTCCTCGACGTCGGTCGGGACCGCGTGGTCCTTGAACACCCGGTCGAACTCGGCCTCGGCCTGCTCCCCCGCGCCCGCGCCGTGGTACAGGTCCACCACCGTCCGGGCCAGCAGCCGCTTGGCCGCCACCGGTGAGAGCGCGCCGGTCCGCAGGTCCTCGATGGTGGCGTCGACCTGCTCGGGCAGCCAGCCGGTGGTCAGCTGGAAGTACCGGGGCATGAGGGCGTCCGGGATGCTCATCAGCTTGCCGAACTGCTCCCCCGGCGGCTCGGCGATCCCGATGTAGTTGCCGAGGGACTTCGACATCTTCTGGACCCCGTCGAGGCCCTCGAGCAGCGGCGTGGTCAGGACGACCTGCGGGTCCTGGCCGGCCTGGGTCTGGAGGTGGCGGCCCATGAGGATGTTGAAGAGCTGGTCGGTCCCGCCGAGCTCGACGTCGGCCCGGACCTCGACCGAGTCCGTGGCCTGGAGCAGCGGGTAGAGGAGCTCGG
>CAWKDX010000005.1:0-143270 GCA_963848485.1 uncultured Acidimicrobiia bacterium
TCGCCGCGGCTCGGGCCCAGCCCCTCGGGGTCGTCCCCCTGGCCACGGACGACCGCTACCCCGCGCCGTACTTCGTCCAGCAGGTCACGAAGCTCATCATGGCCAACAAGGCCTTCGGCGTGACCCGGGACCAACGCCGGCGCCTGCTGCTCGAAGGTGGCCTCCGCATCCACACCACCCTCGACCCCCGGCTCCAGTCGATCGCGGAGCAGTCGGCGGCCCGCGTGATCTCCGAGCCCGCGACGGACCCGGCCGCCGCGCTCGTCTCGCTCGACCCGACCACCGGCCAGGTGAAGGCCTACGTCGGTGGCTCGGACTTCTGGGGCGCCCAGCCGTGGTCCAAGGTCGACCTCGCCGACATCGACTGCTACGCGGCCGGCTCCGGGTGCCGGCAGGCCGGCAGCACGTTCAAGCCGTTCGTGCTCGCGGCCGCACTCAACTCGGGGGTGCCGCTCTCACGGACGTACGACGCACCGGCCTCGCTCACGATCCCGATGCCCGCCGGGCAACCACCGTGGCTGGTGAACAACTACGACGGCACGGGCGAGGGCCGCATGAACCTGACGGACGCGACGGTCGACTCGGTCAACACCGTGTATGCGCAGCTCGTGATGGACGTCGGCATCCAACCGGTGGTCGACCTCGCCAAGAAGATGGGAGTGCGCTCACAGCTGCCCGCGGTGCCGTCGACCGCACTGGGGAGCAACGGGGCGACGGTGCTCGACCTGGCTTCCGCCTACGACACCCTCGCGGGCGACGGGGTGCACACCGCGCCGGTGTTCGTCACCCGGGTGACGACGAGCGACGGCACCGTGCTCTACCAGGCGCCGGTGCAGCGCACCCGGGTGCTCTCCGAGACCACATCGCGCACGATCACCGGGGTGCTCCAGCAGGTGGTCACGCGCGGCACGGGCATCAACGCGCGGATCGGCCGGCCCGTTGCGGGCAAGACCGGCACCAGTGACAACTGGGCCGACGCGTGGTTCGTCGGCTACACGCCACAGCTCGTCACCGCGGTCTGGGTCGGCTTCCCGCCCAAGGAGATCAAGATGCGGCCGCCCACGACTCGCATCACCGTCACCGGCGGTTCGTGGCCCGCGCAGATCTGGCAGGGCTTCGAGGGCGCCGCGCTCGCGGAGACGCCGGTCGCCGACTTCCCCGCCGTGGCCCCCTCGCCGACGACCACGACGACGAAGCCCTCTCCGTCGGCTCGCGCGACCTCCCTTGCTCTCGACCGTCGGGCATGTCGGTCGCGAACGCGACCCGGACGTTGCGCGACGCGGGCTACCGGGTGCAGCTGCGGTCGGTACCGAGCCGTGAGGTCCCGCCCGGCAACGTGGTGAGCCAGGACCCGCCGGCGGGTCGCTCGGTGAAGCCCGGCGTCCGGGTCACATCAGCGTGTCCGACGGGCCCCCGAGGTCCGTCGCCGTCCCCAACGTGCTCGGCGACTACGCGGATCAGGCCGCGACCGTCGCTGCGGGCCGCCGGCTTCGAGGTGTCCATCACGGTCAAGGCCGAGCCGCCCCCCGGCGACCCGGCGCGCGCGGGACGGGTCTGGATGCAGTCCCCCATCACCGGCGCGCTCGTCCGACGAGGGCAGCACGGTGACGGTCAGCGTCAACCCCGCCTGATCCTCACTTGCTCGACCGTACGCGAGCGGAAGCGCGTCGAGGCCGCGCAGCACGATGCGGCCGTTCCAGGGCGGGTGCTCGTCGATCGATTTCAGCCCGGGGAACCGCCGGGCCAGCGCCGCGAACGCGGCGCGCGCCTCCACCCGGGCCAACGACGCGCCGAGGCAGTGGTGCACGCCGCTGCCGAACGACACGTGCTGGGCGGCACCCACCCGGCCGAGGTCCAGCTCGTCGGCCGTGTCGCCCCACCGCTGCGGATCGTGGTTCGCCGAGCCGAGGCACGTGAGCACGAAGCTCCCGGCTTCGATCGTACGGCCGTGCAGCTCGAAGTCACGCACCGCGATCCGGCGGGAGAACTGCACCGGGCTGTCGAAGCGCAGCAGCTCCTCGACCGCGTTCTGATCGAGCTCGGGATCGTCGCGGAGCCGGTCGAGCTGGTCGCGGTGGCGCAGCAGCGCGAGCGTCCCGTTGCCGATGAGGTTGACCGTCGTCTCGTGACCCGCGACGTAGAGCAGGATCACCTGGTCGAGGAGCTCCTGCTCGTCGAGCATGTCGCCGTCTTCCTCCGCGGCGATCAGTCGCGGAGAGCAGGTCGTCGCCCGGGTCCCGGCGCTTGATGGCGATGACCTCGAGGACGTACTCGATCATCGCGTCCGACGCGGCTCGACCGCGGCGCGGGCTTCCTCCACGGTCAGGATCGGGTCCAGCGTCTTCACGACCGCGTGCGACCACGACCGCAGCTCCTCGCGGCGACCTGTCGGCATCCCGAGCATCTCGGAGATCACCGTGAACGGCAGCGGGAACGCGAGGTCCGCGATGAGGTCCATCTCGCCGGTGCCCCGTGCGACCACCGCGTCGAGCGCCTCGGCGACCAGCCGCTCGACCTCGGGGCGCAGCGACTCGACCATCTTCGGGGTGAACGCCTTCGACACCAGGCGGCGCAGCCGGTCGTGGTCCGGAGGGTCGATGTTGAGGATCGCCCGCTGACCCCGTTCCCGCTCACCGAACACGCCGGCGATCTCGGGATCGAGCGCGACCTGACGTCGCGTTCGCGATCTCGACGCTGAGCGACGGGTCGCGCAGGACGCGGACCACATCGTCGTACTGGCTCAGCACCCACGGACCGATGAGGCTCTGGTGCACCGGGTCCCGGTCGCGCAGCTCGGCGTAGTGAGGGATACGGATCCGCCGCGAAGCCGGGCGCGAACGGGTTGAAGACGGGCGGGGTCTCGGAGGTGGCCACCGCGAAGACGCTAGACCGGCTCGCGCGGTCAGCGATGCCGGCTGACGTTCTCGTTGCCAGTCACGAACCAACGCCAGCGGGCTGGTCTCGCCCTTCCCCGGGGCGAGCCCGATGCGGGTGGAGCGGCCCGGTCGGCCGCGGCGGGGCGACATCGTCGTCGTAGATCCCGAGCGGACCGCGCAGGAGGCTCGCCCCGTTCTCCTCCTTGGCGATGCCGAGTGCCTGCGCAAGGCGCGCCGGCCCCGAGCAGAGGTCGCGGTCCTGGCGCGCGGCCGGGCGCCGAGCCCGCATCACGTCGAGCCCGTCGAGCGGCTCGCCCGCGCGCAGCAGCACCGCGCTCGCGTCGCCCGGTGCACCCAGCGCGACAACGTTGGCGCACCAGTGCATGCCGTAGGTGAAGTACACGTACAGATGGCCGGGTGGGCCGAACATCACGGCCGTCCGCGGCGTCCGACCGCGGTACGCGTGGCTTCCCGGATCGACGGCGCCGCGGTACGCCTCGACCTCGACGATCCGCACCGCGAGCCGGCCTTCGGGCTCGTCGTGGACCAGCAGCTTGTTGAGCAGCATCGGCGCGAGCTCGAGCGAGTCGCGCGCGAAGAAGGTCGCGGGTCAGTCGTCGAGCCATCGTTGCTGGCGGGCCAGCCGTTCCTTCGCGACCTCGAGCTGCACCGCGACCGGCCCCGGGCCCGGCGCCGCCCGGCGTCGTACGCCGGCGCACCGCGGCGCCCGGCTCGAGCAGCCCCAAGCGCGTCCGCGCCGAGGTGCGGCTCTGCCGCGACCAGCTCCTCGAGTGGGATGTGGCGCTCGATGGACTGGCGGACCAGCGCGCCCGACGACCGCGTGGGCCTCGCGAAACGGCATCCCTGAGCGCACGAGGTGCTCCGCGAGGTCGGTCGCCGACGAGACGGCGACGTCGGCCGCGGCGCGCATGCGCGCGACGTCGAACACCGCGGCATCGAGGAGGCCGCTCAGCGCGAGCAGGGTGAGTCCGAGCGTCTCGACCGCGTCGAACAGCGGCTCCTTGTCCTCTTGCAGATCGCGGTTGTACGCGAGCGGCAGGCCCTTGAGCGTGGCCAGCATGCCGGTCAGGTGGCCGATCAGCCGGCCGGCCTTGCCGCGGGCCAGCTCGGCGATGTCCGGGTTCTTCTTCTGCGGGCAGCATCGACGAGCCGGTCGCGAACGCGTCGGGGAGCTTCATGAAGCCGAACTCCTCGCTCGACCAGAGCACGACCTCCTCGCCGATGCGCGAGAGGTGCACCTGGCTGAGCGCGGCGGCGAACAGCGCCTCCGCGACGAAGTCGCGGTCCGAGACCGCGTCGAGCGAGTTCTCGAACCGCTGAGCGAAGCCCGAGCGCGTCGGCCACGTGGTCCGGATCGAGCGGCAGGCTGGAACCCGCGAGCGCTCCGGCGCCCAACGGGCGAGACATCGGCGCGCGCTGAGGACTCCCTGCCAGCGCTCGACGTCACGGGTGAGCGCCCAGAAGTGCGCGAGCAGATGATGGGCCAGGAGGACAGGCTGCGCGCGCTGGAGGTGCGTGTAGCCGGGGAGGTAAGCGTCGTCGTCGCACTCGTCGGCGCGGCGGACCAGCACGTCCTGGAGCGTCGTGGATGCGAGCCGACGACCTCCTTGCGCCTCCCGCCGGACCCAGAGGCGCAGGTCGAGCGCGACCTGGTCGTTGCGACTGCGCCCGGTGTGGAGCTTGGCGCCCGCCGGACCCGCGATCTCCGTCACCCGGCGTTCGACCGCGGTGTGGATGTCCTCGTCCGTCGGCACGAACTCGAACGTGCCGCCGTTCAGCTCCGCGCCGACCTGATCGAGCGCGTCGGCGATGGCGAAGCGCTCCGCCTCGGTGAGGAGCCCCACCGAGGCCAGCATGTCGACGTGCGCGCGCGACCCGACGAGGTCATCGTGGGCGAGCCGCTGGTCGAAGGGCAGGCTGACGCTCAGCGCCATCAGCGCCTCGGCCGGGCCCTCCCCGAACCGACCGTGCCAGAGCGGCTTGGCGTCGCCGCGTCGTCATGATCCGGGCCCGGAATCGGGGTCGCGCCGCGACGGCACGCCGGGCTCCTCCGTCCGCTGGCGCCGCGACCACGTCTCGACGGAGAGACCCCACAGCCGCACGAAGCCCGCCGCGTCCTCGTGCCGGAACGCGTCGCTCGACTCGTAGGTCGCGAGCTCGTAGTCGTACAGGCCACGCTCGGCGCGCCGCCCGGAGACGAAGCACTGGCCCGGCTCGAGGCGCAGGCGCACCTCACCGGTGACGTGGCGCTGGGTGCTGTCGACGAACGCGTCGAAGGCCTCCCGGAGCGGTGAGAACCACAACCCGTCGTAGACGATCTCCGAGTACCGCGGCTCGAGCCGCGACTTCTCGCGGGCAACGTCGCGCTCGAGAGTGATCGACTCGAGGTCCGCGTGCGCCAGCATCAGCGCGAGCATTCCCGGGCACTCGTAGGTCTCCCGACTCTTGATGCCCGACCCGCCGGTTCTCGACCATGTCCAGCCGGCCGAACCCGTAGGCGCCGACGATGGGGTTGAGGTCGTTGAGGATCTCGTGCAGCGGCAGCACGGCACCGTCGAGCGCGATCGGCACGCCCTTGTCGAAGCGGATGACCACCTCGAGCGTCTCGCGCGGCGCGTTGGCCACGGATCGGGTGATCTCGTAGACGTCCTCGGGCGGCGCCACCCACGGGTCTTCCATCTCCCCGCACTCGATCGCACGGCCGACGATGTTCTCGTCGATGGAGTACGGCTTCTCCTCGGTGACCGTGATCGGGATGTCGTACCGCGGCGGCGTACTCGATCGAGTCCTGGCGGCTGAAGCCCCAGACCCGGACCGGTGCCAGCACCTTCAGATCCGGCGCGAGCGCGCGGATGCTGACCTCGAAGCGCACCTGGTCGTTGCCCTTGCCGGTGCAACCGTGCGCGACCGCGTCGGCGCCGTGCTCACGGGCCGCGGCGACGAGATGGCGGGCGATGACCGGTCGAGACAGCGCCGACACCAGCGGATACTTGCCTTCGTAGAGCGCGTTCGCCTTGATCGCCCTGGAGATGTACTCGCGTGCGTACTCCTCGCGCGCGTCGACGACGAGCGCCTCGATCGCCCCGGCCGCGAACGCGCGTGGCCGCGTACCGCCTCCCAGTACTCCTCGTCGGCGTCGGGCACCTGGCCGACGTCTACCGCCATCGCGACGACCTCGGCCCCCCACTCCTCCTGGATCCAGCGAACCGCGACCGACGTGTCGAGTCCACCCGAATACGCGAGCACCACCCGCTTGGCGTTGACCGGCTCCACCACTGCTTGTTCCTCCAACCCTGTCTGACCGAGTGTCGATGACGCTACTAGAGACCGGCGAGCTCGGCGAGCTTCGCCGCGACCGGCCCACCACCGGTTGCCTCCGCGCAGACGACGATGATCGTGTCGTCGCCACACACGTTGCCGAGCATGTCCGGGAAGCCCGCCCGATCGAGCGCGGAGCCGATCACGTGCGCGGAACCCGGAGAGGTCCGCAGCAGCGCGAGGTTCCCCGAGTGCGACACCTCCACCACGAACTCGCCCATGACCCGGTGGAGATGGTCCTCCGGCGGCGCGTGGTCCTTCGAATGCTCAGGGATCGCGTAGGCCATCGCACCTCCCGGGATCCTCACCTTCACCGCGCCGAGCTCTTCGAGGTCGCGGCTCACCGTGGCCTGTGTCGCGAGCACGCCTTCGGCGCCCATCAGCTCGACGATCTGGGACTGGCTCGAGATCACCTGCTCCTCGAGCAGCCGGGCGAGGCGGTGCTGGCGCTGGGGCTTGCCGAGCGTGGCCATCAGCGCTCCGCCGCGGCAATGAGCTGGAACAACGCCCGGGCTGCGTGCATCCGGTTCTCCGCCTGCTGCCAGATCACGCTCCTGGGTCCTTCGAGCACCTCGGCGCTGACCTCCTCGCCGCGGTGGGCCGGCAGGCAGTGCAGGAAGTACGCGTCCGGGTCCGGCGATGGCCATCAGATCGGTGTCGACCTGCCACCCGGCGAACGCCTCGCGCCGGACCTCGGCCTCGTGCTCGTCGCCCATGGACGTCCACACGTCGGCGTAGACCGCGTCGGCCCCCTTCACCGCTTCGTGGGGGTCGCCGACCAGGTCGATGACCCCCCCGAGGTTGCGGGCCCGGTCGACCAAGGTGTCGTCGAGCTCGTAGCCCGAGGGCGACGCCACCGTCAGCTCCAACCCGGTGAGCGCCGCGCCGAACGCCAGCGACGCAGCGACGTTGTTGCCGTCGCCGACGTACACGAGCCGCCGGCCTTCGATGCTGCCGAACAGCTCGCGCAGCGTGAGCAGGTCGGCGAGCGCCTGGCACGGGTGCGCCACGTCGGAGAGGAGGTTGACCACCGGCACGTCCACCGCGGCGGCGATGCGCTCGAGCACACCGTGGCTGAACACCCGCGCCGCGATGAGGCTGCAGTACGAGGCGCAGGGTTCGCCCGACATCCTCTGCGGTCTCACGCGTGTCGATGCCCACCTCCTCGGCCCGCAGGTACACCGGATGACCGCCGAGCGCGACCACTGCCATCTCGCTCGACGTTCGGGTGCGTGCGGACGGCTTCTCGAAGAGCAGCGCGACGCCGTGGTCCGCGAGCACGTGGGGAATCAGGTCGGGCCGGGCCTTGCCCGCGCGCCGCGACCTCCAGCACCTGCTCCAGCTGCGCGGGGCTCAGGTCGTCGACCTCCAGGAAATCCTGGATCATTGGGCCAGCACCTCCTCGATGATCGCGACGGCCGCGTCGAGCTCAGCCTCGCTGACCAGGAGCGACGGAGCGAGCCGCAACGCGGTCGGCGTCACCGCGTTGACCACGAGTCCGTGGTCCAGGCACGAGCGGGCCACCGCAGCCGCGTCGGTTCCGGCTGCGAGCTCCACCGCGAGCAGCAGGCCCGCACCGCGCACCGCGGTCACCCCCGGCACCGCGAGCAGCGCTTTGGTCAGCCGCTGCCCCGCTTCGGTCGCCCGGTGAGGCACGTCCTCGCGCTCCATCACGTCGAGCACCGTGAGGGCGCACCGCGCGGCGAGCGGCTGGCCGCCGAACGTCGTCGCGTGGTCGCCCGGGCGGAACGCCTCGGCGATCCGGGCGCGAGCCCAGCATGCGCCGATCGGGAGTCCGTTGCCAAGCGCCTTGGCCATGGTGACGACATCCGGATGGACGTCACCGCCGTGCTCGAAGCCAAACCAGCGCCCGGTGCGTCCGAGACCGGTCTGCACCTCGTCGATGATCAGCAACGCCTCGCGCTCGTCGCAGAGCCGGCGCACCAGCTCGAGGTAGCCGGCCGGTGCAGGTTGCACACCACCCTCGCCTTGCACCGCTTCCAGCATGACCGCGCAGACCCGCTCGTCCATCGCGGCCGCGAGGGCATCGATGTTCGCGAACTCGACCTGACGGAACCCGGTCGGGAGGGGCTGGAACGTCTCCTGCTTCTGGGGCTGGCCCGTCGCGGCGAGCGTGCTGAGGGTGCGCCCGTGGAACGAGTTCATGGCCGAGAGCACGTGGAAGCGCTCGGGTCCACCGTTGGCCTGGCCGTGGCGCCGGGCCAGCTTGATCGCGCACTCGTTCGCCTCCGCGCCGGAGTTCGCGAAGAACACCCGCCCAGGAGTGCCCGTCGCGGACGTGAGCAGCAGGTCCAGGCGCTCAGCAAGCCGGGGTTGGACCGCGTTGTAATAGAGGTTCGAGACGTGCAACAGCGTCCGGGCCTGGTCCGCGATCGCATCGGCGACCTCGGGGTGTGCGTGGCCGAGCGACGTGACGGCGAGACCACCGAGGAAGTCGAGGTACTCGTTGCCCTCGCTGTCCCACAGCAGCGAGCCCTCGCCGCGCACGAAGGCGACCGGTACGCGGCCGTAGGTCTGCATCACGTGCTCGGCGTCGAGCGTGACGAGCTCGATCGAGGTTGGTCGTGTCGTTCAAAGAGTCGATCATGGGTCCACCATCGTGCCGATGCCTTCGCGGGTGAAGAACTCGAGGAGCAGTGCGTGCGGAATTCGCCCGTCGAGGATGTGCGCACGGGCGACTCCGTTGCGGAGCGCCTGCACGCACGACGAGAGCTTCGGGATCATTCCCTTGTCCGCCTTCCCGGTGCGGACGAGGTCTTCCAGACCACTCGCGTCGATGCGGGAGATGAGCGTGGTCTCGTCGGGGTAGTCGCCGTACACGCCGCTGACGTCCGTGAGGTACACGAGCTTCTCCGCGTCGAGCGCCTCAGCGATCGCGCCGGCGACCGTGTCCGCGTTGACGTTGTACGCCTGACCTTCGGCGCCCATGCCGATCGTCGCGATCACCGGGATGAGCTCCTCGCGCATCAGGCGTTCGAGGATCGATGCGTCGATGTGACGGATCGTGCCGACGAAGCCGAGGCGCTCGTCACCGGGCTCGACCTGGATGAGGCCGGCGTCCTCACCCGAGAGCCCGACCGCGTACGACCCGTGCTGGTTGACCGACGCGACGATCTCGCGGTTGACCTTGCCGACGAGCGCCATGCGGGCGATGTCGACGGTCTCTGCGTCCGTGACCCGCAGCCCGTCGAGGAACTCGGGCTCCTTGCCCAGCCGCCGCATGAGGTCGCTGATCTGCGGCCCGCCGCCGTGGACGACGACCGGGTTCATGCCGACCAGCCGCATGAGCACGACGTCCTGCGCGAAGAGGTCGGCCAGCGCGGGATCGTCCATCGCGTTGCCGCCGTACTTGATGACGACCGTCCGGCCGCTGAACTCCCGGATGTACGGCAGCGCCTCGGCCAGGATCGCCGCCTTGTCGTGCGCGGTCGCGAGCCTCGCGTCGGTCACTTCGCTCACCACGTCGCTCATGATGTGCCGCGGTTCTCGTCGATGTAGGCGTACGAGAGGTCGGTGAAGATCATGCTCGCCTCGTCCGATCCCGCGTGCAGGTCGCACTCGATGTGGATCTCCGGGCCCTTCATCGTCGCCACGAGCCCCGCCGAATCGTCAGTCGCCGCGATGCCCGAGCGACACGCCACGATCCCGTTGTAGGTGATCTCGACCTGCTCCTGGTCAAAGCTCGCTCCGCTGACGCCGAGCTCCGAGAGCACCCGACCCCAGTACGGGTCTTCGCCGTTCAGGGAGCACTGCACCAGCTGGGACGACGCGACCGACCGTGCCGCGCGACTCGCGTCGTCGTAGGAACGCGCCCCGCGCACCGTGATCCGGGCGAACTTCGTTGCCCCTTCGGCGTCGCGGGCCATCTGCTCGGCCAGCGACGCGCAGACCTCGGTGAGCGCGTCGGTGAAGACGCCGACGCTGCGGTCGTCGCCGATCGCCACCTCCGAGCGCCCGTTGGCCAGGACCAGGACGGTGTCGTTCGTGCTCGTGCACGCGTCGACGCACAGCTGGTTGAACGAGTCGTCGACTGCCCGGCCCAGCGCGATCTGGAGCAGCGCGGGATCCAGCACCGCGTCGGTTGTGATGACCGCCAGCATCGTGGCCATCGCAGGCGCGAGCATCGCGGCCCCCTTGGCCATCCCGCCGATGACTGCGGGTGTCCCTTCGACCTGGGCCACCGCCTCCTTGCGCACCGTGTCGGTCGTGAGGATCGCGTCTGCCGCGGCATCGGCTCCGTTCAGCCGCGCAGTCAAGCGCGGGATGCCGGACTCGAGCGCGTCCATCGGCATGAAGTAGCCGATGAGCCCGGTCGAGCAGACGAGGACGTCGGTCACCGTTGCAGCCGAGACCGGCGCCGGTCAGCTCCGCCATGCGGCGGGCGTCGGCTCGACCTTGCTCCCCCGTCGCCGCGTTCGCGTTTCCCGAGCTGAGGACGACCGCGGCCGCGTGCTCGTTTGCGAGGTGCTCGCGACTGACCTGCACCGGTGCCGCGCACGCGATGTTGCGTGTGAACACACCGGCAGCCGGAACCGCACGCCGGTCCGCGGTCGTGACGATCGCCAGGTCGGGCTGCCCGTCCGGCTTGATCCCGCTCGCGAGACCACCCGCCTCGAAACCCGATGCCGCCGTCACGCTCATGCCGTCTCCCCCGCGGCGCTCATGGCCAGATGCCGATCGCGTGGAGGCCGGCGGACTCGGGCAGGCCGAGGACGAGGTTCGCGTTCTGGATCGCCTGGCCCGACGCGCCCTTGACCAGGTTGTCGATGACGCCGATGGCGAGCACCGAGTCGGTGCGCTCGTCGTAGCGGACGGTCACCAGCGCGCCGTTCCCGCCGGTGGTCGGCCTTCGTCGGCGGCGGCGCGTCGACGACGCTCACGAACGGCTCCCCCGCGTAGTGCTCCCGATAGGTCGAGAGCAGCGACGCGGTGCTCAGGCCGTCCACCTTCGGACGGGCGTGACACGTCGCGTGGATGCCGCGCACCATCGGCACCAGGTGCGGGGTGAACAGCACCTGCACCGCGGTGTCGCCCAGCCGGCTCAGCGCCAGCTCCATCTCCGCGGTGTGGCGGTGGGTCAGCACGCCGTACGCGCTCACGCTCTCGTCGACCTCGGAGAAGTGACTCGTGTGCTTGAGCGCCCGACCCGCGCCCGAGACCCCGGACATCGCGTCGACGATGATCCCGGTCGGCTCGACCAGCCCGGCCGCAACGAGCGGAGCCAGCGCGAGCGTCGCCGCGGTCGGGTAGCAACCGGGCGACGCGACGTGCGCGTGGGCGGTGATCGTGTCGCGGAAGAGCTCCGGCAGTCCGAACGCGAACCGGTCGATCAGCTCGGGCGCCCGGTGCGGCGCGCCGTACCACTCGCGCGTACTCGGCGGCCGGGAGGCGGAAGTCGGCGCCGAGGTCCACCAGGTGCGGGACCCGATCGACGAGCTCGCCGGCGAGCTGCTGGGACTCACCGTGCGGCAGCGCCAGGAAGGCGACGTCGAGCTCGCCGAGGGCGACCGGGTCGAACGGCACGTAGTCGAGCCCCGGGTATGCCACGCCCAGCGACGGGTAGAGGTCACCGACCGGCGCGCCCGCGTTCGAGGCCGCCGTCGACGTGCACGACATCGATGTCCGGGTGCCCGGCCAGGAGTCGGAGCAGCTCGGCGCCTGTGTACCCTGAGCCGCCGACCACTCCCGCTTGATACGCCATGCCGCATAGTATACAGAACAATGCATAGTCAGTCCGCGATTCCCTTCGACGGCCTCGAGCGCGCCGGATGACCACCTTCGACCGCGCACCCGTGGAACACCGGCTTCGCGTGGCCCGAGCATCGGGGCCCGTACCGCGTCGTCACCCCCGACCAGGCCCGGGCCTACGACGAGCTCGGCTTCTTCGTGCTCGAGGAGGCCGTCGACGCCGAGACCGATCGCCGCGCTGACCGACGGCGATCGAGCCGTTCGATCGTGAGGTCATCGACTTCCTGCACACCCAACCGGACGGGCGCTTCAACATCGCGGGGCTCGACACCGTCTCGATCGCGATCCACGTCGCACCGCGCGCCCAGGTGCTGCGCGACTTCTGCACATCGGCGCTCTTCGCGGATCTGTGTCACGACCTCATCGGACCCGACGCGCGGCTCTACTGGGACCAGAGCGTCTACAAGGCGCCCCACGCCACCGAGCCGGTGCTGTGGCACCAGGACAACGGCTACACCTACGTCGAACCGCAGGCGTACCTCACCTGCTGGGTCGCGCTCACCGACGCAACGCTGGACAACGGCTGCGTCCGGGTCCTGCCGGGCGCGCACCGCGCCGGCACGCTCGCCCATCGCGACACCCCCATCGGGTACGAGTGCTGCCACGACCCCGAGGGTGCGTTCGCGGTCCCGGTGCGGGCGGGCAGCATCGTGGTCTTCTCGTCGCTCACACCCCACGCAACCGGGTACAACACGACCGACGCGACCCGCAAGGCCTACATCCTCCAGTACGCCCCCGACGGCGCGGTCGCGCTGCACGGCGACCCGGCGGACGGCGCACCGAGCGCACGCGTCGCGCAGGACGATCCCCGCCGTCAGTTCCCGGTGCTCACCGCCGGCGAACGGCTCCCCGCGCCGTGACTTGCGCTCAGGAGCGGGTTGCCGGCTGGGACTCCGACCCTTCACCCGGGCAGCAGGCTCTTCTGGTCGAGCGACGTAGAGCAGCGCGAGCGACGGCAGGATGATCACCGCCGCGAGCACGAACACGACCATGATCGCCTGGAGCGTGCCGTCCGGCGCGGCGCCGGAAGCCACCTTCTGGCTCGTCGGCAGCAGGTACGGCCACTGCGCGACGCCCCATGCGATGACGACCGTCGCCACCGCGCCGATCGCCAGGAAGCGCGCGAAGTGGAAGCTGCGCCGGACCAGCAGCACGAGCGAGCCGATGCCGCAGATCGCGGAGACGATCACGAGCGGCAGCGCCCGCGAGGTCAGGCCGTCGAAGACGTAGCGGGAGTCGGCGCGCAGCACGAAGATCCCGGCGAACGCGCACGAGCCCGGCGACGACCGCCGCGACCACCGCGCGGCGCCGGAAGTACTCGACCATCTCCTCGTCCTCGATCCGGCGCGCGTCCCAGGTGAGGTAGACCGCCGCGAGGTACGCGACCACGACGACCGCGAGGACCCCGCCGAGGATCGACGACGGGTTGATCCAGCTGTCCACCGGGTCGCCGGCGACGCCGCCCGCGGGCACCCGGCCGGAGGCGATCGCCCCGGCGACCGCGCCCATGCAGTACGGGACGAGCACGGACGACAGCGCGAACGCGGCGCCGAAGTTCCGGCGGTCCCGGGTGCGGAACACCGCCTTGCGGAACGCGAAGCTCGAGCCGCGCAGGACGATGCCGAGCGCGGCGAGCGTGAGCGGGACGAACAGCGTCAGCATGATCGACGCGAAGGTCTCGGCGAACGCGGTCCAGAGCACGACGAGGCAGAAGATCAGCCAGACGTGGTTGGCCTCCCACACCGGGCCGATCGAGTGGTCGACGAGCGCGCGCGGCCGTTCGCCCGCGCTTCGCGCCACCGGCGACGAGATCCCAGAAGCCGGCGCCGAAGTCCGCGCCGCCGAAGATCGCGTACGCGGTGACGCCGAAGAACAGCACCACCGCGACGACGTCGGCCCAGCTCACGCCACCGGCTCCTTCGGGCGCGGGCGCGACCGGCTCGCGCGGCCCGTAGGGGACGTCGGTCTCCGAGGCACCGTCCGCGGCTGCGCCAGCGCCGGCTCATGCCTCGCAGCACGAGGATCGTCGTGACGCCGACCACCGCGTAGACACCGAGGATCACGAGGAACGTGACCCACACGCCGGTGTTCGTGGTCGCGGCGTCCACGACCTTCATCTGCTTGAACACGATCCAGGGTTGGCGGCCGACCTCCGTGACGACCCAGCCGGCCTCCATCGTGATCACCGAGAGCACACCGGCAGTCGCGGCGATCCGCAGGAACCACTTGGTCTTCGGGAGGTCGCGCTTCCAGAGCCAGTAGAGGCCGAACCAGACCGAGAGCAGGAAGAGCGCGGTGCCGAGCCCGACCATCACGTCCCACGCGAGGTGCACGGTGTTCGCCTGGGCGATGGTCGGCTGATCGGCCGTCGGGAACGCGTTGCGACCCTGCACGACCGTGCTCGTCCCCGTGCTCGGATCCGAGAGGATCGACGCCATGCCCGGGATCGGGATGCCGCCCGTCACCGACCCGTCCGAGTTCGAGGTGGCCGAGCAGCGTCTCGGGCACGTCGCTCTTGGTCTTCGGCACCAGCTCGATCGCGGCGAACTTGATCGGCTCGTTCTGGTACACCCAGCGGGCGAGCGTGTCGCCCACCACCATCTGCACCGGCGTCGCGATCGCGGCGACCGTGAACGGGATGATGAAGCCGAGCCGGTGGTAGCGGTCCCGTCGGCCGCGCAGCATGCCCGCCGCGTAGACCGACGCGATGAGGAAGCCGCCGACGAGGTACGCGGCGACGACCATGTGCGCGGCCTCGTACGGCATCGCCTTGTTGAAGATCACCGCGATCGGGTCGACCTTCACGATCTTGCCGGCCGAGTTCAGCGTGAAGCCCGAGGGCTCGTTCATCCAGGCGTTCGCGGCGACGACCGACGACGCTGCCGCCGATGCCCGGCGATGACGACCGGCACCCCGGTCCAGAAGTGCGGCCACGGCTTCAGCCGGCGCCAGCCGTAGATGTAGATCGCGACGAAGATCGCCTCGGTGAAGAAGAACGAGCCCTCGATCGCGAACGGGATGCCGAACGCGTCGCCCCACCGACCCATGAACTTCGGCCAGAGCAACCCGAACTCGAACGTGAGCACCGTGCCGGTGACCGCGCCGACCGCGAACGTGACGGCCATGTACTTCGACCAGCGCTGCGCGAGCAGCAGCGCGTCGGCGTCGTCGTGCTTGATCCCGCGGTAGTTCGCGATGAGCGCCATCGCGGCCCACGACGACGCCGAGCGGGACGAGGATGATGTGGAAGCCGAGCGTGAACGCCATCTGCGACCGGGCCCACGGCACCGGGTCGACGGCGAGGAGCGACAGCGGCAGGTCAACCACGACGAGCGCTCACCCGCGCCTCGGCCCGATGTGCATGCTCCGCAGCGTGCCACGGCTGGCGGCGTCGAGAACCGGCTTCTCGCCGCCCGGACCGTCAGATCGCCCTCAGGCCTCGAGGAGCCCGAGCTCCCGGGCCCGGACCACGGCGTCGCCCCGCGACGAGACGCCGAGCTTGCGGTAGATCGAGATCGCCTGGGTCTTGACCGTGTTGCGCGAGACGTAGAGGTCCTCGGCCATCGCCTGGAAGCTGAGATGGGTCGGGAGGTACCCCAGCACCCGGAGCTCCGCGGTGGTCAGCGGAGCGGCACTGAGCTCGGAGACCGACTGCGCGCTCGAGCTCGATCGCGGCGAAGAGCTGGTCGATCCGCGCCGGCAGGATTCCGGCATCCGGCATGCGGTAGAGCAGGTCTCGGGCCTCGTGATCCGAGGACCCGAGCCGCCTCCACGTCGCCCAGCATCAGCTCGACGCGGGCGAGCACCACCCGCGCCTCGATCGCCAACCAGACTGCGAGACGGTTGAGCAGCGAGAGCAGACGGCGGGAGTGCATCGCCGCGCTGCGGCGCGCCGACGGCGTCGCCGGCGTGGGCGCGCACCAGCGCGAGCACCGCGAAGACCAGCGCCTGCGGCACCTGCTGGCCGATGCTGGTGCTCGTCGACGATCGCCATGCGCGCGCCCGATGAGGTCCTCGGCTTCCTCCCACCGGCTCGAGCCGGCGGCGAGCACCGCGAGCTGCGCGAGTGCGGACGACGCCGGAGCCCGGCACGCCGAACGGGCTGTTCACCGCCGCCTCGAGCTGCGACCTTGGCCTCGTCGGGCCGCTCGAGCAGCAGGAGCGCCGTGCCTTCGAGGTACATCGCGGTCGGCCGGAACCCGCTGTCGGCCCGGTAGAGCGCTCGCGCCCGGCCGGCCGCGCTCCGCCATGTGCTCGAGCCCGTGCTCCGCGGCGGCCGCCTCGAGCAGCGACACCGCCGCGCCGAGCGGCGTGCCGTCCGGCAGCGGCGTCGTCGGCCGGCGCGACCTGGGCCAGCGCGATCCAGTCGTTGATCGGCCGCGTCTCCTTGGTGCTGATGCAGCACCACGCCGCCGACGACCGCCAGGGCGGGGTGGGTCGTGTAGTCCTCCGGCGTGAACGGAGCGAGCCAGCGCTCGATGGTGGCGGACCGTCCGGTGCCGAGGTACGCCGGCGCGTTGCGCCAGACGAGCGCCGGCCGCGCGTTCGACGTCACCCGCCGAGACCGGCGTGATGCGACCGCGAGGTTGAGCTGGCCCCGCGCCGCGAAGAGCTCGGCTGCGCGCGCGTGGAGCTCCGGGTTCGAGCTCCGGCTCGCGGCGCCGGAGCTCGGCCCGGAGCAGGTCCGCGAAGAGGTGGTGGTAGCGGTACTGCTCCCCCGTCGTCGTCGAGCGGCACCACGAACAGGTTGGAACGCGCCAGCTCCTCGAGCACCGCCCACGAGCCGGACCGTTCGAGCACGGCGTCGCAGCCGGGACCGTCGAGGTACTCGAGCACCGACGTCCGGGTCAGGAACTCGACGACATCGTCGGGCAGGGCCTCGATCAGCTCGTCGCGGAGGTACTCGGCGACGAGCCGGTGATCGCCCGCGAACCGGGCCGCGACCGCTTCGGCATCGGGCAGGTCCTCGCGCCGCGAGCGCCGCGAGGTAGATGCCCGCGGCCCAGCCCTCGGTGCGTGCGACGAGCGAGTCCGCGGCCGCGTCGTCGAGGATCGAGCCCGGCGTCGCGCAGCGCGGCTGCGCCCTCCGGGCCCGTGAGCATCAGGTCCTCGGCCCGGAGCTCCATCAGCGTCCGGCGGGCCCGCAGCCGGGCCCGCGCCAGCGGCGGATCCTGGCGGGTCGACGAGCGCGAGCTGCGAACCCTCGGGCAGGTGCGAGACGAGGACGCCCAGCGCGCTCAGGCAGTCCGGGTCCGTGAGCACGTGGACGTCGTCGAGCGCGAGGACGAACGGGCGCGACCGTTCGAGGAGCATCCGGCCCAGACGGGGCAGGAGCACCGTCGGACCGTCCGCGCCCGACGCCGCGAACGCGGCCAGCGCCTCGGGCGGCAGCGGGTCGATGCCGTCCAGCGCGCGGATCAGGTAGGCCACGAGCACCGTGAGGTCGTTGTCGCCCTCGGTCACGGTCAGCCAGGCGAACGGACGGTCCTCGACCGCCGCCCACTGGCTCAGCAGCGTCGTCTTGCCGTAGCCCGCCGGGGCCGAGATCACGACCACCGGCTCGCCGGTGCGGAGCCCGATCGACCAGGCCCGGGCCGGGCCACCAGCCCGGGACGAACCGCGGGAACGTGGAGCTTCGACCTCGGTCGGCGCCAGCGCGTGCAACCGCGCGCGGAGATCCAGGGGGATCGCCGCCGCGTCGCCCTCGCGCCGCTTCGGTTGTGCCTGGACTCACGAGCCGCAGGCTAGGCGCGGGCCCAACCTGCACGCTTGCATGCAGGACGGCGCCAGCCGTCGGCCCCGGGATCAGGCCCCGAGGACGACGCGACCACAGCCCAGCTCCGCGAGCAGCTGCCATCTCGTCCCAGTAGTGCCGAACCGCGCAGATCTGGTCGCCCGTCGAACTCGGCCACCGTCACGCCCCGCAGCGTCACCCGACGCTCCGTCGGTGCGACGACGCGCGCCGTCGGGCTGAGCCAGCGAGCCCGCGAGTGGGTCGCGGTCGCCACCCATTCCGCGCACACCCGGTCACCGGCCGAGCGACGCACGGGCCCGACTCGACCTCGATGTCCGAGAACGCCTCGTCGCCGTCCTCCATCTCGACCGCGAGCTCGACCCGCGAGGAGGTCGGCGACCGTCGGCGACCAGGCCACGACGTCCGCGGTGAACAGCTCGGTGACCGCCGACGTGTCGCCCGCGACCGTCGCCTCGATCGCCCTCAGAACGTGCGCCGTGCGCGCCTCGGCGGGTCACCTTCCCATTCACGCACGCGGACGCACGAGCCGGGCATCACCCCGAACGGGTGATTCGGCGCCGAGCCCGCCTCAGCCGGGCGGTCCGGGCCCGGCGCCGCCGGCGCCGGACCGGTTCCTCCGGCTGCGACGGGCGGCGCCAACCGGGCCGACGCGACGTAGGAGACCGCGACCGCGACGATCACGACCGGCATGAGCGTCAGGCCGTCGGCGCCGAGGAACAGCGTCGTGATCATCACTGCGGTGAGCGGGAGGCCGAGCATCGCGGTGGTCATGGCCCCCATGCCCATCGCCGCCCCGGCGGTCATCGGGAGGCCCGAGCGAGTGCGAGAGCGCCAACCCGCCGGCGGCGCCGATGAACAGACCCGGGAAGACCGGACCACCGCGGAAGCTGCTGAGCGAGATGCCGTACGCGAGCGCCCTTGCAGACCACGAGCAGGACGAGCGCGCCGAGCGACCAGCCCGCCGCGCCCTCGAGCAGCTGACGGCAGCGCGTCCTGGCCCGAGAAGAGCAGGAACGAGACGCTGTGGTTCGTGCTCTCGACGAACACGTACGCGATGACCCCGATCGCCAGGCCGGCGAGCGCGGTGAACGGGATGCTGTTGCGCGCGACGATCGGCCGCAGCCAGAGCGCGAGCCGCTTGATCCCGGCGCCGAGGATCGCCGGACGCGACCCCGATGCACGATCGCCCAGAGGAACTCCGCCCCCGTCGGTGGTGGCGACGGGGCGAGCTTCGGGACCGACGAGCGAGAAGTTGCCGAAGCCGGTCCACGCGTCGAGCCCGACGAAGATCAGCGACCCGACTCCTGCCGCGAGCAGCCCGGGGACCAGCACGACCCCGAGCAGCGCGCCGCCGAGCCCCGCGACCTCCATGAGCAGGAACGCGCCGACGATCGGCGACCCCAGCAGCGTCGAGACCGCGGCGAAGCTCCCGGCGACGCCGACGACCACGCGCCGCCATCGGCGGCGCGTCCTTCTTGAGCAGGTGGACCGCGAGGACGCCGAGGCCGCTGCCGATCGCGATGAGCGGTGCCTCCGGTCCGAGCACGACGCCGAGCGCAGAGCGTCGCGAACGCCGCGAGGATGATGCCGGGCAGCTCGATCGGCGGGACCGGGCCGGGGTGCTGTGGAACCCGTCGGCCGGCGAGTGGCCGCCCGTACCGGGCAGGTACTTGATCGCCAGGGCCACGAGCGAGGCCGCTGACCACGAGCAGCGGCATCGGCCACCAGCTCGGCGTGCCGTGGAAGCCGAGGTCGTTCGGGCAGCGTCGTGAAGACGGTACTGCTGCGCCTCCGCGACCAGCTTCAGGAAGAAGTACGCGACCGCCGCGACCGGGACCCCGATGATCGCGCCCATCGCGAGCAGCCCGAGGTAGCGAGTTGTCCTTGAGGAGCTGCGACCGGATCGGACAGCGCCGGCGGCTGGGCGGCCCGGAGGCGGTGGCGGCGTCGGAGCGGTCATCTCACGCGTACCCCCGCTTGCGGAGGTACTGCAGGGTGAAGAAGCCGAACACCGGCGGCAGCGCGAAGGTGATGCCGCGGAACACCAGCACGGTGGCCAGCGCGGTGTTGCTGTCGATGCCGAAGGCGGTGAGGCCGGCGGTCAACGCGGCCTCCTGCACGCCGATGCCGCCGGGCACGGGCGCGACGTTGCCGAGCATCCCCGCACCGACCTGCACGACGACGAGCTGCGCAAAGCTCAGGTGCGCCCCGAACGCCAGCAGGCAGAGGCCGAGGAGGAACGGGTACACGAGGTTGCCGGCGAGGTCGCCGCCGAAGAGCTGCATCGCCTTCTTCGGGTTCCGCAGCACCGCCCAGATGTCGTTCGCGGCCCGCTTGACCGCGGGTACGACCTTGCCCCGGACCTTCGGGATCGGCGAGCACGACGCCGATCAGCGCGGCGCCGACCGCGATCGCGCCGAGGCTCACGCCACCGGAGTTGCTCGTGTCGACCTTGGTCGACGTGAGCGCGGCGGCCACGAGGAAGAGCACCATCTGGATCGCGCCGCCGACGCCGGTGCTGAGCACCATCGCGCTGGCTCCGGACGCGACCGGCACGCCCTCCTTGTGGAGGTAGTCCAGCTGCAGCCCGGTGCCGCCGATCCCGTTCGGCGTGATCAGGTTCAGGAAGCTGCACGCGAGCTGGGTCAGCACGGTCGGCACGAACGGAAGATCCGCGTTCACGCACCCGAGCAGCGCGGTCGCCCACGAGATCGGCACCAGCGGGTAGAGGAACAGCGCGAGCACCGCCCAACCCCAGGTCGCGTTCTCGAACTGGTTCTGGACCGAAGCCCAGTTGACGTCGGTCAGGCTCGGGATCGCGATCGCCAGCGCGAAGAGGATCCCGGCGAGGATCCCGATGTTGACGAGGCTCAGGCGCTTGATCTTGAGCGGCGCCGCCTCCTCGACCTCGGTCGCCGCCGCGGTCTCGTTCCGGAGCTCCTTCAGCGACTTGCGCGAAGTGCTTGGTGCCGTGTCCGACCCCCGACGGCAAGCGCGGCCGGTTGCACGAGCGGGATCGCGGCACCGATGCGCTCCGGTCCGAGCGCGGCGACCGCCAGACCGATCGCGCGGCTGTGCTTCGGCGCGGCCGGCGCGTCGGTCGCCGTCGGCGCCGCTGGCCCGAGATGGCATCGCGCGTCGCTCACCGGCGCCGGCTCGGGCCCGACGGCCTCGTCGTCGCCGAGCAGCAGGGACGTGGTCACCAGCAGCGCGGCGACATCGCGGTTCCGGCGGTACGGGTCGATCGTGACCTCGCCCGCGCCGAGGTCCGCGAACGCGACCGTGCCGTCGTCGGCGACCAGGAGGTGCTCCGGACCGATGCTGCCGTGGGTGATGCCGGCCGAGTGCAGCTGGTCCAACGCGTTCCAGCCTGCAGTGATCGCCTCGTCGGTGATCCCGTCGCCGAGCTCGGAGAATCGTCGCCCGGTCGGCGGCGCGGTGACGAGCAGCGCCAGGTCCTGACCCGCCATCCCGGTCTTGAGGACGCCGCGGCGCGACCACCCCGGCGTCGTCGGCGAGCATCGACGCGTACGCCAGGTGCTCCACCGTCGCGAGGCGGTTCCCGAACACGGGGAGCCCCGGGTCCTTGTACATCACGTTGTGCCAGAGCCGCGCCGCGAGCTGGCCGTCGCGCTGGTCTCGACCGAGGGTGACGACCCGTGCCGGGCGCGCCGGCCGCGGTGCCCACCATGATCGTGGCCCCGGGAAACGTCAGCGGCGACGGCTCGAGATCCTTGACGTCGAGCCCGAGATCACCGAGCGCGGTCTGGATCTGCGCGCCGGTCGGTCGCCCGCTCGGCGCCCCGAACGCGAAGTGCACGGCCGCGCCCGCCGCGATCCCGAGGAACAGTCCCCCGAGGACGTCCGAGAGCAGACCGAGCCCGAGGTACATCGCCGGCGAGCGCGACGAAGACGACGAGCAGGAAGAGGAGTCGGCGCAACGGGCGAACCAGGTACGGCGCGAGCGCGACGGCGAGCGCCGCGACGACCGCGGTGCTCGCTGACGGGAAGCGCGGGACCGCTCCCACTTCGCACGACGATGCCGAGCTCCGAAGCCGACCGGGTGCCGAGGAGGTCGTTCAGCCCGATCGCGATCATCCACGCCGCGCCGCCCGCGAGCGCGGCATCGCGCGCGGCCGGGAACCGGCGGAAGATGAGCGGCACGACGACGATCGCGAGCACGAACCAGATCGACCCGAGCGCGATCGAGCGCGTTCGCGAGCCCCTCGAGGCTGTCGGGCAGTCCGTTGACGACCGTGAACAGGTTGGTGTCCGCCGATCGTCGCGGCCTGGGCCCACAGCCCGGCCAGCACGACGCCGAGCGCGCCGACGATCAGCCGCGCGAGATCCCCGTGCGCCGCTCGGTCGTCGCTTGCTCGGCTGGCCCGGTCACAGGTTCCTCACGCTAGATGTCCGGGCGCCCCGCCCGGTGGGACCACGGGCAGTGCCGCGGACACCACTCCCCGGAACGATCTTGGTCCGGGCGACGGCCCGACGCCATCACCCGGAACGGATGATTTCGCGTCGCCTGGCTCGGCGCTGCGCCTCCGGCGATCTACGTTGCGGGCACCCACCGGCAACCTGGAGGACCCACCGTGGCACTCAAGCAGATCATCGCCGGCACCGCGGTCGCGTGCCTGGCGTTCGCCGCCGTCGGGTGCGGCTCGAGCTCGGGCTCGAAGTCGTCGTCCACGACGACCACCGCGAAGCAGGCGGTGTGCGCCGACAAGGACAAGCTCCAGAGCTCGGTCAAGGACCTGACGGACCCCAACGTCCTCACCGGCGGGAAGAGCTCGATCACGAAGGCGCTCGACCAGGTCCAGAAGAACCTCACCGCGCTGCGGTCGTCGGTGAGCGCCGACCTGCAGCCCAAGGTCGACGACGTGAAGCCGCGCTCGATCAGCTGCAGACCGCGTTGCAGGGCAACGGCAGCATCTCGTCCACGATCTCGAAGGCCGGTGACGCGATCTCCAAGGTCGGCACGACGACCGGTGTCGCTGATCAGCTCGCTCGACGCGGAGTGCAGCTGAGCCGAACGTCAGCTCGGCGTTGTCCGGGCGGCGCGGGCTGCGCGCCATCCGGCTGACGACCAGCGCCACGACCGTCACGAGGTAGAGCTGGCCCGTCAGGGCCTCGACGACCGCGACCGCACGCCCGAGCCCGTCGTTGGCCGTGAGGTCGCCGTAGCCGACGGTCGTCAGGGTGACGAAGCTGAAGTACAGGTAGTCGGCGACGTTCGTGTGTCCGGTCTGGGCGAAGAACGGGCCGGCGTCGAACGCGCCGATCGCCCCGAATCCGAACGACCAGAGCATCCCGAGCAGGACGTAGATGCAGAGCGCGCCCATCACGGTGTGGACGTCGACCACCCGGCGCCGGACGAGCGACCTGGCGATGACGACCGGCGCCGCGCCCACGAGCAGCGCGTTCAGCAGGAAGAGGACGCCGTCGGCGCCCGAGAAGTCGGCAAACCAGACCCCCAACGCGGCCACCATGCTGATCGCCACGACGACCTCCGCGATCCGCCAGAGCCGCCGGTTCGCCTCGGACGCGGCGAGCGCGGCCAGCAGCGTCGCACCCTGGAGGACCACGGCCACGAACGGCACCCAGTGCCCGGTGGGCCCGGACGCGAGGAAGACGTAGGTCACGAGCAGGAGGAGCAGGACGACGCCGAAGCGGGCGACCGTGACCCGCGGCTGCGCGCCGGTCTCCTTCGGCGGGCGCGGTGTGCTCCTCCGGTCGCCGCGGGATCGTTCATTGCCCGGGCACGCTACGAGATCCGCGGCCGGGTTTCGGGGAGCAGCCTGAGGACCTTCGCCTGCGCGGCGACGACCTCGTCGTCGGACCGCGCGCCCGAGTCGTGCCGACCCGACCACCGCCCCGGGGCTGCGGTGGCGTCATCGCGCGACGGGGCGGCCCGCCACGCCCGGAGCGACCTGAACATCAGACTCATCGCTCTCCCTCCCCGCTCGGGACGAGATCAGTGGTGGAACGACTCCCCCGGCTCGGCCGGCAGCGACCCGTCGACCCGCTCGAGGTACTTCACGACGGTCTCCAGATCGGAGATGAGGAAGTCCGCGAGGTCCTGCGTGAAGCCGTTCTTGACGACCACCCGTAGGGCCGCGAGGTCTTGGCGGTTCGCGGGGAACCGGTACGCGGGGACGAGCCAACCCCGCTCGCGAAGCATGCGCGACACGTCGAACACCGTGTAGTTCGTGATCTCCGGCTTCATCGCGAACGCGAACACCGGGAGCCCGGTGCCGTCGGTGATCAGATCGAAGGGGCCGAGCGCGGCGACCTTCTCCGCGCTGGAGCGGGCGACGTCGCGCGCCGCCTGCTGCACGCGCCGGTATCCGTCGCTGCCCAACCGGATGAAGTTGTAGTACTGCGCGACGATCTGGTTGCCGGGTCGGGAGAAGTTCAACGAGAACGTCGGCATCTCCCCGCCCAGGTAATTGACCTTGAACACGAGGTCGTCGGGCAACGCCTCCGGGTTGCGCCACACCGCCCAGCCCACACCTGGATAGACGAGCCCGTACTTGTGCCCGGACGCGTTGATCGACTGCACGCGCGGCAGACGGAAGTCCCACACGACGCTCGGGTCGATGAACGGCGCGATGAAGGCTCCCGACGCGCCGTCGACGTGCACCGGGATGTCGAGGCCGGTGTCGGCCTGGAGCTGGTCGAGCGCCTTGCAGATGTCCTCGATCGGCTCGTAGCTGCCGTCGAACGTCGAACCGAGGATCGCAACGACGCCAATGGTGTTCTCATCACAGCGCTTCACCGCCTCGTCGGCGCTCAGGTGGAAGCGGTTGCCCTCCATCGGGACGAGGCGCATCTCGACATCCCAGTAGCGGCAGAACTTCTCCCAACACACCTGAACGTTGATGCCCATCACCATGTTGGGCTTGTCGGTCGCCTTCCCCGCAGCACGCATGCGCTCCCGCCAGCGCCACTTGAGCGCCATGCCACCGAGCATCGCGGCCTCGCTCGATCCGGTGGTCGACGTCCCGGTCGCCTCTTCCTCGTCGGGAGAGTTCCACAGGCGCGCCAACATGCTCACACACCGCATCTCGAGATCAGCGGTGCGCGGGTACTCGTCCTTGTCGATCATGTTCTTGTCGAACGTCTCGGACATGAGCTGCTCGGCCTGGGGCTCCATCCAGGTCGTGACGAACGTCGCGAGGTTCAGCCGGGCATTGCCGTCGAGCATCAGCTCGTCGTGCACCACCTGATAGGCCGTCTCCGGGCGCATGCCGTCGATCGGCAACACGTGCGTGGGTGCACCGGCGGCTTCACCGGCCCGAGCGAAGATCGGGTCGATCACGGATCGTTGCTCCGCCTGCTTGACCTCTTTGCGGGTGACGGACCTGCTCACCTTCCGGTGCAGTGCCATGACACTCCTTCAGCTGGTGGGAGTCGGGGCCAGGACCTGGCCGGGGGAATCGGTGCGCTCCGGGAGGAGTAGGAACGCGCCCATGAGGAATCCGAGCGCGCCGACGAACGTACCGAGGTTCACGAGCTCGGCGTTTCGCGGCTGCCCGCTTTCGGGGACGATGTACGCGGCCGCGGCCGACACTCCGAACGCGATCGAGCCACCCAGGTTGACCGCGGCGATCCACCACGACCGCGCCCGTGGCCGCCACGACAGCCAACGGTGCCCGACCTCCGCGAAGGCGAGCTCACTCGCGACGAGAAAGCAGATCGACCCGGAGGCATCCGGACGCCACACGAACCGGTTCACCTGGGCGGCGTCGAGCGACGAGCTCATCGCGGCGAACGTGCTGACGTTGAAGAAGACCGTGCCGACGAGCTGCACCAAGCTCGCCCACCAGTCGATGCGATGCGGTTCCCACGACAACAGCCGCACGCGCGTCGAGCGCTCCCCGTCGAACGGGTCCGTGTTGACGACCTCCAGGTACTGCAACGCGGCGGCCGACGTGAAGAAGATCGAGCCGACGAAGAACGTGACGTCGTCCGCCGCGGTCCCCACCCACCGGCTGTACCCCGGCAGGGCTCCGAGCGCGAAGCACGTGGAGCCCACCATGAAGAGCACGCCGATCCACCAGGCGATCGCACCGGGGGCCCACCAGGTCGAGCCACGACCCCGGCCCAGGCGGTTGTGGTGCTTGCGGTGCTCTCGTGACTCCCAGCGCACCAGCAGCCCATCGGGGCGCCGATACGTGATCCAGGTGACGAACGGGCGGGCGCCGTGCCGCTCGATCTCACGGCCGAGCTTCGCCTGATCCAGGTCCTGGACGGTGTCAGTCACTGCACCGAGCCTGTCAAAGTCGGGTGGCGATTGGAATCATCCACATCGGGTGATCCAGTTACGCTCGCCCGGGTGGAGACGGCAGCGCACGCGCGACGACGGCTCATCGGGCGAGTCGCGTTCCTCGTCATCACCCTGATCGCCTTCTACTTCGTGCTCCCCGGGCTCCTGGCCACCTTCAACGCCCTCCCCCGGCTCCGGGACGTCTATCCCGCGTGGTTCGTCGTCGTTGCGGTGCTCGAGGCCGCGAGCTTCGTGGCGATCTGGGAGCTGCAGCGGATCGCGCTCGGGGCCAAGGCCTGGTTCGATGTCGCGTGCTCGCACACAGCCGGGAACGCGGTCGGGCGGGCGGTGCCGGGTGGCGTCGCGGCCGGCGGGGCGCTCCAGCTCAAGATGCTCGCCCAGGCCGGCTTCGACATCCCGACCGCGACGACCGCGCTCGCCGCGACTGGCCTCCTCTCGACCGCCATCCTGTTCGCGCTCCCGGTGCTCACCCTCCCGGCCGTTCCCTTCGTCGCCATCAACCAACAGCTCGTCGAAGGCGCGATGCTGGCGATCTTCCTCTTCTTCGTCCTCTTCGCCTTCGGCGCGTGGATGATCAGCTCCGACCGAGCCATCACCGCTCTCGGTCACGGCGTCAGCTGGATCGCCGCCCGGCTCCACATCAGTGGAGCCGCCAGCCTCGGGGCGCGCGTCGTCGAGTCCCGCAACGTCATCCGCCACGAGCTCCGCTACTCATGGAAGCGGGCGGTGCCGGCCGCGGTCGCGAACCAGCTCTTCGACTTCCTCGCGCTCGAAGCGAGCCTCCTTGCGGTCGGCGCGTCGGTGGACCCGGTCCTCGTGCTGCTCGCGTACGTCGCCGCCGCGACCCTGTCGATGATCCCGATCACCCCGGGTGGGCTCGGCTTCGTCGAAGCCGGGCTCGCGGGCGTGCTCACGCTGGCCGGCGCGTCCCCCGACGAGGCCGTCCTCGCGACCCTGCTGTACCGGCTGTTCTCGTACTGGTTGCCCTTGCCGCTCGGTCTCGGCGCGTCCATCGCGTTCTCGCGGCGCCACCCCCGCGGCGCCCTCCCGGCGAGCGGCGGCCCGGCCGCCGACTCCCCAGCTGACTCAGGCGCTCGGTGAGCACGGCCTCGAGTCGCGTCCGTAGCTCCGGAGGTATCGGGGCCGACTCGTGCGTCGACGGCGTGACGCTCACGTAGGTGATCACGCCGGTGCATGCCGGCCGACCCTCGACCGACGCCCGGAACCAGAGGTCGAAGGCCTTGGTCCCGAGACGGCTCGGCTCGACCACGATGTCGACGACGTCGTCGAAGCCCGCCGAGCCCTCCCACTCGAGCTCGGCCCGCACGATCATGAAGTCGAAGGTCTCGAAGAACGACGTCTTCGGGGTGTAGCCGAGCGACTCGAAGAACCGGGTGCAGGCGTCGTCGAAGTAGGTGAGCCAGTGGGCGTTGAACACGACGCCCTGCTGATCGACCTCGGCGTACCGGGCCCGGATCTGGTGCGAGAAGGGCACGTCAGCCGCGCAGCTCGGCACCGTGGGCGGCGATCACCGCGTCGATGCCCGACTGCCGCAACCCCGCGATCTCGGCGTCCTTGAGCGTGCGGTCCGGAGCACGGAATCGCAGCGCGAACGTCAGGCTCCGCCGACCGGGACCCGAGCGCGTCGCTGCGGAACTCGTCGAAGCACCGCACCAGCTCGACCATCTCGCCGGTCGCATCGCGCAACGTCCGTTCGACGTCCGCTGCGGGAACCGAGTCCGGTAGCACGAACGCGAGATCGATGGTGGAACCAGGAAACCGCGAGAGCGCGCGGAAGGTCCGGTCCCGGCGGCTGCCCCGCATCAAGCCGTCGATGTCCAGCTCGAACGCGACGCCGACCCCGGGAATCCCGAATGCGTCGAGGACCGGGGTGGCGAGTCGCACCGACGTGACCGATGACGTCGCCGTCGACCGTGATGTCGGCGCCCCGCGCCGCGTCGAACCCGGCGGCCGGCTGCGGCGACGAGGCGCACATCGGCGAGCTCCATCGCCTCGACCACGGCATCGAGCGAGGTCGACGATGTCGTAGACGTCGACCGGACGGTCGGGCTCGATCGGCCCACGGCTCACGGTGCCGGTGAGGAGCACCGCGAGGTGGTCACGCTCATCGGGCAGCAGTTCACCCGGTCGCGGCGACGCGAAGACGTGGCCGAGCTCGAAGAGCGCCAGATCCGCGAGCCCCTGGCTCGCGTTGTGCGCCGCGGACTTGAGCAGGCCGGGCAGGATCGCGGGCCGCAGGATCGGCTCGTCGGCGCGCAGCGCGTTGGTCGACTTCGACGGTGCCGTCGGTGGAGAGGCCGAACCGCTCGAGGTCCGCGACCGCGATGAGCGGCACGGTCATCGCCTCCGCCGCGCCCGCGCCCGACCAGCACGTCCTCGATCAGCCGGCGCTCGCGCTGGCGAACGGTGAGCCCGCCCGACGACACCGGTCGTGTCCGGCAGCGTCCGAGGGATCTCGTTGAACCCGACCCGGCGGGCGACCTCCTCGACGATGTCGATCTCGCGCTCGAGGTCGGGCCGGAACGTCGGCGGGATCGCGACGAACTCGTCACCGCCACCCGCCCCGACCTCCTCGATCTCGATCTCGAGCGGCGCCAGCGAGTCCTTGACCCGCTGCGTCGCCGAGCGCAACGCCGAGCAGCGCCTCCACCCGGGGCACGCGCACCGTGATCCGGGCGGGCGTGATCGGCACCGGGTAGTGGTCGATGGGCTCGGGCATGACGTGGGCGTCCGCCACGAGCCGGAGCAGCTCCGCGGCCCGATCCGATCCGGTGAGCACGCCATTCGGGTCCACGCCGCGCTCGAAGCGCGCGCTCGACTCCGAGCGGAGCCCGAGCCGCTTCGACGAGCGGGAGATCCCCATCGGCTGGAAGTACGCGGCTTCGAGCAGGATCTCGGTGGTGTCGTCCTGCACCTCGGACTCGCTGCCGCCCATGATCCCGGCGATCGCCTGCGGCCGGCCCTCGGCGTCGCACACGAGCAGGTCCTCGGACGGTGAGCACCCGCTCGACGCCGTCGAGCGTGGTCATCCGCTCGCCGTCACCCGCGAGGCGCACCACGAGCCCACGACCCGCGCAGCCGACCGAGGTCGAACGCGTGCAGCGGCTGCCCGCGTTCGAGCAGCACGTAGTTCGTCACGTCGACGACGTTCGAGATCGGCCGCATCCCGGCGAGCGTGAGCCGGCGGGCCAGCCACGGCGGGCGACTCCCCCATCGTCACCTAGATGCGTCGGGCCGTGAAGCGCGGGCAGCGGTCCGGCGCCTCGATCCGCACCGTGATCTCTGACGCCGTCGGCGCTCCGCCCTCGTCGATCGCCGGTGCGGGCACGGTGAGCGGCAGGCCGAAGTGCGCGGCGAGCTCGCGGGCCACCCCGATCATCGACATCGCGTCGGGCCGGTTCGGGGTGATCGCGAGGTCGAACACGACGTCGTGCAGATCGAGCACATCGCGCACGTCGGCGCCGAGCTCGGCGTCAGCGTCCAACGCGAGGAGCCCGCCGTGGTCGTCCCCCAGCCCGAGCTCGCGCGGCGAGAGAGCATGCCGTCGGACACGACGCCGCGGATCTTCCGGGGTCGAGCGTGAAGCCACCGGGCAACGAGGCGCCCGACGGGCGCGTACGGCACGACCATCCCCGGCGTGACGTTCGGCGCGCCGCACACGACGGTCGTGGTGCCGACACCGAAGTCGATGTCGACGAGGTTGACCTTGTCGGCGTCCGGGTGCTTGCGCACGTCGAGCGCCTTGGCGACCTTCACACCGAGGATCTCGCGCGCCGGGTGCCTCGAGTGCCTCGACCTCGAGCCCGAGGTTGTCGAGCGCGTCCGCGATCGCGACGGGATCCGCCTCGAGCGGCGTGAACTCACGGATCCAGGACAGCGGCGCGCGCACGGACGTTCCTTAGTACTGCGTGAGGAATCGGATGTCGTTGTCGAAGAACGTCTTGATGGGCTCGACGCCGTAGCGCAGCATCGGCATGCGCTCGAGCCCGAAGCCGAACGCGAAGCCCGAGTACTCCTCCGGGTCGATGCCGACCTGGCGGAACACGTTGGGGTCGACCATCCCGCACCCGCCGAGCTCGATCCAGCCGGTCTTGGAGCAGACCCGGCACCCCGCGCCGTCACAGAAGACGCAGGTGATCGCGAACTCCGCCGACGGCTCGGTGAACGGGAAGAACGACGGGAGCAGCCGCGACTGCAGCTTCTTGCCGAAGTACGCGCTCGTGAACGCCTCGAGCGTGCCGGCGAGGTCGCCGAACGTGATCCCTCGGTCGACCGCGAGCCCCTCGATCTGGTGGAACACCGGCGAGTGGCGGGCGTCGAGCGTCTCGTTGCGGTAGGTGCGGCCCGGCATGATCGAGAAGATCGGCGGCTTCTGGCTCTCCATCACGCGGATCTGCACCGGCGACGTGTGCGTGCGCAGCAGGACCTGCTCGGGCTCGCCGAGGTTCACGTAGAGCGTGTCCTGCATCGCGCGCGCCGGGTGGCCGGGCGGGAAGTTCAGCGCCTCGAAGTTGTGCCAGTCGTCCTCGACCTCGGGCCCCTCTTCGACCCGGTACCCGAGGCTCACGAACACGTCCTCGAGCTCGCGCCGGCACTGGGTCACGAGGTGGAGGTGGCCCCGCGTGGCGCCCGTGGCTGCCGAGGGTGAGGTCCAGCACGCGGCCCGGCCTCCTCGACCGGTGCGAGCTCGCGCTTCGCGCGCGTCGATCGCCGCGGTAACCTGCCGCGGTGAACTCCGAGACCGCCTTGCCGACCACCGGCTTCTGGTCGCCCGGGAGGTCCTTGATCGACTGCTTGACCCGCGCCGCGACCGAGCTCTTGCCGGTCAGGCGCTTGCGGAGGTCGTCGAGCTCCTCGACGCGACCCGGCGGCGGCGATGGCCGCGCGCGCCGCGTCCAGATCGAGCTCGGCGAGCAGGTCAGCAGACATGACAACCAGGATTCATGGGCTTCGCGAGTCTAGAGAAGCCGCCTCGGCGGGCCTCCGACTCTTTCCGGTCCGACTCCGTGCAGCCGAGGCGTTCAGCCACGGCGCTGCCGCGCGGCTTCGAAGGCGAGCACGGTCCCGGCCATCGCGACGTTGAGGCTCTCCGCGGATCCGGCCATCGGGATCGAGATCAGACCGTCGACGGTGGCGAGCACCGGCCTCGGAGAGCCCGTGCGCCTCGTTCCCGAGCACGAACGCGACCGGGCACCGTGAGGTCGACCTCGGACGCGGGCGTGCCGCCGACGGTCGCGCCGTAGCGCTGCCGACCGGCCGCGCCGAGCTCCTCGAGCACGTCGACCGGGTCGTTCTCCGGACCGCCGGGTCGGGACGCGACGATCGGGATGCCGAACACCGCGCCGGCCGAGGCGCGCACGACCTTCGGGTTGTAGACGTCCACCGACTCGCCGCAGCACACCAGCCCGGCGCATCCCGCGGCCTCGGCGCTGCGCAGCAGCGTCCCGAGGTTCCCCGGGTCCGAGACGCCCGACCGCGACGATCACCGGGCCGTCGCCGGCCAGCGAACGCGATCGTCGGGCGGGGCGGGATCGTCGCGACGGCGAGCACCGGCTGGGGGGTGCGGGTCGAGCCGAGCTTCTCCAGCACCCCTTCCTTCAGCTCGAAGATCGGGACGTCCGCCGGCCTGCGGGCAGCTCGAGCAGGTCGCGGAACGAGGTCCGGGCGTTCGGCCCGAGGAAGATCGCGTCGAAGACCGCGTCCCGGCGCAGCGCGTCCTCGACGATCCGCGGGCCCTCGAGCACGAACGCCGACTCCGCGGCGCGCGCCGACGGATCGCGCAGCAGCGACCGGAGCCGCTTGATCTCGGAGTGCTTCGAGCCGAGTGCGACCGGCTCGCCGGTGGTCACGCCGCTTCGAGGGCCTCGCGCGCCGTGGTGACCAGGGCGCCGAACGCCTCGGAGTCCCGCACCGCGATGTCGGCGAGCACCTTGCGGTCCACCTCGACGTCGGCGGCCTTCAGGCCCGCGATGAACCGCGAGTAGCTGATGCCCTCCTGGCGGCACGCCGCGTTGATCCGGACGATCCACAGCTTGCGGAAGTCGCCCTTGCGCGCCCGGCGGTCACGGAAGGCGTAGTTGCCCGAGTGCATGACCTGCTCGTTGGCCTTGCGGAAGTGACGACTCCGCGCCCCCGAGTAGCCCTGGGCCTTCTCGAGGACGGCCCTGCGGTGCTTCTTGCCCTGGACTGCGCGCTTGACGCGTGCCATCGCTTGCTCACTTTCTTCGCAGATCGCACTCGGCCCGGGTGCGGGCCGAGGTGTCGAACAGCCGTCAGGCCCTTCCCAACATCCGCTCGACGTGCTTCTTGTCGCCGCCGGTGACCTCGGCGCCACGCCCGAGCCGACGGGTGCGCCGGCTCGACTTCTTCTCCAGCAGGTGCGAGCGAAACGCCTTGCGCCGCCGGACCTTGCCGGTCCCGGTGACCTTGAAGCGCTTGGCGGCGCCCCGGTGCGTCTTGACCTTCGGCATCTCTCAGGCTCCCTGGGTGGGGGCGGGCTCGGTCGTCCGATCCTCGCCGCCGTCGTTGTTGCTTCGCTTGGACGGGGTCTTGGGCTTCTTGGTCGGGTGGAGCACCATCGTCATGTTCCGCCCGTCCTGGCGGGGGGAGGACTCGACGATGGCCATCTCCGCCACGTCTTCCGCGATCTTGTTGAGGATCTTGAGCCCGAGCTCCGGGTGGGCCATCTCACGGCCACGGAACATGATCGTGAGCTTGACCTTGTTGCCCTCGCCCAGGAACCGCTGGACGTGCTTCATCTTGGTCGTGTAGTCGTGGCCGTCGATCTTGGGCCGGAACTTCATCTCCTTGATGACGACGTTCGTGGCCTTCTTGCGTGACTCCTTGCGCCGTTGCTGCTGCTCGTACTGCCAGCGCCGGTAGTCCATGATCCGACAGACCGGCGGGTTCGCGTTCGGCGCAACCTCGACGAGATCGAGCTCCTGCTCACGGGCGATGGCCAGGGCCTGTGGCAGCGGCCGCACTCCGAGCTGTTCACCGTCAGCGGCGATCAGCAGCACCTCTCGTGGCGCGGATGCGGTCGTTGATCCTTGCTTCGTCGGCGGCTGCGATGTCGGCATCACCTCTCACGCTCGGGGCCCGCCTGCACCCTCGCAGGCAGCGGAAACTTCACGAGAAGCGCCCACCGCGCGACCTGGGTCGGTCGAAGAGAGGACGACCCGGACTCGGTGGCACCGCACCTCCGGGAGCCTCATCGACCCCGTCGTGCCCGTACCCCGGCCGGGTGGGGACGCCACAGCGAAAATCCGCGGTGTCCCACTTCCCAACTGGATTGCCGTGCGAGGATACCAGGGTGAGCAGCCTCTGGACACCTTACGGCGAGGACCCGGTACCGCCCGCCGGGCTCAGGATCGCCGCCCCCCGGCGGCGGAATCGGCGGTGGTCCCGGTGGTGGACCGCCCGACGGACCGCCCCCCGAGGACATCGACCCGGAGCAGATGCGCGAGATGCTGACCCGGCTGGCGGAGACGCCCGTCGAGGCCATCGTCACGCAATTCGCGGTCGAGCTGCAGGAGATCACGGTCCTGCACCTCGGGCTCTCGGCCGAGCGACCCGAGTCCCTCGCCCAGGCGGCCATCGCCCTCGACGCGATGGGTGCGATGGTGGACGCGCTCGGTGACCGGCTCGGACCGAACGCGGAGCCGCTGCGCCAGGCGGTGGCGGCGCTGCGGCTCGGCTACGTCGAGGTCAGCTCCGAGGTCGGTCAGGCCGGGGAGGCTCCACCCGCTCCGTGACCCAGCTGATCGAGGACTACGCGCTCATCGGGGACACGCAGACCGCGGCGCTCGTCGGCAAGAACGGCTCGATCGACTGGCTGTGCGTCCCCCGGTTCGACTCGGGGGCGGTGTTCGCCGCCCTGCTCGGCGATCGCAACAACGGTCGCTGGCAGGTCGCACCCGCGGGCGGGCTGCAGCGAGTCGAGCGCCGGTACCTCGAGAACACGTTGGTGCTCGAGACGACGTTCGTCACCGACGACGGGGTCGTGAAGGTCACCGACTGCATGCCGAACCGCGGGCGCACCGTCGACATCGTCCGGCTGGTCGAGGGGGTCTCGGGTCGGGTCCCGATGCACATGGACATGACCATCCGGTTCGACTACGGATCGATCGTGCCGTGGGTCGGCCGCTCGGACGACGACGAGACGCTCCGGGCCGTCGCCGGCCCGGACGCGATGGTGCTGCGGACGCCGGTGCGCACGCACGGCGCGGGGAAGGCGACGATCGCGGACTTCGTCGTCAACGCGGGCGAGAAGGTGCCGTTCGTGCTGGCGTACTACGCGTCGCACGAGGAACCTCCCCGACCCGTCAACGCCGAGCGCGGCGATCAAGGAGACCGCGAGCTGGTGGCGGCACTGGGCGAAGCAGTGCACCTACGACGGTGGGTGGAAGGACGCGGTGATGCGCTCGCTCATCACCCTCAAGGCGCTGACGTTCGCGCCGACCGGCGGGATCGTCGCCGCGCCGACCACGTCGTTGCCCGAGTGGATCGGCAGCGTCCGGAACTGGGACTACCGGTACTGCTGGCTGCGCGACGCGACGCTGACGCTCTCGTCGCTCACCGTCGGGGGCTTCACCGAGGAGGCGCTGGCGTGGCGCGACTGGCTGCTGCGCGCCGCAGCCGGTGACCCCGAGGACCTCCAGATCATGTACGGCGCCGGTGGCGAGCGCCGGCTCACCGAGTACACGCTCGACTGGCTCGGCGGGTACCAGGACTCCGACGCCGGTGCGGGTCGGCAACGCGGCGAGCGAGCAGTTCCAGCTCGACGTGTACGGCGAGGTGCTCGCGACGCTGTACCGCACCCGCACCGCTCCTGCCCGACGACAACGCGCACCGCAACTCGTGGGACCTCGAGCTCGCGCTGCTCGGCGCGCTCGAGAACCTGTGGCGCCGGCCCGACGAAGGCATCTGGGAGGTCCGCGGGCCGCGCCAGCACTTCACCCATTCGAAGGTGATGGCGTGGCTCGCGTTCGACCGTGCCGTGCACAACGTCGAGGACTTCGGGCTCGAGGGACCGGCCGACCGCTGGCGGGCGATCCGCGACGAGATCCACGACCAGGTCTGCTGCCGAGGCGTTCGACGAGGAGCTCGGCGCGTTCACCCAGGCGTACGGCTCGAAGAAGCTCGACGCCGCCGTGCTCATGATCCCGATGGTCGGGTTCCTTCCCGGCACGGATCCGCGCGTCATCGGGACGGTGGAGGCGATCGAGCGCACGCTGCTCAAGGAGGGCTTCGTCGCCCGGTACGAGACGAGCCCGGACGGCGCGGTCGACGGCCTCCCGGCCGGTGAGGGCGCGTTCCTCCCCTGCTCGTTCTGGCTCGCGGACAACCTCGCGCTCATCGGCCGCAAGGACGACGCGATCGCGCTGTTCGAGCGACTCGTCGGCCTGACGAACGACGTGGGCCTGCTCGCCGAGGAGTACGACGGTGGCGCCGGTCGTCAGCTGGGCAACTTCCCCCAGGCGTTCACCCACGTCTGCCTGGTGAACACCGCCCACCATCTCTCGCTGGAGCATCGACGCGGTGCCCGGGCCGCCGAACAGGGCCCGTTCTGAGCTACGGCGGGCCCTGCAGCACGCAGAACTCGTTGCCCTCGGGATCGGCGAGCACGACCCAGCTCACGTTGCCCTGGCCGATGTCGATCGTCTTCGCGCCAAGCCGGAGGATCCGCTCCACCTCGGCCTTCTGGTTGCCGTCCACCGCGCGGACGTCGAGGTGGATCCGGTTCTTGACCGTCTTGGCGTCGGGATTCGGCTCGAACAGCAGCGTGGGCAGCTGGTTGCCGTCGCCGATCTCCACCGAGCCCTCGTCCCGATCCACGACGGTCCAGTGCAGCACCGAGCACCAGAACTCGGCGAGACGCTCCGGCTCTTCACAGTCGACGACGATCTCCGTGAGCTTGCTCGTCACGAGTCCTCCTTGCCATGAGTCGGTGCCGTCCTGACCATCACGGCCCTCCCGCGCGGTGAGCGTACGCTGCAACGTTGCGTCCCGTCACCAGTCGGGGCGGTGCTGCGCGATCCACTCGGCGTCGAGCTCGAGGTAGTCGCGCGGCAGCTGGTCGGCGCCGACCCCGACGTCGAGATCGACGAGGTGCACGGCGACCTCGCGCCAACGCGAGATCACCCCGGCCCTCACCGGACGGGTCCCGACCCGGCGCGGGTGAGGCGGTCCCACGCGCCGTCCGGCACCTGGCTCCACGCGTCGACGAGCGCGCGCTGGCTCGCGACCAGATCGGCCAGGAGCTCGGCGACGGGCGGTCCGCGCCGGCTTCGATGTCCCGGCGGCGCTGCTCGTCGCCGCCGGGGTACTGGTCCCGCACCTCGTCGACGAGCACACCTTCGACCAGGTGCCGTTGACCGTCCGCGTTCCGCGCGAGATGGGTCAACACGTGGCCCCGCGTCCAGCCCGGGAGCCGGCTCGGCACCACGCGCGTCGCGCTCACTCAGAGTCGCCCACGGCTCCGCGTGAGCAGCTCGAAGACGACGTCGACGCGCGCCAGGTCCTCGACGCGGTCGGTCACCATCGCGAGTCCGTCGCGCTCATGGCGCTGCCTCCCCGCCGTCGGGCCCGATGCCGAAGTGCCATCATGGTCCAGCGACCCAGCGAGTGCAGGGAGGGCAGATGGTCGAGCTGGAGCTCAGGGGTTGGACGCCGACCCAACGCGAGGGCTTGTCCTTCCTCCTCGACGACGCGCAGATCCCCGCCGAGTGGGGCCCGAGCTCGGTGTCGGTCCCCGAGGCCTCACGAGACCAGGCGCAACGGTTCATCGACTTCCTCGCCGACACCTCCGGCGACATCAGGTTCGAGCACGCCGACCCACCGGCCCGCAACGACGCGGCGTGGATCCTCGACGCCGCGCACCCGCACCGTTCACCGAAGACCTCGGCTTCGCGGGGTCGCGACGCCGGGACTCCGGCTCGGCGGCACGCTCATCGACGGCGTACTGCTCTCCCTCGCCGGTGGCCTCGTCCTCGTGCTGAGCGGCAACAGCGAGCGTCTGGAACCAGGTCGATGCTCGTCGCCGTGCTACCAGATCGGCATGGTCGGGCTGCTCGGCCGGACGGTCGGCAACATGGCTGTGCACACCCGGGTCGTCTCCGTCGCCGACCGCGGCGCCCCGGGCGTGCGGGCCGCCTTCATCCGCTGGCTCGTCCCCCAGGTCGGATGGCTGATCGCGCTCGCCCTGTCCTGGCCCGGAGCGCTCAGCTTCCTCTGGTCGCTCGTCGTCTACATCCCGGTGCTCGTCGGCCCGAGCTACCGCGGGCTGCACGACCGGGCCGTCGGGCGTCATCGTCCTCGACGACCGGCTGACGACGATCGTCGTCGAGCTGCCCGGAGCGCGAGCCCGACCATCCGGGAGCGGACTGAGTCAGGCGCGGCGCGGTTTGATCGTCGCGGCTTCCCACTGACCGAGCTGGCCCGGGACGACGTCGAACTCGACGGAGACGTTGAGCCCGATCGTCCGCGAGCCGTCGGCGATCTGCGTGCAGTGGAACCGGAACCGGGCCCCGTCGGCGCCCTCGATCACGCCGAGCCCCCGCCGCTCGTCGAACTGCACCACCCGCCCGGTCATCGTGCTTCCCCGCTCAGTGGACGATCTTCGCGATCGGCAGCTCGATGATGTCGGTCGCGCCCGCGTCCTTCAGCGCCGGGATCAGGATGTTGATCTGCGACTTCGCGACCACGGTCTCGACCGCGAAGCCGTCCTCGCCGAACAGCTTCGAGACCGTCGGCGACTTCAGCGCAGGCAGCAACGCGATGACCGCGTCGAGCGCCGCCTCCTCGACGTTGAGCTTCATGAGCACTCGCCCACGCGCTTCGAGCGCACCGGTGAGCAAGGTCCGGATCTGCTCCATCGCCTTGCGCTTCGCCGGGTCCGTCGAACGCCTGCTGGTTCGCGATCAGCTCCGTGTACGAGACGAGGATCGTGTCGAGCACCTTCAGGCCCGCGGCCCGCAGCGCGCGCCCGGTCTCGGTGATCTCGACCACCGCGTCGGCGATCTCCGGGATCTTCGCCTCGGTCGCGCCGTACGAGAGCGTGATCTCCGCGTCGACGCCCGCCTTGGCGAAGAACCGGCGGGTCAGCTCCGGGTACTCGGTGTGCACGCGCACGCCGGCGCGGCAGGTCCTCGACCTTGTCGACCGGCGGAGTCCCCCGCGACCGCGACACCATCCGGATCGGCCGGGCCGTCGCCTTCGAGTAGTGCAGCTCGGTGAGCGTCACCACCTCGGCGGAGGTCTCCTCGATCCAGTCCCGACCGGTGATCCCGACGTCGAAGAGCCCCGACGCGACGTATCGGGGGATCTCCTGGGGACGCAGCACCGTGACGTCGATCACGCGCGGATCGTCGATCTCGCCGCGGTAGTCGACGTCCGAATCACGCTGGACGGTGAGGTCCGCGTCTTCGAAGAGCGCCATGGTGGCTCGCTCGAGCGAGCCCTTGGGAAGGACGAGTCGCAACATGTGGGAAGCGTTTCTAGTCGGCGGTGGCCCTCGGGTCGCCCAGTTTGGCGAGCCGACGCAGCAATTCGATCATCTCCAGCGCGGTGTGCGCCGCTTCCTCACCCTTGTGCCCCTCGTTGCCGCCCACCCGGTCGAGCGCCTGCTGGAGCGTGTCGGTGGTCAGGACGCCGAACACGATCGGGATGCCGGTGGCCAGCGCGACCTCTTGGAGCCCTCGCGCGGCTTCCCCGGCGACGTACTCGAAGTGGGGCGTGTCGCCCCGGATGACCGCGCCGAGGCACACGACGCTGTCGCACCACCCCGAGCTCGCGAGGTGCTTGGCCACGAGCGGCAGCTCGAACGCGCCCGGGACCCAGGCGACGGTGACGTCCTCGTCCGGCCACGCCCGCGTCGCGCAGCGCTCGGCGGGCACCGATCGAGGAGCTCGCCCGTGATGTGCTGGTTGAAGCGGGCGACGACGATCGCGACGCGCATCCCCGTTGCCGTCGACCTCCTCGGCCGGGCTGAGTCACCCATGAGTAGCTCGCCCATGGTTCAGCTGCCTCCGAGCTGCTCGTCCTCGATGTCGAGGAGGTGACCCATCTTCTCCTGCTTCGTGCGCAGGTACGCGATGTTCTCCTCGGTCGGCGCGATCGCGACCGGCACCCGCTCGACGATCTCGAGGCCGAAGCCCTCGAGCCCGCCGTACTTGGCCGGGTTGTTCGTCATCAGGCGCATCGTCGTGATGCCGAGGTCCACCAGGATCTGCGAGCCGATGCCGTACTCACGGGAGTCGGCCGGGAACCCGAGGTCCTCGTTGGCCTCGACGGTGTCGCGGCCCTGGTCCTGGAGCGTGTACGCCCGCAGCTTGTGCCCGAGGCCGATCCCGCGCCCTTCGTGCCCGCGCAGGTACACGACCGCGCCCTGACCCGCGGCGCCGACCTGCTCGAGCGCCTGGTCGAGCTGCAGCCCGCAGTCGCAGCGCAGCGAGCCGAACACGTCGCCGGTGAGGCACTCGGAGTGCACGCGCACGAGCACGTTCTCCTGGCCGGAGACGTCGCCGCGCACGAACGCCATGTGCTCGACCCCGTCGAGCAGGCTCTCGAACACGTAGGCGGTGAAGTCGCCGTACTTCGTCGGGATGCGCGCCTCCGACACCCGGCGCACCAGCTTCTCGCGGTGACGGCGGAAGCGGATGAGGTCCGCGATCGTGATCAGCTGCAGGCCGTGCTCGGCGGCGAACGCCTCGAGCTGGGGCATGCGGGCCATCGTGCCGTCGTCGTTGACCACCTCCGCGAGCACACCGGCCGGGCGCGAGGCCCGCGAGCCGGGCGAGGTCCACCGCGGCCTCGGTGTGCCCGGCGCGCTTGAGCACGCCGCCCTCGCGGTAGCGCAGCGGGAAGATGTGGCCGGGGCGCACGAAGTCGTCCGAGCCCGACTCCGGGTTCACCAGCGTGCGGACCGTCGTCGCCCGGTCGACCGCGGAGATGCCCGTCGTCGTCTCGTGCTTCGCGTCGACCGAGACCGTGAACGCGGTGCGCTGCGACTCGGTGTTGTTCGACACCATGAGCGGGAGCTGCCAGCTCGTCGAGGCGCTCCCCCATCATCGGCATGCAGATGACGCCGCTCGTGTGCCGGACCATGAAGCCCATCGCCTCGGGCGTGATCTTCTCGGCCGCGACGATGAGGTCGCCCTCGTTCTCGCGGTCCTCGTCGTCGACCACGATGACCACCTCACCGCGGCCGATCGCCGCGATCGCGTTCTCGATGTGATCGAACGTCATGGTGTGCCTTCTCTCTGGTGGGGTGCGCTCGGGGCCGGAAGATCCGGTCCCCGGCTTGATTCCTGTTCGTAGCCCGGCGGCACCCGGCGCGAGCAGGCGCTCGACGTACTTCGCGAGCACGTCGACCTCCAGGTTCACCGGATCACCCGGCTGCTTCGCGCCGAGGTTCGTGACGTCGAGCGTGTGCGGGATGACCGCGACGTCGAAGCCGTCCTCGTGCAACGCGGCCACGGTGAGGCTGATGCCGTCCACCGTGATCGAGCCCTTCTCCACGATGTAGCGCGCTGAGGTGCGCAGGGAGCCGGAACCGCATGCGGGTGGAGCCGTCGGGCAGCGCGGTTCGGTCCACGAGCTCGCCGACACCGTCGACGTGACCCTGGACCAGATGCCCGCCGAGCCGGTCGCTCAGCCGCAGCGGCCGTTCCAGGTTCACCGGGTCGCCGACCTTCAGCGCGCCCAGGCTGGTGCGCACGAGCGTCTCGGTCACCGCGTCGGCCGCCCACCACCCATCGCCCAGCTCGACGACGGTGAGGCAGCAGCCGTTGACCGCGATCGACGCGCCGAGCACCGCGTCGGCCAGCACCGCGGTCGCGGTGATCTCGATCCGAGCGCCACCCTCGTTCCGAGGCAGCGCGCGCACCCGGCCCAGCTCCTCGACGATGCCGGTGAACATCAGCCGACCTCCAGCGTCGCGCCCGGCTCCGGTACGGGGGGGTCGAGCGTGAGGCGGACATCCGCGCCGAGCGTCGTCACGTCGCGCACGCGCCAGCGGGTCGCGTCGGCGAGCGTGTCCGGCCCGGGGAAGCCGATCACCGGATGGCCCCGCTCGCCGAGCAGCACCGGCGCGATGTACGCGACGAGCCGATCGGCGAGCTGCTCCTCGACGAACGCGCCGTGAAGCCGTCCACCGCCTTCGATCATGGCCTGCAGGACGCCGTGGCTCTCGGCGAGCAGCGTGAGCACCCCGACGAGGTCCACGCCCCGGCCGTGCGCGCCGGCCGCGAGCGCCTCGACCTTGGCGCCGGCGGCCTGCCACGCGTCGACGACCGACGGCCGGCGCAGACTCGGTCGTGACGACCAGGGTCGGCGCGAGCGCTGACGTCGAACAGCGGACCTTCGGCCGGGACCCGACCATGGGCGTCGAGCAGGACCCGCAGCGGCTGGCGGCCGGTCGGCGCCTTCCACGCTCGCGGACCGTCAGCCGCGGCTGGTCGGCGCGCGCGGTGGCCGGGACCGACGACGACGGCCTGGGACTGCGGCCCGGAGGCGATGGGCATCGGCGCGCGCTTCGACGCCGGTGATCCACTGCGAGCTGCCGTCGGCCGCGGCAGTACGACCGTCGAGGCTCATCGCGGTCTTGAGAGCGCGAACGCCCGCCCGGTCGGCGCGCTGGTGCAGGTACGGCGCGAGTGAGGCCCGGACCGCGTCCGCACCGACGCCGACGGTCACGTCGATGCCGGCTTCGCGCAGCCGGTGCGATCCCGGTGCCCCGGACCGCGTGGATCCGGATCCTCGACCGCGACCACGACCCGCGCGACGCCCGCGGCGATGAGCGCGTCGGTGCAGGGCGGCGTGTTGCCCTGGTGGTTGCAGGGCTCGAGGGTGACGTAGGCGGTCGCGCCCCGGGCCCGGTCGCCGGCAGTCGCGCAGCGCCGCGGCCTCGCCGTGGGGACCACCGGGATACGGCACCGGTCGCGCCCCGGCCGACGATCTCGCCGTCCCGGACGATGACGCAGCCGACCCAGGGGTTCGGCGGGGTCACGAAGCGGGCGGACTCGGCCAGATCTCCGGCCGTCGCCATCAGCTCCTCGTCCGATTCGACACTCATGCCACACCTCCGACCATGGGGGTGCAGCGACCGACGACCGGGCCACGCGACGCGCGGAGCCGGACTCGTCGTCGCCCTCTCCCATCCGGACTCTCACCGTCGGCCCGAGAGTCTCACTCGGTCGGCCCCCGGCTGGTTGCCGGAGGTTCGCGGGCTCCCCCCGTGAGGGTTACCGCCGGTCGGGACTTCCACCCGCACCCCGAGGACGTATTCAGTTGGGTTGACCCGGCCCCTCCGGACCGGCCTGGCTCACGTGACTACCGGCGCCAGAATACCACCGCCCACCCAAAAATGGAACACGTTTCTATTTTGGATCCCACCCCGGTGTCGCTGCTCCACCTCGACGGTGGGCTCCCGACACCGGAAGGTGGCGGGGCTAGTGGGGGTGGCCGCCGGCGAGGAGGTCCAGGGCGTGGGGGACCACCGGGAGGATGACCTCGAGCGCCTCGATCGAGCCCGACGACGATCCCGGGCGTGTTGCAGATCAGCGCCTGGCCCCGGGTGCCGCACACCGCCCGGGAGAGCATCCCGAAGCCCCGGTCGCCGGCGTCGCTCACCCGGCGGATCGCCTCGGCCATCCCGGGGCCTCCCGCTCGATGACCGCGCGGGTGCCTTCGGGCGTGAGGTCCCGGGGCCCGAAGCCGGTTCCGCCGGTCGTGACGACCAGCCCGGCGAACCCGTCGGTCAGCGCTCGCAGCGCGTCGGCGACCGCGCTCGACGCCGTCCGCGCTGACCCGGTGATCCGCCACCTCGAAGCCGGCCTCGGTGAGCCGGGCGACGAGGGCCCGCCCGGACGTGTCGTCGCGCACCCCGTGCGCGACGCCGTCCGAGACGGTCAGGACCTTGGCGCGCGCCACGGCTCAGGTGGTGACGAGCTCGGGCCAGGCCGCGGCCCGGATCTCCGCCGCCGCGGCGAGCGGGTCCTCGGCGTGGAAGATCGCGCTGCCCGACACGAGGATGTCGGCGCCGGCCTCGGCCGCGAGGTGCGCGGTCGCGACGTTGATGCCGCCGTCGATCTCGAGCTCCACCGCGAGGCCGCGCTCGTCGACGATCCGGCGGGCGTCGCGCAGCTTGTCGAGCACCTCGGGGATGAACGACTGGCCGCCGAAGCCGGGATGGACGCTCATGAAGAGCAGGATGTCGATCTCCTCGAGGTACGGGCAGCACCGACCTCGAGCGGCGTCTCCGGGTTGAACACCAGCCCGACCCGCATGCCGTGCGCGCGCATCCGGTCGAAGAGCGGCCGCGGATCACCGAGCTCGACGTGCACGGTGCACGAGTCGGCGCCGGCCTTGGCGAAGTCGTCGAGCAGGTCGCCCGGGTTGTCGATCATCAGGTGGCAGTCGAGGTAGAGGTCCGTGTGCGGGCGCAGGCTCTTCACGACCGGCGCGCCGATCGTGAGGTTCGGCACGAAGTGGCCGTCCATCACGTCGACGTGCAGCAGATCGGCCTGCGGACGGATCCGGTCCACTTCCTCGGCCAGCTCGGCGAAGTCCGCCGACAGGATCGACGGTGCGATCTTTCCCATCGCCCCAACCTAGCGGGAGGCGTCCGCGGACCGGGTGAGCGTGAGGAGATACATCCCGTCGGTACCGGCGACCTGCGGGAGCAGCAACGCACCTCTTCCCCACGGTCGCCACGGCCCGATCGGCGGCGGCTCGGCCACCAGGTCCGGGAGCGCGGCGCGCGCCCACTCGTCGACGTCGATCGGTCTCGGCGCGCGTCAGCGTGCACACCGAGTACACGAGCCGGCCACCCGGACCGCACCATCGCGGCCGCGCTCGTCGAGCAGCTCGCGCTGCAGCGCCGCGAGCTCGCTCGACCGCGCCGGGCTCGATCCGCCAGCGCGCTTCGGCCCGGCGCCGCAGCACCCCGAAGCCCGAGCACGGCGCGTCGAGCAGGACCCGGTCGAACGACGCCGTCGGCGAACGGCAAGCCGTCGCCCGTCGGCCGCGACCGGCGCGACCGCGGCCGAGGCCGAGCCGCGTCGCGGCCCGCTCGCACCAGCGCGAGGCGGCCCGGGTGGACGTCGACCGCCACCACCACGCCGTCGGTCGTCCATCGCCTCCGCGATCGCGGTGACCTTCCCGCCCGGGCGCGGCGCCGATCTCGAGCACCCGCTCGCCCGGGCGCGCGCCGACCGCGGCGGCGACCGCCTGGCTCCCCTGGTCCTGTGGCGTCGCGCGCCCGTCGGCGACGGCCGGCGATCCGGCCCGGGTCGCCGCCACCGCGCACGATCAGCGCGTCGGGCAGGAGCCGGCCGCGCTCGACCCCGCGCCGGCCGCGACCAGCTCGGCCTCGACCGTCGGCCACGGTCGGCCCGCCGGGGGTTGACCCGCAGCGTCAGCGCCGGCGGCTCGTTCGCGATCTCGAGCGCGGCCCGGCCGTCGTCGACCCCGAGGTCGGCGAACATCCGGGCCACGATCCAGTCCGGCATCGACGTGCGGACGCCGACGGCTTCGACCGAGTCGCCGTCGGGCCACGGCCACGGCGGGCCGAGGTCCGCCACCCGGCGCAGCACCGCGTTCGACGAACCCCTTCGCTCGCGGCGCGACGCGGCGCGAGCGCGCCGACGGTCTCGCCGACCGCGGCGTGCGGCGCGACGCCTTCGACCAGCTGGTACACGCCGAGCCGCAGCGCGGCGCGCACCGGCGCGTCGACGTCGTCGAGGTCGCGGTCGAGCACCGGCTCGAGCAGCGCGTCCAGCGAACGGCGCCGGCGCAGCGTCCCGTAGACGAGCTCGGTGGTCTGGGCCCGCTCCCGCTGCTCGAGCCCGGTCGTGCGCAGGAGCCCGGGCAGCAGGACGTTCGCGTACGCGCCCTCCTCGACCCGGACCAGCGCCTCGAGCGCGACCTCCCGCGGCGTCGTCGTCACGCGAACGGTGCCGCGCCGCGGTGGCCGGTGCGCCACGCGTCGTACGGCATCGCCCGCTTTCCCTCGGGCTGGACCTCGTCGGGCACGAACCGATCGTCCTCCACGTGGCGCGCGCCACACCTTCAGCCGCTTGCCGTCGACGACGATCCACGCGCCCGGGCCGGGGGTTGCCGGCCCGCACCGTGCCGCACCAGCTCGGCCGCGGGCGCGCCCGGATCGAGCTCGAACTCCTCGACGGTCAGCTTCTCCGCGTACGTCGGCTCGCCGATCTGCGGTCGGGGCTCGGTGCTCGGGACCTCGGGGACGCGTGCGCGAGCAGGAGCTCGGTGCCCATCGTCGACGAGGCGGTCGTGCAGCTCACCCGCGGTCTCGGTCGGGTCGATCGGCGGTGCGGGCGGACGCGAAGACCGGCCCGGTGTCGAGGCCGGCTTCGATCGCCATGATGTCGACGCCGGTCTCCGCGTCGCCGGCGAGGATCGCGCGCTCGACCGGCGCGGCCCCGCGCCAGCGCGGCAGCAACGAGAAGTGGACGTTCACGAACCCGAGCGGGAGCGACTCCGAGCAACGCGATCGGGAGGATCTGGCCGAACGCGACGACGACACCGAGCTCCGCGCCGGTCGTCGCGCACCTGGTCGACGACCTCGCGGGCCCGCTCGGGCGTGGCGACCGGCAGCCCGAGCTCCTCGGCCGCGGCCTTCACCGGGCTCGGGACCAGCGCACCACCGCGGCCGCGCTTGCGATCGGGCTGGGTGACGACGAGCGCGACGTCGTGACCGGCGTCGTGCAGCGCGCGCAGCGGTGGGACCGCGTCACGCGGGGTCCCGAGGTAGACGACGCGCACGAGGCGGGTCGGCTCAGCCGAGGAGTCGGGCTGGAGCACCATCCACGGCCAGGCTCATCTCCTGCTCGCGGATCGCCTTGAGCGCCTTCTTGCGCTCGTCGGGATCGACCCGGTCGATGGCGAGGATCCCGTCGAGGTGATCGATCTCGTGCTGGAACATGCGGCCCAGGTAGTCGTCGGCCTCGATGAGGATCTCGTTGCCGTCGACGTCCACCGCGCGCAGGGTGACGAGCTCGGGGCGGACGATCTCGAAGCCGATGCCCGGGATCGACAGGCAGCCCTCGGTCCACTCGACCTCACCCGACGACTCGACGATCTCCGGGTTGATCGCGACCTGCGGGCCGTCGTCGGTCTTGTAGACGAAGAACCGGCGGCCGATCCCGACCTGCGGCGCGGCGAGGCCGCCACCTTCCGCCTCGTACATCGTCTCGTACATGGCGTCGATCGTGCGCGCCAGGGTGCCGTCGACGTCCTCGACGTCCTTCGAGCGCTGCTTCAGCACGGGGTCGCCGAATTGGCGGATCTGGTAGGTCGGCACGCGCCCAGGATACCAGGACGACCCGGGTTTCCGCGGTCCCGGTCGCGGCGCGTCACTCGAACGCGGCGCCCATCTCGCGCAGCATGTCCATCATGCGCGCCGGGGCATCGGGACCGGGCTCACCCGGCGTGTACGTGACCGAGTCGAGCACGCCGGTGTACGGGAACGGACCGAACCGCTCGTAGATCTCCCACGAGACCGGCGACCGGCGGTCGATCCCGACGTCGATGCCCTCGAACGGCGCCATCCCGAACAGCATCGGCACCCCGGGCTCGGTCGCCCGGACCTCGCCGTCGACCGAGAGCGTGAGCTCCCACTGCTGCTGTCCGGTCGCCCGCAGATCCGCGACGACCTCCCGCACCCCGTCCGTCATCGCGCCGCCGGAGACCGTCGAGCATCCGGCCCCGCCCGTTGTTGTGCACGAAGAACAGCTCGCCGTCGAGCACGTACAGCGCGTATCCCGCGCCCTGGTCGCCGTGCGCGACGAGCATCCCCTGGTCCGCGGCGCGGTGGTCGAGCTGCACCCGGATGTTCACCGACCGGAACCAGAGCAGCTGGACCGAGCGCCACCGCTCGAGCGTCGGGGTGCCGCGCCGGATGGTGACCGGCTCGCCGTACACCGCGCTGCGCTCCGGCCGTTGCAGGTACTTGATGCTGCTGCCCTCGTCGAGCGGGTACACGAAGTGCTCCCAGGCGAGCTCCTCCCACGCCGCCGCCATCTCCGCGACCCGTTCGGGCTCCTCGGCCGCGAGGTTGCGCAGCTCGGTCGGGTCCGCGGTCAGGTCGTACAGCTCCCACTCCGCGTCGGTGAACGGCGTGAGCGGCTGGTGCAGGGTCACGAGCTCCCAGCCGTCGCGGTACAGGCCGCGGTGCCCGTTGCACTCGAACACCTGCTGGGGGTGGCTGCTGGGCGCGTCGGCGTCCGTGAGCGCGGCCGCGAAGCTCGCGCCCTCGAGCGGCGCGAGCGCGACGCCCTGGCGCGCGTCGGGACGCTCGACGCCGATGAGCTCGAGCAGCGTCGGGAGCAGGTCGGTGACGTGCGCGTACTGGTTCCGGATCGATCCCCGCTCCGGCGAGTCCCGCGGGCCACGAGAGGCAGAACGGCACCGAGTGCCCGCCCTGGTGGGTGTTGATCTTGTAGAGCCGGAACGGCGTGCCCGAGGCCATCGCCCAGCCACGCGGGTAGTGCGGGGTGGTCTGCGGACCGCCGATCTGGTCGAGGCGCGCGTAGTCGGCGTCGATGTCGTCGCCCTGCAGCAGGTGCACGTAGTACGCCGTCGTCCCCGTCACCTCGCCCTCGCGGGACGCGCCGTTGTCGGAGAGGAACACGATGATCGTGTTGTCGAGCTCGCCGAGCGCCTCGAGCTCGCCCACCAGCCGGCCGACGTTCTGGTCGATGCGGTCGACCATCGCCGCGTAGACCTCCATGTGCCGCGCGAACAGCTCCCGCTCGCGCGCGTCGAGGTCGTCCCAGGGCCGGACGTCGTGGTTCGCCTCGGTGTTGCGGGGCGGCAGCTCCAGGCCCTCGGGCACGATGCCGAGCTCCTGCTGGCGCGCGAAGCGCTCCGCCCGCAGCTGGTCCCAGCCACCGTCGTAGCGCCCGCGGTACTTCTCGATGTCGGCGCGCCGGCGCGTGCAGCGGCGCGTGGACCGCGCCGTGCGCGAAGTACAGGAAGAACGGCTGCTCGGGGTTGCTCGCCTTGCGCTCGCGGATCATCGAGATCGCGTGGTCGGTGAGGTCGTCGGTGAAGTAGTAGTCGTCCGGGTACCGGTCGACCTCGACGAGGTGGTTGTCCTCGACGAGGCGGTGCGGCTGGTGCAGGTTCGTGAACGCGTCGAGGATTCCGTAGAAGCGGTCGAAGCCACGTTGGCACGGCCACGAGTGCTGCGGACCGGCGGCGGAGCAGTCCGAGTCCTTCGCGAGGTGCCACTTCCCCACCATCATCGTGGCGTAGCCGGCCTGGTCCCGCAGGATCTCCGCGATCGTCGCGGCGTCCGGACCGAGCTCCATCGCGTAGCCCGGGAATCCGGGGTCGAGGTGCGCAACCGTTCCGAAGCCGGCGCGGTGCGACTCGAGCCCGGTGAGCAGCGCGGCGCGCGTCGGCGAGCACATCGGCGCGGCGTGGAAGTTGGTGCAGCGGACACCCCGCGACGCGAGCGCGTCGAGGTGCGGGGTGTCGATCTCGGATCCGTAGCAACCCGAGATCGGCGAAGCCGAGGTCGTCGGCCAGCATCACGATGACGTTCGGCGCGCCTGCCGGCGGGGTGGGCCGCGCCGGCCACGCACCCTGCGAGCCGGCGAACGTCCGGCCGACCGTGCCCTCGAAGCCCGGATAGGTTCCGCGTTCCGTCATTGCGTCTCCCGCTCGTGGTCGGCTGCCGCGGTTTGTTGCCTATCAGATCGTCTGCCGTGACGGGCTCGACCGCCCGGACCAGACCCGAAGTGGGTCGACGGCGATCCGCAGCCGACCCGCGGCCCGCGCCTCGGGCGCGACCTGGTCGAACGCGTCGCAGAGCACGCCGACGTCGAGCGAGTGCACGAGCGCCTGGAGCCCGTTCGCCGCGCTCGTCGGGCCGAAGACGTCGATGTCCTCGATCGGCGCGCAGCCCGTCGAGGAGCGTCGTCACCGCAGCCGCATCACCGCGCACCTCGGCCAGCGCTCCGAAGGGCGGGTAGCCGAGCTCCTCGCGCCGGGGCCGCTCGGCTGCGGCGACGATCGTCGGGTCGGCCCGCCGTGCGGCTTCGAGCACCTCGTGATCGGGCAGCCGGGTCTGGATGAGCAGCCGGCCACCCCCGGCTCGGGGGCCGACCCGGCGCGCCGCGCGCGCCAGCAGCCCGAGCGCCTGCTCGGCGGCGCGGTACCGCGGCGCGAGCAGCTCCTGGTCGAAGTCGAGGAACGCCGCGAGCAGCACCGGCGGACCGGGCGGCAGCCGGTGCAGCACCGCCTCGGTGCCGATGAAGACCTGACCGCCCGAGAGCTCGTCGGTCGACGCGTCGACCTCGACCACCTCGACCCGCGGGAGCAGCGCGGCGAGGTCCTCCCGGACCCGCGACACGCCGAGGCGCAGGCCCTTGAGCCGGGTGGCGTGACAGTGCAGGCAGATGACCGGGCGCTCGAGCCCGCAGCTCGCGCAGCGCAGGACGCCGTCGTCGGTCTCCTCGACGAACGCGCCGCAACGTTCGCAGCGGGCGAGCTCGTTGCACGCCGCGCACGCGAGGAGCCGGGCCCGGCCCCGCCGGTTCAGCAGGCAGACCGCACGACCGCCGTGATCGACCGCATGGTGCAGCGCGGTCGCGAGCGGGCCGGTCAGCAGCCCGGTGCCCGGCGGCTCCTCCCGGGGATCGACGACCTCGACGATCGGCCAGCCGTCGCGCTCGATGCCACGGTCCGGTCGCTGGGGCGGGCCGGCGATCGCCTCGGCCTCGAGCGTGGGCGCCGCGGCGACGAGCGTGAGCGTCGCGTTCGGCCGCGGCCGCGCGCTCGACCGCGACGTCGCGGCCGTTCCACGTCGGGGTCCGCTCCTCCTGGAGTGCCTCGTCGCCCTCGTCGAGCACGATGATCGCGGCGAGGTCCGGGACCGGCGCCCAGACCGCGACCCGGCCACCGACCACGACGCAGCTGCCCTCGCGGGCCGCGGCCCAGGCGCGGGTGCGAGCCGCGTCGGGCTCGGTGCCGCGCAGCTCGAGCATGCGGTGGCCGTCGCGTTCGAGCCGCTTGCGCAGCGCGCCGAGCCGGCTCGTGTCGGCGACGATCACCAGCGTCGATCCCGTCGGCGCGATCAGGTCGGCGACGAGGTCGCGCCGGTCGCCGGCGGGCGGCCAGGCCAGCAGCGCCGGCGGCGGCGCCGACCCGGCCGCCCTCGGGCTCCGTGGGAGCGTTGCGACGGACGCGGCGCCGCGCACCGCGTTCGGCGGCGACGCGGCGCGCAGCAGGTTCGGGACCCGTCCGGCCCAGCGCCACGCGGCCCACTCGCACAGCGCCACGACGTCCGCGGGCGGGCCCGCGCCGACGACCTTCGCCAACGGCAGCAGCCGGTCCGTCTCGGGTGCGACGTCGTCCTCGACGACCCAGCCGCGCACGCGCCGGCCCGCCAGCGGGACGCGCACGATCGTCCCGACCGTGACCGCGGCGGCCATCGGCTCGGGAACGAGGTAGTCGAAGGTCCGGTCGAGCGCGGGGACGTCGGGCCGAACCCGGCACACCCGCGCTCCCCCATCCGTTCTCGGCACGCTCAAGCCCACCAGATGGGCCTCAACGTACCGAGAAGGAGGAGACGTCGGTCAGGCCAGGGATTCGGCGGCCTTGCGGAGCGCGTCCGCGTGGTCCGTGCGCTCCCAGGTGAAGTCCGGGTCGGGTCGACCGAAGTGGCCGTAGGCCGCGGTCTTCCGGTAGATCGGCCGGCGCAGGTCCAGGCGCTCGATGATCGCCGCGGGGCGCATGTCGAAGTGCTCCGCGACCAGATCCGCGAGCTTGAGCGGGTCGATCTCGGAGGTCCCGAACGTCTCGACCATGATCGAGACGGGGTGCGCCCGCCCGATCGCGTACGCGACCTGCACCTCGCAGCGACTCGCGATGCCCGCGGCGACGACGTTCTTGGCCACGTGGCGGGCCGCGTACGCGGCCGAGCGGTCGACCTTCGTGGGGTCCTTGCCGCTGAACGCGCCGCCACCGTGGCGAGCCATCCCGCCGTAGGTGTCGACGATGATCTTGCGGCCGGTGAGCCCGCAGTCCGCGTGGGGACCGCCGAGCTCGAAGTTCCCGGTCGGGTTCACGAGGATCTCGAAGTCGTCGTCCTTGAACTGCTCGGGGAGCAGCGGCCGGATGACGTGCTCGGTGAGGTCGGGCTTGATCATCGTGTCGATGTCGATGCCCGGGCCGTGCTGGGTCGAGATGAGGACGGTCGTGAGCCGCTTCGGCTTGCCGTCCACGTACTCGACGGAGACCTGGGTCTTCCCGTCGGGGCGCAGGTACGGGACCACGCCGGACTTGCGGACCTCGGAGAGCCGGTGGGCCAGCCGGTGCGCGAGCCAGATCGGCATCGGCATCAGGTCCTCGGTCTCGTCGCAGGCGTAGCCGAACATCATGCCCTGGTCGCCGGCGCCCACCTCGTCGTAGTGGTCGCCCGTGCCCGGCCCGCTGCTCGACCGCCTTGTCGACGCCCATCGCGATGTCCGGGCGACTGCTCGTCGATCGTGGTGATGACGCCGCAGGTGTGGCCGTCGAACCCGAAGGACTCCCGGTCGTAGCCGATCGCGTTGACCGTGTCGCGCACGACCCGCGGGATGTCGATGTAGGCCTGCGTGCTGATCTCCCCCGCCACGACGACGAGGCCCGTGGTGATCAGGCTCTCGCACGCCACTCGGCTGTTCGGGTCCTCCTCGAAGATCGCGTCGAGGACCGAGTCCGAGATCTGGTCACACATCTTGTCCGGATGGCCTTCGGTGACCGACTCCGAAGTGAACAGGTACGAACTCACGTGCTCTCCCTTGTCGTGTTCTTCCAGCTCCGAAGATCTCCGGAGGGCCCATCATCGAGCGTTCTCACCCGCCGCACTCCGGCGGTACCTCTGCCCCTCGGCCCATCCTGGAAGCGACGCGATCGAGGATGACCCCCGCCAGTGCGGTCTTGCTGAGCAGTGGCGTTTCCTCGATGGCCCCGGAGGAGTGCAGGAGAATAGCCCGATTCGTATCCACTTCGAACCCGGCGTCCGCGGCGCTGACGTCGTTGGCCACCATGAGGTCCACCCGCTTGGCGGCCAGCTTCTCGGCCGCGTGCTCCCGGACCCGCTCCGTCTCGGCCGCGAAGCCCACCAGCACCTGGGCGCCCTTGCTCTCGCCGAGGGCGCCGAGGATGTCCGGCGTGGGCTCCAGGACGATCTCGGGCAGCCCGTCACGCTTCTTCAGCTTCTCGCCCGCGGTCGCCTTGGGGCGGAAGTCGGCCACCGCGGCGGCCATGACGACGACGTCGACGTCGCGGGAACCGGGCGAGCACCTCCCGGCGCATGTCCTCGGCCGACTCGACCGCCACGACGGTCGACCGAGGCGGAGACCGGTCGGGCCTGGGTGGCCACGAGCGTCACCGCCGCGCCCCGGCTCGCCGCGACCTCGGCCACGGCGTAGCCCATCTTCCCGGACGACCGGTTCCCCACGAAGCGGACCGGGTCGATCGCCTCCCGGGTGCCGCCCGCGGTGACCAGCACCCGGACCCCGGCGAGATCCCGGCCCCGGCTGAGCAGGTCGGCCGCGGCGGCGACGATCCGGCCCGGGTCGGCCAGCCGGCCTTCGCCGACGTCACCGCCGGCGAGCCGGCCCGGACTCGGGGTCGACGACGTGGACCCCGCGCCGGCGCAGCGTGGCGAGGTTCTCCTGGACCGCCGGGTGCTCCCACATCTCGGTGTGCATCGCCGGGGCGACCAGGACCGGGGCCCGGGTGGCCAGCAGCGTGGCGCTCAGCAGGTCGTCGGAGATGCCCGCGGCGTACTTGCCCAGCAGCCGCGCGGTCGCCGGGGCCACGATGATCAGGTCCGCCGACTGGCCGAGCTTGGTGTGCGGGATGGTCTCGGGCCCGCCGAACAGCGACGTCCGGGCCGGCTCGGAGGCCAGCGCGGAGAACGTCAGCGCACCGATGAAGCGGGTCGCGTCCTCCGTGAGGACCGGGCTGACCCACGCGCCCGCGTCGACCAGCTGCCGGCAGATCTCGACCGCCTTGTACGCGGCGATCCCGCCCGCGACGCCCAGCACCACCCGCCGGCCCCGGAGCGCCCCGAGCTCCTCCGACATGAGACTGCTAGCCGGCGTCGTCTGCCGGAGCGTCGTCTTCGACGTCGACCTCGACGATCTCGACCTCGACGACCTCGGCCCGGATGATCTTGCCGACCTCGATCTCCTCGAGCGCGATCGACAGCGGCTTGCGCGACACCGACGTCACCTGGGGCGGGACGATCTTGCCCAGACCCTCACCCAGCTGGTTGTAGTAGTCGTTGATCTCGCGGGCCCGCTTGGCCGCCAGCGTCACCAGCGTGAACTTGGAGTTCTCGCGGTCGAGCAAGCTCTCGATGCGGGGCTCCATGAGCGATGCGCGGCGTTCGGCCATGTGGTGGGTGCTCCCAGGGTGGCAGGGTGGATCTCGAGTCAGTTGGTCGAGATCGATCGAGTGTCAGGCGCCGGCTTCGGGACCGTGGTCCCGGGCCGCGCGACGACCCGCAAGGATAGCAGCGACCTCGGAGACCGCAGCACTCGCGTCATCGTTGACGACGATGGCATCGAACCGGTCCGCCAGGGCCTCCTCGGCCTCGGCCTGGGCGATCCGGCGGGCCATCTGCTCGTCGTCGTCGGCGCCCCGGCCCCGGAGCCGATCGAGCTGCACGTCCCGGGACGGCGCCCGCAGGAAGACGAGGAGCGCGTCCGGCTTGACCGCCCGGATCGCCATCGCGCCCTGGACGTCGACCTCCATGAGGACGTCCTCGCCGGCCCGCAGCCGGGACTCGACCTGCTCCCGGGGCGTCCCCTTCAGCTGGCCGTAGACCTCGAACCACTCGAGGAAGCCGCCGGCGTCGCGCAGGGCCTCGAACTCGTCGCGGGTCAGGAACCGGTAGTCGACGCCGTCGACCTCGCCCGGGCGGGGATCCCGGGTCGTGGCCGAGACCGACCACGCCAGGCTCGGGATCCCGCTCCAGGAGCTGCTTGCCGATCGGTCCCCTTGCCGACCCCGGAAGGACCGGCCAGGACGAGGAGGATCCCCTCGCGCTCACGGGCAAGACGCCTCGGCGGGTCGCTCCGGTCTCCGCACTGTCATCCTGGGTCGCTCCGGCGTCCGCACTTCGTGCCCGCTCCCGCGCTCCGCTCGGTCGTGCCCGCTCCGACCTGCGCTCGGCCTACTGCTTCGGGAACGCCTCGAGCAGCGCGGCCCGCTGCTTGGTCCCGAGCCCGCGCAGTCGCCGGCTCTCGCTGATGTCCAGCTCGGCCATGAGCCGCCGGGCCCGGACCTTGCCGACGCCCGGGCAGCGACTCGAGCACGCTCACGACCTTGAGCTTGGCGAGCATGTCGTCCTCGTCGCTCTGGTCGAAGAGGTCGCGGAGGCTCAGCCGGTTGAGCTTGAGCCGGGCCTTGACCTCCGCCCGCACTCGACGCGCCTCCGCAGCTTTCTGGAGCGCAGCCTGGCGTTGCTCGGGGGTGAGCGTCGGCGGAAGGGGCATGGGCGGGCATCCTCCGAGGGTGTCCGGACGCGTCCGGACACGAGGCTGACGAAGACGAGCGCCGAGTATAGGCAGGCCCTCCCGGCGCCGGTCGGGCCGGAGCCCGGCTTGCTCAGGAACCGTCGAGCACCGCGGCGACTTCGGCGGCCGCGGTGGCCGCCGCGGCTTCGGGATCGTCGGCCGCGGTGACGGTCCGGGCCACGACGATCCAGTCGGCGCCCGCGGCGATCGCGGCGCCGGGCGTCGCGACGCGCACCTGGTCGTTGTCGTCGCCACCGGCCAGCCGGATGCCCGGCACCATCGCGCGCAGTCCCGACCGCTGCCAGGTCGCGACGCTTCGTGCGCGCTGCACACGACGCCGTCGCATCCGGCGGCGCGCGCGAAGCCGAGACGCGCGTCGAACGCGCTCGCGTCGGGTTCGGAGGTGAGCACCGTCACCGCGAGCGTCACCGGCGTCGACGCACCGACGTCGCGCGCGCCCTCGCCGGCGCCCGCGACGAACGCGCGGAGCATCGCTTCGCCGCCGACCGCGTGCGCGTTCATGAACTCGACGCCATGACGCGCGTGCACGCGTGCGGCGCGCTCGACGGTGTTCGGGATGTCGTGGAGCTTGAGGTCGCAGAAGACCTTGAAGCCGAGCTCGTGCATCCGGTCGAACGCGACCGGGCCCGGCCTCGGCGTAGAGCTCGTGGCCGACCTTGACCACGCCGAACCACGGGCGCCAGCCGCGCCGGCCATCGCCTCGGCCTCGGCCAGCCCGCCGACGTCCAGGCCCAGCACCATGCGGTCACGGACCTCGGCCGGGACCTCAGTGGTGATCATGTCTCCCTCTCCTCCAGTGCTGCCGTGAGATCGGCCACCCGGCAGGACGCCGTGCTCCCGGCACCAAGCTCTCGATCTCGTCCAGGATCCTGCAACATCGCCCGGGGCTCGCGGAACGTCACCGTGCCGACCCCGACCGCGCTCGCGCCGGCCAGCAGCATCTCGACGACGTCCTCGCCGTGCTCGACGCCACCGGTGCCGATGATCGGCGTGCCGGGGAACGCGCGCGCGACGTCGTGCACCGCGCGGAGGGCGACCGGCTTGAGCGGCGGACCCGAGAGACCGCCGTTCCCCGCGCCCAGACGCGCGCGGCGATGGGTCGCGTCGATGCCGAAGCCGATCAGCGTGTTCACCAAGGTCAGCCCGTGCGCGCCACCGTCGAGCGCGGCACCCGCGACGTCGACGATCTCGAACGTGTTCGGCGAGAGCTTGGCGAACACCGGGAGCCCGAGCTGCGCGTCCTGCACCGCGCGGAGGACCGCGTTCGTGCTCGCGGGCGAGTGCGCGAACATCCGCGCGCTGTCCTCGACGTTCGGGCAGCTGACGTTGACCTCGACGCCGACGAGATCCGCGACCGCGGGTTCGAGCATCTTCGCCGCGACCGCGAAGTCGTCGACGGTCCGGCCCCAGATCGAGACGATGACGCGCGCGCCGAGCGCGCGCAGCGCGGGCAGCCCGTGCTCGATCCAGTGCTCGATGCCCGGGCCCTGCAAGCCGACCGAGTTCAGCATCCCGCCGCCCGCGCCCGGCGCGAGCCGCGGCGCGGGGTTGCCGGGCCAGTCGAACGCGGCGAGCGACTTCACCGTCACCGCGCCGAGGCGGTCGGGCGGGCACAGCCGCGCGACCTCGTCGCCGTAGCCGAACGTCCCCGACGCCGCGACGACCGGGTTGGGCAGGACGACGTCGCCCACTCGCACCGTGAGGTCGACGTTGACGTCCACGTTCACGTTCACGTCTAGACCTCGAGCCGGAGCTGGCCGTCGGCGTGGTACTCCTGCAGCGACCGCACCGTCGCCTCGCGGCTGGTCGACTCGGCGATGCCGGCCGCCGCGGCCAGCGCGGCGGCGGCGGTCGTCAGGCACGGGACCTGGTGGGCCGTCGCCGCCCGGCGGATGTGGTTCCCGTCGGCCCGGGGGCCCCGCCCCTCGGGGTGTTCACCACCAGGTCGACCTTGCCCGAGGAGATCAGGTCCACCGCGTCCATGCCCTGCTCGTCGCCGATCTTGGCCACGACGGCCTCGACCGGGATGCCCTCCGCCTCGCAGGCCGCCGCGGTGCCCGCCGGTCGCGACGATCCGGAAGCCCAGCTCGGCGAACCGGCGGGCCGCGCGCGAGGCCGCCGACCTTGTCGCGGTCGGCCAGGGAGAGGAACACGGTCCCCTGCTCGGGCAGCCGGCTCCCGGCCGCGGCCTGGCTCTTGGCGAACGCGAGGCCGAACGAGCGGTCGATGCCCATCACCTCACCGGTGGATCGCATCTCCGGGCCGAGGATCGTGTCGACGTCCGGGAACCGGTTGAACGGCAGCACCGCCTCCTTCACCGAGACGTGCCCGCCCTCGGCCGGCGGGTGCACGAGCCCCTTCCTCGCGGAGCTGCTCGAGCGTGGCCCCCACCATGATCCGGGACGCGACCTTGGCCAGCGGGACGCCGGTCGCCTTGCTCACGAACGGGACCGTCCGGCTCGCCCGCGGGTTCGCCTCGATGACGAAGACCCCACCGTCCTTCACCGCGTACTGCACGTTGAGCAGACCGCGGACGTCGAGCGCGTCCGCGAGCCGTGCGGTGTACTCCTCGATCGTCGCGATGACCGCGGCGGTGAGGGTCGGCGGCGGGATCGCGCACGCGGAGTCGCCCGAGTGCACCCCCGCGGCCTCGATGTGCTCCATCACTCCCCCGATGAGCACCTCGCCGGTCGCGTCGCGCAAGCGCGTCGACGTCGACCTCGACCGCGTCCTCGATGAAGCGGTCGATCAGCGCCGGCCGCTCGGCCGAGAGGCCACCCTCGCGGCCCAGCGTCCCGTGCACGGTGAGCTCGTCCATCGCGGCCGCGAGCCCCTCGTCGTCGTAGACGATCTGCATCGGCGCGGCCGCCGAGCACGTACGACGGGCGGACGAGGACCGGGTAGCCGATGTCGTTCGCGATGGTGCGCGCGCCGTCGGGCGTCGTTGCGGTTCCACCTTCGGGCTGCGGGATCTCGAGCCGCTGGCACAGCGCGTTGAACCGGTCGCGGTCCTCGGCGAGGTCGATGGAGTCGGGGCTGGTGCCGAGCACGGGGATCCCCGCCTGCTCGAGCGCGTGCGCGAGCTTCAGCGGGGTCTGCCCGCCGAGCGCGACCACGACGCCGGTGAGCTCGCCGCTCGCCGCGCATCAACGAGTCGCAGACGTTGCGCACGCCCTCGATGGTGAGCGGCTCGAAGAACAAGCCGGTCGCTGGTGTCGTAGTCGGTCGACACGGTCTCGGGGTTGCAGTTCACCATCACCGTCTCGAACCCGGCGTCGGAGAGTGCGAACGCGGCGTGCACGCAGCAGTAGTCGAACTCCACCCCCTGGCCGATGCGGTTCGGACCGCTACCGAGGATCACGACGGTGGGCCGGGTGCTCGGCGCGACCTCGTCGTCGTCCTCGTAGGTGCCGTAGTGGTACGGCGTGAGCGCGGCGAACTCCGCCGCGCAGGTGTCGACGGTCTTGTAGGTGATGGCGACCCCGGCCGCGAGCCGCGCGGCGCGCACGGCGCCGGGATCCGCGCCCCAGAGCGCCGCGAGCTGGGCGTCGCCGAACCCGAACCGCTTCGCCCGCTTCCAGTCCGACTTCGTCGAGCGCGTCGATGGAGCCGAGCGCCTCGAGCCGGTCCTGCTCCTCGATGATCTGCTGCATCTGGTCGAGGAACCACGGGTCGATGCCGGTCATCTCGTGCAACCGCTCGACGGTGACGCCGCGGTCCAGTGCCGCGGCCACGAGGAAGATGCGCTCCGGGGTCGGCACCCCGCTGCGGGCGACGAGATCCTCGGTGTCGATGCCGGCGAGCGGCGCGACCTCGGTGCCGAGGCTCTCGAGGTCCGGGGTGAGCCCCGGGTACCCGGTCTCGAGCGAGCGGAGGCACTTCTGCAGCGACTCGGGGAACGTGCGGCCGATCGCCATCGCCTCGCCGACCGACTGCATCATCGTGCTGAGCACCGGCGACGCGCCGGGGAGCTTCTCGAACGCCCAGCGCGGGATCTTCGTGACGACGTAGTCGATGGTCGGCTCGAAGCTCGCGGGCGTCACCCCGGTGATGTCGTTGGTGACCTCGTCGAGCCGGTAGCCGACCGCGAGCTTCGCCGCGATCTTCGCGATCGGGAACCCGGTCGCCTTGCTGGCCAGCGCGCTCGAGCGCGACACGCGCGGGTTCATCTCGATGATGACCATCTCGCCGTCGACCGGGTTCACACCGAACTGCACGTTCGATCCGCCGGTGTCGACACCGATCCGGCGGATGCAGGCGAACGCGGCGTCGCGCATGCGCTGGTAGTCCACGTCGGTCAGCGTCTGGCTCGGCGCGACCGTGATCGAGTCGCCGGTGTGCACGCCCATCGGGTCGAAGTTCTCGATCGAGCAGATGACGACCACGTTGTCCGCGTGGTCGCGCATGACCTCGAGCTCGTACTCCTTCCACCCGACGACCGACTGCTCGAGCAGGATCTCGGTCACCGGACTCGTGGCGAGGCCGTGCGCGGCGACCGCCCGCAGCTCGTCCTCGTCGTGCGCGATGCCGGTCCCACCGCCGCCCATGATGAAGCTCGGACGGCAGATCACCGGGTAGCCGACATCGGCCGCCACCTCGAGTGCCTCCTCGAGCGTGTACGCGAAGCCGGACCGGGGTACGTTGAGCCCGATCTCGATCATCGCGGCCTTGAACTTCGAGCGGTCCTCCGCGGTGTGGATCGCCTCGACGCTCGCGCCGATCATCTCGACGCCGAACTCCTCGAGCACGCCGGCTTCGTGCAGCTCGATCGCGAGGTTCAGCGCGGTCTGACCGCCCGAGCGTCGGCAGCAGCGCGTCGGGACGTTCCCGTTCGATGATCCGGCGCAGGCTCGCGACGTCGAGCGGCTCGACGTAGGTCGCGTCGGCGAACTCCGGGTCGGTCATGATCGTCGCCGGGTTGGAGTTCACGAGGACGATGCGGAACCCCTCGGCGCGCAGCACGCGACACGCCTGGGTCCCCGAGTAGTCGAACTCGCAGGCCTGACCGATGACGATCGGGCCACTGCCGATGATGAGGATCGACTCGATGTCGGTGCGACGGGGCACGTCAGCGACTCTCGGCCATGAGTGTGGTGAACTCCTCGAACAGGTACGCGGCGTCGTGGGGCCCGGGGCCGGCTTCGGGATGGTGCTGCACGGAGAAGACGGGCTCGCCGCGCACGGCTCAGCCCTTCGCACACCCCGTCGTTGAGGTTGACGTGGGTGATCTCGACATCCGCGCCGAGCGCGTCGGCGATCGACCGCGTAGTTGTGGTTCTGGCTCGTGATCTCGACCCGGCCGGTCGGCTCGTGGCGGACCGGGTGGTTCGCACCGTGGTGGCCGAACGGGCAGCTTCACCGTGCTCCCCCGAGCGCGAGACCGAGGATCTGATGGCCGAGGCAGATGCCGAACAGCGGCACGCCACTGCCGACGAGCCCACGAACCGCGCCGATCGTCTCGGTCACCGCGGCCGGATCGCCGGGGCCGTTCGAGAGGAAGATGCCATCGGGCTTGCGGTCGAGGACCTCCTCGGTCGTCGTCCCGGCGGGCACCACCTCGACGAAGCAGCCGCGTCCCGGTGAGGTGGCGCAGGATCGTGCGCTTGATGCCGAGGTCGTAGGCCACGACGTGGAACGGTGCGTCCGGGTCGCCGACCGTGTAGGTGAAGTCGGTGGTGACCGATGACGGCGAGGTCGAGGCCGTCGGTCGGCGCGGCCTCCCGGCCGCGGCGCGGACCAACTTCTCGTCCGTGCCGAACGCGCCCGGGACCGCGCCCGGCGTCACGCAGGTGCCGGGTGAGGCGGCGGGTGTCGATGCCCGCGATCCCGGGGACGCCGTGGCGGACGAGGAAGTCCGGGAACGGCTCGGTGGACCGCCAGCTGCTCGGCCGGCGCGCGAGCTCGCGCACCACGACCCCCGGCAGAACGGGCGTCGACTCTCGTCGTCGTCGGGGTTCGTGCCGTAGTTGCCGATGTGCGGGTAGGTGAAGGTGATGATCTGGCCCGCGTAGCTCGGATCCGTGACGATCTCCTGGTACCCCGACAGCGCGGTGTTGAAGACCACCTCCCCGGTCGCCACGCTCCCGGCGTCGAGCGCGCCGATCGCCTCGCCCTCGAACACCTCACCGTCGCGCAGGATCAATACCGCGTCGGTCACGCGTCGCCTTCTCTGGTCAGGTCGCCGGCCGTGGTCATGTTTCTCATCGTTGGGCCTCGTGGTCGAGGACGGTCGGTTGGCCGCGAAGGACGGTGTGGCGGACCCGGCCGCTGAGCTTCCAACCGGCGAAGGGGCTGTTGCGGGACTTGCTCGCGAGTCGCTCGGGATCGACGACCCACTGCTCGGACGGATCGAGCACGCAGAGGTTCGCCGGGTTGCCGGCGGTGACGGGCATCCCGTGGCCGCACGCATCGAGGCCGGCGATGCGCGCGGGTTGCCACGAGAGCGCGGCGATGACCTGGTGGAGCGTCATCACCCCGGTGTCGACGAGCTGGGTGATCGCCACCGCGAGCGCGGTCTCGACCCCGAGCATCCCGGGCGGGGCTTCCTCGAACGGGCGCTCCTTGGTCTCGGGCGCGTGCGGAGCGTGATCCGTCGCGATCGCGTCGATCGTCCCGTCCGCGATCGCCGCGGTGAGCGCGGCGACGTCGGCGTCGGAGCGCAGCGGTGGGTTCATCTTGAACACCGGATCGAACGACGCGCACGCCGCATCGGTGAGCGACAGGTGCTGGGGGGAGACCTCGCAGGTCACCCGGATGCCTTCGGCCTTGGCCGAGCGAACCAGCTCCGCGGATGCCGCGGTCGACATGTGCAGCACGTGGTACCGGCCGCCGGTGAGCTTCGCGAGCGCGAGGTCCCGGGCCACGATCGTGGACTCGGCCGTCGCCCGGACGACCGGGGATGCCGAGCTTCGCGGACCACTCCCCTTCGTGCATGTGTCCACCCGCGACGAGATCCGGGTCCTCCGCGTGCTGGGCGATGACCGCACCCGGGAGCGCGAGGGCGTACTCGAACGCGCGCCGCATGACGTTCGCGTCGGCGACGCAGTCTCCGTCATCGGTGAAGACCCGCACCCCGAGGTCGTACAGCTCGCCGAGCGGCGCGAGCTCGTGACCGGCCCGGCCCTGCGTGATGCAGCCGGCGAAGGTCACCAGGCATGCAGCCCGTCGCCCCTTCTCGAGCACCGCGGCGACCACTTCGGCGTCGTCGAGCGGCGGCGTCGTGTTGGGCATCGCGACGACCGCGGTGAAACCACCGAGGGCCGCTCCTCGCGCCCCGGTTTCGATGGTCTCGGCCTCTTCGCGGCCGGGCTCACGGAAGTGCACCTGGATGTCGACGAGCCCGGGCGTCACGAAGCAACCTTCGGCGTCGAGCACCTGAGCGCCGGCCGGCACGTCGAGCCCCGGCGCGACCTCGACGATCATCCCGTCGCGGACCGAGACGTCGGCCATGCGCTCGCCGCGCTCGTCGAGCACCCGCCCGCCGCGGACCACCAGCTGGTCAGGCAACCTGTCCTCCCGATCCGATCAGCGACCAGAGCACGGCCATCCGCACCGCGACGCCGTTGGTGACCTGCTCCCGGATCGAGCGACTGCGGACCGTCGACCACCCCGGTGGCGATCTCTGGGCCCCGGATCATCGGGCCGGGATGCATGACGAACGTGTCGGGCTTCATGCGCGCGGCACGCTCGGCGGTGAGGCCGTAGCGCGCGTAGTACTCGCGCAGGGTCGGGATGAGCGCCTGGCCGAGCCGCTCGGCCTGGACCCGGAGCACGTAGGCGACGTCGATCTCGCCGAGCACGTCGTCGAGGTCGTGGGAGACGGAGACCGGCCAACCGTCGAGCCGTTCGGGCAACAGGGTCGGGGGCGCGACGAACGTGACCTCCGCACCGAGCTTGGTGAACGCCGACGTCGTGCTGCGAGCGACCCGGGAGTTGCGGATGTCGCCGATGATCGCGACGCGGCACCCGTCGAGCGACGGGCCGCGGTGCCGGCGGAGGGTGAACGAGTCGAGCAGCGCCTGGGTCGGGTGCTCGTGGCGACCGTCGCCCGCGTTGATCACGGACGCGTCGATCCACTGCGCGACCCGGTGCGGCGCGCCCGCAGCGCGGTGGCGGACGACCATCGCGTCGATGCCCATCGCCTCGATCGTCTTGACCGTGTCGAGCAGGCTCTCGCCCTTCTTCACCGAGGACGAGCCCACGGCGAACGACATGGTGTCCGCCGACAGGCGCTTCGCCGCGGTCTCGAAGGACAGCCGGGTGCGGGTCGACTCCTCGTAGAACAGCGAGACCACCGTCTTGCCCCGAAGCGCGGGCACCTTCGGGATCTCGCGGGCAAGGACGTCGAGGAACGCGTCCGACTGGTCGAGCATCTCCTCGATCGCCGGGCGGTCGAGGTCCTCGATGGAGAGCAGGTGCTTCATTGGCCGACCCCCGTCGCTTCCGGTGCCCACAGCTCGATCGCGTCCTCGTCCACGCCGTCGGTGTCCACGAGGCGGACCCGCACGTCCTCGCCCACGCCCGTCGGCAGGTTCTTGCCCACGAAGTCGGCGCGGATCGGCAGCTCCCGGTGGCCGCGGTCCACCAGCACCGCGAGCTGGATCGCCCGCGGCCGGCCCAGCTCGGTGACCGCGTCCAACGCCGCCCGGATGGTGCGGCCGGTGAAGAGCACGTCGTCCACCAGGATCACGACCCGTCCGGTCACGTCGACCGGGACCTCGGTGGGGCCAAGGGGTTGGACCGGCCGCAACCCGATGTCGTCGCGGTAGAACGCGACGTCGAGCGTGCCGACGGGGACCGCGGTCGCCTCGAAGGACTCGATCGCGTCGGCGAGCCGGCGCGCGATCGCCGGACCCCGGGTGTGCAGCCCGATCAGGACGAGGTCCGCCGCGCCGTGGTTGCGCTCGACGATCTCGTGCGCGATCCGGGTGTGGGCCCGGCGCAGGTCCGACGCGTCGAGCACCCGGGTCCGGAACACGAAACGACCCCCGGAGAAGGGGGTCGGGGCGTCGGATTCGGGTGCGGCGCGGTGCGCCTGGCTCTCGGCCATGCGTGCTCCTCCGTGGGGCCCTCACAGGAGCCCCTTGACGGCGTGATCCGAGAGTAGCAGCCGACCCGGCTCAGAACGCGAAGCGGGTCGCGGTCGTCGGGTAGTCCGCCTCGGTCCACGCCGAGCGCGGTCTTCGGGCGCAGGACGAAGACGCCGGCCGACTCGCCCATCGAGCTGGGTCGCACGTCGTACTTCGGCTCGTAGCGCTCGTCGAACGTCTCGAGCCCGTCCGGCTCGGTCACCCGTTCGGCCCGTCCCTCCAGGATCGCCACCTCGTCGCCACTCTCGAGGTGGATCACCACATCGGGACGGGCGATCAAGTTGCGGCCCTTGATCGAGTTCGGGTCGGTCGAGAACCAGAGGGCGTCGTGGTACCAGAGCCCCCACACCGGCATCGCGTGCGGACGGCCGTCGGCCCGGGTCGTGCACACCCAGTAGTTGCGCGACGCCGTCAGCCATTCGACGACCCGCGACCAGGCGAGCGCGGACCCGTCCTGCTCGCTCGCCAATCCATAGTCGGCGGGCGTCCGCACCGGTCCCGGTACCGGCGCGTCCCTACTCATCATCTCCTCCTTCGATGTCGGCCTCGACGCGGCTCAGGAGCTCGGCCACGAGCGAGCCCTGGAGCCAGCTCAGCCAGCCCCAGAGCTCGAGCCCGGGCCGGCGTGGATCCCCTGGTTCGAGCTCCTCTTCGTCTTCGGTGATGCCGAGGACGACCCCGAGCGCGATCCGCAGATCGTTCAACGCGGCGACCCACTGCTCGACCGCCACGGGTGCGAGCGAGATCTCCACCATGCCCCTGCGCTTCGGCGCACCCGTGTCGAGCGTGTCGACGAGCGCCTCGACAGCCGCACTCTTCTCGCGGACGAGGTCGTCGTGGACCACGCGCTGCCACTCACCTTCCGCGGCGTCCTCGGTCGGGTCGAGGTACGCCCGCGGGAACAGCCGCTCCCGCACCGGATCGGCGCCCCGCTCGGGCACGCCACCCCGCAGCACGGATTCCAGCTGCCCGGTCAGGTCGCGCAGCAGCTCGACCTCGGTCGCGTCGAGCTTCAGGACGATCTGGTCGCCGGAGCGACGGAACTGGGCCACAGATCGATGATGGCACGACCCTGGGACACGAACTCCGGCCGGGGAGCCGTGCGTCACGTGGTCGAGTGCTCACACCGGCGTCCCGCGGGACGCTTTCCCCAGGCACCCCGCGACAACCCGGCAACCTGATCCCATGACCGAGCCAGGGGAACCCTTCGACCGGCTCCGAGCAGCTCGGCGCTGCGCACACCGGGGAGTGGGACTACGCGGAGTCCCGCTCCATGGTCGCCCAGAGCCCGTGAGCATGGAGACGGGCGACGTCCATCTCCGCCTTCTCCCGCCCGCCGTGCGCAACCGCGGACTTCCCGTCGTTGTGGACCTCGAGCATCAGCTTCGTCGCCTTCTGACGCGAGTACCCGAACAGCTTCTGGAACACGTACACGACGTAGTCCTGCAGGTTCACCGGGTCGTTCCACACGATGACCATCCACGGTCGATCGGTCCCGACCAGCTCCTCGAGATCCGGATCGTCGACCCTGACCGGCGCCTCGATGGTCTCCGGCATCCACCCGCACCGTGCTCACGCCGACGGTGACGGCGTCCGCACCTGCTCGGCGATGCGGGCCAGAAGGCCGTTGACGAAGCGACCGGAGTCCTTCGTCGAGTACTGCTTCGCGAGGTCCACGGCCTCGCTGATCACCACTGCGGTCGGGACGTCGGGCTCGTGGGCGAGCTCGTAGCAACCGAGCCTCAGCACCGCACGGTCCACCGCGGGCATCCGCTCGACCGCCCAGTGCTCCGAGTACTCCCGCAGCAGCTGGTCCAGCTCGTCACAGTGCTCCTCGACGCCCGTCAGCAGCTCGAGCGCGTACGCGTCCGGCTCCACCGGGAGGTCGGCAAGCAGCTCGACCACGGTGATGTCGCGGACCTCGAGCTCGTAGCAGAGTCCCAGTGCTCGTTCTCGGGACTCCCGGCGAGGCGCCACGTCGTCTGCGCTACGCGCGCGTCAGATAGTCGCCGGTGCGGGTGTCGACCTTGAGCTTCTCGCCGGTCTCCACGAACAACGGCACCTGAATGACGTACCCGGTCTCGAGGGTCGCCGCCTTGCGCGCGCCGGACACCCGGTCACCCTGCACGCCCGGCTCGGTCTCGACGACGGTCAGCTCGACCGCGGCGGGCAGGTCCACGCCGAGCACCTCACCGTCGTAGATGGGCAGCACCGCGGCGTCGCCCTCCTTGAGGTACCGGATCGAGTCGCCGAGCCGCTCGGTCGGCACCGGCAGCTGGTCGTAGGACTCGTTGTCCATGAACACGTAGTCGTTGCCCTCGCGGTAGAGGAACTGCATCTCCCGCTTGTCGATGATCGCGTGCTCGACCTTCTCGTCGGCGCGAAACGTCTTGTCGACCACCGCGCCGGTGCGCACGTTCTTGAGCTTCGTGCGCACGAACGCGCCGCCCTTGCCCGGCTTGACGTGCTGGAACTCGACGACCGTGAAGAGGCCGTCGGGCAGGTTCAACGACATGCCGTTCTTGAGGTCGTTCGTGGACATGCTCACAGCACAAGATCCTTCGGGAATTCGGTGAGGGCGACGGGCCCGTCAGCGGTGACGACCACGGTGTCTTCGATGCGCACCCCGCCTACTCCCGGGAGGTACACCCCGGGCTCGACGGTCACCACGTGGCCGGGAGCGAGGGTACCACCCGCACTCGCCGCAACCCGCGGGTCCTCGTGGATCTCGAGGCCGACTCCGTGGCCGGTGCCGTGCACGAACGCGTCGACCCCAGCCGGCGTCGTCGATGACGTCCCGGCAGGCGCGATCGACCGCGGCGCACTCCACGCCCACCGCCACCGCGGCCCGCCCGGCTTGCTGCGAGCGCCGCACGGTGTCCCACACCCGGCGGGCGTCCGAGCCCGGATCGCCGACGCTCACCGTGCGGGTCATGTCCGAGCAGTAGCCGTCGACGATGCAGCCGAAGTCGATGACCACGAGCTCGTGCGGCGCGATCGTCCGGTCGGACGGCCGGGCGTGCGGCTTCGCTCCGTTCGGGTCCCGAGGCGACGATCGCGTCGAAGCTGACGCCACTGGCACCCCGCTCGCGCATGGCGAGCTCCAGTCGCAGCGCGAAGTCGCGCTCGCTCGGCGCGTCGCGCAGCATGGGCAGCACTTCAGCGAGCGCGTCGTCTCCGATCGCGCACGCGGCCCGAAGCCGGGCCACCTCGCCCGGGTCCTTGACCATGCGGAAGTCCTCGACCAGGTGCTCCGTCGCAACGAGCTCCGCGTCCGGGAACCAGTCGCCGAAGCTCCGCTGCTGGGCCCAGCTCACGCCGTGGGCCTCGAGCCCGAGCCGGCTGATGCCGGCCGCGGCGTCACCCAGGATCTCGCTCTGGCGGCTCTGGGTCGTGCCGACGCCGACGTGCACATCCGCGCCAGCTCGCGGCGATCTGCTCGGCCGACTGGTCCTGGTACCGGCCGTCGGTCACCAGCAGCGCGTCCGTGGGGGTGACGAGCACCATCCCGGCCGACCCGGTGAACCCGGTCAGGTAGCGGACGTTCGGCAGGCGGGTCACGAGCAGGCCGTCGATCCCCGTGTCCTCGAACCGCGCGCGCAACCGGGGCAGTCGGCCGGCGACATCCATCGCCGGCAGGGTCTCGAGCGTGGTCGTGCTCACCATCGGGGTCCTCTCACAGCTTCGACACCGCGGCTTCCACGGCGAGGCGGTACCCGGCCCGGCCGAATCCCGAGACCGTCCCGGTCACGTACGGGGCGACGACCGACTTGCGACGCCACTCCTCGCGCGCGGACGGGTTCGAGAGGTGCAGCTCGACCTTCACGCCATCGAACGCGGCGAGGGCGTCGGCCAGCGCGTACGACGAATGCGTGAAGGCCCCCGGGTTCATCACGATCGCGATGCACCGGCCACGGGCCGCGTGGATCTGGTCGATCAGCTCGCCTTCGTGGTTCGACTGGAAGTGCTCGAGCTCGTAGCCGGCAGCCACGCGCGGCGATGCGCGCATCGCCGACGCAGTCGTCGAGCGTGTCGGTGCCGTAGATGTCCGGCTCACGCTCGCCGAGCAGGTTCAGGTTCGGTCCCGAGAGCAGGAGGATCGTGGGCATCGTGGTCCTATTCTCCCTGGGCCGAGTCGCCGCTTGCCGAGTCGCCACTTGCCGAGTCGCCGATGCCGACCGACGTGAACGCGTACCGCAGCGCGTGCTCGGGCGGATCGTCGACCCGCTCGATCCCGTTCGGCCCGGGCAGCACGAACGTCAGCCCGCCGCTGGCCTTCTTGTCCCGGCGCATCAGCTCCAGGAGCTGTCCGGCGTCCATCGCCGCGCCCGCCGGGGACCTCGGTCACCAGCCCGAGCGTCGCGGGCAACGCCTGGTAGCGGTCGACGACGTCCGGGCCGACCCGCTCGCAGCCGCCGGCCAGCGCGCCCGCGAACACGAGCCCGATCGCGACGGCCTCGCCGTGGGTCAGGCCGTAGCCGCCGGCCGTCTCCAACGCGTGGGCGAACGTGTGGCCGAGGTTGAGCGTGGCGCGGACACCGGTGCGCTCCTCCGGGTCGCGCGCGATGACGTCGGCCTTGATCTGCACGCACCGGGTCACGAGATCGCCGAGCACCGCCGGGTCACGGGCGAGGACCTCGGTGGTGTGGAGCCGGAGGAGCTCGACGAGCCCGGTCGGATCCGCGACGACGTCACTCAGCAGCGCGTACTTCGCCACCTCGCCCAGACCCGAGCGGTACTCCGGCTCCGGCAGCGAGGCGAGCGTGTCCGTGTCCGCGAGGACGCCCACCGGCTGGTGGAAGGCGCCCACGAGGTTCTTGCCCTCGGGGAGGTTGACCGCGGTCTTGCCTCCGATCGCTGCGTCGACCATCGCGAGCAACGTGGTCGGCGCCTGCAGCACCGAGATCCCGCGGTGGTACGTCGCGGCCGCGAAGCCCGCGGTGTCGCCGACCACGCCGCCGCCCAGCGCGACGACCGCGTCGCCGCGCAGCAGACCCCACAGCCGCGAACCGGCGGCAGAGATCCTCGATCGTGCCGAGCGTCTTCGCCTCCTCGCCGTCGTCCATGAGGAAGATCTCGACCTCGGCTTCGAGGCTGTCGCGCACCGGGTCGGCGTAGCGATCCGCGACCGCCGCCTGGCTGACGATCGCGACCCGCCGGAACCCGCGCAACATCGCGCCGGCCTCGCGCAGCGCGCCCGGCGCGACCAGCACCTCGTACGGCGGAGCGACCTCGACCCGCACGACGCTCACGACGACTCCCGCTCGAAGACCTCGACGACCGCGGCCGCGACCTGGTCCTGGCTCGAGCCGTCGGTGTCGACGACTGCGTGCGCAGCCGCTTCGTAGGTTGCGGCCCGCAGCGTCGCGAGGCGCTCGAGCGTGGCCGAGGCCGGGGTGCTGCCCGCACCCGCGAGCAGCGGACGCACCGCGCTCCCCTCGCGGCTGACCCGACCGCTCAGCACCTCGGGCGCGGCGCGCAGCCAGACGACCAGCGCCCGCGTCCCGTAACCGACGACGGCTGTCCGGGTCGAGCACCGCGCCACCACCGCAGGCGATGACGAGTGGCGCCGGCGACGCGCACGCGTCGGCGACCGCGATCCGTTCCAGGTCGCGGAAGACCGGCTCGCCCTGGGTCTCGAAGATCTCGGCGACCCGCATCCCGGTGGTCGACTCGACGAGGTCGTCGGTGTCGACGAACGCGCGGCCGAGCCGCGTCGGCGCAGCGACGACCCGACCGAGGTCTTGCCGGCCCCCATCATCCCGACGAGCACCAGGTGCCGCTCGCTCACGACGGCGCACTCACGACAAGGACGCGAGGTATCCCGCGTGGTTCCGGACGAGCTCCTCGAAGCGAGTCGCCGCCGAACTTCCGGAGCGCCTCGGACGCGAGCACGAGCGCGACCATCGTCTCGCCGACGACGCCGGCGGCCGGCACCGCGGTGACGTCCGTGCGCTCCTTGAACGAGACCGTCTCTTCCTTCGTCTCGACGTCGACCGTCTTCAGCACCGGTCGGTTGAGCGTGGCCAGCGGCTTCATCGAGACGCGCGCGCGACGAGCAGGTCGCCGGTGGTCATCCCGCCCTCGGTGCCCCCCGCGCGGTGCGAACCCCGCGTGTAGGTGCTCGTGTCCGCGTCCCAGAGGATCTCGTCGTGCGCCTCGCTCCCGCGCCGCGCCGCAGTGGAGAACCCTTCGCCGAGCTCGACCGCCTTCATCGCCTGGATGCTCATCAGCGCCTGCGCGAGCAGCCCGTCGATGCGCCGGTCCCAGTGCACGTGCGAGCCGAGGCCGGGCGGGACGCCGTAGCCGAGCACCTCGACCACACCACCGAGCGAGTCGCCGGCCTTCGCCGCACCCTCGATCTCGGCGATCATCGCGGCTTCGGCCGCGGGGTCGAAGCAGCGCACCGACGACTCGTCGACCCGCTCGAGGTCCGCCGGCGTCGGGCGCGGTGCGCTCGGCGGAGACGGTCGCCGCGCCCATCTGCACGACGTGGCTGATGACCGACGTCCCGAGGTGCGACAGCAGCGCCTTGGCCAGCGTGCCGGCCGCCACGCGTGCCGCGGTCTCGCGGGCGGACGCGCGCTCGAGCACGTTGCGGGCGTCGTCGAAGCCGTACTTCTGCATGCCGACGAGGTCCGCGTGACCCGGCCGGGGCTGCGGTCAGCGGCTTCTCGGTGACCCCCGGACCCGGGCGACATCTCTTCCTGCCACTTCGGCCACTCGGTGTTGTGGATCACGATCGAGACCGGCGATCCGAGCGTCGTGCCGTGACGGACCCCGCCGAGCAGCTCGACGTCGTCGCGCTCGAAGCGCATCCGCGGCCCACGGCCGAAGCCCAGGCGCCGGCGGGCGAGCTCGGCGCCGATCTCGTCGACGGTGATGGGGAGGCCGGCCGGGAGCCCTTCGACCACGACCACCAGGGCCGGGCCGTGCGATTCCCCGGCAGTCAGGTAGCGCAACATGATCCGACCAGGGTACTTGGCACCCCTCTTACTTGATGACCTGTTCGCCCTCGCAGAGGCTGAACGGCGAGTCGCCGTACAGGAACTGGCCGCAGGTGCCCGACAGCGAGACGACCTTGTAGCTGGTGGCGAAGACCTGGCCGGCCGCCACCGTGTACTGGGTCGAGCCGACCTGCACGACGGCCGCGTCGTGGTGCCCTGCTGGAACACGTCGATCACCGCGACCGTCGTGCCGGCCGACGGGTTCGCGGCTGGCGGGAACCGTGGTGTCGGTGGTGTCGCTGCCGGCCGCCGGTGGTCGAGTCGGCCGGCGTCGTGTCGGACGGCGGTCGCGCGGAGTCGGTGTCCGTCGGCGCCGGCGTCACCTCGACCGCGGGCTCGAACGGGTTGCGGGTCGCGAAGACGTCGAACTGGCCGTTCGGAAGGTCGGGCTGGCCGGGTGTCGTGGTCGACGGGATCGTCTGGTCGCCGCCGTGCGGGCCGTCGTCCGCGGTCTGGGTCGAGGACGGCGCGAGCGTCGACGGCGCCGCTGCCACCACCGCCGCTGAAGAGGCTGTACGCGGCGAACAGCGCGATGACGACGCCGCCGATGGCGAGGATGATCGTGAGGTTGCGGTTGTTCGGACCGGAGGCCATCAGGAGCTGCTCCCCGAGCTCGAGGCGGGCGGGGTCGTCGAGCTCGGTCGAGCCGCCCGGCGTCGTGGTGGGAGTCGTGGTCCGGCGTGCCGCGGCGTCGGGACGCCGCCCGCACGTCGGCGTGCGCTGCGGCGTCGGTGAACATGCGCCCGGTGAGGGTGACGCTGAGGTCGGGGCGCCGCCCGAGCCGCCGATGACGCGGCGCCGGACGACCGTGCGTCACCGGTGGTGCCGCTCGCGGTGCCGCGCCCGCGGCCGACGACGTTGATCGTGTCGACGAGCACGAGGCGCTCGAGGTCCTCGAGCCGGTTCAGGTAGTCGAGCACCTCGAAGAACCCACCGCTGATCTGCATCGACAGCGCGATCGTGCTCGTTCGGTCCCTGCCCGATCGTGGCGGCCGGCGGCGTCGGCGCGATCGAGAGCCAGTCGATGCCGGCCGCCGTCGCGATGTCGTTCGCCTGCAGGATGAACTGCGCCGAGATCGGGGTTCGGCGGGATCGCGGCGCGCAACGTGCGCAGGCTCGCCTGCTGCTGCGCCGCGTTCGCGCTCAGCTCCTTCAGGTGGGCGATCGTGTTCTCGAGCTCCTGCTTCTGGCTCTGCGCCGGCGGCGACCTGGTCGCGGGTGTCGTTGAGATCGCTCGACGTCGGCGCGAAGAGCACGAAGTACCAGAGCAGGATGAGGACGACGCCGCCCGCGATCACCCCGATCAGCGACGCCGCGCTTCACTTCGCTGCCCGCTTCGCCTTGTCGAGCCGGTCCGAGCGCGCCTCGTCGGTGATGTTCGCGGTCGACGAGAAGTTCACGAAGTCGCGGCCGCTGTCGGCCGCGGTCTGCTGCCCCGGCGTCGCGGTCGGGACCCAGAGGTCGCTGAACGACGGGATCTGCGTGCCGATGCGCTGGATCCACGCCGCGACCGAGCGGAAGTCGAGCCCGACCACGGTGAAGGTGGCGGTCCCGCTCGGCCGTCGTCGGGCGCGGTCGGCGCGAACGGCGGCGACGGTCGAGCCGGTGTCACCGCTGCTGCCGGCGGTCGTGGTCGTGGTCGTCGTCGACGCGCCGGCCGCGGTCGTCGGTGTCGTCGACGGGATCAGCGTCGAGCTCGACGAACCCGGTGCTGCCGCCGGCGTTCGCCGACGTGCCCTGGAACGCGGTGAGCCAGGTGTCGTTCGGGATCGTGCGCGCGATCTCCTGGAGCATCCGGGACCACGAGATGTCCGTGGCGAGCACCGCCTCGACCTGGCCCTGCAGCTGTGTCGACCTCGGTCTGGGTCGTCTCGGCGTCCGCGAGGCTGGCCTTCTCCTGGTTGAGCGTCGCGATCTCGGCCTGGGCCTGGCTGAGCCGGTCCTTCTCGGTGTCGAGCGCGCTCTTGCGGATCCACCAGATCCCGCCGAGCGCGAGCAGCAGCAGCACGCCGACGACCGCGCCGATCAGGATCAGCTTCTGGCGGGCCGCCGCGGCGAGCCCCTCGCCACCGACGAGGTTGATCCGGCGCCCGGTGGCGAGCCCGCCGAGCGCGAGCCCGGCCGGCGTCGGGAGGTACGGGTCCAGGTCCTCGACCCGGTCGGTCGGGAACCCGATGTCGCCGATCTCGAGCTGCTCGCGCGGCGTGGCGGCCTCGACGGGGAGCCCGACGAGCTCGCGCGAGCTGCTCCGCGAGCCCGGGAGTGAGCGACGCGCCACCGGTGAGCGTGACCCGCAGCAGCCGCGGCGCGCCGGGCTGGGCGCGGTAGTAGTCGAGCGATCCGCGGATCTGCTCGACGAGGTCGCCGAGCGGGCGGGCCATCGCGGCGCGGGCCCGGTCGGCGACCTGCTGGGGCACCTGATCGGTCTGGCGCTTCAGCGCCTCGGCCTGGTCGAACGGGAGGTTCAGGTCGCGCGCGATCGCCTCGGTGAGCAGCCGGCCGCCGAGGCCGAGCACGCGGACGAAGCGCGGCAGCCCGGCCTCGTGGGCCACCATCACGGTGACGCCCGCCGCCGATGCTGACGATCGCCTCGGCGCCGGGACCGTTGTCCGAGACCCGGCGCCCGATCGCGCGGATCAGCGCGAGCGGGACCAGGTCCACCGCGGCGACGGTGAGCCCGGCGCCGCGCACCGCGGCGACGAGGCTCGCCGACCATGTCCTTGTGGGCCGCGGCGAGCAGGACCCGCTGCATCTGCGCGGCGGGCGTGCCGTCGGCCGCGGGCTCGCCGACCGGCAGCTCCTCGAGGACCTGGAAGTCCAGGACCGCCTCTTCGAGCGGGATCGGGATGAGCTCCTGGGCCTGGAAGCGCAGCGCGCCGGCGAGATCCTCCTCCGACATGCAGCGGCAGGTCCACGGTGCGCACGAGCACGCGTGGGCTCGCGACACCGACCCGCACCTCGCCCTTCTTGAGGCTCAGCTCCTTCCAGAGCCGGTGGATCGCCGCGGTGACGGCGGCCACGTCGACGATCTCGCCCTCGCGCATCGCGTCGAGCGGGAGCGCGACCTGACCGAACGTCGTGACGCGCGGAAGGTCGCCGGTCGGCTCGAGCTCGACGACACGTACCGCGTTCGTCCCGATGTCCAGGCCGATCAGGCGGCGGGCCACGTTCCGCCTTCCTTGCCCCGGTCGACCGGCATGGGCACGCGGCGCGCGTCCAGGAACTTCACGACGTCGTTGCCCCGGATCCGGAGGTGCTTGCCGACTCGGATCGCGGGCAGCTCTCCGGACTTGATGAGGCGGTACACCGTCATCGTTGACACCCGCATGACCTCAGCAACCTCACGGGGAGTCAGGAGGTCATAAGGGACTGCCGACGCCACGCTCATCTCTCCTCAACTGATTCGGGCACAGTAAGGCTCAGCGTCAACAATCGTCAACATGGGCAACAACGTTGAGCGGTGGTTCGAGAAATGCCGCGACGCGCCCGGCCGGTGCAGGTCGGGCTACCGGTGCAGATAGAGGTCGAGCAGCGGCTGGCCGAAGGGGATCGCCAGCACCGTGCCCGCGGCCAGGAACGGCCCGAACGGCACGTGGTCGCGCCGGCTGCGCACCCGGGTCGCGATCAGCAGCACGCCGATCACCGCGCCGAGCAGGAACCCGAGGAAGAGGCCGAGGAACACCGAGCCCCACGAGATCCAGCCGAGCGCGACACCCAGCGAGAAGCTGAGCTTGACGTCGCCGAAGCCCATCCCGCGTGGCGCGATCAGGTGCACCGTGAGGAAGAAGGCGAACGCCGCGAGGCCGCCGAGCAGCGCCGCGCACGTAGTCCGAGCCGGCATCGTCGAGGATCGCCGGCGAGCGCGAAGAGCACGACCATCGACACCGAGAGCGGGTACACGATCCGGTCCGGGAGCAGGAACGTGTCGAAGTCGATGAGCGAGAGCGCGAGCAGCGCCGAGACCAGCACGAGATACGCCGGCAGCTCCCAGGCCCAGCCGAAGCGCAGGCCCATGGCGACCCAGAGCCCGGCGCACGCCAGCTCGACGAGCGGGTACCGGATCGAGATCCGCACCCCGCAGTGCCGGCAGCGGCCGCGCAGCACGAGCCAGGAGATCACGGGGATGTTGTCGTAGGGCGCGATCTCCGCGTCGCAGCCCGGGCAGTGCGACGGCGGCGCCACGATCGACTCGTCGGCGCGGGACGCGCCAGATCACGACGTTGAGAAAGGATCCGATCAACAGGCCGAAGAGCCCGCAACCGGCGACGAGGAGCCCGGTCATCGCTCGGGACCTTACGGCCGGCAACGGGAGCGCACTGCGGACCATCGGGTCATCCCCATTGGTCGGACCATCCGACGGATGGATCGAAGGCGCTCGCCGTGCAGCTGCCCGAGTCGTGGCGCTGGTACTGCGTGTGCCCGCTCTCGGGCTCGAGCAGCGCGAAGCACGCGCCGGACGTCGACTGCGAGGCCAGGATCACGTACGAGTCGCCGCCGAGCTCGTCTACCAGCACCGATACCTCACTCTGACTTGCCCTCCCTACGACGTCCGCGGCCACGACGTGCAACCCCGGCTCCCCCGCCTGGATCGTTGCGGCCGGCTCACCGTCGCTGGCGACCGCCCGAGCGCTGATCAGGAGGTGACGGACCACCGTCTGGGCGGCGCGATCGTCGGCCCCCTTGCGGACCCCGAGGAACGTCGGGATCGCGATCGCCAGGAGGATGCCGATGATCGTGACGACCATGAGCAGCTCGACCATCGTGAAGCCACGAACGTCCTGCCGTCATCTCCATCGTGAGCTCCCGCAACGAGTCCGGGGCGGGCCGAAGCCCGCCCCGGATCCGAAGCTCGCTACGGCTAGCGCCGTGGTTAGAACTTGTCCGACCAGCCGGCTGCCGTGATGGCGTCCGCGGCCGTGCAGGAGTTGTTCGTCGCGTCGAACGTGTTGAACGTCGTGCCGGTGCCGATGCCGTGGCGAGGTCCGTCGATCCGCTGACGTTGTCCGCGATGCCGAAGCACTTGTTCGACTGACGAGTACGCCGCCATGACGATGACGTTCTTGGTCCGGCTCGGCGACGTCGACTTCCTTCGAGGTGGTCGAGGCCGTCGACCGCAGCGCGAACGTCAGGCTGGGCTCGGTGTCGTTCGAGGTCGCCGTGCGGTGATCGCGCGTGTAGTCCTCGTTGTCGGTGTACACCGTCTTCGCGGCGGTGAGGCCGTTGCGGAGGCTCGACTGAGCCGCCTTGTCCTGCGCACGCTGCCGCGCACCGAGGAAGGTCGGAATGGCGATGGCAATCAAGATCGCAATGATGAGCACGACCACCATCAGCTCGATGAGAGTGAATCCACTCTCATCGCCGTCCCTCCGGGCGCGCAGCTTGGCAATGATGTTCACTGCATTCCCCTTTGGTTGGGTTGGTTTGTCAAACGGCCGGTCCCTATTGTCGGGAACCGACCAATGCCCATATCGACCACGCTCCGTGGCAACTTGAACGGAATGTGGTAAATGGGTCCGGCGTCATTCGCGCGGACCAAACCACTTGGGTCAGTCGGCGCCGCGCGCCAGACTGGTGCGGTGCGACAGCGCGTCGTGGACCTCACCGTCCTCGTCGGGGAGTGGCTGCTCGACCGACTCGACCGGGTCGTGGCGCGCGCGTCGAAGCTGGGGAACCCGCCGTTCTTCTCGAACCGGGAGTTCCCCTGGTCCTCCCGGCTCGAGGCCGAGTGGGGCACCATCCGCACCGAGCTCGACGAGGTCCTCGAGTACCGCGACGCCCTGCCCAACTTCCAGGACATCTCGACCGACCAGGAGTCGATCACCGACGACGACCGGTGGAAGACCTTCTTCCTCTACGGGTTCGGGTTCCGGTCAGCCACGAACTGCGCCCTCTGCCCGGAGACCGCCCGGCTCGTCGAGTCCATCCCGGGGATGAAGACGGCGATGTTCTCGATCCTCTCGCCGCACAAGCACATCCCCGACCACTCGGGGCCCTACAAGGGGATCATCCGGTACCACCTCGCGCTGAAGGTGCCCGAGCCGCGCGAGCAGTGCCGGATCCGGGTCGGCGACGAGATCGTCACGTGGGAGGAGGGGCGCAGCCTCATCTTCGACGACACCTACGAGCACGAGGTCTGGAACGACACCGACGGCGAGCGGGCGGTGCTCTTCGTCGACGTCGTGCGGCCCCTGCGGTTCCCGATGAACGTCGTCAACGGGATCATCATCTGGGCGATCGCGCACTCACCGTTCATCCTCGACGCGAAGCGCCGGCACCTCGAGCTGGGAGGAGCGCTTCGCCTCGGCTCGACTCGCCGGACTGCCAGAGCTCCCGCGCCGCCCCGCGGCGAAGCTTGCCACTCGTCGTGCGCGGGATGAATCCGGCCGGGACCAGCTCCACGACGTCCGCGGGTAGCCCGGCGTCGGCCAGCCGCTTCCGCAGCGCGAGCACGACCTCACCGGCCCGGGCGCTCCTGTAGCGCGACTCGGCCAGCAGCACGACGCGCTCCCCCTCCGCGCCGACGTCGCCGAACGCGATCACCCGGTCCGGGAGCACGCCCTCGGTTCCCTGCACCGCGAGCTCGAAGTCCGACGCGGCGACGCGCTGGCCGTTGCGGTTGATCATCTCCTTGAGCCGCCCGACGATCACGACCTCGCCGTCGACGATCTGCGCGACGTCTCCGGTGCGGAGCCACTCGCCGTCGAACGCCGCGGCCGTCGCGACCGGATCGTCGAGGTAGCCGGTCATCGCCGCGGGCGTGCGGGTGAGCAGCTCGTTGGTCTCCGGGTCGAGCCTGATCTCGACGTCGGGCACCGGACGCCCGCACGACACCCACTCGTGCAGCCCGTCGCGCACGGTGACGAACCGCGTGCCGCGCGGCTTCGCCGTGACCGCGAGCGTCGCCTCGGCCAACCCGTAGGTCGGGCAGAGCGCGTCCGGCGGGCAGACCGAGCGGCTCGAACACCTCGGCGAAGCCCTCGATCACCCCGGGCCGGATCGTCTCGGCGCCGACGAGCATCGTGTGCACCGACGAGAGGTCGGCTTCGCCGCCGCGACGGCGGAACCGCCGACCCGACGAGCTCGAGCGCGAACGGCGGCGCGATCGCGAACGTGACCTGGAGCTCGCCGAGGAGCTCGACCCAGCGGCCCGGACTGCGCAGGAAGCTCTCGGTCGGCCACTGGTAGCAGCGTGCCGCCACTCCAGAGCGCGTTGATGACCGTGCCGATGAGCCCCATGTCGTGGAAGAGCGGCAACCACGTCAGAGCCCGCTGTCGGACTCGGTGACCTGCCACTGCTCGCGGATGCTGTGCAGGTTCGCGAGCAGCGCAGCCTGGGAGATGACGATGCCCTTCGGCGCGCCGGTCGTTCCCGACGACGGCTGGATGAACGCGACCTCGCTCACCGGACCGGGCGCCACCGGATTCCCGTCGGGCCCCGTCGACGCCGATCGGCCGGCAGCTCGGGGACCGCCGCTCGCAGCGCCGCCGCGCTGGCGTCGTCGGTCGCGATCGCGACGAGCCGCATGCGCTCGACCCGGTCCCGCAGCACCGCGCACCACGACTCCGAACCGACGCGGCCCGCGAGACCGAGCGGCACCGGGACCGCGCCCAGGTGCGACAGCCCGTAGAACGCGTCGCAGAAGACGGCCCGGTCCTCGGCGAGGATCCCGACGTGCTCGCCGGGCGCGACGCCCGCGGCCGCGAGCTGGCCCGCGACGCGCGCCGCGCGCGTCGGGAGGTCGGCGAACGTCCACTGCTCACCGGTCGCGAGGTAGTTGTAGAGGACGTGGCGGTCGCGCCGGCCCGCACGCTCGTCCATCAGCTCGACCAGGCTGGTGATCGACGCGTCGCCGCTCACGACGCGTCCTTTGCGGACTGCGCTTCGACCTCCAGCGCGGCGATCAGCTGGCCGACGGTCGTCGCGCCCTCGAGCGACTCCTCGGGGAAGACGATCCCGAGCTCGTCCTCTGCGTCGTAGATGATCTCCATGATCTCGAGCGACGAGAGCCCGAGCGTCGCGAGCTCGAGGTCGTCGGTCACGAGCTCCGGCGCGACCCCGAGCGCGGTCGCGAGCCGAGGCCGCATGAACTCCGCGACGTTCACGGTCGTCACGCTCGGCGGCCGGCACGACCGGGCGAAGGTCTCGAGGCACCGGTCGACGTCCTCGTCCTCGTGCACCGACGTGGTGCTCAGCCGCAGGAGCGCGTCCCCGCGCGGCACCGCGGGATAGACGCCGACGTTCACGTAGACGCCGGCTTCGAACAGCGCCCGCCACGCGAGCGTCGCCTGCCACTCGTCGGGCATCCGCACGCCCGACGATCGCGCTGCCGCCGAACGAGACGTCCGCGCCGAGCCCGCGCAGGCCGTCGGCGAGCCGGGTCGCGAGCGCGATCGTCTTCTCGCGGCGCCAGGGCTCGCCCCGACAGATGCGCAGCGCCTCCTGCGCGGCACCGACCGCCGCGGGGACCGCGGACGCGGTGAACACGAACGGGCGGGCGTGGATGCGCAGGTGCTCGATCACGTCGGCGTCGCCGGCGATCACGCCACCGCACGACGCGAGCGACTTGCTGAACGTGCCCATGATCAGGTCGGCACCGGGATCGAGCCCGATCGACATGCCCCCGCCGTCGGGCCCGAAGAGCCCGAGCGAGTGCGCTTCGTCGACCAGCGTGCGCGCGCCCGCGGCCCGGCTCACCGCGAGGAGCCGCGGGAGATCGACGACGTCGCCCTCCATCGAGAACACCGAGTCCCAGACGACGAGCGCAGCGCGGCCGTCCTGCGCGAGCCGGCCGAGCTTCGCCTCGAGCTGGTCGAGGTCGTTGTGACGCACGCGCACGATCGCGGGCGCCGGAGAGCTCGGCGCCGTCCTCGATCGACGCATGGTTCTTCGCGTCGGTGACGATCACGTCCTCGGGACCGCACAGCGTCGCGATCGTCGCGAGGTTGGCGAGGTAGCCGGCGGTGAAGACGAGCGCGGCTTCGCGCTGCATCCAGTCCGCGAGCTCGTGCTCCAGCTCGAGGTGGAGGTCGAGCGTGCCGTTCATCAGCCGGGAGCCGGTGCATCCGGTGCCGTACTTGTCGACCGCACGCTTCGCGGCTTCGGCGACCCGCGGGTCGTCGGCGAGGCCGAGGTAGTTGTTCGAGCCGAACATGAGCTTCGGGACCCCGTCGACCACGACCTCGCGACCGAGCGGCGAGCCGACGGGAACGAAGTACGGGAACGCGTGCGCCCGGGACGGCGAGCTCGACGTCGGCGCCGGCGCGGATCGGCGCGGACCTTCCAGAAGAGATCGCGCTGGAGCTGCTCGAGCATCGTGGTCACGGCGCACTCCGGAACGTGAGGCGCGCGGCGCGGATCGCGGCACGGGTCGCCCGGTTCGCCCCCTCGAGCTCCTCGGGGATGCCGAGCGGCAGGAGGTTGTCGAGCACGACCCGCCGCACCCCGACGTCGACGAACGGCTGGAGCTGCGCCACGATCTCCGCGGGCGTTCCGTGCACGACGAAGTGCGCCGCACCCTCCACCGGCAGGTCGTTCGCCGCGTCGCGGATCGTGGCGGCGGGAACCCACTCCGGGATGTAGTCGCGCAGTCCGGCGAAGCCCGGCGCCGAGCGGGTGCTCGAGCCCGGCCTGCGCGAACAGCTCCGAGTTCCCCGCGAGCGCCTGCACCCGGAGGAGCAGACCCTCGAGCGCCTTGGCCGCGACGTCGTGGTCCTCGTGGATCACCGCGTAGAGGTAGAGGCCGGGCACGATCGCGGCCGGGTCGCGGTCCGCCGCCACGGCCGCGCGCTCGGGCGACCGCGAGCCGCGCGCGCGTACTGCGCGGCGGTGGTCGGCAGGACCGGGAGCCAGCCGGTGCCGTAGCGGCCGACGAGCTCGAGCAGCGCGTCCGAGTGGCCACCGAGGACGATGTCGACGGGTGGGCTCGACGCGGTGCGCGAGCTGGCCATGCCGGGCAGCCGGTCGAGGGTGAAGTGCTCGCCGGCGAACGAGACCGGACCGTCGGTGTCAAGCAGGCGGGTGATGATCTCGAGCGCCTCGCCGAGCCGGCTGACCGGGCGGGTGCGCTCGATCCCCAGAGGGGCGGTGTTGAGCCCCTCGCCGGAGCCGAGCCCGAGCACGAACCGGCCGGGCGCGAGCTCGCTCAGGGTCGCCGCGGCCTGGGCGATGGTCGCCGGGTGGCGGCGGTAGGTGTCGGTGACCGCGATCCCGACCCGGGGCCGCCGGGTCGCCATGAGCGCCACCGTCGCGGCGACGAACGGGTCCGCGTAGGCGTGGGGGTCGTCGACGACCTCGGCCAGCACTCCCCCGGCCTCCCGCCAGAGCGCCCGCGGGTGCCACGCCATGAGGTGATCCGGGTACCAGAGCGCGTCGACGCCCTCGGCCTCGGCCAGCATCGCCGCGCCGGTGGCGATCGCGGCGGCGCGATACGGAAAGCCCATGGTGCCGATCTCGATCATCTGAGTTTTCAGGCTAACCCGCTGACCTGCAGGACTCGACCGGGACCGCGACTACTGGACATCCTCGGGCGCTCATGTGAAAATGGAACAGGTTTCATTTTTGGGTGCGCCGTCCGGGCGCGCAGCTGCGAAAGCGGAGGTCGCGTTCGATGGAGTTCGGGCTGTTCATGGGCGGGTTCGTCCACAAGGACCAGATGGCGGCGGACCCGGATGCCGAGCACTGGCGGCTCATGAGCGAGGTCGCGCTCGCCGAGGTCGGCGACCGCACGAACTGGAAGTACTCGTGGTGGACCGAGCACCACTTCCTCTGGGAGTACTCCCACATCTCCGCGAACGAGACGATCATGCCGTTCGTCGCCGCGCGCACGAAGCAGATGCACATCGGCTCCGGGATCATCAACATCACTCCCCCGGTGAACCACCCGGCCCGCGTCGCCGAGCGCGTCGCGATGCTGGACCACCTCTCCGAGGGCCGGTTCGAGTTCGGCACCGGTCGCGGCTCGTCGACGACCGAGCAGGCCGGGTTCGGGATCAACGACCCCGACCTCACCAAGGACATGTTCGACGAGGCCATCGGCGAGTTCAAGAAGATGTGGGCGCCGGGCACCTACCAGTACGACGGCAAGTTCTTCTCGATGCCGGAGCGCAACATCCTCCCGAAGCCGTACGTGAAGCCGCACCCGCCGATGTGGGTCGCCGCCGGCAACCCGGGCACGTTCGAGAAGGCCGGGAAGATGGGCCTCGGCGTCCTCTGCTTCACCGGGGGCACGCCGGAGAAGATGGCGCCGCTGGTGGAGATCTACAAGAACGCGATCCAGGACGCGGAGCCGGTCGGCGAGTACGTGAACGACAACATCGCGATCACGACGAGCTTCATGTGCCTCGAGGACCGCGACGAGGCGATCGACTGGGTGACGAAGTCCGGCAACGGCTACCAGCAGACGCTGCTGTTCAAGTACCTCGACACGTTCCCGAAGCCGCCGTTCGTTCCGGACTGGCCGACCGAGATCCCGGACCCGACGCGCGACCAGGTGCTCGCCGGCCAGGAGTCCGGCGCGAGCATCGTCGGCACCCCGGAGGACTGCGCGGAGGCACTGCGCAAGTGGGACGCGATCGGCGTCGACCAGCTGATCATGGGCCCGTCCGGGAGCACCTACTCCAACGAGCTGATGCAGCACACCGTCGAGCTGTTCGGCACGCAGGTGATCCCCGAGTTCGACAAGACCCCGGAGCACTCGACGAGCCGCTACCGCGCCGACGCGGCCGCCCGGCTCGCCGGCGTCTGAGCTCGACGAGATCCGGGTCGGCGCGAGCGTCCGACCGGGAACAACTCCGCCTCGCGGTTCGTTGCAGCCGGGTGGCGCCGGTCGAGACGTGGGACCCGCCCCCTGCCCCGGGGAACCCTGCGTCTCCCGGTACCGTCCTGTTTCCGGACCTCGCTTCTCGATGGCCATCGGCTCAACGTCCGTAGGCACGCGGTGCGCTGGCGCCGATCGCCGGATGGGGGCGATGTGCCCTTCGCGCTCCGGCCGTGCACACTGGCCCGATGGCCACACGTCAGCGTCCGTCCACGCCGCGCACCCGCGCCGAGCAGCGAGCCGAGGAACGCGAGTTCTGGGAGAGCGACGCCGCCGGCGGGGACGAGCCCCGCCGGGCCGCGTTCGCGGAGTCGGTGACCGGCTACCGCCGCTGGCTCCGCGCCCGCCGCCGCCCGTAGCACCCGCCGCTTCCGCGCTTCTCGGACCGCTCGAGCCGGCGTGACCGGCGCGAACCGGTCGGGAACGGCTCAGGCCGAGCGGCGGACCGGTTCGCTCGCGGGTACCTCGGGGGTCGCGTCCTCGAGCGCGCGGGCGAGCTCGTCGATCGCCCGGTGCGCGTGCTCGAAGTAGCGGTGCTGGCGCCGGGCGGTCCACCGCTCCGGTCGACGCCGGACGGGCCGGACCCGGAGCTCGACCGCGTGACGGGCCCAGGGCGCGAGCTCGACGTCGACCCGCTCCGGGGACCGCCGACCGGTCGCAGAGCTCGGCCGGCGCCTCGCGCTCGGCCGGGCCGCTCCCCCACGGCCCGACGATGGTCCGCCGTTCGAACGGGCCGAGCGAACGTGAGCCCGGCGTAGTCGCCGTCGGCGAGTCCGGCCAACGCTCGCTCGGCCAGGCCCGGCGCTCTGCCCACCCGACGGGAGAGGACGAACGTGTGCTGAGTCATCGAGATCCTCCTCGTCGCGGGACGCGATCATCGTCGTCGGCACGGGTTGCCAGAGGTTCGCCAACGCGCGACGACTCGACGACCGGCGTGTGACATCTCGGTGAGTGACCGCCGGTCACCGTGACGCGCGTCCCGCGCATGCTGTCGCCACGCGGCTCCGTCTGCTCGGCGCTCGAGCTGGCGGCGTGCCACGTGCAGTGACGCGTGGCGCCGTGACGCAACGCTGCGCACTCGCCTACTTGATGAGCTTGATGATGTTGAACATCGGGAGGTAGAGGCTGATGATCATGCCGCCGACGATCACACCCATCAGGCAGATGAGCATCGGCTCGATGAGCGACGTCAGCGCGTCGACGGTCGCGGAGACCTCCTGGTCGTAGAAGTCGGCGATCTTGTCGAGCATCTCGTCGAGCGCGCCGGTCTCCTCCCCCACCGCGATCATCTGCACGACCATCGGGGGGAACACCTCGTGCTGCTCGAGCGGGCGCGACAGCGTGTCGCCGCGCTTGACCGCGCCCTGCGTGTCGCGCACCGCGGTCGAGACGACCTCGTTGCCCGGCGGTCTCGGCGACGATGTCGAGCGCCTCGAGGATGCCGACGCCGGAGCGGGTGAGCGCGGCGAGCGTCCGCGAGAAGCGGGCCAGCGCGGCCTTGCGGGTCAGCGCGCCGGCGACCGGCACCCGCAGCTTGAACGCGTCCCACTTCGGCTTGCCCTGCTCCGAGCGGGCCCACTGCCGGAACAGGAAGAAGCCGGCGACGCCGAGGATGCACGAAGATCGGGAAGAACGTCTTCAGCAGGTCCGAGACCGAGATCAGGATCCGGGTCGGCAGCGGCAGCGTGCCGCCGAGGTCGGCGTAGATCGACTTGAACTGCGGCACGATCAGCAGGAGCATCGCGGTCGCGATGACCGAGCAGATCGTCAGCACGACGATCGGGTACGTCATCGCGGAGCGGATCTTGCGGCGCAGCTCGACCTGCTTCTCGATCGTGTCGGCGAGGCGCATCAGCACCGCGTCGAGCACACCGCCGGCCTCGCCGGACTTCACCATCGCGATGTACAGGTGGTTGAACACCTTCGGGTGGCGCGACAGCGCGGCCGACAGCGACGAGCCCCGCTCGACGTCGAGCCGGACCTCACCCGCGACCTTCGCGAGCAGCGGGTTCTCGGTCTGCTCGGTGAGGATCGCCAGCGCGCGGATCAGCGAGAGACCCGAGTTGATCATCGTCGCGAACTGGCGCGAGAAGACCGCGATGTCCTTGAGCTTCACCCGGCCGCCGAAGCCGGGGATCTTCACGTCGCTCGTCAGCGACTCGCCGGACTTCTCCTCGATCGCGACGGGCGTGTAGCCCATCTGGCGGAGCTTGCCGATGACGAGGGTCTCGTCGTCCGCCTCGAGCGAACCTTCGACGATCTTGCCGCCCTGGTCGCGGACCTTGTACGCGAAGGTCGTGGGCATCAGGCCGCCCAGCTCGGGCTGCTGGATGAGCCGGCGGAGGTCTTCCTCGTTCGTGCAGCGCTCCATCGCGCTCTCGAGCGTGATCGAGCCGGCCTTCACGAGCCCGGCGAGCGTCTGGTCCATCGTGACCATGCCGAACTTCCCGCCGGCCTGCATCAGCGAGTAGATCTGGTAGATCTTCCCCTCACGGATGAGGTTGCGGACCGCGGGGGTCGCGACGAGCACCTCGGCCGCGACCGCCCGGCCCGAGCCGTCCGCGGTGCGGAGCAGCTGCTGGGTGCAGATCCCCTGCAGCGACGACGCGAGCTGCACGCGGATCTGCTGCTGCTGGTGCGACGGGAACACGTCGATGATGCGGTCGATCGACTGCGGCGCGTCCTGGGTGTGCAGGGTCGCGAACACGAGGTGGCCGGTCTCCGCCGCGGTGAGCGCGGTCGAGATCGTCTCGAGGTCGCGCATCTCACCGACGAGGATCACGTCCGGGTCCTGGCGCAGCACGTGGCGCAGCGCCTCGGCGAACGAGTGCGTGTCCTCGCCGACCTCGCGCTGGTTCACGACCGCGCGCTTGTGGTTGTGCAGGAACTCGATCGGGTCCTCGACCGTCATGATGTGCAGCGCCTTGGTGCGGTTCACGATGTCGACGAGCGAGGCGAGCGTCGTGCTCTTGCCCGATCCGGTCGGGCCGGTCACGAGCACGAGGCCGCGGGGCAGGTCGGCGAACTGCTTCACCGACGGCGGGCAGGCCGAGCAGGTCGAAGTCGACGATCTCGTAGGGGATCGCGCGGAGCACCGCGCCGACGGAGTCGCGCTGCAGGAACACGTTCATCCGGAACCGGCTCTTGCCCGGCAGCGTGTACGAGCAGTCGAGCTCGAGGTCGTTCTCGAAGCGCTCCCGCTGCTTCTGCGTGAGGATCGCGTAGATCATCTCGCGGATGTCGGAGCCGTTGATCGGGTCGACGCCCGGCACCGGGCGCAGCTCGCCGTGCACGCGGATCACCGGCGGGCTCCCCGCGGTGAGGTGGAGGTCCGAGCCCTTCTGCTCGAGCAGCATCGCGCAGGAGCTCGTTGACGTGGAGGCCTTCGGGCTCCTCGCCGATGCCGAGGCTCGGGCTCGTCGAGGCTCGGCGCGCTGCTGCGGTCCGGCCCGAACACCGAGTCGATCGCGTGCAGGATCTCGTAGCGACCGGCCGCGGCCGGGATGATCTCGTAGCCGGTCGCGGTGCCGATCGCCTGCACCGCGTCGTCGTCGCCCGGGTCGGCGAACGCGACGACGAGCTTCGTCGTCCTCGAAGCCGACGCCGATCGCGACGCGCTCACGGGCGACTCGGCCTCGGGGATCGTCGTCGCGGCGTCGGGGTGGATCGGGTACTCGGTGAAGTCGACGAAGCGCAGCCCGACGGTCTCGGCGATCGCCGCGCTCAGGTCCTTCTCGCCGACCAGCCCGTTGCGGTGCAGCACCGCGGGGAGCGGGTCGCCGGTGCGGCGCGACTCGGCCGTGGCGATCGCGAGGTCGTCACGGGACAGGACGTGACGATCGATCAGGAACTCGCCGAGGACTCGTGACTTGGCTCGAGAGCATGGAATGCCTCCTCTGCCCTGTATCGGCGCAAGCGGGACGGGTCTGAAGGCGGAGAAGCGCGGCGAGGAGCGCGCCGGAATCAGGTGACGACCCGGAAGACCTCTTCGAGGCTGGTGAGGCCGGCGGCGACCTTGCGGAGCCCGTCGGAGCGCAGCGGGATCATCCCCTCCATGACCGCGACCTTCTTGATGTCGTCGGTCGAGCGCCGCTCGATGATCAGCTTCTCGATCTCCTCGGTCACGAGCATCACCTCGTGGAGGGCGAACCGGCCCCGGTAGCCGGTCTTGCCGCAGGTCCCGCAGCCGACCGTGGCGGTACAGCACCGGCCAGTCGGTCCCGTCGATCTGCTCCATCGGCCAGCCCGCCTCGATCAGCTCCGCCTCGGACGGCTGGTACTGCTCCTTGCACCGGTCGCAGAGCTTGCGGGCGAGCCGCTGGGCGAGCACGCAGTCGAGCGCGCTGGTCACGAGGAACGGCTCGACGCCCATCTCCACCAGCCGCTGCGGCGTCGACGCGGCGTCGTTGGTGTGCAGCGTCGTCAGCACGAGGTGACCGGTGAGCGACGCCTCGACCGCGATCGTCGCGGTGTCGCGGTCACGGATCTCACCGACGAGCAGGACGTCGGGGTCGGCACGCAGGATCGACCGCAGCGCGGCGGAGAACGAGAGGCCGGCGCGTCGAGTTGATCTGCATCTGGTTGATGCCCGGGAGCCGGTACTCGACCGGGTCCTCGATCGTGATGATGTTGCGCGACACGTCGTTGAGGATGTTGAGCGTCGCGTAGAGCGTCGTGGACTTCCCCGAGCCGGTCGGGCCGGTCACGAGGATCGTCCCGTACGGCTTGCGTGTACGAGCTCTCGTACCGCTCGAGCACGTCGGGCAGGAAGCCCTGGTCGTCCATGCTCAGCAGGGCCTGGCCCTTGTCCAGGATCCGCATCACGACCTTCTCGCCGAACACCGTCGGCAGGGTCGCGACCCGGAGGTCGACCGGCTTGCCGCCGACGGTCAGCGACATGCGGCCGTCCTGGGGGATGCGCCGCTCGGCGATGTTGATCTCGGACATCACCTTCAGCCGGCTGATCACGCCGGCCTGGATCGACTTCGGCGAGTGCATGACCTCGTGCAGCACGCCGTCGATGCGGAACCGGATGCGCAGGTCCTTCTCGGCCGGCTCGACGTGGATGTCCGACGCGCGGTCGCTGCACCGCCTGCGTGATCAGCAGGTTGACGAACTTGACGATCGGCGCGTCCTCGATGACCTCGCTGACGTTCGCGAGGTCGTCGCCGTCGCTCGAGCTCGTCGGCGGCCTCCTGGGCCATCGTGTCGACTTCGCCGTCGAGGCGGTGGAAGCGGTCGATCGAGTCCTGGAGCTGACCTGCGGTCGCGACGACCGTGTAGATGTCGGCGCCGGTCAGGGCCCGGATGTCGTCGACCGCGAAGACGTTGGACGGGTCGCCCATCGCGACGACGAGGCGGCCGTCGTCGTCCCAGCCGACCGGCAGCGCCTGGTACTTGCGGGCCAGGTGCTCCGGGATGAGGCCGGCGACGGACGGGTCGATCGAGCGCTCGGAGAGGTCGACGAACTCGAGGCCGACCTGCTCGGCGAGCGTCCGGACGAGGTCGGTCTCCGAGATGTGGCCGTGCTCGATCAGGACGCGGCCGAGCGGCTTGCCGCTCGTGGCCTGCTCGGCCAGCGCCGCGTCCAGCTGCGCCTGGGTGATCAGGCTTCGCTGGCACAGCAACGTGCCGAGTTGTGCGCCGTCCGACACCAGATCCTCCGCGGGCGAGCCGGCGCTCGCCCTCGCTGGTGGCTATCGGCGGGTTTGTCCGGTGTCTGTAGATCCGAGTCGTCGGGGCGGTTCAGCCCTGGTCGCGCAGTCCCGAGAACAGCCGCAGCAGCGCCCCCCGGTCGCTCGTGATCTCGGAGCCGGTCATCTCGGGCTCCTCCGTCGGACGCCGTCGGCCGGCGGCGGCCGGGCTCGGGCTCGGCGTCCTGGGCTCGGGACCGGGCCCGGGGTCGTCCAGGCCGGCCCGGGCGGCCAGGACCGCCCGCTCCCGGTCCAGGGCCTCGCCGTCGAGCTGCGCGGACGGGTCGGGGACGCTCGTGACCATCTCGATCGGTTCGCCGGCCCGGCTCGTGGGACTCCTCGCGGGCCACGTGGACCGCGCCGGGCGGCAGGACGAGATCCGAGACCGGCGGCGCCGCGGTCCGGGCGCCGCGACTCGATGCGTGACCGCGCCGTGCTCGATCAGGTCCTTCAGCACCGGCCCGACCTCGACGACGCTGTGGCCCGGCCTCGCGGGCGATCTGGCGCACGGTGCGCTCGCCGTCGATCAGCGTGAAGATCTTGAACGCGGTGCGGCGTCAGGGTGAGGGAGTCCTCGGGAAGCTCCTCGGCCAGCTCGGGGCGGACGTCGAAGCTCGGCAGCACCGCCTCGACCGCGGGCCAGGCCCGGACGATGTGCTCGACCGTCTCGACGATCGGACCGATGTCGGTCGCCCGCTCGGCGGTCCACGGCGGGGCCTCGTTGGCGGTGAACTCGAAGGAGCCGCCCTCGAAGCGCATCAGGTGGAAGCAGACGTCGATGAGGCGGACGTCGAGGGCGTGGCGGTCCTCGACCGGGCCCGAGTAGTCGGCGGCCTCGCCGGCACAGAAGCGGCCGGCCGCGATGTACAGCGTGCCGTGCCCGTCCGGGCTCTCGCACCATCGAGCGCGCCGGTGTGGCGCGCCCGTTCGATCAGGCCGAGGATCTCGGCCAGCGAAAACGTATCGAGCGTGCCCTGGAGACCCACGGCTCCCCTGGTTCGGTGCCTGACCGACGGTGCGTACCCAGAGGTTGTCGGCAGCCGAGCCGCGATCATTGAGCGGCGGCTGCCTGCATCGCCGTCGAGCGGCGCGGCGATGGCCGGTCATGGCCTCGAAGCCGAGCGCGGCCTGGTGGACGAGCATGCCGAGCCCGCCCACGACCGCGGCGCCCCGGGCCGCGGCCGCGGCGAGGAACGGCGTCTCGGCCGGGTGGTAGATCAGGTCGACCGCCCACTGGCCGGCGCCCGGGGCCTCGATCGGGAGCACCTCGCCGGCCATGCCGAGCGGCGTCGCGTTCACGACGACGTCGAACTCGCCGGTCGCCGACCGCGTCGAACGCGCAGCGGCGGCGGTGCCCGGGGCGAGCCGGGCCGCGGCCTGCGCGGCCTCCGGCCGCCGGGCCGCGACGGTCAGCGTCGCGCCGGCCCGACCCGAGCGCGAGCACCGCGGCCCGCGCCGCGCCGCCGGCGCCGAGCACGAGCACCCGCTTCCCGCCGGGTCGAGCCCCGCGTCGGCCAGGCTCCGCACGAGGCCCTCGCCGTCGGTGGAGTCGCCCCACAGCGTCCCGTCGTCGCGCAGCACCACCGTGTTGACGACCTCGAGCGCCGTCGCGTCCGCGCTCAGCTCGTCGCACGCCCGGGCCGCGTCCGCCTTGTGCGGCATCGTGACGCTCAGCCCGCCGATCCCGAGCACCGGCATCGCCCGCACCGCGTCGTAGCCCCGGCCCTCGCGGACCTCGAGCGCGACGAAGACCCAGTCGAGCCCGGCGGCCGCGTACGCCGCGTTGTGGATCGCGGGCGAGCGGGAGTGCCGCACCGGATCGCCGATCACCGCGGCCAGCCGCGTCGCGCCCGGTGACCCGACCGTCCTCGATGGCGCTCATCCGAGCAGGCCCTTGCGGCGGGCGGCCTCGACGTTGCGCTGGTGCTCGGCGTAGGTCGTCGCGAACGCGTGCTTCCCGTCGGCGTTGCTCAGCACGTAGAACTTGTACGGCACGTCGGCCGGGTGCAGCGCGGCTTGCGAGCGAGACGCGTCGTGACGGTCGAGATCGGCGTCGGCGGCAGGCCCTGGTACTTGTACGTGTTGTACGGCGAGTCGCGGTCGTAGTCCGCGTCGGTGATCGGGCCGACCCGGCTCCCCCGCGCGTAGAGCAGCGTCGCGTCGATCTGCAGCGGCATGCCGTCGCGCAGCCGGTTCTCCACCACCGCGGCGATGAGCGGACGGTCGACGTCGAGCTTGGCCTCGGTCTGGATCAGCGACGCGATCGTCACCGTCCGGTACGGGTCCGCCGACGTCGCGAGCCCGGCCTTGGTCGCCTGCTTGTCGAAGTTCGTCACGAGCGTCTTGAGCAGCGTCGCCTCGGTGTCCGCCTTGCTCACGTAGTACGTGTCGGGCCAGGTGAGCCCTTCGAGCGACGTCACGTTCGCGGGCTCGTACTTGGACCGGATCGTGTTCGACGCGGCGACCACGAGGAACTGGTCGCGGCTCAGGCCCGGGATCCGGCCGACCCGGTCCGCGATCATGTCGAGCGTGAGGCCCGGGGATCAGCGCGAGCTTGCGGTAGGTGAGCGTCGCCGGACGCTCGAGCACGTCCGCCGCGGGGCTCGAGCCCATGTGCTCGCGCAGCACGTGGGTGCCCGCCTGGAACGGGCCCGCGCCCGAGACCTTCACGTAGAGCCGGAACGCGAGCGCGGAGCCGATGACGTCGCGGTGCGCGAGCGCGTCGGCGATCTGGCTCGTCCCCCAGCCCTGCTGGACCTCGATGGTGACCCGCCGCCCGGGTCGCCCGGCGGGTCGGTCTGGTACCAGAACCACGCGCCGGCCGCGATCACGACCAGCACGAGCGATGACCCGGCCACGAGCCGACGATGATGCGGCCCGCGGCGCCGGCGCCGGGCTGCGGCGCGGCGCGGTCGGCGGGTGGATCGACCGACGGCGCGTCCAGGTCGGCGCCGGTGGTCACGGCTGGGCCTCGAGGTACGACTGGAGCATCACCGCGGCCGCGACCTTGTCGACGACCTGCTTGCGCGCGTCGCGGCGCATCCCGGACTCCACCAGGCTCCGCTGCGCGATCACGGTGGTGAAGCGCTCGTCGTAGCAGTCGATCGCGATGTCGTCCGGCGCCGCGGCCCGGAGCTCGTCGATCTCCTCGCAGCGTGCTCCGCTCGGCCGGACCCACCTTGCCCGACAGCGACCGGGGCAGGCCGACGACGATCCGGTCGGCTTCGTTCTCGCGGGCCGCGGCGACGATCGCCTGGTGGTCCTGCTTGCGGTCGCCCGAGCGCGCCAGGACCGCGAGCGGCGACGCGAGCGTGCCGGAGGGATCCGAGAGGGCGAGGCCGATCCGGCGGGTGCCGAGATCGACCCCGAGGATGCGGGCCAAGGCTTAGGAGCCTACGGCTGCGGTGGCCGATTCCCGGGCCAGGGCGAGGGCGTCGTCGAGGCCGGCGACGTTCTGGCCGCCCCCCTGGACGAAGTCCGGGTTCTTGCCCGTGCCACCGCCCAGCGCCTTGGCGACCGGGCCGCCGATCGCGGCCGCCGAGACCCCCCGCTCGACCAGGTCCTTGCTGACGGCCACCGCGATCGCGGCCTTCTGTGCCGTCCGGCGACGCGCCGAGGATCGCGACCACGCCGGAGCCCGAGCGCGTCGCGCGCCGCGATGGTGATGCCGGCGCAGGTCGTCGCCCGCCACGCCGTCGCGGCGCACGACGATCACGCCGTCGACCGCTTCGGCCACGAGGCTCCCGGCGTCGGCGACCGCCTGCTTCGAACGCAGCCCGTTCACCTCGTCGCCGAGCGCCTTCACCTGGGCGAGCAGCCGCTCGATCCGCTCCGGCACCTCGGCCGGCCCGACGTTGAGGAGGCTCGCCGCGGTGCGCAGCCGCACCTCCTCGTCGTGGACGCGGTCCAGCGAGCCTTCACCCGTGACCGCCTCGATGCGGCGGAGGTTGGCGCCGATCGACCCCTCGCTCACGATCTTGATCGGGCCGATGAAGCCGAGCGCGTGCACGTGGGTGCCGCCGCAGAGCTCGAGCGAGTGCTCCCCCGCTTCGAGGACGCGCACGACGTCGCCGTACTTGTCGCCGAAGAACGCGATCGCGCCGATGCTCTCCGCGTGCGCCTTCGACGTCTCGTAGTGGCGCACCTTGGCGTCGGAGATGATCTCGCGGTTCGCCATCGCCTCGATCTGGTCGAGCTGGTCCTGGGTCACGGCCTCGTAGTGGCTGAAGTCGAAGCGCAGCCGGTCCGGGCCGACGTAGGAGCCGGCCTGCTTCACGTGGCGTGCCGAGCACCTCGCGCAGCGCCCAGTGCAGGATGTGGGTCGCGGTGTGGTTGCGGCGGATCGCGTCGCGGCGCGCCCCGTCGATCGCCGCGACGACCTCGTCGCTCTCGACCAGCTCGCCCTGCTCGACCCGGCCCCGGTGCAGGCTGAGCACGCCCGCGATCGCGTACTGCGTGTCGAGCACCCGCACGACGGTCCCGCCGTCGGCGGACGTGATCGTCCCGGTGTCGCCGACCTGGCCGCCGGACTCCGCGTAGAACGGGCGTGCGGTCCAGGAAGACGTCGACCTCTTCGCCGGCCGCCGCGCGGGCCCGGCGCTCGCCGCCCGCGACGAGCCCGAGGACCTTCGCGCCCTCGGTCACGTACTCCTGGCGGCCGGTGAACTCGGTCGGACCGTGGTCGTCGAGGATCTCGCGGTACAGCTCGACGGGCGCGGCCGCCGCGCCGCCCTCGGCCTTGTGCGCGTCGCGCGCCCGGGTGCGCTGCTCGTGCCATCTGCGGCCTCGAAGCCGTCGACGTCGACCGCGCGCCCGCGCTCGGCCGCGACCTCGCGGGTGAGGTCGATCGGGTAGCCGAGCGTGTCGTGCAGGAAGAACGCGCGCTCCCCGGTGACGTCACCGGCGGTGAGGATCTCGTCGAGGAGGTCCTCGCCCCGCTGCAGGGTGGCCCGGAACCGCTCCTCTTCGCGGCGGATCACGTTCGTCACCAGCTCGCGGTGCTTCTCGAGCTCGGGGTACGCGCCGCCCATGACGCCGATCGTCGCGTCGACGAGGGCCGGGGTGACCAGGTCACGCGCGCCGAGCCGGTACGCGTGGCGCACCGCGCGCCGGATGATGCGGCGCAGCACGTAGCCGCGCTCGACGTTGCTCGGCACGACACCGTCGGTCACGAGGAACGTCATCGTGCGGGCGTGCTCGGCCAGGATCCGCAGCGACACGTCCGACTCGCCCCCGGGGAAGCCCTGGTACGTGACCCCCGTCGCCTGCTCGGCCGCGGCGATCAGCGGGCGGAAGACGTCGATGTCCCAGATCGACTCGGCGCCCTGGAGCACCGCGAGGTTGCGCTCCAGGCCGGCGCCGGTGTCGATGCTCGGCTTGGGCAGCGGCACGAGGGTGCCGTCCGGCTGCGCGTCGAACTGCACGAAGACGAGGTTCCAGATCTCGACGTAGCGGTCCTCGCCGCCGTCCTTCGGGCCGCCCTCGGCGCCGAACTCGGGGCCGAGGTCCCAGAAGATCTCCGAGCTCGGGCCGCAGGGCCCGGTGTCGGCCATGCGCCAGAAGTTGTCCTCGCCCAGGCGCTGGATCCGCGCCTGGGGCACGCCGACGGTGTCCCGCCAGATCGCCTCGGCCTCGTCGTCGGTCTCGTGGACCGTGACCCAGAGCCGCTCCGGATCGAGGCCGAGCACCTCGGTGTAGAGCTCCCAGGCGAACTGGATCGCCTCGAGCTTGAAGTAGTCGCCGAACGAGAAGTTGCCGAGCATCTCGAAGAACGAGAAGTGGCGGTTCGTGCGGCCGATGTCGTCGAGGTCGTTGTGCTTGCCGCCGGCCCGGACGCACTTCTGCGCCGAGGTGGCCCGGGGGTACGGCGGCGGCTCCTCACCGGTGAAGTACGGCTTGAACGGCACCATGCCCGCCACGGTGAAGAGGACCGTCTTGTCGTGCGGGATCAGGCTGGCGCTCGGCACGAGCGTGTGGCCGCGCGCGACGAAGAAGTCCAGGAAGGTGGATCGAAGCTCGTCGGCCGTCATCGCAGTCATGGGACCAGCCAGGCTACCGAACCCCGGTCCGCGGACCGGGCCCGGTTCAGCCGCGGCGGCCGGCGGCACGCGGGCTGGCGGAGCTCCGCCTCGCGCTCGCGCATCGCGCTGCGACCTTCGGTGACCGCGGCCTTCACGTCCCGGGAGATCCCGCCGACCGTGTCGGTCACCCGCCCGCCGAGGCCCTCCGGGCGTGTAGCGCCGGGCCGCGGCCTTGACCTTGCGGGTCGCGTACCACGAGGTGCCGATCCCGGCGCCGTAGCCCACGGTCAGCCAGAACACCCGCTTCGGGATCATCGCTTCCGCTCTCGAGCCTGCGGCTCGGGCCGCTCGCCGGCCATCGGCACTCGAGTCGCTCGTCCATCGGCTGCTCGTGCGCGGTGTCGCCGCTGCACTCATGACTTCACCTTCGCGAGGCTCGTCGCCGGCGCGCATGCGGCGGACCGCGCGCTTGGTGCCGGTGCCGAGCGCGAGCACCTTCACCACCGGGTTCGTCACGGTCTTCGACACGATGCGCGACGCGGTGTCGATCCGGTCGCCGACGGTCTCCGCCGCGGTGAGCAGCGCACCGACCCGGTCCACCTCGTTCTCCGCGTCGCGCAGCGCGATGCGCATCTCGTCGGCCAGGGCGATGCTCTGCTCCTGGAGCGCGCCGACGGTGGCCCGGAGCTCCCGCAGGGTCACGACGACCGAGCCGAGCGCGAACAGCAGGCCGCCGAGCATGACCGCGAGCATCACGGTCCCCGTGGCGGCCAGCCAGTCACCCGCGCTCATCGGCATCTCCTTCCGCGTCCGGTCCCGTGGCCGTGCCGACGCCCGGTCGACGATCGACGTCGGCGCCCCGACCGGTGGGCCGGTAGTACACCTGCTCGGCGATCTCGACCGGCCGGTACTCCTGGGGCACCCAGCCCTCGGGGGTGTCGTGAGGATAGACGTAGCCCTGGCCGTGCCCAAGGTGCTCGGCCCCCGGATAGTGCGAATCCCGCAGATGCGCCGGAACCGGACCGGTCCGGCGGTCGCGGACGTCGGCCATCGCCGCGCCGAGCGCGACGGTCGAGCTGTTCGACTTCGGGGCGCTGGCCAGGTACACGACCGCGTGGGCGAGGTTGAGCTGCGCCTCGGGCAGCCCGACGTACTCGACCGCGTGCGCGGCCGCGGTGGCGAGCGGCAGCGCGAGCGGGTCGGCCATGCCGACGTCCTCCGACGCCAGGATCACGAGCCGGCGGGCGATGAACCGGGCGTCCTCGCCCGCCTCGAGCATGCGCGCGAGCCAGTAGAGGCCGGAGTCGGGATCCGAGCCGCGGATGCTCTTGATGAACGCGGAGACGACGTCGTAGTGCTCGTCGTCGCCGTAGCGCAGCGCACGCATCGCGAGCGCGGCCTCCGCGTACTCGAGGGTGATCGACGGGCTGCCCGGCTTCGGCCGTCAGCGCCGCCGCGACCTCGAGGCTCGTCAGCGCATGGCGCGCGTCGCCCTCGGACCGGTCCGCGATGTGCTCGAGCGCGTCCTCGTCGATCGTGAGCCCGTCGCCGCCGAGCCCGCGCGTCTTGTCGGCGAGCGCCCGCTGCATGAGGCTGCGGAGGTCCTCGGGCTCCAGCGGCTCGAGCCGGAACAGCGTCGAGCGGCTGAGCAACGCGGAGGTCAGCGAGAAGTACGGGTTCTCGGTCGTCGCGCCGACGAGCACGAGCAGCCCGTCCTCGACGTGCGGGAGCAGCGCGTCCTGCTGGGTCTTGTTGAACCGGTGGACCTCGTCGAGGAAGAGGATCGTCCCCTGGCCCCGCTCGCCGAGCCGGTTCCTGGCCCGCTCGACGACCTCGCGGACGTCCTTCACCCCGGCGTTGACCGCGCTCATCGGCTCGAACGCCTTGTCGGTCGCGCCCGCGATGAGCCGGGCGATCGTGGTCTTGCCGGTGCCGGGCGGACCCCAGAGGATCACCGAGGACAGGCGGTCGCCCTCGATCAGCGCGCGCAGCGGCCGGCCCGGCGCGAGCAGGTCGCGCTGGCCCACCACCTCGTCGAGCGTTTGGGGTCGCAGCCGGGCCGCCAAGGGCGCTCGGGACGCAAGCCGCTCCTCGGCCGCCGCCGCGAACAGGTCAGCCGCCATGGCGCGACCCTACGCCCCAACCGATTTCGGCGTCGTTGGATGCCCACGGCCTCGGCGACGCCAAACCGAACCGGACGGTCAGGCCGGGGTGAGGGTGACGGGGAGGTGGCGGATGCTCGTGTGCTTGTTGCTCCGGCCCCACTCGACCGGCCCGGCCAGCTCGAAGTCCGAGAACCGGTCGAGCAGCTCCTCGAGCATGACCCGCACCTCGGTGCGCGCCAGCGCCGCGCCGAGGCAGTGGTGCAGCCCACCTCCGAACGCGACGTGCGGGTTCGGGTCGCGGGCGACGTCGAAGCGGAACGGGTCCGCGAAGGCCGCTTCGTCGCGGTTCGCCGACGGGTACCAGTGCGTCGTCTTCTCCCCCGCCCTGATCAGCTGGCCGCCCAGCTCGACGTCGCGGGTCGCGGTGCGCCGGTTGTACGCGGTCGCGCTCGTCCAGCGGAGGATCTCCTCCACCGCCGACGGCAACGAGCGACCGGTCGGCGCGCAGCGCCCGCATCTGGTCCGGGTTCTCGATGAGCGCGAGCAGGCCACCCGCGATCGAGTTGCGGGTCGTCTCGCTCCCGGCGACGAACAGCAGGCTGAAGAACGCGGACAGCTCGGCCGGCGACAACGCCTCGACGGTGCCGTCCTCACCTTCGAGCGTCGCGTGCACGACCGCGGAGAGCATGTCGTCGGCCGGGCACGCCCGCTTCTCCTCGATGAGGTCCCCGCCGTAGCCGACCATCCCGAGCGCGGCCTCGGCGAGCTCGTCGGTCGTGCCGTCGAGCTCGCGGTCGCGGAAGTCGAGGATCGTGGAGGTCCACGTGAAGAGCTGGTGCGAGTCCGCCTCCGGGACGCCGAGGATCCGTGCGATCGTCTGGAGCGGCAGCTCGGCCGCGACGTCGACGAGGAAGTCGCAGGAGCCCCGCGCCGCGACGTCGTCGAGGATCCGCGCGGTCCGGGCCCGCAGGAACGGCACGAGCCGTTCGACCGGCTTCGGCGTGAAGTCGCGGCTCACGAGCCCGCGGATCCGGGTGTGCGTCGGCGGGTCGCACATGTTCAGCATCACGCCGGGCCCGACGCCCGGCGCGAGGTCCTCGAGGATCGTCCCGCCCGCGCCGTCGCGGCCGGGACCGCTCTCCGACGAGAACGTCACCGGGTCGCGCACGACCTGGAGCAGCTCGGCGTGACGGCTGATCGCCCAGAACCCCTCGCCGCCGGGCGTGTGCGCGGTCGGCGCCTGCCACCAGACCGGCGCCTCGCGGCGCAGCACCGTGAACATCTCGTGCGGGAAGCCGTCGGCGAACCGGTCCAGGTCCGTGAGGTCGATCGCGTCGAGGTCCATCGGCCGGTCCGGTCAGGTCTTGGGGCCCGGCCTCGGCTTCACGGTGAGCCCGAGCTCGGTGAGCTGCGCCGGGTCGAGCGGGCTGGGCGCACCGGTCAGGGGGTCCGCGCCCTTCTGGGTCTTCGGGAACGCGATGACCTCGCGGATGTTCTCCTCGCCCGCGAGCAGCGCGGTCGAGCCGGTCCACGCCGAACGCGAAGCCGGCGTGCGGCGGCGCGCCGTACTTGAACGCGTCGAGCAGGAACCCGAAGCGGGCCTGCGCCTCCTCGGGCTCGATGCCGAGGAACGAGAAGATCTTCTGCTGCACCACCGGCGAGTGGATTCGCACGCTGCCCGATCCGAGCTCCCAACCGTTGAGCACGAGGTCGTAGGCCTGCGATCGCACCGCGAGCAGGTCGTCGCCCGACGACGAGTCGAGCAGCTCGAGGTCCTCGGGGTGCGGCATCGTGAACGGGTGGTGCGCGGGGATCGGCCGGCCGTCGGCGTCGAGCGCCTCGAACAGCGGGAAGTCCACGACCCAGAGCAGCTGGAGCCCGCCTTCGTTCACCGGCGGGCGGCCGAGGTCGAGGCGCAGGATGCCGAGCACGTGGTTCGTCATGCGCCGCTCGCCCGCGACGATGAGCACGAGGTCACCCGGGCACCGCGCCGAGCGTCGCGACGATGCCGAGCTGCTCCTTCTCGGACAGGAACTTCAGGATCGGCGCGTCGAGCTCGCCGCCCTCCTTGACCCGCATCCAGACGAGGCCCGCCGCGCCGAGCAGCTTCGCCCGGTCGACCAGCTTGTCCACGGTCGAGCGGCTCACGTCGCCCATTGCCCGCACGCAGATGCCCTTGACCGCGTCGGCCTGGAACGCGCGGAACTCGGTCTCGGCGAACACCGGGCCGAGGTCGACGAGCTCCATCTCGAAGCGGGTGTCGGGCTTGTCCGTGCCGAACCGCTCCATCGCCTCGTGCCAGGTCATGCGGGGGACGTCGCCCGGTCGCGATCCGGTCGCGGCCTCGATCGCGGCGCCGACCGCCTCGGTGACGACGGCCATGACGTCTTCCTGGTCCGCGAACGACATCTCGGCGTCGTACTGCATGAACTCGAACTGCCGGTCCGCGCGCAGGTCCTCGTCGCGCAGGCACCGCGCGATCTGGAAGTACTTGTCGAGCCCGCCGACCATCAGGAGCTGCTTGAAGAGCTGCGGGCTCTGCGGGCAGCGCGTAGAACGCACCCGGCTGGAGCCGGGACGGGACGACGAAGTCGCGCGCGCCCTCGGGCGTCGACGCGATCAGCATCGGCGTCTCGATCTCGACGAAGCCCTGGTCGGCCATCGACGTGCGCAGCGCGGCGTTGACCGTGGCCCGCAAGCCGCAGGTTGCGCTGCATCTGCGGCCGGCGCAGGTCGAGGTAGCGGTACCGGAGCCGCAGCGTCTCGTCGACGTCGTCGGCCCGTTCCGCGAGCGGGAACGGGCGGCGACTCGGCCTCGTTCAGCACCTCGAGCGTCGCGGCGCTCACCTCGACCGCACCCGTCGGCAGCTCGGCGTTGACCGTGCCCTCGGGCCGGGCGCGCACCGTCGCCTTCGATCGCGCAGCACCCACTCGCGTCCGACCCGGTGCACCTCGGCGCCGACCGTCGACGGGTCGGCCACGATCTGGACGATCCCCGACGCGTCGCGCAGGTCGAGGAACACGACGCCGCCGTGGTCGCGGCGCGATGCCACCCAGCCGCACAGCACGACCGGCTCGCCGATGTCTTCGGCCCGCAGGGTTCCGACCATCTGCGTGCGCATCATCGGCCGGACCCCGTTCCGAGCGTGCGTCGATCGTTCAGCCACGAAGCGAGACCCTTTTCCGGCACCTCTACCTGCTCTCCCGATTCGAGATCCTTCACTGCGACCGCGTCACGCGCGGCTTCGTCGCGCCCGAGCATCACGCCGAAGCGCGCGCCCGAGCGGTCCGCCATCTTCCACTGCGCGGGGACGGACCGGCCGCCGTACGCGCGGTCGGCGCCCAGGCCCTCTTCGCGCAGGTCGCTCACCAGCAGCGTCGCCCGGATGCTGCCCGCGTCGCCGAGGCCGTTGATCACGAACGCGTCGAGCCCGCGCGTCGACGGCGCGCTCGACGCGGCCTCGAGTGCGAGCACGAGCCGCTCGATCCCGGCACCGAAGCCGATGCCCGGGGTCGGCGGGCCGCCCATCTCCTCGGCCAGGCCGTCGTAGCGCCCACCGCCGCCCAGCGCGTTCTGCGCCGCGTCGAGCGCGTCGCTCTGGAACTCGAACGTGGTGCGCGTGTAGTAGTCGAAGCCGCGGACGAGGCGCGGCGCGAGCTCGTACGCGATCCCGAGCGCCTGCAGTCCCTCCTGCACCTGCTCGAAGTGCTCGCGCGCCGCGTCCGAGAGGTACTCGGGGAGCTGGGGCGCACGCTCGACGACGTCCTGCCAGTCCGGGACCTTCGTGTCGAGGACGCGCATCGGGTTCGCCTCGACCCGTTCCCGGAACTCGGGACCGAGCGCGTCGGCGTGACCGAGCAGGTACTCCGGTGAGCGCGGCGAGGTACGCCGGCCGGCTCTCGGCGTCGCCCATCGAGTTGAGCGCGAGCGTGACCCCGGTGAGCCCGAGGTCGCGGTAGAAGCCGTCGAGCAGCGCGATCACCTCGACGTCGAGCGCCGGGTCGTCGACGCCGAGCACCTCGGCCCCGAGCTGCCAGTGCTGGCGGTACCGGCCCTTCTGGGCCCGCTCGTACCGGAAGTTCGGCGCGACGTACCAGACCTTCCACGGTGCGGTCGGCCGGTGCTGCACGTAGGCGCGCACCACCGACGCGGTGCCTTCCGGGCGCAGGGCCAGCGTGCGCCCACCCTTGTCCTGGAACTCGTACATCTCCTTGCTGACGACGTCCGTGTGCTCCCCGACCCGCTGGAACACCTCGATGTGCTCGAACACCGGGGAGACGATCAGCCCGTACCCGAAGCGCGCGGCCCGATCCGCGAAGCGCCCGACGAGGTTCGCCCAGGTCGCCGACTCGGGCGGCAGGACGTCGTGCACCCCCTTCGGGGCGCGAAAGACTTCAGCAGGCACTCGGGGCATCCGACCGATGCTACCGGCCGGTCCCCCGGGCCTCCGGGTCCTTAGAGGCCCGCCGGGACGTGGATCTCCCGCCAGACCGCGACCCCCCAGGCCGAGGCGACGGGATCGAGGAACTTCGGGGGCGAGAGGTACTTCAACCGCTGGTCGTACACGTAGCTCTTCGCGTAGCCGGTGATGACCGTGCCGCCGGAGTTCGTGCCGACCGGGCCACGGAAGCGCTGCGCGATCGCGCCGGTGACCGAGAGCGTCCCGAGCGCCGTCGCCGCGTTGCCAGTACGGGACCGTGAAGCTGTGGTTCACCGCGAGGATCGCGGCGTTGATCGTCGGGTTGCTCTGCGCGCCGGTCAGGTTCTTCGAGCAGATCGTCTGCACGTACTTGCCCGACGAGTTCCGGACGTAGTCGGTGCGGTCGAACGAGGGGCTGCACGCCGAGGGTTGGCTGTTCTGCGCGGGGTTGTAGGTCGTCGTCTGGATCTGCACGGGATGGCGGACCTGCACGAAGTTGTTGGCGACGAGCCCGAGCAGCGACGTGCCGCTGGTGCCGCCGTTGTAGGTCAGGTTCCCGGTGATGTTCACGTTGTTCGCGGCGGCGATCGTCAGCTGGCCCTTGAGCTGACCCTGCGACGAAGACGTCACCGTCGCGGCACGCGTACTGCGTTCGCGTCGTTCGTCGATGATCAACGACGGGATCGGGTACGCCGGGTTCGTGTACGGGCAGCCGTTCGTGTAGTTCGGGTCCGTGGTGCGTCGACGGGCACGCCCTGCACGTAGATGACACCGTTCGCGGGAAGCGCGCCGGTGCCGTTCGCGATGCACGCGCCGTTGACCTGCTTCGAGAACGGGCTCGTCACCGTCATCGTGCCCGTCGAGTTGAGCGTGATGCTCGTCGGCCCGGTGTAGAGGCAGCCACCCTTGCCCGCCGCGGTCTCGGCCTTGATCGACGAGTTGCTCGGGGGCATCGCCAGGTTCGACTGGTACTTCGGATCGCCCGGGGTCGCGAAGACGGGGTTGTTGCCCGAGCACGCAGCTGTTGGTGCGGTAGCGCGGCTGGGTCGGCTTGTTCCAGCTCGTCGACGTGTTGCCGTTGAAGTGCGGGGAACCGCAGACCAGGAACGAGTCGTTGCTGTGCAGCGGACCGTTGACCGTGTCCGCGGTGATGAAGTTGATCTCGGTGCACCCGACTCCCCGGGTCGGCGTCGAGTACGCGTACGTCGTGCAGCTCGCGGTCGCCTGCGCCGGGGTGTAGGTCGTGTCGCCCGTGAACAGCGGGCCCGTGTAGAGCGCGGGGTCCAGCGTCTCGAAGTCGGTGTAGTAGAGGTAGTCGATGAACGTGCGCCGGCGCAGGGTCGCCTGGACGGAGCGCTTCGTGTTCCCGACCTTGCCCGTCGCGGTGATCAGGATCGTCCCGTCGACCGCGATCTTCGTCGTGTCGGTCGAGTAGCGGAACTTCGACGTGGTGTTGCCCCCCGGCACCGGCACGTACTGCGTGAACGCGTGGTTGCCGTCCGGCGGCAGCGTTGGTGCGCGTTGTACTGGAAGTAGTTCGAGTTCTCGTTGAGCCGGAAGACGAAGTCGTCGATGCCGGCTTCCGCCGCCGACAGCGAGGCGTTCCAGTTCTCGTCCCGACGGGAGAGGGTCTGGGACCCGACGCCGTACTCGACCGCCGCAGCGGACAGCGCGAGCAGTGCGGTGAGCGCGATCAGGACCGTGATCAGGGCAAAGCCCTGCTCACCCTTCGTGCGACGATCGATGGGCCTGACCTGCGCCGTTCATCCGCCGAGTGTCTGCTGGTAGTCGACATTGGGCAGGCGCACCGTGTTCACCAGCGTCGTCGTGGCCAGCGTGAACGTGGTGGTGCCCTTGATGGAGAGGGTGATCTCCACGGAATCCACCGCCAGCCGGTCGGTCGCCGAGAGCGGCATCGCGGTGAGCTCGGCGCCGTTCGAGTCGAAGTAGCGGAAGATCGGCTGACTCGGTCGTGTTCGCGACGAAGCGCCCGACGTACCGGTTGGTCGGGGCGCCGTTGTACGTGTACGTCGGGGCGCGACCGAGGTCGCGTCGGGCTTGGTGACCTGCTCGATCAGCTCGGAGCCCGCGTCCACGTAGATCCGCACCTGGCGCGGACCGTTGTCGACGACCGAGCCGCTCGCGCCGTTGTTGTTCAGGTTCGCGTAGAAGATCACCTCGCGCGGGTTCGCGAGCACGAACGGTGCGGTGCCGGCCTGGAGCCGGGTCGCGGTCCGCACGTCCTTGGTCGTCACCGCCATCAGGACCCGCGCCTCGTCGAGGTTGGCGAGCCGCTTCTCGGTGCCGCCGATCGCCTTCGTCGCGGAGTCGATGCCTTCGTAGACCATCGTGAGGACGACGCCGAGGAGCGCGACGACGATGATCACCTCGAACAACGTCTGACCCCGCTCACCGCGGGTGCGCCGACGGCGGATCACGTCGAGTCCACGTTCACGACGGTGTTCCCGGAGACGCGTGGGTCGAGCTGCGCGGTCGGCCACACGCCGCCGTACGGCGATGCCGCCGACCACCTCGAAGGTCCAGGTGCCGTACGGCAGCGCAACGAGGCGACGTGTCGCGGCTGTTGAAGGTGCCGACCGTGTACTGCAGGCCGGTCGGGCAGCCGTTGTCCGCGTCGTGGACCGCGATGATGTCGTGGGTTCCGGTCGAGGAGGACGAGTCGCCGTAGTGCAGCTCGACCGTCGGCATCGTGACCGTTCCCGGTCGTGGTGCTCCCGGGTGACGTGTCGAACGCCGACGTCGCGGCGTGGCGCCGGGCCAGAACGCCAGGCCGTTGCCGTCCTTGCCTTCGGGGTCCGCGTCCGGCGCAGCTCCCGGCCCACGCCTCGTAGCCGTCCGCGTACGGGTACAGGTTCCCGATCGTGCGGATCGCGCCGGCGCCGGCGAACTCCTTCGACCCCGTCGGCACGAGTGCGCTGTTGCCGACGTCGACCGAGAGGTTCGACGGGAACGACCCGCCGCCCGGCGACGTCATCGTGAGGGTCAGCGTCGACGGCCCGGTCGTAGTCGAACGAGACCGAGCTCGTCGCACCCGAGGTGACCCCGGTGACCTGCGACGGGTCGGCCCGGCCCTGGCGGTCCACGTAGCCCACGGCGCCGAGCGTCACCGTGTAGCTCGCCGGCGCCACGAACGCGAAGAACGCGCAGCCGTCCGGCGACGTCGTCGTGAGGGTCCTGGTGAACCCGGTCGTCGGTCACCGTGACGGGGACGCCGCCGAGCGGGGTGGCGTCGCTGCCCAGGACCTTGACCGCGATGTGGCCGTTGTCGGGGTCGTACGACCCGACCGGCGGGCTGAGGATCGTCGACGACTCGGCGGGTGCGACCCCACGCATGTCGGCCCAGAAGACGCTGACGGAGACCCGCAGGACCCTGGGGCGTCGCGTTCGTCGAGTCGCAGGGCCCGGTCGTCGACGCGTTGTCGACCCATTCGGAGTCGCGCCGCACCGTGTACGGCACGCCGTCGACCGACTGGGTCCGGTCCACCTGCCCGAGCGGCAGCGACGTGAAGCTGGCGGACCGGACGTCGTCCATCTCCTGGCTGGCCAGGTTGGCGGCGACACTGCGGTTCCGGTTGTTCCGGGCGAGGTTCAAGCCACCCTCGATGGTCAGGGCCAGGCCGCCGGCGAGGATCGCGAAGACGCTGACCGCGACCACGAGCTCGATCATCGTGAGCCCGCGCTCGTCCCGCCCGGCTCGCCGGCCGGCTCCGCCTTGGGCACCTGTACGCGCGGTCATTTCGGACGTTTCTCCTCGCTGCCGCCCTGTATCGGCAGGCGAGGACCCCGTCCTTGAGGGGTGAGGGGCTCGTTGAGCTAGTTGCTGTTGGCGTGCCCGGGGAGGACCCGGGAGACCTCGTAGATCGAGTCGACCCGCTTGATCGCGGTGATGATCGACTCCAGGTGCCCGGGGTCGGCCAGCTCGAAGTCGAACCGGAACCGGGCGACCCGGTCGCTGGAGGTCTGGCTGGTGCAGGCCAGGATGTTCACGTGGTGGTCGGCCAGGGTGTTGGCCACGTCCCGCAGGAGCCGGGACCGGTCGAGCGCCTCGACCTCGACCGAGACCACGTAGGTCGCCGGCGAGTCGTGGTCCCACTCGACCTCGATGAGCCGCTCCGACTGGGTCGCCAGTCCCCCGGCGTTCGCGCAGTCGGACCGGTGGACGGACACGCCGCGACCCCGGGTCACGAACCCGATGATCTCGTCACCCGGCACCGGGGTGCAGCAACGCGAGAGCCGGACGAGCACGTCGTCGAGGCCCTCGACGTGGACCCCGGCGGAGCGCCGGCGGGCGTTGCTGCGTGCGGGCCGGCGCGCGGTGGTCGGGATCTGCTCCTCGCCGCCGGCCATCTCGCGCCGCAGGCGTTGTGCGACGGCCTTCGCCGGACACGTGGCCTTCACCGACCGCGGCCTGGAGCGCCTCGACGTCGGCGTAGTGCAGCTCCTCTGCGATCTCGTTGCATCCGCTTCGACGCGGTCTGGATCGGCAGGCTCTCCTTGCGCAGCGCCTTGATCAGCTCTTCGCGGCCGGTGTCGATCGCGTCGACGCGGCGCTCGCGCGAGAACCAGTGGCGGATCTTGGTCCGGGCCCGTGGGGTCTGCGCGAACTGCAGCCAGTCGCGGCTCGGCCCCGCACCCTCGACCTTGCTCGTGAAGATCTCGACCGTGTCGCCCGAGGACAGCGTGGAGTCGAGCGGGACCAGTCGACCGTTGACCCGGGCACCGATGCACCGGTGGCCGACCTCGGTGTGGATCGCGTACGCGAAGTCCACCGGGTTCGCGCCGGTCGCCATCGTGACGACCCGGCCCTTCGGTGTGAAGACGAAGACCTCGTCCTGTTCGAGGTCGATCTTCAGCGACTGCATGAACTCGGCCGGATCCTCGGTCTCCTGCTGCCAGTCCACGAGGCGCTGGAGCCAGACGAGGTCGTCGGCCTTGTTCGTGCTCGGCTCGTCGCGCTCCTTGTAGCCCCAGTGCGCGGCGATGCCGTACTCGGCGCGGCGGTGCATCTCCGTGGTGCGGATCTGCACCTCGACCAGCCGACCACCCGGACCGATGACGGTGGTGTGCAGTGCCTGGTACAGGTTGAACTTGGGCATCGCGATGTAGTCCTTGAACCGGCCCTGCACCGGTCGCCACCAGGCGTGGATCGATCCCAGCGCGGCGTAGCAGTCCTTCACCGTCTCGACGACGACGCGGATGCCGACGAGGTCCTGGACCTCGTCGAATTCCTTGTTCTTGACGACCATCTTCTCGTAGATGGACCAGTAGTGCTTCGGCCGGCCGCGGACGTCGGCGTCGATCTTCAGCTCGACCAGGCGGTCGTGGAGCTCGAGGAGGAGCCCGTCGAGGTACTCCTGGCGCTCCGGGGTCTGCGTGTAGACGAGCTGCTCGATCTCCGCGTAGCGCTTCGGGTGCACGACCGCGAACGCGAGGTCCTCGAGCTGCCACTTCACGTCGCCGATGCCGAGGCGGTGCGCGAGCGGCGCGTAGATGTCGAGCGTCTCCTGGGCGATGCGCAGCTGCTTCGCCTCGGGCAGCGATGCGATCGTCCGCATGTTGTGGAGCCGGTCGGCGAGCTTGATGAGCAGGACCCGGATGTCCTTGGCCATCGCCACGAGCATCTTGCGCAGGGTCGCGGCCTGCTGCGCTTCCTTGGAGTTGAACTGGAGCCGGTCGAGCTTGGTCACGCCGTCGACGATCGCCGCGACGTCGGGGCCGAAGTCGCGCTCGAGATCGTCGTGGGTGGTGGCCGTGTCCTCGACCGCGTCGTGGAGCAGCGCGGCGGCGATCGTCACGTCGTCCAGACCCGAGGTCCGCGAGGATCATCGCCACCCCGACCGGGTGCGAGATGTACGGCTCACCCGATCGGCGGACCTGCTCGGCGTGGGCTCGCCAGGCCACCCGGTACGCCCGCTCGATGAGGTCGGTGTCGGCCTTGCGGTGCCGGCGCAGGTACGCGTCGATCAGCGGGGCGACCGCCACGTCGACGTAATGGCGCCGCCACGGGAGCACCGAGCGTCGATCGACGGCCCGGGTCTCGGTACGGGGGGGCTCGGTGATGGCCATGGGTGCACCCCATTGTCGCGCACGAAGGCCGGAGCTCCCGACTCACTACTTGCGCTTGCGACCCCGCTGCTGGCGCGGCCGGGGCGTGATCACCGGGGCCGGTCCGCCGCGAGTCCCGGTCGGCGCCGACGTCGCGACGGGTGCGGTGCCCGCACCGGCCTTGGCCCCGGCCGTCACCGCCTCCGTCTCGCCCTCGCCCTGGTACTCCGGCGCGGCGGCGCGCTGGGCGCGGGTCTCGACCCGGGCGGCGACCGCACGGTGCTTGGGCTCGCGCTCCTTGAGCCAGGCCAGGATCGGCGTGGCGACGAAGATCGACGAGTACGCACCGGTGAGCAGGCCGACGAACAGCGCCAGCCCGAAGTCCCGGAGCGCGAGCGCCCCGTAGATCCACACGCCGACGACGAGCAGCGACGCGACCGGCAGCAGCGCGACGAAGGAGGTGTTGAGCGAGCGCATCAGCACCTGGTTCAGCGACGTGTTCGCCATGTCCGTGTACGTCAGGTTGTTGGTCGTTCCGACGAGCCGCTCGTTCTCCCGGATCTTGTCGAACACGACGACCGTGTCGTACAGGGAGAACCCGAGAATCGTCAAGAACGCAATGACGGTCGCGGGCGTGACCTCGAATCCGGTGATGGCGTACACACCGATGGTGATCAGGATGTCGTGGATCACTGCGATGATCGCAGCGGTCGCCATCTTGATGGTGAACCGCAACGAGAGGTACAGCGCGATCACGAGGAAGAAGATGACGAGCGGCGCGCAGCGCCTTGCTGCTGACCGTGTTCCCCCAGGTCGGGCCGACGCTGTTCACCGTCACCGCGGCGCGCGTGATGCCGCCGTACTGCGCCAGCGCGTCCGTGATCTTGTCCGTCTTGGCCTGGGAGAGGTTCTGACCCTGGACGCGAACGCCCTTCGACCCGACGATGACGATCTTCGGATCCTTGACACCGAGCTTCTCGACCGTGGACCGCAGGTCCGACGTCGACGGGACCTGGTGGGTGGTGAGCTCCCACGCCGTTCCACCGGTGAAGTCGATGCCGAGGTTCAGCCCGTTGAACAGGAAGCCGGCGAGCCCGGCGAGCAGCACGATCCCGGACAGCAGCGCCCAGCGCCACTTGCGGTGCAGGAAGTCGAAGCTCGTCCGCTCGTGGTAGAGGTCCTTCAGGGTGTGGTGCCTGCCGTCGGCCCGCATCAGGCCGTCACCCCCACCGCGTCGAGACCCGCGGCGATGCCGACCTTCTTGGCCCGGACCAGCTCACTGCGCTGCACCATGAAGTACACGAGCGGGTGCATGAAGAAGTAGGAGATGAGCAGGTCGAGGACGACCGAGATCCCGAGGAAGAACGCGAACCCGCGCACCGATCCGATGGCGAGCGCGTAGAGCACGACGGCGCCGATGAGGGAGACGAAGTCGGCGGCCAGGATCGTACGGAACGACTTCTCGAACGCGCGGTCCACCGACGAGCGCACCGTGCGGCCGGTGCGCACCTCGTCCTTCAGCTTCTCGAAGTAGACGACGTACGAGTCGACGGTGACGCCGACGGAGACGATGAGGCCGGTCACTCCCGCAAGGGTCAGGGTCAGGCCGATCGACGAACCGAGGTACGAGATGATCGAGTAGATCGCCATCGCCGCGAGCAGCAGACCGCTGATCACGACGAGCCCGAGCAGCCGGTAGAAGAGCAGCATGTAGAGCGCGACGAGCGCGAGGCCGATGATCCCAGCCGCGATGCCGGCATGGAGCTGGTCGGTGCCGAGCGTCGGCGACACGCTCTCGGTCGTCAGCTCCTTGAGCTGGACCGGCAGCGCGCCGTACTGGAGGACGGTCGCGAGGTCCTTGGCTTCACTCTCGCTGAAGTTGCCCGGAGATCGACACGTCACCGTTGAAGTTGTCGGTCTGGAACGTCGGGGCCGACTGGACGACCCCGTCGAGCACGATCGCCACCGCGTTCTGCGGTGCCGACTTCGAGTACGAGGTCTTCGCGAGCTGGTTGAAGAGCGCTTGGCCGCTGCTCTTCAGCGACAGGTCGACGGTCCAACCCTGGCCGCCGCTCGCGTACTGGGCCTTCGCGCCACTCACGTCCTTGCCGACCAGCGCGGCCGGGCCGAGCTGGTAGCGCACCGCGTCCTTGCCCGTCCCGCGCCCGGGCAGGATGACGGTCGCGCTCGCCGTGTCCTCGGCGGGCGTCGACGTCTTGATCGGACTCGTCGTGGTGGTGGTCGCGGCGGTGCTCGACGACGTCGCCCCGGCGACCGCCGTGGTCGACGACGCGTCCTTCTTCGTCGTGGTCGTCGTGGCCGACTTGGTCTCCGGCGGCAGGATCGCCAGCACGGGCCGGAAGCGCAGCTCGGCGGTCTTGCCGACGAGCCGGCGGGCCTTGTCGCGGTCCTTCACGCCCGGGAGGTCGATGATGACCGTGTGCCCCTGGCGGCTGATCTCGGGCTCGGCGACACCGAGCGCGTCGACCCGGTTCCGGATGATGTCGACGGCCTTGTTGAGCGACGCCTCGTTCTTGACCTTGCCGACGGGGGCGAGCACGACCGAGATGCCGCCCTGCAGGTCGAGACCGAGGATCGGCTTGTTGTCCGAGAGCAGCGTGGCGACGAACGCGCCGACGATCAGCACCACCGTGATCGTCAGGAACCAGAAGTTGCGACGCATCAGCCGTCCTCGGACCCGGGACGTTCGCCCGGCCCGATGGGATCGGCCGGATCGTCCTCGGACCTGAGGTCCACCGCGTCGTCGGCTGCCGGGAGAGCCGGCGCGGGCGGCGCCGGTCGTGCGCTCACCGCTTCCCGGGCCACCTTCAGGACGACGCCGGGCGCCACCTCGACCTTGAGGTCACTGTCCGACATGTCCAGGATCGTGCCGAAGATTCCGCCGGCGGTGATGACCTCGTCGCCGATCTCGAGGCTCGCGATCAAGGCCCGCCGGGCCGCCATCTGCCGGCGCTGCGGGCGCACGATCAAGATGAAGAACGCCACGGCGAGCAGCGCGAGGTAGAGGAAGATGATGGCCATGAACTGCCGCGATTCGAGGGAGGGAACCGACGGAGGACTGTAGCGCGAGGGTCGTCGCGCGCCGGGTCACTCCCCCGGGTCGAACAAGCCCGGTGGCGGGCCCTCGGATGTCGGACCCTCGGGTGCCGGCGGCGCCAGGCCGAGGTGCCCGAAGCCGGCAGCGGTCGCGACCCGACCACGGGGGGTGCGCATGAGCAGGCCCTGCTTCAGGAGGAACGGCTCGTACACCTCCTCGACCGTGTCCGGCTCCTCGCTCACCGCGACCGCCAGCGTCGTGAGCCCGACCGGCTGGCCCGCGAACGTGACGCAGAGCGCGCGCAGCAGCGCCCGGTCCACCTTGTCGAGCCCGAGCTCGTCCACCTCGAACACCGCGAGCGCGCGGCGCGCGGTCTCGCCGTCGACGCGTGCCGTCGCCCCGGACCTCGGCGTAGTCCCGCACCCGCTTCAACAACCGGTTCGCGATGCGCGGCGTGCCCCGGGCCCGCCCGCTGATCTCCTGCGCGCCCTCGGGCTCGAGCGGCACGCCGAGGATGCGCGCGGCACGGATGAGGATGGCCTCGAGCTCGACGGGCTCGTAGTAGTCCATGCGCGCCACGAAGCCGAAGCGGTCGCGCAGCGGGCTCGTGATCAGGCCGGTGCGGGTCGTCGCCCCGACGAGCGTGAAGCGCGGGCAGGTCGAGCCGGATGGAGCGCGCCGACGGACCCTTGCCGATGACGATGTCGAGCTGGAAGTCCTCCATCGCCGGGATACAGGACCTCTTCGACCGCACGTGGGAGCCGGTGGATCTCGTCGACGAAGAGGACGTCGCCGTCGTCGAGGTTCGTGAGGATCGCGGCGAGGTCCCCCGCGCGTTCGAGCGCGGGACCGCTCGTGACGCGCAACGACACCTCCATCTCGGCCGCGACGATGCCGGCGAGGCTCGTCTTGCCCGTCCCGGGCGGCCCGGCGAAGAGCAGGTGGTCGACCGCCTGCGCGGCGCTGGCGCGCCGCGCCCAGCAGGATGTCGAGGTGCTCCTTCAGCCGCGGCTGGCCGACGAACTCGTCGAGCCGGCGCGGCCGCAGCGTCGTCTCCTCCGCCGCCTCCACCGTCCGGCATCCCGCTCGGCGCTTCGCCGCCTCGGCACGCGCTGGCACCGCTCGCTGTCCTCGCTCACGCCTCGTCGTCAGCCACGCCAGGCGCTTGAGGGCGGCGCGGAGGAGGTCGCCGATGGTGCCGTCGTCGGGGAGGTCGTTCAGCGCCGACGCGCACCTCGTCGGGGCCGTAGCCGAGCTCGGTGAGCGCGGCCCGCACCTCGGCGCGGGCGCTGGGGCCGGCGTCGGTCGCCGGGCTCGACCAGGTCGAGGTCGGGAACCCCGAGCCGGTTCTTCAGCTCGATCATGAGCTTCTGCGCGGTGCGCTTGCCGACGCCCGGGACGAGGCAGAGCGAGTCGAGGTCGTCGTCCGCGACGCAACGGCGCAACGCGGCGGGCGGATGCACCGAGAGCATGGCGAGCCCGAGCTTGGGTCCGACGCCGCTCGCGCTGATGAGCACCTCGAACGTGTCGCGCTCGTCGCGGGTCGGGAAGCCGTAGAGCGTCATCGCGTCTTCGCGGACGTGGAGATGGGTGAAGAGGAACGCCGGGCTCGCGGGCGCGAGACCGGGGATCGCGCCGAGCGGCACCAGGCACCGGTACCCGACCCCACCGACCTCGACGAGCACCTCGCCGGTCGGGACTGCGCTCGATGACGGTGCCCCGCACGGATCCGATCATCGGGTGCCCGCATCCTTGGCGAGCGCGGCCGCGACCGCCTGCGCGTATCCCGAGGCCGGCTCGCGCGCCGGCGTCGCGCGTCGCGTGGAGCTTGGCGCCCCAGAGGTGGCACAGCGCGAGCGCGAGCGCGTCGGCCGCGTCGGGCGAGCCGGGCGGCCCGGGCAGGTTCAGCAGCCGGACGACCATCGCCTGCACCGCCCCCTTCTCGGCGTTCCCGTATCCCGCGACCGCGAGCTTCACCTCGTTCGGGCTGTACTGCGCGACCGGGATCCCGGCGCGCGCGGCGGTCGCGAGCGCGAGCCCGCTCGCCTGGCCCACCGACATCGCGGTCCGGACGTTGACCTGGAACAGGACCCGCTCGACGGCCACCGCCGACGGCGCGGAGCTCTTCGATCAGTGCTTCGAGCTCACCCTGGAGCCGGCCGAGCCGTTCGGGCAGCGGCGAGCTCGGGCGCGGTGCGGATGACGCCGAACGAGACGGCCCGGCACGCCGAGCCGCGACCGGTCTCCGTTCGACCCGACACCGCGCCGTACCCGCAACGCGAGACACCCGGGTCGATCCCGAGCACCGGCCCCGTCGGATCGAACACGGGTTCGATGCTAGAGCGCCCGGATCGTCACGGCGCGGACCCGTTCAGCGGTGGCGGCGGCGCAGGAGGCGCCGGACGAGCACCGCCGCGAGGACGAAGCCCGACCAGCGGGGCCACGCGGCGCAGCATCGGGGTGCCGCCCGGCTCGAGGCAGGTCCGCCGGAGCGCCGCTCGGCGAGGCTCTGCCTTGCGCACCGCGGCCCCGTTGCCGGACGGCTCGGCCGCCGGCTCGGCGCCGGCGGCCACCGCTTCGGCCACGATCGCGTCCGACGGCTCGGCCGGGCTGGGCTCCGGTCCGACGTCGGGCTCGGCGAGCCGGCGGCGACTCGGCCGCCTCCGACGCGGTCGAGATCGACGACGTCACGGCGCCAGGACGTCGCGCCGGAGGTTCTCGGCGAATCGGGCCACGAGATCCTTGCGACACGTCGGCGATGACGCCCCGCCCGAACTGGGCCACCTTGCCCGTGAGCGACAGGTCCGTGTCGATATCGACCCGGGTGCCGGCGCCGTCGGTCAGGAGCGTCACCTCGATCGTCGCCGAGGCGTTGCCCTGGCCGTGGGCGTCGCGGCCCGTGCCGACGATGATCGCGGTGTGCGTCGCCGCGTCCGCGGACTCGACCCGGGCCGTGCCCTGGTACTGCGCGGTCAGCGCGCCGATCCTGACGTCGACCATGCCGCGGTACTCGTCGCCGTCGATCTCGTGGAGCTCCGTGCCGGGAAGGCACGCGCGCGACCCGCTCGATGTCGGACAGGATCCGCCACGCCTCGTCGATCGGGACGTCGATCCGGAACGTGTCGTCGATCTCCATCGAGCTCTCCATCTCCCGATCGGCCGGACGAGTCGGGCGCGGTCGACGTCAGCGCGCGGATCGGGAGGTCAGACGGGAGGTGGTGCGACCTCGGGCAGCGTCTCGGTGAGCGGCTGAGGTCCGGCAAAGGACGGGTCGCCCGGAACGTCGGTCTCGCGGTTCTGGCGACGGGCCCGCTTCTCGGCCTGCTTCTCGAGTCGGGCGCGTTCCTTCTGAGTTTTGAGAAAGGTGGTACGGCGCTTCTTCGCCATTGGTTCCCTTCAGATGCAACCGTCGATCGTCAAAATCCGGTCGACGGACGACCCGAGCACGATGCCCGAGCCGCCCGTCAAGCGGGACGTCTCAGATGGCGCGGACGTTCTGGGCCTCTTCACCCTTGCGACCGGGCGCAACGTCGAACTCGACGCGCTGACCCTCTTCGAGCGAACGATAACCGTCGCCCTGGATCGCGGAGAAGTGAACGAAGACGTCGTCGCCGCCCTCACGCGAGATGAAGCCGAAACCCTTGTCGGCGTTGAACCACTTGACGGTGCCGGTTGTCACGATGTGCTCCTTGTGAGTGTTGCTGTGTATCCGTGCCGTTCCTGGCGCGGTTGGTGGCGCGGCATACGTGGTACTGCGCGCAAATCTTGAAAGAAGGTTGGTGCGGGGGCCGGCTCCTGGGGGTGCGGCACAACTGGTGGCGGTGCAGTTCCCGTCATCCAGCGGGCACGGGGGCAGGTCTCACGGGCTCGGATGCCCGAGCCGAGCGATCGATCTTCGACCACTCGGTGGTGTTCCGAACCAGCATAGTCCGCTGCGCCGGATCACGGGGAATGTGCTCGCGACGACTATCCGCTGACGTTCGGGCCCGCCCGCTCGGGCCGGATCCGGATCAGGACCCGTTGGTCGCGGTTCATCGCGGCACGGTACTCGTCCCAGTCGGGATGCTCGCCCGACAGCGACCGGTAGTAGTCGACGAGCGGCTCCATCGCGTCGGGCAGCGAGAGGATCGACGCCGGACCCTCGAGCTGCATCCACTCGCCGTAGAAGCTGTCGGTCACCACGCACAAGCTCGCGTACGGATCGCGACGCAGGTTCTTCACCTTCACCGCGGTCTCACGGCTGCTGATCGCGACCAGCCCGTCGGCATCCACGTTCGCCACGATCGGTGACAGCTGCGGTCGACCGTCCGCGCGCGTCGTCGCGAGCACCGCGTGGTGGTTGGCGCGCAGGAAGCCAGCGCGGTCTCGACGTCCACCCGGAGCACGCTCACACACCCGCCACGATCTTCGCGAGCGCACCCGGCTTGTCCCAGGTCACCCCGATCGACGCGACGCGCTTGTGCCGGACGATCCCCTCCGCGTCGATCACGAACGTCGAGCGCTTGACCGCGATCGGACCGAACCCGCGGACGCCGTACGCGTCGATGACCGACTTGTCGGTGTCGGCAAGCAGCGGGAACGGGAAGTCGCGCTTCTCGATCCACTTGGCGTGCGAGTCGACGTCCTGGGGCGAGATGCCCAGCAGCACGGCCTCGACACCCTGGAACTCCTCGAAGTTGTCTCGGTACTGGCACATCTGCTTCGTGCATCCGGGCGTGAAGTCACCCGGGTAGAACGCGAGCACCACCTTGCGGCCCTGATACTCCGACAGCGAGTAGTCCCGCCGCTCGGTGCCCTGCACTCCCGGCAACGTGAAGTCCGGTGCCGCCTCTCCTACTTCCACTGCCATGCTGCTTGCTCCCGCTCAGGCGACGACGGCGGAGAGCACGTCGTCGGGGATGTCAAAGTTCGCGTAGACGTTCTGGACGTCGTCGTGCTCCTCGAGCGCGTCGATCACCCGGAGCACCGACTTCGCCGCCGACGCGTCCGTCAGCGGGACGGTCTGGGACGGCAGCATCGTCAGGTCCGTGCTCGTGAACGGGATGCCGTCCGTTCTCCAGCGCGGTGCGCACCACGTGGAGCTCGGTCGGCGGCGTCGTGATCTGCCAGGAGTCGCCCTGGTCCTCGATGTCCTCGGCCCCGGCCTCGAGCGCGGCCAGCATGAGGTCGTCCTCGGTGCCGGCGGACTTGTCGAGCATGATCACGCCCTTGCGCTCGAACTGCCAGCTCACCGCGCCCGGCTCGGCGAGCGAGCCGCCGTTGCGGGAGAAGGCGTTCTTGACCTCGGAGCCGGTGCGGTTCCGGTTGTCGGTGAGCGTCTCGACGTAGACCGCGACGCCGTGGGGTGCGTAACCCTCGTAGTTGACCTGCTCGTAGGTGACGCCGTCGAGCTCTCCGATCCCCCGCTTGATCGCCCGCTCGATGTTGTCCTTGGGCATGGAGGAGTCGCGCGCCTTCTGCACCATGGTGCGCAACGTCGGGTTGCCTTCGATGTCACCGCCACCCTGGCGGGCCGCGACCTCGATCTGGCGCGCCAGCCGGGCGAACACCTTGCCCCGGGCCGCGTCGGCCGCGCCCTTGGCGTGCTTGATCGAGTGCCACTTGGAATGACCGCTCATGACTTCGGCGCTTCGCTCATGCGCCCACCTCCTGGAGGAAACGTTGATGCAATCGCAGATCGCCGGACAGCTCGGGATGGAACGTCGCGGCCCACACCCGGCCCTGGCGTACCAGCACCGGGTTCCCGTCGTGGGTCGCGAGGACCTCGACTCCGGGTCGGGTGGATTCGATCAGCGGCGCGCGGATGAACACGCCAGGGAACGTACCCTCGATCCCCTCGACCCGCAGTGGAGCCTCGAACGAGTCGAGCTGGGTGCCGTAGCCGTTGCGCAGGACGGTGGCGCCGAGCACGCCGAACCGCGGTGCCTCGGGCGCTCCGTGCTGGTCGCGCCGGTCGTCGGCGAGCACGATGAGCCCCGCGCAGGTCCCGAACACCGCCAAGCCGTCGGCCAGGGCGGCCGCGCAACGGCTCGACCAGGCCCGACGTGTGCAGCAGCTTGGTGATCGTCGTGGACTCGCCGCCCGGGAGGAACGAGCGCGTCCAACCCGTTCAGCTGCTCGGGCGTGCGCACCTCGACCGCGTCGACGCCGAGTGCGTCGAGCACCTCACGATGCTCGCGGAACGCGCCCTGCAGCGCGAGCACACCTACCTTCACTCCGAAGGTCTCCGGAGCGCGACCGTCAGTCTGCGAGCTGGGCACCTGGGGGCCGGCTGATCATCGGCTACCAACCACGGCCGGCGAGCTTGACGTCGAGGCTCTCGATGGTCTGGCCCTTCATCGCCGGGCCGAGGCCGCGCGACACCTTGGCCACGATCTCGGGATCGGCATAGTGCGTGGTCGCCTCGACGATCGCCTTCGCCCGGGTGGTCGGCTCGTCACTCTTGAAGATGCCCGAGCCGACGAAGACGGCCTGAGCGCCGAGCTGCATCACGAGCGACGCGTCGGCCGGCGTCGCGATGCCACCGGCGCAGAACAGCGGGACCGGCAGCTCGCCGCGCTCGGCGATCTCCTGGACGAGCGCGGCGGGCGCCATGAGCTCCTTCGCCCACGCGTAGAGCTCTTCGTCCTCGGCCACCGTGAGCCGCTTGATGTCACCGAGGATCGTCCGCAGGTGACGGACCGCCTCGACGATGTTGCCGGTGCCGGCCTCGCCCTTCGAGCGGATCATGCACGCGCCCTCGGAGATCCGGCGAAGCGCCTCGCCGAGGTTGGTCGCGCCGCAGACGAACGGTGCGGTGAACGACCACTTGTCGACGTGGTGCGCCTCGTCGGCCGGGGTGAGCACCTCGGACTCGTCGATGTAGTCGACGCCGAGCGACTCGAGGATCTGCGCCTCGGCGAAGTGGCCGATCCGGCACTTGGCCATGACGGGGATCGTGACCGTCGCCTGGATCTCCTCGATCATGGCGGGATCCGACATGCGGGCGACGCCACCGTCGCGGCGGATGTCAGCCGGCACGCGCTCGAGCGCCATGACCGCGGTGGCCCCCGCGTCCTCGGCGATGCGGGCCTGCTCGGCGTTGACGACGTCCATGATCACGCCGCCGCGGAGCATCTCGGCGAGCCCGCGCTTGACGCGTGCGGTTCCGGTAGAGCTGGGATCAGACATGGCGTCCAGTCTACCGGCAGCCTCTCCGGTGAGACGGCAAGGAATACCGCAGCCCTACGGCGCGCTCGTCGGCGGGTGCCGGCACGACGGTCACCGGATACGACACATCGGGCAGCTCCACCCACGTGCTGCCCGGAAACATGCGGACCGGGCTGCCGTCCGTCGTGGTGAGCTGCATCGGCTGGGTCTTGTCCGGTCGGGTCCAGTGCGCCGGGATCGAGAGGCCGCCCGTGAGGACCGTGGCGTCACCCTGGCCGATGAGCTCGGCGACCGAGCCCTCTTCGCCCACCCCGCCCTGGTACGTCACCGGCAGCGATGACGACGTTCTGGGTCGCGATCTGCGCTCCCGGAGCGCGCCATGAACGGTCGCCCGGCCGTCGAGCGCAGCCAGGTGCCGGACGCTGGCGTCCCACGTGTAGCCGACCGCGTACTGGCCCCGGAACCCGATCGAGACCGACGCGGTCGGGCGTGCCCGCCACCGGCTTTCCCTTCTCGAGGTAGCGGAACAGCGGAGGCGGCGGGGCCGGTGTCCCACCGAATGCCCACAGCGCGTCGGGGTGACCGAACAGGTTGTGCGGCGCCGCGCTTGGAGGTGTCGCGGAACATCGCCGCGCCTGCCGTGTTCTCGTCGATCACCTTGACCGGCGCCGCGTTGATCGCCGTGACGATCGACGGCGCGCCGCCCGAGAAGGCGAAGATGCCGCCAACCGGCCAGACGATGAGCGGGTCGGTCAACCGCACCGAGCGGATCGGTCCGACGACGTCCGTGGTGCGCGACTGGAACATCGCGAGCAGCCGGGTGATCTGACCCTCGACCACCTCGTCCCAGACGATGTCTGCGGCCTCGAGGCCCGATTGCGGTCGGCGCGTCCGGCGTGTTCTCGACCTTGATGCTCAGAACCGGCCGGGTCTGCGCGACCCCGGTGGGATCGGGCCGGCCCGTGAGCGGCGCGAGCGACGGTCGCGGCCGGCTTGGTCGTCGACGACGCCTCGCGGCTTCGCGGCCGCCTTGTCGTCTCCTCCACCACCGCACGCCGCGGCGAGCACCGCGACGGCGAGCGCCGCCACGAGCGGCGACCCGACCTACATGGCCTTGAGCGCGGCGATTCGCTCGTCGAGCGGTGGATGGGTGTCGAACGCGCGGTTGAGCCACGAACCCTTCGTCCCCTTCTTCTCCTGCCCACGGTCGAGCGGCTGCTCGATCCACATCTGCGCGGTCGCGCGGGTGGCGTGGTGCACCACGGCCTGGTCGTCCTGGAGCTTCTCGAGGGCCGAGATGAGCCCCGGCGGGTACCGAGTCAGCTGCACGCCGGACGCGTCGGCGAGCAGCTCGCGGCGCCGACTCATGGCGAACTGCATCAGCTGCGCGGCGAACGGGGCGAGGATCAGCAGCGCGAACGCGAGGATCACCAGGATCAGGCCGACTGGACCCGAATCGTTGTTGTCCCGGCGCCCGGAGCGACCGCCGAACCACAGGAACCGCATGCCGAGGTCTGCCATCAGGGCGACCGCGCCGACCGCGGTGACCGCGACCGTCGAGACCAGGATGTCGTAGTTCTTCACGTGGCTCAGCTCGTGCGCGAGCACGCCCTCGAGCTCGACCCGGTTCATCTTCTCGAGCAGCCCGGTGGTGACGGCGAGCGCCGCGTGCTTCGGGTTGCGGCCGGTGGCGAACGCGTTCGGCGCGGGATCGTCGACGACGTAGAGCCGCGGCTTGGGGAGGCCCGCCGCGATGATCAGCCCCTCCACGAGGTTGTGGTAGCGCCGGTACTCGGGCCCGTCGGCCGGCTTCGCCCGGCTCGCGGCGAGCGCGACCTTGTCCGAGTAGAAGTAGCTCGTCCACGCCAGCCCGATCGCGATCACGATGGCGATCGGGACGATGGCGACGCCGGCCTGGAAGAGGATCCCGAGCGCGACGGCGACGAGCGCGATGAGCAGCACGAAGGCCGCGAGCATCACGACGGTGCGGCGCTTGTTCGCGCGATCTGTTCGTACATCCCCATGACAGTGCCCTATGGACCCGAGGGTCCTAGAACTGGACCTTGACCGGACCCGTTGCCTCGGGGTCGCCCTCGAAGTACTCGCGCTTCTCGAAGTTGAACGTGCCGGCGATCAGGCTCGAGGGGAACGACTGGATGCGGTTGTTGTAGCCCAGCACACTGTCGTTGTAGAACTGCCGCGCGTACGCGATCCGGTCCTCGGTGGAGGTCAGCTCCTCCTGGAGGTTCAGGAAGTTCTGGTTCGCCTTGAGGTCCGGGTACGCCTCCGCCACCGCGAACAGCGATTTCAGCGTGCCGCTCAGCGCGTTCTCCGCCTGGGCCTGCTGGGCGGGTGAGCCGCCCTCCTGCGCCTGGATCGCATTGGCGCGCGCGGCGGTGACTGCTTCGAACGTGGACTTCTCGTGGGCGGCGTAGCCCTTGACCGTCTCCACGAGGTTCGGGATCAGGTCGTAGCGACGCTTCAGCTGCACGTCGATCTGCGAGTGGGCGTTGTCGATCTGGTTCCTGGTGCGGACGAGCCGGTTGTACGCAAGGATCAGGTACAAGAGGATCAGCACCACGATCACGACGACGATGATGATGGCCAACACGATTGGTGCTCCTGGTCGGGAGGTCTCCGGGCCATCGTAGGCCCGGACCGGCAAACGTCGGGGTCAGTGACCTCGTTGCGCGAGAGAACCACGACCCCAGGTGGGTCATTCCCCGGTCGACCGCCTCGAGCAGGGCGCGCGTGGAGCTCCGCCGATGCCGCGGCGAGCACCGCGAGCCCCTCCGCCCGGCCCGAACCGACCGCCGGATGGGTCGCGAGCGACCGGCCATCGGCATGGGTGATCACGCCCCCGGCCTCCTGGAGGATCAGGGTGGCGGCGGCGACGTCGTAGGGGAAGTTCGTGCAGACGTTGCCGTCGCCGACCGCGAGGAACGCGGGCTCGGTCTCGGGGAACTCGTCGAGGATCGCGCCGGCCCGACGTCGACGTAGGCGTCGAGCTGGCCGGTCACGATCCGGGTGATGTTGAAGGTTGCGGAGCCGAGGTCGAAGTAGCCGCCGCGCATCCCGGACCGGTCGACGAGCTCCTCGAGGACCACGGTCATGGGCAGCGACGGCCGGCCGCGCAGCCCTGCGGTCCAGAACAGCGCGTCGAGATCGGTGTTGGCCGACAGCGAGACCGGGATCGGCGTGCCGTCGGCCTCCATCGCGCTCGCGCCCGCGCCCCGCTCGGCGACGAAGCGCTGACCGGTCTTGAGCTCGTAGATGACCCCGAACGAGACATCGCCCAAGGTCGCGTGCTCGTTCGCCGGCACGACGGCCACCGAGACGCAGCAGGACTCCAGCCCCGCCGCCGCGGGACGGGTTCCGTCCACGGGGTCGATCACGAGGATCGCGCGGGGTTCGCCGTACCGGACGAGGCCCTGGTCCTCCGAGTAGAACGCGATGTCGCCGGCGGACTCGAGCACTTCGCGCACGACGGTCTCCGCGACCTCGTCGATCGCGAGCGTCGCGTCCCCGCCGGGCGCGTCACCGACCTTCTCGCGCGCTTCGAACGTGCCGAGATGCGGCGCGACCGCTTCGTGCACCCGCGTCGCGACCTCGACTGCCAGCTCGTGCGGGTTCATCACGCTCAGCGTCCCGACCGCGATCGCAGTCTCGTAGACCGGGATGTACCGCTCGGCCAGGCGCGTGAGGGAGAACTCCGAGACCCGGCGCTCGCCCGCCTCGACGAGGTCGGCCCGCAACGCGTCGGCATCGAGCAGGCGGCGGAGCCCGGCCCGCAGCGCCTCCGGGTCACCCGGCGCGACGAGCAGCGCCTCCTGGTCGCGCCGGGCCACGTTCGCGTACCCGGGGATGTCGGACGCGAGGACCGCGGTCCCGGCCGCCATCGCCTCGAGCAGCACGATGCCGAACGACTCCTGACCGAGCGCCGGCGCGCAGAACACGGTCGACGCCTTGAGCCGCGCCGCCTTCTCGTGATCGGTGATGCGACCGAGCCACTCGACGTTCGGGCGTGCGCCGGTCCCGCAGGGCCTTCGTCTCCGGACCGTCGCTCGCAACCCACAGGACCGCGTCGCGATCGAGCCCGGCCCAGGCGTCGAGCAGCACGCCGAGTCCCTTGCGGGGCTCGTGCCGCCCGAGGAAGAACACGGCCGGGCGCTTCGTCGCCGACCGGGTCGGCCTTCGCGAACAGGTCCAGGTCCACGCCGTTCGGCAGCACGATGTACGAGCCGCCGAGTGCCTCTTCGGCCATGCGCCGCGCGTCGGCGGAGACCGCGGTGCGGATCGTCAGCTGGCGCGCCGCGCTGTCACCGCGACCTTCTTCAGCGCGCGGTAGGCCGGGTGGCCGTCCTCCCCCGCCGCGTGGAACGTGCCGACCTTCGCCGCCGTCGCGCCGAGCAGCGCGGCGCCGGTCGGGCCCGGGGACCAACGGCTCGTGCAGGTGGACGACATCGGGCCGGAAGCTGCGCAACGCGTCGAGCGTGCGCTCCGACGCGAGCTTCTGGGCCTGAGCCATCGGTGAGATCGACCCGTTGCTCTCGTACCGCACGCTCGGGCCCACCGAGGTGACGCCCGGCTCGGGCGGCGGGCCGTCGCACGGTCCGATGACGCGGGCGTCCACACCGAGCGTGCGCAGCGCCCGGGCGAGCCCGAGCACCTGGCCCTGGACGCCGCCGGGCACCGAGAGCGAGTACGGCGAGACGATCGAGACCTTCACGCGGACGCGTCCTCGTGGAGGTCAGCGCGATCGGACGGCCAGTTGGGCTGCATCAGGTGCCATTGCTCGGGGGCCAAGCGGATGAGCTCCTCGAAGCGACGGGCGAGCTCCTGGGTGACTCGGGCCACATCGTCGCGCAGACGACCCTCGCGCTGCACGGTCATCGGCGGCCCGATCTTCGCGAAGTGCCCGCCGTTGGGCCGGAAGTACACGCCCGCAGGGACGAGCGGCGCACCGGTGCGGAGCGCGAGCATCGCGGGCCCGCCCGGCATCGTGGTGCGCTCGCCGAAGAACTCGACCTCCACCCCGTCGCCCGACGAGGTCCCGGTCACAGAGCAGGCAGATCGACCCGGTTGTCCTTCAGCGCGCGCAGCATCGCCTTGCCGGCGTCGGGACCGAGCGGCACCACCTCGATGCCGAGGGCCTCGCGGACCCCGGCGAACCACTCGAAGAGCTCCGGTGGCTCGACCGGCTCGACCACCACCGTGGGCGGCGCGCCACGCTCGGTGAGCCACGCGCCCGCGAAGTCGAAGCCGCCGAGGTGCGGCAACGCGAGGATCAGGCCCGCGCCGGCGGCCTGCGCGGCCGCGATGTGCTCCCACCCGTCGGCGTCGAAGCGCGGCTCCAGCGACTGCTGCCGCGTCACGGGGCAGTCGGAACAGCTCGAGCCAGTAGCGCCCGTAGGACGCGAACGTGTTCGAGACCGCGCGGTCGCAGCGCGCGGCCCTCGAGCCGGCCGCCGGTCGCCCGGCCGCAGGTTGCGCGCGACGATCTCCCGCCGGCCGGACATCAACCGGGCGAGCGCGCGCCCGGCACCCTCGGCGACGGGCATCGCGAGGCGCAGCGGCAGCGCGTTCGCCAGCGCGGCCGCGCCCCGGTACGCGAAGTACGAAGCGCGGTCGGTGACGTCCGGGCCGCGCCGACGAATGAACGGTGCTCAGGGTCGGCTGCGACGCGCCGGCGCGCGCCTGGCGGCGCGCTTCGCGACGCGCGTCCGGGCCGCGCTGCTCGCGCCACCGGGCCAGCATCGGCACGCGGTCGTCCGCGCTCGCCCGGCGACGCCGTTCACCCGCCGGTGCCGAGCCTCGAAGAGCTTCGGCCGGGCCGGGAGGTCCGACGCCTGGCGCCAGACCTTGATGAACCGCTGCACCGCGGTGATCGACGTGAGCACGATCATCAGCCAGAGCGCGGGCACCAGCAGGTTGAAGAAGAGCGCGATGCCGAGCAGCACCATGCGCTCGGCCCGCTCCATGAGCCCGCCCTTGGCGTCGTAGCCGAGCCCTTCGGCGCGCGCCCGCTCGTAGGACACGAGCATCGAGAGCGCCGCGGCGGCGAACGCGAGCAGCGGGAGGTAGCGACCCTCACCCGCGAGGTACCAGGCGACACCACCGAGCACGACCGCATCCGAGACCCGGTCGGTCACGGAGTCGAAGAAGGCACCACGCGGGCTGGCCTGGCCGGTGCGGCGGGCGACCGCGCCGTCGAGGAGGTCGACGAAGCCGCTCGCGATCAGGCCGAGCACGGCCCACCGGAGCTCACCGGCGCCGATGAGCACGGCGGTGAGGACCGAGAACGCCGAGGCCGATGCCCGTCAGGAGGTTGGCGCTGATCCCCGCCCGCTCCAGCCCCTTCCCGATGGGGGCGAGGCCTTGCGAGACGCGGGATCGCAGGCGCTTGTCGAGCATGCCTGGCGCGCTCCTTTTCGTCCGATCTGCGGGCCCGGCTCCGTGAGGTCAGGAGGGCCGTCATGCGTGCTTGCCGCGACCGCTCCGCGCGCTCGCGACTGTTGCACAAAGTACCACGCACCTCGCCGGTGCTCCCGGACACTCCGAGGTCCCGGCCAGGTGGCCCTGGTGGTACCCCGCGGCTCGCTCGTACAATCACGAGGCCGTCAGCGCGGCCCTCAGGCCGTCCGAACGGGCCACGACATCGGGGGTCGCGGGTGAAGACGTATCCGACCGAGAAGATCCGCAACGTGGCCCTCGTCGGCCATGGCGGTGCCGGCAAGACCACGCTGGCCGAGGCCCTGCTGTTCGCCTCGGGCGAGATCCCGACGGGTCGGGCGGGTCGAGGACGGCACCACCGTCTGTGACTTCGACCCCGAGGAGGCCCGGCGGCGGATCTCGGTGTCGCTGGCGCTCGCGCCCTTCGAGGTCGACGGGCACAAGGTCAACCTCGTCGACACCCCGGGCTACGCGGACTTCATCGGTGACGTCGCGGCCGCGCTGCGCGCGGTGGACCTCGTCGTGTGCGTCGTCTCCGCGGTCGAGGGCGTCGAGGTGCAGACCGAGGTCGCGTGGCGGATGGCCGAAGCGCGCGGCATCCCCCGCGTGATCTTCGTGAACAAGCTCGACCGGGAGCGGGCGTCGTTCGACCGCACCCTCGACCAGCTGAAGGAGCGCTTCGGCGCGGGCGTCGCGCCGCTCGAGCTGCCGATCGGCGAGGAGGGCGAGTTCCGCGGCGTCATCGACCTGCTCACCGACACCGCGATGCTCTACGACGGCTCGTCGCCCGAGGGCACCAAGGGACCGGTGCCCGCGGAGCTGGCGGACGTCGAGCACTCGGTGCACGACGCGCTCATCGAGGGGATCGTCGTGGCCGACGACGACCTCATGGAGCGCTACCTCGCGGACGAGGCCATCGAGCCGACCGAGCTCGCGCACGCGCTCGCGACCGGCATCGACGACGCCACCGTCTTCCCCGTGCTGTGCGGCAGCGCGGCGCGGCTCATCGGCGTGGACCGCCTCGCGCGCTTCATCGTCGAGGAGGGACCCGCGCCGCACGTCAATGCGGGCGAGGCACCGCCGGCCGCCTTCGTGTTCAAGACGCTGGTCGATCCGTACGTCGGGCGGGTCAACCTGTTCAAGGTCCTGCAGGGCACGGTCAAGGCGGACGCCACCCTGCTCAACGGCCGCACCGTCACCGACGAGCGGCTGCACCAGATCACGACGATGCGGGGCAAGGAGCAGCAACCGGTCAGCGAGGTGCCGGCCGGCGACATCGCGGCGGTCGCGAAGCTGAGCGACACCACGACCGGTGACGTGCTCGCGGTGCGCGGCACGCGAGATCGACGTCGAGCCGCTCGCCATGCCGACGCCCGTGCTCTCCACCGCGATCCACGCGAAGTCGAAGGGCGACGAGGACAAGCTCGCCGAACGCGCTGCACCGGCTCGAGGACGAGGACCCGGTGCTGCGGCTCGAGCGCAACCCGGAGACGCACCAGACCCTGCTCTCGGGCATGGGCGAGACCCATCTCTCGATCGCGCTCGAGCGACTGGCGCGCAAGTTCGGCGTCGAGGTCGAGACCGAGGACGTGAAGGTCCCCTACCGCGAGACGATCACCGGCACCGCGGAGGCCGAGGGCAAGCTCAAGAAGCAGACGGGCGGCCACGGGCAGTTCGCGATCGCGTGGCTGCGGGTGGAGCCGACCGAGCGCGGGTCCGGCTTCGAGTTCGTCGACGCGATCGTCGGCGGGGTGATCCCCCGCCAGTACATCCCCGCGGTCGAGAAGGGCATCCACGAGACGATCGAGCGCGGCGGCGCGCTCGGCTACCCCGTCGTGGACGTGCGGGTCACCTGCTTCGACGGCAAGCACCACCCGGTCGACAGCTCGGAGATGGCGTTCAAGACCGCGGCGTCACACGGGTTCAAGGAGGCGCTCGCCGCCGCCGGCCCGATCCTGCTCGAGCCGATCAGCGAGCTCGTGGTCACGGTGCCCGAGGCGAGCCAGGGCGACATCATGGGCGACCTCAACGCCAAGCGCGGCCGCATCCAGTCGAGCGCGTCGGTCGGCTCGGGCGAGGTGGAGATCGTCGCGATGGTGCCGACCTCGGAGATCCTGCGCTACGCGATCGACCTGCGCTCGATGACCCACGGGCGCGGCACGCTTCAGCGTCACGCACTCGCACTACGACCCGGTGCCTGCGCACGTCGACCGACAAGATCACCGCCGGCGCGAGCGCGTAGCCGCGGGTCAGTCGGCGGTCGAGCCGCGAGCGTCGGGGTCCGGGTGCGCTGGCGTCGAGGCCGAACTCGGACCAGTCCTCGGGGTTGCTCTCGGTGTACTCGCCGATGACGTGGCCGTCGACGCCGTCGCACTCGACGAGACCGCGCAGGCTCGGCGGGTCGTCGGCGCTGTAGAGCAGGATCCGCCACGCGGGCCGGCTGCGGAGCCCGTACCAGGCGAGCTGGGCCGACGCGTGGCCGACCGGGAAGCCGACGGTGCGGGTCGCGATGACCAGCCCCTCGGTCTCGTCGATCTTCAGCTGCCACCCGGCGAGGAAGTGGTAGCCGCCGATCAGCGCGAGCAGCATCCCGACCGCGAGCACGCCTTCGTTCGAGCTCTGGCTCCACTGCGCGAGGCACGTCACCGCGAGCACGAGGTAGATCGTCCCGGCGACCCGCCGCTTCGCGACGTCCGGGAAGACCGTCGGCCCGACGAAGTTCGTGACGTCGAGATCCTCGGGCAGCGCGTCGGTGTGCGCGTCGCCCGGCGCTCGTCGGCTGGTCCCGGTGCGCGTGTCCTCGGTCACGGCGCCGACCCTAGACGGGCCAGGCCGGCGCGGAGCTTGTCGTAGCTGGCCCGCAGCGCCTCGGGGAGCACCCGGGCGTCGGCGACGGACGTCATGAAGTTCGTGTCGCCGTCCCAGCGGGGCAGCGCGTGCACGTGCACGTGACCGGGCACGCCGGCGCCGGCGGCCCGGCCGATGTTCGCCCCGATGTTCACGCCCCCGGGTCGGTAGGCGGCGTCCAGCGCCTGGTTCGCCCGCCGGATCGGCCTCCATCAGCTCAGCCGACTCCCCCGGCTCGAGCCCGACCAGCGTGGACTCGTGGCGCAACGGCGCGACGAGCACGTGCCCCGACGTGTACGGGTACGCGTTCATCAGCGTGAACGTCGTCGCGGTGCGCTCGAGGATCATCGCCTCGACGTCGTCCTGAGCCTGGAGCACGCAGAAGAAGCACTCCCCCGGCGCCGGCGGGTCGGCGGTCACGCCGGCGATGTACTCCGAGCGCCAGCCGGCCCACAGATGGTCGAGGTTGGTCACGCGGTGCGGGTCACACGCGCTCGACGGCTTCGACGCGCAGCCGTTCGATCAGCTCGTCCACCTTGACGCCACGCTCCGGGCCGGTCGCTGCCGCGCGCGTTCACGCCGACCGTGCCGTCGTCGGCATCCTCGTCGCCGACGACGAGCACGTACGGGATCTTGTCGGTCTTCGCGCGGCGCACCCGGTTGCCGAGGCTGTCGTTGTGCGCGTCGAGCACCTCGGAGCGGAAGCCCTCGGCCTGCAGCCGATCCGCGAGCCGGAACGCGTACGCGTGGTGACGGTCGGCGACCGGGAGCACGCTCACCTGCACCGGCGCGAGCCAGAGCGGGAACGCACCCGCGTAGTGCTCGAGCAGGACCGCGAAGAAGCGTTCGATCGTCCCGAACAGCGCCCGGTGGATCATGATCGGCTGGTGGCGCGAGTTGTCCGCGCCGATGTACTGCATGTCGAAGCGCTGCGGCATCTGGAAGTCGAGCTGGATCGTCGACATCTGCCAGGTCCGCCCGATCGCGTCCTTGGCCTGCACCGAGATCTTCGGGCCGTAGAACGCGCCGCCGCCCTCGTCCATGACGAGCTCGAGGTCCATCTCCAGTGCGGCCTGGCGCAGGGCCTCGGTCGCCTCGTCCCACTCCTCGTCGGTGCCGACCGCCTTGCCCTCGGGCTTGGTGGACAGCTCGAGGTAGAAGTCCGAGAGGCCGTAGTCGCGCAGGACGTCGAGCACGAAGCGCAACGTCGAGCGCAGCTCGTCGTCCATCATCTCCTTCGTGCAGAAGATGTGCGCGTCGTCCTGGGTCATGCCCCGGACACGGGTGAGGCCGTGCACGACACCCGACTTCTCGTAGCGGTACACCGTGCCGAACTCGAAGAGCCGGAGCGGGAGCTCGCGGTACGAGCGGGTCCGGCTCTTGAAGATCAGGATGTGGAACGGGCAGTTCATCGGCTTGAGGTAGTACTCCGTGCCGCCGTCGAGCTCCATCGGCGGGTACATGCCCTCGGCGAACCAGTCGAGGTGGCCCGAGACCTCGAAGAGGTGCGACTTCGTGATGTGCGGGGTGTTGACGAACTCGTAGCCGGCTTCCACGTGGCGCTTCCGGCTGTAGTCCTCCATGACCCGGCGGACGGTGCCGCCCTTCGGATGGAAGACCGCGAGGCCCGAGCCGATCTCGTCGGGGAACGAGAAGAGATCGAGCTCGACGCCGAGCTTGCGGTGGTCGCGGCGCTCGGCTTCCTCGAGCCGGTGCAGGTACTCCTTGAGCGCCTTGTCGCTCTCCCACGCGGTGCCGTAGATGCGCTGGAGCATCGGACGCTTCTCGTCACCCCGCCAGTACGCGCCCGCGACCTTCGTCAGCTTGAACGCGCCGAGCTTGCCGGTCGACGGGACGTGCGGGCCGCGGCACAGATCCACGTAGGCGACGGTGCCGTCAGCGTGCAGGTTCTTGTAGACGCCGACCGTGCCGTCGCCGGTGACCTCGCCCTCGTCGTCCTCCTCGGCCGCGCCGGAGCTGACGTTGCGGATGATCTCCTGCTTGAACGGCTGGTCGGCGAACAGCTCGAGGCCGCGGTCGAAGTCGTACTCCTCGCGGACGAACGGCTCGTCCTCGGCCACGATCTCGCGCATGCGGGCCTCGATGCGCTCGAGGTCCGAGTCGGTGAACCGCTGGCCGTCGGGCAGCTCGAAGTCGTAGTAGAAGCCGTCGGCGATCGCGGGGCCGATCGCGTACTTCGCGCCCGGGAAGAGGTCGAAGACCGCCTGGGCCATGAGGTGCGAGGTCGAGTGGCGCAGGACTTCGCGGCCTTCGTCGGAGTTGGCGGTGATGATCGCCACCGACGCGTCGTGGTCGATCGGCCGGTTGAGGTCCACCTCGACCCCGTCGACGACCGCGGCCACCGCGGCCTTGGCCAGGCCCTTGCCGATCGACGCCGCGACCTCGCCGCCGGTCGTGCCCGTGGGCAGCTCCTTCGCGGAGCCGTCCGGCAGCGTGATGGTGACGCTTCCCACCTCACTCATCGTGCCCGCTCCGGCCCATCGGCGCTCGCGGTGTGGCCCGGCCCTCGTGATGCCACGCTCCGCTGGCCGTGCCGCCGTGTCGTCCCGCTGCGCTCATGCGCCGAGGTTACCGGCGGACCTCCCGTGCGCTTCGGCCTCATTCAGGCTTGGTAGTTCGACACCGGGACGGTGAGGCTGATGCCGAGGAGGGTGCTCAGCTCCCGCAGCACGTCGGGCGCGGTCTCGTCGCTCCCGCCCGACAGCACCGCATCGGCGAGCTCGCCGAGCGCCTCGAGCGCCTTCGGCGCATCGAGATCGTGGTCGATGGCGGCCCGCACCCGGCGGGCGTACGGCTCCGGATCGGGCCCGCTCGTCCGCTGCGCCGCCGCGACGAGCCGGTGCAACAGGGCATTGCCGTCCTGGATGTCGGTGTCGTGCCATTCGAAGCCGGACCGGTAGTGGTGATGCATCAGCGCGAGCCGGATCGCCCGGGGATCCGCCACCTTCAGCAGGTCGCTGATGAAGACGAGGTTGCCGAGCGACTTGCTCATCTTCTCGCCCTCGTACGCCACCATCGCCGAGTGCAGCCAGTGGCGGACGAACGGCTTGGCCAGTGAGCGCCTCGCTCTGGGCGACCTCGCACTCGTGGTGGGGGAAGATCAGGTCGGTGCCACCACCGTGGAGGTCGAGCGTCGGGCCGAGCTCCTGCATCGACATGGCGGAGCACTCGATGTGCCAGCCGGGCCGTCCGACGCCGAACGGCGCGCGCCACGCCGGCTCGTCGGCCAACGACGGTTGCCAGAGCACGAAGTCCAACGGGTCGCGCCGATGCGGGTCGTCGGGGTTCCCGCCGCGGGCCCGGGCGAGCCGCACCATCTGTTCGTGCGTGTACTGCGACAGCGATCCGAACTTCGGGGAGCGTGGACGACGTCGAAGTAGGCCGTGCCGTGCGTCAGGTAGGCGTGGTCGGAGTCGAGCAGCCGTTCGACGATCGACACGATCTCCTCGATGGTCTCCGTCGCGCGCGGCTCGGCGAACGGCGGCCGCATGCCGAGCGCGTCCATGTCCGAGCGGAAACGCTTGATCTCGGCTTCCGCGAGCTCGAGGTACGGGATCCCGAGCTCGCGCGCCTTCGGGAGGATGGAGTCGTCGACGTCGGTGATGTTGCGGACCATCCGCACCTCGTGACCGAGCTCCTCGAGCCGGCGAGTGAGGACGTCGTAGGTCAGGTAGGTCGCCGCGTGGCCCAGGTGGGTCGAGTCGTAGGGCGTGATGCCGCACACGTACATCCGCACGACGTGATCCGGAGCGAACGGGACGATCGCCCGCCGCGCGGTGTCGTACAGCTGGATCGTCGTCACGAAATGCCGCTGAGCCGGAGACCGGCCCGCACCTTGTGCCGGATGTTGATCGTGAGCATCACGGCGGCGAAGGTCTCCATGCCGACCGCGTTCTCGAGCGATCCGCCGTCGAAGGCACGCAGGTCGGGGATGCTCTCGATGATCTTCATGAGCGTTGCCGTGCGCCGTATCGTCGTCGCCGCACGCGACCACGTCGCTCTCCATCTTGTTGTCGAGGTCGGCGAACTCGGCCGCAGGTACGAGATGGAACGCGGTGACGATCTGCGAGCGCCAAAGCAGCGCCTGCATCTCCTTGGCGAGCGAGCCGTGCGGCGGCAGCACGGCATTGAATTCGGTGCCGTTGCGCACGAGGTGGTTCGCCATGGAGACGACGATCTTGCCGTCGAGATCGTCGGCGAAGTACTTCGCCGTGGCCAGCGCCGCGTCGGCATGCACTGCGAGGACCACGATCTCGGCGTCGCACGCCTGCACGTTGTTCGAGGGCGTGATGTCCGCCACCCGGTCACCCCACCGCTCGCGCAGCTCGTGCACGGTCGCCTCGGCCTTGGCTCGCTCACGCGATCCGGCCAGCACCTCGTGGCCGACGTCTGCGAGCCGGGCCGCCAAGCCCTTGCCCGCCGGTCCGGTTGCCCCCAACACACCAATCTTCACGACGGTGATCCTTGCACGGACGCGCCGCGCGGCAAGAAACCTCGGTCAACGGTCGCGACGATTGCGCCTAGCGTGACGACACCATGAGCCCCCGATATGACGAGATCGGTGTGACGTACACGGCAACGCGCCGACGCCGATCCGCGGATCGAGGCCCAGATCCGGTCCGCGCTCGGCGACGCCCGGCGGATCGTGAACATCGGCGCCGGGACCGGCTCCTACGAGACGGCCGGGCCGGTCGTCGCGGCCCTCGAGCCGTCGCCCGTGATGCTGGCGCAACGACGGGCCGGGTCCGCGCCCGTCGCCCGTGGGGTGGCCGAGCACCTGCCCTTCGCCGACGGCGCGTTCGATGCCGCGCTCGGCCATCTTCACGATCCACCACTGGTCGAACTGGCGCGCCGGCCTCGCCGAGGTGCAGCGGGTCGCCGGGCGGGTCGTGATGCTCACCTGGGATCCCGAGGCGTATCACTGGTGGCTCGTGCAGCGAGTACTTCCCGGAGACCGTGACCGACGAGCCTGTTCGCGGGCCCGACGCTGCCGGCGCTCGCCGAAGTCCTCGGTCCGACCCGCGTCGAAGCAGTGCCCGTGCCCGCGGACTGCGAAGACGGGTTCTACGCCGCCTACTGGGCCCGGCCGGAGGCCTACCTCGACCCGACCGTGCGCGCCGGCATCTCCTGCTGCGCCCTTCTCGACCAGGCCCTGGTCGAAGAACGCATCGCCCGGCTCGCGGGCGACCTCGCGTCCGGCGCCTGGGACGAGCGCCACCCCGGGCTGAGAGATCAGCCCCAGCTGGACGTCGGCTACCGCTTGGTGATCAGCGCCTGAGCGGTGTCCGGCGCCAGGATGCAATCCGCACCGAGCAGGACCCGGAGCTCGGCGAAGAGCCCATTGCGATCCGACACGAGATGGTCGTCGCCGAGTGAGACCACCGTCGTCTTCTCCGCGCCCTCGATGTAGACGAGCACGGGACTGTCACCCGGGTGGGCGAGGAGCACTTCCTTCAGCCGGGCGACCTTCGGGTCGTTGAGCGCGCCGGGCCGGGTGCGGATGCGCACGGGCTGGCCACCGTCGATCACGAGCGGAGGCTGGGTGATCTCCATCGCGATGAGCTTCGCCGCGTCCTCCCGCATGTCGATGCGGGCTTTCACGCACACGATCGCGTCCTCGGTCGAGCAGCTCGCCGTAGCTCGCCATCGTCTTCGGGAAGACCATGACCTCGACCGCGCCACCGAGGTCCTCGAGCACGAAGGTCGCCATGAGGTCGCCGCGCTTCGTGTACTTGCGGGCGAGCGCGGTGACGACGCCGCCGACCGTGCGCATCTCGCCTTCGCGCATCTCCTTGAGCTCGGTCAGCGTCGTGTCGGCGAACCGGCGCAGCGCAGCTTCGGCACCCATGAGCGGATGGTCCGAGACGTAGAGGCCGAGCATCTCCTTCTCGAACGCGAGGCGCTGGGTCTTCGAGAACTCCTGGTCCGGGATCGGGGGACGGTCGAAGCTCGCGGCGACGTCGTCGTTGCCGGACGTCGCGTCGCCGAACAGGCTCATGATCCCGGCATCGCGCTCGCGTCGGCGGGCGAGGATGACGTCGACGATCTCCTCGTAGACGAGGAACAGGCCCTGGCGCGGGTGCCCGAGCGAGTCGAAGGCGCCCGCCTTGATCAGCGACTCCACCGTCCGCTTGTTCAGAGCCGACGGGTCCACGCGCTCGCACAGGTCGTAGAAGTCGGTGAAGGGACCGCCCTCGTCGCGCGCCTCGATGAGCTTGGCGACGACACCTTCACCGACGTTGCGCACCGCGGAGAGGCCGAAGCGGATCGCATCGACCTCGATCGGCTCGCCCTCCGGAGTCGTCCCGGTGACGGACCGGCGCACGACGAAGTCCATCGCCGACTCGTTGACGTCGGGGACGAGCACCGGGATGTCCATCTGGCGGCACTCGTTCAGGTAGATCGCCGACTTGTCCTTGTCGCCCTTCACGCTCGTGAGCAGCGCCGCGAGGTACTGGCGCGGGTGGTTCGCCTTGAGGTACGCGGTCTGGAACGTGACCAGCCCGTACCCGACGGTGTGCGACTTGTTGAACGAGTAGTCCGCGAACGGCTCGATGGTGTCGAACATCTGCTCACCGAACGCGCGCTCGTGACCCTGGGCCACGCATCCGTCGACGAACTTCGAGCGCTCCTTCACGATGAGCTCGCGGATCTTCTTCCCGGTCGCCTTGCGCAGGTTCTCGGCGTCCTCGAGCGAGTAGCCCGCGAGCTGCTGGCTCAGGCGCATCAGCTGCTCCTGGTACACCATCAGCCCGTAGGTCGGAGCGAGCAGCTCTTCGAGCGCGGGATGCGGGTACGTCACCGGCTTGCGCCCGTTCTTGCGGTCCGCGTACTCGTTGTGCCAGTTCTGGGCCATCGGCCCCGGGCGGTAGAGCGCGATCACCGCGGAGACGTCCTCGAAGCTCGACGGCGCGACGGATCGGATCAGCGCGCGCATCGGGCCGCCTTCGAGCTGGAACACGCCGATGGTGTCGCCGGCGCGCAACAGCTCGAAGGTCTTCGGGTCGTCGAGGGGAACCTCGTCGATGGACGGACGCCGGCCGGTGGACTGCTCGACGAGCTCGAGCGTGATCTCGATGACGTCGAGGTTGCGCAAGCCGAGGAAGTCCATCTTGAGCAGGCCGAGGTCCTCGACCCCGTGCATCTCGTACTGCGTGACGACGGGTGCGTCCTCGATGGTCCCGCCCGGCTCGGGCTTGCGTTGGACCGGCAGGTATTCGGTCAACGGCTCCCGGGTGATCACCACGGCGGCGGCGTGGATGCCGTCCTGGCGACGGAGGCCTTCGAGACCCTTCGCGACGTCGATGACGCGCTTGCCATCCGGATCCGATTCGTAGAACTCGCGGAGGTCGGCGGCCATCTTGTAGCCGTCTTCGAACTTCGGGTTCTTCTCGAAGCACGCGTTCAGCGGCGTGTCACGCCCCATGATCAGCGGCGGCATGAGCTTCGCGATCTTGTCGCCGAGACCGTACGGGTAGTCGAGCACCCGGGCCGCGTCGCGCACCGCGGCCCGCGCCTTGATGGTGGAGAACGTCACGATCTGCGCGACGTGGTCCGCGCCGTAGCGCTGCGACACGTACTTGATCATCTCGCCGCGGTAGCGGGAGTCGAAGTCCATGTCGATGTCGGGCATCTGCTTGCGACCCGGGTTGAGGAACCGCTCGAACAGCAGGTCGTACTTGATCGGATCGATGTCCACGATGCGCAGGCAGAACGCGACGCAGGATCCCGCCGCGCTCCCCCGGCCGGGCCCGACCCGGATCCCGCGCGACTTCGCGTAGTGGACGATGTCCCACACGATGAGGAAGTAGGCGGAGAAGCCCATCGACTCGATGACGTTGAGCTCGTGCTCCAGTCGCTCGAGCACCACGGCGGCCGGAGAACGGCCGTAGCGCTCCTTCGCGCCCTCCATCGTGAGCTCGCGGAGGTAGGTCTTCTCGGTGTGGCCCTCCGGCACCGGGAAGCTCGGCAGCACCGGGTTGCCGAACTCGAGCTCGACGTTCGCCCGCTCGGCGATCCAGAGCGTGGAGTCGCAGGCCTCGGGCACCTCGTCGAAGAGGCTGCGCATCTCCGCCGCGGGCTTCAAGTAGTGCTGGTCGCCGTGGAACCTGAAGCGGTTCTCCTCGTGGATCTTCGCGTTCGTCTGCACGCACAGCAGCGCGTCGTGGGCCATGGCGTCGCCCTGATGCGTGTAGTGGCTGTCGTTCGTCGCGAGGAGGGGCGCGTCGATCGCTCGCGCGATCTCCATGCAGCTTGGGGTTCGTGCGCTGCTGGTCCGCGATGCCGTGGTCCTGGAGCTCGACGAAGAGGCTGTCGCGCCCGAAGATGTCCTGGAGCCGGCCGGCAACCGCGAGTGCGCCCGCCTCGTCGTCCTTCAGGAGCGCCTGGAGCACCTGGCCGCCGAGACAGCCCGTCGTCGCGATGATCCCCTCGTGGTGGTCCTGAGCAGCTCCCAGTCCACCTTGGGCTTCTGGTAGTAGCCCTCGAGGTACGCGCGGCTCGAGAGCTGGATGAGGTTGCGGTAGCCGGTCAGCGTCTCCGCGAGCGCGGTCAGGTGGTAGTAGGCCTTGCGTCCGCCCTCGACCTCGCCGCCGGAGTCGTCCACCTTGCTGTTTCGCGCGCCAGGCGCTCGGTGCGGTGCTCGAAGGCCTGGTAGAGCTCGGTACCGATGATCGGGATGATGCCGGCGTCGCGCGCGGCCTGGTACATGTCGAGGACGCCGTACATGTTGCCGTGGTCCGTGATCCCGATCGCGGGTTGACCGTCCTGGGCCGCGGCCGCGACGACGTCGCCGATCCGCGAGGCTCCGTCGAGCATCGAGTACTCGGTGTGCACGTGGAGATGGACGAACGACTTACTCACAGCCCGTGGACACCTGTGGACAACTTGTGGACGAATCACACTGCTGTAACTCAGGGTAGACGAGGCCCCGGCCGAGGACCAGGGCCAACTGCAGGGCGCCGGCTCCCGACGCCCCCGGCCCCGGGCGGCGATCAGGGGGACGAACATCTCGTCGGCGGTCAGCGACCCGTGGGCGCCGACCAGGTTGGCCTCGTTCGGCAGATCCGGGTCCACGAAGGCGCTGGAGCCGCGCGGGGCCAGGATCACGTCGCCGACCCGGCGCCGGATCGAGGCGATGACCGGACCCGGGCCGAGCCAGCCCTCGTCGAGCAGCTGGTCGCGCGAGAAGACCCACGCCTGGTCCCCGAACTCGTCGCGAGCCGCCTCGAGCAGCTCGGCCGCCGCGCCCTTGTTCGCATAGAGGTAGCGGAACCGGCCCTCCCCCGCGCAGAATTTGAACATCTCGCGGAGCGGGTGCAGCGGGACCCAGTTGTCGCCGACGTGCACCTGCCCGTGATCGGCGGTGACGACGAGCGTCGCGTGCGAGGGGAGCGCATCGAGCAACCGACCGACGAGCTCGTCCGCGAACGCCAGCTCCGCGAGGTAGTACTCGTCGTGCAGCCCGAACTCGTGGGCGACGGTGTCGACGCCCGGGTAGTACGCGTAGACGAAGCGCTCGTCGTGGCCGACCAGCCGTCGGCAGTGCTCCACGAGCACTGCCGTGGTGCTCCAGCCGAAGAACCGGCTCCCGCGCAGGTGCGCCTCGGTGAAGCCGGTCCTGCGGAACTCCTTCTTCGTGATCACCGGGACCGGGCGGCCGAGGAACGCGGTGTGGCGCTGGACCGAGAACGGGTCGGGCGCGCGCCGGCCGTACGGGACCTGCCACCGCAGGACGTTGAGCACCGAGTCGTCGACCCGCATCCGGAACCCGACGACGCCGTGCGCGGCCGGCGCCATCCCGGTGGCGAGGGAGGTCAGGGCGGCGGCGGTCGTGGACGGAGTGACGCTCGTGATCGCACCGCCGACCATCGCGCCGAGCTCAGGAACGTCGGCCCGGTGCGCGTCGAGCTGGGCCCAACCGAGGCCGTCGAGCACGAGGAGGACGACCGAGGTCGCGCCCTTGACCGGTTCGGGGATCCAGGGTCGCGGCGCGGCCCTGCAGCAGCGACGGCACGATCTGATCGAGGGATCCGGCTCCGTAGGCAGCCTTCACCGGCTCCACTTCCGGCTCCATCGGTCGAAGGTACTCGGGACGGGAGGTATGCGACCATGGGTGGGTGAAGGTCTCGACTCGTGGTGACTACGCGGCCCGCGCGCTGCTCTCGCTCGCGCTGCACGAGTCGGAGCGCCCGACGTCCGTCAAGGAGATCGCGGAGCGCACGAACCTCCCCCAGCCGTACCTCGAGCAGATCCTGCTCGCGGTGAAGGGTGCGGGGCTCGTACGATCGAAGCGCGGCGTCGGCGGAGGCTACGTGCTCGCACGCCCGCCGGCAGAGATCACGGTCGCGGAGATCCTCGCGGCGGTTGACGGTCCGCTCACGACGCTGATGGGTGAGCACGACCACTGCGAAGGCCATTGCGTCCTGCAGGAGGTCTGGGTCGGAGTCTCCGAGGAGATGGGCAAGCTGCTCGCCGGCTACACGCTGGCGGAGCTGGTCGACCGCACCCGCATCGGCCACCCTGAGGTCGGCGCCGACCCGGCGCCGTCGCGCGACCGCAAGCCGAGCCGCGCTACCTCCGCCTGAGGACGCCCGGGCGGCCAGGCCGCCCTCGGGCGACTGATCGAGCTGGATCGTCCCGCCGTCGGCGGTCACGAGGTGCTGCACGATCGCGAGTCCGAGCCCGGAGCCGCCGTTCCCGCTCGGCCCCGGCGGCCGCCAGAAGCGGTCGAACGCGTGCGCCCGCTGGTCCGGCGTCATGCCCGGGCCCGCATCGAGCACCGCGAGCTCGACGCGGTCGCCCGGCGGCGCCCGGTGATGCGCACCGCGGTGGTCGGCGGCGCGACCTCCAACGCGTTCCCGAGGAGGTTGTCGAGCACCTGCTCCAGGCGCCCCGGCGCCGAGCGCACCACGAGGTGGTCTTCGAGCTCCGCGACCAGAGTGACGTTGCGTTCGCCCGCCAGCGCCGACCAGGCCTCGACCCGGCCGTCGACGAGCGGACCGAGCTCGACCGGCGGCGACGGATCCGTGCCGCGCTCGGCCCGGGCGAGCTCGAGCAGCCCGTCCACGAGGCGGGACAGGCGCGCGACTTCCGCGAGCGAGCCCCGCACGTCTTCACGCGCGGGTTCGGATGCCGGCTCCATCTCGCCTTCGAGGTTCTCGAGCCGGAGCCGGAGGGCGGCGAGCGGTGTCCGCAGCTGGTGCGACGCGTCCGCCACGAACGCCTGTTGTGACGACACGAGCTCCTGCAACCTGCCCGGCGGTCCGGTTGAACGACTCCGCGAGCTCGCTGATCTCCTCGGGCTGGACGGCACGGGGGAACGTGCGTCAGATCACCCTGGCCGAGCCGGCGCGCCGCACGCTCCAGCTCGTCGAGCGGCCGGGTCACCTGCCGGGCGAGCCGCAGGCTCACGAGGAACACGACCGCGAGGACGATCGCGCCCACACCGGCAAGCACCAACCAGGTGCGGCGGATGCGCGCGTCGACGAACGACGTCGGGTACGTCACTCGCAGCGCGCCGATCGGCGCGTTGCTCTCGACGATCGGGACCGCGAAGTACTGCAGCGTCTCCTTGAGCGTGTTCGAGTGCCGGGTACCGCTGGTCTCCTTCCCGAGCAAGGCGGCTTTGAGCTCCGGGCGGCTCGAGAAGTTTCGCGGCCCCGGCCCGGAGCGGGTCGGAGTCCGCGAGCAGCGACCCGTCCTTGCCGACCACCACGACGCGACCGCCGGTGTCCGCTGATAGTCGTCGACGACGGCCTGCAACCGGGACATGCTGTTGCTCTCGAGCGCGTCCTCGGCCCGGATGGACAACGCGAGCGCGTCGTGCTGCACCGCGCTCGTCAGCCGGCGCCGCTCCGACTGCGCGTAGGCGAAGCCCAGAGGGATCTCGAGGACGAGCAACACGAAGACGGTGATTGACAGATAGCTGATGAGCAGGCGCCGGCGCACGGGCGGGCGGCGGCGCTATGACTCGGCAGCAGTGCCGGTCGACGGCTCGACGAGCCGGAACCCGACGCCGCGAACGGTCTCGATCCATGCCGCGTCCCCGAGCTTCTTGCGCAACGCGGCCACGTGGACGTCAAGGGTCTTGGTGGGTCCGTACCAGTGCGCGTCCCACACCTCCTCGAGGATCTGCGCGCGGGCGAAGACGGTGCCGGGCTCCTCCGCGAGGAGCGCGAGCAGGTCGAACTCCTTCGGGGTCAGCGAGAGCAGCTCTTCCGCCATCGTGACCTGGTGGGTCCGACGATCGATCGTCAGCGCGCCGACTGATCGGGGCGCAAGATCCTCCGGGCGTAGCTGCGAGCGGCGCGTCACCGCGCGGATGCGCGCGAGCAGCTCTCGGAACCCGAACGGCTTGACGAGGTAGTCGTCCGCACCGAGCTCGAGCCCCACGACCCGGTCGACCTCGTCGCCGCGTGCGGTCACGACGATGATCGGCACGTCGGAGCGGGCGCGCAAGCGTCGGCACACTTCGAATCCGTCGATGTCGGGCAGGCCGAGATCGAGGAGCACGACGTCGTAGTCCTCCGCGGCGAGCGCCTCGGCTCCGTTCGCCGCGCGCGCGACCTCGAGGCCTTCGCGCTCGAGCCCCCGAGCCAGGGGGACGGCGATCGAATCGTCATCCTCGACCATCAAGACCCGCATGGGGACACCCTCGCACACGACCCGGCCCGTCAGCAGGGACTCTTGACCCAATCTTGGAAGTTCTCGGGGCCCGGCTTGGGCGCGGGTCCCTACCGTGGAACCCACGACGTTCGAGACCAACGCCGAGACGAAGGAACATCTCATGGACCGACGCAAGACCCTCGCCACTGTGGGCGCGATCTCGTTGACCGCCTCCGCCGCGGTCGTCGCACTCGGTTCGAGCATGGGCCTGTTCGGCCTCGCCGACACCGGCTCTAAGGTCGGCAAGCTCAGCCCGATCGACGTGAGCCAGCCCCGCGCGGACCACGACCAAGACGATCATCGTCACCGACCCGGCGCCCGCACCCGTCGCGACGACCGCGCCCGACTCCGGGTCGAACGAGGATCACCACTCGGGCTCCGGCCGCGCCGAAGATCACAACGTGAGTGCGGGCTCCGGGGTTACCGGGACCAGCACGCCCACCGCCGGGGCTGCGAGCCCGGCGGTCACCGACAACCAGGGCGCCGCGACGGGCACCGCGCACGCGGGACGACGACGCGGCCACGAATCGGCGACCACCACCCACGACCACGACGATGACTGACCCCGACCTCGCTCGCCGCGCCGCGGCGCTCGCAGGCCAGATCCGGCCCCCCGGCCCGCTCGCGGCGGCGCCGGCACCCGGCGGCGACGAGTCGCATCGTCGCCGCGGGCCTCAGCGGGACCGCGCTGTTCAGCCTCATCGCCGCGCTGAACCTGTCGGCGCCGACAGCCACCGCGCCCGTGAGCCAGCCGGTCGTCGCGACCACGCCGCCCCGGCAGGTCGTGGTGATCGTCCACCAGCCCGCCGCGGCTCCCGCGGCCGCCGGTCCCGCCGTGTCGGGCGCATCGGTCAGCGGCAGCACCAACAGCTCGGCGCCGGTGGCCGCCCGCACCGCGGCGCCGGCGGCGTCCGCTCCGGTGGCGGCCCCGGCCTCGGCCCCGGTCGCGGTCGCACCCGCACCGGTCGCGTCGGCACCGGCGCCCCGCCCGGCACCGGTGACGACCACGAAGACGAGCTGACCAGCCCGATGCTCGGCACCCCCACGCAGAGTTCGTCGCGCTTTCGCGCGATGGGCAGTGACGTCCACGTCATCGTGATCGGCGGCCCGTCCGGCCTCGACCTCGACGCGCGGGCCCGCATCGACCAGCTCGAGCACCGTTGGAGCCGCTTCCTCCCCGAAAGCGAGCTGAGTCGGCTCGATCGTGCCGACGGTCGTCCGGTGCTGGTCTCGGACGACACCCGCGTCGCCGTAGCGGCTGCGGTCGAGGCGTGGCGGGCCACCGATGGCCGGTTCGACCCGACGGTGCTGGCTGCGTTGGAGGCGTCGGGGTACGACCGCGACTTCGCTCTGCTCGAGCCCGACCCCCGGGCTGTGACCGACGACGTCCCGATGCCGGCGCCCGGATGCCGGGAGATCGAGATCGATCATGTCGTCGGTGCCGTCACGCTGCCCCCGGGACTCCGGATCGATCTCGGCGGCATCGGCAAGGGTCTCGCCGCGGACCTCGTCGTCGACGAGCTGATCGCAGCCGGAGCGGACGGTGCCTGCGTGAACGTCGGCGGCGACCTGCGGGTGCGCGGCACCGCACCGTCGGCCGACGGCGATCAACTGGGCCACCGAGGACTATGGCGAGGCGCGCTACTTCGGCCATCTCGCCTATAGAGGTCGACGACATCTACGCCACCTGCGAGAAACTGATGAAAGCCGGCGTCACCATCAACCGGCCGCCGCGCGACGGCAACATGGCCTTCGTGCGCTCGCCCGATCATCACCTCGATCGAGATCCTGCAAAAGGGCGACTCCCAAGCCGCCGCAGGAGCCGTGGAAATCGATGCCGAATATCGGCAAATGGTAGAAATCGCGCCGGTTTCGGCGTGAATTCGGCGATTATTCCGTCGCATTCCCACTGACTTGCCGTTGGCGGCGAAGCTCTCTATAGGGAGCGCCACTGCCAACGGCATCAAGCGCCCATCGTCTAGAGGCCTAGGACACCGCCCTTTCACGGCGGCGACACGGGTTCGAATCCCGTTGGGGACGCCAACTCTGCCGGCCAAAAACCGCCACCAAATACCGTCGCAACCTGCTCATGACAGGCATGCGAAGATACGTCGCATTCCACCTACAATTTAACGTAGAAATTATAGGCCGGATGATTCCTTGGGCGTAAGCATGTGCCGCCCATAAGGATGAAGCTCTCCACGTCAGCTCTAAGCTCGGGACGTCAGGCCATGAAAATGAACAGCAAGAACGTAGTAGCGGCTTTGCGGCGCGACATGTCGTTCGTGTGGAACGCGATGATCGCGGTCGTGTTCATCGGCTTTGCCGGTCTCGCCGTCGCCGCCGCGCTTTTGGATCTGGTATCGATCCACCACTAACTGACTCCGCTAGCCGCCCGCGTAAGCGTGCCGCGCGCCTTTAAAATCCTCGACAATGGTGCTTGCGCCTTCGCGCGCGAGGTAGTTCGGGCCGATCGGCGATTTGCCGTGGCCGCCGGGAATGTCGAGCACATAGGTCGGCTGGCATAGGCCGGAAAGACGCCCCCGCATCGCTCTCATCAGTTTCTGGCCGGTTTCGATATCGGTACGCAGATGCGATGTGCCGGGCGCGAGATCGGGATGGTGCAGGTAATAGGGCTTGATGCGGTACTCGAGAAGGCGCGCATCAGCGCCCAGCGTGTCGCATATCGTTGACGCCGTCCAGCAGCACGGTTTGCGCGACCATCGGAATGCCGGCATCGCATCCGGCGAGGCATGGCGCGCGGCCGGCGTGAATTCGCGCGCATGATTGGCATGCAGCGCGACATAGGTGGCCGTGCCGCGACCATCAGCGCGCGACCAAATCTCTCGTGACGCGCGCCGGTTCGACGACCGGCACGCGGGTGTGCCAGCGCAGGATCTTGACATGCGCGATCGCGGCGAGCGCTCGCATCACCGCGGCATGCGGCGCGACGACAGGATGAACGGATCGCCGCCAGTGAGGATGACCTCCCGGATTTCGGGGTGCGCCGCGATGTAATCGAGCGCGGCGTCCAGCGCGTCAGGCGACAGCGCGTTCGCTGGCGGGCCCACCATTTCGCGGCGGAAGCAGAAGCGGCAATAGACCGGCAGACAGGTGAGCTTGAACAGCACGCGGTCGCGGTAGCGATGAACGATGCCGGCCACGGGCGAATGGGCGTCGTCGCCGATGGGATCGGCGCTCTGCGGGCGTGGTTTCCAGCTCGCCCACATCGGGCAGGAACTGGCGGGCAATGGGATCGCGCGGGGCGCGCGGTCGATCAGCGCGGCCATCGCGGCGGTAATGCCATCGGATAGCGGGCAGCAACCTCCGCAAGAGGGGCTCATCGTCGGGAGAGGCTCGGCGGTATCTCGCCCGCCGTGCGAGTGACCATATGCTTGGCTTCATCGTTTGTCTTTCAACGCCCGCTAGGCCGGGGTCCAGATCACGTCGTCGATATGGTGCGGGCGCCCGCAGCCAGCATGGCAAGGCGGTCGAAGCCCAGCGCCACGCCGGAGGCCGGCGGCATGTGGGCAAGGGCAACGAGGAAATCCTCGTCGATCGGATAGCGCTCCCATAGACGCGTTGCTTTTCGGCCATCTCCGCTCGAAGCGCTTGCGCTGCTCGAAGGGATCGATCAGCTCGCCGAAAGCCATTGGCGAGTTCGACGCCGCAGGCATAAAGCTCGAAGCGCTCGGCCACACGCAGATCGTGCCTCGCTGGCGCGGGCCAAGCGCCGCCTCGCGGCGCGGATATTCATAGAGCACCGTCGCCCGGCCATTGCCGAGCGCGGCTCGATCTTCGCCACCAGCACCTTGGAGAAGATGTCGGACCAGGTGTCGTCATCCGCCATGCGCGATGCCCGCCATGCTGGCGGCGGGGCGAGCCGGCACGATCGCCCTCGCCGGCGCGGCCGAGCGTGGCGAACAGGTCGATGCCGGCATGACGCTGGAAGGCATCCGCGACCGTCAGGCGTTCGGCCTCGGCGCGCGGATCGCATATGCGGCCGCGGAAGGAAAAATGGGCCATGCCGGTGGTACGGCGGCGAGGCCGACAAGCGCCAGCGTGTCGGCGATCACCGCGTCATAGGTCTCACGCGCGCGATACCATTCCAGCATGGTGAATTCGGGCGCATGCAGGGGCCCGCGCTCGCGATTGCGGAAGACGCGGGCGAAATCGAAGATCTTCGTCTCCCCGGCGGCCAGCAGCTTCTTGGCCGCGAATTCGGGCGAGGTGTGCAG